>JAIXQP010000018.1 GCA_027485675.1 Terriglobales bacterium | reverse complement strand
TAGGTGCGGGGGCGGCGTGGGGAGTTGGACATGAGGGCGTGGCGCGGGTGCGCGATCGTCCTCTTAGCTTGCAGAAATCGGGGCTGAATCGCTAGACGGCCGAGACCGGACGCTTACGGCGTACCCACGCTCTACGACTGCATCTGCGATGAGCAGGGCCTTGATCACCTGATCATGGAGACCACCACAGCGGGCCTCGACATCATTCCGTGCACAGAAGACTTCATGGGCGCTGACCTAACGCTTGTGAGCGCTGTAGGGCGCGAATCGATGCTCACGGGATGTTTGAAGAGCACAAAGCGCCTTTCGCAATACGACATCGTCCTGATGGACAATTCGCCGTCAATCTCGCTCGTCGTGATGAACTCGCTGGTAGCCAGCGATTACTTCCTGGTTCCTTGCAGCGCGGAATACCTGCCGATGCTTGGACTGTCGCTGCTCGGCGGTTCCATCGGGCGGATGTCAAAACTTGCGCCACGCCTTCAGTCACTCGGAATCGTCCTCACGATGTATTCCCGCAATGAGCGCATCTGCCGGACAGTTGAAAACACATTGCGGAAAGAGCTTGGGGATTCGCTGTTCCAGACCAAGGTCCGCGTAAACACGAAGGCAAAGAGCGCGCCGAGTGTTCGACAGACGATTTTTGAATACGAGCGTTCAAAGACGGGCAGGGGAACTGAGGATTTCAGTGCCCTCGCGTCCGAGTTTCTTGATCGCCTGGCGCAACGAGAACAACCGCTAGCACGTGTCGCCAATGGCTAAGGGGCAAGTCACGGAAGAGGAGCTGTCAAAGGGGCTCAAAGGCATCGGGAACTTCGGTGGCCTCTCCCAGCCGCGTGTGCGGCGGGATAACCCTTTTCGGGACTCCCGAGTGGAGACGCCGTCTCCCGAACCAGTTAAGACCATTGAAGTCCTCCCTGTCGCTTCGGAGAAGCGTGTATCGAAGGCCGGTAGTGCTCGGCCCCCAAGTCTAGAGACGAAGGTCCTCCCGAAGGCAGCGACACCGGATTCAAAGCCAGCCGAGAAGGGGAGGGGGCTCGATAAAAGGCAAGAGGGGATGGGTGCTCGGAAAGCTGACATCTTCACCGAGCGCGTAACGCTCCAAATCAGCCCCGAGATGCGTGACGAGGTCGAACGCATCGCCAGAGAACTTCAGCGAGCGAAGACTTCGAAAGAGGAGCGGATAACCCCGAACACAGTCATGAGAGTTGCGATTCTGCTCCTGACAAAGCGCTTCAATCTGAATGAGGGCGAGGCTCCAAACACTGAGGAGGAGCTCATTTCCTTGGCAGAGGAAGCGCTATACGGACGCCGGGCGGGCTAACCTAAAGGGGATGCCCCTTTCACGGACTGCCAGCAACTTCTCCGGCGCTTCACGCAGGGTGAAAGCCGGAAACGCCTCTCGCCGAGAACCGAGGAAGGTGCGTTTCCTCTTGAAGCTCTGCCTCACCTGGGCGATCTGCGTTACGGTCAGGTTGATTAGTTTTTCCAAGGCCTCGGCTGCGGCTCGGAGTTCGGGAAAGGTTTCTTGAGTTACGCTGTCCTTCTTCTGCTGGTTCAGAATAAGGAGCCTGACGTCCAGCTCGATTCGGTGGCAGTCAGACGAGCAGCGCCTCTGCGAGTTGCTCCTGCTCCAAAACTGCTCCATTAACAGAGCCTTCGAAGCAGGCTATCGAAAACAGGGTGTTTTCTATCGCCATTCATTGACACCGTAGACGCCTATGTCTTGTATTTTCAATCCACAGTCGATTTCCCAAGCTGAACGTCGCCGGTTCGAACCCGGTCTCCCGCTCCAATGTTTTCAATAGGTTGCGGCGATTTTTGGCCGGAATTTCTTTACTGCGATTACTGCGTTAGCAGTAATCGCAGTAATCGTTTGGGGCTATCCTATTGAAAAAAAGCCGTTTCAGCACGCGAATGCCAGATTATGACGTTGGCACTCAAGGCATTCTGACTGCGAATCGGAAGCCGTCCTCTTGTCCTTGGCGCCTTCTGTCGAAGGCGCTATGGATCATGCACGATTCGATCCTCACCGAAAAGCAGGCAACGGTACACGCGGCCGCAGTCGGCAAGACGGTGAAAACGATTCACTCTCGGTGGTCCTTTGTGGAAGCAACGATTTGCTCTCCCGAGCAACGCCTGGTGTTTGACCGTGCCGCCTCTGATCGTGAAGAGCTCGGACCTTCGGTCAGACCGTTCAACTTCGACTTGGGTTGTCGCCGTCGGTGTAAGAATCCCTGAATAGCCGCTCGAAAATTCCTATGCACCCGAACGTGGTGGCTGCCTCCGAGGCCAGCCTCACCTGGAAGAGGCACCGCGACCGTGCTAAGCGAAACCGACCTGATTGAACTGTTCGAGTTGAATCTGCTCAAACCTGAAGCCGATCCTTCTTCCGGACAGCATCTCGTAGCCTAGCCGCCACAGGAGTACCGGCCGCGTCAATCGTGAATCAGATCGTTTCGGAGGGCCAAACAAAATCGGAAACGTTCGGATCCTGAGGGTCACTCCAGGAGCATAATTCCTCGGGCAGGAGATCGAAACGTTCTTGGATCAAGCTGTCCTTGCAATTCCTAGTCCCCACTTTGGAGTCCGACTGAAGTATGGAAAAGCCGAACAACGCTCTCGCGGGCCACTTGGCAGGTCAATCCGGGCGCCCAGCTGTCACGATTCCGAAAGGCGGAGGTGCAATTCGAGGTATCGGTGAAAAGTTCGGGGCGAATCCGGTTACGGGAACTGGATCCATGTCGGTCCCGATTGGTGTGTCTCCAGGCCGCGCGGGTTTCGGCCCCCAACTGTCCCTCTCCTACGATTCCGGCTCCGGTAACGGACCGTTCGGCTTCGGTTGGCGGCTTTCCACCACACAGATCACGAGGAAGACAGACAAGGGACTCTGTCGTTATCAGGACGCCGCCGAGTCTGATGAGTATGTTTACTCTGGTTTCGAAGATCTGGTTCCGTTGCTCCAACCGGACGGGACCCGGTTCGTAGACACCGGTTCCCATCCGGGTTTTGCGATCCATCGCTATCTGCCCAGAGTTGAGAACGTGTTCTCGCGCATCGAGCGGTGGGTCAATCGCGCGACGGGGGAAACGCACTGGCGCTCCATCTCCATGGAGAACTTGACCTCCATTTATGGGAGAACGCACGAGAGCCGAATCGCCGACCCGCACGACCCGCTACGCGTCTTCACCTGGCTCCTCTGTGAAAGCTATGACGCCACGGGAAACGCCATCGTTTATCGCTACGTGGCAGAGGACGCCGCCAACATTGATCCCGCGAGCGTGAACGAGAGAAATCGTGTTTGCAAGGCTAATCGCTATCTAAAGCGGGTTCTGTACGGGAACCGAATTCCGCGCGTTGCAGGAGAAGACCTGACTCTGCGCGTGGACTGGCTGTTTGAAGTCGTACTGGATTACTCGGAAGGACATGTCGCCGATCTTCCGCTGAATCCACTGATTCCAGGGGATGACCAACACAGGCTGGTCCAGGCCTCCAACCAGCCTTCCTCTACATGGGCTCTGCGCCTAGATCCGTTCTCTCAATACCGGTCCGGATTCGAAGTTCGTACCTACCGGCGCTGCCATCGCGTGTTGATGTTCCACCGATTTGATGAACTCGGTGCGGAACCGTATCTTGTGAGGGAGACGAGCTTCGATTACGAAGACCTGGACTATTCCCTCCCCAACACCAACATCGACACCGAGTTTGGACATTCCGGCAGCACGAGGTTTGCGTCGTTTCTTCGCAGCGCCGCGCAGCACGGGTTCGAGCGGACTGCTGACCCCGTAAAAGTGCGTGACGGCGTCACTTTCGTTACGTACTTAAAAAAATCGGTCCCGCCGGTGGAGTTTGAGTACAGCCGGCCAGCGATTCGGGACGATATCCAACGCATCGACGCGGAAAGCCTGAAGAACCTTCCAGTGGGTACTGAAGGCGGCGGATATCAATGGGTCGACCTGGATGGAGAAGGGGTTTCAGGGATCCTCTCACAACAGGCGAAGGCGTGGATCTACAAGTCCAACCTCGGCGGCGGAAGATTTGGGCCGGCCGCGACTCTCTCGCTCCAGCCATCGCTTAGCGGCCTGAACGAGGGTAAGCAGCAGTTGCTGGACCTTGGCGGTGACGGTAACTTAGATCTGGTTTCGTTCAGCGGACCGATGCCGGGCTTTTACGAGCGTGGTGAACAGGGAGGCTGGCTCGCATTCAAACCTTTCCGAACCTTGCCCCAGCTTAGTTGGGACGATCCCAACCTACGCTTTGTGGATCTGGACGGGGACGGGCACGCAGATGTTCTTATCACCGAGCATCAGGTCTTTACGTGGTACCCATCGCTCGCCCAAGAAGGATTCGGTCCCTCGGCGCGGGTGCTCATGTCGCTGGATGAGGAAAAGGGCCCGCGGCTGGTGCTGGCCGACGGAGAACAGTCCATCTATCTGGCCGATATGTCGGGCGACGGACTCACCGATCTGGTCCGCATCCGCAACGGGGAAGTTTCTTACTGGCCTAATTTGGGCTATGGACATTTCGGCGCGAAAGTCGCGATGGATAACGTCAGCGAATTCGACCACGTGGATCAATTCAGCCACAGCCGCATACGACTGGCGGACATCGATGGGTCGGGTACGACGGATATCATCTACCTGGGCCGCGACGACGCCCGCATCTACTTTAACCAGAGCGGGAATCGTCTCAGCGGACCGCGGCCGCTGCCCCAGTTTCCCCGGTTGCAGACGGTGTCGGATGTCTCCACCGCTGACCTGCTCGGCAACGGGACTGCGTGCCTCGTTTGGTGTTCGCCGCTACCGGCCGATGCCCGCAGTCCGATCCGCTATATCGATTTGATGGGCGGCATCAAGCCCCATCTTTTGATCAAGGCGGCTAACAATCTTGGGGCGGAAACCCGAATTCGCTACGTCTCGTCCACACAGTTCTACCTCGCCGATAAGGCCGCCGGCCGGCCCTGGATCACCAAGCTTCCGTTCCCCGTGCATGTGGTGGAACGCATTGAAACTTACGATTGGATCAGCCGCAATCTCTTCGTGCAGCGAAACGCCTATCACCATGGATACTTCGACGGCGATGACCGTGAATTTCGGGGCTTTGGTTTGGTGGAGCAGTGGGACACCGAGGAGTTCGGCGTGCTCACGGCCGATGGCGCGATGCCGGACGCCTCAAACATCGATGCCGCGTCCTCCATTCCGCCTGTCCTTACCAAAACATGGTTTCACACCGGCGTCCACGTAGGACGCAATCATGTCTCCGATTTCTTCGCGGGACTTCTCCGTCCCTCGGACACGGGAGAGTATTATCGCGAGCCAGGACTATCCGGCGTTCAGGCTCGAGCGCTGCTCCTGGACGACACCGTCCTTCCGGACGGCCTTACTGTCGCCGACGAGCGCGAAGCTTGCCGGGCATTGAAGGGCTCCGTCCTGCGCCGGGAAGTGTACTCTCTCGACGGCACAGCCAGAGAGCGCCATCCCTACACCGTCACCGAGCAGAATTTCACGATCCTTCCAATCCAGAACCGCGGCATCAACCGGCATGCTGTGTTCTTCACCCATGCCCGGGAATCTTTGAGCTTTCAGTACGAGCGCGATCCATCCGATCCACGAGTCGCGCATGCCCTGACGCTCGAAACGGATCGTTTTGGCAATGTACGGAGACAAGCGTCCGTTGCCTATCCCCGGCGTCACCCCGATCCCGATCTCACACCGGCTGATCAGGCCAAACAGAGCCAACTCCTAATCACGTATACCGAAAACGACGTCACCAATCTGCTGGACCAACCCGACGACTATCGGACGCCGGCGATTCATGAGACGCGCACTTACGAACTTACGGGGCTTCAACTGGCAGCGGGCGCTTCGCGCTTCCGTTTCAGCGAGATTCTAGCGGCCGGCACGGGTGCGGCTCCGCTCGACTTCGAGCAAACACCATCGGGAGCGATCCAGCAGAAACGCCTCATTGAGCACCGGCGGACCTACTACCGGCGCAACGATTTGACCGGGGCCCTCCCGCTGGGGCAGATCGAGTCCATGGCTTTGCCGTTCGATACGTATAGGCTCGCTCTCACTCCCGGCCTTGTGACCAATGTTTATGCCAGCAAAGTAACAAACGCCATGCTCGCCGATGAGGGCCGCTACGTGCACACCGAAGGGGACCTCAATTGGTGGATGCCCTCCGGCCGCACCTTCTTCTCGCCGGATCCCGCTCACACGCCCGCGCAAGAGCTTGCGTTTGCCCATGCGCATTTCTTTCTTCCGCACAGATTCCGCGACCCGTTCCATACCCCGCTGCTATCCACCGAGAACTTCGTTACCTACGATTCCTATCATCTGCTGGTGCTGGACACGCAGGACGCGGCCGGAAACCGAATCACCGCCGGAGAGCGGAACGCCGCCGGTGTGATCGTCAGCCGGTCCATCAACTACCGCGCGCTGCAGCCGGAGTTGGTGATGGATCCGAACCGGAACCGCTCGGCGGTTGTTTTTGACTCC
Organism: Terriglobales bacterium; assembly: GCA_027485675.1. Lineage (GTDB taxonomy): Bacteria > Acidobacteriota > Terriglobia > Bryobacterales > Bryobacteraceae. The sequence continues at coordinate 199,149 of JAIXQP010000018.1, read as the reverse complement.
CTCAACATGGTTGTGGGGACTGCGGTAATGGGCAAACCGCTGCCCGCCGCCGCGCAAGGCGACTTGATCACACCCGCCTTCGAGCCCAACCTCACCGATGCCGTAGTGCAAGACCAGCTTGCGAATCCAACCGCGAATCCACAGGCAATTCTGCACCGCGCGAGCACGCGGCTTGTGTACGATCTATTCGCGTATCAGCGAACCAAAGCGCTGCCAAAGCCGTCGGCACCCGTGGTATACACGGTGGCGCGGGAGACGCACGATAGCGATCAGGTCCCTGCTACAGGACTCCGCTTTCACTACAGCTTTGCCTACTCCGACGGGTTCGGCCGCGAGATCCAACATAAGGTGCGAGCCGAAGACGGCCCAATTCCTGTCCGCGATCTCAACGGCGATGTCATCCTGGGGGCCGGCGGACAACCGGTGATGACAGCGGGCGCCGTGGCGCCCCGGTGGATCGGCACGGGCTGGGCGGTCTTCAACAACAAAGCGAAGCCGGTCCGGCAGTACGAACCGTTTTTCACCGGCACACACCGCTTCGAATTTGATGTGCGCGTGGGTGTTAGCCCGGTGCTGATGTACGACCCGGTGACGCGAGTAATCGCCACGCTGCATGCCAATCGCACCTGGGAAAAGGTGGTGTTCAACGCTTGGCGCAGCGACAGTTGGGACGTCAACGACACTGTCTCAATTCCGGATCCCTCCGCGGACCCCGACGTGGGCCAGTGGTTTGCACGTCTGCCGGCGGCGGACTATCTGCCCACCTGGTACGGACAGCGAATCGGCGGGGCCATGGGGCCTGACGAGCAAACCACGGCGCAGCAGACGTCTATCCATGCGGCCACGCCGGCCCGCGCCTACGTAGACCCGCTGGGCCGGACTTTCGCTACCATCGTCCACAACAAGTTCAAGTACACGCATCAACCGCCCGCCGCCCCACCAGTTGAAGAGTTCTATCGGACGCGGGTCAATCTGGATATCAAAGGCAGCCGCCTGGATGTCATCGACGCGCTGGGCCGCAGCGTCATGCGGTACGAGGTGGAAATGACGGGCGTCCGCATCCATTCCTTAAGCATGGACGCGGGCCAGCGTTGGATGTTGAACGATTGTTCGGCTAACCCGCTCTACGCCTGGGACAGCTTGAACCGGCGCGTGGAAACGTCCTATGACACGTCGCGGCGCGCCATCGCCACGATCGTGCAGATCGGCGCAGGGTTGCCCCAAACCGTCTCTCGAACGGTGTACGGCGAGACACTTCCCAACCCAGAGGACTCAAATCTCCGGACCAAACCTGTGGCTGTGATGGAACAGAGCGGCGTGCTCACCACCGATGAATATGACTTCAAGGGAAACGCACTCCGCTCGCAGCGCGAGTTTGCCCAGGTATACAACGCAACACTGGACTGGTCCGGCGCGGTTCCGCTTTCGGGTGCGCCGTTTGTTTCCCGGACCGCTTTCGACGCCTTGAATCGTGCCGTGGAGTTGACTACGCCGGACAACAGCATTATTCGCCACGCCTACAACGAGGCCAATCTGCTCAATCAGGTCGACGTTCGTTTGCAGGGCGCCTGGACCCCATTCATAACGAATATCGACTACAACGCGAAGGGGCAGCGGCTGCTTGTAGAGTACGGGAACTCGGCGAAGACCAGCTACGATTATGATCCGCTCACCTTTCGCGCCACTCGCATTCAAACCACGCGTAATCCCGTCCGCTTTCCGGGGGACTGTCCGCGGACACCAGTACCGGGCTGGCCAGGTTGCGCTGTTCAGGATCTTCGTTACACCTACGATCCCATCGGGAATGTCACCCACCTCGTCGACAACGCGCAACAGATTCTCTTCTTTCAAAATCGGCGCGTTGAGCCCCGTGCTTCGTATCTTTACGACGCCACTTACCGGCTCATCGAGGCGGTGGGCCGTGAGCATCTGGGCCAAATTTCGAATCCTCCCACGCCGCATTCCTACAACGACAGACCTCGCATCGGCATTCCGTTATCGGCCAACGACGGCATGGCCGTCGGCCGTTACCTGGAACGTTACACCTACGATCCGGCCGGAAATCTCTCCGCGATGCAGCATGCGGGGACCAATCCGGCGAACCCGGGCTGGACACGACAGTACGACTATTTGGAACACAGCCTGATCGAGCCGGCTCAGACCGGCAATCGCCTGACTCGTTCCACCGTGGCAGGGGCCGTAGAGAACTATAGCGTCGCGGGGAATGGATACAACGCACACGGCGCGATGCTGCGCATGCCCCATCTGCAGGAGATGCGATGGGATCTTCGCGATCAACTCCAGATGACCAGGCGGCAGGCCGTCGGCGGTGGCGATGCAGATGGCGCCGCGCACGCCGGTGAGCAGACCTGGTTTGTCTACGACTCCGACGGGAAGCGTGTCAGAAAAGTCACCGAGATCGGCGGCGTGGTGATCGAGGAGAGATTCTACGCCGGGCTGTTTGAGCTGTACCGGCGCGGTGGTGTCGGCGCGCTAACGCGGGAAAGCCTGCATGTTGTCGACGGCGATCATCGTTTCGCACTGGTTGAGACCCGGACGGATGTGTTCGAACAGCTCATCCGTTTCCAGTTTGGCAACCACTTGGATTCGAGCATGCTCGAGCTGGACGCCGACGCAAACATCGTTTCCTACGAAGAATACACGCCGTTCGGTAGTACGTCCCTGCAAGCAGTGGAAGCGCAGCTTCCTTTTGCGAAGAGATATCGATTTATCGCCAAAGAGAGAGATGACGAGACCGGGTTTAGTTATCACGGAGCCCGCTATTACGCTCCTTGGCTGGCAAGATGGACAAGCTGCGATCCATCGGAGTTGGTGGACGGCTTCAACGTTTATACCTATTCGCGAAACAACCCTGTGATTCTTCGCGATACAAATGGCCGCTGGAGTTGGGGGAAAACGCTCGGCCTCATCGCGGCGGTAGCGGTCGGGGTTGCGGTCACTGCCGCTACAGGCGGCATTGCGGGGCCCGTAGTTGCGGGCATTATTGGCGGCGCTTTTGCCGGCGCCGTCGGGGAAGTGGTGGAGGCATCGGTGGATGGGCGCCCTATTACGGCGGGCAACGTGATTACGGCGGCGGTCATCGGTGGAGTGACGGGCGGCGTGTTTTCCGGCGCCGGGCAGCTCATTGCCAGAACGCAAGTCGGACAAAGGCTGGCAGCCCGAGTTGTGGGCAGCCAGGCGGGCCAGGCGGTAGCGCGGCTGGCCTACCGCGCGGCGACGTCGCAGTCTCCAGCCGCAGTGGCCGCGCGGGCAGTTTCGAGGGCCGTCCAGCGACGTGTGGAGGTTCTTCAAGAAGCCGGAGAAGCCGTTGGCCAGCGGTTGGGCGGGCCCTTCGCCAGGAATGCGGCCGCTCAAGCTGAGAGGCGCGCTGGAATTGCGGCAGCCGAAGCCGATGCGGCCGGCCGCGCCGGAAGCGGCGGCGTCCAGGCAACCTTACAGGGGGAGATGAACGGAAACCCAGTCAGTGCGACCACCCGAAGCGGAGTGGACCGTAGCGGCACTGGTATTCGCGCCATTGAAACGCCGGCGGGGAGAGTGCCATCGCCCGATCCGCTACCCGCTCCGCTTGAACCAGTGGCGGTGCCGGGTGCGAATGGACAGGCTTTCGTTCGAGGAGCCGACGCCGAAATCAAACTCTTCGGACACGCCCTCATGACGACACCGGCAGGGTCCACGGGACGGTTATACCTCGGCGTTACGGCACCGATTTGCCCAAGCTGCCGGCTAAATTTGTGGAATACTCGGAGCGCGCTTCCGGGCCTCCAGATCATCAGCGATATGCCCTCGGTGCTTCCGGGAGGTGCCGGTGGCGGCGCCGGCGTTCTCCCCAATCCAACACCGCCACTGCCACCCCCAAGTTCGAACCTTCCCGAGCCGATTCCGATTCTTCGTCTCGAAGGGAGGTTCTAGCTATGAGGGACGGTTGGCATGATCTGCCTGGAGGAGGCAGCGTGAAGATCGAGGGCGGTAATCCGGTTGAAGTCAGCGACCGGGGTCGCCGAGGTCTCGATGAGAATCAGATCCTGCGCGAAGCCTCGGAGTACTCCAACGCGAAACTTACCTGGGCAATATTCGACCGGTCCAGGCGGTGGTATCGCCCGGCGCTGCTCCAAGTGCTAACCGGCAAGGCGCAATTGCAGACATGTTTGGCCGGCGTACTGCGGGCCGGTTGCGATCTTTGCGCGTCGAATGTTGGCGTGCAGTGGGTCCAGCCAAGTCCCGATGATAGTCCAATTTGGTGGTGTGGCGAATGCCCACTGAGTTCCTACAACGAATGATTGCTTTCAACACCTGCTTTGCAATGGCAGTGTCAATTTGCTCCGCATAGGGGAGGTTCCCGATGTCTCTACGAAATTCCGACTACACGCTCACGGGCCGCATCATCAATCTTCAGGATCGTCCGCTGGAACGCATAACGGTCCGCGTGTTTGACTCCAACCCTTGCACTCCCGATACGCCATTGGGCGAAGCCGAGACCGATGCCGAGGGCCGCTACACCATACTTTTCGCGGAACCTCTTTGGGAATTTGGCGGCCCCGACTTTTATATCCGGGTGTATCGTCATGGGGCTCTGGTAGGGCAGAGCGGGGTGCGCCGGGATGCGGGCCAGGAGTTCGCCATCGATCTTCGGGTAGATCAGGCGGCATCTCCTTCGCCCCAGCGCGTTGCCCGCGGAACGGTGCGGGACAGCCGAGGCAATTCATTGCCCGACACCCCAGTGATGCTGTACGACCGCGACCTGCGCGAAGAGCAACCGCTGGGCCAGGATCGAACGGATTTCCAAGGCAAGTACGAAATCGTCTACTTCCCTCACCAGTTCCGCCGGCGCGAAAAGGGCGAAGCCGATCTGGTTCTCAAGGCGTTTCGCACCGCGAAAGATGTGCTGGCGTCCTCCGACGTCTTATTCAACGCGCCAGACCCAGCCGTGCTCGATTTAGTGGTCCCTATTGACGCCGAACTTCCTTCCCTCTTCGAGACGCTGGACCGGATGCTGGCGCAATTGCGGGAAGATCTGCCGGTTATCGAATTGGAAGAAGACAAGAATCACCAGGATTTGACGTTTCTCGCCGGCGAGACCGGTGCGAGCAGGGATTTGCTGGCCAGATTTGCCCTCGCGCACCGGTTGGTCCGCAAAGGGCTGCCCGCCGAGTTCTGGTTCGCGATTCTACGAAGCGGCACGGTCTTCACCTACATATCAAGCCAGAGTCTCATCGAGCAAATTCCCCAAATCCAAGAGAAGCTGCTGAGCCTTACTGCGCTCGAGGCCAGCAACTTCCTTGCCGATGCCTTCCAGCAGAACGATATTCCCTCAGCCCATCGCGAGCAAGCCGATCAATGGCTTGCCTTGTTCTTCGCGTCGCAGGCGAAAAGCTCGGCCGGGGACAAGACTTTCGTCAGCATGGCCCTGCAGCATGCCGGTGTCCACGAACCGGAACGCCGGGAAGCCTTCGCGCGGCTTTTCCTCGTGTATCAGAAACTCACCCCGGAGCTTGTGAAAGAGGCAAGAGAAAACAAGATCCTGAGCGAAGAAGAAGCCGGGGATTTGCAAGTCTCTTTCGAGCTTGCGGACGTAACGCAAGCAGATTTCTCGCTGATCAAAGCGGTCAAGGAAGAGTTTGAGGTCCGGCGACCCGGGCAAATCCAGTCCCTCGCACGGCGCTCCGAAGAAGAGTGGGTCGCGATGGTCCAACGCAAGCATGATGCGGGCGCGATTCAACTGCCCGTCGAAGTCAAAAACTTCGCACAGGAGGTCATGCTTCCGGAAAGCACCATCTTCGGAAAATCTCTCGAACGCAAATTCCGGGAAGCCTTCCCCACCGCGGCATTCGCAGGTGGTTTGCGCAGAGCGATTCACGCGCGGGACACAAAAGGGATCCAGAACCCCGAACGTCTCCATGCCTTTCTCGACCAGCATGAGGATTTCAATTTCCTGACGGCTTCGGTGACCGATTACCTAAAAGGCGGCGCCGCCGGAACGGCCGAAGCTGCAGATCCGGAGTTCGCACGGGAACTGAAGACCGTCCAACGCGTTTTCAAGTTGGCGCCGCGCTTCGAGCAGACAGGCAGGCTGCTTGCCGACGGCCTCCATTCAGCGCACCAGATCTATCGAATGGGCCAATCCGAGTTCGTCCGCGCCTATCAAGCAGAGACCGGCTTCACAAAAGAAGATGCGCGCAAGACATGGCGGCGAGCCGCCGACACGCACGCGGCCGTTCTCACCATCGTCGCCGATCTTAAGGCCCTGGAGCCGGAAGGTCTGCCAAGGGTTCTTATTCCTCCCCAGAGCGCCCTCGATTCCTTTCCGAATTGGAACAATTTGTTCCAGACCGGAGACATTTGCGAATGCGAGCAATGCCGCTCCGTACTGAGCCCCGCCGCCTACTTTGCCGATCTGCTGATGTTCCTCAAGGGCCGCAAAGCGGTCAATCCGGCCCAGACGGTGAAGGACATCCTGTTCGATCGGCGTCCGGATTTGGGCTATCTGGAGTTGAATTGTGAAAACGCGCTCACCACGCTTCCCTATGTCGACGTCGTTTGTGAGGTGCTCGAGAATGTAATCGCCGAAGGAGAGAACGATCTCGAACTGCCCGGCTTTGTCGCCATGCCCGCCGGCGATGCCGCGGCGCGCACGACCGTTGACGCCGCGTTTGCGGCGCAGCAGATCGATTTGGGAGAGGGGTTCACCGTCGTCCAGGTGAATCCAGCCGTCCCGAACCGCTGGGTTGTCCACGCGGACGAGATCACCTACCTATTGAAGAAAAAGGGCACACCCAGTTTCTTCGCCGAGCTTCTGCGCAACACCAAGGCCACCGCGGCCGAACTCCGGGCCTATCCGGAATACGTCAACCCCAAGGCTTACGATAAACTCCGCACGGCGGCCTATCCGAATTCGTTGCCGTTCGATCTGTTTGCCGAGGAGGTCCGTGCCTCTTTCCAGAAGGTGAATTTGCAGCGCTGGGATTTGATGGGCACTCTACACGGCGCGGCGCCGCCGAACGAGGCGACAGACGGAGAGATCGCCTGCGAATACTTCGGGATCAGCGTCAATTCCGGTGCGGCCGTCGATGAGAGACGCATCATCCTGACCTCGCATCACACCGTGCCGGAGCAGCAGGAAGCGTGGGGTGAGTCCGGACTAAACTGGCTGAACGCCGTCGGGAATGTCGAAAACTTCCTTCTCAAGACGCGATTGGAGTACAACGACATACTCAAACTCCTGGACCTGCCGTTCATCAATCCGGCGGGCGACATCGCGATTCGCCACCTCGACGCGTCCTGCGACACCAGCCGGAAGGTCATCCAAGCGCTGGATGAAACCAAGCTGGATCGGATGCATCGTTTCCTTCGGTTTTGGCGCAAGCTGAAGACGTGGACGATGTGGGAGGTCGATCTGGTAATTCGCCATCCCGCGATCGGCGGCGGAAGCCTGGACGAATCGTTCCTCGTAAATCTCTTCTACTTCTCGCGGCTCCGGAAGAGACTTGGCTCGAAAGTTACCATTGTGCAGTTGTGCTCGCTTTTCGGCGATATCAGCACAGAGTCTCACTTCGTGGAGCTCTATAAGAAGCGTTCCGAGTCTTTGTACGAAAGTTTGTTTCTGAACAGGCGGCTAATCAAACCGCTGGATCCGGCCTTTATTCTGGATACCGGAACGGGAAACCTCCCCCCCGGTGACTTCCTCACGAATCATCATCCGGTGGTCGTGGCGGCGCTCGGGATTCCGGAATCGGATCTCCTCCTGCTCGAGGCCCTAGTCAAGCCGAGCGATGGCCTTGCCTATATCAACAATGACCTGAACCTCGCCAACCTGTCGTTCCTGTGGCGGCACGCGTGGCTGGCAAAGCTCCTCAAAATCAAGACTACGGATTGGATCCTTCTGCTCAAGCTGCGGAACCAGGATCTGGCGGTTTTCGCCGCACCCAAGGACGCCTGGGACCTCGTGGAGGTCACCGATCAGGCGAAACTCTCCGGTCTGTCTTATGACGAATTGAGCTGGACCCTATCCGCCGATCCGCTGGCCAAAGCGGCCACGAAGGACACCGATGCTTCGCGGTTTTTGACCGCGATGCGAAGCAGCGGTCAGGCGATCCGCGCGCAGTTCGATGCCGCTCAGTATTCGTCGGTTACCGCGGTCCCCCCCGTGGATACCGCGGAACTTTCCCGCCTGTTGGCCGGCGTCGCCCAGCAGTTGGGTCGCGACGAAGCGGGCGCCGCGTCATTCGTCAAGACGCTGGCCGGGCCGGTGATCTTGGAATCCTCGGTTCAGGGACTTCCCGCCTTGTACGCGTTCCCACCTGGCATTACCGGCGCGCCGAATCACATTCCCATCCAATACGACGAGCCGAACACTCTCATTCGATTTCAAGGCGCGATGACCCAGGCGCAGCGAGATCTTCTGCTCGCCGACGCCACGCTTGCTCTAGTCACCGGCAACATCTCCTACGCGGCGGCGATTCAAGATCTCTTCGAACAGTCGATCGCGCCGGGAGATCAGTTCGTCACTTCTTCCGTCGAGATCGCCCTGGCCGCGGTCGCGCTCCCGCCCGCGATGCCATCTCTTCCGGTCCGCTACAACGCGGCAACCGGGGTACTTTCGTTCACGGGGTTGATGAGCGACGCCGAACGCCTTGCCTTGGCCGCTGCTGGAAATCCCGCCGCGGCGATTGACGAACTGTTTCGCCTGCCGCGGATGGCGGTGAAATTCTTCGAGCCCACTTTCGAAGCGGCGCTGAAGAAACTTCCGGCCGCGATTGATTTTCAGGCGCAGTTGACTCCCGGTCTTTCGGCCAAGGTCTCCTATAACGTCGAACGCCGGCTGCTGGTGTTCAAGGGCATCATGTTGAGCACGGAACAAGCTGCTCTGGACGCCCTGGTTGCCGCCGTAACGCCCGAAGAAATCGCCTACCATGCGGCCGTCGCCAGTCTGTTCAACCAGCCGCTGGCGATGAGTCCGCCCGACAGGCGCATATGGCTCACAGACGCCGACCTGAACCCGGCGTTGCCCGCCAACGACACGTTGGCCAAACGCCTCGCCACCGCAATCACAAAGGCGCTTTCTTACCTCTCCGATACCCGGACGCTCGATGCGATTCATCAGCAGTGCGCCGCTCAACTCGGGTTGACCGTGCCGATGACCGCGAAGCTGCTCTCCGATTTCCCGGTGCTCGCGGGAAATTCCTTGATCGCGAACTTCACCGGAGCCTTCTCCACGTCAACGGGAGTCGTGGATTCAACCTCCTTCCCGGCAACGTTTCAAGGCTGGTATTGGGCCAATCGATCGGCGTTGCTGCTCAGGAAATGGAAGCTGGCGCTCCCGGAATGGGAACAGATGCTTGCCGTCGCCGTCGTGGCGCAGCTTCTCGATTTCGGCACGCTCCCTTTGACGGACGCGAACCCGGTCGCCTCGTTCGAACGCCTGCTGCGTTCCTGCCGTCTCCTGCGCATTCGCGATGCCGTACCGGAGACTTCCATCGCATTCCTGGAGCTGCTCGAAGATCTCCAGGCTGGTCAATATCCGTCCGCGGCCGATTTCGGTTTCGCGCTGGAACAACTGAACGAAGACTGGATCGCCAGCAACACCGAGTCGCTGGTGAATGCCATGGATATCGCCTACCCTGCCGGCTACTTCCTGGCCGAGAACTGGGAGCGGCTGCGGCGGGCTTACTACTTTGCAGACAATCTGACGGCGGGCGCGGACGTAATCCGCGCCTTCGCGGCGGGAACCATGGGGGAGGCCGAAGCACAGACCATCAAGGAGTTGCTGCGCTCGAAGTTCGGCGAAGAAACGTGGCTGGAACTCTGCACCGATATTCAGGACGCACTGCGGGAACTTAAGCGCGATGCTCTGAACGCCTATCTCCTTACGAAGCCGGTTCCCGCGGACGTTCCTAGCGGCAAATGGGAGAACACCAACGATCTCTACGCCTATTACCTGCTCGACGTCGAAATGTGCTCCTGCATGCAGACCAGCCGGTTGGTGCAGGGTTCCGGTTCCATTCAACTTTTCGTGCAGCGCTGCTTGATGGGAATCGAACCGAAGGTCGTGGTGGAGGCCGGCGGCGATACGGGAGACAGCGCATGGAAGTGGTGGGACTGGATGAGCAAGTACCGGGTATGGGAAGCGAATCGAAAAGTCTTCCTGTGGCCCGAAAACTGGATTGAGCCCGAGTTGAAGAAGGATCGCTCGTCCTTCCTAAAGGACCTCGAGACGGAGCTGCTTCAGAACGAAATCAATCAGGATACGGTGGAAGCGGCGTTTACTAAGTATCTGGAAAAGCTCGACGGCGTGGCGCAGTTGGAGGTCGCCGGCTTCTACCACGAAGATGACGGGGATCTGGCGATTCTTCACGTGTTTGGACGCACGCGCGGCGCCGAGCCGCATCTGTACTACTACCGCACCTTCGACTACCGCCAATGGACTCCCTGGCAACGTGTTGATCTCGACATACAAGGCGACTATCTGATCCCGGTGGTCGTCAACAAGCGCCTATACCTGTTCTGGCCCGTGTTCTTGGAGGTTCCCGACGACACGGCCAATAGCGACACCAAGAGCGTGACATTCCGCCTGGATTCGCCGACCAACATCTCAACCGAAAAGACAAAAAAGAGACTGCGGATGCAGATGGCGGTGAGCGACTATCGCCAAGGCAAATGGGCGCCGCGGCGCATTTCCAAAGACTACGCCGAAAGCGGATCTTACGACCTCGCGATCGAGAAGAACAACTACGTCTTCTATCCTATCGACCGGACGAGCACGGACGGCCGGTTTGCAATCAAATTCGGCGGGAGCAGTACTGGCAGCGACGGCTATTCCTACTACGCTTCGCTCTACGGCGCATTCGAACTGACCGGCTGCACCGGCGCGCCGGAGTTGAGCTCGATCGAAGGCTATTTCCGCCCCTCGATCCAGCCGGAAGAGGCGTCCGCGCTCCCCCTGACCCAATTCATGAAGTGGATTGAGCGCGGACCGTATCCTCCTCGTGGGGATGCCCCGGAGGAGGACTTCAGCCTGGAGACGGCAACCTTCACACCGGGCAAGCGGGGTTCCCTCGTCCCCTTGCTCGAATTCACACCTTGGCTCTATCACATGACGCCGCCGTGGCACCTGTCCTACTTCGACAAGTTGATCGTCGACGGATACGAGGGGCTGGGTGTGACCAACAACGACGGCTTCTACGCGCCCTTGGGCAGTTGGCTTCCGTTCTTCTATAACGATAAAAAGCGGACCTTCTTCGTGCTGCCCACGCTCGCCGGGCAGGGCCGGAGACCAGAGGGCGCCATCGCCGCCGGGCCCGGCATCCGCTATTACTACCCGGATATCAAGAAGGGTTTCCGGCAAGTGGAAGACTTCATCGAAGGCCAGATTCGAAATTGGCTCGACGCATTCGATTTCGCCACGCTGACCGGCACCCAACGCCAGTCCCTGGACACCTTCCTCTTCAATGCCTTTCCGGAGGAAGCGCCGGCCCCGGCGGCTTCCGGTACGCCAGATCCTTATAGCGTTGCGCAAGTTACGCGCATCGAGGATCTTCTAACCCGCTGGTACATGCGGTTCTTCCACTACTGGCTGGGGCTCGCGTCGTCCTTCCTATTCCAATTCCGTCAATTCGAGTTCCGTAATGACTACCACCCCTTTGTCTGCGACTTCTTGAAACTCATCTACAATCCCCTGCAAGGGTTGCCTGCCCTGATGAGCAGGGAGACACAGCTCAAGGACTCCAGCTTCAACTTCCTTCGCACCTACCAGCCGACGTTCTGGGTGGTGCAACCCGGGACTCAGGACTACTACCCGAAAGAAAACGTCGATTTCAGCCCCGCCGGCGCCTATTCGTGCTACAACTGGGAACTCTTCTATCACGCCGTTCTTTTCATCGCGAATTCGTTGAGCCGCAACCAGCGATTCGAAGAAGCGCGCAATTGGTACCACTACATCTTCAATCCAATTGGGACGGAAAGCGCCGTTCCAGGAGGATCGCCGATGAGCAAGTACTGGATCACGAAACCCTTCTTCGAAACGACTGATCCACAGTATCAACAGCGGAGGATCGACAGCATTCTGCGCATGCTCGCCGGTGATACCGCGATTCCAGGCTATTCGCCGCAAGCGAAAAAAGACCTGGAAGACCAAGTTCTGGACTGGAGAACTTATCCGTTCGAACCGCATCGAATCGCCAACTACCGCACAGTGGCTTACCAGAAGACGGTAGTGATGAAGTATCTCGACAACTTGATCGCGTGGGGCGACTATCTCTTCCGGCAGGATTCGATGGAGAGCATCAATCAGGCGACGCAGCTCTACATCATGGCGGCTGAGATCCTGGGGCCCAAGCCCAAACGGGTTCCGCCGCAGGCGAAGCCCCCCATCGAGACGTTTAACGAGCTGGAAGACAGATTCGACGTCTTCTCCAACGCTTTGGTAGATGTGGAAAATCTGATCCCGGTCATGCCCGGCGACGGCGCGGCCGGTTCCGACCCGGCGCCTCTGCCCATGCTCTATTTCTGCATTCCTCATAACGAGAAAATGCTCGGGTATTGGGATACGATTGCCGACCGCCTCTACAAATTGCGGCACTGCATGAACATCGAAGGCGTGGTGCGTCAACTATCGCTCTTTGAACCGCCGATCGATCCCGCCGCACTCGTGAAGGCCGTTGCGGGAGGGCTCAGCATTTCCAGCGCGCTGGCGGACCTCAGCGCTCCGTTGCCCCTCTATCGGTTCAACACGCTGCTCCAGAAAGCCAACGAGGTGTGCAGTGACGTGAAGGCCCTAGGAGCAGCGCTGCTGGCGGCTCTCGAGAAGAAGGATGGGGAGGCGCTCGCTCTGCTTCGCCAAACGCACGAGATTCGCTTGCTCGAGGCGGTCAAGGCGGTTCGGGAAACGCAGATTCAGGAAGCCAAGGAGAATCTCGAGTCAGCTAAAAAGGCGAAAGGGCTCGCCGAAATCCGCAAGAAGTTCTATGAGGGCCGCGATTTTATGAGCGGGGGCGAGATTGCCTCCATGGCCCTCAACGGCGTATCCCTGGGCGTTCATGCGGCGGGAACCGTCATGGACATCCTCGGCGGAGCGCTTGCGGCGATCCCTGATTTCGATATCGGCGCTTCCGGCTTCGGCGGATCACCGGTGGCCAAGGTGAAACTCGGCGGAGCCTCCTTCAGCAAAGTGGCGGAACTCGCCGCCCGAGGGCTCTATCAGGGCGCCACGATTCTCGACAAGACCGCGAGCATCGTCAGCACTGTCGCCGGCTATCAGCGGCGTCAGGACGAGTGGAACCTCCAAAGGGACCTCGCGGCGAAGGAAATCGAGCAGCACGAGAAGTCCATCGCCGCTGGCGAACTCCGGATCACCATCGCCGAAAAGGAGCTTTCCAATCAGGTTGTTCAGATCGACTGCTCCAAGGCCGTCGATGAGTTCATGCGGACCAAGTACACCAACCAGGATCTCTATAACTGGCAAATCGGACAGATTTCTGGCGTCTACTTCCAAAGCTACCGCCTGGCTTACGATCTGGCAAAGCGCGCCGAGCGGTGTTACCGCTTCGAACTGGGAGCCCAGGAAGGGGCCAGTTATATCAACTTCGGCTATTGGGACAGCCTGAAGAAAGGGCTGCTCTCCGGAGAGAAACTGCAGTACGACCTGCGCAGGCTGGAGACCGCGTATCTCGAGCAGAATCGCCGGGAGTACGAGATCACCAAACCGGTCTCGCTATCCCAACTGGATCCATTCGCACTGATTAAGCTCCGCGAAACAGGGCGCTGCTTTATCAATCTGCCCGAATACATCTTCGACCTCGATTATCCGGGTCATTTTTTCCGCCGGGTAAAATCGGTGAGCATCTCGATTCCGTGCGTCGTCGGCCCGTATACCACGCTGGCGTCCACGTTGCGGTTGCTCAAGAACAGCATTCGAGTCACCACCAGCCTGGACCCCGCCTATCCGCACAACGTGGACGCCGACGGTCTGCCGGCTAACGATACGCGGTTCGTGGAGAACAACGTGCCTGTAAAATCGGTGGCGGCAAGCACGGCGCAAAACGACAACGGCTTGTTCGAGATGAGCTTCCAGGACCCGCGTTACCTTCCATTCGAAGGCGCCGGGGTGATCAGCAGTTGGTCGCTGGAGCTGTTCAATAGCAGCGACGACGACTTCGGCAAGCCGCTTCGGCAATTCGACTACTCCACCATCACCGACGTGATCCTACATGTGAAGTATACCGCCCGGGAGGACGCGGGACCCTTCAAGAGTGCCGCCGTCGACAACCTCCGCCAGTACCTCTCGGCCGCCGACGGGACTCCGTCCTTCCGCCTCTTCGATTTGAGGCAGGAGTTTCCCGCTCAATGGTACAGGTTCTTGAATCCGACCAACCCGGTGAACGGTAACGTCTTCGAACTGGAGGTGTCACCGGTGCTGTTCCGATTGTTGGATTCTACGAGTATGCTGAAGATCAACTCTCTGTCCGTGCTTGCGCGGTGCTCCGACGCCGGGGCCTATCGGGTCGTAGCGAATCCGCCCTTGCCTGGCGGATCGGACACTATCTCCATCGCCCCGCTTGAGAAGTTCGGGGGACTTCATTTCGGCCAAATCGATTCGACTGCGTCGAACGTGGAAGTCCTTCCAAACAGCCCAGCCGTTACGTGGCGGATGCGAATGACCCGGCCTGGAGGCGGCGACCTGCAGAGCGACCCCGCTACGAATGAGAAGGAAGTTCAGGATCTCATTTTGATCGTGGGCTACCAATGGGAGTAATACACAGCGCTCCGCGCCTGATTTTTCGAATGGCATCTGGCCGGCCTCGCTCTGATTTTTGTAGTGGGACAAAAGAGTGACAAACGCGCAAAACTGAGCGAATCGCAGAAGGAGTGAACACGCGGACATCCCACGCCAAGTCAACACCTGAAGCGCCTCAAAGCATCTCGGCCAAACTCGCGAAAACTAGCTGTTTCTGATTCAGGTTCTAGTTCTGCTATCTTCTACTGATATTTGGTCCGTTTAAGTAGGGTTTGCCTCAACTAGCCCAACTTCCGCAGTTGCGTTGATAAGTACTTGTTTTTGCAACGCCGCTCCCCGAAAGTCTTCACTACAAATTGGAAGTCGCGAGCGACACCGGCAACCGTAGTCCCGGCCGCTGCAGCAGAATCTGCTGATGCGGTGTCGGCTTGACAACACACCGATTTCGAATCGTCACGCCCTTACGAGTTGGCATCACCACATCCACCACCGCGATCTCGCCAATCTCGTCGAACACCTTGCACGGCAGCACTCACCGGAGAAGATGGCGAACTGACACCGGTCCAGTGGGGAGGCTACGAAGAGAAAGCAAAACGGTATCGAAGCGAGCTGGTTGACAAGAATCTCGTCGAAGAAAGGTTTCTGAAATCGCTCGAAGGCTCGCAACTACCCGATGAGGACAACCTCGCCCCGATGCGCGTCATCCTCCCGTGATGTTCACCGCCTTCGCCTGGCTCGTCTATTGACGAATCAGAGAAGCGGCTGACGACCATTCGGCGAGCATGATGCAGATCACGTGCACGCCAATTAGGAGGTCCTCAAGGGCAATTCCTTCGAGAATGTTAACGGCCCTGCAGTCCGGCCGGACGAAACGGCAACGGACTCAGGCAACGGGCTCAACGTTGCAATCCTTGCCGACACGCTTTGCACCCTGTTCGCTAAGGCTCGCGCGGACGCCCGGGACATCGGCCAGAATGAGTGCCTGAGCGCATAGGTCGTAAAGGTCACGCGCTCCCAGCGGTGCGCGGAAGCGCGGTCGTTGCGGTGCGAGGTTCATCCTAATTCACTCCCCGACCGTGAGCGCCTTGCGCAGATTGCTAAGGAGCGACTCCCGCTTTTGCGGATCAGCTTTTGCCAGGTTCTGGAGTCGCCATTGAACGGCGGGCAGCTTTTCGACGTGCGGGATGCCCAGCAGTTCCCACTCGGGATTTCCTTCCTTGACGGAGAGAAGGAACCTGCGGTGTTCCGCGGGCATCCTACCGACGAGTTTCTCGATGAATTCTTCCCGCGCGCGAAGCAGGTCGTCAAGTGTAACAGCAGTTACCGTCATCCCCTCAAATCCGCGCGTGAATTCCTGGGCGATATCGAGGCGCGCGGGCGCGAGGACTTCCGCCATGGGGCGGTTGTGGCTGAGGATGTAAACCAGGAAGGCCTTTCTCAGGTCTGGCCCGATTCCCTCGTTTGCGAGAAGGTCGCGGACGTCGAAGAGATCGCGCGGATGCTGGCGGTCGAGCGCTGCGACCAGCTTGCCCGCATAGAGGTCGGCGAAGCTTACGACCTGGATCTCGGCGAAGCCGAACTGCGCTTCGACGGACCGCGAAACCGACAGGGTCTTCGGTTCATAGACACAACCGCGCAGGACAGGCGTCACCTCGATCTTGATCTGGACGCCATCCGCCTCGACAAAGATCTTGCTGACGGTGTTCTCTGGCTTCAGTGCTGACGATATCACCCTGGCGCCGCGAAGGCCCTCACGAATCATGTTCTCAAGCCGCCGCATGGCGGCGTCGATATTGGCGAGAGAAGTCGCCCTGTCCTCCACCGGCAGATAGGTGAGGTCGATGTCGACCGAAAGGCGAGGCATGTCGCGCACAAAGAGATTGATGGCCGTGCCGCCTTTCAGGGCGAAGCAGGTTTCTGTCGCAACGAGCGGGATGGTACGGACCAGCAGCGCGGCCTGGCGGCGGTATTGTTCAGACGCTGCCAACGAAGCTCTCCGGCACCGTGATGTTGTATTTCGTATCGAGCTTGCCGCCGCGCACGAGCATTCGTTTGCCTTTACCCAGGTCGATGCCCGAACGGTCGAGCTTCTGCAGCCAGGCGTGATTGTGGCGCTCGGCGAACCAGAGGAACAGCCGCTTCACTTTTATGTTTCGGCAATCGGCGAGCAGCCCCTGAAGCCGAAGCGGGCTCAGGTTGCGGAGCCCTTCCATCAGTACATCCGCTTGATGGAAGGTCTCGCTCTGTGGAACCTCATTGAGCAGTTCGAGGATGGCACGTTCCGGCGTCGATACGGGGAGGGGATATTTCCAGTGTCCCCAGGTTTGCACCGCAAAGCCGCTGTCTTCCCGCGCAGGCAGAGCACCCTCTGCGGTAAGGAGCGGCGGTACTTCGCGGTTCCGGAACAGCTTTCGCGCACTGTGGAAAACGAGCTTGGTATTCACGGGTACGCACGAGACCCAGCCCGGCAAATCCTCGTTTGAGAATAGGTGCGCTTCTCTCATACCACTCGCGGCGACGTAATGGCTGAAGCCCTGCAGTTCAAGCGCAGTTCTTCCGCCCGCCGCCACAGGAAGATTCAGAAGAGCGTTGAGAGAGATTACCAGTTGCTGCCAGGGAAGGGCCGAAGGTTGTTCGGACGCGGTGGGTCTACAGTAAACGCCCCGCGCTAAGGTAAGCAGCCAGCCGTTCAGAACGTACTTGCGCCGCAACTGGCGGGATACGTTGTGACGTTCAAGCCAGCCTGAATCGACGACCAAACCTTCCGGAAGGTTGTGTTGAAGCCAGTTCAGCTTTCCCTGATGTTGACTACCCATGGTTTACAAAACGAATTATATTCAAACCAAGGCTAAGTTTGCAAATCGTCGACTTCGTAAACCCAGGGTAGGCAAAAATGCACACTGATAAACCAGTTCGAATGGACCATCGGGTCTGAGATTCCATCAAATTCTTGACTCATACTCGCCATAAGGGTCGCGGACAGCGGAACGATTCCTCCGACGATCTTCGTGTCAGCATCCAAATAGGGGGCATTCATCATCGCGCTGCCATACAGATGCAACCTCGGAATGAAAAGAAGAGCGGCTTCGTCAACGAATCTACTTCACCTATTCTCCACTGATCGAACATGTACCGCAGCGCAGCGGTCGATCCATAGAATTCGACCGTCTCCACTAATAAACGCGGGGCACGCTGGCCAGAGCGCCCGGATCGTCTGCAACCACTGTTCAAGCATGGCCCGAAAACGGCTCGGGCGCGAATACTCAACACAGCCCAGTTGCTGGGTGAGTCGATATAGGCCAAAGAGCGGAATCGACTCGGGACCTTTGGCAGCGAAGCACCGGTAGCTCAGCCACATGAACAAGTCGAGGAGCGCTGGAGCGGCGACGAGGACCTTAATTGCTTCGAGGTCGGCGGGAATGGGATGGCCGGAGATCTCGGAATAGAACTCGTCGCTGAGGGTGATCGTGTTCTGACCAGACGGCACGTCCTTGGACCGGCCATACCAGATTTCCGCCTCTTTCAAGAAGTTGAACCTGCTGCGGTGAATGACCGTAGCCGTCGAGCGGGTTGACTCGGTGGAAAAGAACATGGTGGCGCCGAAGATCCGTTCAAAGGCCGCCACGATCCGGCGGTACTCCTTGCCACCCTTCGCCATGCCGAAGGTGTCGAGCATCTCGGCCGCCGACCGGAATCGTACTGTCCGGCTTCTCTGCCGTACCGCCAGCGTCGCTAGGAAAATGAGAACCAATCGGTCCTGACCGAACGGAAGTCCAAACTGCGGGTGGCCAGTGATCTGGAGGAGGAAGTTGCCATTTCGCCGCTCGAAGAGAAGTTGGTCCGCCGGCGGTCGTCGGATCGGCAGTCCACATAGGATGAAGGGGCGGGAAGCGAACGCCAACGGCTGTCGGCCCTCGTCCCGGTTGGCGCGGACAAGGGCGATGCCCTCCGCTTGTTTGAGCCGGTACCGGGAAACCAGCAGGTCTCCGTGGCTCTCCCGCAGTGTCGTTTCGGCCTTTACCAGCAAGCCCTAACCTCCCGCCATTCGGTTGCGTGAGGGGCTAAAGTGCCATCAAGTTGAGGAAGAAACTCGCAGGTCCGGACTCGTTACTGCGATTACTGTGTGAAGTCCGGTTTTCGCTACTCTCTAAGGTTCCAGGTGGTCAGGATTGCCGCCATGGTCGCATCTGTTCTTTATTTGCGAATGATCGTCGAATTCCCAAGCGGAACGTCGCCGGTTCGAACCCGGTCTCCCGCTCCATTTCCACAACGGCAAGTCCATTCTCCACGACTCCGTTGGCGGTGCCGCAGCGCAGGCAGGCAATCCGCTATCCTCAAATCGATCCCCGAACCCGTTCGGCGCATCTCTACAGGAAGTGAGGGAATTCATGGAGAAAAAGAAAGTCTTGGGCCAGTACGGCTACGGGTCGCAGCACTGGGTCGGCGATGGGTTTCCCGTCCGCAATCTCTTCCCGTCGAACGGCGTCGCCTCCGAAATCAACCCGTTCCTGATGCTGGACTACGCCGGACCCGCCGACTTCCCGCCGTCCAACCAGCCCCGGGGCGTCGATGAACACCCGCACCGCGGCTTTGAAACCGTCACCATCGCCTATCAGGGCTCCGTCGATCATCGCGACTCCGCCGGCAACGCCGGCACCATTCATCCCGGCGATGTCCAATGGATGACCGCCGCTTCCGGCGTCGTCCACGAAGAAAAGCACGGCCACGACTTCACCGCCGCCGGCGGCGCCTTCGAAATGATCCAACTCTGGGTCAATCTGCCGGCCGCCGTCAAGATGTCCCCACCCCGCTATCAGGCCATCACCAGCGCCGAGATCCCCGCGGCCGACCTGGCCCCTGGCGTGGTAGCCCGCGTGATTGCCGGTGAACTCAACAGCGTTCGCGGCCCGGCCCGGACCTTCACGCCCATTACTCTTGTCGATCTGCGCATGGCCGCCGGCAGCCGCGCGTCCCTCGAACTCCCGGCCGACCAGAACTGCGGCATCGTTCTCCTCCGCGGCGATGTCGCCGTTGAAGAGCAGCGCATGGCCGGCGAAGCGCAGATCACAGTCCTCAGCCAGGCCGGGCAGTCGATTGAACTCTCCGCCGCGGCGGACTCGCTCGTCCTCCTGCTCGGCGGCGAGCCCATCAACGAACCCGTCGCCAGCTACGGTCCGTTCGTCATGAATACGCACGATGAGATCCGGCAGGCCGTCGAAGACTACCGGGCCGGGCGCATGGGCCGGCTACGTTGAGCGCACGCCCACCTTCTTCAGAATCGTAATCATGGGGCACCAGTTCGAAAACGCCGACTGGAACAGGTTCAGCCCAATAAAGATCGTGAAGTAGATCCAGCGCGGATCTACATAATGGCTCAGTGCCAAGCTGACGAGAATCAGGGCCCCGGCAATCATGCGCAGGTAACGGTCAACAGTCATGGTTAGCTCCTCTTTCGGTTCTTGATCATGTAATAGACAATGGGCACCGTCATCCGTGAAAGTGCCAGCGAAGCGATCTCGCCGGCCATCAAGGCGATGGCAAGCCCCTGGAAAATCGGGTCGAACAGGATCACGCTCGACCCCGCAACAACGGCTGCTGCCGTCAGCATCATCGGCCGGAACCGAACGGCGCCGGCGTCCACCACCGCATCCTGCAGCGCCATCCCCTCCTGCAGACGCAGTTCAATGAAGTCCACCAGGATGATCGAATTCCGCACCACAATCCCCGCGCCCGCAATGAATCCGATCATCGACGTGGCGCTGAAGAACGCGTTCAACATCCCATGGGCCGGCAAGATGCCGACGAGCGAAAACGGGATCGCCGCCATGATCACGAGCGGCGTGATCATCGACTGGAACCAGCCCACCACCAGGATGTAGATCAGAATCAGTACCGCCGCGAAGGCGATGCCCAGGTCGCGGAACACCTCATACGTGATGTGCCACTCCCCGTCCCACTTCAAGGCATACTTCGACTCGTTGGCCGGCTGCGCGGCAGTGAATTGCTCCAGCCGGTAGCCCTCGGGGATCTGCAGCGCGTCGATCTTCGGCGTCAGCGCCAGGATGGCGTACACCGGGCTCTCCATCGCCCCGGCGACGTCGGCCGTCACGTAGGTCACCGGCATCAGATTCTTGTGGTACCGGTTCCGCTCGGTCTCGGTCGTGCGCAGCGTGACGAGCTCCCGCAAAGAGACAGAGTTTCCACTGCGGCCCCGAATCTTCAGATCCTGCATCCGCCCCAGATCGCTCCGCACCTCCCGAGGCAAGCGGACCTCCAGCGGCACGTCTTCCTTCGCCGCGTCGTCGTGCAGCAAACCCGCCACCTCGCCGGCCCCGGCCAGTCGCAGCGTCCGGGCAATCTCCGTCGCGGTGATCCCGTGCAGCGCCGCCTTCTCGTGGTCGACCAATAACTGATGTTTCGGCTGCACATCCTCCACGTACGAGTCCACGTCCACCACCCCGTCGAGCCCCTCCATCAACTGCTTCACCTGGCCGGCGATCCGCTGCCGCCCCTCTTCGGTGGGGCCATAAATCTCGGCCACCATCGTCTGCAGCACCGGCGGCCCCGGCGGCACCTCGGCCACCTTGATGTTTGCCCGGTTCGCGCGGGCAATCGGCGTCAGCCGCTGCCGGATCTGCTTGGCAATGTCATGGCTCGGCAGGTCCCGATGCTCCTTGCCGAGCAGGTTCACCTGAATGTCGGCGACATTGGCCCCGCGCCGCAGGAAGTAGTGGCGCACGAGACCGTTGAAGTTGAACGGCGACGCCGTGCCCGCGTAAGTCTGCACGTTCACCACCTCCGGCTGTTCGAGCGACGCGGAAGCCAGCAACCGCGTCACCCGCGCCGTCTCTTCGAGCGGGGTTCCCTCCGGCATATCGATGATCACCTGGAACTCGCTCTTGTTGTCGAATGGCAGCATCTTCACCTTCACAAACTGCGTATAGACCAAGCCGCAGGAAACCAGCAGCAGCGCGGCCACCACCCCGACGAAGCTCCAGCGCAACAGCGGCTGCTCCAGCAGCGGACGCATCACTTTCCGATACTGCCGGGTAACGAAATCCTCCTTCTCGTCCTCGGCATGCAGCGTATGGCCTTTCAGCAGCCGCACCGCGGCCCAAGGCGTCACCAGAAACGCGACCAACAGAGAGAACGCCATCGCCGCCGTCGCGCCCACCGGAATCGGGCGCATGTACGGCCCCATCAATCCGCTCACGAACGCCATCGGCAGAATCGCCGCAATCACGGCGAGCGTCGCCAGAATCGTCGGGTTTCCCACCTCGTCGACGGCTTCCACGGCCACCTGCGCCAGCGGCCGGTCGTGGTTCGCCGGCATGCGCCGGTGGCGCACAATGTTCTCGACAATCACAATCGCGTCGTCCACCAGAATGCCGATCGAAAAGATCAGCGCGAACAACGTAATCCGGTTCAGCGTGTACCCATAGAGGTAGAACACCGTCAACGTCAACGCCAGCGTCACCGGAATCGCCGTGAATACGATCAACGACTCTCGGAACCCCAGCGTAATCGCGATCAACAGGCTGACCGAAAACACCGCGATCGCCATATGGAACAGCAGTTCGTTCGACTTCTCCGCCGCCGTCTCGCCGTAGTTCCGCGTGATGGTCACCTCGACCTCCGACGGAATCACCGAGCCGCGCAATCCGTTCACCCGCTCCATTACCCCGTCGGCGACATCAATCGCATTTGCGCCCTTCCGCTTCGCCACCGTTAGCGTCACCGCCGGGGTGAACGCACCCGCCGCGCCAAACTGGACATACTGCGAAGGCTCCTCGCCCGTGTCCTCCACCCGCGCCACGTCCCGCACATAAACCGGCTTACCCGACGGCGCCGCCACCGCCACATTCGCCACGTCCTGCGCCGTCCGCAGAAACGATCCCGTCTCCAGAAGCTGCTCCCGGTCCCCCTGCGTGAACCGCCCGGAATCGAGCCGCTGATTCGAAGCGCCCAGCGTCTGCCACACATCCAGCGGCGTCAGGTTATATGCCGCCAACCGCGCCGGATCCACCGTCACCCGCAGCGTGCGCCGCTGGCCGCCGATCAAAGTCACCGCGCTCACCGCCGGCGCCTGCTTCACTACATCGGTCACTTGCGCCGCCACACGCCGCAACTCCAGATCGTTGAATCGCGTGCTGTGGAACGTCAGCCCCAAGATCGGTACATCGTCAATCGACCGCGGCTTCACCAGCGGCTGCGTCGCCCCCGGCGGAATGATGTCGAAATTTGCGAATAGCTTCTGGTTCAGCTTGACGATACTCTTCTCCTCGTCCTCGCCCACTTTGAACCGCACAATCGCCATGGCCCCGCCGGCCGAAGACGTCGAGTAGATGTACTCGACGCCCGGAATCTCCCACAGGAGTTTTTCCATCGGCCGCGTCACCCGCTCCTCCACCTCCGCCACCCCCGCGCCAGGCATGCCGACGAACACGTCGATCATCGGCACGATGATCTGCGGCTCCTCCTCCCGCGGCAGGCTGATGATCGAGAACAGCCCCGTCAACAGCGAGGCGCCGATGAACAGCGGCGTCAGCTTCGAATCGATAAAGGCACCGGCAATCCGGCCAGCAATTCCGCTCACGGGCGCACCTCCACCGGCGCGCCATCCGCCAACCCCGTCGGCCGTTGCACAATCAACCGGTCCCCGGCCCGCAACCCCGAAAGCACCTCGACGCTCTCTTCCCGCGCCGCGCCCAGACTCACCAGCCGCGCCCGCGCGAATCCGCCCTCCTCCACCATCACCGTCTGCAACTGCCCCTGCGCCACCACGGCCGCCCGCGGTACGGCCAACACCTGCCGCTGCCCGGTGGCGAACCGCGCCCTGCCGAACAAGCCGCCCCGCAGCGCCGGATGCGCCGGCAAGTCGATCTTGGCCAGAAACGCCCGCGACCCCGGATCCACTGACGGCGCAATCTCCGCCACCCGCCCCGTCAGCGGCGTGTCGATGGCGTCAATCGTCACCCCAATCGAAGCCCCCTGCTTCACGGCCGCCAGTCGGCTCTCCTCCACGCTCGCCTCCAGGCGATACGTTCCCGCCTGCTCCAGTTCGAGCAACGGCGCACCCGGCGCCGCCAGGGCGCCCGGCTCCGCGCGCCGGGCAATCACCAGCCCGGCAAACGGTGCCTTCACCTCCGCATAGCCCCGCGCTATCGAAGCCTGCTGCACGGCTTGTTCGGCCTGCCGGATCTTGTCGTTGATCTGCGCTCGCCGCGCCCGCGCCATGGCCAGCGCCGCTTCGTGCACCTTCACCCGCGAAGTGAACTCGTCGAACTCCTGCGCCGACAGCGAGCGCTTATCGAATAACTCCTTCATCCGCCGCAGCGTCGATTGCGCCAGCTCCAACTGCGCCTGCGCCGAAGCGATCGCGCTCTCCGCCTCCGGAATCGCGCTCTTGGCTTCGTCCAGGCCGGCCTGCGCCTGCCGCTGGCCCGTTTCCAGATCGCGCGAGTCTACCGTCACCAGCGTCTGCCCCGCGGCCACCCGGTCTCCGGCCTGCACCCGCACTTCCAGCACCGTCCCCATCACGCGGCTCGAAAGCGTCGTCGCCGTCCGCGCGCGCACCGTCCCCACGGCCTCGAAGCCATCGGGCCACTCCGTCATCGCCAGCGGCGTCACCGTCACGGGAACCTTGGCCGCCGGTGCCGTCTTCGCCGTTTCCGGGGCGTGTTTACCACCGCACGCGCTCAGTGCCACCAGGGCAATCGGCAATACCGCCAGTTTATTGAAGAACATTCGAATCTCCAGAAAGGGTGCCCGCGGCTAACTGCACCGAAACAGCCGCCAGGCGATGATCGTAAGTTGCGGCGATGCGCCGCGTGGTGGCGTCCAGCAGAGCGGTTTCCGTGCGCAGCAGATCGGTCACGGTCGCTAGGCCCGCCTCATAGCGGTTCTTCGTGATCCGCAAGCTCTCTTCTGCCTGCGCCACGGTCGCCGTGGCCACCTCGATCCGCTGCTGCGCCGCGGTCAACGACGCCTGCGCCTGCCGCAGTTCCAGGTTCACCCCGGCCTGCGTCTCCCGCTCGTTCGCCTTCGATTTCACGAGCGTCTGCGCCGATTCGTCCATCCGCGCCCGGTCCGCGAACCCGTTGAACACGTTCCACCGCAGACCTACGCCGAAGTACCAGTTCGCGCCGCCCTGATTCACGAACCGCCCGCGGTCGGCTTCAAACGCCGCCCGGCCGGTAACCTGCGGATACAGCGCGCTCCGCGCCCCCGCCACCTGCGACTCCGCCAACTCCCGCGCCAGCGCCGCCTGCCGCAACTCCGGCCGCTCGATCGCCGAACTCACCGCCGCCGTCGCCGGAGCCGCCGTCAGCGGCGTGGCCAGCGTCACGGCGGTATCGAGCGGCTGCCCGATGGCCTCGTTCAGCGCGGCCCGCGCAATGTCCAAACCCGACTGGCGTTGAATCTGTTGCTCCCGCATCGCCGCCAGGTGCACCCGGATCGAAAGCACGTCCGCGTCCGTCGAAAGGCCGGCGCCGCGAACTGCCTCCGCCCGCGCCAGGTCGGCTTCGGCGGATTGCACCGCCTGCTGTGCCGCTCTCAAAAACTGTTCCGCTAGCGTCACCGTGTGGTACGCCCGCGCCACTTTCGCAATCAGCTGCATCTTCGCGAACCGCTCCTGCTCCGCCGAAAGCTTCTCTCCCAACTGCGCCGACTTCACCCCGGCTCGCACCCCGCCAAAGTCATACAGCACCTGATCCACGCTGACCACCGATTGGAAGTTATCGACGAACCCCGGCCGGTTCAGCGCGTCAATGGCGAAGTTCGCCGCCGAAAAGCGCCGCTGCGTCAGCAGCGTTGAAAACGCGAACACCGGGTTGTTCGATGTTTGAAAGGACTCGGCGTAGTTCACCTTCGGCAGGTAGCCGGAACGCGCCTGCGCTGTACGGGCCACGGCGGCGCCGGTCTGCGCCTTGGCGGCGTCCATCGAAGGGTGCTGCGCCAGCGCTTTGGCTACGGCCTCGGGCAGTGTTAAGGTCTCCGCGGGCAAGGGAGAGGCGATCGCCCAAAGGGCAAGCAGCGGAATGGGAAGCAGGTTTCGTGTCACGTCACTGGGAAAGATACGTTTTGCGGCAAAACGTGACACGGCACTTTTTGTCCCGAAGAACGCAGCGATGCGCTATACTGGGAAGATTCGGGCCGTAGCGCAGCCTGGCTAGCGCGCTTGCTTGGGGTGCAAGAGGTCGCGAGTTCGAATCTCGCCGGCCCGACCATTTCTGACCCCGCCATAACCAACCTCCCCGGTTGGTTATTTGTTTTTACGCTGATAGAGTGGAAAGCGCCCCGTCAGGAGTCGCTCCGTGTCCCGTCTTCTTCCCCTCCTCTGCCTCGCGCTCCCCCTCGCCGCCCAGTCCGGCGACGAACTCTTCCTCGAGAAAATCCAACCCGTCCTCGCTCGCGATTGCCAAGGCTGCCACGGCCCTACCCAGACCCTTTCCAAGCTCAACGTCAGCTCCCTCGTGGGCCTCCTCCAAGGCGGAGCCCGCGGTCCCGCCCTTCTCCCCGGCCAGCCGGACCAGAGCCTCCTCCTCCACGTCCTCGAAGGTCGCCACGGCCTCCAAATGCCGCCCGGCGGCCCCAAACAAAAACTTCCCCCGGAAACCATCGCCGCCTTCCGCGAATGGATCGCCGCCGGCGCCACCTGGCCCACCCGCCCCGCAGAAGCGAAATGGACCTATAAAGACGAAGACCTCTGGGCCCTCCGCCCCGTCCGCCCCTTCGATCCCGCCAAAACCATCGACGCCTTCCTGAAAACGTCCGCCCCTCGCGCCGACCGCCGCACCCTCATCCGCCGCGTCACCTTCGACCTCACCGGTCTCCCGCCCACCCCCGAAGAGGTCAACGCCTTCCTCGCCGACAACTCCCCCCAAGCCTGGAACAAGCTCATCGACCGCCTCCTCGCCTCCCCCCGCTACGGAGAACGCTTCGCCCGCCACTGGCTCGACGTCGTCCGCTACGCCGATTCGAGCGGCTACTCCAACGATTTCGAACGCCCCAACGCCTGGCGCTACCGCGACTACGTCATCCGCAGCTTCAATCAGGACAAGCCCTACGATCAGTTCATCCGCGAACAGATCGCCGGCGACGAACTCTACCCCGGCAATCCCGAAGCCTTAATCGCCACCGGCTTCCTCCGCTCCGGCCCCTGGGAACACACCGCCATGTCCGTCGAAGCCGTCACCCGGCAACTCTTCCTCGACGACGTCGCCCACAGCACCGTCAGCACCTTCCTCGGCCTAACCCTCGGCTGCGCCAAGTGCCACGATCACAAGTTTGACCCCATCCCCACCAAGGACTACTACCGCGTCCAGGCCGTCTTCGCCTCCACCGAATTCGCCCGCCCCAAACTCCCCTTCCTCCCCACCGAAAACACCGCCGGCCTCCCCGCCGGCGCCGCCCACATGCAGGCCCTCTACGACCGCACCGTCGCCAGCCTGAAGGAGTTCCGCCGGAACCACCCGGACTCCGAAGAGTACGAGGAGTTCAAGCTCTACCGCAAACATTCGCAGCTCTATCAGGAATCGCTCAACCGCTTCGAGCCCCTCGCCTTCGCTGTCTCGAGCGGTCCCCTCGACGGCCAAACCGACGGCGGCCCCGCGCTGAAGTATCCGCCCCTCGCGCAGTACCGTCCCGCCCCCATCCACATCCTCCCCGGCGGCAACATCCAATCCCCCGCCGAGGCCGTCACCCCCGGCGTCCTCTCCGCCCTTGAAAAGGCCGGCCAGTATCCCGCCGTCGAAATCCCCAACACCGTCGCCGGCCGCCGCAGCACCTTCGCCCATTGGATCGCCAACCCCAAAAATCCGCTCACCGCCCGCGTCATCGTCAATCGCCTCTGGCAAACCCACTTCGGCGAAGGCCTCGCCGCCGACCCCAGCAACTTCGGCAAGATGGGCAAAAAGCCCACCAACCCCGAACTCCTCGATTGGCTCGCTGGCGCTCTTGTCCACAACGGCTGGCGCCTCAAAGCCATCCACCGGCTGATCCTCCAATCCGCCGCCTACCAGAGCACCAATTTCCAACCCCGCCGCCTCGAAGCCGAAGCGCTCCGCGACAGCCTCCTCGCCGTCAGCGGCGAACTCAACCTCGAAGCCGGCGGCCCCGGCGTCTTCCCGCAAATCAACGAGGATGTCGCCCGCCAACCCCAGCACCGCATGGGCTCCCTCGCTCCGGCCTATGCCCCCTCGCCCCTCCGCCGCCAGCGCAACCGCCGCACCATCTACACCTTCCAACAGCGCAGCCTCCCGGACCCCCTCGTCGAAGTCTTCAACGGCCCCACCCTCGACCTCTCCTGCGAACGCCGCGAAGCCTCCACCGTCCCCACCCAAGCCTTCGGCCTCCTCAACAGCCAGTTCTCAAACGACGTCGCCCTCGCCATGGCCGTCCATCTTGAAAAGGAGGCCCCCACGCTCCCCGCCCGTCTCCGCCGCGCCTTCGAACTCGCCTTCAATCGCCCCGCCCAACCCGCCGAACTCGAAGCCGCCACCCGCCACTTCACGCGGATGCTCGCCTTCCACAAAACCAACCCCCCGCCCGCCAAGCCCAAGCCGCAACCGCTGGTTCACAAGATCACCAGCGAACTCACCGGCGAAACCTCCGAGTTCGTCCAGGCGCCGGACCCCGCGCCCTACGAACCCAACCTGCACCCCTCCGATGTCGGCCCGGCCACCCGCGCCCTCTCCGACGTCACCCTCATGCTCCTCAACGCGAACGAGTTCGTCTATGTCTACTAAGCACTCCCGCCGCGATCTCCTCTTCAGCGCCGGCATGGGCCTCGGCACCGTCGCTCTCAACGCCCTCCTCGCCGACCAAGCCCACGCCGGGCCCCTCACGCCCAAGGCGCCCCACCATCCCGCCAAAGCCAAGCACTGCATCTTCCTCTTGATGGAAGGCGGCCCCAGCCACATCGACACCTTCGACCCCAAGCCCAAACTCGCCCAGCTTCACATGACCCGCTTCGCCAAGGAGCGCAACAAGTTCGAAGCCAACATGAACACCGGCGAGCGTTACTACGTCAAAAGCCCCTTCGAATTCCGCCGCGCCGGCCAAATGGGCCTCGAAATCAACACGCTCCTCGAAAACTTTGCCGAAGTCGTCGACGACTGCTGCTTCTACCGCGGCCTCAAAGGCGATAGCGTCAACCATCCCACCGCCCTCTACCACCTCAACACCGGCAACCAGTTTGGCGGCGACCCCGCCCTCGGCGCCTGGGCCTCCTACGGCCTCGGCACCGTCAATCAAAACCTGCCGTCCTTCCTCGTCCTGCCCGACGTCGCCTATCCCCAGGGCGGCGCCGCCAACTGGTCCAACGGTTTCCTTCCCGCCCACTACCAGGGCACGCCCCTCCGTCCCGCCGGCGCGCCGATCCTCGATATGGCCCCGCCCCCCGGCATGACCAAGGAGCGCCAGGCCGCCAATCTCGGCTTCTGGAAAGAGCTCAACCAGTTCCATCGCGCCCGGCGCCCGGACCACGCCGAACTCGACGCGCGCCTCGAAAGCTACGAACTCGCCTTCCGCATGCAAGCCGAAATGCCCGGCATCGTCGACCTCGAAAAAGAGTCCCCGGCCACGCTCGCGATGTACGGCATCGGCGGCCCCAACAAAGACGCCGACGCTCTCGGCCGCCGCTGTCTCCTCGCCCGCCGTCTCGTCGAAAAAGGGGTCCGCTTCGTCCAGGTCGTCGCCATGGGTTGGGACTCCCACGACTACATCGACAAGGCCCACGGCTCCCGTCTCCGCGCCATCGACAAACCCATCAGCGGCCTGCTCAAAGACCTCAAACGCACCGGCCTCCTCGACGAAACCCTCGTCGTCTGGGCCGGCGAATTCGGCCGCAGTCCGGACAACGGCATCCGCCGCGGCAGCCAGGCCTGGGGCCGCGATCATAACGCCAACGCGATGTCGATGTGGCTCGCCGGCGGCGGCGTCAAAGCCGGCTCCATTGTCGGCGCCACGGACGAAGTCGGCGGCATGGCCGTCGAAACCGTCCACCCCCTCCGGGACCTCCACGTCACCCTGCTCCACCTGCTCGGCCTCGATGACTCCAAGCTCCGCTACCTCCACGCCGGCCGCGAAAAGCAGCTCAGCCAGGTGGGCGGCCAGGTCATCCGCGAACTCCTCGCCTAACGCCGCAGAATCACCTTCAACGAGTCATCGTCGAGTTGCGCCGACGTCGGCCGCAGCCCCGCTGCGTGGAACATCCGCGCATACTCGTCAATCGAAAAAATCTGCTCGTTCACCCCGTGCTCCAGCACCTCGACGATCTGCGGATGCGGCCGTTCAAACTCGTGCCCCGTCGGCTCGCACATCACGGCCACGAACCCCCCGGGCTTCACCACGCGCGCCGCCTCCCGCAACACGGTCACCGGATCCGCGAAATGGTGCAGCGCCGCGAACGTCGCCACGAAGTCGAACGTTTCCGCCGCAAACGGCAGCCGCAGCGCGTCGCAGCAAGCGAAAATCACGTTGCTGTAGCCGCGCTTTTCAAACACCACCTGCGCCGCCTGCATCGTCTGCGCGTCAATGTCGATGTTCACCGTCAGGCAACCCAGGTTGCACGTCGCCGGCGAAGAGGAACTCGCAATCTCCAGTCCCCGCCGGGCGTGCGCCAGGTTTACCGCCCGTTCCACCAGCCGGATCCCAATCATGTGGTCGGCATCGTAGTCCGCCGGCAGCGGCCCGCGAATCGGGTCGAGCGTTCGGTAGGGCCGCTGCACCTTCTCGACAATCGCAATTGTGGACCGCTCCGCCGCCTCGATCGCCCGCCCATCGGAATGCACCAGCACCACC
Organism: Terriglobales bacterium; assembly: GCA_027485675.1. Lineage (GTDB taxonomy): Bacteria > Acidobacteriota > Terriglobia > Bryobacterales > Bryobacteraceae. Next base: position 168,596 of record JAIXQP010000018.1, on the reverse strand, counting down.
CGTAACTCGCCCGGCCCCGCGGCCTCCGGCGCCGTCAGCCGCACCGGCAAGCTGATCTCCCGCCCCGGCAGCACCGTCACGGGCAGCGGCGTTAAACCCGCCTCCGGCCCCCCGGTCCATCGGAACGCCAGGCTCCATCCGCCCCGGGCGTACCGCAGCAGCGGCTCCGCGCCCGTATTCCGAATCCGCACGTTATGGCTCGTGCTCCCGCCCCGTGCCAGCGTCTCCGGCACATAATGCCGCACCACGGCGAACGCGGCCTCCCCCGTGCCCGGCTCGGCCAGCGCCTCCACCGTCGGCCGCGCCTCCCGGTTGATCGCCAGCCGCTGCAGCAGGTAGTTGTTCTCGGCCTCAAGAAACGATTCGTCGAACTGATAGGTCTGCGCGAAGATCGCCGCGAACCGCGCCCGCGTGGCCGCGTCGTCTTTGATCCCGAACGCCGCCACGACTTGCCCCAATTCGGTCTCCGTCAACGGTGCCGCCGCCGGTGAAGACCGAAACCCCGGCAGCAGCATCGGAACCTCTGCAATCACCGGATACGCCTGCCCGCACCCGCACCGCAACGCGTCCCCCTCCCGCCGCAGCACCGCCCCGCAAGCCAGGCAACGGAACAACTGCCGCCGCCAAACCCGCGACCCCCACGTCTCCAGTCCCAGCCGGTCTAACCACCCAACCAGCTTGCTCAACGCGTCTGCACCGAGATCTTCACCGCCACGCCGTTGATGAAGATCACCTTTGTCGCTCCGCCGCTTTGCACCCAAGTCGCCGTCACCTGCTCAAACTCGCCCAGCGAACCCCGCGTCGTATCCGACGGCTCCCCCAGAATTCCAAAAACCTCGTCCGTCGGCATCCCTTTCCGCACCTGGTTAGACCGCGGCATCGCGGGCTCCCCGTTCCCCACCACCGCGTCAAACGCTACGTACTCCGCCAGCATCGCCCGGACCTCCTCCGGCGTCGGCACACTCTCTTTCAGGTAGTTGTCCGGAAACCGCAGATTAAACCGCGACCCCGCCTGCAGCCGCTTCTCTTCAATCTCCCGCTGCCGAAGCGCCGAAAGCTCGATCTCCCGCGCCCGCCGGTCGCTATTCTCCCGCTCCCGGTCCGCAGCGATCCGCGCCAACTCCCGGCTCAACTGGTCGCGCCTTGTCCGGTTCGTTTCGTTCCGAATGTCCCGTTCGAGATCCTGCTCCCGTCGGCTCTTCGACACCGTCCCCAGCGAAACGTTGCCGCTCGGATCTCCAAAGGTCCCATATCCCCCACCGCCGAGTTGAAACTCAATGTTCTTGCCCTTCACGCGCACGGTGGTTACCATCACGCTGTCCCCGTTCCGCAGCGAAACACCGAAGCGTTTAATGCGCTGGGAGTAGCTGCGAAAGTCCAGCGGCGGCTCCCCTCGGTACTGCAGATCCACGCCCTCATTCGTCGCCGGCAGGTCCATCTTCACCCGCACGGTGCTCCCTTCAAAGGCTTTGCGCAGCGCGCTTTCCGACTGGCCGTGTAAACAAACGGCCCCGCAGAATAGAACTACGAAGAATTTCGTTGACATTACGAATGGCTTCGTATGTAATCATCGCATGAAGGCCACGCCAGCGGAATGGGACATTCTCCAAGTGCTTTGGGACCGCGGCCCGCAGACCGTTCGCGACGTGCATGAAGCCCTCGGCGCCGGCGGCTACACCACTACCCTCAAGCTCCTGCAGATCATGCTCGCCAAGGGTCTGGTCGTCCGGGACGAGACCACCCGCGCCCACGTTTTTTCGCCCGCCCAGCCCCGCGAGCAAATGCAGGGTAGCTTTCTCGAAGACGTTCTCCCCCGCGTCTTCGGTGGTTCTGCGGCCGCCCTGCTCCAAGGCGCGCTCAACGGCGCCAAGCCCTCGGCCGAAGAGCTCGCCGCTATGCGCCGCCTGCTCGACGAGTACGAGGAGCAGCAATGAACTTCTCGCTCGAAGCCGCCGGCCTCGCCCTACTCCACTCCCTTTGGACCGGCGCCCTCATCGCCGCGTCCCTCGCCTTCGCCCTGCTCTTCCTGCGCAGCGCCCGCGCCCGATATAACGCCGCTCTCCTCGCCCTGCTCCTCTTTGCCCTCGCGCCGCTACTGTGGCTCCTTCCCGAACCCGCCCGGTACACCACCGCCGGATCCATGCCCTTGGCGTCTGCCGTTCTCCCGGACGCTCCGCCGCCATCCGGGTGGCTTCGCCTGCTCCCTTGCTTCTGGGCTGCCGGCGCCGCGGTCTTCGCCGTCCGCGCGCTCGGCGGTTGGGCCGTCATTCACCGCCTCCGCCGCCAGGGCGATCCGGTGACGGATCCGGCTCTCCTGGAAGCGGTGCGGAAGTGGTCCGCCGTGCTGGGTATCACGCGGACGGTCCACGTCCTCACCGCCGCCGTCGAATCGCCGGTCACTATGGGCTGGTGGCGGCCCGTCGTTCTGCTGCCCCTCTCTGCCCTCACCGGTCTCGGCCGCTCCGAACTCGAGGCCGTCCTCGCCCACGAACTCGCCCACATCGCCCGCCACGACTATCTCATCAACTGGCTCCAAATCGGCTTTGAGATCGTCTACTTCTACCATCCCGCCGCCTGGTGGATCTCTTCCGTCCTCCGCCGCGAACGGGAGCACTGCTGCGACGACCTCGCCATCCAACTCAGCGGCGACCGCCGCCGCTACGCCCGCGCCCTGCTGCAACTGGCCGACCTGCAGTCCTGCCGTCCACCCGCCCTCGCCGCCCGCCAGGGCGACCTCGAAACCCGTATCCGGAGAATCCTGCAAATGAAGCAACCATCCGCCGCCCCCGCGTGGGCGCTGCCCCTCCTCCTTCTGGCCGTCTCCCTCCTGAGCGCCCAGCCACCCACCCCGAACACCTGCGCCTCGCTCCCGCAGCACGAAGCCTGGCTCAATACCCAGGTCCAGTGGATCATCGAAGATCGGGAACGCGCCGCCTTCCTCCGCCTCAAAGAACCCGCCGAATGCGACCGCTTCGTCGAGCAGTTCTGGCAACGCCGCGGCGAAGGCGCCAAAGCCGAACATAAGCGCCGCATGAGCTGGGCCGCCGAACGCTATCCCAATCTCGAAGTCGCACGCCGCACCTACGTCCAACTCGGCCCGCCCGACGAGATCGAGTCCCACCCCAACGAAGGCTACGAATTCTGGCGCTACCGCAGCCTCCCCGGCAAGGAGAAGAACTACACCGTTCGCTTCGACCTCAAAGGGCGCTAGCTATACTGGCCCTATGGCCGCCCAAAGCTTCAAGAGTCACACCAAGTGGGATCCGCTCTTCCATTTCCTGCTCTCCCCCGTCCTGCTGATCAACGTGCTCCTCGCCGTGAAGCACGCCTGGTCCTACCCGGCGTATACCACCGTAGTCGCCGTTGTCATGGCCATCGCCATCTTCCTGCTCGCCTTCAAGATGCGCGTCTATTCCCTCAAAGTCCAGGACCGCGTCATCCGCCTCGAAGAGCGCCTCCGCCTCCAGGGTCAACTCCCTGCTGACCAGATCGCCAAGCTCACCGAAAAGCAGCTCATCGGCCTCCGCTTCGCCGCGGACGACGAAGTCGCTGCCCTCGCGCAGAAAGCCATCGCCGGCAACTGGGACCAGGAACAGATCAAGGCCGCCATCAAAACCTGGCGGCCCGATCACTTTCGCGTCTAGATCCCTTCGCCCACTTCGAAGCGCTCTTTCCGCCGCAGGACCCCGCGGTCTTCGAGCATCTTCATCAGCACTTCGCTCGCTTCCTCGTCGCGCACCGGCAACTGCTGCGGATCCACCAGCAGGAACCGCGTATCGCCGGCCAACTCCTGCGCCCGCTTCGCCTCCGCCACGTCCGGCGAAGCAATCGAGCAGATCGCAATCAAGCCCGCGCTGTTCAACACCCGTGCCAACTCCGGCAGCAGATGGCTCTCCCGGTCATCGGCCAGTACATGGACGGAGCAGCCCAAATCAAACAGCTTCCGCTCCAGCATCCCCGCCAGATCCTGCCGCGCCGTCAGCCACACCGTCGCCGGATAGTGGCCCGCCCGCTTGTAGCGCTCCGCCGGCGTCACGGTCGCTTCCGTCTCCCCGCTGAACTCCAAGCTCCCGAGCTTCAACGGTTCGAGCGACTCGGCCGTCGACTCCTCAATCATCCCGGCCGCCACCGTGGCGTTCGAAATCGGGTCGATCAGAATGAACGCGCCCGTCGTCCGGTTCTGCGCGTACGAATCGAAGAACAGCGGCCGCCGCGTCTCCACCTGAATCGACGCAATCTCGTTCAGCTCCAACTTATTCGCCGGCTGCTCGGCCAGCGTGTTGATGTCGATCCGGTGCCGGATCTTCGCAATCTGCGCCCGCACCGTCTGCGACGTGTGCTTCAACAGGTAGTCGCGCTCCGCCTCGCCCGGCGTCTCGTGCATCCAGACCAGCTTGGCCGCAAACCGCCGCGAAACGTGCGGCACTCGGTCCGGGTCCACCAGCATATCGCCGCGGCTGATATCGACTTCGTCTTCTAAACACACCGTCACCGACATCGGCGGATACGCCTCGGCCAGCTCCCCGTCATAGCTCGGCAGCGACTTCACCTTCGTAATCCGTCCCGAGGGCAGCGTCATCACCGTCTGCCCCACGCGCAACACACCACTCGCCAACTGGCCCGTATATCCCCGGAAATCGAGCGTCGGCCGGTTCACATACTGCACCGGGAAGCGCAGATCCGAAAAATTCCGCGCCTCCACCAGGTCCACCGTCTCCAGGTGCTCGAGCAGCGACGGCCCCGTGTACCAGGGCGTCCGCGGGCTCGGCTCAGTGATGTTATCGCCCTCGAGCGCGCTAATCGGGAAGAACGCGACGTTCTTCAAACCCACACTCTTGGCGTATGCCAGAAACTCGGCTTCAATCTTCCGGAACACATCCTCCCGGAACTCCACCAGGTCCATCTTGTTCACGGCCACCGCCACGTACCGGATCCCCAGCAGCGCCGTGATAAACGCATGCCGCCGCGACTGCACCAGCACGCCCTTCCGCGCGTCAATCAACACAATCGCCAGGTCCGCCGTCGAAGCGCCCGTCGCCATGTTCCGCGTGTACTGCTCATGGCCCGGCGTATCGGCGATGATGAACTTCCGCTGCGGCGTCGCCGCGTAGCGATAGGCCACGTCAATCGTAATGCCCTGTTCCCGCTCGGCGCGCAGCCCGTCCGTCAACAGCGAAAAATCAATCGGGCCCGTCGAGCGATTCACGCTCGAATTCTGCACACTCGCCAGTTGGTCTTCATAGACCCCCTTGGCCTCATACAGCAACCGGCCAATCAAAGTCGATTTGCCGTCGTCCACACTGCCGGCGGTCGTAAAACGGAGGAGTTGACTCTCGACGCTCATCTTTAGAAATACCCCTCGCGTTTCTTGATCTCCATCGAACCTTCCGTGTCGTGATCGATAATTCGGTTCTCGCGCTCCGAGCGCCTGAACTGCACCAGTTCATCCATCAATTGGGGCAAAGTCTCGGCGTCCGAACGGATCGCCCCCGTGCAGTAGGTGCAGCCCAGCGAACGCATCCGAACCTTCACCATCTCCGGCTTCTCGCCAATCTGAATCGGGTAGTTATGCTCGAGCGGAATCACGTTGTTCCCCCGCACCAGCATCTCCCGCTCCTTGGCGAAATACAGCGGCACAATCGGGATCTTCTCCACCTCGATGTAGCGCCAGATATCCAACTCGGTCCAGTTCGAAAGCGGGAACACGCGAATAGTCTCGCCCTTCTCAATCTTGGCGTTATAAACGTTCCACAGCTCCGGCCGCTGATTCTTCGGATCCCACTGCCCGAACTTATCGCGGAAGCTGTAAATCCGCTCCTTGGCCCGCGACTTCTCCTCGTCCCGCCGCGCCCCGCCAAACGCCGCATCGTAGCCGCCGGCCGCTAGCGCATCCAGCAGCGCCCGCGTCTTCAGCAACGCGCAGCACTTCTGCGTGCCCAGCGCAAAGGGATTCGTCCCCGCATCCAAAGCCGCCTGATTGGTATGGACGATCAGGTTCAGCCCCAGCTCCTTGGCGAGATTATCGCGGAATTCGTACATCTCCTTGAATTTGTAGCCCGTGTCCACGTGCAGCACGGGAAACGGGATCTTGGCCGGATGAAAGGCCTTCTGCGCCAAGCGAAGCATCACTGAGCTGTCCTTCCCAACGCTATAGAGCATTACGGGATTGGAAAACTCGGCGACCACCTCGCGGAGAATATGTATGCTCTCGGCTTCGAGGGCACGAAGATGACTGAGAACGCGGGTCTCCATAAAGACCTCAGCGTACCAAAAGGATGGTCTTATTGTCTATCGGAATTAGGGTAATTGTTCCCCGGCATACACTGGATCTCATGAGGCTGCTTCTTCTTGGTCTAACCGCCGCCACCCTGTGGGCGCAACCCGAAATCTCCGGCGCCCGCATCCGCGAGCACGTCAAGTTCCTGGCGAGCGACCTGCTCGAAGGCCGAGGCGTCGGCACCCGCGGCGGCGAACTGGCCACCGCCTATCTCGCCACCCAAATGGCCCTCGCCGGCCTCCAGCCCGCCGGCGACAACGGCACCTTCTTCCAGCGTGTCGACCTCGTCGGTGTTGAGCCCCAGTCCTCGGCGAAACTCACGCTCGGCTCCACCGCCCTCACTTGGGCCGTCGACTTCGTCGGCAACACCCAGCAGCAGAAAAGCCTCGCCGAGTTCAACGCCGAAGCCGTCTTCGTTGGCCACGGCATCACCGCCCCCGAGTTCGGCTGGGACGACTACGCCGGCGTCGACGTCAAAGGCAAAGTCGTCGTGCTCTTCACGAACGAACCGCCCAGCGACGACCCCAAGTTCTTCGGCGGCAAGGCGCTCACCTACTACGGCCGCTGGACCTACAAGTACGAAGAGGCCGCCCGCCGCGGCGCCGTCGGCTGCATCATCCTCCACACGACGCCCACCGCCGGCTACGGCTGGGAGGTCGTACGCAGCTCCTGGGGCAAGGAAGATCCGCAGGTCAAGCTCGACCCCGGCGCCGCCGCCCTCGCCTTCGCCGGCTGGGTCACCCGCGCCTCGGCTGAAAAGGCCCTCGGCAAAAACCTCGACGAACTCCTCGCCCAGGCCAACACCCGCGGCTTCCGCGCCGTCCCCCTGAACCTCTCCGCCAGCGGCTCCATCCCCACCAAAATGCGCGCCATCCGCGCCGCCAACGTCGCCGGCATCGTCCGCGGCTCCGACCCCGAACTCAGCAAGCAAGCCGTCGTCTTCAGCGCCCATTGGGACCACCTCGGCGTCGGCGCGGAGAAGGGGAGTGACGCCATCTATAACGGTGCCGTCGACAACGCCACCGGCTGCGGCATCCTCCTCGAAGCCGCCCGCGCCTGGGCCGCGCTCCAGCAGCGCCCCAAGCGCTCGGCCATCTTCATCGCCGTCACCGCCGAAGAAAGCGGCCTCCGCGGCGCTGAGTTCTATGCCGCCAAGCCCGTCATTCCCGCCGGCTTGACCATGCTTAACGTCAACTACGACTCCTTCTACCCCTTCGGCGCCGTCAAGGACGTCGTCGTCATTGGCGCGGAACGAACCAGTGTCTATCCCACCGTCGAAGCCACCGCCAAACGCTTCAATCTCAAGATCAAACCCGACCCCCACCCCGAGCAGGGCCACTACTACCGCTCCGATCATTTCGCCTTCGCCCGCGCCGGCGTGCCGGCCTTCTCGGTCAACATGGGCACCGAATACTGGGGCAAGGAGGAAACCTTCGGCGACAACATCGTCTACGAGTACAACGCCAAGAACTACCACCAGCCCTCGGACGAATACAAAGACAACTGGGACTTCGCCGGCATGGAGCAGATGGGCCGCTTCGGCTGGACCATCGGCCTCACCATCGCCAACTCCGCCGCTGTCACCTCGTGGCGCGAAGGCGACGAGTTCCTACCGGCGCGTCAACGGAGCTTCAGCGCGCTTCCGCGATAACCTTAATCCCGTGCTTCGAGCGCAACGTGATCAACGCCTTGCGCTCCACCACATGACCCGGCAGCAGCCGGAAGCGCCACCGCTGCCCAATCACGGCCAGCAGCAGCACCCCTTCCATCCAGGCAAACCGCTCGCCCACGCAAATCCGCGGCCCCCCGCCAAACGGGAAGTAGGTGAAGTCGCGCTTGTAGAAATCGCCGTCGGCCCAGCGCCCGGGGTCGAACCGGTTCGGCTCCGCCCAATACTTCGGGTTCCGGTGCATCAGGTACGGGCTCATAATCACGATCGACTTCACCGGCAGCGTATAGCCGCCCAACTCGAGCGGTTCCCGAGCCATCCGCCCAATTGCCCACGCCGGCGGGTAGAGCCGCATCGCCTCGGCGAACACCTGCTGCGTGTACTTGAGCTGCGGCAGGTCGTCGAAGCCCGGCAGCCGGCCGCCCAGCACGGTAGCCAACTCCGCGTGCATCGCCGCCTCGGCCTCCGGATGCTGCGCCAGCAGGTACCAGGTCCACGCCAGCGCCGTCGCCGTCGTCTCGTGCCCGGCAAGAAACAGGGTCAACGCCTCGTCCCGCACCTGCTTATCGGACATCGCTGAGTTATCCCCCTCGGCGTCCCGCGCGTTCATCAACATCGAAAGCAGATCGCCCGGGTTCTCCCCCGACGCGCGCCGCTCTTCCATAATCCGGAAGATCGTCCCTTCGACGAGCTTCGCCGCCCGCAAATACCGGCGCGTCGCCGGCAGCGGGACGTACTCAATGAACTGCGACCCCGGCAGCATCAGCAGCGGCATAATCGCGATCAACGCGTTCATCGCCTCGCCCACCTGCGGCGCCTCGTCCTCCACATCGGCGCTGAACAGCGTCTGCCCGACAATGGCCAGCGTCAGCCGCATCATCTCCTGGTCGATATCGAGAATGGCTTCGTTTCGTAATCTGCCACACGCCTTGTCGGCCAGCGCCACCATCTGCGCCCCGTAGGTCACCAAATGGTCCCGGTAAAACGCCGGCTGCACCATCCGCCGCTGCTTGATGTGGCTGGCGCCTTCGTTCGTCAGTAACCCCTCACCCAGCAACGATTTCGCCCGCTGCAGAATCCGGCTCTTCGTGAACAGGCCGTTCCGCGTTACCAGCACATCCCGGATCATCTCCGGCTCGTTCACGAAGTAGATCTGCTGATGCCCGGCCTGGAAGTAAGCGAACGATCCGTACTCGGCCGCGATCCTTTCGAGGTAGCCCAGCGGATCCCGCCGAAAGCTGAACAAGCCCCCGGAGAAAAATCCCGTCGGTGGGCCCGGCGGTCTGACGATGTCCGCCATGTGCCTCCTACAACGGTTGGTTAAACGGCACGACGTTCTCGCGGTCGAAGGTCACACCCAGGAAGCCGATGCACATCTCGTCTTCGGTCCCTTCCCCCCAGCGGACAATCTTTATCGGATTGCTCGGATTCCGCGGATTCTTCTCCGAGTTGTCGAACGTACACGTCGCCCGTACCCGGTCAAAAGCGTTGAGCCGGACCGGCCCCTGGTATTGATAGAAGCCCTGCCAGTTGAAGTCCCAGTTGTCGATGTAGATCAGCGGTTCCACGCGGCCGTTGGGACGGATCTTTTCGAGCTTGAACTGCCGGCCCAGCAGATGCATGTGCGGCGCCACCAGATAAGCGGTCGCGTCGAACAGCGGCGGAATGGGGAACGTCGCCGTCACCTCGTGGTTCTCAGCCCCCGCCGGAATGCGGAACGAGGTATTCAGAATCGGCAGATACACGAGGCGCTTGCTCACCTCGCCCTGCGCGAAATACAGGCCCACCCGCGTCTGATCCTCCTGGTTGGTCCGCCCGCCAGGGTAGTAGTGCACCTGCATGATGATGTCGACCCCCTTCGGCAGCAGCGTTCCCACGCCCGCCGGAAAACGGTTGGTCGCCATGCCCGGCACCCAGCCCCCGGCCATGCTCGAAAGCGTCAGTGGAATCCCGTCGCCCGGCCCGCCGAAGCAGTCATAGCCCGGCTCGCCGTCCTTGCCGTCCATCTGCCGCGCCTTACCCGACGTATCGAGGTAAAGGATCACGTGGTGTACCACCTGCCGGTTCCCCGGCACCACTTGAAACGCATCGATAAACCGGTCCGCCCCGAAATCAGTGGGGATCACAAAGCACCGGTAGGTGTCGCCGCGCCGCTTCAAGTTATAGCTCTGCGGCATGGTCAGCACCACATCGGGGTCGCCCAGCCGGAACTCTCCGGTGGCCGCCAGCGGCTCCGGCAGGTCGCGGGGGTCGCCTTCCGCGGCCCCGCCGCGGTACCAGTTCAAAATCAGGTCCCGCTCCTCGGCCGTCAGTCCGAAGTTGTGCTGAAACTCGCCGAAACCGTCCACCGGCTTCCACGGCGGCATCCGCCGCTCCTCAACCGCCCTTTGAATGTCCTCGCCCCAGGTGATCGCGGACTCGTAGGAGTCCAGCGCAAACGGCGCAATGTCACCTTCCCGGTGGCATTGTTGACACTTTGCCTGGAAAACGCGCGAGATATCCCGCGTGTAGGTCACTTGGCCAAAAGCACTAACGGCAAACGCGAATAGCGGTAGAACGAACTTCACAGACACCCTCTCTATTCGCTAGTATCGCGCACGATCGTCACGATCGCTTGGGCCTCCGCCGAACGCTCCTCCCCCACCGGTCCCACCTTCTCCGCCGTCTTGAACTTCACATTCACCCGGTCGAGCGGCAGGCCGACTAACTCGGCCAAGCTTTCCCGGATCTTGGCCCGGAAATCCTTCAGCTTGGGCCGCTGCAGCACCACCGTCGTATCGACGTTTGAAAGCCGGTAGCCCTGCTCGTGCACCAGCGCCAACGCGTGCCGCACAAACCGGTCCGACGAGGCGCCCTTCCATTCCGGGTCCGTATCCGGAAAATGCATCCCGATATCGCCTAGCGCCACCGCGCCCAGCAACGCGTCCGTCACCGCGTGCAACAGAATGTCGCCGTCCGAATGCGCTTCAAATCCGGTCTCGTGCGGAATCACGACGCCCGCCAGAATCAGCACCCGCCCCGGCGCTAGCCGGTGATTGTCCCAGCCGAGCCCCGTCCGGATGTCGATCATGCCGGCTTCCGGGCCGCCTCTTCCGCCAGGAAAGCCTTGGCCAGTTCGAGGTCGGTCGGCTTGGTGATCTTGATATTGCGGTCGCTGCCCGGCACCACATGGACGTCGACGTTTTCGAGGCGCTCGACCAGCGAAGATTCGTCCGTGCCCGTAAAGCTATCCGCCGTCGCCTGCGCGAACGCCTGCCGCAACAGCGCCAGCCGGAACACTTGCGGTGTCTGCGCCAGGACGAGCCTTTCCCGCGGAATGGTCGTCTCAATCCGGTGCCGCGAAGCGCGCTTCACCGTATCCACCGGCACCACACCCAGAATCGCCGCGCCGCAAGCCGCCGCTTCGGCGATCACCGCTTCAATCTGTTCCAGGCTGACGAACGGCCGCACCGCATCGTGCACCGCGACGAGGTCCACGGACTCATCAAGCGTCGCCAGCGCATGTTCCACCGACTCCTGCCGCGAGTCCCCGCCCACTACCAGGCGCACCGGCTTGGCGAGCGCCTCCTGGTCCAGCAACTCCTGAAACCAGCCGATATCGTCCCCGCGCAGCGCCACTACGATCTCGGAGACAGTCGCGCTTTGGGCGAACTTCCGGATCGTGTGCAGCAGAATCGGCGAGCCCTCGAGGACGAGAAACTGTTTCCGATTGTGGGCCGCGTCCGGTTGCGATTTCGCCATGCGGGTGCCAAGGCCCGCCGCCGGAAGGATGACAGCTACTTTCATGGTCAGGGACTCTAGTGTAGCGCGGCCTGCACCTTTTCGGCAGAGTGCGTCCGCTCATCAAAGCGGCCGAAGATCATCTTGCCGGCCGTCGTCTGCAGCACGCTGGTCACCGAAATTTCAATCGTCTTCGAGATCATCTTCCGGGCGTTGTCCACCACCACCATCGTCCCGTCGTCCAGGTACGCCACCCCCTGATTCTGCTCTTTACCCTCTTTCAAGATGAAGACCTTCATCAGCTCGCCCGGCAGCACCACCGGCCGGAGCGAGTTGGCCAGCTCATTGATGTTCAGGACCTCGACGCCGTGGATCTGCGCCACCTTGTTCAGATTGAAGTCGTTGGTCAGCACCTTGGCGTGCATGTGCTTAGCCAACTCGAGCAGCTTCATATCCACATCCCGCACCTGCGGGAAATCCTCTTCGACGATGCGGATGTGCAGGTCGGGGTTCTTCTGAATCCGGCTGAGAATATCGAGCCCCCGCCGCCCCCGGTTCCGCTTCATCGAATCGGCCGAATCGGCCACCAGTTGCAGCTCCCGCAGCACGAACGTCGGAATCACGAACGTGCCTTCGATGAAGCCGGTCTCGGCGATATCGGCAATCCGCCCGTCGATGATCACGCTGGTATCGAGAATCTTCAGATCTTCTTTCGCGGCCGCCGGCGCATCGCCGCCGAACACCCCGCCACACGCGCCCAGGTTCAGCAGTTCGCCTTTGTTGGCCCCCACCACGAGCCCGCAATAGGTCATCCAGAACAGCAGCATCACCTGGAGAAACGGCACCGTATCCCGATTGCCGGGAAAGGCCTGCGCCAGGACCAGCGTCATCAGATAAGCGCCGAGAATCGCGAGAATGCTCCCAACGGCGGCCCCCAGCAGTCGCTTCAGGGAGATCTGCCGTACCCGCAATTCGAACATCACAATCGACAATCCCGCCACGGCGCCCACGGCGCCCGCGAGCCACGGTGGCAGCCCCGCGGGCTGCAGCACGAATGCCGCCACGGCCAGGGCAACAACGAAGACAAAGCGGACTATCAGCAGGTCATTCACGGTGGAGTCCAAACGGTTGGCGGACGAAGTGCGGGGCCTGATTAAGCTACCGCAGTAAACAGGCCCACGCAAGGGGAGAGCAGCTTACTGAATAAAGTTCTTGAGATAGCGGCCGCTCTGCACGAGCGCTGCTTCCCGCAGTTCGAGCGAGCCTTCAAACGCCCGGTCTTCGACTTCAATGCAGACCGCGCCCTTATAGCCGGTCTCGGTCAGGACGCTGAAGAACTTGCTCCAGTTCACATCGCCCAGACCCGGCAGCTTCGGCGTGTGGAACAGGTTGGGGTGGGCAAACACGCCCACCTGATTCAGCTTCTCGGTGTCAATCCGCGCGTCCTTGGCGTGCATGTGGACGAGCTTCGGCGCAAACTCGCGCATCGCCTGGCAGTAGTCCATGTGCTGCAGAATGAAGTGCGACGGGTCGAAGTTCAACCCAAAGTTGTCGCTCGGAATGTCGTTAAATGCGCGGCGCCAGATGGCGGGCGAGGTCATCAGGTTTTTGCCGCCCGGCCATTCGTCCTTCGTGAAGGACATGGGGCAGTTCTCGATGCCGACCTTCACGCCCTGGTCCTCGGCGTACTTGATCAACGGCTTCCAGGTTTTCAGGAAGCGCGGCCAGTTCTCGTCAACGGACTTGGTATGGTCGCGGCCCACGAAGGTGTTCATCACGCCGATGCCCAGCATCCGCGACGCCTTGATGACGGCCTTGATGTGGTTCGTGTAGGTCTTGGCTTCGTCGGCATCGGCCGTGAGCGGATTCGGATAGTAGCCCAAGCCGCTGATGGAGACGCCGAACTGCGCCGTCAAGTCCTGCACCCGCTTGGCGTCGTCGGCCGAGAAACCAGCCACATCGATATGGGTCACCCCGGCGTAGCGGCGCTCCGCCTTGCCCTGGGGCCAGCACATCACTTCAACAGCGGAGAAGCCGTTCTTCGAGGCAAAGCTCAGTACTTCCGCGAGGGAGAGATCCGGCAGAATCGCCGTGACGAATCCGAGAGTAAGCATGTTCCCCAGTTTGTCACGATAAGGTTTGTCACGATAAGGTTTGTCACGAAAGGAATTGGACCTCCTCTTCGATCACCAGACCAAACCGCTCCCGCACCCGGCGCTTGAGTTCCTCGAGCAGCGCCACCAGGTCCGCCGCGCACCCGCCGCCGGAGTTATAGACCAGATTGGCGTGATACTCCGCCACGCGAATCGCCCCCACGGCCATCCCCTTCGCCCCCACCTCTTCGAGGAACCACCCGGCCGGAATCTTGCCTTCGCGGATGACGTTAGCCGGCACCTGCGCGGCCACCTCCGGCGCAAGTTCCCGCAGCAACAGATTCTTGAAGATTGAGCCGGCGCACTGCATCGTGGGCGGGAATTTGGCGTCGCGCATCGCGCGAATCTCCGCCGACCGCGCCGCCAGCGCCGCCCGGTCACCTGGTTCGAGCACCAGACCGGCCGACAGAATCTGCCAGTCCTTATTGCGCTTAAAGAGGCTCTCCCGGTAGCGGAACGCGCACTCCTCGCGGTTGAACTGCATCACGGAATCGTCCTTTACGAAACGAACCCATTCGATCCGTTCGGCGATCGACTGCCCGTAGGCGCCGGCGTTCCCGTAGATCGCCGCGCCCACCCAGCCCGGGATCCCGGCCATCGACTCGATTCCCGCCAGTCCATTCGTGTTCGCGAAATCCACCAGGTCATTCAGTTCCGCGCCGGCGTCCACCCGGACTCTCGTACCCTCCACGGCCAATTCCGCCGCCGCGTACTGCAGCACCAGGCCCGGATACCCGGCGTCGCTCACAATCAAGTTCGTCCCGCCGCCGATGGTGGTCCAGGTCAGGCCGGAGCCAGTCAAAATCTGGAGCGCCGCGCGATAGGCCGCTTCGTTCGTGGTGACCAGCAGCGCCTGGCAGGGGCCGCCCAACCGGAACCGCGTATAGTCCCGCAACAGTGCGCCCGGTCGCACCGATAAGCCCGGGATGGTCTGGAGCCGTTCCAGCGCCGCGAGGGCTGAAGTCATTTTTTCGATTATGGCTAACCGCGATGCCGCGTGTCAGTCTAATCGGGAAAATGCACGAGATCGACATGGCGGTCGTCATCCGGGTGCAGGCAGGCGAGAAGGACGCGTTCGCGCTTCTTGTCGACCGGCACAGCCAAAGTGTCTTCCGGGCCGCCTATCGCATCACCGGCAACGAGACCGACGCCGACGAGATCGTGCAGGAGACGTTTTTGCGAGCCTACCGGGAGATCCATCGTTATGAATCGCGCGCCAGCTTTTCCACCTGGATCCACACGATTGCGAGAAATCTGGCGCTGGACTCCTTGCGGAAGAACCGGCCGGGGACCGCGGAGCGGGAACCGGTTTCGACGGCCCCGACGCCGGAGCGGCTGGTCTCCTCCCAACTGCTCGGCGAACGGATCGCCGAGGCGATGCAGCAGTTGAGCCCGCATGAGCGGGTGGCCTTTACGATGCGGCACTACGACGGTGTTCCGCTGGTGGAGATCGGCGAATCGCTGGGCCTGAGCGAGAACGCCACCAAACAAAGCATCTTCCGCGCGGTTCGCAAACTGCGGCGGGCGCTCCTGCCCTGGGTGACGCTGACATGAACCATCTTTCCGAAGAGCAACTGATTCTGCACTACTACGGCGAAGCCGAACCCGGCGGCGGCGAGGCGCATCTCGACGAATGCCCGGAGTGCCGCTCCGCCTACCAGAGCCTCCAGCGGGTGCTGAACTCGCTCGACGCCGCGCCGGTGCCGGAGCGGGGGCCGGACTACGGCCAGCAGGTCTGGCAGGCGGTGCGGCGGCAGGGCGAGCCGCGGCGGAGTTGGCCGCGCCCCGCTTTTCTCGCGGCGCTGGCGGCGGCCATCCTCATCGGCGCCTTTCTGGCGGGATCGGCCTATGAACGGACGCGAACCCCGGCGCCGGCCGCCGTGGCAGCGGTGGACGATCCGACGCCGCGCCTGCTGCGCGTTGCTCTCGATGGCCACCTGGCCAGCAGCCTGATGGTGCTTTCCGAAATCCAGAATGCGCCGGCGGGTGCGATGGACATCTCCTGGCAGCAGCAACACGCCGAGCAGTTGCTGGGCGACAACCGGATCTATAAGCAAACGGCGGAGAACGCGCAGGAGGCCCGCGTGGGCCAGTTGCTGGCCGGACTCGAAGAGATCCTGCTCGAAATCGCCCACAGCCCCACCAAGTTGACCTCCGCGCAACGCAACAGCCTGCGGGCCCGCATCGCCAGCAAAGGCATCGTCTTTGAAATTCGCATCCTGGCGGCAGAGCCGGCCACGGAAAAAGGAAACTTATGACTGCAGTTACTTTCTTTGAACTCACGCGCAGGACCGCTCGTATCTGCCTAACAGGAATGAGCCTGTCGTTGATCAGCTTCGGACAGCCGGCGCCGCCGCCCCCCGCGCCGCCACCGCCCCCCGCCCCGCCGGCCAAGATCGCCTGGGAGGGCCGGGACTCCTATGAGCGCGCCGCCCGAGAGCTCGACCGCAAGCAGTACGAACGCGCCGCCGAAATGTTCGGGCGCGTGGCCGCCAGCCAAGCCAACCGCGCCGATGGCGCGCTGTATTGGAAGGCGTACGCGTTCTCCCGCCTTGGCCGCTCGGCCGATGCGCTGACGGCTTTAGCGGAACTCGAAAAGAGCCACCCCAAGAGCGGCTGGCTCAACGACGCCCGCGCCCTGGCCGTGGCCGTGAAGCAGGCCGCCGGTCAGCCGCCGCGGCCGGAGGCGGCCGAGGATGAGGAACTCAAGCTCATCGCCATCAACGGGCTGATGCACAGCGATCCGGAGTCCGCCGTGCCGATGCTCGAAAAGGTGCTGAATTCGCCCAAAAACGGGCCGCGGCTCAAGAAGCGGGCCCTGTTCGTGCTGGCGCAGGGCCGGAGCGCGCGGGCCCGGGAGATCGTGACGCAGTACGCCAAGGGCGGCACCAACCCGGACCTGCAGGCTACGGCCGTCGAGTATCTCGGCGTGCTGAATACGCCCGAATCCCGGCAGGCCCTCGCGGATCTGTACGCCACCACGACGGACCTCAACGTGAAGCGCGCCGTCATCCGCGGTTTCCTGATCGGCCGCGATAAAGAGCGCCTGCTGATGGCCGCTAAGTCCGAGAGCAACCCGGAGCTGCGCCGCGAGGTGCTGCACATGCTCGGGGCGGCGGGCGGCCACGCCGAACTGGCGCAGTTGTACCCCGGTGAGACGGACAAGAACGCCAAACGCGCCATCCTCGACGGGCTGGCCGCCAGCCGCAAGGCGGACTTACTCATTGCGATCGCCCGCAAGGAGACCGATAGCGAGTTGAAGCGCGCCGCCGTCGAGCGGTTGACGGGAATGAACAGCAAAGAAGCAACCGCCTATCTGGTGGAGTTACTGGGAAAGGACGAATGACACCGATTATTGAGATGACCAGCGTCAGCAAGCGCTTCGTAACCGACGAAGTGGAGACGCACGCCCTGCAGGGGATCGAGATGCGGATAGAACGCGGCGAGTACGTCGCCATCTCCGGCCCCTCCGGCTGCGGCAAGTCGACGTTGCTGGCGATTCTGGGTCTTCTCGATTCCCCGAGCGGCGGCAGCTACACTTTGAACGGCCAACCCGCCAGCGGGCTGAAGGCCGGGGAGCGGGCGCGGATCCGCAACCGCGAGATCGGCTTCATCTTCCAGGCCTTCAATCTGATCGGCGATCTGTCGGTGTACGAAAACGTGGAACTGCCGCTGACCTACCGCCACATGCCGGCCGGTGAGCGGAAGAAGGCGGTGCGGGATGCTCTCGAACGGGTGGGCATGAGTCACCGCGAACGGCATTACCCCTCGCAGCTTTCGGGCGGCCAGCAGCAGCGCGTCGCCGTCGCTCGGGCCCTGGCCGGCAACCCCGCCATCCTGCTGGCCGATGAGCCCACCGGCAATCTCGATTCCCAGAACGGCGAACAGGTGATGGCCTTGCTCGAAGAACTGCACCGCGGCGGCGCCACCATCTGCATGGTGACCCACGACCCTCGCTTCGCCGGGCTCGCCGGGCGCACCATTCAACTTTTCGACGGGCGCATCGTCGAAGAGCAGCGCCGCCCCTTCGGCGCCACGGCGTAACCTGGAAGCATGGCGACAGCGTTCCGCGGCTTCCCGGAGGCCGGCTTCGATTTCTTGCGCGAACTCAAAGAGAACAACCAACGCGACTGGTTTCAGCCGCGGAAGGAGATCTACGAGTCCGCCGTGAAGGCGCCGATGACGGATCTGGTGGAGGCGGTGAACGCCGAGTTCGCCCGCTTCGCGCCCGAGTACATCACGGACCCGAAACGGGCGATGCACCGCATTTACCGGGATGTCCGCTTCAGTAAAAACAAGGATCCCTACAAGACCAACTCCTCGGCCAGTTTCCACGTCTCGGCGGAGGAGAAGGAGTCCATGGCTGGCTACTACTTCTCGGTCTCACCGTTTCAGATCGAGATCGCGGCCGGGGTCTATATGCCGCAACCCGCGCAGATGCTGGCCATCCGGAACCGGATCGCCGATCGGTTCGACGAGTGGACGGCTCTCGTGGAGAACAAAGCGCGAAAGAAGGTCGCCGGAGAGCTGCAGGGCGACGCGCTGACCCGGCCGCCGAAGGGGTTTCCGAAGGACCATCCCGCAGACTTCTGGATCCGGAAGAAGCAGTGGCTCTACTGGGATACGAGCCTGGAGCCGGCCCTGGCGCTGAGCCCCAAGATCGTCAAGGAGATCACCCGCCGGTTCGAGGCGATGTACCCGGTGATCCAGTTCCTGAACGGCGCCCTGGCGGTCCGGCGGCCGAACCATTCGGACTTCTTCTAAGGCCCTCCGATCCGGCTAGTTGCCATTCGGTTGCAGTTCGTTGACGCACAATTGGAAACGCCCCTATCCTGATAGGGATTACAATAGAGGGTTGATCCTTTCCCTGGGGTGCCTGACGCGTCCCTGTCCTCTCGATGGCTGAAGAACCAAAACCCGTGAAGGCTCCGGCCGTAATGGCCACCGTTCCGTGGGAGGGTCCGATTCCGGATCTGCTCCGCGCCCGCCTCGGTGCGTCCGTGCTCGAGACCAGCTTGTATCTGGACCAGCCCTTCGCCGTGCTGGCGCTGCCGGCGATGGTTCCGGCGCTCGAACTGCTGCGGTCCGAGGCTGGTTTCGACTATCTCGTTGATATCACGGCGGTTGACTACCCCAAACGGACCCCCCGCTTTGAGCTCGTCTACGTCCTTTACAGCTACGGGCGGAATGAACGGATCCGTCTGAAGGCGGGCGTCGCGCTCGGGGAGAAGGCGCCTTCCGCTGTGCCGGTGCATCTGGGGGCCAACTGGCTCGAGCGGGAGGTCTACGACATGTTCGGCATCGAATTCGCCGGGCATCCGGATCCTCGCCGCATTCTGATGCCGGAGGAGTGGGCTGGCTTTCCGCTGCGGAAGGACTACGGCATCGTCGAGATGGACAATCGCTGGGTACAGGCGAACCTCGGCATTGAGAGCGGCCAATGACGGCGCTCGATAGCAACGAGATGGTCCTGAACATGGGGCCGCAGCACCCTTCCACGCATGGCGTGCTGCGCATCGTGTTGAAGCTGGACGGCGAGCGGGTGACGAGCACCGACTGCATCATCGGCTATTTGCACCGGGGTGTTGAGAAGATCGCCGAGAACCGGACCTATGTGCAGTTTGCCCCGTATGTCGACCGCATGGACTATCTGGCCGCGGTTTCGAACGGACTCGGCTACTGCCTGGCTGTGGAGAAGCTGATGAACGCCGTGGCGACGCCGCGGGCGCAGGCCGTCCGGGTGATTCTGACGGAGTTGAATCGCATTGCGTCGCATCTGCTGTGGCTGGGGACGCACGCGCTCGATATCGGCGCCATAACGCCGCTGTTCTACACGCTGCGGGAACGGGAAGCGGTGCTGAAGATCTTCGAGAACTACTGCGGCGCCCGGCTGACCACGCATGCGTTTCGCATCGGCGGCCTGCAGTATGAGCTGTACGACGGCTTCGAGAAGGAAGTGGAGAGCTTCTGCGGCCAGTTCCTGGCGAAGGTGGACGAGTACGAGGAGCTGCTGAGCGGCAACCGCATTTGGCGCGAGCGGCTGCGGGGCGTGGGCGTGATTGACGCCGAGACCTGTAAGCGCTACGGGGTGACGGGCCCGGTGCTGCGGGCGGCGGGCGTCGCCTGGGATCTGCGGAAGGCGCAGCCCTACTCCGGCTATGAACAGTACGAGTTCGACGTGCCGACCCGGACCTCCGGCGATACGCTGGACCGCTACTTTGTACGGCTCGATGAGATGCGGCAGTCGGTACGAATTATTCAGCAGGCGGTGGCGAACATTCCCACGGGACCCATCATGGCGAAGATCGCCAAAGTGGTGAAGCCGCCGGTGGGCGAGGCGTACGTTTCGATTGAGGCGCCGAAGGGCGAACTGGGTTACTACATCGTCAGCGATGGGACAACGCATCCCTACCGGCTGCGGGTGCGGCCGCCTTCGTTCGTCAATTTGCAGGCGCTGGGCCACATGGCGCAAGGGGCGCTGGTGGCCGACGTGGTGGCCATCATCGGCACCATCGACATCGTGCTGGGGGAGGTGGACCGGTGATCAAGTTTTTGCGGAGTTTCCTCCTGCTGGATCTGCTCGAAGGGCTGTGGGTGACGTTCCGGCATCAGAGCCCGAGCCAGATTGAGACCGAGCAGTATCCGAGCGAACGGCCGGCGGTGAGCGAGCGGTACCGCGGCGCGCCCCGGCTGAACGTCCATCCGGAGACGCAGGAGACGCTCTGCATTTCGTGCAATCTGTGCGCGGTGGCCTGCCCGGAGAATCTGATTGTGGTGGGCAGCGTCCGGAACCCGGAGACGAAGCGGAAGGACCTGGTGACGTTCACCTACGACCTGTCGCGCTGCATGTTTTGCGGCCTGTGCGAAGACGCTTGTCCCGTGGACGCGCTCGAACTGACGCAGGATTTTGAGATTGCCAGCTATACTCGCGAAGGTCTCATCTGGGACCGGCAAGCCCTGGAGGAGGGCCCCCGGCCCACCCAATACCGGCAATGAATCTGGAAGCTCTCTTCTTTTACGCCTTCACGGCGCTGGCCTTGGGCGGCGCGCTGCTCGCCATCACGCGGCGCAGCGCCGTGCATGCGGCCATCTCGCTGATGGTTTCGCTCCTCGGCGTGGCGGGTTTGTTCCTGCTGTTAAAGGCGGAGTTTCTGTTCGTTTCGCAGATCATTCTCTACATTGGCGGCATTCTGCTGCTGTTCCTGTTCGTGATCATGCTCGTGAATCTGGACGCCGGGCGCGGGCTGCGGCAGTTCCATCAGCGCTGGCCGATTGGAGCCGCCGTGACGGCGATTGCCGGGGTGGCGTTCGCGGTGCTGTGGAGCCGGGTGCAACTGCCGCCGGCGCAGCAGATGCCGGAGACGGGAAACGTGGAGCTGGTGGCGGATACGCTGCTGCAGGACTATCTGGTGCCGTTTGAAGTGGTGTCGCTGCTGCTGCTGGTGGCGGTGGTGGGGAGCGTGCTCCTGGCGAGGAAGCGCGCGTGATTACCACCATGCACTATGTCGCCGTGAGTCTGGCGATGCTGCTAATTGGCACCGTGGGCCTGCTGACGCGCCGGAACATCGTCATCATTCTGATGTCGATTGAGCTGATTCTGAACGCGGTGAACATCAATCTGGTGGCCTTCTCCCACCACCACGGCAACGCGGCCGGGCAGGTGTTCGCGATCTTCGTGATTGCGGTAGCGGTGGCCGAGGCCGCGGTGGGGCTGGGCATCCTGCTCGCCCTGTTCCGCAACCGGGAAACGGTGCAGGTTGATGAGATCGACCTGTTGAAGTGGTAGGACCC
Source organism: Terriglobales bacterium (assembly GCA_027485675.1). Taxonomy (GTDB): domain Bacteria; phylum Acidobacteriota; class Terriglobia; order Bryobacterales; family Bryobacteraceae. The sequence continues at coordinate 146,986 of JAIXQP010000018.1, read as the reverse complement.
ACCGGATGAACTTTCTCGACACGATTTGGCTGATTCCGGTGTTCCCGCTGCTGGGCGCGGTGCTGATGATGCTGCTGGGGCGGCACCAGTTCCTCGACCCGCAGGTGGAGAACGGCTCCGTGGGCCACCACCATCATCACGACCGGGGGCACGATCAGGATCTGCGGCCGCGGCAGGGCTCGCGCTGGTTGATTGGCCCGCTCTGCTCCGGCTTCGTGCTGCTCTCGTTTTTGTGGAGCCTGGGCGCGGTGCTGGCCGGGCGGACGGAGCAGGTGCTGTTCACCTGGGTGGCCGGGTTGCCGTTTCCGGCGTTCGATGGCCGCATGGTGACGTTAGCGGCCGACTGGGGCTATCTGCTCGATCCGCTAAGCGCCGTGATGATTCTGATGGTGACGGGCATCGGCTTCCTGATCCACGTCTACTCGATCGCCTACATGGCGCATGACGGCGGCCTATACCGCTACTTCGGCTGCTTGAACCTGTTCGTCTTTTTCATGCTGGTGCTGGTGATGGCCAACAACTACCTGCTGCTGTTCGTGGGCTGGGAGGGGGTGGGTCTGGCCAGCTACCTGCTGATTGGCTTCTACTTTAAACGGAAGCCGGCGAGCGACGCGGCGATCAAGGCTTTTCTGATGAACCGGATTGGCGACGCCGGCTATCTGATGGCGCTCTTCTTCCTGCTGAGCATTTTCGGCACGCTGCGCTTCACGGAGATCGAGGCGGCTCCGCATCCGCTGCTGGGCTGGGCGACGCTGCTGCTGCTGGCGGGGGCGGTGGGGAAGTCGGCGCAGCTGCCGTTGTTCACCTGGCTGCCGGATGCGATGGAAGGCCCCACGCCGGTATCGGCGCTGATGCACGCGGCGACGATGGTGACCGCGGGCGTCTACTTGATTGTCCGCGCCGAACCGTTGTTCCGCCTGACGCCGGAGGTGGGTTCGCTGGCCGCGGCCATTGGCGCGGCGACGGCAGTGATCGCGGCTTCGATCGCGCTGGTGCAGCATGACATCAAGAAAGTGCTGGCCTATTCGACCGTGAGCCAGTTGGGCCTGATGTTCATGGCGCTGGGCGTGGGTGCTTACTGGGCGGCGCTGTTCCATGTGGTGACGCACGCCTTCTTCAAGGCGCAGTTGTTTCTGGGGGCCGGGTCCGTGATCCATGCGCTCGATGGCGAGCAGGATCTGCGCTTCATGGGCGGGCTGCGGCACCAGATGCCGCAGACGTTCCGCACGATGTTTATCGGTACGCTGGCGCTGGCCGGATGGCCGGGACTGGCGGGTTTCTTCTCGAAAGATTCGATTCTGACAAGCGCCTGGGCGGCTTCGCCGGCGCTGTTCGGCGCGGGCCTGTTCACGGCGTTGCTGACGGCGTTCTACATGGGCCGGCTGCTGTTCCTGACCTTCTTCGGGGCGTATCGCGGCGACCAGCACGTCCACGAGTCGCCGAAGCGGATGACCGTGCCGCTGTGGGTACTGAGCTTGGGTTCGATCGGCGCGGGCTGGTTTGCCACGCCGTTCGCGGCCTGGCTGGGCGCGACGCCGGAGCCGCATTCGTGGGGCATTATGGTGGCCTCCGGCGCGGTGGCGATTGCAGGGTTGGGCATTGCGTACCACTTCTACATTGGCCGTCCCGGAACGGCCGACCGGTGGGAGGAGAGCTTGCCGCCGGTGGCCCGGCTGCTGCGCGCCCGTTGGTACTTTGACGATTTGTATGAGCTGATTTTTGTCCGCGGCTTCGCCCGGCAGGGCGGCGCATGGCTTTCGGCGTGGGACCGCCGCGTGGTGGACGGCGCCGTGAACGGCGCCGGCTGGCTGGCGCGGCGAACGGGCGCCGTGAGCAAGTGGAGCGATACGTGGATTGTCGATGGCGCCGTGAACTTTACGGCCATCGCGGTGAAACTCTCGTCGTTCCCGGTGCGCTACCTGCAGACCGGCTTGGCTCAGAGCTACGCCCTGCTGATTGTTCTGAGTCTGGCGGCGATGGCCGGCTGGTACCTGCTGAGGAGCGCCTAACCGATGCCTTGGCTTACTTCACTGCTGGCGCTTCCCTTGGTGGGCTTGCTGGTTCTTTTGGTGATACCCGGCACGGCCCGGAACTTCATCCGGCTCTGGGCGAATGCGGTGCTGCTGGCGGGTCTGGGCCTGGCGCTGCCGTTGTGGCAGGCGTTTGACCGGACGGCGAGCGGCTATCAGTTCGTAGACCGGATGCCCTGGATTCCCACGCTGGGGGCGCAGTTCCTGCTGGGGATTGATGGGATCAGCCTGCTGCTGGTAATGCTGACGGCGCTGCTCGGCCCGATTGCGGCGCTCGCTTCCTGGAACGCGATTGAGGAGCGAACGAAAGAGTTCTACGCGATGCTGCTGCTGCTGCAGTTCGGCATGCTGGGCCTGTTCCTGGCGCTGGACCTGCTACTGTTCTTCGTGTTCTTCGAAGTGGTGCTCGTACCGATGTACTTCCTGATCGGTATTTGGGGCGGGGAGCGGCGGCTCTATGCGGCCATCAAGTTCTTCCTCTATACGTTGGCGGGCAGCGTCGTGTTGCTGCTGGGCATCATTGCGCTGTACTGGCAGGGCGGGCTGCAGTTGGCCCGGCCGACATTCGAATTGACCGAGTTGCTCCGGGTGCAACTGCCGGTGGACACGCAGCGGTGGCTCTTCTGGGCCTTCTTCGTCGGCTTCGCGATCAAGGTGCCGATGGTCCCGTTTCATACCTGGCTGCCCGATGCGCATACGGAAGCGCCGACGGCCGGGTCCGTGCTGCTGGCCGGGGTGTTGCTGAAGATGGGGACGTATGGGTTCGTTCGGTTGTCGCTGCCGCTGTTCCCGGAGGCCGCGCGGGAGGCCGCGCCGATTCTGGCCGTGCTTTCGATTGTGGCGATTCTCTATGGCGCTTTGATCAGCCTGATGCAGCAGGATTGGAAGCGGCTGGTCGCCTATTCGTCGGTGAGCCACATGGGTTTCTGCACGCTGGGGCTGGCGGCGTTGAACAGCAACGGCATCGCGGGCAGCGTGCTGCAGCAGATCAACCACGGCATTTCGACCAGCCTGTTGTTTCTGCTGGTGGGCTTTATCTATGAGCGCCGGCATACACGGCAGATTGCGGACTTTGGCGGCTTGGCGATGGTGATGCCGCGGTTTGCGTTCGTGTTTGCCGTCGCGGTATTCAGCTCGGCGGGTCTGCCGCTGTTGAACGGGTTTATCGGCGAGTTCACGATTCTGCAGGGCGCGTTTGTCGTGAGCCGGGCGTGGGCGGGCTTCGCGGTGTTCGGGATTGTGCTGGGCGCGGCGTATCTGCTATGGCTCTATCAGCGCACGATGCTCGGCGATTTACGAAACGAAGCCAATCGCGGGCTGGCGGATCTGTCGCCGCGAGAATGGGTTACCGTGTTACCGCTACTGGGTTTGGCGCTGGCGATTGGCGTGTATCCGAAGCCCTGGTTTGCGGTGCTGGAGCGGCCGGTGCTCGAGATGGTGGGGAGGATGGGACGATGAGCCATTTCTACTCCGACGTGGACCATTTCGCGCTGCTGCCAGCGATTCTATTGGCTTTGTTCGGTTGTGCGATCTTCCTGTTTGATTTCCTGTTGGGCGAGCGGTCCCGGCGCTGGCAGTTGGCTCTGGTGCTGCCGGGGCTCGCGTTTACGGGCTGGCACCTGTGGAAGCAGGGGCAGATTGCGCCCTTTACGGCGTTCCACGGGGCGTTGACCATCGATGCGTTTGGCCTGTTCTTCAACTGGCTGTTTCTATTGACGGCCGCGTTGGTGGCGGTGATCAGCTACCGGTATCTGGAGATTGAGGACGAGCACCAGGGCGAGTACTACGGCCTGGTGCTGATGGCACAGGCCGGGGCATACTTCCTGGCGGTGGGCACCGAACTGATTACGATTTTCGTGGGCCTGGAGACGATGTCGCTGAGCTTCTACGTGCTCGTGGGATTTCTGCGGCGGAACCGGCGGTCGAACGAAGCGGCGCTGAAGTACCTGATTCTGGGGGCGTTTTCGAGCGGCATTCTGGCATACGGGTTTTCGATTCTCTATGGAATCGCGGGTTCGACGTATTTGACCGACATTGCGATGGCGGTGGCCGCGCGGCCGGCGTTTGACCCGCTGACGCTGATTGCGATTCTCACCGTGAGCGCGGGTATCCTCTTCAAGATTTCAGCGGCGCCGTTTCACATGTGGGCGCCGGACGCCTACGAGGGCGCGCCGACGGCCGTGACGGCTTACCTGGCGGTGGGTTCGAAGATCGCCAGCCTGGCGCTGCTGCTGCGGCTGTTCCTGGGTCCGTTGGGCACGGCGCGGGAGGCATGGGACCCGTTGCTGGTTCTGGCGGCGATTGCGAGCCTGACCGTCGGCAACCTGGCGGCGGTGACGCAGACGAACGCCAAGCGGCTGCTGGCTTACAGCTCGATTGCCCACGCCGGGTACTTGCTGCTGGGGCTCGTGGCGGGGAACACGACGGGTCTGCAGGGGATAGCGATCTACACCGGCGCCTACGTCTTCATGACGATTGGCGCCTTCCTTGTGCTGATGGCCGTACACGGGGAAGAGATCGAGGACCTGAACGGGTTCGCGCGGCGGCATCCCGGGTACGCGGTGCCAATGGTTGTCTTCCTGCTCTCGCTGGCGGGGCTGCCGCCGACGGCGGGTTTTCTGGGCAAATACTACATTTTCCTGGCGCTGATTGAGAGCGGCCGCTACTGGCTGGCGCTGGTGGGCGCGGCCTATGTGGCCGTGGCGCTGTTCTACTACTTCCGGCTGGTGCGGTCCATGTTCCTGCTGCCGGCGAGCGTGGCGCCGCGGCCGCAGGCTTCGAGCCTGGGGCTGCGGGTGGCGCTGGGCGCGACGGGCCTGGTGACGCTGGGCGCCGGAATCTATCCCGAGCCGTTTCTCCAACTGGCCATGAGGTCGTTGCTTAAATGATCGAATTCTGGCTGATTCCCGTGGTGTTGATGCTGCTGATCGTCGGGTTGTTCCCGCCGGTGGCCGGCTATATCGTGCTGGTGGAGCGGAAGGTGCTGGCCGATATGCAGGTGCGGCTGGGCCCAATGCGGGTGGGTCCGCATGGCTTGCTGCAGCCGCTGGCGGATGCTTTGAAGCTGCTGCTGAAGGAAGACATTATTCCGCGGGAGGCCGATAAAGGCATTTTCTACGTGGCGCCGATTCTTTCGATGTTCACGGCGTTCGTGGCGTTTGGCGTGGTGCCGTTCTCCGAACACTTCCGCATTGCGGACGTGAACGTGGGGCTGCTGGTGATTAGCGCGTTGGGCAGCGTAGGCATCCTGGGCATCGTGCTAGGGGGATGGTCTTCGAACAGCCACTATCCGTTGTTGGGCGCGCTGCGCAGCTCGGCGCAGTTAGTCAGTTACGAGCTGGCGATGGGGCTGGGGCTGGTTTGCGGCGTGATGTCGGCGGGTTCGCTGAGCATGGTGCAGATTGTGCGGAACCAGCAGGCGCAGGGGCTTTGGTATGTGTTCGATAACTGGGGCGCGATGGTGCCGGCGTTTGTGCTGTTCTTTATCGCGGCGGTAGCAGAGACGAACCGGTCTCCGTTTGACCTGCCGGAAGCGGAGTCCGAGTTGGTGGCCGGATTCCATACGGAGTACAGCGGGTTCCGCTGGGCGCTTTATATGCTGGCCGAGTACGGCAATATCTTCGTGGTTTCGGCGGTTTCGGTGACGTTGTTCTGGGGCGGCTGGCTACGGCCGTTCCCGAGCGTGGGGTGGCTGGAGATACCACTGAACTATGGCTTTCCGTTTCTGTTGTTCGCGGGTCCGGGACTGGCTTCGATCGTGCTGCTGGCGCCGAAGCTGAAGTACGCTCCGCACCGCTACGGGATGCTGGCGGTGGGGGCGGCGTTGACGCTGGTGGGCGGGATCCTGGTGATCCCGGCTGTGAACGCGGTGGCGGCGGGACCGTTTTGGTTCCTGCTCAAAGTGGCGTTCTTCCTCTACGTGATGATCTGGTTCCGGGGCACATTTCCGCGCTACCGCTATGACCAATTGATGGATATCGGTTGGAAGGTTTTGATCCCGCTGGGGCTGGGGACAATCGCACTCAATGCGGTTGTCGGCATGCTCTAAAAAAGTTTCGGATCGACGGAACGTTTTGGGGGCAGCTCCGTATATTCTCTCAACGGTAACGTCTCCGCTAAAGTACCTTTCCCCAACGACAACCCCTTTAGCGGAGACGCCCGATTGATTGAGTCAAAAACTGGTTCCGGCAATTCAGGAGCCTGGACTGTCCAAGATTCCCAGTTACGGACAGAATAACATTTCGTGACGGTGAGCTTCGGATAGCGGCGGCCGCAATTCGATAAACTCGGGCGACGCCCATGTCTTCGCCTCCTCCGCCGGCTCTGGCCGACCGTCTGCTTTCGCTGGACGCCTTCCGCGGCTTCACGATGCTGCTGCTGATCTCTCATGGCTTCGGGATCTTCGCGGCGTTCAAAGACCGGTACGCCTTCGCGCATCAGTTCGAACATGCGGCCTGGGCCGGATGCACGCTGTGGGACCTTATCCAGCCGGCGTTCACGTTCATCGTCGGGGTGGCGATGCCGATTGCCTTGGGCCGGAGAACGGCGGCCTGGCGCCACGTGGTGTGGCGGGCGGTGCTGCTGGTGGTGTTGTCGAACGTGCTGTCGAACTGGGGGACGACGGCGCCGCTGAAGATGCAGTTCATCAACGTGCTCTGCCAGATCGCGTTCTCCTACGTGCTCTGTTACTTCGTGCTGCAACTGCCGTTTCGGGGACAGGTGGGAGCGGCGCTGGCGATTCTGGTGGGGCACCATGCGGTGTTCTTTGCGCTTCCCGGTCCGGCGGGTCCGTTTGATCCGCAGGCGAACTTCGCGGCGCGGGTGGACCTGGCCGTGCTCGGGTATAACTATTCGGGCTACTACACGACGCTGAACTTTCTGGGGAATGCGTTGACGGTATTGTTCGGTTGCTGGACCGGGTTGCTGTTGCTGTCGCCGCGCACTCCGGCTGAGCGGCTGCGGATCCTGCTGGGGTGTGCGGCGGCGGGCTTGGCGGCGGGGCTGGCGCTCGAGCCGGTGGCGCCGATGGTGAAGCGGTTGTGGACGGGTTCGTTTTTGTTTTTCAGCACGGGTTGGGTGCTGTTGGGATTCGCGGCTTTCTATTGGCTGATCGAGATGCGGGGGGCGCGGCGGTGGACGTTTCCGCTGGTGGTGGTGGGTGCGAACAGCATCTTCATCTATGCGTTTTCCCAAGTGCTGCGGGGCTGGCTGTCGCGGGGGCTGGCCGCTTTTGATGGGCAGCAGTTCGCGTTTCTGGGAACGGCCGGAGCGGTCCCCCACAACATCCTGGTGATGCTGGCGATGTGGGGGCTCTGCTACTGGCTGTATCAGCGCCGGATCTTCTTTAAGATTTAGCCGAGGGCGGCGCGGACCTTATCGCTCAGCACCTTGCCGTCAAGGCGCTTGCCGGCGAGTTTAGCCTTGGCGGCATTCATGACCTGGCCCATCTTGGCTTTGTCGGTGACGCCGGTTTCGGCGATGGCGGCGGCGATGGCGGCGTCGATTTCGGCTTCGGTGGGCGCGGCGGGCATGTAGCTTTCGACGATGGCCAACTCGGCTTCCTCTTTTGCGGCGGATTCTTCGCGGCCGGCGTTGCGGAACATTTCGATGGACTCTTTCCGCTGCTTGACGAGAACGGAGAGGATCTGGAGTTCAGCGGCTTCGTCGAGCGGCTTGGCGTTGTCGGCCTGCCATTTACTCAGGGCGGTCTTAATCATCCGCACGGCGCCGAGGCGCACCTCCTCTTTCGCCTTCATTGCGGCGACCATGTCGCGCTGGATTTGATCTAGAAGTGCCATTGTATTTGCTATTCTAATAGTTCCCCCGATCTTTCTCATTCCTCACACATGCACATTAAAAAACAACGCCTACTGACTCCGGGGCCAACGCCCCTTTACCCACCGGCGCTGCATGCGATGATGGCCAGCGATGTCCACCATCGGACTCAGGATTTCATCAAAATCCAGGCGTCCGCCATGCAGGGTCTGAAGAAGGCGATGGGCACGTCAAACGACGTTCTCATCCTCACCGCGTCCGGTTCGGGCGCGATGGAGGCTTCGGTCTCGAACTTCTTCTCGCAAGGGGACAAAGTCGTGGTCTGTTCGGCGGGAAAGTTTGGTGAACGCTGGGCGGAGATGGTGCAGGCTTTTGGCCTGGACGCGATTGTCCTGACCGAAGAGTACGGCAGCGTGGTGAGCCCGGAGCGGCTGGCGGAAACGCTGCAGGCCAACCCCGCCGTGAAAGGCGTGTTCATCCAGGCTTCAGAGACCTCGACCGGCGCGGCGCACGACGTCGAAGCCATGGCGAAGATCATCCGGGAGACCGAGGCGATCTTTATCGTGGACGCCATCACCGGCCTGGGCACCATGCCGCTCGATATCGACGGCTGGGGGATTGATATCTGCATTGGCGGTTCGCAGAAGTCGTTCATGATTCCGCCGGGGCTGGCGTTTATCAGCATCAGCCCGAAGGCTTGGGGGCTGAATGCGCGCTCCTGCATGCCGCGGTATTACTTTGACCTGAAGCGCGAGAAGAAGATGGCGGATAAGGGCGAGACGGCCTGGACGCCGAACACTTCGCACCTGATTGCGTTGAATGTCGCCCTTGAGTACATCAACAGCCTGGGCATGGACAAGCTGATCGAGAACGCGCAACTGCTGGCCCGGGCGACCCGGGAGGCGGCCGCGGCGCTGCATCTCGAACTGTTTTCGCCGAAGAATCCGGGTTCGTCGGTGACGGCCATCAAGGCGCCCGCGGGGATGGATTCCGGGGTGATCGTGAAGGGATTCCGGAATCACTTCGGGGCGATTATTGCGAATGGCCAAGGCTCCATGCAGGGGAAGATCTTCCGGATGGCGCACTTGGGTTACTTTGACTTCGCCGATATGTTTGCCGTGATCGCCGGCCTGGAGCTGCTGTTACAGCAGAACGGGCATCCGGTGGAACTGGGCAAGGGTGTCGCGGCGGTGCAGCGGCTCTATGCCGAGGTCGCCATGCCGCAGCCGGTGAAGGCCTAACGAGCGAAAGGAAATCATCATGAAAATTCTGGTAGCGGAACCGATTGCCGCCGCCGGCGTGGAGTTGTTGCGCGCGCAGGCAGGCTGGGACATTGTCATTTCAGATCCGAAGGGCTATGCGGCGCACCTTGCAGATTGTGACGCGTTGCTCGTGCGCAGTGCCGTGAAAGTGAATGCCGAGGTTCTTTCGAAGGCGCCGAAGCTGCGGGTGGTGGGCCGGGCGGGGGTGGGCGTGGATAACGTCGATCTCGATGCGGCCACGGCGGCGGGCGTGCTGGTGATGAACACGCCGGGCGGGAACGCGATTTCGGTGGCCGAGCATGCGATTGGCCTGATGCTGTCGCTGGCCCGGCAGATTCCGGCCGCGAGCGCTTCGACCAAGAGCGGGAAGTGGGAGAAGAAGAAGTTTCAGGGCAATGAGCTGCGCGGCAAGACGTTGGGCGTGCTGGGCCTGGGCGCCATCGGCCGGCACGTGGTGACGCGGGCGCAGGCGTTTGAGATGAAGTGCATCGCCTATGATCCATTCGTGAATCCGCAGACGGCGGCGGACCTGGGGGTGGAACTGGTTTCGCTCGAGAAGGTGTATGCCGCTTCGGACTACATCACGCTGCATATGGCCTTGACGCCCGAGACCCACGGGATGCTGAACGCGGGGGCGTTTGCGCAGATGAAGCCGGGCGTCCGCATCATCAACTGCGCCCGGGGCGAACTGATCAACGGCGCTGACCTGGCCGCGGCGTTAGAGAGCGGCAAGGTGGCCGGTGCTGGTCTGGACGTGTTCGAGTCAGAGCCGCCGGCGGCGGGAGATCCGCTGCTGCAGGCCGAGGCTCTGCTGGCGACGCCGCATATTGGCGGGTCGACGGAAGAGGCGCAGGAGATTGTCGGCGTCCGGATTGTGGAGCAGGTGGTCGAGTACCTGACGAACGGCGTGGCGCTCAACGCGGTGAACATGCCGGCGCTTTCGCCGGAGATGTATAAGGCCGTCGGCCCGTACATCGAACTGGCGGAGCGGCTGGGCGGGTTTGCGGCCTATATTGCGAAGGGCAATCCGAAGTCGGTGCGCCTCGTCTATTCGGGCCGGATTGCGGACTTCAATACGGTCCTGCTGCGGAACGCGGGGTTGGCCGGGGTGTTGAACCGTTCGCTCTCCTACCGGGCGAATCTGGTGAACGCGATGCCGATTGCGACGCAGCGCGGCTTGAACGTGGCGGAGACGCACGAGAAGCAGCGGACGGGGCATATCGATTCCATCCGGTTGGAGCTGGAGACCGAGGCCGGCCTGACGGTGGTGGAAGGCGCGGTGATTCTCAACTGCCCCCGCCTGATCATGGTGGACGGGATTCCGTGCGAAGCCAATCTGAGCGGCCATTTGCTGTATCTCAAGAACACGGACGTGCCGGGCGTGATTGGCCACGTCGGCTCGGTGCTGGGCAAAAACTCGATCAATATCGCGAATTTTTCGTTGGGCCGTACGCCGAAGCCGGCGCCGGGCCAGACTGTTCTGGCGGTGGCGGTGGTTGAGGTCGACGCGCTCGTACCGGAAAACGTGATTGCCGAATTGAAATCGAATCCCGCCGTGCTGACCGCCCGGCCCGTGGAATTCGCCGTTTAACTGATTAAATTTTTTCCGCTGGGAACACTGTGTTACGCTAAAAGTGCTCTCAGCGGACCTCCCCGGTTCAACATCCTTCCCAGGAGTAGTTTTTACCCTTCAATGAGTTTCACCGTTTTTCTTGGCAATCTCCCGGTTTGGGTGACTGCCGATGACATCAAGTCATGGCTCACCGCAGAAAACCTTGTCGCCGATTCCATCAAAGTTATCCGCAATCCCGAAACGCAAGAATCCAAAGGATTCGCGTTCATTGAGGCGCCGAACGGCGAAGAGATGAACTCGATCATCCGCCGTTTTGACCGCGCACCGCTCGAAGAGCGTCTGTTGCGGGCTAACCCCGCTCAACCGCCGAAAGGCAAGACTCCTCTCCGGGGAGCTGTTCCTCCTGCAACTGGCGCCGGCGTCGGAGCCGCGGCGTCCCCTTCGTCGTCCACGATGATGATGGGAGATAAGTCCCGTCGTGGTGGCAAAAAGCACAAGAAGCCGACCCGCCCGTCGGGTCCGCCGAGCGCGTTCGCTGAGGAACTCGCCAAGGCCCTGTAAGGCTCTCACTCCTCCTGGCAGATGTCAGTAAGGCCGCTCCCGTCCAACTGGATTGGGGCGGCCTTCGCTTTTGGGCTTAGAGCCCTTCCGGCATCACTTCGCGTTCGAGCCTCTCGGCGCCCGAGAGCGCATAGAGATTGCGATGGATGGTTTCGCAGATGTCTTCGAGGGGCAGGTCGTTGGCGTCGTGTCCAAAGGGCCCTTCGATTTCGACACCAATCTCTTCGATGCCGAAGAAAACGTAGCTGATGAAGGCCACGTCGAGGACCGTGAGCCAGCCGAACGCATCGACCATGGCGAAGGGCAGGGTGAAGCAGTAGAGCACCATGGAGCGGCGGAGATGCACGGCGTAGGCAAACGGCAGCGGCGTCTTCCGAATGCGTTCGCAGCCGCCGACGTAGTCGATGAGGAGCTGGATGTTTTGATCGAGCGCCATCATCACGACGTCGGAGATGGCGCCACGCCGGTGGGCTTCGGCCAGGCACTCCGACATCTCGCAGGCCACGGCCAAGGGCGTGTGCTGGGCGCTGACCGCTCGGATGCGGTCGGCCTGGGGAATCCGGTCACTGTACGGCCCGAGACCGTCCACGCCCCGTAGCTCGTTCATGGCCGACCAGGGGAAGACCGCCGTCCAGCGGGTGAGCCGGTGCAGCAGATCCGGTTCGTTCGCCAGGTGGACGACGGCGCCGCGGATGAGGTTTCGGGTCTCATTGACAATACCGCCCCACAGCTTTCGCCCCTCCCAGAACCGATCGTAGGAGGCGTTGGTGCGAAAGACGAGGAGCAAGCTGAGCGCGGCGCCGAGCAAGGTATGCAGGAGAGAGGGGATGCCGACGTTGAGCCACTGCAGGTCCACCCACACGACGCCCGCGGCCCAGAGGACGCAGAGCGTGACGCGCCCGGTGATCTCGCGGAGTAACGACCCCCGGATCTGGAAGAAATGGCTGAACCACTTATGGGAGTCGTAATGGATCATGGCAAAGTGCGCTACACTTGCAATAGTACTGGAAGTTTGTTCTACCGCACCCGCTTGCCCTCCTGTTTGCCGGTTCGCTCGATCGGCCTTCCCACCAACACAACTGAATGAATACTTTTGCTGACCTTACGTTGTCCCCTGTCTTGAAGGGCAACCTGGCCAAGCACGGATTTGTCACGCCGACACCCGTGCAGGCTCAGGCTATCCCGCCTGCTCTTGAAGGTAAGGACCTTGTCGCCACCGCCCAGACGGGCACCGGCAAGACCCTTGCTTTTGTCCTCCCCCTCCTCGAACGGCTTCTGAAGAACAAAACGGCCAAGGGCGCTCAGGCGCTGATTTTGAGCCCCACTCGCGAACTCGCGGTACAGATTTCAGAGACGTTCAACAAACTGGCCCCGGGCACCGGCATCCGCGCCGCTGTCGTCGTTGGCGGCCTGAGTGAACGTCCGCAACTCGCCGACATCAAGCGCGGCGCCCAAGTGATCATCGCCACGCCCGGCCGGCTCTCCGATTTCATCGAGCGCCGCCTCGTGAGGCTCGATTCGATCAACCTGCTCATCCTCGATGAAGCCGACCGGATGCTCGATATGGGCTTTCTGCCCTCCATCACCCGCATCATGGGTCTGCTTGCGCCGGTTCGCCAGACGCTGTTCTTCTCGGCCACGATCGAGAGTTCGGTGGCGCACCTCATCAACAAGTACCTCAACAATCCGGTCCGCGTCGCGATTGGTTCTACCACCAAAACGGCCGACCAGGTGGACCTGCACATGTACGAGCTCGACCAGGATCACAAGATCGGTACGCTCGAGCACATGCTGCGGATTCACGAAGGCACCTTTATGGTGTTCGTCCGCACCAAGCACGGCGCTGACCGTTTGGCCAAGCGCTTGGAGATGGACGGCATCAGCTCGACGAGCATTCACGGCAACCGGTCCCAGGGCCAGCGCAGCCGGGCATTGAAGGGCTTCCAGGACGGCGAGTTCCGCGTTCTGGTTTGCACCGACGTGGCCGCGCGCGGACTCCATATCGAAGCCGTGGCGCACGTGGTGAACTTCGACGTGCCGAAGGTTCCCGAGGACTTCATCCACCGCGTGGGCCGCACCGGCCGCGCCGGTCTGCGGGGCGTCGCGACCACTTTCGTGACGCGCGCGGAATGGAACGACGTCCGCCGGATCGAGCGCAACCTCAATGTGCGCCTGGAACGGCAGATGGTCACCGCCGCGGATAAGGCCGCCATCGCCGCAATCCCGGAACGGATTGCGATGGCTCCGACTCCGAAGCTCGAACTGGTGCACAACGCTCCGGCACGCCGGCCCTTCGCGGGCGGTGGCCGTCCGGCGGGTGGCTCTTTCGGCGCCAAGAAGACCTTCAGCTCGCGGCCGAAGAAGTTCTCGGCCCGCTAACCTGACTCCTTCGCCGTCTGGCCGCTTCCCGCGCCGGCCAGACGGCGAAACAACCAACCGCGGGCAATCCGAATCTTCCGATCGACGGACGAAGGTGAGGTGGCGAACAGTTCCGCCGTTTCCTCCACGCTGCACCCCAACAGGTACCGCGTTTCAAACATCGCCGCCTGCTCCTCATCGAGCGCGGCCAGTTCCGTCAAAGCCCGGTCCAGATCGAGCATCTCCGGACCGGCGGCGTCGAACCAACCAAGTTCCTCGTGGAGAGGGACCATCTGTATGCCGTGGCCGCGTTTCTCGGCCTGCACGCCGCGGGCGTGGTCAATCAACGCCGCGCGCATGATGCGGGCGCAGGCGTTGTAGAAGTGCAGACGGTTGGCATAGTTGGCTTCCCGCTGGCCCGCGAGTTTCAGGAAGAGTTCGCTGACGAGCGCCGTGGCTTGCCAGGTGTGACCCGGGCGTTCGCCGCGGAACAACGCGCCCGCCAACTCGCGCAAGCGCGGATAGACCGCTGGGGCAAGGCGCTCGAGGGCAGTCTGATCTCCGGCCGCCCACTGGTCTAAAGCAGTGGTGATGTCGCTCCCACTCATCCTCTGTCTGGGAGTCTAACATGAAGGATATTCGAGCTTGTTGACGTGCCCCTCCCGTCGAATTCGCATACGCTGATGAAGTTGTTGCTCCCCAAAGTATGAGCTTTGACCCGCGCTGGCGCCGCGTCCAGGAACTGATCGAACAGGCCGAACGCCTCCCCGCTCCGGAGCGGGACGGCTGGCTGCGGGACCACGAGCCCGACCCGGCCGCCCGCGCCGAAGCGCTCGAAGTGCTGGCCGCCATGGAGCAGGAGGTCAACGCTACGCGGCAGCGGCTGCCTGTCGACGCGCCGGCGCTGCCGGAGAGGATCGGCCCGTATCGCATCGCCGAGCGCATCGGCGCCGGGGGGCGGAGTATCGTCTACACGGCCCACCGGGAGGTGGCGGGCGGCATCCAGACGGTCGCCTTGAAGGTCTTGTTCGACCATCTGATCAGCGTGGATGATCTCGACCGTTTTCAGCGGGAGCAGCGGATTCTGGCGGGACTGAACCACCCGGCCATCTGCCGGTTTCTCGACGCCGGCTGGGGCGCCGATGGCCGGCCGTATCTGGTGCTCGAATGGATCGACGGGGTGCCGATTGATCAATATTGCGAGCGGCAGCAGCTTGCGGTGGCAGACCGCGTCCGCCTGATCGCCGATGTGCTGGATGTGCTGCACGCTGCGCACCAATGCCTGGTGGTTCACCTGGATTTGAAACCGTCGAACATCCTGGTGGATCTTCGCGGCCAAGTGCGGCTGATCGACTTCGGCACGGCGAAGCTGCTGACGGATGATGCCGATTCCACCACCACGCGCCAACTGACCCCGCGCTACGCCAGCCCGGAGCAGTTGCGGGGGGATCCCGTCTCGACGAGTTCCGACTTGTACAGCGTGGGGCTGACGCTCTATGAACTGCTGGCGGGCGCCGCTGCGTTTCCGATGCATGCGTCGCTGGCGGCGCTCGCGGAACGGGCCTCCGGAGCAGGCGCGGAGCCTTCGCTGCCCGCGCATCCCGACCTGCAGGCCGTGCTGGGCAAGGCGCTGCGTCCGGAACTCCGGGACCGTTACCGCAGTGCGGCGGAGTTCGGCGATGATCTTCGCGCGTATCTCGATGGCCGGCCGGTACGGGCGCGGCGTTCGACGCTCCCCTATCGTCTGAGCCGTTTCGTCGCGCGGAACCAGCGGGCGGTCGCTACAGTATCGCTGCTGGTCACCGTGCTGCTCGGATTGGCGGCGTACTCTTTCTGGCAGGAGCGCCAGCGATTCGCCGAAGCCCGGCGGTCGGCCGAGATTGGCCGATTTCTGCTATGGATGATTGAAAGCTCGGCGACCGCGACTTCCGGCAAACCGCAACTCACGGTGCTCGAAATGGTGCAGCGCGGGCACGAACGGATTGAGGCTGGCCTAGGGCCGCCCGATGACATCGCGGCACAACTGCAATCGAACTTTGCCTACTTTGCGCGGGAGTCCGGCCGCGAAGATCTCGCCGAGCCGGTTGCCCGGGCGTCCTTGCAGCGGGCCGACCGGACGGGCGAGCCGACCCCTCGTTTGCTCGCGCGCCGGACTTTGGCCGAAATCCTGATCCGCCGGGGGCGCTGCGACGAGGCGGTGCCACTCTATACGCAGGCCGATCAGCTGTTCGCGCAGCATCGCCGCTCGCTCCGCGCGTTCGCGGCGGCGAGCTATCTCGAAGGCCGGGCGTACGCGAAGCTGCGCTGCGAGTCGGACCCCGCGGCGGCCGGGGCGCTGCTGGAGCAGGCCATCGCCCTGGGGGCCGCGTTGCAGCCGGCCGAGACCACGATTCCCCCGGCGGTGTTTCGCGCCTCGCAGTACAACCTGCAGGGGTTGATCCTGGCCCGGCAGCGCCGGTTTGCCGAGGCGCGGGCGGCCGTCGCCGCGGGTTTGCAGCAGGCCGAATCGCATCCCGACGGCCGTTATCTGCGCCTCGCTTTGCTCCGCGTGAGCGCCCAGATTGAGACCGGCGCCGGGGACCTGCGGGCGGCGCTGAGTCAGCTCGAGCGGGCGGCGGCCGCGGCGCCGGGCGTGGTGACCGCCTTTGAGGAGGTCCGGCTGCAGGCGTTGATCGCCGCTAAGCTGGCCGAGTTACGGGAGCCGTCCGCGGCCTCCCGTCTTGAGCAGGCCATCGCGCTGGCACGGCGGCGGGCGACGGAGATTGGCCCGTCGTTCTGGATGATCCTGGCTGATGCGGCCGAGGTGCAGGCGCGTTTGGGGGCCTGCCCGGCGTCGGGAGCGCTCTATCAGGAAGTGGATCAACTGACCAACCGCAAAATTCCGAACGATTGGCGCGGCAACCGGTTGTTTTTTGAAGCGGAATGCGCGGCGGCCGAAGAGCCGGCGCGGGCGGCCCAGTTGGCCCGGCAGGCAATCGCCGTCTATGGGGCGCTGCTCCCGGCCGATTCGACACGTGCCCGCCGGTTGCAGGAGCTCGCGGCTCGTTAATCGGGCAGCTTCGCCACTTTCGTCGTCTGGTGCCCGGCCAGGCGCCACGTGCCGTTCTGCTTCACCCAGAAGTGAATCAGCATCACTTTATCGTCGAACTTACCGTCCTGATTCACGCCGGTGACATGCATCCAGGAGTGTGTGAGCGCGGAGGCGCCGTAGAGATTGACGGTGATCTTCTTCTGCTCGAGCGTCTGGTAGAGCTGCTTGCCGGACTTGACCTTGGCAATGTAGGTGGCCTTCGTATCGACAATACCGGTGGCGTGGCCGTAGACGAGGTCGTCGGCGAGCATCTTGTCGAGCGCCGCGGCATCCTTGGCCAGAATCGCCTTTCGCCAGGCCTGGTCCAGGCCAATGATGTCGGCCTTCGTCTCCGCTCCCAACAGTCCTGCCCAGGCGATCGCCATGAAGATTATGCGCATGCGGCGCAGTATATCAGCGAGAGGACGGGTGATACTGGTGGAGGTCTCTTGCGCGAATCCCTCAGCCTCTCCGCTATCCTCACCGCCATCGCCGTCTCCGTTTTGTGGGGCGGCAACATCGTCTCGATCCGCGTGGGTGTCGATAGCATTCCGCCGCTGTGGAGCGCGTTCTGGCGCATGCTGCTGGGCGTGATCTTCGTTGGGTTGTGGGCGCGGCATCGTGGCGTCGGCTTCTGGCCCACGCCGGGGGAGTGGCGTCCGCTGTTCTGGCTGGGGGTGCTGTTTACGGTGCAGATTGGTTTGTTGAACTCGGCCGCGGCGCTGACCTCGCCGGCGTACGGCGTCGTGATCCTCAATGCCTATGCGGTGTTTTCGAATCTCACCGGCCACTTCTTTTTCAAGCATCTGGAAGACCCGCTGACGCCGGCGCGGATCCTGGGGTTGGGGCTGGCGATTGCGGGCGTCACGGTGCTGGCGGTCGGGCAGGCGGCTTCGACGCTCGCGCCGAACCCGCTGCTCGGTAACGCGTTGATGATTTTGTCTTCGGCGCTGCTGGGCTTCCGGCAGGTTTACACGCGGTCGCTGGTGCAGACGATCCATCCCACGCGCGCCGTGGTCTGGCAGATGGTCTGGTCGGTGCCGCTGTTTCTGGTGATCGCGTACCTGTCGGAGCCGCCTACGCTGCAGGCGGTCACCTGGCAGGCGGTGGCGGCGATTTCCTATCAGGGCATCATTGTAGCGGGGCTCTGCTTCATTCTTTGGGCGCAACTGCTGCAGCGCTATCCGGCCGGGGCGCTCTCGATGTACGCGTTTCTCGTGCCGATTTCGGGGATCGCCCTGAGCGCGTGGATTTTCAACGAGCCACTCCGGCCGACGCTGCTGGCCGGCGGGGCGCTGGTGTTGGCGGGGCTGTACGTGGTCTCAAAAAAGGCTTGACCGGCTCCCTGTTCCGGGCTATACATAGTCTAGAAAGGGAAGCGAATGCCCCAACCTGATCTTCTCCCCGGAACCCTGTTCCTCCTCATCCTCCGCGTCCTCGACGGCGGGCCGCTCCACGGCTACGCCATCGCCAAGCGGATTAAAGAGTGTTCGCAGGATTGTCTCTCCGTCGAAGAAGGCAGCCTCTATCCGGCCCTGAACCGGATGCTGGTGAAAGGCTGGGTCACGGCGCAATGGGGTTTGTCGGAAACCAATCGCAAGGCGCGTTTTTATGAGTTGACACCCGATGGCCGGAAGCAGTTGGAGGCCGAAAAGCAGGGCTTCGATCGCATGGTGTCGGCCATTCAACTCGTCCTCGAAACCGCATGAGGCACTCCGATGAGCATTCTGAAAAAACTGACGTTTTGGCGGCAACCGGATTTTGACGCCGACCTCTCCGACGAGATGCGCTTCCACCAGGAATGCCGCATTGACGAGTTGATCGCCGAGGGCCTCTCGCCTGCCGAGGCCGCCGCCCAGGCGCGGCGCGAGTTCGGGTCGCCGCTGCGACTCGCCGAACAGACCCGCGACGAATGGACTTTCCGCTGGCTCGAGGATCTGCTGACAGATTTTCGCTATGCCGTCCGCGCCCTCGCCCGCGACCGCGTGTTCACGCTGACCGCCTTGGCTTCGCTGGCCCTCGGGATCGGTTGCAATACGACGATCTTCAGCGTCACCACGGAGATCCTTTTCAGCCAGCCTTCGGTTCACTCGCCCGAAACGTTTGTGCGCTTCACGCCTGCTGGCAGCAGCCACATCCCGATGACCGAGTATCGCTTTCTGGCCGAGAACGATCTGTTCCCTCTTGGGGTCATCGGCTCCCGCGAAGATAGCGAGGTGAACTGGCGGCAGGGCGGAGAAAGCTATCGACTGTTCACGACGCGCGTCACGGGTAACTACTTCTCTGTCGCCCAGGTTCCCCTGGCCGCCGGACGTGGCATTGCTCCCGGGGAGAGGAACACCGCCGTACTCACCCATCATTTTTGGCAGACCCGGCTCGCTGCGGACCCCGCCATTGTCGGCCAGACGCTCACCTTCGATGGCCGTCCGTTCACGATCGTTGGTCTGCTTCCTGCCAGCCACCGCACGATCTTCGGCTTCGGACTCGCCCCCGCCGTTTACCTCCCCGCCGATGAGCGCACTATGCTCGCGCTGCACACCCGGATTCTGGACGGGGAAGCCGCGCCGGTCACCCGCGCCCGAATTCTTTCCGCTATGAACGCCCTCGATCAGGCGCATCCCCGCGCGGGCAGCCACAAGTGGTCGGAACATCTTCAGGTGCGTCCCATTGTAGGGCTGGCCAGTATGAAGAACGGGCCGGGGAAGGCCGTGGGTCTCTTTTTCGTCATGCTGCTGACGGTGGTTGGCCTGCTGCTGCTCATTGCCTGCACCAACGTGGCCAATCTCCTGCTCGCCCGCTCCTCGGCCCGCCGGCAGGAGTTCGCCATTCGCGCCAGCCTGGGTGCCAGTCGGGGCCGGCTGCTCCGTCAGTTACTCACTGAAAGCCTGGTGATCTCGCTGGTCGGCGCCGCGGCGGGACTGGCTCTGAATCTGACACTCACTGGTTTCCTTAACCGCTTCGAACTCTCCGCGCCGGTGCCTCTGCGGCTGCAGATTGAGCCGGACTGGCGCCTGCTGGCCTATACCGCGGTGCTGGCCATTATCAGTGCGGTCCTCATCGGCCTCCTCCCGGCCTGGCGCGCTACCCGGCCGAGTGTAAATGAAGATCTCAAGCGCCACACTGCCTTTAGTCTGCGGAACGCTCTGGTGGTGGGTCAACTCACGGTCTCCATCATCGTGCTGGCCGCCGCTTTTCTGTTCGGCCGCAATTTGGTCCAGTCCCTGGCGATGAATCCCGGCTTCGATACGCGGCAAACGATCTGGGCCAACTTCCGCCTGGTTCCCGAAAACTACGCTACCCCGGAGAAGCGCGCCGCCGTTACCCAAGCTGCTCTCGACGCCTTGCGGCAACTGCCGGGCGTCGACTCTGTCTCGCTAACGGATACTGTACTCCTGAACGATGACACCACCCACGGCGGCCCTCTCCGCAACGACCTCAGCCCCGACCCGGTCGTCCTGCAGCGCTACTGGACGCATGTTGGCCCGGCCTACTTCGCCACCATGGGTATCCCCATTTTGGCGGGTCGCGAGTTCAGCGATGCCGACCAGAAAGGTGTGGTTCTGAATGACGCCCTGGCCCGCCGGCTCTTTGGAGGAGCGAGTCCCATCGGCCACACGTTGAACAACCAACCGATTATCGGGGTCGTCGGCAACACCAAGTACTTTTCTCTGGCGGAAGACCAGCGCTACGCGGCCTTCGAGCCGCACCCCCGGAATACCGGCCCGATCATCCACTTCATGATTCGAAGTGCCGTGCCGCCGGATACGCTCTTGCGCCCCATCCAGCAGGCGCTGCTCGGTCTGGATGGCTCCGCCGCGCTGGAAGTCCGGCCCATGAGCCGAGCCATGACGCTGGCGCTGCTGCCCAGCCGGGTTGGCGCTGGGGTGCTCGGGGCGATGGGGTTCCTTGGCCTGCTACTCGCCTCCATCGGGCTTTATGGGGTCCTGACCTACTCTGTCACGCGCCGCGGGCGGGAGATCGGCGTCCGCATGGCGTTGGGCGCGAGTCCGAGGGAGGTGGTCCGGCTGGTAGCGGCTGACGGTTTCCGGCTGATCGTTGCCGGCCTGACGCTCGGCCTGCTAGCGGCATTTTTCGTGACGAAACCGTTGGCTATG
The DNA here is from genome assembly GCA_027485675.1 of Terriglobales bacterium. Taxonomy (GTDB): domain Bacteria; phylum Acidobacteriota; class Terriglobia; order Bryobacterales; family Bryobacteraceae. Next base: position 126,242 of record JAIXQP010000018.1, on the reverse strand, counting down.
TTCTTGGTGCCGGGGTTGAATCCATCGGACCCGCTCAGCTTCCTCGCCGTCGCCACCGTGCTGGGTGCGGTGGGCCTGCTTGCCTGCTTTGGCCCCACGCGGCGGGCTCTGCGGGTGGATCCCATGCAGGCGTTACGGCAGGATTAATCGATCCGTTGCTTCAACGATGACGCGAAAAGGGCGGTTCTTTCGCTAGTAGTGAGTATGCCCGCACTGCCCTTCCTCCTCCTTGCGCAAGCTCTCCTCATCGAAGACGGTTACGCCTCGCTCCAGCGGACTCCAGGAGCCACCGTTCACGTGTTCGCCCAGCAGAACACGAACGGCCGGGTTTTCCATAGCTGGTCTGGCGACAGCCATCTGCTGCTGGACCCGCAGGCGCCGTACACGACCCTCACCATGCCTGGGGTTGACGTCTCCCTCAAAGCCAACTACCGCACGGTGCCGGCTTGGACAGCGCGTTCGACCACTCTCGCCAACATTCCCGTTACGCACTACATTCCGCCCAATCCGGTCGGCCTCGTCTTCTTCTTTCACGGTACCGGCGGTTCCGGCGCGGGGCAGTTCACCGGCGCGGAGTTCCTGTCGTTCATTCGCGACCTTACCGGCGCGGGCTTTGGGGTCGCTGCTTTCGACTGCCTCAATCGGGACACCGGCCAGTGGAACACGACCGTTGCCGGGGCGGCCAATCCCGATATTGTCCGTGTGAACTCGGTCATCGCCGCGCTTCGGGGCCAGGGGCTCATCCCGGCCAATCTGCCGCTGTTTGCCTTTGGCCATTCGAACGGCGGCCAGTTCGCCCATCACTCGGCGCCTGAGCTCAAATGGACCGCTGTTTCGATCTCCGCCGTGCAGGGCTCGAATCCCGCCACCGCCGCCTTCGATGGCCCCATGCTCTGGTGGATGCCCGCCAACGACGACCACCCGCAGGTCGGCCAAGTGAATGGCATTCAAACGTCCATCGGGCGCTACGAGCTGGTGGCCAATCGCAATATCTTCGCCCGCCACACCATCACCCGCGCCATGCCTCTATACCCGGAGCGCTTCACCCGTTCAGCCATTCTCACCCTCGCCGATTCGCAGGAACTCTATACCCTCTTCCGCTCCCGCGGTTGGCTCGACGCGAACGACTTTCTGACGCGCAATCCCAACACGTTCGACTGGCGCTCGGCTCTTCCCGCGCGGTTCACCGAAAACCAGCGGCTGTCTATCAACGTCCAGCTCGAGGCCACCTACATGACCCACGAGTTTGCCAACTACGCGCCTCATCTGACGATCGACCTCTTCCTCCGCGCCATCGGGAGCCGGCCCGCCCTCCGGCCCATCAACGCGGCCAGCTATCTCGGCTCCAGTATTGCTCCTGGCTCTATTGCCACCTTGTTTGCGAACGGCATAGCGCCAGCCCTCGCTGTTCCCGAGTCTGGTCCGGCCAATACTCTGCTCGGCGTGAGCGCCGTGCTCCGTTCCGCCACGGGCACGGAGACCGCCGCCCCGTGGTTCTTTGTCTCCCCTTCGCAGGCGAGCTTTCTGGCGCCCGCGGCCTTGGCTCCGGGCGAGTATAGTCTCCGGCTACGCTCCGCGGATCGTCGTCTGAATGTTCCCACGCGTTTGGTGGCCGCGGCCCCAGGTATCTTTACGGCCAATGGCGCTGGCACGGGCGCACCCGCCGCGGTGCTGCTCCGCGTCGCCCCGGATGGCACCCGCTCGACGGAGCTCACGAGCGGTCCCATCCGTTTCGGTCCCGATCGTCTCTTTCTGGACCTCTATGCCACTGGGGTCCGAGGCGGCGCGGCCATTACCGTACTGGCGGGGGAGGAGCGGATTTCGCCGCTTTATGCAGGCCCGCAGCCGCAGTTTGCCGGCCTCGATCAGGTCACGTTTGAGATCCCGCCGGCGTGGGCGACTCGCGACCGCGTCTCGCTTTTGGTCGTCTCGGGGACGGAGCGCTCGAACACCGTGGAACTGCTGTTCGGCAATTAGCCTGCGGGGGCTGCCCTACTCTGAGAGCGAATGCAGGTGGATCTTCCCGAACTCGATGCTCCCGCGACCATCAACCGCAATCGGAAGGTCTCCGCGGAGGATTTCGGGGAGTTTTGCGCGGCCAATCCGTCTCTTGGTTTGGAACTAAGAGCCAACGGAGAAATCGCAATCCGGCCCTCTACTGGTGGGGAGTCGTCCTACCGTAGGGTCGTTGTCGCCGCCCGCCTTTTCTCTTGGGTGCGTACCGACCGGCGCGGCAACGTGTTCGGCTCCAGCGCCGCCGGTTCGTCCGCCTGACGCCCGACCTCATGGTCGAAGTGCTCTCCCCATCGGACCGCTTAGCCGACACCGACAGCAAGATGCTTGAGTGGATTGACAATTGTGTCCCTCTCGCTTGGCTCATTAACGGGGATACCCGGACCGTCTCAATCTACCGCGCGGGCTTGCCTCCGGAGATCCAGACGGGCGTCTTATCCGTTCGCGGAGAGGGTTCGGTTGGCGGCTTTACCCTTGACCTCTTGGACATCTGGGCCGGCCTCTAAATCCTTTAGTGAAAGTAAACGCAGGTGGCGCTCCCCGAACTCGATGCTCCGGCGGCCCGTAACCTCAATCGCGAGGTGTCCGCTGCCGACTTCGAGGAGTTCTGCGCGGCGAATCCCTCTTTGCGTGCGGAACTGACAGCACACGGAGAAATCATCATCATGCTTCCAGCGGGTGGCGAGTTCTCCTATCGCTCTTTGGATGTTGCGGCTGAACTTCGGAACTGGACTAAGGCGACAGCTTCCTCCAATCAACTCCCGACTTTGTAGTGGAAGGCGTCTTCCCCTGAGACCGCCCGGCCGATACCGAAAACGAGCTGGCCGAGTGGGTCGAGAGCGGGGTCGCCTTGGCTTGGCTCATCGATGGCGATGCCAAAACGGTATCGATTTACGGACCTAATCGGCCCTGCGAAGTTCGCAAGGGTGTCTCCTATGTCAACGGCGAGGGGCCCGTTGCCGGGTTTTCCCTCGACCTTGCTGACCTCTGGGCCGGCCTCTCGTTAAGCCCGCGCGTACTCCTCCATTGAGGGGCACGAACAGACCAGATTTCGGTCGCCGTACACATTATCGATCCGGCCCACCGACGACCAGTACTTATCCTGCCGCGAAGTCCCCGCCGGGAAGCAGCCTTCCGTGCGCGGATACTTCCGGTTCCAGTTGTCGTCGGCAATATCATGCACCGTGTGGGGCGCATGGCGCAGCGGCGAATCGGTAATCGCAAACCGGCCGTCCTGCACCTCCTGGATCTCGCGGCGGATGGCAATCATGGCGTCGCAGAAACGGTCGAGTTCGGCCTTGGACTCGCTCTCGGTCGGCTCAATCATCAGGGTCCCCGCCACCGGGAAGCTCATCGTCGGCGCATGGAAGCCGTAGTCGATCAGCCGCTTGGCGATGTCGTCCACCGTGACGCCGCAAGCCTCTTTGAGCGGCCGCGGATCAATGATGCACTCGTGCGCCACGCGCCCGTTCGTGTTCTTGTACAGCACCGGGAAGTGCGGGCTCAACCGCTTGGCGATGTAGTTGGCGGAGAGAATCGCCACCTCGGTCGCCTTTTGCAAGCCGGCGCCGCCCATCATCAGGATGTAGACGTAAGAGATGGGCAGGATCGAAGCCGAGCCGTACGGCGCCGCCGACACCGGACCCACCGGGGCCGTGCCGCCATCCACCATCGGATGACCGGGCAGGAACGGCGCCAGATGCGCCTTCACCCCAATCGGACCCATGCCCGGCCCACCGCCGCCGTGTGGAATGCAGAACGTCTTGTGCAGGTTCAAATGGGACACGTCGGCGCCGTAGTCGCCAGGCCGCGACAGGCCCACCTGCGCATTCATGTTCGCGCCGTCGAGGTAGACCTGCCCGCCGTGCCGGTGCACCACCGCGCAGATCTCCCGGATGTGCTCTTCGAAGACGCCGTGAGTTGAGGGGTAGGTCACCATCACCGCGGCGAGATTGGCGGCGTGCTTCTCCGCTTTTGCCTTCAGGTCGGCCAAGTCCACATTGCCGTCCTCATCGCAACTTACCACCACCACTTCCATCCCCACCATGTGGGCGGAGGCGGGATTGGTGCCGTGCGCCGAACTCGGAATCAGGCAGATGTTGCGGTGGGAATCGCCCCGGCTCACGTGATAGCCGCGGATGGCCAGCAGACCCGCGTACTCGCCCTGCGCGCCGGAGTTGGGCTGCAGCGAAACGGCGTCGTAGCCGGTGATCGTGCAGAGGTCCCGCTTCAAGTCTTCGAACATGATGTGGTAACCAGCCGCCTGCACGGCGGGCGCGAACGGATGCAGCGCCCCGAACTCGGGCCAGGTGACCGGCGTCATTTCCGCCGTAGCGTTCAGCTTCATCGTGCAAGAGCCCAGCGGGATCATGGCGCGGTCCAGCGCCAGGTCGCGGTCGGAGAGTTTCCGCATGTACCGCAGCAGTTCGGTTTCGCTCCGGTACTTGTGGAATACCGCATGAGTCAGGAATGCGCTAGTCCGCGGCATCGCGATCTCGCAGTCGTCTTCCTCCTGCAGTTTGGCGCCGAACGAAGCGGCCACGGCCGCCAGAATCGTCTCGGTGGTCGCCTCGTCCAGCGTGATGCCGAGGGCGTGCTCGCCCACGATGCGGAAGTTGATTTTGGCCTCGGCGGCCTGAGCGACAATCGCCGCCTGCCGGTCGCCCACGGACACCGTGATCGTGTCGAAGAACGTCTTGTTCTGCACCGTGAACCCGGCCGCCCGCAGGCTCGCCGCCAGGCGCGCCGTCTTGCGGAAGATCTCGCCGGCAATCTGCGTCAGCCCCTTCGGCCCGTGGTAGACGGCATACATGGAAGCCATCACCGAGAGCAGTACCTGCGCCGTGCAGATGTTCGAAGTCGCCTTCTCCCGACGGATATGCTGCTCGCGAGTCTGCAGCGCCAGCCGGAACGCCTGGTTGCTGCGAGAATCAATCGAAACACCCACCAGACGCCCCGGAATGTTCCGCTTGAGGGCGTCCTTCACGGCCATATACGCCGCGTGCGGACCGCCGTATCCCATCGGCACCCCGAACCGCTGCGTCGAGCCGACGGCGATGTCGGCGCCCATCTCACCCGGCGGCACGAGCAACGTCAACGCCAGCGGATCCGCGGCGAAAATCGCGATGCCTTTTTGCGCGTGGACGGCTTCGACGGCGCCCCGCAAGTCCCGCACTTCGCCGTGCGACGCCGGGTACTGGAAGATCGCTCCGAACACATCCGCACCCGCCAACTCCGTCAGCGGATTCCCCACCACCAGTTCCCAACCCAGCGGCTCGCTCCGCGTCTTCAGCAGGGCCAGCGTCTGCGGGTGCACCTCGGAGTCGACGAAGAACCGCGTGGAGGCCGACCCCGCCACGCGCTTGGCCAGCGCCATGGCTTCGGCCGCGGCCGTCGCTTCGTCCAGCAGCGAGGCGTTCGCCACGTCCAACCCCGTCAGGTCGCAAATCATCGTCTGGTAGTTCAGCAGCGCTTCCAAACGGCCCTGGCTGATTTCGGGCTGATACGGCGTATAGGCCGTGTACCAGGCCGGATTCTCGAGGATGTTCCGCTGAATCACGCCCGGCAGAATCGTGCCGTGGTAGCCCATGCCGATCAACGACGTGAACACCTGATTCTGGTTCGCCAGTTCCCGCATGCGCTCCAGCGCCGCGGTTTCCGAGAGCGCCGGGCCGAAGTCGAGCGGCCGCGCCTGGCGAATCGAGGCCGGCACCGTCTGCGCCACCAACTCTTCGAGCGAGTCGACGTTCACCGCCGCCAACATCTCTTGCAATTCCTGCGGCCCCGGCCCAATATGGCGCCGCGCGAAATCCGTCGCGACGTTTGCCGTGCCCATCGTCCTCTCTACCGTGTTGCCCATGCGTCCCTTCCTTTCGGTTCCAGAATTGGCCTGGCCAGCCGTCCGGTCCGGAAGATACCCCGGGCACAAAGGACGGCGGTCCTTTGCCCCCTCTGTCGGTTCGCCTGAGAACGTTATCCCGTCGGCGGGCTTCTTGGAGAGACTTCGCTCTCCGCGGCCACTTTCCAGAGTGCGACCCCGATCGACGGTCCTTCTGCCTGAGAGTTTCCGGGGCGGTTGCTCCTTCGGCGCTGGGCGGAACCCAGTCTCTCCCGTCGTGGGGCTTCTCTTTTAGCGTACACGACCGCGCCGATACAATATAGGTCTACCTTGTCAACCGTCGCTGTCATCGCTGAAAAACCGTCCGTTGCCCGCGACCTGGCCAAAGTCCTCGGCGCCACGCAAAAGGGCGACGGCTATCTGCACGGCGGCGGCTACATCGTCACCTGGGCTATCGGCCACCTGGTCTCGCTCGCCCAGCCCCATGAGATCCGCCCCGAATGGAAGCAATGGCGCCGCAACACGCTGCCGATGCTGCCGGAGTCCTGGCCGCTCGTGGTCTACGACAAGACCAAGGACCAGTTTGAAACCGTCCGCAAGATCCTCACCTCGCCGAAGGTCGACCGCATCATCTGCGCCACGGACGCGGGGCGCGAAGGCGAACTGATCTTCCGCTATATCTACGATGCCGCCGAAACGGGCAAGCCGGTGGACCGCCTGTGGATCTCCTCGCTCACGGCGGATGCTATCCGCGCCGGCTTCGACCAGCTCAAGTCCGCGACCGCCTACGATGGTCTCGCCGACGCTGCCCGCGGCCGCTCCCGCGCGGACTGGCTGGTCGGCATGAACCTCTCGCGGGCCTACTCGCTCGCTTACAACGAAGAGCTCTCCGTCGGCCGCGTCCAGACTCCCACGCTCGCGATGATCGTCGAACGCGAACTGGCCGTCCGCGCCTTCGTGCCGGAAGAGTATCGCGAAGTCGTCGTTACTTTCTCGCCGCAGGGCGTCCCCGCCAAACCCACCTACCTGGGCACCTGGTTCCGTACTCCCGGCAAGGGCGAAACCTTGCAACAGGCGATGCGGCTCCCCGCCAAAACGGACGACGCCAAGGAGATCGTCGGGCGCGCCAAATCTGGCGCCGCACATATCGCGAGCATCGAATCCGAAACCAAGAAGATGGGGCCTCCGCCTCTCTACGACCTGGCTGAACTCCAGCGCCACGCCAACCGCTTATACGGCTACTCCGCGCAGAAAACCCTCGATATCGCGCAAGCGCTCTACGAATCGCACAAGCTGATCTCGTATCCCCGTACCGATAGCCGCCACCTCTCGCGCACCGTCGCCGCCGGGCTGCCCGCGATCATCAAGGCGATCGCTCCGCAGTATCCGAACCTGATTGCCGAAGGCACCGGACAGCGCCCGCTCTCCTCGCGCTACGTGGACGACACCAAGGTCTCCGACCACCACGCCATCATCCCCACGGCCACCAACCCGGCGCGCGCCAACCTCTCGACTGAAGAGAAGAACCTGTACGACCTTGTCTGCCGCCGCCTGCTCTCCGCCTGGCACGGCGACTACATTACCGACGTCACCACCGTCATCACGCACATCGTCAACGGCAGTATCACCGACCAGTTCCACTCGGCCGGCACGGTCATCCGCGAGAAGGGCTGGAAGGTTCTCGATATCGTCGTCGAAAAGAAGGGGAAGAAGGCGGAGGACGCCGCCGACACCGCGGACCAGACGTTGCCGGCCGAACTCCGTCCCGATCAGCCGCAGGATGTCGTCAAGGCCGAATCCCTGCTCAAAAAGACCCGTCCGCCGAAGCGCTTCAACGACGCGACGCTGCTGACCGCCATGCAGACGGCCGGCAAGACGCTCGACGAAAAAGAGCTCTCCGACGCCATGAAGGAGAATGGCCTCGGCACGCCGGCCACGCGCGCGGCCATCATCGAGGTGCTCCTCAAACGCGGCTACATCCAGCGCAACGGCAAGACGCTCGAAGCCACGGACAAAGGCATTCATCTCATTGAGGTCGTCCACCCCGAAGTCAAGAGCCCCATCATGACCGGCCAGTGGGAGGCCTATCTCAAGCGCATCGAACGGGGGCAGGCCGAGTTGAACCCATTCGTCAAGGGAATTGAGGAGTATGTCACCGAAGTGGTTGGCAAAGTCGGCCAGGCGCCGCCCGCGCCTTCGGCCCCGGCCGCTCCTCCGCCTCCGGCCGAACTGCCCCCCCTCACCACCACCGACCTTCCCACGCTGCTGCACGAAGCCTTCGGCTTCAAGGATTTTCGCCCGAGCCAGGAAGCGGTTTGCCGCGCCGTGGTGGATGGGAAGGACGTGCTGCTCGTCATGCCCACCGGGGCGGGGAAGTCCCTCTGTTACCAACTTCCGGGCCTCGCCCGCGGCGGCACCACGCTCGTCATCAGCCCGCTGATTGCGCTGATGGAGGATCAGGTCGCCAAGCTGCAACAGCGCGGCTTCGCCGTCGAACGCATCCATTCCGGCCGCGACCGCGCCGCCTCGCGGCAGGCTTGTGTGGACTATCTCGCCGGCCGTCTGCACTTTCTCTTCATCGCGCCGGAACGTCTCCGCGTACCCGGCTTCCCGGAGATGCTCGCCAAACGCAAGCCCACGCTCGTGGCCGTTGATGAGGCCCACTGCATCTCGCAATGGGGCCACGATTTCCGGCCGGACTACCGCACGCTGGGCCAGCATCTGCCCGCTCTCCGCCCGGCGCCCATCATTGCGCTCACCGCCACGGCCACCCCCATCGTTCAAAACGATATTGCGAACCAACTGCACCTCGGCGCCGATGGCCGCTTCATTCAAGGCTTCCGCCGCGATAACATCGCGATCGAAGTGGTCGAGGCGAATCCGAGCGAACGCTCCGACCTCGCCCGCCAGCTTCTGCAGGACGGCGCCCGCCGCCCCGCCATCGTCTACGCTCCCACCCGCAAGCAGGCCGAAGAGGTGGCGATGACGTTGAAGAGCGTCTGCCCCACGGCCTCCTACCACGCCGGCCTCAGTGCCGAGATCCGGAGCCGGGTGCAGGCCGGCTTTCTTGATGGCCGTCTCGAAGTCATCGTCGCCACCATCGCTTTCGGCATGGGTATCGATAAGCCGAACGTCCGCACCGTGATCCATACGGCTCTGCCCAGCAGCCTCGAAGGCTACTACCAGGAGATCGGTCGCGCCGGACGCGACGGCGAGATGTCGCGCGCCGTGCTGATGCACTCCTACGCGGACCGGCATACCCACGACTGGTTCCACGAGCGCGACTACCCGGACGCCAAGATTCTCGAGAAGATTTACCACGCGCTCTCCGAGCAGCCCATCGCCAAGGAGGACCTGCAGTCGAAGGTCCGTATGGAGCAGGAGGTTTTTGACAAGGCGCTCGAAAAGCTTTGGATCCACGGCGGCGCCTTGGTCGACTTCGCCGAAAACATCACCCAGGGGCGGCCCGAATGGAAGGAGCCCTACCAGGCGCAGATCAATCAGAAGCTGGCCCAACTGCAGAACATGCTCCGCTTTGCCGATGGCAGCCAGTGCCGCATGTCCGCCTTGGTCGCCCACTTCGGGGACAAGGCGGGCGCCGCCGACCCTTGCGGCATCTGCGATTTCTGCGCGCCGGATACCTGCGAGGCGCAAGTCTTCCGGCAAGCCAGCGCTCGGGAACTTGTGGTGGCTCGCGAAATCCTCACGGCGCTGAAGAAGTCCGACGGCCGGTCCACCGGCAAACTGCACACGGAACTTTGCGGCGGCACGACGCTCTCTCGCGATGGCTTTGAACAGATCCTTAGTGCGATGGCGCGCATCGGCCTGGTCGAACTGAAAGAAGAGACGTTTCAGGCCGAAGGCCGGGAGATCGCCTTCCGCCGCGCCCTGCTGACCTGGGAGGGGAGCCAGGCCGATCCGGATGATCTCGACCTTTTGATCAAGGATCGTCCCGAGAAGAGCCCTTCCGGACGCCGCCCGAAGGCCCCGGCGAAGAAAGCGGCGAGAAAACCACGCCAGAAGGCGGACGCCGGCAGCCCCGTTGTCGAAGCGCTGAAGAAGTGGCGCCTCGCGCAAGCGAAGAAGGAAGGCGTTCCGGCTTTCCGCATCCTCACCGACAAAGTCCTGGCCGAAATCGCGGACGACCTGCCGGCGACCCAGGATGACCTTCTCCATGTTTCTGGCTTAGGTCCCCGCACGGCGACCCGTTACGGCGCGCAGATTTTGAAGCTCTTGCGCGTGGGCGAATAGATTCGTGCCCCTTTTGCGCGCAGTATCTCGCTAAATAAGTATCGCCGGCTTCCGGGTCGTGCCAAAGCGAAGAATCGTTAGTCCTCGAATCGCGTTGACAGGGATTCTTCATTTAGTTATGATTCAGAGGCTTTTGCGTCGTCTATTGGGCAATTCCGTCGATCAGGAGTATCGTCCGTCCATGATCGGAGATGTAACTGCACTACTTCAGCAATTGAGCGACGGCGACGGGGGAGCCCACGCCAAACTGATTGAGATCCTGCATCCGGAACTTCGGCGTATCGCGGACCATCGCATGCGTACGGAACGGAGCGATCATACGCTGCAACCCACGGCTTTGGTCAACGAGTTCTTCCTGCAATGCGCTCGCCGGGGGCCCATCGCCTGGCGCGGACGAGCGCACTTTCTGGCCGCCGCCTCGGAGGCGATGCGCCGGTTGCTGATCGATCATGCGCGGGCGCACCGTTCGGAGAAGCGGGGCGGTGGTGTTCTCCGCCTCCAACTCGACGACTTCGTGCTGCCCCATGCCGAGCCGTTCGTTGACGCTCTTGAAATCGGCGAGGCGCTCGACCAGCTCGCCGCTGAGGAGCCCCGCATGGCTCGCATCGTTGAAATGCGCGCCTTCGGCGGTCTCACCTTCCGCGAGATTGGCGACGCGCTCGCCATCGACGAACGAACCGCCAAGCGGGATTGGCAGGTCGCGCGCGCGTGGCTGGTTGGCCGCCTGCGGAAGAGATAGAGCGATGTCGGCCGAAGAGTGGGAGGAGATCAAGTCGTTGTTCGCCTCGGCGCTGGCCCTGCCAGCCGCCGACCGCCCAGACTTCCTGGCCCGCTCCTGCGGCAATCGAGACCACCTGCGCGCCGTTGTTCAGGAGCTGCTCGATAACCATCTCGAATCCGGAACCGGTGATCTGCCTCCTGCGGCCCGTTCTCTTCCCGTGCTCGGCCGGGGGGAGTTGGTGGCGAACCGCTACCGGATCACCCGGTTTCTCGCGCGCGGCGGGATGGGAGAGGTGTATGAGGTATTCGACGAACGGCTCCGCTGCCGCCTCGCCCTCAAGGTTCTGCGCGCTGAGCTCGCCGCCGATAAGGCAGCGCTGGCCCGCTTTGAACGGGAGTTGCTGATCACTCGCGACGTCGCTCACGACGGCCTTTGCCGCCTGTTCGACCTGGTCGAACACCAGACCCCGAACGGCGTTTTGCCCTGCCTGACGATGGAGCTCCTTGTGGGCGAGAGCCTTGCGGACCTGCTGCTCCGCCAGCGTCCGCTCGATGCCGCCACCGCGCTGCCCTGGATTCGTCAGATTGGCGCCGCCGTCTCCACGCTGCACCGCCGCCACATTGTTCACCGTGACCTTAAGCCCTCGAACGTGATGCTGGCGAGCCGCGACAGTTCGGCACTGCAGGCGATCGTCATGGACTTCGGCCTGGCGAAGGTGCGCAACGCGGAGTCGGAGCTGTTTGAGTCGCAGGTGAACCTCCAGGCGGGCGCGCCGTACTTCATGGCGCCGGAACTGTTGCGCGGCGAAAAGCCCAGCATCGCTTCCGACATCTACTCCTTCGGTCTACTTATTGACGAAATGGTAACCAGCAGCCGCGCCTTTGCGGCGGATTCCCTGCAGGCGCTCTACTTCGCCAAGCTTTGGGAAGCGCCGACCCCGCCGCGCGACCGGGCCAGCAGCTTGCCGGAACACTGGAACCAAGCCATTCTCCGTTGTCTGTCGCTGGATCCCGCGCAACGCTTTGCCACCATTGCCGAGGTGGTGACGGCGCTCGAGACTGCGCCGGGTGCGCCGCGGAAGTCGCTCCGGCGCCGGTTTCTGTTGGCGGCGGGCGTCGCCGCGCCGATCCTGTTGGGTGGCGTGGCCGTCACTGCCGTGAGTGGACTTCCGGTGTGGGCGAAGGTTGGCGTCTTCGACATCGAGAACGAAGCAGGTGAGGCGTATGAACATCTCTGCCGCGGGACGGTGGTGGAGTTGATGCGTCGGCTCAGCGGGATGGAGGGGGTCGAGGTGCTGCGTCTCTATCGGGTTTTCCGTCCCGGCGCCGCGCCTGGTCAGCGCTTCTCGCTCAGCGGTTCCCTCGCCGGCGCTCCGGGCAACCTTCAGCTCAAGTTCCAACTGTACGATCATGCCGCGGAACGCGTGCTCTGGTCGGAGGATTTTGGCGGCCGGATCGGTCATCCCACGGGGCCCTCGTCGGTCAGCAACCTCCTCGAAATTCAATCTGAAATCGCCGAGCAAACCCTCCGGGCGCTGGAGTCCGCCCTGGGCATGGTCCTTCGTCTGAATAGCGTCCTCCGCCCGTGGCGGCGCAATCGCGAGTTTTCCATCGGCAGCCCGACGTCGAGCAATCTGGCTTTCGACCACTTCCTGCGAGGGCAGACGCTGATGCAGGAGGGATCTCCCGCTTCGCTTGATGCCGCCATTGAGAGCCTGGAACGGGCCGTCACGGAGGATCCCCGCTTCGCGCTCGCCTTCGCCGCCCTTACGCAAGCCCATCTGTCCGCCTTGAACTTTGATCAACGCCGTGCGGAGGAGCATGGCCGCAGCGCCAAGTCGCACGCCGAACGCGCCCTCGCCGAAGACCCCCAGCTTCCCGAAGCCCATGCATCACTGGCCGCCGTGCGCCAGCGATTTTGGGACTGGCAGGGCGCCATGGAAAGCTACGATGCCGCTCTTCGCCTGCGCCCCCGCTTCCCGCGGGCTCTGCGTTGGCGGGCGGGCCTGCTCCTGCAGTTCGGGCGGTTTGACGAAGCGGTCGCCGGGATGGAACAGGCCCATCAATTGGACCCCCATGACCGTACCTCCGCCTCCGGTCATGGCCTTACGTTGCTGTTCGCTGGCCGGGTTCCGCAGGCGATTGATCTTCTGGAGAACGCTTTGCACGGCCGCGACATCATGAGTGCCCGGTTCAATCTGGGAGAGGCCTACGCCCGGCAGGCGTTTCTGTTGTCTAACCAGTTTTCGAGTGGTCTTTTCGAAAAGGCTCTGCAGCAGGCGGCCCATATTGGGCGTGTCGAGGCGGCGCAGCCGTTGCTTTCGACGCAACTGTTTGCCATGGTCTATTCGCTCCGGGGAGACCATTCAGCCGCTCGTCCGTACGCCGTTCTGCTCGAACAACAAGTCGCCCAAGGCGCCGCCTCACCTGGCCGCCTCGCCCGGGTCTACTCGATTCAACGGGATCTGGATGGCGCAATCTCTCTCCTCGAACGAGCCCTTCTCGCTCGGGATACCTCGCTTGGCTATATAAAGGTTGATCCTTTCCTCGAAAACGTAAGGCAACATCCGCGCTTTCCCAGCCTCGTCGCCGCTATGCGGCTGACCTAAGGAGAACTAATGCCCGATAAGATCAAGATCCCTCTCACTTTGTTCGGCACCCACGAACGCCTTCCCGACGGCGGCTATGTGTTTACGACACACCAATTCGTTCCCGGTCAAGAACCTGCGGCTGTCAAATTGCCGGATGCCTTCAATTTTAAGAAACTGTCGATTCAGCAGGCTGAAGACGGCTCGCTCTACCTCGAACTGGAGTCCTGAAATTGACGGAGTCCGTCTCCTTCGGTTCGATAAAGGCGACTCTCGCGCGCGGAGATCTGGATACAGCGGAGGTCCAGATTTCCGCCCTCGTCGAGTCCACCCCTTCTCCGGAGATCCTTCACCTTGCGGCACTCATTGACGGAACGCGAGGCCGCTATGGTGCGGCGGCCGAACGGCTACAGCGCGCGGTTGCCGCTGAGCCGTTCCGGGCCGCGTGGCAATGCGACCTCGGCGCCAGCCTTCTCTCCGCCCAAGCGCCCGAGGCTGCGGCCTCCGCCTTTGAAGCGGCTCTGTCTCTAAACCCCCAACTCGCCCGTGCCTGGCGTGGTCTCGCCCACGCGCTGTCCGCGTGCGGCCGTTCTCGCGAGTCTTTCGCAGCAATGCGGCAAAGCCTTAGTCTGGACCCCGCCTCCGCCGCTGCCCACCGTTTCTTCGCTGCGGTCCATCGCGCCGATCAGGAGTTCGATCTCGCCCGCCGCCACGAGGCTGAGGTCCTTCGCGCCAACCCCAAAGACTTCGCGTGTCGCGCTCGTATCGCCTTGGATTGTTGGCTGGCCGACGACTTGGCTGGCGCCCTTCATCACTCGAACCTGGTCGTCTCCGCCCATGCCTCCACCCCGGATTTCCATGGCGTTTTCCTCTACCTGCTTTTGTTCGATCCCGCTCAGACCGGCGCCAGCCTGCGCACCGCGCATGAAGAATGGGCTCGCCGCTTCGCCCCGGCTCCGGCGCCCTTCGTTTTCGCCGGGACTGCCGACCCCGGCCGCCGCCTGCGCATCGGCTATCTCTCCGCGGAGTTCTTCGGCGGTCCCCCGGTGTTTTTCCTGGCTCCGCTGCTCGCCGGCCACGACCGCCAGCAGGTCGAGATCTTTCTCTATCACGCCTCCTCCCGGCAGGATGAACATACCGAGTGGTTCCGCGCCCAAGCCTGCCATTGGCGGGAATGCCATTCCCTTTCGGATGCGGAGCTGCTTGACCTCATCCGTCACGATCAGATTGACATCCTCATTGACCCCTCCGGCTACTCCGCCAACCATCGCCTTTCCGTCTTCGCTCTGCGCGCGGCCCCGCTCCAGATCGTCTATCCCAGCTATCCGTGTACCCGCGGCCTGGCCTGCTTCGATTTCATCCTGACCGACCAATGGGCCACGCCCACCGGCACGGAATCGCAGTATGCGGAGATCCCCGTCCGGCTCCCATCGGGATATCTGAGCTACTTGCCCCCGCCCGACGCACCGCCAGTTGCCCCGCTCCCCGCTCTCGGCAATGGCTTCCCCACCTTCGGGATGTTCCAACGCCGCACGAAACTCAACAACGCCGTCTTTGATGCGCTTGCCGAAATCCTCCGGCAGTGCCCCGGTGGTCAACTCCTCATCCAGCACGACGACCCCACGCTTGACGATCCCGGCTCCTCCTCTCGCCACAACCTGATCCGCGAGTTCCTCCTCCGTGGCATCCCGGAATCCCGCGTTCGCTACTGTGGCGCTCGGCCTCGCGCCGCTCTGATGGCGCTCATGGCCGAAACCGATGTCATCCTCGATACCTTCCCCTTTGCCGGACAGACCACGACCTGCGAGTCTCTCTGGATGGGCGTTCCTGTGGTTACCCTTGCAGGAGATACCCATCCCTCCCGCGTCGGCGCTTCCTTGCTCGCCTCGGCCGGGCTCTCCGCCTGCGTGGCCCACTCCCCCGCCGAGTACGTCGCCATCGCCCAGCGCCTGGCTGCGGATCTGCCCTCTCTTGCCTCCCTGCGCCGGGAGTTGCGCGATCGTCTGGTCGCTTCCGGCTTTGTCAATAGCGGCCGGCTGGCCCACGAAACGGAAACTGCCCTGCGACAAATATGGCGCCAATTCTGCTCTCAGCAAACAGGAAAAATCTAATGAAACTATCGATCAACGATCCAATGGCCCTGTCTCCGTGGGGGAAAATGCGCCACACAGAAACACGGAACGACTTCCTGAGCATCGCGCCAACTGATTTTCGGCTGCTGCCGGGCCAAGCGCCCAAGCAGCGAGCCGCCAGTTGGATAGAGTTTTTTGAAGCAACTCTCGACGTTATCAACGCGACGCTCTGGCCGCGGTTCGATTACAGCAGCCAGGAGTGGGTCGGCGATAGCGCCTCCCGGATGCGCCTCCTCACGAAGAAAGACCACGAGGTCCTGGCTCGCATTCAATCCCATCCCCAGGGCCTCGAGCTCTACCGTCCCGTCCGCTCTCCTATTCGTGCCGCGAACTGCCCAATCCAGGAAGAACTCTTCACGCTCGAAGACACGGAAAAGCTGGCCACGGCCTATCGGTACTACGATCGCGAACTGGCCAAGTTGTATTCTGGCGAAGCCATTGAGACGCTCCGAGTCCAGGCCATGTATGCCAAAGTGGCCAACGTGAGCACCCAGTTCAAATACCACCTTCAGCGCCCGCGCCCTTACCAAACCGCGGTGTTGTTTGCTGGAAACGAGTTTCGGTACCACGCGGCTCTGACTTCGCATACGCCGTCCATGTGTAGTGGTCACGCGGTTCAATCTGCCCTGGCGGCAGGCGGCATGTTAGAGCGCTTTTGGGCGGAGAAGGTTCCTGGGTTCCTGACTCCGAACTCTCCCTCTGTCCTCGCTCTGACGCAGTGGGCCGTCGACGCAGGAGATCGCCGCGTTTTGGCCGGTGTTCACTACCCTTCCGACAATCTCTGCTCTTGGCTCATCTTCCTGCATCTCGCCAATCGCGTCTACACCGATCAACGGGTAAAGACCGCCCTCTGGTCAGCCATCACGAAGCAGAGCTATGTCTATCAAGAGATCCGCGCCGCCGCCCAAGGCGACCCGGCTCACCCGTACCACCCCGGCTTGGCAGCACTCGATCAGGCTGCGCAAAGCCGGCCATAGATAGAGTCTTTGGGGAAGTCGCCGTCTTTGTTCAACCCGTTGCGGCGCCAGAGCTCGTGCCAGAGATGCACGGCGTAGGCTCCGCGTGGCACCTGTGTCCCCGGCTTGACCAGCTCGGCTACCCTCTCACAGGGAATCGGGCAGAAGACCTCCGGCTCTTGAACCGCCGCCTCCAGCGAGTAACGCTGCACGAGCCACTCCATTAAGGACGGGCCGATCTCGCCATACACGAGCGATGCCGGGTCCTTCCCCGCACAAATTCTGCACGCCGCCTCCAGCGCCGGGCTTCCGGCCGGAAACTTCAGCGCCCCCGAGTTCACGAATCGGCACCCGTCCGCCGCGCGCTCCGACGAGATCACAACCGGTTCGGCGAAATCGAACGGCCGCAGGCACACCATATCCAGATCCACCCACCAGTTCCCCCGGTCCCGTAGCAACTGGTATCGAAAGAAGTTCGAAAACCCTGCATACGAGCCACCGTTCGCATAGCGGAAGATGCGGCTCGCCGGCAGTATCTCGTTCGCATCCTTCACCTCCGCCCCAGCCGGAACTCCTTCCACCTCCTCGTAGACGTACAGGTGGTACGGGTGTCCATGCGCCAGAAAGGAAGCGATCGATAGCCGTTCCATCGCCGAAAGCCGGGGCCCGATCCAAAGCCCTTGCATCGTTTCCATGTGCAAAATCTCCTTCTGCTACCATAAGCGCAAAACCCCCGGCACCCGACTCTCATGCGCCCCATCTTTCGACTGCTCCCCTCTCTCCTCGTTCTTGCCGTCCTCGCCTTGGCGCAGAAAAACGATCGCGCCCATGGCCGTTCCATGGTCATCGCCACCGGCGGCATCGTCGCCACCAGCCAGGTCCTCGCCTCGCAGGCCGGGGCCCAAATCCTGGCCCAGGGCGGCAACGCCGTTGACGCGGCCATTGCCGCCAACGCCGTCCTCGGCCTCGTCGAACCCATGATGTGCGGCATCGGCGGCGACCTCTTCGTCCTCTACCGCGACGCCAAAACCGGGCAGATCACCGGCCTCAACGCCTCCGGCCCCGCGCCCCAAGCCATGACCATTGAAGCCCTCCAGGCGAAGGGCCTCAAGAAAATGGACTCCACCGGCATCCACTCCGTCACCGTCCCGGGCTGCGTCCGCGGCTGGCAGGCCATGCACAAGAAGTACGGCAAACTCCCCTGGAAATCTCTCTTCGCCACCACCATCCGTCTTGCCAACGAAGGCTTCCCCATTCAGGAGATGGTCGGCCGCGGCTGGGACTCCGCGCTCGTTCGCAAAGATCCCGAAGGCATTCGCGTCTTCTATCCCAACGGCAAAGTGCCCGCCGTAGGCGACCTTTGGAAGAACCCCGATCTCGGCCGCGCCATGAAGCTCATTGCCGAACAGGGCGCCGACGCGTTCTACACCGGCGATATCGCCGCCGCCATCGTCAAGAAGTCGAAGCAACTCGGCGGCCTGCTGGCGCCCGCCGACCTGGCCTCCTTCGAGCCCGAATGGGTCACCCCCATCTCCACCACCTATCGCGGTTGGCGCGTCCACGAACTCCCGCCCAACGGGCAGGGCCTCGCCGCCTTGTCCATGCTGAATATCCTCGAAAACTTCGACGCCGCCGGGCCCTATTCCGCCGTCGAGTTCCATCGCAAAATCGAAGCCATGAAGCTGGCCTACGCCGACCTCAAGTACGTTGCCGACCCCCGCGTCGTCAAGGTGCCCACCGCCGGCATGATCGCCAAGCCTTACGCCGCCCAGCGCGCCAAGCTCATTAAGGCGGACACCGCCAACTGCGCCGTCGCGCCCGGCCAACCGCCCACTTCGAGCGACACCACTTACTTCTCCGTCGTCGATCAGGAGGGCAACATCGCCTCCTGGATCCAGAGCGTCTCCGGCGGCTGGGCCTCCGGGGTGATGGTGGATGGCATGGGCTTCCATCTGCACAATCGCGGCGCCAGCTTCAGCTTTGACAAGTCCGCGCCCAACGCGCTGCTGCCCGGCAAGCGCCCGTTCCACACGATCATCCCCGGCCTGTTGCAGAAGGACGAACTCCATATCGGCTTCGGCATCATGAGCGGCGCCAACCAGCCGCTGGCTCACGCGCAGTTCGTCTCCTATCTCGCCGACCACGGCATGAATCTGCAGGAGGCTCTCGAAGCGCCCCGCTTCACGAAATCCCGCGCCACCGGCTGCGATGTCACCATCGAATCCCGCGTCGGCCTCGACACTCTGCAGCAGCTCTCCGCCAAGGGTCATCTGATCACCATCGCCCAGCCCTACACCGCCCGCATGGGCCGCGGCAACGCCGTGATGCACAATGCTAAAACGAAGGTGAACTCGGCTGCCTCCGACCCTCGCGCCGACGGCGCCGCCATCCCGCAGCCACAATAGAAGCATGCTGCCCGCTATCTTCTTTGGCCATGGGAACCCGATGAATGCGATCTCGGAGAACGCGTTCACGGCGGCCTGGCGCCGCTTCGGTCTCACGGCGCCGAAGCCGCGGGCGATCCTCGCCATCTCGGCGCATTGGTACGTTCCCGGCACCGGCGTCACCGTCAGCACCGCTCCCCGAACCATTCACGACTTCGGCGGCTTCCCGGAATCGCTCTACGCGGTCTCCTATCCCGCCCCCGGCGATCCGGCTCTCGCGCACCGTGTGGAGCAACTCCTGCAGCCTCTGCCCGTCCAACTGGATTCTGCCTGGGGACTCGATCACGGCACGTGGTCCGTGCTCTGTCACGTCTATCCCCAAGCCGATGTGCCCGTCGTCCAACTCAGCATCGATCGGGCGAAGCCCGCGGCGTTTCACTACGAGATCGGCCGCAAACTCGCTCCTCTCCGCGAAGAAGGCGTGCTGATCGCCGGCAGCGGTAATCTCGTCCACAACCTGCGCGCCTACGCCTGGGACCGTCCCCAAGCCGATCCCTTCGATTGGACCGTCCGTTTTGAGGATCGCGCCAGAGAGCTCATGCTGGCCAACGAAACGAAGCCATTGCTCGACTACGGCTTGCTGGGGCCGGAGTCCGCGCTGGCCGTCCCCACCCCGGAGCACTATCTGCCGCTGCTCTACGTCCTGGGTGCGCGGCAGCCGGCCGACGCGGTCTCGTTCCCGGTGGAGGGCTTCGACGGCCGGTCCATCTCGATGCTCAGCGTCCAGGTGGGTTAGCCTTCGCTGTCCCGGGGCCGCCCCCGCCCCTTCTTCGTTTGTCCGCGTTCGGACTTCTCGGTCAGCCGCCGCAGCTTCGACCCCAGCGTTGGCCGGCTCGCCTTCCGCCGCTTGGGAGCAATCTCGGCCCGCGCCACGAGTTCGTCGAGGCGCGCCCGCGCCGCCGCCCGGTTGCCTTCCTGGGTCCGGTGCTCGCTGGCCGTAATCACCAGAATCCCGTCCTGCGTCAACCGCTTGCCCGCCAACACGCGCAGCCGCTGCCGCACCGCTTCGGGCAACACGGTAGACCGCTCGACGTCGAACCGCAGCTCCACCGCCGTCGATACCTTGTTCACGTTCTGGCCGCCCGGGCCGGAGGCCCGAACGAACGCTTCCGTCAACTCCGAACTGGGAATCTGAATCGCCACGGCTCTCTCTCAGCATAGCCGCCCACCGCGAAAAGCCGTATAGTGCTCGCATGGCGACGCCGCAGTTGCGCGTACTTTCCGAGGCCCCGGCCGAACTTACGCGCGGCCGCCTGCGGCGCCTCGGCGAAGGGATCGGCAAAGTCGTCTATGCCTCCGAACACTGGGTGGTCAAGCGGGAACGGACGCCTTCGGAAGTGGTCGCCCTCATCGGCATCTGGCGCCTCGTCCGCTTCCTCGAACGGATTCTCCCCTTCGGCCTCGGCCGCGATCTCCTCGAACGGCCGTCCCGGCAACTGCGGCTGCTGCGCGTGGCCGCCCAGGCCTCCATGGCCGTCCTACCCCGCGCCGTCTGGTTCTCCACGCATATCCGGCAGGTCTGGCGGCAATACCACTTCCAGAGCGCCCGCGGCGAACGCCTCGCCCGCGAACACCTGCAGGGCACCTCGCTCGTGCCGGAAGAGGTGGCGTTCCCCTCGGTCCGGGTTTCGGTTGGCGGCTGGCCCGGCTTCCTCACGGTCTCCAAGGCTACCGAGCGCGTCGAAGCGATTCTCTACGATCGGCTCGCCGCGCTGGCCGCTGCGGACGGGTTCGCCGAGTTCGAACACTGGCTCGAACAGTTGCTTCTGACCCGCCAATCCGGTTGGCGCCTGGGTCTGTTCTCACTCGACGCCCACCTCAGGAACTACGGCATCGTGCAAGGCCGTGTGGTCCTCATCGACCCTGGCGGCCTGACGAACCAACTCGTCGACATCGAAGAAAAACTCGCCCGGGAGCTTGGCGGCGCGGCCCCGCACGTTCGTCTTGGCCTCGAGTCCCTGCTCGCGGACCACCCCGAGATCGCCGCGCGTTTTGACGCGCGCTGGCGCGATGCGGTGAATCCCGCTGTCCTCCGCGAGCTTTGGGCCAAGGACCGGCCCGCGGTCACGCCGCTGGAATCTCCGCCTCCACCAGCATCGCCAGCAGGTGCAGGGACTCCTGCCAGCCCAGGTAGCAGGCCTCTAGCGGAATCACCTCCGGCAGGCCCTCCTGCACGATCCGCAGCTCCGTCCCCCAGGAGACCTCCCGCAGGGTGACGGTCACGTGCATGGACCCGGGCAGGTTTGGGTCGTCGAACTGATCGTTGTACCGGATCCGTTCCGAGGGAGTCAGTTCGAGGTAGGTGCCGCCGAACGAGTGGATCTGGCCGGTCGCGAAATTGGTGAAGGACATCCGGTAGCTCCCGCCTTCCCGGACGTCCGAATGGAGCACCTTGCCGGTGAATCCGTGGGGTGGTAACCATTTCACCATCGCCTCCGGATCGAGGAAGGCTTTGTAGACTCTCTCGGGCTTAGCGCGGAAAACGCGGTGTAACTGCACGGTGTTGGTTGCCATGGGCTTGCCTTATTAGACCCGACGGACCGCCCGAAATCATCGCTCGAAATGCGAACGGCCGGGTCTGACGCAAAAATATGTGTTGAGAACACGCCATAGATCCTCCGGCCTCGCTCCGGCTGGGGTTGCTCTTCGTGTGGCTGGCTGCCGCGGATAGCTCGTCGTGAGAAAATGCGCAGATGCTCACGAGGCGCCATGCGCTACTCGCCCCTTTCGCGACGCCCCTCCTCGGCGGAGCTGGCAACCGCATCCCCGCGGGCCTATGGCCCGTGATGCTCACGCCCTTCCGCGCCGATCTTTCCATCGACTGGCCGGCCCTCGATGCGCTCACCGATTGGTATCTTGCCAACGGCGCCGCCGGCCTGTTTGCCTGCTGTCAGTCGAGCGAAGTATGGAACCTCACCGAAGCCGAACGCCTGCAGGTGACGGCGCGCGTGGTGAAGCGCGCGGGCCGTACGCCTGTCGTGGCCGGTGGCTTGCCCGGATTCGCTGTGGGACCCGTCAGCGAGTTCGTCAAGCGTCTCGAGGGTGGTGGGGCCGTCGCCGCCGTGCTCACCACTTCGCAGGTCACCGAGAAACAGGATCCCGACACGCTTTGGCGCGAACGCGTCGAAGCGATTCTCGCCGCCGCGCCCGCCCTGCCTTTCGGTCTCTACGAAGCGCCCAGCCCATACAAGCGGCTGCTCTCGCCGGAGATGATGCGTTGGGCGGGTGGCACCGGCCGATTCGTGTTCCACAAGGACACTTCGTGCGATCTCTCGGCCGTTACCGCGAAGGTTCGCGCGGTGCAGAGTTCGCCCCTCAGCGTCTTCAACGCGCATGTGCCCATCCTGGTGGACGCCATCCGCGCGGGCGGCCACGGCTTCAGCGGCATCGCGGCCAATGCGTATCCGAACGTCGTGGCGTATGCCGTCCGGCAAGCCGGCCAGGGCGGCCCGGAGGCGGGCCGGGTGCAGCGGTTCCTCACCGACGCCGAGACGATACTCAACGTGCGTTATCCGCTATCGGCCAAACTCATGGCCAACTGGGCGGGTCAGCCGATTCAACCGGTCTGCCGCCGGAAGGTGGTGGAGCTGACGCCTGAGCAGATGCAAACTCTACGCGAGCTGCGAGCGGCCGCGGATAAAGTGCTCAGATGAGCGCCCGGCCTTACGGCGCGAATTCGATCGCCTTAACGAGGATCGCCGCCGGATAGACGCCGCGATAGCCGAAGCCATTTCCCCGGTGCGCCGCATGGAATCGGAAGCCGGTGCGCCGGATCAGGGTCCCGCGAATCATTACCCGCTTGGGCCGAAAACCTGGCCGCCTGGATGCGTCCTGATAGGCCAGGCTGAAAGCGGTCATTCGAGGGCCGCCTCGGTAATGCTCCCAGTCATAGCCCGGCGTGAGAAACGGCGGCGTCCCCGGAAACGCGACAAACACGGCGCATTCCAACGAACCAGGCGGCCGCACACGATCCTGTAGCCTCGAATCGTGATAGCCCAGGAGCAGGAGCCCCTCGAGAGTCACCTCTTCGGCTGCCGCTCCTCCCCGCTCTTTGGCGGCATCACACAGGGACAGCAGTAACATGGCCAGCAACAGCAAGAATCCCTCCTGTCGGTCCTTCGCCAGAGTAGCACTCAGGGCCTTGACTCGGTGGCGGGAAGTTGATACAAGTCCCCTCTATGTCCTCATTTCTCCTTCGATATATAGGGCTCCTTGCCCTCGCGGTGGTTAGTGCATTCGCACAGTCCGGAACGGGTGATCTTGGTGGCACCGTCTTCGAC
This sequence comes from Terriglobales bacterium, assembly GCA_027485675.1. Classification (GTDB taxonomy): domain Bacteria; phylum Acidobacteriota; class Terriglobia; order Bryobacterales; family Bryobacteraceae. The sequence goes on along the minus strand of JAIXQP010000018.1, from coordinate 103,020 downwards.
TCGTCGGGTGCCGCCGTGGCCGGCGCTACGGTCACCATCTCCAACCCCGCAACCGGCTTCAGCCGCGTCCTGCGCACCAACGACGGGGGCATCTACGCCGCGCCGGCGTTGAATCCCGGAGCCTATACCATCAAGGTCGAGAAAGAAGGGTTTCAGAGCCAATCGCGAGCCGGCATCGAACTGCAGGTCGGCCAATCGCCCACGCTCAACTTCACGCTCACGGTCGGCAATGTCGCCGAAGTCATCGAGGTAAAGGGCGGCGCGCCCGTGCTCGAAACGGAAACGACCTCCGTCGGAACGGTCATCGAGAATAAGCGCATTGTCGAACTCCCGCTTAACGGCCGCAACTATCTCCAGTTGGCCTCGCTCATCCCGGGAGCCACCACCAACGGCCCCGCCTCCAGCCAGGGCCAGCAGCGCATGGGCGGCGCCCGCAATACCTTCGCCCTCAACGTCGCCGGCCAGCGCGTGCACTTCAACCACTACACGCTCGACGGCATGGAGAACACCGACCCGAACTTCAATACCTACCTCTTCCTGCCCTCGCTCGACGCGCTGCAGGAGTTCAAGGTGGAGTCCGGCCTCTTCTCCGCCGAGTACGGCCGTGGCATCGCGCAAGTCAACGTCTCGACAAAATCCGGCACGAACGATTTTCACGGCGTCGGATTCTCCTTCGTCCGCAACTCCTTCTTCGATGCCCGGAACTTCTTCGCGCCGGTCAACCCGCCCTTCAAACGCAATCAGTTCGGCGGCACCCTCTCCGGCCCGGTCCGCATTCCGAAAATCTTCGATGGCCGCAACAAGCTCTTCTTCATGTTCAACTACGAAGGGCTGCGCGAGCGCCGCGCGCTCACTCAGCAGGGCACCCTGCCCGACGCCCGCTTCCGCAGCGGCAACTTCGGCTTTCTCAATCGCGCCATTCGCGACCCGCTCAACGCCGGCCAGGTCTTTCCGGGCGGGATCATCCCCGAAAGCCGCATCCATCCCACCTCGCGCCGGGTTCTGAATGAGTACTACCCGCTGCCGAACCAGACGGGTGGCGGCGCGCTCGGCATCACCAATAACTATCTGAACGACGAGTCGCGCCGTACTGACGGCAACCAGTTCACCACCCGGGGGGACTTGACCGCCTTCCAGAATCAGACCTTCTTCTTTCGCTTCTCGCAAACCAAGGAACCCCAGTACATCCCGTTCGCCATCCGCAACACGGGCAACAATGTCGATATCCTCGGCCAGCAGGGCGTCCTCGGCCACACCTCGGTGATTGGGCCGAACAAGGTGAACGAGTTCAAGTTCGGCATGAACTACTTCAACTCGGCCAACATCCAGCAGCGCGCCTTCCGCGAGAACATCGTGGGCAACCTCGGCTTACCCGGGATCTCGCAGGACCCGCTCTTCTGGGGCCTGCCGGTCTTCCAGATCTCCGGCTTCGCCAACGTCGGCGAGTGTAACGACTGCCCGTTCGTGAACTGGAACACCACCTTCCAGCTCTCGGACAACTTCTCCTGGACCTCGGGTCGCCACACCTTCAAGTTCGGCGGCGAATACCGGCGGCTGCGCTACAACCAGATTGGCGCCGTCGTTCCGCGCGGCCGCTTCTCCTGGAACGGCCAGTACACCGGCGAACCGATGGCCGACATGCTGCTCGGCCACATGTCGAACACCGAAGGCCAGGTGGGCGCCCCGGTCGCCAGCTTCCGGCAGAACTACATGGCGTTGTATCTCAACGATACCTGGAAGCTCACCAACAAACTGACGATGAACTGGGGGCTCCGCTGGGAGTACGAATCTCCCTTCGTCGACAAGAACGACGCGATTGTGAACGTCGACTTTGCCTGGGATAACTCGCGCGAACCGGTCTTCGTCCGCGCAGGCACCGGCGACTTGAACCAGGGCAACCCCGCGTTTCCCGCCCCGCCCGGATGGCAGTTGGTGCGTGACGGCCGCTTCGGCCGGGGCGCCGCTAAGCCGGATCGCAATGACTTCGGACCGCGCATCGGCCTGGCCTATCAGCTGAACGCCAAGACGGTCGTGCGGACCAGTGGCGGTGTCTACTTCGTCCGCGACATCGGGAACGCCGTCTTCGACATCGTGCGGAACATCCCCTTCACCATTCGCCAGGCCGAAGTCGCCGACACCACCCGGCCGAACCTGGGCTGGAACCAGCTCTTCACGCGCCCCGGCGCGCCGAGCTTCCTCCTCATCAACGAGTTTGGCGAGCGGACCTCCTACGTTACGCAGTGGCAGACCTCCATCCAGCGCCAGTTGACGCAGGACATGTCTCTCGAAGTCACCTACATGGGTTCGGCCGGCATCAAGCTGCGCCGGTTGACCAGCTACAACAACCCGGAGCCCGGCCCGGGCAACCCCAATCTGAACCGGCCGTTCCCGAAATTCAACGGCAGCTTCCAGAACATGAACGCTCCGAGCCACTCGAGCTATCACGCTTTCCAGATGCGTCTCCAGCAGCGCTTCTCGAACGGGTTCACGCTGCTCGCCTCCTACGCTTACGGCAAGTCCATCGACAACGGCTCCGGCGTTCGCACCACGGACGGCGATCCGCTCACCCCTTCGGACAACTACAACCTGCGGGCCGAACGCGGCCTCTCCGCCTTCGACTTCCGCCAGCGGTTAACCACCTCCTTCCTGTATGAGCTGCCGTTTGGCAAGGGCCGCAAGTTCGTTCCGGCGAACGGCTTTGTGGATGCCGTGCTAGGCGGCTGGCAGATCGGCGGCATCACCACCTTCCAGGACGGCTTTCCCGCCACCGCTTTCTGCGGTCCGGGCAACGTGCAGAATGGCGGCGGCTACTGCAAGCCGGACGCTATCTCCACGGAAACCACCGGCCTGCCGGACGACCAGCGTACTGTGCAGCGGTACTTCAACACGAACGCCTTTGTGGATCGTCTCGGTGTAGCGCCGGGCGCCCCGCAGCCGGTGTTCCGCTATGGCACCGCCGGCCGCAACACCATCATCGGACCGGGAATCATCGGCATCGATGCGAGCATCAACAAATTCTTCCGCTTCTCCGAAGGCAAACACACCGTCGAGTTGCGTGGAGAGTTCTTCAATGCGCCCAACCGGGCCAACTTCTCGCAACCCGGCACCACCTTGCGGACGCCGGACTACGGGGTGTTGAGCTCCACGCGTATCGACTCCCGGCAGATCCAGATCGCACTCCGGTACAGCTTCTAAGCTGGCGCGGAGTGATGGCGTGCCTCCCGTCCCTTGGGGCGGGAGGCATGGTCCGAACTCGCTCAACCATGACGAGCCGGGGCCGTATCGCTACGCTTTCCGCACGGCGAGAAAGCCTTTCATGCATCCCGGCGCCGGGTATTCAAACGTCTGGACGCAGTCGAACAGACCGCCGAGATCCCGCTCCACGTCAGCAACTGAGTAACCGTTGTGGAGTTCGCCGGTGATGCAGTCAACCTTGTTAGCCCACGCTTTCGAATCCCGGAAAACCGCAACTTCCCCGCCTTCGATATCGATCTTGAGCAGGTCGATGTGCTGCCAGCCAACCTGTTCCATAATCTCCGGAATGGTCATGGTCTTGACGGTGATCGAATGGTCGGCGATATCCGGCCGCGCGATTAGGCTCGAGCAATCGGCGGGGCCCAGGTAGAAGGTGGCTTCCCCGGAACGGTCCGAGACGGCGGCCGCGATGATCTGGCCGCGGATGGCGTTGGCCTGCCAGTTGCGGCGGAGGATAGCCAGGTTCTCCGGCAGCGGTTCCACGGTGACGATTTCGGCCTCGGGAAACGCGGTGTGGAAGTAGAGGTCGGCCGCGCCGATATTGCCCCCCAGGTCCAGGATGCGGCGCGGGGAGACCGGCACCCGATACTCGTGGCGCAAGAAAATGCCCGAGAGAAACGAGTGATCGAGGTCGTTCGATCGCATGTGATAGTGGACGGAATTCCCTTCGAAAGGAAACCGAATGGAGAAGTCGGGAGTCGGAATGAAGGAGAATCGAGCATTGAGCCGGGGCAAATAGGTCCCGCCCAGGAGCTTGGCATAGTCCAGAGGGTTTAACTCCAGGCTGGATGCCGCGTGATGAAGGTCTTGAAGTTTTTTGAACCGGCTTCCCATGGGATAAAACACAAGCGTGAAGTCATGGTAACAGACCGGCGGTCCTGTGACCCGCAAACAGCGCGCAACCCCGGTACTACAGCGTACGGCCTTGGTACTATAGAAGCCTTCATGTTACGCCACCTTGCCGCTTTCGTTTTCGCCGCCGCTCTCCTTGAAGCCCAACCGGCTTCCGAACTCGACTTCACGGCCGCCATCGGCGACCTGCGGGAACTCTCTCACGCCACCACCCAACTCCTGATCGCCGAAGGCAATCGCTATCTCGCCAACCGGCCCACGTTTACCACGGAGGCGCAGGTGCAGGCGCGCGCCGCGCAGGTGCGCCAGCAGATCCTCCGCAACATTGGCGGCCTGCCCGCGAAGACGCCGCTGAACGCCCGCACCGTCGCCACTCTTGACCGCGGCAAGTACCGCATTGAGAAGGTGATTTTTGAAAGCCAGCCGCGTTTCTACGTCACCGCCAATCTGTACATTCCGAATGGCGCCAAGGGCCCGTTCCCGGCGATTCTCTTTCCGCTGGGCCACGAGAACGGCGCCAAGGCTCATGACGCCTGGCAGTATGTCCTCGGCTCTTTCGCTTCGAAAGGGTTCGTGGCGCTCGCCTGGGACCCGGTGGGACAAGGCGAACGCCAGCAGTTTTGGGACACGGACCTGCGCGCCTCCAAGCTGGTGCAATCGACGACGGAGCACTCCGTCCTGGGAATTCAGGCGCTGCTGATCGGCGACAACATGGCCCGCCACATGATCCACGATGGCATCCGCGCGCTCGACTATCTCGTCAGCCGGCCCGAGGTTGATCCGAACCGCGTCGGCGTCACCGGCAACTCCGGCGGTGGCATGATGACCGCTTATCTCGCGGCGCTCGACGACCGTTTGAAGGTTGCCGCGCCGAGTTGTTACATCACTTCATGGAAGTCGCTGATGACGCAGTTGGGCCCCCAGGACGCCGAGCAGAACCTGCCGCCGTGGCTGTCGGACGGTTTTGATTTTCCTGATTTCATCTATGCTTTCGGTCTCAAGCCGTATCTCGTGCTGTCGGCCATTCGGGATTTCTTCCCGATCGGCGGCGCCCGCTCGACGGTTGCCGAAGCCAAGCGCGTCTACGACCAGTTTGGCCAAGGCCAAAAGATCAGCATGGTGGACGCCGATGACGGCCATGGCTACACGAAGCCGCGCCGTTTGGCGGCGTACGCGTGGTTTTCGCGGTGGCTTGCCAACCGGGAAGATGATGGGATTGAGCCGGACATTCAGCTGCTTTCCGAGGAGGAGCTTTGGTGTACGCGGACGGGTCAGGTGTTGACCTCGTTGGGTGGCGAAAGCGTGCACAGTCTCAACCGGGCTCGTGCCCTGGCGCTTCGGCGTCCGGTGCGTCCGGGGGCGGAGGTGATTGCGAAGGCCCGCGAAATTGTCAAATACAAGGCGAACTCCGGGGCTCCTGCGGCTTCGGCATATGGGGTTTTGCTGCGTCCCGGTTATCGGGTGGAGAAGCTGACGTACGAGTCTGAGCCGGGCATTCAGATTCCGGCGGTGCTGGCGATTCCGGCTGCGCCGAAGGCTGGTGCTCCTGCGGTGGTCTTGGCCAATTGTGCGGGCAAGTCCGCTTCGGCTGCGCGGCTCGACGAGTTGGCGAAGGCTGGATCGATTGTGTTGTCGGTGGATATCCGCGGCTGCGGGGAGTTGACGGTGCCGGCGCCGCGGGGGGTGAATCCCTGGTACGGCGAATATCGCAACACGACGGCGGCGTTGCTTTTGGGGCGGACGATGCTGGGTATGCGGGTGCTGGATATTACGGCGGGCATTGATCTGCTGAATACGCGCGCGGGGCTGGGGGTGAGCCAGGTTAAGGCGATTGGCATCGGGTCGGCGGCGATGCCGATGCTATTTGCGACGGCGTTTGACAACCGGATCGCCGCGGTCGAGCTCGATGGGTTGCTGCAGTCCTATCAGTCGGTGGTCGACTCAACGCTGCATCGGCGCGTCTACGAACAAGTGCTGCCCGGTGTGCTGCAACAGTTCGAAGTGGCGGATGTGGTCAAAGCGATCGCTCCGCGCTCCGTTACGGTTGTCCGCTCGATTGATCCACTCGGTGAAACCGTCAAGCCCTAGCCTCTGGAAACGATCTGCTACTAGGAGGGGCCGCTCTATTTGGTGGTGCCGGTGGGAACGTGAATCCGTATCGAGTTCAGTCCAACAATGAGATGGCGGGTATCACCGTTCGGCATCGCGGCCACGTCTGCCTCTGAGTTTGAGAACAGCTCCATTTCGTTGAGCCCTTCGCTCAGATCCACAGCAATCCGGACAACGCCACTCGCTGCCTCAAGGTTGACCACGTTCGTCAGCTTCTTGTTGACCGCTACCTGGATCTCGCGACCCAGCCCCTTCCGGCTGGGTCCGGCTACGAGATCGATCACTAGTTCGGCCCGGACCGGTCGCTTGGCGACGAGGCTGAAGTTGAGTCCCTCGGCCTGGCCGGATCCGATCCACTGAAAGGCCCGCGGTGGGTCCCCAATCGCTTCGATCTGCCACTTTCCGCGAATCGAATCAACCCCAATCCCAACGGCCGCCGCGGCGGAAGCCTCCACTGTCATGAGGGGGCGCTCCTTGGGCTCGCTCTTGCTGACCAGGACCCCGGCTACCCCTTCCTGGGCGGCGCCGGCCTTTCCGGTCGTGAACAGTACCAAGGGCGAGCCCGGAATCGGAATTCGCCTCGTTCCGGGCTGCGCTTCGAGCCACTTCACGAGCGGAGCCATTTGCAGGGGGGGATCCCAATCCATCGGGATTACCTCCGCCCGCTCCATGAGCACGTGAGTGATCCCCCGGCTGCGAAGCAACCCTTCGACCCGCTGTGGCGAAAAGGGCTCTTTGCCCCAGGAAACCACGGTATTCGCATAGCCGAGATGAGGAGCGAACAACGCATAGTCAGGGGACTCAGGATTCCCCACGAACAGAATCCTCGAACCGGCCGGGATTCGTGTCAAGGCATCCATGTATGGCGCCTCCAGCCATTCTCTCGAATAGGTCCGGCTACCCGCCTCTATGGCTCTGCCAATTGCCGCACGGATCGGGGTGTACACGGTCATCGTCAAAAGGACCACGGCCAAGGCCTGCCAACCCGCGCTACGCTGCAGTCTGGTGGCCAACAGGGCGCCCCCCAGGGCCATCGAGGCGGCAAATGGGGCCACCAGGAAGCGGTCCGGGACCCCGGAGTGGACCATCCAGCGCACGGAAAGAATGGTGGGAATCAAAAAGGACAAGATGGAAAGTGCAATCAGGCCGATTGGCCGCAGCTGAAATCGTGGGGCTGTCCGCACCAGATCTTCGCCAAGTTTCACGAGCCCGATCCACAACAGAGGAAGCAAGAGCATCCCTCCGGTTGAGTAACGCCGGGCAACTGGCGTCTGACTGAAAATGAAGAGTCCGGGCCAGCTATCGGGTTTTTCGCGTTCGAGCGGCCGACTGGCATCCAACAGCTCAATGGCCCGGTTGCCTGCCTGCCCCACGGCTTGCGCCATCGCCTCCTGGGGAAGTTCCGGGAGTTCGAGCAAGAGCATCGGCAACCGAATCAAATGTGTTTTTACTTGCTGCAGGCTGATCTGGGCACTATGTTGCTTCCGGAACGTGGCGGACCCCATGGGGTGGCCATCTCGCACTAGATTTTGCACCAGCGGAATAACTACTCCGCTCGCCAAAACGCCGAGGATCAATCCCACTACTGCGCGGTGCCATACTATCGAGCGGCCCTGATTTCTCGCCGTCACCAGCGCGAAGACCGCCGCCGGGACAACTAAGGCGAGCGCCAGAAACTTCGCACTGATCGAAAGCCCAAGGAAGATACCAGCGCAGAGGAAAGAACGCCCTGTCTCGCCAGGTTCCGTTGCTCGCACCATCCAATAACAGAAACCAAGGACAAAAAATGTTAGCCACAACTCCGGTTTCAGGCCGATCGTCTGCTCAAAGACAATCGGCGCCGCGGCAAACACCACGCATGCGCCCAACGCGGTCTCCGTCCGCGCTCCCAGGGCTCGGCTCAAAATGAAGAGACCTCGTAAACTCAGCGGGAATCCAAGCCAAAAAATCAGCCGCCCAATCAGTTCGCTCTTCGTATGCAGAACAGGCCACAAAAAGAAAAGTTCACCACCAAAGCCGAAGGTAACCTGCCGGTCATTGTGCGATGGGTATGCCAGCAAGGAGGCATTCTGGATCCAGTAAATGACGCGCGAGGCATGATAGTTTCGGGCATCGCCAGGGGGGATGGGCTGGGAGAACTGGACCCAAAGAGAGGCCAGGCAGAGGACCACCAGGATCCCGCCCAGAATTCGAGTCGCCACATTCCATTCGCTGGGCCGCGTTACCGGCGGCAGTGTCAGCAACGGCTTCCCGGGTTGCCGCCACCACCAGATCACAAAACCGGCTGCTCCCACCTGGGCGGCTATCCACATCCACGGGCTGAGCATGTATACGAGCGAAAGCGCACACGCCACCACACTCAATTGCAGCGAGACCGCGCCCCAGAAGAACCAGAATCGCTCGTCATTGCTGCGGCTCAATCGCAAAGTCACGACCAGGCCCAGCACTATCAGCAGGCTAAACGATAGGAAAAATGTCATTCGAGTCGATCACGAGGCCGTTCAGAGTAGCCGTTCCTTCAGAGACTACCATACCCGCAGGGTCCCCTCACTCTGTTCTGGTGCCTAGCAACTACGGCCTCGCCTGGTATACAATATCGAGGGCAGAGTGTTGAAACCATCTTTTGTGCCGTTTTCCTTCCAATATTTGTCCCCATCTCGCTCCTGGCCTTTGAAGCTGGTCTCCCCGCGTCGCCTTGGGAGTTCCGTGTGAGCAGCAAGCAGGAATGGAGCGCAATCCACACCAAAGACGCATCTTGGCGCAAACAACTTGTTGGTGAAATTAGTGATGCGTTCGTCGTGCCGCGTTACGTCAAGCTGTTCTACGACACGTTCGGGGAGAAGAAAAACCAGGACTTTTTCGAAGTCGGGTCGGGAAATGGAGATTTGCCGCGCGCCATTCTGGCTAAAAATGCGGGACAGATTCGCCGTTATGTCTGCTCGGATTACTTCCCCGAGTCTGTGGAGTGGCTGCAGAGCCTCGGGCTGACCGCTGTGCAAGCCGACGCCCAGTCTCTTCCCTGCGGCGATGCCGAATACGATGCCGCGATCGATTTCGATGTCATGCATCACGTCGACCGCCCGCGAGATATGGCTCGGGAATTGATGCGGGTTGGCCGGGGCCGAACCTTATTGGTGGAGTCCAATGGCTTAAGCGTGATTCGCCGGCTGCTGGAATTCACCCCAGGCCATCGTGCTGCCGGAGAACGTTCCTACACTCCTTCCCAGTATCGAAGTTTTTTTGAAGGGCACCCCGGATACAAAGTCGTCGATTTTGTGATTTACCCTTTCTTGTTCCCATTTAAGTGTCCACAGTGGTTCCTGCCCACTCTCGTTTGGTTCAATCATCGCGTTGAACGGATTCCCTTTTTTCGATGGCAGTGCTCCAGCGTTGTGATTCTCGTGACCTACGAGAGAACTGGCCGCGGGTAGATTTCATGGAAACGCAAGCTTTTCCTTCTCTCACCGTTGTCCTGCCGACCTTCAACGAATCGCATCGTCTCCCGCAAACGCTGCGGGAGATTAAGGGTTACCTTCACGAGAGATTTCCGGTCCACGAGGTGATTGTCGTTGACGACGGCAGCAAAGACGGCACCGGCGAGATCGTTGAGGATTGGGCGCGATCTTGGCCCCAACTCTCCCTGATCCGGCAGCCACGAAACTTCGGCAAAGGGGCCGCCGTGCGCCGGGGGTGCCTCGCCGGTACGTGCGACGTCGTGCTCTTCATGGACGCGGATCACGCTACGCCCATCGAATCCATTGAGTCCATGTTGAACCACATCGGTCCTGGCCGGTACGGAGCGGTTGTTGGAGTGCGAACTTACCAAGAGGACGAGTCGAAATGGCGTAGGATCGTGGGGCTCTCGCTACAGATTCTGGCGCATCTCATTGTCTTTGAGCGCGCGGTCGTAGATAGTCAGTGTGGGTTCAAATGTTTCAGCCGAGACGTTGCCCGGCGGATATTCTCTTTGCAAAAGACTGACGGCGGCATGTTCGATGTGGAGCTGTTTTTCCTGATGCACCGGTTGAACATTCCGGTGTATTACGAGCCCGTGCGCTGGAAAAACAAAGATGGCTCCCGCATCAACTTTCTGAAGTGTTTCTTCCTGGACCCGATTGACCTGATCCGAATTCGTTGGCGCGGCTTGGCCGGAACCTACTCCCGGGTGAGCAGCCAAGCGGGCGCCTTGAAATGATGGGAAATCCTGCCCTTTCGCCTGGCCGACTATTAATTACAGGTGTTCCTGGGTGGTTGGCAACTGCGCTCCTGAATGATCTGCACCACACGGCCCTTGCCGGGCTGCAGTCGGTCCGCGCTTTGTTGCATCCGGCATCGGCGCCGCTTGCGGAGGAGCTCCGGCGCGATTTCGATGTTCTGTCGGAAATCGCCTATTGTGATCTCGGTCAGCCCGTGGATGTTGACGATGCTTTAGCCGGCGTGGATACGGTGCTGCACAGCGCGGCTATCATCCATGTGCAACAGACACAGGATTGGTATCGAATCAACACCGATGGTACGATTGCGCTCGCCAAGGCGGCCCGGCGCGCCGGCGTGCGGCGGTTCGTGTTTATCAGCTCTAACGCCGCCGGGGGGCGGGCACGCAGTTTCGAGGACCGGCTTACCGAGGAGATTCCCGCAGAGCCACTCAGTCACTACGGCAAGAGCAAGCAACTCGCCGAAGATGCCCTCCTGGCGATGCACGAGCCGGATCGATTCGAAGTCGTAATCTTGCGCCCGTCCATGTTCTATGGCCCCCCGGTTCCCGCTCGCCACGTTGATATCTACAAACGCATCCTCCACGGCAAGATGCCGATGGTTGGGAATGGACTCTACTCCCGCAGCATCACTTATATCGATCATCTCGTTCAGGCCTGCCGGCTCGCTCTAACTCACCCCGGGGCCGGGGGCGAGATTTTCTATATTGTGGATGAGCAACCCTACACGACGAAGGCGATCACAGACGCCATGGCCACCGCACTCGGATGTAAAGTCAGTTATATCCGCCTGCCTTCGGCCATCGGCCCCGTTTGCTACCTGGCCGACCGGGTGCTGGCCGCCGCTGGCATCTACGTCCAGCCGCTTCACCTTGTGGGAGAATCGACTTGGCACGTCGGCATCTCGCCAGCCAAAGCCATCCGTCGCTTGGGTTATAAGCCCTCTGTTAGTCTCGAAGAGGGCATGCGGCGCTCGATCGAATGGTGCCGCAATAAGAAACTGATCTAACCCCGAAGAGAAACCGTGAATCGTCTAACCTCGCTCAAAACCAAACTATTTGCTGATGGCGCGGACCGCGCGGCCATGCTTGAGTTGTATCAGAATCCGCTGATTCAGGGATTCACCACCAATCCAACGCTGATGCGGAAGGCTGGGATCTCGGACTATGAGTCATTCGCTCGCGAGATTCTCGCTGCGATTCCGGACCGTCCCATCTCCTTCGAAGTGTTTTCCGACGATTTCGCGGAGATGGAGCGCCAAGCGCGCAAGATTGCCGCTTGGTCCCCCAACGTGAATGTCAAGCTCCCCATCACGAACACAAAACGAGAAAGCACGATGCCACTCGCGCGCACTCTGAGTGCGGATGGGATTTCCGTCAACGTAACCGCGATTACCACTCTCGAGCAAGTTGAGGCCGCCGTGGAGGCCCTCGCCGGCGGACCTGCCGCTTTCGTTTCCGTGTTCGCAGGCCGGGTCGCCGACACCGGCGTCGATCCCCTGCCACTGATGCGGGAATCGGTGCGTTTGCTTGCTCGGGAGCCGCAACTGGAACTCATCTGGGCCAGTCCCCGGGAACTGCTGAACGTCTTTCAAGCGGACGAGATCGGTTGTCACGTCATCACGGCCACCAGCGATATTCTCAAAAAGCTATCGCTCGTCGGCAAGAATCTGGATGATTATTCGCTTGAAACCGTCAAGATGTTCCGCGAAGACGCCTTGAGCGCGGGATTTACTCTCGGTCACTAATGAAGCCGTTCGCTAACTCACGGGTCGTTCGCTCATAGTCATCTAGCGAGTCGATCCAGTAGAGTTCTTCGACCATTCGATAGCCGAATAGCTTTTCGCCATTTGCGATCAGCTTCGGGAGAAGGTCGCGCCCAAAGTCAAAGGGTACCCCCGCGGGAATGGATGACAGCACGCTGGGTTCGCAGACGATCATTCCAGCATTCACGAGGTTACTGAAGGACTCTTCCGGTTTCGGCTTTTCGACAAATCGCAGAATTTGATCGTCTGGACCCAGTTCAGCGATGCCGCTAGCCGCGGTGTTTTCACGGGCAAACAGGGCCATCGTCGCGCAGCCTCCGCGCTGGCGGTGCAGGGCGAGTAGCTTGGTCAGATTACAATTTGTTAGATTGTCGCCGAAAAACAGAAGAAAGGTTTCGTTCAGGTAGTCGCGCAACTGGTCCAGCGCGCCCGCTGTTCCTCGCAAAGTAGGCTCGTGCGCATACTGGATTCGGGCGCCCCAGGCGGATCCATCCCCAAAGTATCCGGTTACCGACTCTGGCTTGTAGTGGGTGTTGATGAATATCTCATCGAAGCCGTGCTTTACTAACAGCCGGATGTTGTGCTCGAGGATCGGAAGGCCCGCCACCCGGATCATCGGCTTGGGCACCTCGAGCGTCAGCGGGCGCAGTCTTTGGCCTTCGCCTGCCGCCAGCAGTAGCGTCTTCATGACCACACATTATCGCCGAATTGGAGTGCGAATCGCTATGCTAAACTTTAAAAATGTCTACCACTGGGCCCATCCGGTCGGAATCCGCCGATTGGTTGTCGGCGTACGGACAAGATGCTGAAGTCCAGCGTCGCCGGGATGCGATGCCCGCGAAGCTGGAACTGCTAGGTCTTGCCCAGGCGCCGCGATCCGCCCGCATTTTGGATATGTGCTGCGGATGTGGAGAAGCGCTGGACGCACTGCATGAAATGGGCTTTCGGGATCTGCACGGCGTGGATCTCACCATCCCTCCGGCCATCCAAGGCGATGCCAGATTTCATACGTTAGTGGGTGATGCGTGCGCCACCGGATTACCCGGCGAGTCTTTCGATTGGGTCTTGAATATTCATGCGCTGCATCACTTTCGGAATACCGAAACGGTAGCTTTGTTTCTCGATGAGTGCTATCGGGTGTTGCGTCCCGGGGGCCGGCTTTGTGTCGTCGATTTCCCCAGCAGCCCGCAGATCCGCCTCGCCTTCTGGTTCTTCCGCCAGCGCATCGGTTTATGGACCCCTTACTTGAAGTACTTCGGAAAAGTCATTGAGGAAGAGTGGTCCTTTTTGCAATACTATCTTCCCCAGTGGCCGCAGACCAGGAAGTTACTTCACGAAGGAAAGTTCGAGGTGGAGAAGCAGGTGAATACCCTTTTCTATTACCACTTGACGCTGCGAAAACCTTCCAATGCTTAGTTCCTTCGTCGCTTCGAGGCAGTCTCTGGTCCTATTCGCGATCCTGGCCGTCGCCGCTGTGGTCAGATTACTAAATCTCGGTGAATTGGGCCCTTTCATCGATGAAACGGGTCACTTGTATGCCGCCGTTGACTATGATTTCTATCCCCTCCTCGGCCGGGTCCAGCACGGGAAGGTATTCGGCTACATGTTCTTTTATCCCATGGCGAAGTGGGCCAGCGACCCGTTTTGGACGACGCGAGTAGTCGTCGCACTGGTTGGCGTGGCGACGACCGCCGGTATCTACTTCGTTCTGCGCCGGCTCGCCAATCCCGTCGCCGCGGCGATCGGCGGGGGCATTTGGGCCCTCTGGCCTTATGTTTCGTTTCACGACCGAATGGCGCTGCACGATCCGCTGATTACGTTTTTCATTGTGTTTGCTACCATCCTGTGGCTGCGGGCCTTGGAACGGGACGCGAGACTGGAGTCCTTCGGTTCCGGGGTACTGATGGGGCTGGCGATCGGGACCAAGGTCTCCGCGGCCATGTACTTGTTGTGGTTCGGCTTCCTTCTCCTTGCCTCCTTAGCCGGCGGAGATTATCGGCGGACAGCGAGACTTTTCTTGTTTTTCGTGCTCGGATTGGTTGCCCCGCTGGCCTCCCTGGCGAGTTTAATCTACACCTCGTTGACCAATCAAAATCAGTTTGCTGATCAGTTTCTCAATGATGGTGGCGGCACGGGTAGCCGGTTAACGCTTTTCGTTCTGAACCTGCAGAAAGTCTTCACTTGGTTTCGAAGTTACAGCTCCGTCCCATTTGTCGTTCTGGCCGTGCTGTCCCTCATCTTCTGTTTCCGGCGGCCGTGGGGATTGCATTCCGCCGCCGCAGTTACCTTCGTCGCCGTTGTCCTGGTGCATTGTCTGACATTGAAAGTGTTTTTCGCTCGATATCTGGTGCCGGATCTTTTCTTTCTGCTGATTTGTGTCTCGCTGTCTTTATCCGCGGCCTGGGCCCATCTGGCATCGCTTCGACGGGAAGCCGCGCCTTCTCCGGAGGTCCCCGTAGCCCAATGAGATCCGCCATGGGGTCTGGTCAAAGTTTCGCCATGATCGGCGCGGTCGGGTTGGCTCTGGCCGCGTGGCTGCAGTTTGACGCCACCAATGCCGTCGAGCCGATGTCTCTCGCCTTGACGCCGGACGATATGGTGCAGTACCTCAACGGTTGGCCAAGCGGAACGGGGGTGCGCGAGACAGCGGCCTTCTTGAACAAGATTGCGGTGCGAGCGGATCGTCCGATTCTGGTCTTGGCGGGAGGGTTCGGCTGTCACGGATTGTGGACCCTGCCGATGCTGACCAAGACGGCCAAAAATCTCGAGTACAGGAGCTTCCCGATTGCCAACCGGTCGCAGTTGCGCCAGGCTATCGCGGAATCTTCGCAGCGGACCGTTGTCATTGTTTCCGAGAGGACCAATTGTGAACTGCCGACCGAGCTAGTGACGGCCGTCCAGCCGGCCCTGCAACCGGTCTTCAGCTTTGATCGGCCCGATTCGCCGGCGGATATCGATGTTTATCAACTGGAATCCTCACTGATGATTCGGCCGGATCAGATCGCTCCGCTACCGCAGTTCGGACCGGGTGAAGAGGCGCGCATCGTAGCGGTCGACAACCCCAATGGGCTTGAAAAAATGGGTGCCGACGACTTTTTTTGGATGGGTAAGGGTTCTACGATTTTGCGAATCGCCAGCGCCACCGGTGGCAAGGTAACGTTGCAAGGGCTCTTTCATTTTGGCCCCAGTTTTGGGGAAACTGTCCGGTATCAGCTGCGTTCCACCGCGGGCGGGGGTTTTGAACTCCCCATTGGAAGTGGTAGGGGCTCGTTCGATGTCAACGTCGATGCCGGCTGGTCTGAGATCGTCCTGACCCCCATCGACCGGCCGCGTAACGCACAGTTGGCCAACGGCGACCGGCGTCCCTTGATGACTGGAGTGCAAGGTTTGCGGATCGGGCAGTTTACCCCCGCGGCGGTTCCTTCCTCCGGCTGCGAGTTCGGTTTTGGAGAGGGTTGGCACGGGGTGGAGAAAGGAGCCGATTCCTGGCTCCGCTGGAACTCTGGTACCGGCGTTCTCTGGATCACCGTGGCAACGGCACAGTCTGTCAAGTTTGTAGCGGAAGTTAGCTCCTTGCCGATTCCGAATCGGGTCCGGTTAGAACTCAATCAACGCCTAGTGAGTGAGACCGAGATCGACGGGAAGGCCGCTGCCCAGGTCCCCATAGGTCCCGTGGAACTGCAACTGCGCCCTGGTAGGAACCGGCTGGACATTATTAGCCAGAAGCCGGCCAGCCAGGCGCCGAACGACACCCGTCCCCTGGCCGTGGCTATCCGAAATGCCAAGGTGGAGACGGCATCGCCGTTGGGTTGTTCGATTCGTTTCTGACCCTGCGTTCTTATAGGAAATTCAATAATGATCATCACTCGAAGTCCTTTGCGAATCTCGCTCGGCGGCGGCGGAACCGATCTGCCGTCTTATTACCGCGAGTACGGAGGGTTTCTGATTGCCGGGGCCATCGATAAGTATGTGCACGTTACCCTGCATCCCAATTTCCGTCCCGGCTTTCTGCTGAAGTACTCGAAGTTTGAGTCGACCGCCACAGTAGAGGAGATCCAACATCCGATCATTCGCGAGGCTTTGCGAAAAGTATTTCCGGCGGACCCCAGGCCCGACTTAGAGATCGCCAGTATGGCTGATATTCCTGCGGGGACCGGGCTGGGCTCTTCCGGCAGCTTTACAACCGCCCTGCTCCAGGCGCTCTATACTCTCGACAAGCAAGTGATCTCTCGTCATGCGCTGGCGGAAGCTGCTTGTGAGATTGAGTTAGATTTGCTCAAAGAGCCGATTGGGAAGCAAGACCAATTCATCGCTGCCTACGGCGGACTGACCTGCTTTACTTTCGACCGCTCCGGAGAGGTCCTGGCCGAGCCGCTGCGGGCTTCGCACGAGACCGTGGCTACGTTAGAAGACAATCTGGCCACCTTCTTTACGGGCTTCACCCGGTCGGCGTCCGCTATTCTTCAGGATCAAGATACTCGCTCCAAGCAGCACGATCAGGCGATGATCGAAAATCTCCATGTGGTCAAACAGCTGGGGCTCGACTCCCGGCGTCTGCTGGAACAGGGGGATCTGGGCGGATTCGCCGACATCATGCATACCCACTGGGAGTTGAAGAAGCGGCGTTCCCAAGGCATGTCGAACTCGCAGATTGATGAGTGGTATGAATTGGGCCGTCGGAACGGTGCTCTGGGCGGGAAGGTGATCGGAGCCGGGGGCGGCGGATTTTTGCTCTTCTACTGCGAGAACAAGACCAAATTGCGTCGAACCATGCTCGCGGCCGGACTGCGCGAGGTGCGGATGCGCTTTGACCTGGCCGGAACCAGTGTCGTCTCCCATTCCTGAGCCCTCCCACAAGGCACCCATTGGCTGGCGACGCGTAGTACGCTGTTGAAAGGTTCGGATCAAACATTCATCATGGGCTTTACCCAACAATTTCTCCAAGAAGCGATCGAAATTCTTCAGCGTCTCGACACGGAAGCGATCGACAATGCGGTTCAAATCCTCGTCAAGACACGTGAGCAAGGCGGACGTCTTTTCATCCTGGGGGTGGGCGGAAGCGCGGCGAACGCATCGCACGCGGTGAACGATTTCCGGAAGATTGTCGGGCTCGAAACGTATGCGCCCACCGACAATGTCAGTGAGTTGACGGCGCGGACCAACGATGAGGGATGGGAGACCGTCTTTTCTTCGTGGTTGCAAACCTCCCGCTGTTCCGCTCGCGACACCTTGTTGGTTCTATCTGTGGGCGGCGGCAATCAGGAAATGAACGTCAGCCCAAATCTGGTGTCCGCCCTGCGCTACGCCCAATCCGTGGGCTCTTCCATCATCGGCATTGTCGGGCGGGATGGCGGCTTCACCGCGCAAGTGGCTAACGCCGTGGTGAAGATTCCCACTGTGAACCCCGTGCATGTGACGCCTCACGCCGAAGCGTTTCAGGCGGTTGTTTGGCATCTGTTCGTCTCGCATCCGGACCTGAAACGGGTACAAACGAAATGGGAATCCATCCCCTAAGGCCGGCGGTCTTCCTCGATCGGGATGGGGTCTTGAATCGGGCGGTGGTTCGGGCGGGTAAGCCCTATCCGCCGGCGTCGGTAGAGGAGATGGAGATGGTGCCCGATGCGGCGGTCCATCTCGCTCGATTGCGTCAAGCCGGCTTCGCTTTGCTGGTCGTCACCAATCAACCGGATGTCGCGCGCGGCACGCAGTCTCGGGCGGAGGTGGAACGCATTCACGATGCCCTCGCCGCGGCCATGCCTCTCGATGACTTTCTGGTCTGCTACCACGATGACGCGGAACGCTGCGCCTGCCGCAAGCCGAAGCCCGGGCTGTTACTGGACGGGGCGGCCCGCCATGGACTGGACCTGGCCGCCTCCTACATGGTCGGCGACCGCTGGAGGGACATCGACGCCGGGCACTCGGCCGGGTGTCGCACCGTCTTTCTCGATTTCGCCTACGAGGAACGCGGCCCCTCTCATCGCCCTTCGATGACGGTCTCTTCGCTGGCGGACGCGATTGCGTGGATCCTGGCGGATTCCTCGCGAGGGGCTGGAATCACCGATTCCCAACTCGGAGAGGCGTAGCCATCTCCGGCGTAAGCTAGGCGGCCCAGAGTCGCTCTGCGCCGCCACTTCCGGTTTCGTTCGGTTACTTCACCAGCTTGGCCGTAAACTCCCGCGGCTCCCCGCGGCCGCCGGCGCGTTTCAGCTTCATCTCGTCGCCCGATACCGTTCCCGTGAACGTCCACTTCATCTGGTTGCCGTTCATCTCCCGCGTCATCGTGAACGAAACGTTGTCTCCGTCCACCTTGCCGTCCGCAATCGGGGCCGGCTCGCCCATTCCTTCCACCGTGCCCGTCAAAGCCGCGCCGGCAGCCTTGAGATTGAAAATCTGTTCCCGGGTTTCCCCGCCGCGGCCCGGCACCTGCGCCGACCACTTTCCTGTCACATCTGCGGCCACCAGGGAGGCGGCCATGAGCGTAAACGCTACGAGGAGTTGTTTGACCATGCATCCAAGACGACGGATACTAGGGCGATGTTTCGCGCCGCCCAATATTTAAGTGACAGAAAGATTTCCGTCGCCCCCTGCATCTCCATTCCCCCCTCCCCCGGAGAGGTCCAGATCCAAGTCTCCCACTGCGGCATCTGTGGCACCGACCTCCACCTCTTCCACGGGAATATGGACCACCGCGTCACCCTCCCCCAAGTCATCGGCCACGAAAGCTCCGGCACCATCACCGCCGTCGGCGCAGGCGTCGCCGATTGGGCCGCCGGCGACCGCGTCACCGTTCGCCCCCTTGCCCCCTGCGGCGACTGCCCCACCTGCCGCCGCGGACACTCCCACGTCTGCCCCAAACTCAAGTTCATCGGCATTGACGCGCCCGGCGCCATGCAAGGCCTCTGGACCATTCCCGCCCACACCCTCCACCGCCTGCCGGATGCGCTGTCCCTGCTCGACGCCGCGCTCATCGAGCCCATCGCCGTCGCTTGCCACGACGTCCGCCTCGGCCGCGTCACTCCCGGCGAATTCGCCGTCGTCATAGGCGGTGGCCCCATCGGCGCGCTCGTCGCCCTGGTCGCCCGGCAGCACGGCGCCCGCGTTGTCGTCACCGAAATCAATCCCTTCCGCATTCGTCTGCTGCGCGAGATGGGCCTCGAAGTCCTCGACCCTCGGGCGGTGGACGTGCCGGCTTTCGTCGCGGCCGAAACCGGCAACGACGGCGCGGACGTCGTCTTCGAAGTCTCGGGCTCGGCGCCGGGCGCGGAGTTGATGACGAAGCTCGGCCGCGTCCGGGCGCGGATTGTGATCGTCGCCGTCTTCCCCAAGCCGGTGCCCGTCGATCTGCACAAAATGTTCTGGAAAGAGCAGGAGATGATCGGCACGCGGGTCTATGAAGCCGTCGACTTTGACGAAGCCATCGCGCTGCTAGCTGCGGGCGAAGTGCCCTTCCGCCGTCTGATTACTAACATCTATCCGCTCGACGATGTGCAGAAGGGCCTGCTCGAAATGGAGCAGGGAGCGGACGTGATGAAGATCCTGGTTGACTGCTCCTCGTAAGTCGATATAATCGCCCCACGTATGGGCATCCGTTATCTCTCCTTTCTCCTGGTTGCTTCCTGCGCGTTGGCTCAAAACGCCACGCAGGCCGGCAAGTTTCACGTTGAACATCCGACGTTACTGAACTTGGGCTTTGAGTGGCCCATTACCGGCGACGCCAATCGGAACGCCGCTGTTTCCGTTGAATACCGGCGCGTGGGCGACGCCACCTGGAAGCAGGGAATGCCGCTGTTGCGCATTGGCGGAGAAAACGTCTATCGCCGGAAGGAGAACCTGGATTACACCGTTCCCCATGGCTTTGCGGGAAGCATTCTGAACCTCACCCCCGGCACCGAGTACGAGTGCCGCTTCGTGATGACCGACCCCGACGGCGTGAGCGGGCAGACGACCCAAGTCGTGAAGGTCCGCACGCGGACCGAGCCGAAGCCATACGCGGGCGGCCGCACGTTGCACGTCTATCCGCCGGACTACTTCGGGCCGCGGCAGCAGCCGTCCTTCACCGGCATTCTGCAGGCCTACTACGGCGCCGGCCTCGGCGACTGGTCTGTTGTGTGGGAGCGGCGCGCGCAGCCGGGCGATACCCTGCTGCTGCATAGCGGGCTGTACCGGCCGGAGCGGCTGGACTATGTCGACCCGATGATGACGCCGTTTGATGGCTCGATGTCGCTGACGTTGAAGGGCACGGCGGAGAAGCCGATCACCATCAAGGCCGCCGGCGACGGCGAGGTGATCCTCGACGGCGACAACAACCATCGGCTGTTCGACGTGATGGCCTCGCACCATCACATCTTCGAAGGGCTGACGTTCCGCAATACCGACGTCGCCATCTTCGCCGGACAGAAAGAGGTCACCGGCGCTGTGGGTCTCACGGTGAAGAACTGCCGCTTTGAAAACATCGGCTTCGGCGTATGGACGGAGTACGCCGGCTCAAACGATTTCTACATTGCCGACAACCTGTTCATCGGCCGCGATGACCGGTTCCGCCTGATCGGCTGGGGCGGCCGCCAGCGGGAGCCAGGAGGCAACCAGTGGGTGGAGCCGCCATTCAAATCGCATCGCATGGTGAGTTACTACGCGGTCAAAGTGTACGGCCAAGGCCATGTCATTGCGCATAACGCCATCGCCTACTTCCACGACGCGATCGGCATTTCGACTTACGGCACGCCGCCGACGGACCCGGACATGCGGGCTTCGTCGATCGACATCTATAACAACGACATGCACATGTTCAACGACGACTACATTGAAGCCGACGGCGGCGTGCACAACATTCGCGTGTTCAACAATCGCGGGACCAATTCGGCGCAAGGCGGCTATAGCGCCCAGCCGGCCTTCGGCGGCCCCTTCTACTACATTCGGAACACGCTCTACCATACGCCAAGCGGCGTGGCGTTCAAGTTCTCGGCCAAGCCCGCGGGCCTGTTCGTTTATCACAACACGATCATCGGCGAGAACATTATCGGCGATCCGTCGGCCAACATGCACTTCCGCAACAACCTGTTCCTCGGCCGCGATACGCCGGACCGTGGCGTCCTGCGCCTGGCGAACTCCGTTTCCACCAACACCTCCGACTACAATGGCTACCGGCCGAACAAGGGTGTCGCGGCCCAGTACAGCTGGTTCGCGCCGCCGCCCGGGCAGCGGGTCTACGAGCCGAAGACCACGGACTGGAAGACCTTCGCGACACTGGCCGAATACAAAGCCGGTTCGGGGCAGGAGGCGCACAGCATCGAGGTCGACTACGACATCTTCGAGAAGTTGTCGCCGCCGGATCCGGCCAAGCGCTTCGATGTCTATCACGCGATGGACATCAACCTCAAACTGAAGCCGGGCAGCAAGGCCGTGGACGCAGGCATCGTGATCCCGACGGTGAACGAAAACTTTGTGGGCAAAGCGCCGGACCTGGGCGCGCACGAAGTGGGCGCGCCGCCGATGCACTACGGGCCGCGTTGGCTGACCTGGCAGCCGTTCTACCGGTAACTAAGCGAGTACCGGCTTCACGACGTGGCCGCCCACGTCGGTGAGCCGGTAGTCCCGCCCGCTGTAGCGATACGTGAGGCGGGTATGGTCGAGGCCCATCAGATGCAGGATGGTGGCTTGCAGGTCGTGGACGTGCACCTTGTTCTCGACGGCCTTATAGCCGAACTCATCGGTGGCGCCGTAGGCCATGCCGCCCTTCACACCACCGCCGGCGAGCACCGTGGTGAAGCCGTGAACGTTATGGTCCCGGCCGTTGCCGACTCGTTCGAGGCCGCTGTTCTGAATCATGGGCGTGCGGCCGAACTCACTGCCGATGACGACGAGCGTATCGTCGAACATGCCGCGCTGCTTCAGGTCTTCAAGCAAAGCCGCGATGGGCCCGTCAGCGGCCTGCGCGAGCTTGGAATGGACGCGGATATCGTCGTGGCTATCCCACGGCTGGAAGTTGCCGAAGTAGACCTGCACCATGCGGACGCCCTTCTCGGCGAGGCGCAGGGCCATCAGGCAGCCGCGGCCGAACTCGTGGTCGCCGTAGCGGGCACGGATCGCTTCGGGTTCGTTGCTGATGTTGAATATCTCCGGCGCTTCGGTCTGCATGCGGAAGGCGACTTCCATCGAGGCAATACTCGCTTCCATCTGCGGCTCGTGGCCGAGTTGTTGCAGGTAACCGGCGTTGAGCCGGTCGAGCAGGGCGAGTTGCCGCTCCTGTTCGCCGAGCGAAAGCTTGGCGTTGCGGATGTTCTGCAGGATCTTTTCGGGGCCGCTCTCTTTCGTGAGCAGGTGGGTGCCCTGGTAAGTGGCGGGCAGAAAGGCGGAGTCCCAGAGCTGCGGGCCTAGCACAGGATAGCCGGGACAGAGGACGACGAAGCCGGGCAGGTTGTGATTGTCCGTGCCGAGGCCGTAGGTGAGCCAGGAGCCCATACTGGGGCGGCCGGGCAGGTTGTGGCCGCAGTTCATCATGAGCAGCGACGGGCCATGGTTGCCGTTGTCCGAGTGCATGGAGCGGATGACGCAGAGGTCGTCGGCGCGCTTGGCCAGTTTGGGGAAGATCTCGCTGACCGGCAGGCCGCTTTGGCCGTGGCGGGCGAAGCGGAAGGGCGACTTCATCAGGTTGCCGGCGGCGCGGTCGGTCTGTAGTTTCGGGCCGGGCATGGGTTGGCCGTCGCGCTGGTCGAGCACGGGCTTGGGGTCGAAGGTGTCCACCTGGGACATGCCGCCGTTCAGGAAGAGGAAGATGACGCGTTTGGCTTTGGGCGCGAAGTGGGGGCCGGGGGCCGCGGCGTGGGCCATGCCCAACATGCCGAGGCTGCCGCCAATTCCTTTCAGGATGTCTCTGCGAAGCATGATCAGTTCACCGCCGTGAATTCGGTTGCGGTCATCAGCACCTGCGCGTACTGCGGCCAGGCGCCGCCGCTTTGCTGCAGGAATTGCAGGCCCATGGTGATCTCCTCTTCGCGGGGAGCGCGGAGGTAGAGCGTTTGGTAGGCCTGCTGGATCTTGGTGCGGTCGTCGCCTGTGAGCCGCTGTGTGAACGCTTCGGCCTGGCGGGCGACGAATGAGTTGTTCAGGAAGTAGAGCCGCTGCATCGGCCCGAGGGTAACGGTGCGTTTTTCGGCCGGGTTGTTGGGGTTGGGGAAATCGAAGAGGGCGAGGCTGGGGTCCGGCTTCGTGCGGCCGACGTAGCCATAAACGGTGCGCCGGTGGAAGGTGTCGGCGAGGGGTTGGGCGGGGCCGCCAGCGGTGCGGTCGAGCTGGCCGGCGACGGCGAGCAGGCTATCGCGGAGCGCCTCGGCATCCAGGCGGGGCTTCAGGTTGGCGCGCCACAGGAGCTTGTTCTCGGGGTCGATCTGCGCGTTGGCGGCTGTGTAAGCGGAGCTCATCGCATAAGCGTCCGTCAGGACGATGCGGCGGTGGAGCCGCTTGAGTGACCACCCATCGGCGATGAACTCGGCGGCGAGGGCGTCGAGCAGCGCTGGGTGCGTGGGCCGTTCGCCGAGTTGGCCGAAGTTCGAAGCGCTAGCGACGATGCCGGCGCCGAAGTGGCCCTGCCAGACGCGGTTGACGATGACGCGGGCGGTGAGCGGGTGGCCGAGGATGGCGTCGGCGAGTTCGGCGCGGCCGCTGCCTTTTGTGAACGGCGCGGGTTCGGAGTCGCAGAGGGCGGTCAGGAAGTGGCGGGGCACCTCTTCCCCCAGGTTCTGCTCGTCGCCGCGGATGGCCACTTTCGCATTGGCCGGTTTGTCGGCGTCCCGCAGCGTATGGAGGAACGGGTACTGCTTGGGGAGCGTGTCTTGCAGCTCCTTCAGTTCGCGGCGCAGGCGGTCGTGCTCGGCCTTCCAGAGCGGGGAGAGCCAGCGGTCAATCTCCTTTTCGCCGAAGTAGTAGATGCCGCCGGCGAAGGAGAAGAAGTCCTTGTTGTAAGGGTCCGAGGCGAGGTCGCGCCAGAGGTAGTACTCGAGAATGGGCAGCGATTCGAGGTTGGTCCACTGGCGGGTGGATTCGTCGCGGAGGCCCTTGGTGCCGCCGAGTTTGACGAAGTTGCGTTCCTCCATGCCGCGGCGGTCGGCGAAGATGCGGTTGACGAGGGCCTGGAACTTTTCGGGGGTCGTGTTTTCGAGGAACGGGTGGTCCTTGGCGGGGCCCTTCAGGTAGGCCTGCCAGCGGGCGAAGATCTCGGGGTCGAGGCCGTCGGCGGTCTTGGCGGTGAGGTACTGCGCGGTTTGGCGGGCGAGAAGTTCGGCGAGGTCGGCGGCCTGGAGTTGGACGAAGCGCTCGAGGGCGAACTTGGCGTCGTCGATCCGCTTTTTGTGGTCCTGGTAAGCCTTGACGGTGGCTTCGTCGGCGAGGGGGTGTTCGTGGACTTTGCTGCTCTTGAAGACGCCGAGCAGCGAGTAGTAATCCTTGGTGGGGATGGGGTCGTACTTATGGTCGTGGCACTGGGCGCAGGCGACGGTGAGGCCGAGGAAGGTGCGCGTCGTGACGTCGAGCTGATCGTTGGCGCCGTGGCCGAGGGCCTGAAAGCCGAGGGCGGCGAGGTCTTCGGGCTTTTCGGCGGCGATCTGCGCGCGGGCGAACTCGTTATAGGGTCGATCGGCGTTGAGCGCGTGGATCACCCAGTCGCGGTAGCGGTAGGCGTTGGGGTAGGGCGTGTCGCTGCTGGCGCCGAGCTGGCCATCGGCGTAGCGGGCGAGGTCGAGCCAGTGGCGGGCCCAGCGTTCGCCGTAGTGGGGGGAGGCGAGGAGGCGATCGACGACTTTGGCAAAGGCATCCGGGGACCGGTCGGCGTCGAAGGCGGCAAGTTCGGCGGGGGTGGGCGGGAGGCCGGTGAGGTCGTAGGTGACCCGGCGGAGCAGAGTGCGTTTATCGGCGCGGGGGTTGGGGGTAAGTTTGGCTTCGTTTCGTTGTTTTGCTAGTTGGGCGTCGATGTTGACGGGGGCGGGCTGAGGTAGGGCGGAGAAGGCCCAGGAGGAGGGTTTGCCGGGGGGCGGGGCCGCGGGGATGACGGCGCCTTCGGTGATCCAGCGGGCGAGATCGGCGATCTCGGCATCGGGCAGCTTGCCGGTGGGCGGCATCTGCAGTTTGGCGTGGGTGCGGGCGACGGCTTGATAGAGCACGCTGGCTTCCGGGTTGCCGGGTACGACGGCGGCGCTCGATAGTTTGTCGATGGTGTGGCAGCCCTGGCAGCGCTTCACGAAGAGCGGGCGAATGCGCTGTTCAAAGAAATCAGCCGGGGCGGCCGGGCACAGCAGGGGCAGCGCGAAAAGAGCGAAGCCGAGGCCGCGAATTGCCATGCGGGAATCTTATCACTCGGCGGAGCGCGTGTTACCATCGAATGTGCCCGCCAGAGTTTTAGGAATTATTCCGGCGCGCCTGGCTTCTACTCGGTTTCCAGGGAAACCCCTCGTCCCTCTGGACGGCAAGCCGATGCTGCAGCACGTTTATGAACGCGCCTGCCTCTGCAAATCCCTCGATCAGGTTTTGATCGCCACCGACGACGATGCCATCGTCGCCGCCAGCCGCGCTTTTGGGGCTCCGGTCCAAATGACCCTGCCCACGCACCTTTCCGGTACCGACCGCGTCGCCGAAGTCGCCGGGAACCATGCCCACGAAATTGTCGTGAACATTCAAGGGGACGAGCCGCTGATCGATCCCGCCGCGATTGACCTGGCCGTACAGGGCCTGCTCGACCAGCCCCACGCGCAGATGGCGACCTTGAAGCGGAAGATCGACCGGCTGGACGAAATCACCAATCCGAATGTCGTAAAAGTTGTAACGGATCATCGCGGATTGGCAATCTACTTTTCGCGCAGCCCCATTCCTTTTAACCGGGGCGGCGCCGTGACCTACTTTAAGCACATCGGGCTCTATGTCTACCGCCGCGAATTTCTGCTCGAATACTCGGACCTTCCGGTGGGTCCGCTGGAGCAGGCCGAACGGCTGGAGCAGTTGCGGGCTCTCGAGAATGGGTTCGCCATTCATGTAGCCGAAACGCAGTATGAATCCCTGGGGGTGGATACCCCGGAAGACCTTGTGCGAGTGCAGGCCCACCTGGGCCTTCTTTGATCTCTCTTTATGGCCAAATACATATTCGTGACGGGCGGCGTGGTGAGTTCTTTGGGTAAGGGCATCGCCGCAGCGTCCATCGGCTGCTTGCTCGAAAGCCGGGGATTGCGCGTCACGCTGCAGAAGTTCGATCCCTACCTGAACGTGGACCCGGGCACCATGAGCCCGTTCCAGCACGGCGAAGTCTTCGTCACCGATGACGGCGCCGAGACCGACCTGGACCTGGGTCACTATGAACGCTTCACCCACGCGCCGCTGACACAGGCCAACAACCTGACGTCAGGACGCATCTACGAGACGATCATCAGCCGCGAGCGCCGGGGCGACTACCTCGGCAAGACCGTGCAGGTGATTCCCCACGTGACGAACGAAATCAAAGCCGGCATCGAGCGGGTTTCGCCGGACGTGGATGTCGTCATCGTCGAGATCGGCGGCACGGTGGGCGACATTGAGTCTCTGCCCTTTCTCGAAGCCATCCGGCAGGTACGGCACGAGAAGGGCCGGGACAACACGATCTTCGTCCATGTCAGCCTGGTGCCCTGGATTGCGGCGGCGCATGAGTTGAAGACCAAGCCGACGCAGCATAGCGTGAAGGAGCTGCGGGCGATTGGCGTGCAGCCGGATATTCTCGTCTGCCGCAGCGAACGGCCAATTGGCGCGGAGTTGAAGGAAAAGATCGCGCTGTTCTGCGACGTGGCGCCGCGGGCGGTGATCAGCGCTTCCGACGCGAGCACCATCTACGAAGTGCCGCTGATGTTCGCCGAACAGGGCGTGGACGAGATCATTCTCGACCAGTTCCGCATGGAGAGCGCGCCGCGGGATCTGACCCGGTGGACCGAGATGCTCGACCGCATGCAGAACACCGTCGACGAAGTGAACATCGGCCTGGTGGGTAAGTACGTCGAGTACGAGGATAGCTATAAGAGCTTGAAAGAGGCGCTGCTGCACGGCGGCCTGGCGAAGCGGTTGAAGGTGAACATCCACTGGATTGAAGCCGAGAACTTGACGTGGCCGGAGTGCGCCGAGACGTTGAAACAGTACGATGGCATCCTGGTGCCGGGCGGCTTCGGCAAGCGCGGCGTGGCGGGAATGCTGAACGCCATTCGCTACGCCCGGGAGAACAAGGTGCCCTACTTCGGCATCTGCCTCGGCATGCAGACGATGGTGATTGAGTACGCCCGCAACGTATGCGGCATGCCGCAGGCGGATTCCACCGAGTTCGATCCGTCGACGCCGCACCGCGTGATCTACAAGCTCCGCGAGTTGAAGGGCATTGACGAGTTGGGCGGCACGATGCGGCTGGGCGCTTACCCCTGCAAGTTGGCTCCGGGCAGCTTTGCGCGGGAGGCCTACGGGCAGGAGTTGGTGAGCGAACGCCACCGGCACCGCTTTGAATTTAATCGCGATTTTGAGAAAGTTCTCACCGACGGCGGACTACAGTTAACCGGGCAAACCCCGGACGGTATCTACGTTGAAATCTGCGAAATCAAAGACCACCCCTGGTATCTCGGCTGCCAGTTTCACCCCGAACTCAAATCGAAGCCGCTTGAGCCGCATCCGCTCTTCACCGCTTTCGTGGGCGCCTCCTACGAAGAGCACCTCCGCCGCATTGGCCGGAGCGCGGAGCTGATGCATGCCCAATGACACGTTAGACCTCATCGCGGGACCCTGCGTCATCGAAAGCGAAGAGCATCTCCATTTCCTGTCGGAGAGCATTCAGGCGATCGTGGGGGACTTCGTTTTCAAGGCATCGTTTGATAAGGCCAACCGGTCGAGTGTGCACTCGTATCGCGGGCCGGGCCTGGTGGAAGGGTTGCGGATGCTCGGGCAGGTGAAGCAGCGAGGCTTTCGCATTCTGACGGACATCCATGAACCGTGGCAGGTTGGGCCGGCCGCCGAGGTCTGCGACATTCTGCAGATTCCGGCGTTTCTGTGCCGGCAGACGGATCTTCTCGTCGAAGCCGGGCGGTCGGGTCGCGTGATCAACATCAAGAAGGGTCAGTTCGTTTCGCCGTGGGACATCCGGCTGGCGGCCGACAAGGTGGCCTCGACGGGGAACAACAACATCATTCTGACCGAGCGCGGGACGACGTTTGGCTACAACAACCTCGTCGTCGACATGCGCAGCCTGATCATCATGCGCAGCTTCGGCTGGCCGGTGGTGTTCGATGCGACGCACAGCGTGCAACTGCCGGGCGCGGCGGGGCATGGCAGCGGCGGGCAGCCGGAGTTCATTGAGCCGCTCGCGCGGGCAGCCGTAGGCGTGGGGATCGACGGCTTGTTCGTCGAAGTCCACGAAGCGCCGGAGCGGGCGCTATCGGACGGGGCGAACGCGTTGCCGATCGATCAGCTCGCCGGATTCTGGCGGCGGCTGACCGAGCTGGACGCGGTGACGCGGCAGCACTTGCGGCCGGTGGAAGAGCTGATCTAGTTCGGCAGTTCGCGCACCATCAGATTTCGAAAGCGCTGCTTGCCGCCGGGAATCCAGCGGTTGCCCGCGTGCACCTGCACGGCGATCATGCCGCTGGTGGCGCCTTCGGGCAGGTGGTTGGCGGTGTCCTGGAAGTCCGTGATCAGGATGCCGTTCAGCCACACGCGGATGCGCGGGACGTCGCCTTCAATGCGGGCGCGGAGATGGTTCCAATCGTTGCCGCGATACCACTCCCGCCAGTTGGGGACGAAGGTCTGGACGCCCTGCAGGCGCTCGCCGTAGACCCCACCGATGGCGCCGCCGTCGAGATAGTCGAGCAGCACCTGATAAGCCTGGCCCTTCTCATTGGCGCGGAGGAAGAGGCCCCCGTCGCAGCCGTAGGTGGGGTTGATCTCCAGGCTGATCTCGAAGTTCTTGTAGGGCCGGTCCGTCAGCAGAATGCCGCCGTGGCCGGGCCGGTCCTGCGTGCCGGTCAGGGCGCCTTCTTCCACCTTCCAGCCTTCGGTTTTGCCGTGGTGGTTCACCTGGCTGATGTGCCAGCCGGTGAGGTCCTTGCCGTTCCAAAGCGACTTGAACGCGGACGGGCCGGGGACGAGTTCGAACTGGTGGGCGACCGGCTGCGCGGCGGCGCGCTGCTTTTCGGTGAGTTCGGCGGTGAGCACGTCGATGGCATCGGTGGCCTTGGCGAGGCCGGCGAGGCCGTCCTGGCTGAGCGGTACTTGCAGGCTGCGCCAGCGGGTGTTGTGGACATTGGCGCGGCGGAGCGTGAGCGCGTGCACCTGCGCGGCCTGCGCCCACATGGGGGTGCGCAGGGTGGCGAGATTCACACCGGCGGCCCATTCGGCAGCGGTGCGGGTGGCGACTTCACTGCCATCGATGCGCAGGGTATGCGGGCCGGCGGGGAGCCCCGTGATCTGCAGCGTCTGCTGATTGAAGCGGTCGATGAAGTCCGAAGAGTTGACGGCGAGCGCCATGATGGGGTCGGCCGTATCGATGGGGAAGGGCAGGGCGCGGTCGAGTTGGGTCCAGGAGAGCTTGGCGAGATTGGAGACGGTGGTGTTGGTCGAGGCGGTGACCTTCTGCGTCTTCGCGTCGATGGTGACGGCGGAGACGACGCTGGGTGCGCCCCAGCCCTGCAGCAGACCGCCGGCCATGATCAAGTGGCCCGCCGGGCCGGGGTGGACGCGGTCCGGAATGATCCGCTGCGACCGGGCAGCGTCGGTGGCCTTGGCCTTGGCGAGCATGGCGGTGACGGGGCGGTTGAGATCGGCAAGGGTGAGCTGCTGCTCCTTGGCCAGTTGGGAGAGAAAGTCGGCGTAGCGCAGCAGGACGGCGTTGTAACCGCCGGGGAAGCGGGGCTCATAGGTGACGTCGTCGTAGGGCGAGGGCTGAATGGCCGTGATGCGGACGCCGGGGGCCTTCTCCTTCAACTGCTTGACGATGTTGCGGAAGCCGTTTGAGTAGATATCGAAGATCTGCTGCTCGAAGGCGCGGACGCGGCCATCGTTCATGCCGAGCATGATGGAGACGACGGTGGGCTTGTAGGCGAAGACGTCGCGATCGAGACGTTCGGCAATGCCGCCCCCGGCGCCGCCGGTGACGCGATCGCCGCCCCAACCCGAGTGCGTGAAGGTGATCTTGCGGTCGGGGTAGCGGGTGACTGCGAAGGTCTCCGTGAAGGTCGTATAGAGGCGCTGATCCGTGATCGAGTCGCCGAAGAAGACAACGCGGTCGCCGTCTTTGAGGTGGAAGTCCTGGGCGAACGCGGCGAGGGAGAGCAGAGAGAAGAGAAGAAGACGCACGGCGGTATCGTACCTCATGGGTAGCTTATAGGGTGACGGGGCGGCGCTCGCGGCTAGAGCGGTAAATGCCTTGGATGAGCGCGACGACGGCTCGGCCGTCTTCCGCCGGCGAGACAAAGGGGCGGCCCTGGTCGATGGCTGCGAGGAAGTCCTGGACTTGGAGCCGGTGATAGTGCGGGATGGGGTCGGCGGGCGCCTCGTAGGTCGGCGCGGTCTCGCCGGGGATGGTCCAGAGGTCGTTGTAGGCAGGTTCGAGAATGGCGCCGGACATGCCGGCGATGAAGGTGGCGCCGCCGTCGGTCTGCGTGCCGACGGAGTAGCCGTTCTTGCCGTGGACGTGAATTTTCGTGTGAATGCCGGGGTTTTGCGAGAGGCTGCAGACGATGTTGCCGAGACCGCCATTGGCGAAGCGGATGTTGGCGAGGGCCGTGTCTTCCACTTCAACGTAGGGATGGTTCAGGTTGCTCCATTCGCCGGAGACTTCGCGCATGGGGCCCATCATCCATTGCAGGATGTCGAGGTGGTGCGGGGCTTGGTTGATGAGCACGCCGCCGCCTTCGGTGGACCATTTGCCGCGCCATGGGTCGGAGCGGTAGTAGGCTTCGTCGCGCCAACTGAACATGGCGACGGTGCCGAGAATGGGCTGGCCGATCTTGCCGGCGTCGATGGCCGCCTTCATGGCGAGAACCGGTTCAAAGAAACGGCGTTGGCTGACGACGCCCAGGCGGGCGCGGCCGCGGACGGCGGCTTCAAGCATGCGGTCGCAATCTTCGAGCGTGGCGGCAAGCGGCTTTTCGACGAGGACGTGGACGCCGGCTTCGAGCGCGGGAACGGCGGGCGCGGCGTGGAGCGGATGGGGCGTGCAGACGACGAGCGCGTCGACGGCGCCGAGCATGGAGGCGACGTCGGCGCAGGGCGTGGCGCCGTACTGTGCGGAGAAGGCCGCGGCGCGGGCGGGGTCGTGGTCGCAAACGGCGGTGAAGGTGCTGAGCTGGGAGAGCGCGGCGGCGTGCAGGTGGCCCACCTTGCCGCAGCCGACAAGGCCGGTGCGCATGTTAGTTCGCCTCCGGGAAGTACTGCGCGCTCATGCGACGGAGGAAGGCGAGCGAGGCGACCATCTCGTCCATGCCGTTCATGCCGTCTTCGAGGCTGATCCAGCCGTTGTATTTGTGGGCGGCGAGGATGCGGAAGATCTCGTGATAATCATTGAGACCCTGGCCGGTGACGCCGTGGCGGAGGTTGGGCGAATAGCCGAGCGTGCCGTCGGCCTGGCGCAGATCGTCGAGCGAGGCGCCGGGGACGAGGTAGCGGTCGCTCGCGTGCATGGAGACGACGCGGGGCGCGACGATTTCAAGAAGCTCGATCGGGTCGTCGCCGGCAACGAGAGCGTTCGAGGGATCGTACTGAACGCCAAAGTTTTCGGTGTCGTTGATCAGGGCGAGGAGTTCGAGGAAGACGTCCTTCTTCTGGGCGAATTCGGGATAGCGCCAGAAGCCGTCCTTGTAATGATTTTCGAGGCCAAGGATGATGCCATGCTCGCGGGCGACGGGCAGGAGCGACTCGATGCATTCGACCACCCAGTGCAGGCCCTGCTCGCGGGAGAGGCCGGGATACCGTTGGCCGCTGAGGACGCGGCAGACGGCGCCGGGTCCGCCGAGGCGGCGGGTGACGGCGATCATGGCGGCTTCGCGGTCGACGGCGCGGCGCCGGGCGTCGGCGTCCGGGTTGGTGAAGTCCGGCGAGCAGCAGAGCATCGGCATGTCGAAACCGGCGCTGGAGATGGCTTCGCCGATCGAGTCGAGATAGGCCGGGTCGAGCGACGTGAAGAAGCCGTCGTACATTTCGAGGCCGTCGGCGTCGAGGTCGCGCGCCATGGCGATCCAATCGAAGACGGTCATGGTGGGCTTTTCGCCGGCAATGGCGTCGAGATAGCACTTGGGAAAGGCGGAGAGGCGAATGGGCATGTTGCTACAATGTGGGTAATTATGCGGGTTTTGCTGCTGATTCTCGGTTTGGCCGCAATGGCCATGGATCAGGATGATGATATCGTGTGGCTCGATAACTATGCGGAAGCGGTGAAGACCGCCAAGGCGACGGGCAAGCCGATCTTCCTCGAATTCCGCTGCGAGCCTTGAACGAACGGCAGAACATTTGACGCACAGGTTGTGCTGTCACCGAAAGATTCGCCCCTGGGCAAACTGCTGCGGCAGTACGTCACCGTGCGCATTATCCGCATGGACAATATCGACATTGGTCTGTTCGAACACGACCGGAACAACACGATCTACTTCTATATCCTGAACGCCGATGAGCAGATCTACATGCGGTACGGCGGCCGGGACAACGCTTCGCCGGATACGTACTTGAATCTCGAAAGCCTGACGCTGGCCGCGGCGAAGGGTTTGGAGTTGCATGCCAACCGGCCGTCGGCGCCGCCGCGGCCAAAGCCCGATTTTCCGAAGAACTAGCCGCTGTTGGTGGAGCGGACCTTTGCGCGGAACCAGTGCGTGGAGTGCCATCTGATTGGCGACTACCAGAACCTGCACCGGCAGCAGGATGGCACGCTCGATAAGCTCGTGCACCTGTTCCGGTCGCCGGATTTGAAGGCGGTGGGAATCCTTCTCGATGTTCCGAAGGGGTTGGTGTTGAAAGAGGCCACCGGCGCGGCGGCGGCGGCCGGCTTGCAGCCCGGCGATCGGATCGCCAAGTGGGAAGGGACGGATGTGTGGACGTTTGCCGACGTGCAGCATCGTTACAACCAGACGCCCCGCACGGCGAAGGAAGCGAAGCTGACCGTGGAGCGGGCCGGCAAGATGGTGGACGTGACGATGGCGCTGCCGCCGCGTTGGTGGTGGAGCGAGACGAAGTTCCGCCAATCGAGCGTGGAGCCGCGGTTCTACTTCGATGACCGGCCGCTGACGGCGGCGGAGAAGCAGACGATGGGGCTGCCGGCTGAGGGATTCGCCAGCATGGTGAAGTACGTGTCGAGCACCGCGCGGACGATGGAGCTGCATGCGTTGCAAGAGGGCGATGTGATTACGGCGATCGACGGCAAACGCGTGGACCCGGATGCGCATACGGCTTCGCTGTTTTTGATCCTGCGCAAAATGCCCGGCGATTCGGCGATGCTGGAGGTACTGCGCGGCGGGAAGAAGATCGAGATGCCGCTCAAGACGATTCAAATGAGCTTTAGAAAATGAAACTGCTGAGCCTGGTGTTGTTGGCGACGGGATGGGGTGCGCCGGTGGAGGTGCGCGTGGACGACGAGGTGTGCGCGACCTATGACGCGCGCTTGGCGGGCGATCAACTCGTGGTGCGGGTGCGGTTGGGTAAAGGCTGGAAAACGTTCGCCATGGACAACGCGGTGCGGGCCGTCGAGGCCTTGAAAGGCAAGAAGGCGCTGAGTGCCGACATGCCCACGAAAGTGACGGTGGGCGAGGGATTGACGGTGACGGGGCCGTGGAAGCAGACGCCACCCACGGATTTCTCGAAGCCGGAGCTGCGGATCTTCACTTGGGGATATGAGGCCGAGGCCGTATTCGTCGCGCCGGTGAAGCGGGAAGGGGCGGTGGGCAAGGTGGGGGTGAAGGGGCAGGCTTGCACGCCTTCGATTTGCAAGAACATTGACGTGAAACTCGACGTCGGGTTATCGGCAGGACCCGTAGAGGGTGCGCCCCTCGAACTGGTGCGCACCCCATAGCCCGCTACGCCGCAGCGGCCAAGAGCTCCAGGTTCGCTTCGAAGGATTCCAGGTGATTGTAGGAAGCGTTCATCAGATTCGCATAGACCCGCTTGATATCGGGCTGTTTGGCTTCCGCAAGGCCTGCCTCCAGGTCCTGAATGTCCGTCTTCTCGATGAGTACCCCAACTTCGAGCGCATCCTTCAACGAGAGGGCGACCTTGGTGGTCAGATCGAAGTATAGGGCCGCCATCCGCGGATCGGCGAATTCACCTGCCGCCCTGCCGGCTGCCGGGTCGGGAAGGTTGTAGGTCGTCAGCAAACGGCCCACCTGACGGAAATGCGCCGTCTCGCTCTGGGCGATGTTCGGGAAGATGCGCACGTTCCAGCGTTCACCGGCTAAGGTGTAGACATCGTGAGCCAGTTTCTCCTCTTCTCGCATGAGGAGCAGACGAGCAGACTCTTCGGCCGTCAAAACTGCCGGAAGCTTGCCGCCGCCGGGCCCCTGCTGCGCCAGCAAAGGCGCGGCAGCCAGCGCTCCGATTCCCATCGTCAACCACTCTCTTCGTGTTCTCATGACCAACCTCCTGTTCACCAGTACAGATTCGGTTGGCGGCGGAATGTGACAGCCTAAGAATAAATGCCGGGAGCCTCGTGGCCGAGCGCCTGCACGTATTCGACATAGGTGCCGGGGTAAACACGCGGGACGCGTTCCGTGCCGGTCTCCCCGCCGAGTTCGAGCACACGGGTGCCGAGGCCACGGAGGAACGTGCGGTCGTGCGAGACGAAGATCATCGTGCCTTCAAAATCGGCCAGCGCTTCGACGAGCATTTCTTTGGTGGCCAAGTCCAAGTGGTTCGTCGGCTCGTCAAGCACCAGGAAGTTCGGCGGGTTGAAGAGCATGCGGGCCATAGCGAGGCGGGACTTCTCGCCGCCCGAGAGCGCACGGATGCGCTTATCAACATCATCGCCGGAGAACTGAAACGCCCCGGCCAGCGAACGGAGCGAGCCGATCGAATCCTGCGGGAAGTCCTTCTGGAGCTGCTCGAAGATCGTGAGTTCCGGGTCGAGCACGTCCAGCGACTGCTGGGCGAAGTAGCCCATCTGCAGGCTGGCACCGAGCCGGACGGTGCCTGCGTCCGGGTTGGTGGCGCCGGCGATCATCTTGAGCAGCGTCGTCTTGCCGGCGCCGTTGCGGCCCATGACGGCCCAGCGTTCGCCGCGGCGGATGGTGAGGTTGAGCCCGTCGTAGATGACGCGGTTGCCGTAGGCTTTGTGGATGTCTTCAATCACGGCCACCTGGTCACCGGAGCGGGACGGGGCGCGGAAATCGAACTTCACCACCTGGCGCTTCTTCGGCAATTCGATCTTGTCGATCTTGTCGAGCGCCTTGATGCGGCTCTGCACCTGCGCGGCCTTGGCCGCGTGCGTCTTGAAGCGTTCAATGAAGCGCTGCTCTTTGGCGAGCATCGCCTGTTGCCGGGCGAAGGCCGCCTGTTGGTTGGTCTCGCGGACGCTGCGCTCGCGCTCGTAGAAGTCGTAGTTGCCGGAGTAGACGACGATCTCGCCGGAGTCGATTTCGGCGATCTTCGAGACGAGCCGGTTCATGAACTCGCGGTCGTGCGAGGTCATCAGCAGCGAACCCTGATAGTTACGGAGGAAGCTCTCGAGCCAGATGATCGACTCGAGATCGAGGTGGTTGGTCGGTTCGTCCATCAGCAGCACGTCGGGGCGGCCAAGCAAGACGCGGGCGAGCGCCACACGCATCTTCCATCCGCCGGAGAGCGCGCCGACGTCGCCATCGATCTGCTCGTCCTTGAAGCTGAGGCCGTGCAGCACCTCGCGGGCCTGGGCTTCGAGCGTGTAGCCGTTCAGGTGCTCGTACTCTTCCTGGACTTCGCCGAAGCGTTCGAGGATCTTGTCCATCTCATCGAAGCGGGCGGGGTCTTCAAGGGCCTGTTGGAGCAACTCCAATTCGTGGTGCAGCTCGCCGACGCGGCCCGAGCCGGCGATGGCTTCCATCAGCACGGAGCGGCCCTTCATCTCTTCGACGTCCTGGCGGAAGTAGCCGATAGTGAGCTTCTTCGGCACGGTGACGTCGCCTTCGTCGGGAGCCTCTTCGCCGACGATCATGCGAAACAGGGTCGTCTTGCCGGCGCCGTTGGGGCCCACAAGGCCGACCTTCTCGCCGGGGTTCAATTGGAAATTGGCGTCGACAAAAACGAGCTGCTTGCCGTACTGCTTGTTGAGGTTGGAAAACGCGATCATCCGAACTTCCAAGGTAGCAGGCCTAGCGGGTGAGGCGGTTGAGAATCTCCTTGGCTTGGGTGTGGCCGGGATGAAATTGGAGGAGGCGGCGCAGGGTCTCGATGGCCGCTTTGCGGTCGCCGCGCTGCGCCTGGGCAGCCGCGAGATTCAGCCCCGGGCCAGGCAGTCCGGGGTAGCGGGCGAAGACCGACTTCCAGCGGGCCTCGGCGGAGGCGGTGTCGCCGCGTTGCGCTTCGTAGATGGCGAGGTTGGCGGCGGCGGTGGGTTCCTCCGGGTTCAGGCGGAGCGCTTCGCGATAAACGCGGACGGCGTCGGCGGCGCGGCCGGCTTGGTCGTAAAGCTGGCCGAGCTGGGTGAGTACGGCGGCGTCCTTCGGCTCGACGCGTTCGAGGCGGGGAATCGAAGGCTGGGCTAGGGCGAGGTCGCGGGGCGGGATCGGCGCGTCCCAGAATAGGCGCAGCGGGCGCGGGGGCGGCGGCTTGCGACCGATGCGATGGTTGGTGAAGGCCACGTGGGCGTCCTTGCTATCCGTTTTCGGCATGTGGCAACTGGCGCAGTTGGGGCCGCGGTTGCACTTGTCCGGAGTGTGGCAACCCTGGCAGGTATTGGCTTTCAGCCCGCCGTGCGGGTCGTGGCAGGTGACGCACCAGAGCTTGTCGCCGGCGCCTTGCTTGCAGGCGCTTTCGGCGAGTTGTTCGGCGTGGTCGGTGGCGTTGTTCTTCGCGCCGTTGACGAAGATGGAGACGAAGTCGCCCAAGCGGTCGCCGGGTTTATAGTCGTAGGGATTTTTGGCGGCGCGGGTGACCTTGGCGGCGCCGGTGAGGTGGCACTGTTCGCAGACGTTGTCGCGGCGTTCGGGCGGGAGTTTCGCGGGGTTGACGGAGTGGTGCGCGGCGGGGCCATGGCAGCGTTCGCAGGAGATGCCGGGTTCGGCGAAGGGCGGATTCGGATAGCGGTTCTGGGCTCCCTTGACGAGCTTCACGCCGGTAGCGTGGCACTGGAGGCAGGGCTCTTCGACGGGCCGGAAGGTTTGGGCGTTGGGGAAGCCGGGGGAGAGGCCGTAGGATTTCGTGGCGGTGAAGTAAGAGCGGGGGGACTGAACGAGGAACTCGCCGACAAAGGCCACATAACTTTTGCCGATCTTGCCGGAACCAAGCGACCAGTTTCCGGGCGATTCCATCGCCGCGGTCCGGGCCATGCGGGAATGCGAAAAGCGTTCGACAATCTCCGCGTGGCAGGGGGCACAGACAGCACTGCCCGGATCCGCGAGGACCCGGGCAGCAAAGACGAACAAGAAAAACGGCTTCCGCACCTAAAACGTAAAGCGTAGCGCAATTTCAATGTTCCGCGGTCCCAGCTGCGGGCCGGTGAACTGGCCGAAGAAGGGGCTGGTGATGTTCGTGTTCAAGCCACCGATGCCGGCCCAGTTGAAGGCGTTCAAGAACGTGCCGCGGAGTTGGATGTTCCGCACTTCATCGAACTTGAAGAGCTTCTGGATGCTGGCGTCGAAGGTGACGAGGTGACGGTCGCGAATGTTGGGCAGGTACGGCCCAACGGTGCCGAGCCGCTGCACAACGTTCTGGCCGCCTGCGAAGACCGGAGGATTGGTGAACGCGTCGCGGTTGAGGTAAGCCGTGCCGCCCGTAATGCCGCGGAAGTTGATGCCAGCGTCGGAGTTCAGCACGATGGGTACCCCGGCAACGAGGTCCGGACGGACCGAGCTGCCGGTGGGCAGGTTGATGCCGCCGGTGCCGATGGCGACCGG
This sequence comes from Terriglobales bacterium, assembly GCA_027485675.1. Taxonomy (GTDB): domain Bacteria; phylum Acidobacteriota; class Terriglobia; order Bryobacterales; family Bryobacteraceae. The sequence continues at coordinate 64,780 of JAIXQP010000018.1, read as the reverse complement.
GTTACCGCTGCGCCACTGGTGAATGCCGCTCAACTGCCAGCCGCCGATGAGTTTGTCGACGAGGCCGCTGGTTTTCAGCAGCTTGCCCTGGCCCACGGGGAGTTCGTAGATCCAGCTCAGCTTCGCCAAATGGGGATAGTGGAAGTTGGTGATGGACCGTTCCAAGCGCCGATTGAACACGTCAGCCACACCTTCGGCGTCGATAGCATTGTCGGTCAGGCCGATCGCCTTCGACCACGTGTAGGCGCCGAGTAGCGCTAGGCCCTTGCTGAAGTGGCGGGTCAACTGAACCTGCATGGAGTTGTAGGACGACGATCCGATGTTCGGGAAGATGTTGTTGATTCCGGTGAACTGCGGATAGGGCCGCAACGCCTGCAGGTTGGTGCCGGCGAAGCCGGGGAACGGCTGCGGAATGGGGCTCGAGGCGTTCCACGGCCGGGGAAGGAGGTCGCCGTACTGCTCTGTCGCCGCGAACGGCACGTTGTTCGGCTGATCGAAACCCTTGGCAATCAGGCGCGTGCCCTTGTTGCCGACATAGTTCACCTCCACCACCATGTTCGACGGCAGTTGGTACTGGAAGCCGAAGTTCCAGTTCTGGACGTAGGGCAACTGGTTGCCGGTGGTGGGGTAGTAGTCGATGCCCTGGCCGTTGGCGAGCGTCGGAATCTTGTTGGGCAAGGTTCCGGCGAAGTTCGGATAGGGACTCGAAATGTTGCCCAGCGGCGCTTCGGCAAACGGGACGGAGGTGTTGCCCGAGTTCACGACGATGTTGCCGTTAAAGCCGAGCGTACCGCCGAAGCCGAAGCCGTTCGAGATGGCCGGAGTGTTGTTGATGCCGTAGCCGCCGCGCCAAACCAACTTGTCGGACATCGCGTAAGCGAAGCCGAACTTGGGCGAGATCTGCTTCCAGTAGGTATCCTGGAAACCTTTGGCGTTGCGGTCGTCGGCGAAGACGAGCGCCCCCGGCCGGTTGCCCGCGCCCGGGTTGGGCACCCCGAAATCAATGGCCGACATGCGGCCTGCGACTTCGATGAGGCCGCCGACCATCTCCCAACGCAGACCGACATTGAAGGTCAGTTTGCGGGAGATCTTCCAATCGTCCTGGAAGTAGAAGCCGGCGGTGCGCCAGCGGTGGCCGAAGTTGGCGGCCGCAATGCCACGGCTGGTGGAGGCGTAGTCGCCGAGCAGGAAGCTGGCGAAGCTGTGGCCGGTCTGGTTGATGAAGCCGGGCAGGGCGGTCTGGTTCGGCGAGAAGGCAAAGTCGCCGGAGCCGGACTTGTTGCGGGTGTTGTAGTAGTAGCGGCGGTTTTCAAAGCCGAACTTGTAATTGTGTTTGCCGGAGACCTTGGTGAAGTCCACCTGCGCGATCGTCGAGCCGTTAAAACCGGCGCCGCGATTGCCGGAGCCGACGCGTCCGCCCGCGCCAATGCCGCCTCCCTGGAACGGGAGTCCGGAGAAGGTCAGCACCGGGAAGTGCACGCCGGGAACGTTCTGCAGACCAATTTTGGCGGGCCAATCCTGGTCGACGAAGTAGCTTTCGTTGATGTTGCCGAACCGGTTGTAGCCCAGGTTGGCGCGGCCAAGCAAGGTGGGCGTGACCGTGAAGTCATAAGCCAGCCGGACCATCGTGCCGGGGGTGTTCTGGTTCTGATAGACGCCCGTGGGAGTTCCCGGAGGCGTTCCCCAACGGCCGGCCGGCGAGTTGTACCGCTGCCGGAAATTGCGATTCACCATGCCGCTCAAACGGTGCTTCTCGTTGATGTTGTGATCCCCCTTGAAGGTGAGCATCGTCTCGTTGAACTCCGGGCTGCCGGAGGCCAGGGCCGGGATGTTGTTGAGCATGGTGTCGAACACCGGCTTGTCGAGCGTGGCGACGTCCAGGATTTTCTGCGACACCGGGCTGATGCGCGTCCGCGGAATCATGTTGCCGGGGAAGATGTCCCGAACCCACGCGTTGCCGACCTGGCGAGCCGAGGCGGGATCGTAGATGGTGCCGCCGATCACGGGCCGGCCGAGCGCGTCCGTGCCGACCGAGGAGCCGGAGACGCTGTTGCCGGTGAACGCCGGATTCAGAATGCGGCGGAAGTCGCCTTGCTGGAACTCGGGCATCGGCAGCGTAGTGAACGAGGTTTGGCTGTAATTCTTCTGCTTCGTCCGTTCCATATTGTGGAAGAAAAACGTCTTGTTCCTGCCGTCGTAGAGCTTCGGAAGCATCACGGGGCCGCCAACGGAGTACCCGTAGTTGTGCTGCTTGAACGGTTGCCGCCGGACGCTCGCGGCGTTTTGGCTGAAACCATTCGCCCGCAAAGCGTCGTTCTGCCCGTAGTAATAGGCCGAACCGTGCAGTTCGTTCGTACCCGACTTGGTGGCGAAGTTGGCCACCGAGGTCTGACCGCCGGAGTACTGCGCCGAGACGGTGCCGGTCTGCAGTTTGAACTCCGAGATGGATTCGGCCGAGGGGCTGAACTCGTTGTTGGCGCCGCCGGCGAGGTCCATGCGGCCGATCGAGATGCCGTCGATCAGGATCTCGTGCGAGTAGTTCTGCCCGCCATTGATCGAACCCTGCCACGTGCCGCCCACGGTGCCCGGCAGCGACGTGAAGATGAACTGCTGGATTTGGCGGCGCCCGTCGCCGACGGCGATGGGCCAAGTGTCGAACTCTTTCTTCGAGACGTAGGAGCCAATCTCCGCGGTGCCCGTTTCGAGCAGCGGGGTCTCGGCGGTGATGGTCACCGACTCGGTCAGGTTGCCGACTTCGAGGGCAAAGTCGACGGTGAGCGTCTGCGCGACGGCCAGCACGATGTTCTGCCGCACCGACGTCTTGAAGCCGGGGGCCGAGACGGTGATGCGGTAGGTGCCGGGGGAAAGCGAAGGGGCGCGGAAGACGCCGGCTTCGGTTGAGGCGGCGTTCAATTCTACGCCCGTCGCCATGTTGTAAATCTTGACATTGGCCCCGGCCACGGCGGCGCCGGAGGAGTCGGTGATGGAACCGTTAAAGGTTCCGCGTTCGGCTTGGCCGAAGCAGGAAAGGGCGGCCAATAGGGCACCCAAAAGCAAACGAGGAATCATTTACGACCTCCTGAGGTTGTCGAAGGTTATCACAAAGCGTCCGTAAACACTACGGCCCGGGAGCATGGCTGCCCCCGGGCCGTAGTGTTTACAACTTAGCTTTGCTTTTCTGGTTAGAAAGTAAAGCGAAGCGCGAGTTCGATGTTCCGCGGTCCCAACTGTTGGCCGGTGAACTGGCCGAAGAAGGGGCTCTGGAGGTTGGTGTTCAAGCCGCCGATGCCGGCCCAGTTGAAGGCGTTCAAGAACGTGCCGCGGAGCTGAATGTTCCGCACCTCATCGAACTTGAAGAACTTCTGGATGCTGCCGTCGAAGGTGACCAGGTGACGGTCCCGGATGTTGGGCAGGAAAGGCCCAACGGTGCCGAGCCGCTGCACAACGTTCTGGCCGCCGGTGAAGACCGGAGGATTGGTGAACGCTGCACGGTTGAGGTAAGCGGTGCCGCCGTTAATGCCGCGGAAGTTGATGCCGGCATCCGAGTTCAGCACGATGGGTACGCCGGCGACGAGGTCCGGACGGACCGCACTACCGGTGGGCAGGCTGATGCCACCGGTGCCGATCGCCACGGGGTTACCGCTGCGCCAGTTCTGAATACCGCTCATCTGCCAGCCGCCGATGAAAGCGTCCAGCACGCCGTTGGTTTTCAGTGCGCGGCCCTTGCCAACCGGGATCTCATAGATCCAGCTCAACTTCGCCACATGCGGGAAGTGGTAGTTGGTGATGGACCGTTCGAGGTTGCGGTTGAAGACGTCCGCCACGCCCTCGGCGTCGATGGCGTTATCGGCAAGTCCGATCGCCTTCGACCAGGTGTAAGCTCCCAGCACCGAGATGCCCTGCTTGAAGTGCCGGGTCAACTGCATCTGCAGAGAGTTGTAGGACGAAGACCCCATGTTCGGGATGATGCTATTGATGCCTGTGAACTGGGGAAAGGGACGCAACGCCTGCAAGTTGGTGCCGGCGAACCCGGGGAACGGCTGCGGGATCGGGCTCGAAGGGCTCCACGGACGCGGCAGGATGTCGCCATACTGCTCGGTAACCGAGAACGGCAGGTTGTTCGGCTGCTCGAAGCCACGGGCAATCAGGCGGGTGCCCTTATTGCCAACGTAGTTGAGTTCGAGCACCATGCTGGCCGGGAGCTGATACTGGAAGCCGAAGTTCCAGTTCTGCACGTACGGCATGCGGTTGCCTTGCGGGCTGTAGTAGTCGATGCCCTGACCGTTGGCGAGCGTCGGAACTTTGTTCGGCAAGGTGCCGGTGAAGTTCGGGTAGGGATTCGACAGGTTGCCCACCGGCGCTTCGGCGAACGGCACCTGCGTGTTACCCGTGTTCACAACGATGTTGCCGTTGTAGCCCAGGGTGCCACCGAAGCCGAAGCCATTCGAGATGGCCGGGGTGTTGTTGATGCCGTAGCCGCCGCGGAAGACGAGCTTATCGGACATCGCATAAGCGAAACCGAACTTCGGCGAGATCTGCTTCCAGTAGGTGTCCTGGAAGCCACGCCGATCGCGGTCTTCCGCGAAGACGAGGGCGCCCGGACGATTGCCGGCGCCCGGGTTCGGGGCGGCGAAGTCGATGGCCGACATGCGGCCCGCAACTTCGATCAGGCCGCCGATAACCTCCCAGCGCATACCGATGTTGAGGGTCAGCTTGCGGGAAACCTTCCAGTCGTCCTGGAAGTAGAAGCCGGCGGTGCGCCACCGGTGGCCGGGGTTCATCGCCACGATGCCGCGGTTGGTGGAGGCGTAGTCGCCGAGCAGGAAGCTGGCGAAGCTGTGGCCGGTCTGGTTAATGAAGCCCGGCAGTGCGGTCTGGTTCGGCGAGAAGTTGAAGTCGCCGGAGCCGGACTTGCTGCGGATGTTGTAGTAGTAGCGGCGATTTTCGAAGCCGAACTTGTAGTTGTGCTTGCCGCTCACTTTCGTAAAGTCGGCCTGGATAATGGTGGAGCCGTTGAAGCTGGCGCCACGGCTGTTCGAGCCGAGACGGCCGCCGGCGCCGATGCCACCGCCCTGGAAGGGCAGGCCGGCAAAGTTCAGGGCGGGGAAGTGGACGCCCGGAACGTTCTGCAGACCGATCTTGGCGGGCCAATCCTGATCGACAAACACGCTTTCGTTGATGTTGCCGAAGCGGTTGTAGCCGAGGTTCAAGCGGCCGAGCAAGGTGGGCCGAAGCGTGAAGTCATACGCGCCACGCACCATCGTGCCCGGGGTGTCCTGGTTCTGGTAGACGTTGGTCGGCGCTCCCGGAGGCCCGCCCCAGCGGCCGCCGATCGAGTTGTTCCGGACACGGAAGTTCCGGTTCACCATGCCGCTGATGCGGTGGCGCTCGTTCAGATTGTGGTCACCCTTGAAGGTCAACATGCGCTCGCGGAACTCGGGGCAGCAAGCGCCGAGGGCGGGGATGTTGTTCAACATGGTGTCGAACTGCGGACGGTCGATCGTGGCGACGTCCAGGATCTTCTGCGACACCGGGCTGAACCGGGTGCGCGGAATCATGTTGCCGGGGAAGATGTCCCGAACCCAGGAGTTGCCCACCTGACGGGACGAGCGCGGATCATAAATCGCGCCGCCGATCACGGGCCGTCCCAGTGCGTCCGTTCCGACATTGGTGCCGGAGATGGCGTTACCGGTGAAACCGGCGTTCAGGATCCGGCTGAAGTCGCCCTGTTGAAACTCCGGCATGGGCAGCGTGGAGAAGCCCGCCTGGTTGTAGTCCTTCGTCGTCGTCCGTTCAAAGTTGTGGAAGAAGAAGGTGCGGTTCTTGCCGTTGTACAGTTTCGGGATCACCACCGGGCCGCCAATCGAGTAGCCATAGTTGTGCTGCTTGAAGGGCTGCCGCCGGACACCGGCCGCGTTCGAGTTGAACGCATTGGCGCGCAGGGCGTCGTTCTGGCCGTAGTAATAAGCCGAACCGTGCACTTCGTTCGTGCCGGACTTGGTCGCGAAGTTGGCGACGGAGGTCTGACCACCCGAGTACTGCGCCGACACGGTGCCGGTCTGCAGCTTGAACTCCGAGATCGACTCCGCGGACGGGCTGAACTCGCTGTTGGAACCGCCGGCGAGGTCCATACGGCCGACGGAGATACCGTCGATCAGGATCTCGTGCGAATAGTTCTGTCCGCCGTTGATCGAACCCTGCCAGGTGCCGCCGGTGGTGCCGGGGAGCGAGGTGAAGATGAACTGCTGGATCTGACGCCGGCCGCCGCCCACGGCGATGGGCCATTCGTCGAACTCTTTCTTCGTGACGTAGGAGCCGATCTCCGCGGTGCCCGTTTCGAGCAGCGGCGTTTCGGCAGTAATCGTCACCGACTCGGTCAGGTTGCCGACTTCGAGGGCGAAGTCGATGGTCAGGGTCTGCGCCACGGCGAGCACGATGTTCTGCCGGACGGACGTTTTAAAGCCGGGAGCCGCCACAGTGATGCGGTAGGTACCGGGGGACAATGAGGGCGCGCGATAAACGCCAGCTTCTGTCGAAACGGCATTCAACTCAACGCCTGTGGCCATGTTGTAGATCTTCACGCTGGCGCCCGCTACCGCGGCGCCGGAAGAGTCTGTCACGGACCCATTAAAAGTTCCACGTTCTGCTTGGCCGAAGCAAGCAGCGGCGGCCAATAGGACACTTAGTACTACTCGGGATAACATTCAGGACCTCCTGGAATTTGCGCCAGCATATCACGAATATGAGGTAGCCTGAACCGGTGTATCTTACCCTACATGGGTCTTTTTCGAGTTGCCTGCGCCTTTCTCCTGAGCTTCGCACCGCTGCTGGCTCAAGTCCCCCGGCCGATCGCCTTCAAGGATTTCGATTCCTGGCGTTCCATTCAGAGTCAGGAGCTCTCCCCGGACGGCAAGTACCTCGCGTACTGCCTCATGCCCCAAGCCGGCGACGGCGAAGCGGTGCTCCGCGAACTGGCGACGGGCCGCGAGACCCGCATCCCCATCGGCGCCATGCCTCCTCCGGCCACCGACGGGGAGGGCGAGGATGCCCCGGCGCCCGCGCGCGGACCGCGGCTCGACTTCAGTGGCGATGGCCGCTACCTGTTCGTCACCAGCTATCCGCCCAAGGCGGCCACACTCCAAGCCAAGCGCGACAAGAAGCCGGCGCCTCCCAACGGACTCGTCATCGTGGACGTTCCCAGCGGACAGCCAACCCGCATTGAAGACGTGCAAAGTTTCGCTTTTCCTGAGGATGTGACCAATGCCGTCGCCTTCCGCCGCAGCGGCAAGGGGCCCACGGAACTGGTGGTCCGCTCCCTCCCGGGCAACGCCGAACGCAAGTTCGCCGACGTCAGTGAGTACTCCTTCACCAAAGACGGCAAGCTGCTCGCCATCATCACCAAGGATGCCGTCAAGGTGCTCAACCCGGAGGTCCAGACCATCACCACCGCCACGGGCTCCTACGCCAAGCTCACTTGGGATGACTCTCAGACCCAACTCGCCTTCGTCACCAAACAAGCCTTGTTCGGATGGAAGCGCGGCCAGGCGGCCGCCACCGAATGGCGCCGCGCCAGCATCAGCGACCGCGCCAACCTGCTCTTCTCCCGCGATGGCGCCCGCGTCTTCTTTAACACCGTCCCCGAACGCCCCAAAAAGCCGGAGTCCGACCCCGCCGAAGAGAAGGCCGTCTTCGATCTCTGGCACTATCAGGACGACCGCGTCCAGACCATTCAGAAGGTTCGCGCCGAGCAGGAACGCAATCGCAGCTACCGCGCCGTATTCAGCATCCTGGACGGAAAGTTCACGCAACTCGCCGCGCCGGACCTGCCGGAGGTGACCCCCAGCGAAGACGGCCTCGTGGCCGTGGGCGTGGACGACCAACCCTACCGCAAGGAGAACGACTACAACGATCGCTACAGCGACTTCTGGCTGCTCAACACCGTGACGGGAGACCGCAGCCTGATCGTTCAGCGAGCCGCGGGCGCCCCGGTGCTCTCGCCGGACGGCAAGTACGCCACCTACTACTCGTTCGGCCAATGGTGGGTGATCAATGTGGCGACGAACACCGTGACCAACCTCACCGCCCACCTGCCCGTCCGCTTCCGCAACGAGCTCCACGACTCCCCCGGCGGCGGCGCCAGCTACGGGCAGGCCGGCTGGACCAAAGACAGCAAGCACTTCCTCGCCTACGACCGCTACGACATCTGGGCGCTGACGCCCGACGCCCTTTCGGCGAAAAACCTGACCGAAGGCGAGGGCCGGAAGCAGAAGATCCAGTTCCGCCTCGTCCGCTTGCGCAACGATCCCCGCAACCGCCACCTCGACCCCGCTGAGCCCCTGCTGCTCCGCGCCGAAAACGAGGTCACCCGGGACTCCGGCTTCTATCGCGACTCCTTCGCCGGCGATGCCCCGCCGCAGAAGATCCTTATGGCCGCGAAGAACTTCCGCACTCCCGTCAAGGCGAAGGACGCCGACGTCCTGCTGCTCTCCGCCAGCAGCTTCTCCGAGTACCCGGATCTGCTCATCACCGATTCCTCTTTTGCCAAACTCGACAAGGTAACCCGCGCCAACCCTCAGCAGGCGCAGATGGCCTGGGGCTCGGCGGAGCTGATGAAGTTCACCAATCTCAACGGCGTGCCTCTGCAGGGGGTGCTCGTCAAGCCGCCCGGCTTCGACCCCACGAAGAAGTACCCGCTGATGGTCTATATCTATAAGCGTCTCTCGCAGACGCTGCATACCTTCTACGATCCCGCGCCGAGCCACCGCGTGAACCCAGCCGTCTACGCCTCGAACGGCTACGTCGTACTCATGCCCGATATCGCCTACACCATCGGCTACCCCGGCCAGAGCGGCATGAACGCCGTGCTGCCGGCCGTGCAGAAAGTGGTGGACGAAGGCTACATCGACGAAGCCCGCATCGGCATTCAAGGCCACTCGTGGGGCGGCTACCAGATCGCCTACATGGTGACGAAGACGAACCGCTTCCGCGCCGCCGCGCCGGGGGCGCTCGTCGGCAACATGTTCGCCGCCTACTCCGGCATCCGCTACGGCACGGGCATTCCCCGGCAGTTTCAATACGAGCGGACGCAGAGCCGCATCGGCGGCACGCCGTGGCAATTTCCGCTGCGTTTCCTCGAAAACTCGCCGATCTTCATGGCGGACCGCGTGCAGACCCCCATCCTGATGCTGCACAACGACGCCGACGACGCCGTACCGTGGACGCAGGGCATCGAGTTCTTCCTCGCGCTCCGCCGCCTGGATAAAGAGGCCTACTTCTTCAACTACAACGGCGAGCCCCACGGCATTCGCAAGCGCGCCAACCAGATGGACTACGCTCTGCGCCTATTCCAGTTCTTCGGCCACTATCTAAAAAACGAAACGAAGCCAAAGTGGATGGAGAAGGGCATCCCCTACATCGAACGGGACCTGCCGGAGCATCAGGCCACCTCCCTACAATAGAAGCTGGATGAACCATCACGATTCCCACCGCCGCACCGTCCGCGTGAAACGCGTCGACGAAGTGAATTCGCTCGACGAAATGTTCCGGCACTGTCTGCCGGCGTTCGGCGGCGCCTACCTCCGCCGCATCTATGAGATCCTCGACCGCGCCATCGGCATGGGCTGCCCGCTCACGCTCGCCATCGCCGGGCCGGTCACCGTCTCCGGCCAGCACCAGACGTGGCTGATCCCGCTGCTCGAAACCGGCTGGGTCGCTTATCTCTCCACCACCGACGCCGTCTGCTACCACGATGGCCACCGCTCGCTCGATGGCCGCAAGGATCCGGTCTTCGAAGTGCCGATCTTCGGCGACGACGGCGCGCTGCGCGATGAGAAAACCATCCGCGTCACCGACATGGCCTTCGATGAAGACGTCCTGCTCGATCAGGACCGCTTCCTGACCGCCCTTCTCAATCACGAAGACTTCCAGAAGAAGATGACCGGCACCGAGATGCGGAACAAGCTCGGCCGCTGGTACCAGGCGATCGAAGAGCGCAACGGCGTGGAGCAGGGGCTGCTGGCCAAGTGTCATGAGATGGCGATCCCCGTCTTCGTCGGCGCGCCGGGCGATGGCAGCGTCTTCCTGAATTCGATGAAGCTTTGGGCGATGCGGGAGGCCGGCTTGATCCCGTCGTACGGCTTCGATCTCGATGTCCACGCCGAGGTGTTCGAGGCTTGCGCGTATCACCGCTGGGGCCTGTTCGACTCGGAGGCGAAATCGCTCGCGACGTTCATGCTCGGCGGCGGCGTGCCGAAGAACTATAACCTGCAGCCGGAGCCGGCCCTGGGCCAGATCCTCGGCCTGCCCGACGTGCGCGGCTATGAGTTTGACGTGCAGATCACCTCGGCGCCGGTGACGGATGGCAGCCTCTCCAGTTGTCCGCCGGCCGAAGCGGTCACCTGGGGCAAGGTGGATCGGGACACCTATCAGCAGTCCACCGAAAGCATGCAGGGCGACTACTCGATGGTGGTGCCGTTTCTCATCAAGGCGCTGCTCGACCGGCGCAAGAAGTTCGAACGTCTGCGGGAGGAACTCGGCGAGGCTACCTTGTTCGAGCGGCATCCCGAAGCCAAGGGCTACCTGCGCTCGCGCGAAGGCTATCGCCTGTTTGAGCAGCGCGAGGCGCTCGTTGGCAAGCTGCGGGACGCCGTCCGCGAAAATGCCGACTGGCTGAATGAAACGCTAACCTACCCGCTCGCCATCCCAAAGTAATGAGACAACCGGTCCACGTCTTCTACGGCGGCGCCCATCTGTTCCGCCCCGACATTATTGAAAAGATCGGCGGCGTGGCCTTGCGCGCGCTGCCCAGTTTTGAAACGCCGTACCGCAAGCAGATCGAAGCCAAGCTGAAGGCGGAGCCGGTGGAAGACTTCCGGATCGACTTTGAAGACGGCTATGGCGAGCGTCGGCAGGACGAAGAAGATGCCGACGCCTACCGCTGCGGCAAGATCGTAGCCGCCGGCACCGGCTTGCCCGCGGTGGGCATCCGCATTAAGCGGGGCGGCCTGCGCACGCTACGGATCTTTCTCGATAGCGTGGGCACGGTGCCGCCCGGCTTCCGCGTCACCGTGCCCAAGGTGGAGCGTCCGGAGGAGGTGGCCATCGTGGCTGCCGAGTGTCCGGAGGCGCATATCGAAGCGCTCATCGAGACTGGTCCGGTGATCCCGCGCTTGCACGAGATTCCGGCGCATAGCCTCCACCTCGGCCCGTATGACCTATTGGCCTCGCTCGGCATTCCGGCCGCGTTCCAGCATCTGCACCATCCGGCTTGCACCATGGTCCGCATGCAGATGCTGCTCACCGGCAAGACCGTGGTGGACGGCCCCACCAAGATGCTCCCCGTGGGCGAGAATCCGCAGGAGGGCTGGAAGAAGCATCGCGAGGATATCTGGCGATCGCTGAGCGAGGGCTTCTACCAGAGCTGGGATATCCATCCGGCGCAGTTGGTTTCCCGCTACGCGACGCTGATGGAGTTCTACATGGAGCACCTGCCGGCGGTCCGCGAGCGCCTGGCCAATTTCGAAGGCACGGCCACGCGGCTGGGCGCGCAGTTCGACGACGCGGCGACCATTCGCGGCCTCCGCGCCTTTGCCGAGCGGGCTTCTTACTTGGTGTCGCGGTAGTTCAGCGGCGGCTTGGCGTCTTTCGGCAGTCGCGATTCGTAGGTGAATCCGGCGCGCCGCTTGTCGAAAGCGGCGCGAACGGCCGCTAACTGTTTGGGGTCGCTATAGAGGTCCATCGCCGTGAGGGCGAGCACCTTGGCGGCGAGCACCATGCCTTTGCGGCCAATGCTCATTCCGGAGCAGGCGGTCGATTGCCACGAGTGAAAGGGAATGCCGGGGGCGAAGGTGGCGATGCTGAGTTCCGAGGTCGGCACCACCCAGGAGACATCGGCGGCGTCGGTCGACCCCGTGCCGGCCCCGTTGGCCACTGGCTGAATCTGCGCTTCGCTGCCGAGGGCGAGTTCGGGTTCCGCGAAGAGAGTCGCTCGCAGTTTGGTGGCGAACTCCTTCTCCTCGGCGCCGTACTGAATGCCGCCGAGCACCCGCAGGTGCCGGTCGTACATTGCGGCCAGCCCGTCGTTGGGCAGCATGTTGTAGACGGAGGATTGAATGGCCATCTCCTGCCTGGTTTCGGTGGCGAGCGCTGCGCCGGCGGCGGCCTTTTCAATGCGGCTCCAGACGTTGTCGAGCACCTTCATCGACGGGTGCCGCGCGTAGACATAGACTTCGGCGAAGTCCGGCACCACGTTCGGCGCCACGCCGCCCTGCGTGACGATGTAGTGCATCCGGGTCTCTTGGGGCACGTGCTCGCGGAGCAGGTCGATGGCGTGGTTGAACAGCATTGCGGCGTCGAGCGCGGAGCGGCCCTGCTCCGGGTTCATGGCGGCGTGGGCGGCGGTGCCGCGGAAGCGGAACTTCGCGGTGATGTTGGCGAGGGTGGTGCGCAGGCTGGCTTGGTTGGCATCGCCGGGGTGCCAGGCGAGCACGGCGTCGACATCGGCGAAGGCGCCCGCGCGGATCATGTAGACCTTGCCGCCGCCGCCCTCTTCGGCCGGGGTGCCGAAGACTTTCAGGGTGCCGCGGAAGCCCTGTTCCTTGAGGGCGATGGCCGCGAGTACGGAGCCGGCGCCGAGCAGGTTGTGGCCGCATCCATGGCCGGGGGCATTGGCGACGCGGGGGGCGCGTTTCGGCGAGTCTTCCTGCGACAGGCCGGGCAGCGCGTCGTACTCCGCCATCAGGCCGATGACCGGTTTGCCGGAGCCGTAGGTGGCGACGAAGGCCGTGGGAATGCCGCCGGTTCCGGTCTCCACGGTGAACCCCGCGCGCCGCAGTTCGGCCTGCAGCAAGGCGGAGCTCTTCTCCTCTTTGTAGCCGACTTCGGCCAACTCCCAGATCTGCCGGGAGAGCGTGCCGAGCCGCTCGGCGTGCAGGTCGACCTTCGCCGTCACCTGGCCGTGCAGCAAGGGAGCGAGGAGGCAAATCAGAAGGCGCATTGTGATAGAACAACACATGCCCTCCCCGCATATCAACCTGTTTGCCCCGATGCTATCTTGTTGATTTTCCGTTTAAGTAGTTCGGCCAATGCTGCCAGATATCAGGCCGTTTTCAGCGCGTTCTAGCAGCGTTCTAGCAGAGAGTCCTGTTGGCGCGGCTACAATACGGCCATGGAACTTTCCCGCGAAGAAGAGATCATGATTCACGAGTCCTGTTTGGGAGACATCGCCAGGATCGACGAATTATTTCTTGGAGGTCGATTCTCCGATCCTCAATTGGCCCGTGCACGATACGAGGAATTGAAAGCCCGTTGGCGCTCCATTGCTGATGAAGTGAAGGGAGCGGAAGCCGCCAAGGTTATCCTTCAGGCTCTCAACACCACCAATCAAGCGAGGACAAACACCAAGCCGAGTGGTAAATGGTTCGACGTTCTTGCAGAGGCGAAGGTCGAATTCCGGGATCGAGTGAACTATCTGAGAAAGTTCCAGGACAGTTGATTCTCTCCCCCCGCCAGCTAACGCGAAAAGCCAGCGGGGGGTATCGCCGTGTACAGCACGGCGTTCTAGCGCCGGAGGTAGAGCTCCGGTGCTAAAAGTCGGTGAATGGATTCGCACGGCCCCGGCTTCGCCTTCACAGCGGTCACCAGGGCGGCGGGATTGGCGGGAAAGGTGGTAACGCTCACTTCGGCCACGGAGCCCCGCAGGATCAGCCGCAGGGCTCCCTCGGCGGCCTTTTCGAGCAGTCGGAAACCCACGGACAAACCTTTCGCGGCTCCCGCTCGGAGTCGGGCGTATACGTCCCGGCCCTCGGTCGTGTCGAGTAGCAAACGGCCCTTGAGATAGAGCCCTTCCGGGCGCTCCTGCAGGGTGCCGACTCCGGCCACAACATCCTGTTTGTGGTTCCAGAGAATCGGGATTTCCTTCCCGTCATCCGCGGCGAAGGCCCCCGGCTCGATGCGATCGTTCTGGGAATCCACGTTCGAGTAGCGGGCGGCCCATCCCTCGAACTCTCCCGCCTCAGTCAGGCTCTTGAGCTCCAGTTCATTGAACAACATCGGCGGTCACCTCGGGCGCGGGTTGCGCAGGAATCATTGCGGGCGCGGCGGCGGGCGTCCGCTTGGGCGGGAGATTCTCCCACTTGCGAATGTCCTCGACCTCCAGAAAGCCCTTGTCGATGCCGATGGCGTAGGACTCATACCGGCTCTTGGTGTCGGCCCGCTGCAGGGCGTCGATGCTGAACTCGGCGAAGAATTGCGTTCGCCACGGTAGCAACGTCCGGTTGATCTCGCTCTCTATGTTCACCAGCCACGGGCGCAAGGAATGCTGCAGGAAGGCCAGCATCTCGACTTCGCTACTGGCGTAGGCCAGGCGCGACGGGTCGCCGATCATGTGGGCGCTTACGCGGAACCATCGGGCGATCTCCTGAACGCTGAATTGACGCGATTGCAGAAACTGGGCGTCGTCGTTGCTCGACTTGATTTCCTGAACGTCGAAGCCACCATCGACCAACGCCGTCTTTCCCGCACGGAGAGCCCCGGAGAATTGATCGGCCCAACTCTTGACAAATTGTTGGCGGGCTTCGTTGTTGAGTACTTGCGGCGTCTTCACGATCAGCCCCGGGCGGCCGCCATTCTTGAACGTGCTAGCGCCGTGTTGCGCCAGCGCTTGATCCAGGCCGATGCCTTGCCGCGCCATGCTGATAATGCTCATGCCGCGGATACCGTCCAAGCTTGGCCCGCGAACGTGGAGCACGTCCTCAGAATCGTATTCCGCCCGCTTGCCGTTCTGCCATACCTCATAGACCAGGCGGCCATCGACGGCGCGGATAGACACGTTTCCCGGCATCAGCGGCCATAGCGCCTTCACGCGGCCGGAGTCGTCGCGGTCGATGATGCTGTAGGCGTTGCCGTAGAGCAGAACGTGGGACAGCAGTTGTTGTTTGAACGTCCAGGCCGATTGATAATCGTTCGGTTGGTCGTGCAGGATGGCATACAACGGATGGTCCGGCGCCTTCGCCTTGTCGTCGTCGGTGCGACGATAGACGAACAGCGGCAGCGATGCCACGCTCTCAGAGAGGAGGCGGACGCAGGCGGCCACGGCGGAAGACTGGAGCGAGTTCTCAGCGGTGACTTCGGCCCCGCTCCAGGTCTCTTGGATGCCTAACGTATCGCGGAGCCAGGGCTCCGGGCGGGCGAAACCCGACTTGGTGAGAAGATACTCGATTGCCTTTCGGATCATGGTCCCTCCATTTCGGAGTAGGGGCTCCGAAGAGCCCCCATCAGGGTTAGGCAGTGATGCCGGACATCAGGCAGAACGCGGTTGCGCGGGTGACCTGAACGTCGCCGCGCCAAGTGGCGCGAAGCATAATCTGATCCTTCTCGAAGACATCCTTCGCGGCGTTCGAGACTTCTACGATGATGTTCTGGCGAAGGCCAATCATCAGTTGGGAGAAGTCGCCGACAAAGGCCAACGATTCGTTGGTGCCGACGCCAAGGTTGACGGGAACCTGATTGGACGCGAAGCGCTGCAACGCGGTGTAGTCAGCCGGTGCGGTCAGCGGCGTTTTGTCGCTGGAAATGCCGGTGTACAGCTTCGCCAGGGTCTTCGCCGTGCGCACGGAATTGATGATCGCGTTGGGCTCGAAGTTGTCCAGGCGTACCTCGAAGATGGCATCGAGAAACTTCGAGTAATCGGCCGGCGTCCCCACGCTGGTAACGGTGTTGATGCCGGAGAAGTTCTGCAGGCCACGCGGTTGCGGTGCCGTGCCGGTGCCTACCAGCGCCACACGGTCGAGCTCCAGGGCCATGGCTTGGGCCACAGAGTTGCGGATGATGCCGTCGACGCCAGGGTCGGAGTCCTCCAGGATCTCGCGGTTGATGCGGACCAGACAGGCCATCTTGCGGGCGGTCAGGGTCACGCTGTCCAGGGTGGCGTCCGATTCGCTGATCTCCCCGGCTTCGGCGTACCAGGCGGCCGTAACGTCGCCGGTCATCCGCGCCAGCTTCAGGGTCGCGGTCGTCATCGGCACGGTAACAGCCCCGGCCCGAATGACGGTGCTCTGATTCCGCGCCAGGTCGATAATCTGGTTGCTGATCGGCGTGGGGAGAATCGCGCCAAGGGCGCTCGACGCCATAGCCTTGCGCTCGAGTTCAGCCCCGTCCCATTCGCCGGTCAGGTAGCCGCGCAGGGACTTCGCCAGGCTAAGCTCGGGCTCGTCGCCGGTCTTGAAGTGATCGGCGAAGCTATCGGCGCCCTTGAGCACCAGGCCCTTCTTCCGGTCGCTCTTCTCGACGCCACTCAGGAAGGCTTTGCGGCCTTCGGAGGCATCGACGGCGGCGGCCTGAAACTCGGCCGATTTGGTTTGAATCTCGACAACGCGGGTCTTCTCGTTATCGGTAAGCTCGCGGCTTTCGGCGGCGGCTTTGGCAATGATGCCGGTGAGTTCGCTATGCAGCGCAACGGCTTCAGCGTAGGTTGGTTTCATGGGAACGTTCCTTCGCACTATCGCAGCGCTGATTTAGATATCTACTTGTCAGTATAAAGCACTTTCAGAATGAAATGAGTTCGGAGAACAGCCCGGAGTGATCCACGGGCGGAAATGCGGCGGCGGGAGATAGCGCCATCACAGTTGCGATGATGCAGTCAATCCGCTTGGCATAGGCCATGGCATCGGGTTTCACCAGCTTGATGTTGCCAGCGGGATCAGACGCTACCGTTACCGTCGATGCCTGCCAGCGAAGCAGCGGGCAGCCTCCATGCAGCAGGCGGCGGGAAAGTACAAGATCCTGCAGGTGCTTGGTCGGTGGCGACATATCGCGGAACCCTTGCCCATGCTCGAAGATTTCGAGCCCGGCCTCCTGCAGAATCGGCGTGACGATCTTAGAGCCCCAGCGGTCGAAGGCCAAGTAACGGACGTTCCAGCGCTCGCACTCCTCGATGCAGCGGCGGGCGACGATGCGGGAATCAATCACGTCTCCGGGCGTCGTCTCGACGCGCCCTTCCTTGATCCACTGGCGATAGGGAACACGGTCGCGGCGCTCCCGCTCGACGATGCCAGCCTCGGGAATCCAGGCCCACGTCTTGACGGCGTAGCGGTCGTCAGGCAGGCGGAAGACAATCGCCAGCGCAGTTAGGTCGGTCGTACTCGATAGGTCGAGCCCCGCGTATGCGGTCGCCTTCTGTAACTCGGCATCGGTCACCATACCGGCGCATTCGTCCCATGCGGACATTGACAGCCAGGTCGTCTCAGCATCGGTCCATTGATTGCAGTAGAGGTTCTGGAACGTCCCGGCCAAGCTCGGCAGCAGTAAGGCCCGGTCGCGCATATCGCGGAGCTCCTGCCGGTCGCGGAAGTCGTCTAAGCCCGGATTGGCATAGATCCAGTTGGACTCCTCGGCCCAGTCCAGGCCCTCGGGAAGCTCTTTGACGCAGGCGAAGAAACTCCGGTCGACGGCGTCTCCGGCCAGGACTCGCTTGCCGTGCTGGTAGAGCTCGTATGCGATGGAGTTGCGATCATTGCCCGCGGTGCCGATGGCCAGTATCAGCGGATTGCGGCGGGCTCCCTGGGAAGTCTGGAGAACGTCGAAGAGATCCCGGTTGGGTTGCTGGGCGATCTCGTCGAGGACGACGAACGCGGCGTTGAGCCCGTGCTGTGTGTGGGCATCCGCGGAGACGGCGCGGAGGAACGAACGGCTCACGCGGTCGGTGATTCGCTTGGTTGCGCGGGAGACGACGCAGCGGGCGGATAGCTCGGGCGATGCGTTCACGAAGTCGGCCGCTTGGATGAACAGCAGCCCCGCTTGATCTCGGCTTGCGGCGGCGGCGTAAACTTCCCGGATGCCGGGCTCCATGTCCTCGTCGCCTAGCAGGTGATAGAGTGCCAGCGCCGCGGCTAAACAGGTCTTGCCGGCCTTCCGTGCCATGGAGACGTAGCCTTGCCGGTAGCGGCGGCGCCCTTCTTCGCCGATGGCATCGTACAGCGGCCGGATGATTTCATCCTTCTGCCAGTCGGCCAGGATGAACGGCTCCCCGGCTCGGAATCCCTTCGAGTGACGCAGGAACGTCTCTATGAACCGGATAACCCGCTCGGCCCCGGAGAGCCCGGCCAGCGCTTCGGCGATAGGGTCAGCGCCGGTTGATGCCCTGAGGGTTGTGCGGCGCTTTAGCCTTCTCATCTCGCTTCCCCTTGTCGGGCAAGTCGCTTCTGCGAAGTGCTCCTATCCATGGCAGAATCACGTGGAGAAAGGCTAGGTAGGAGCAGCCAAGATACAAGGCGCCTCCCCAAAACCCATACGCTTTCGCGATCAAAACGAATGGATACAAGTTGCACAAAAAGAGAAGATAACCGATTACGACCATAAAGCCGTCGTCTGGTTGGCGGCCTTGAGCTAATGCGGTCACCATCTTGTATAACCCATTCAGGAACAGGCCAAGTATGACCAGTATGACTACTGGGAAAATAATGATTTCCATAGGTAGCGCTGCGATTTGGGGTGGTGGTGTGAATCATACTATAAACTCGTGCTCGGGCGTCCCACCGGGTTGGGCGGATCTAAGCCAAGCTCCCGGAAGTAAGCCAGCGCTCCCCGATACGCGGCCTTCTCCACTTCGATCAGCGGATGGCGCTTGCCGTCGACCATGAGCCCATCGGCGGTGACCTGGGCGCGGGCGGCTTGGGCGCGGTCCCATTGCTCGAGCGCTCCCTGTAGGAGTGTGGCGGCTTGGGCGTCGAGCTCGACGGCGGCGGCGATTTCCCGGAATAGCTTCCGGCTCTCGGCGGATAGGTGTTTAGGTGGTCTCATGATTGGAGCCTCTCCAGGAGCTCGTGCGCCGGGTGCGGGTTGTTTCCCTCTCGGGCGTCCGCCAGCGCCATGGTCAGCGTCAGAACGACAACCTCGGGCGTTTGCTCGCAGACTGGCGCGACGTACCGGCCGAGTCTCGCATCGGCCCGCAGGCCCAGCATGAATTTCTTGAAGTCTGAATCAGGCATTGGAGCCTCCTTTTCGATTTCGGGAGTTATTTTCGGTTGCGTTTGATTCGTCGAGCGGTGCTGCGGATAGAGCACCATACGATTCCTTCCAGACGGCGCGGCAGGCGGGTGAACAGAACCGCTCCCGCCGATGCGCGGGCGTCGGGTCGTGGCAGATGCGGCAGGGGCGAATCCGCACGATGTAGGGTTGGAAGCTCATCGGGTTGCCTCGTCGAGTGACATAGTGACATCGAGTGACACCAAAACCACTAAGGATTGAGTTGTTCTTTTTGCCTCGTAAGGCATAGGGGAAATACTGTCACTACCTGTCACTTTGTCACTCCACTAGCCTTCAGGCCGATGCCCTGCCAAGCGCGTATAGTCCCGCACTCCTTCACCTTCTTTGTGCAGCCAAGTCGTTGAATACGCTCATCGAAAGCGGTTTTCACGAGCGGGAACTTGACGCCGTTTTCCTCTTCCCACTTGCGGTAGGCATCCCAAAGGTTAGAGACGCCTACCCAAGCGGTAGGCAGAACGATGCAGTGATCCTCGATGAAGTCTTTAAGCCGGTCGGACTCCTGCCGGTATTCCTCGGTGGCGGCCGAAACTTCGGGGATCTCCTGCAATCCGTGGCGGATGTACTCGCGGGCGCCCTCTGCAAGCCAGGCCATTATGCCCGGTAGTTCCTTCAGTAGGGCATCGCCTAAGCCGGTGTCGATTTCACTATCAGGGATCTTCACTTCGAACGGGATCAGCTTCACGCGGTTCCATACTGCATCGTGCGGATCGTTGATGATCGGCCTATCGTTGGCGTCGACAAAGACCTTGTGACTCGGCTTGAAAGTGAAAGGGTTCTCTTTCAGATACCGGGCCTTCACCTCGGTTAGGCCGGTCAGGTACTTGATACGAGCAACAGAGAACCGCATCCCCTTTTCCGGCTCACTGGCGGTCACAAACCGGCATCCCTGCAGGTCCGCCAGGTCAGCGTTGATCGCGTTGGAACCAGAAGCCTGTGCTGGGTTGACCATCAGGGATTCAATTTGCATTTGGCCGGCGTACTGCTTGCCGCCCAACGCGGCTCGAATGGTCTCTATCAAGGTGCTTTTGCCGTTGTTCCCCGATCCGTGCAGGATTGCGAGAATCTTCTCCGGCTTGCCGGTCAAGGCGCATCCAAAGAGGCGCTGCAGGTAGCCAATGATTCGATAGGCCCGCTCGCACTCCTGGGGGGTCGCGGCCGGATGGTCGCCCATGATCCGGCCTAAGAATCGGTGAAACCTCGAGCATGGCGCGTTCCAATCGAACGCATATGGGATGCATCGCGTGATCTTGTCCGCCGGTCGATGCTCCCGAAGTAATCCGCTTCTGAGGTCTAGTGTTCCGTTTTCGAAGTTCAACAGAAACGGATCGGCGTCAAAGTCGCCAGGCGAAACCAGGTCTACCTTCCGCTGGGCGACTTCCACCATATTCGCCACGCCAGAACGGGAGAGTGATTTATTCAGGAACCGCAAAAACTCTTTCCGCTTGTCCGTATCGTCGATCGATCCGACTTCGGCGTAGGCGTCTCGCATTACTCTTTCGGCCATTCGCTTGACCAGTAAGTCTGATCCGAGTTTCCAATACTGGCCCGTCCAGACTCCAAAGGATTTACGCTCCTCGCACCAAAGCAGCTCTGATCCGTGTCGGCATACTAGGCGGTCCGCGTTCCCGGTATCGTGCCAGCCGAAGTTTGTTGGCCGGTCTACTTGCTGGGCGAGCTCCAGCGAAGGCCCCGGAGGATACTTGCAAACGCTTGCGGCCATCGTCCGCATATGAGACTCGGGCGGAATCTCTTCGCAGCGTGCCTTACTCACTGCAATCAAGGCGGCCTCGATCTCCGCTTGGTTCATCCCTTTGCTTCGATAGGAACCAGCCAGACTCAGCAAGTCTTTATGCTGGGTCGGGTGGTTGATCTTCTCCGGCAGCACAAACGGCCCTTTCTTCGCTCCAGCCGGATTCAGCGTCAGCAGCCAATCAAGCGACTCCTGACAATCGGCGATCTCCAGGAGTGAACCGGGCCACAGGTTGCCGGTGACGGTGAAGAACCGTGCGGTCGAATAGATCTCAATGGCCCCGTCATGATAGGCGAACTTGGCGGCGGCGGTGGTGGTGCCACGACACCACAGCTTGATGCCGCTCCCGCTCGGGGAGACTTCGGCATAGGTGCCAGCGAACCGGCGAAGGATATCGACAGCCCACGGCTTCAGGCGGCCGGCGTTGTCCAGGCAGTCGTCCAGGTCAACGCCAGTGTAAGGGTCGTCGGCCGTAAATACGAACCCTATGCCCTCGGCGTTTCGAACGTTCTCCAGTGCCTCGATAGCTTCGGCGTATTCTCCCCACGTCGCCGGGTTGGTCGAACTCCCCCAGTAACCCTCCAGTGCCATGGGGCGCTTTCTCCCCTCGTGCAGCCCCCATAGGCACCACTGGGCCAAGTCGAGGAGCTCGGAAGGCACACGAGGAGCAACGCGGCGCGGCTGAACCGCGGCGGCACTCATTCGCTGGCCTCCCGCGCCTTCTCCCGCGCCGGTCCGCTGATACACCACAGCGCCAACGTCGCGGCGGCCAGGTCGTCATGGGTGCCGTACCGCTTCAGGACGCGAACGACGCCATTCAGGTTGGCAACGTCGAGACGACGCTGCAGCCGCTTCAGCTTCGGCGTTTGAGGGTCGAACCCGTTCACACGGGGGCGGCTCATCAGTCGCCCACCTCCAACGCAATGCGCCGGAGAAGGCGGGCGAGCAGCTCAAGGCAGCGCGCTGCGCGGTTGAGATCGTCGGCTCGCTTCTGGGCAGGCGTCTTCTCTCGGGAAGGCATCTGCAACACCTTCTTCAAAAGTGTCTTCCCTTTCTTCGGGGAATCCGGTGGAATTCTCTTAGGCACCTTGATCGCCCTCCTTGGCGGCGTTGTTCGGGATAGCTAACTCGCAGCAGTTCGCAAGCCACTTCTCAAACGCGGCTCGCGGGGTGAAGAATTTCTTGCCGAGACGAATCGAGGGAATCGTTCCGGCCTTGAGCAGAGAGTAGATGGTCGAGCGGCCCAAGTCGGGAAGCTCAGCTTCGAGGTCTTTGGGAGTGAGTAGAGTTTTTGGCATTGACAGGACCAGAGAATGCACGGATAATCCAAAGTGTGCATGCCCAACTGTTCACCACTCTAACCGGAACGCTCGTGCATGTCAACAGGAAAAAAACGTGCAGGAACAAGAAAACAAACTTGAACACTATCCACTGGAATTGAGTGTGCCGGAAGCGATTAAGGAGTTGCGCCGAAGGCTCGGCAGAACTCAACAGCAGTTCGCCAACGATCTCGGTTTGGCGATTCGGACGATTGCGCACTACGAGTCAGACCGAATCCCCAAACCTGGTCAAATGACCGTATTCGCCAACCTTGCAGCCGAGAAAAACC
The DNA here is from genome assembly GCA_027485675.1 of Terriglobales bacterium. Lineage (GTDB taxonomy): Bacteria > Acidobacteriota > Terriglobia > Bryobacterales > Bryobacteraceae. The sequence goes on along the minus strand of JAIXQP010000018.1, from coordinate 42,380 downwards.
ATATGGATCTCGCCACCTACTTCAACGACAAGATCATTCAAAGCCTTGGGGTATCGGCCAAGATCTCCCTTCGGGCAGCGACATTGATCCGTGGAGTCCTTACTGAGGACATCCCCAAGTTGAAATGGTCAACGACGGAAGAACAGCAGGCAATCCAATTGGCCGCGCTGAAACTTCGGGCGGCGCTCCAAATTTTAGAGGAGGCCAATCCCTTCCGTACCGACTCCAAAGAGCGGCTAGAGGATGAGGTCGAGTCAGAATGACAGGCTCAATCTTCAATCGCTCGAAGCGAAAGAACGCGCCCTCCTGGGGATACAGCGTCTTCGTCGGGAAGGATGCGGCGGGAAAGAAGCGCTTCCTTTACGGCTCGGGCTTTCCTCTCAAGCGAGACGCCGAAGACGCCAAAGATAAGGCGATAGCCGAATGGAAGGCAGAGAAGGCGGCGGCAGAGGCGGCGCGGCGCGATCCTGGGACGCTGGCGCAGTTCTTCCCACGATGGATCAGGGAGTTCGCCTCCGGCCGATGCACGGCGGCCACAGTTGAACGCTACGAGTACTTGGCAAGCTTCTTCCTGCCGGAACTTGGACCGATGCGCCTTGCGGACATCACGACCATGCAAGTCGAGCAAGTGCTCAATGGGCTCCTGAAGACGGGAGCGCGGCGGGTGCTGAAAGGCGACCGTAGAAAAGGCCTCGCGCCTAAAACCGTTCGTTCCGTCCGCACCGTACTGAGTGGCGTTCTGAAGAGCGCGGTTCGTTGGGGATTGATTCCTTCAAACCCCTGTGACGTCGTGAGTATGCCCCCGATCCATGAGGCCGAGAAGATCGCCCTCGACTTCAAGCAAACCGACATGCTCCTGCAGTTTGCCAAAGGGACTTGGATCTACCCGATACTCGTCCTGGGTGCTGCGACGGGCGCCAGGCGCGGCGAACTGCTTTCCCTTGAGTGGTCGGACATCGATTTCAAGGCTCGCACCGTAACCATATCGAAAAACCTCGAGCAGTCCAGTACCGGCTTACGGGTCAAGTGCACAAAGGGAAGAATGGCGCGGGTTGCCCAACTTGCCCCCACTGCGATTGAAGTACTCCAGGCCCACCGAATGGAGCAGGAGATTCAGCGCCAGCGGATTGCGGCCCTCCACCAGCCCGAAGCCGATCTCGTTTTCGGCGATGAACTCGGCCGGCATCGTTCGCCTAGTTCCGTTTCCACGGCGGCGACAAGAATGCTGCGAAAGGCCGGATTAAAGCAGGTGAGCCTTCACAGCCTACGCCACAGCTACGGGAGCCAACTCTTAAGCGGCGGCGTTCCACTTCCCGCGGTGAGCTCGCGCCTGGGTCACAAGGATACGGGCGTAACCGCGAAGGTCTACAGCCACGCGCTGAAGCAGGATGAGATCCAGGCGGCGGATATCTGGGAAATGCAGATGGCGAAGGTCCGGCTTGAATCCTCGAAAGAAACGAAGAATTAGGACGGTCGAAGGCGCGTTCTAGCAGAGTTCTAGCAAATACGTCGAAACCCACGCGAAAAGCGCATTGTGATAGAACAACACACATGATTACCCGGCGTACAGTGCTCCAAGCTTCCGGCCTCGCGGCCGCTCCGCAAGTCATGACGGCGCAGACCGGCCCCTTGAAGGTCGTGAGCATGGTGGAGTTCGAACCCGCCGAACTCGCCAAGCTGACGCAAGGCAAAGCCGTCCCCATTCGCCTCGTCGTGGCCAAGGACCGCGAGACCTTCCGCAAGGAGCTCCGTGACGCCGACATCGTCTACGGCGGCCTCACCGGCGCCGATCTCGATTTCGCCCCGAAAGTGAAATGGGTGCAGTCGCCCGGCGCGGGCGTCGAAAGCGCCGACCCCAAGTTCATGGCGAGCCCGATTCTCTTCACGAACATGGCCCGCATCTTCGCCCCCGGCATCGCCGAGACCGCCATGGGCCTGCTGCTCTGCCTCACCCGCGGCATCACGAAATACTACATGCCCCAGTTCGCCAAGCGGCAGATGAAGCCGGTCGGCACCGTGAAGAGCCCGGACCATTGGGAGCTCGGCGGCCGCACCATCGGCCTGGTCGGCTTCGGCGGCATCGGTTACGAAATCGGCCGCCGCGCCCATTTCGGCTTCGATATGAAGGTGCTCGCCACCGACGCCAAGCCCATGCACAAACCCGAATGGGTGGAGGAGCTGCGCGATCCGTCCTGGCTCATGGAGATGGTGCCGCGCGTTGACGTTCTCGTCAGCGCCGCGCCCTCCACGCCGAAGACCCGCCGCATGTTCAACGAAAGCGTCTTCCGCAAGATGCAGAAACATGCCATCTTCCTCGGCATGAGCCGCGGCGATCTGTTTGACGATATGGCGCTCGTCAAGGCCTTAAAAGAAGGTTGGATCGGCGGCGCCGGACTCGATGTCTTCCCCACCGAACCGCCGCCGGCCGACCATCCTATCTTCGACGCGCCCAACGTCGTCATGACCGCCCACACCTCCGGCTGGGGGCCGGACCGGCAGCGCCGCCTCGTCGACCTGTTCGCCGAAAACCTCCGTCGCTACGCCCTCGGCATGGAATTAATGAACGTCGTCGATAAGCAAAAGGGTTACTGATTTCCGCGTTACCAGGTATGGCACTTTCCGTCGGGTCCAAGACCCAAGTCTCCGGCTACGTCACGAAGGAGAAATTCCTGAAGGGCCGCACGCTCGAGGAGATCGAGAGGACGCTCGGCTACCACGCCGGCCGCCTCGCGAGCGGGGCGACCTTCCTCAAGCTCGACCGCGTTCCCAAGCCCGGCGAATTCAGCCTCGCCGGCTACTCCCAAGTCGCCGACCATCGCTCGACGCCGCCGACCGGTATCGACGTCGATAAGGTGTCGCACATGGCCGCGGCCTCCTTTGCAACCGACGGCGGCGATCGCCTCGTGAAAGTCTTCCCCGCCATCGGCCACGACGCCACCATGGCCAACGACGACCAGTACCCTCCCGGCGCCGGCTGCCCGCAATGGAAGCTCACCACCCGGATCGACGCCACGGTCACCGCCGTGGTCTCGCTCTTTCCGAACGGCCGCTACTACCCCGCCAGTTAACGCAACGATTCGCGCGCCTGCCGCAGCGCCTGCGCCAGCAGGTACCCATCGGCCGAATAGAGCAGCCGGTCCACGCCCATCTGCCGCCAGCGGTCGGCGGCTTCGAGGCTATTGGCAAACGCGCTCACTGCAATGCCCGCGGCGTGGGCGGAGTGGATCACCCGCTGCCCCGCGCCCAGCACCTCGGCATGCATCACGTCGCCCGGCCTCCCCAGCGCCTGCGAAAGATCATAGGGCCCAATAAACAACTCATCGACGCCATCCAGCCCCGCAATCGCGTCCACCTCGGCGAGCGCGCCCGCCGTCTCGATTTGAATGACCACGCGCACCGGCTGCTGGATATACTCGTGCATCGGCACGAGCGAATACCCCGCCGCCCGCACGAAGCCATTCAATCCCCGCTTTCCCCGCGGATAAAACCGGCTCGCCGCCACCACGGCCGCGGCCTCCGCAGCGGAATGAATCTGCGGGACCAACACGCCCGCCGCCCCGGAATCCAACGCGCCCTGTAGCAGATCCGCCCGGCCCGCCACCCGGACGATGGCCGGCACCCGCGAAGCCCGCAGCATGTCCGGCAACTGGGCCGTCCCCAGGGCCCCGTGCTCGGTGTCGATCACGACGAAGTCCCAGCCGGCCAGACTCGCCATCTCCACGACGTCGGGGCAGGGAATCTCGAGAAATATACCCGCCGGGATCATTTCACCTTTTTCGACGGCCGCTTCTTCGGAGCAAAGTGCCCCGCAATGTGCCGTTGCAGTTCGCGGAAGATCGTGTCCGCCGGCTTGGCGGCGTCCACCGTCACGAAGCCGTATCGCATCGACATGCGGTCGAGTGCCCGGATCACGCGCGCCTGATACCGCACGAAGCTGTCGTACATGTCCGGGCCGAAGCGCATATCCATGCCGCTCTCCCAGAAGTCGAACTGCCCGCGTCCCATCACGGTCCGGGAGATCAGCGTGGGCACCTCGGCGCGGAGATAGTAAACCGCATGCGGCACCAGCGCAAAGCCGGCCACCTTTTCAAGCCATCCGTTATCTTCGCCGCGTGCGATGCCCCGCGCCATCAGGGAGAAAATATAGCGGTCCGTCAGCACGACGAAGCCCGCCCGCAGCGCCGGAATGATTTCGTTCTCCAGGCGATCCGCGAAGTCCGTTGCGTAGAACAACGTCATCGTTACGGACCCCAGCGTATGCCCCTCTTTGGCCTGCGCAATGCCTTTGCCCGCCAGCGCGCTCCGCGCCATGCCCGTATCGAGTACGGCGTGGCCCTGCTGCTCGAGCCAGGCCTTCAATCGCGCCACCTGGGTGCTGCGCCCCACTGCGTCCGGGCCTTCAATGACGATCAGCTTGCCCTGCAGTTCCGCTGTATCGACGCCGGGCAGCGGTTCGCTATAAAACTGGAGTGGTTGCTTCGAAAGCATGCGAAGTCCCCTCCTGGTTGAGAATCTGCCCGCTGGCGACGGCGTCGCCCAACCGCTCCATCACAATGCGCCGCATCTGAAACTGCTGCTCTTCAATCGACTGCGAGGCGTCGATGATGTGGAACCCCATCTCCTCCACCATGGCCTCGTACTGCTCCAGAATCCGGCCCTGAAAGATGCGGAACGACTCCTCTACCCGCTTGGCCAGATTCAAATCCATGCCGGCTTCGTAGTATTTGATCGAATCACGCCCGCCCAGAATCCGCCCCAGCGCCACTTCGAGCGGCACGCGAAAGTAGAACGCGAGATTCGGCTGAATCGCAAACCGGTAGAGATTCCGCACCCATCGCGGCGACACCCCGCGAACCACGTCGCGCGCAAAGGCCGTATAGGCAAACCGGTCCGCGCAAACAATCGCCCCGGCTTTCAACAGCGGGATGATGTAGCGCTCCTGCCGGTCGGCGAAGTCAGTGGCGTGAATCAGGCTGAAGGTCGTCGGCGTGAACATCATCTTTTTCTTGCCGCGCCGGGTGGTATCGCTCACCAGCGGGGACGAGTTCCATTCGCTGAACGCCACCGCCAAGCCCTGGGCACGCAGCCACTGCGCGAGCAACGCCAACTGCGTGGACTTTCCGGATCCATCAATGCCTTCAACGATGATGAGCTTGCCCTTGAATCGATTCGGGGTCAGTAATTGCATGGGAAGAGGCTTCGATAATTATAGCCGCAGCCTTCGCGCCCCTTATCATGGTGGGGAACCATGCCCCGCTACGCCGCCATCGACATTGGAAGCAACTCCACCCGCCTCGCCGTAGCCGAGGTCAACCCGGGCGAACCGTCAAAGATGCTCGCCGCCGAACGCGAAGTCACGCGCCTTGGCACCAGTGTGTTCACCGAAGGAGCCATCTCGAAAGAGGCCATGGAGCTGCTCCTCCGCACCCTCAGCCGCTTCGCCGCCACCTATCACCGCCTCGGCGCCACCGGTGTTCGCGCCGTCGCCACCAGCGCCGTCCGCGACGCCCGCAACCAGGACGATTTTCTCTACCGCGCCAGCCAGGCCATCGGAGCGCCGGTGGAAATCATCTCCGGCCTCGAGGAGTCGCGCCTCATCAACGCCGGCGTCTTCGCCACCTGGCCGCTGCCGGACGAACGCGTCCTCATCATCGACATCGGCGGCGGCAGCGCCGAGGTCATCGTCTCGGACGGCGGCAAGCTCGAAAGCGGCGTCTCCCGGCCCCTCGGCGCCGTCCGCTTGAAAGAGATGTTTCTGCAGGGCGATCCGCCTGCCCGCGAGCAACTCGAGCGCCTGGATGCCTATATCAAGGAGAAACTGGCCCCCGCGTTGAAGCGCACCGGCCCCGGCCCGTTTGACCGGGTCGTCGCCACCTCCTCCACGGCCGCCGCCGTCATCAGCGCCCTGAACAAGATCCCCCGCAAGGATCGCGACCGCGCCGACCGCCTTTCGGCCAAAACCGCCGACATCGCCGACCTCGAAAACTTCCTGGCCAAGTCCACCCTGGCCGCCCGCCGCAAGGTGCCCGGCATCGGCCCCCGCCGCGCCGAAATCATTGTGGCCGGCATCAGCGTGCTCCATCGCATCCTCAAAGCCTACGGCCAGACGGAGGTCTTCTACTCCACCGCGGGCGTCCGCGATGGCATCATCGCCGACCTCGCCGAGCGCCGCAGCGGCAGCGACCTCACCCGCATGAGCAAAGAGCAGCGGCAGGTGATCGAAGCCATGGCCCGCCGCTACGCCGTCGATATGAAACACGCCCGCCAGACGGCCCATCTCGCCAACTCGCTGTTCGTCGGTCTCCAGTCGCTGCACCAACTCCCGGCCGGCGCGGGCAGGCTGCTCGAAGCCGCCGCCTATCTGCTCGATTGCGGCCATTACGTCAGCGACATGGCCCACCACAAGCACAGCTACTACCTCGTTGCTAACGGTGACCTGCCCGCCTTCACCAACGAGGAACGCCAGATCATCGCCCTGCTCTGCCGCTTCCATCGCAAGTCGATGCCGCAGGCCCGCCACGGCTTCTTCCAGGACCTCACGGCCAACGTGAAGAAGATCGTGCTGTGGCTCACCCCCATCGTCCGGCTCGCCGACAGTCTCGCCGGCAGCCCCGACCACCACGCCGAATCGGCCCGCGTCCAGATCTCCCCGAAAACCGTCACGATCTTTCTCGAGGAAGAGGGCAATATCAACCTCGAACTCTGGGCCGGAGAACGCGTTGCCGACGTCTTCCGACAAATCTATGGCCGGGAGTTGGCGCTGAAGCTGACTTCGTAGTAAACTTGAAATTCGCCTGTTGCTGGGAGATCGTTCAATGGTAGGACTGCAGACTCTGACTCTGCCTATCGGGGTTCGAATCCCTGTCTCCCAGCCATCCCTTCTACCGTACCCCCACCGGTAACCTCGGGTCGCGAGAAAACGTTAATCTGGTTGTAGTGTATCCGATGCGTCTTCTAGCCCCGTCCTGCTTTTTTGCCGTTGGCGTCGCGCTGGCTCAGCCATCGTTTGAACATTCCGTTCAACCGGTGATCAATAAGTCCTGCGTGGCCTGCCACAACGATCGCTCCGCCTCCGGTGGATTGAATATCGTTCCATTCCAAAATCCCGCCAGCCTCGCTTCGAACCGCGACGATTGGGAACGAATTATTCAGAAGATCCGCACCGGCGAGATGCCGCCCAAAGGCATGCCGAAGCCTACCCAGGCGCAGGCCGAAGAGCTGATGGCCTTTGTCACGGCGGAATTCGAACGGGCCGATAAATTGGTGAAGCCCGATCCTGGCCGCGTCACCGCCCGCCGCCTCAATCGGAACGAATACACGAATACGATCCGCGACCTCCTCGGCGTCGATTTCCGCGCCGATCGCGACTTCCCCACCGACGACTCCGGATACGGTTTCGACAACATCGGCGACGTGCTCACCATCTCGCCCATCCTGATGGAGAAGTACCTCAACGCCGCCGAGCGCATCGCCGCGCGCGCCATTGGCGCCGACCCTCTGCCCAAGCCCGTCGAGAAGCTCTACCACAACCGTGATAAGGCCATCCGCCGCATCGACCGCAGCACCATCGAAGCCAGCCACCGCGTCGATTTCGAAGGCGAGTACATCATCCGGTTTGGTCTCCCGGGCGAGCGCGCGGCCGATGCCGCCCCGGTCAAGCTCGGTCTGTGGATGGACGGCAAGCTGCTCCATACCCTGATGGCCGAAACGAAGCCATCGAAGCTCGTCTACTTCAACCCCTACTCCGAAGAGGAGATGCGCCTTTCGCTCCCCGAAGGCGACCATGTCTTCCGCGTCGGCTTCATCGACGATCCCTTCGTCAAAGACCTCTCCGACAAAGACGCTTACAACAACAAGAAGAACAAGTGGCTGGAATCGATCCTCTTCATTGGGCCCTTCCAAGAGAAGACGGAACGTCCGAGCCGCAAAAAGCTGCTGACCTGCGACCCGAAGTCCGGCGACGCCTGCATCGAGACGATTCTTTCGAACCTCGCCCGCCGCGCCTACCGCCGGCCGGTGACGAAGGATGAGGTCGCCAAGCTCACCCGCTTCGTCGGCATCGCCAAGCAGGAAGGGCTCTCTACGGAACAAGGTCTCCAACTGGCGATCCAGGCTGTCCTTGTCTCGCCCCACTTCCTCTTCCGCGTCGAGCGGGATTCCGATCCCGCCGAGCCCCGCCAGGTGACCGATCTCGAACTCGCCTCCCGGCTCAGCTACTTCCTGTGGAGCTCCATGCCGGATGAGGAACTGCTCCAACTGGCCGAATCCAACAAGCTCCGTCCTGCGCTCGACGCGCAGATCAAGCGCATGCTGGGCGACCCCAAGGCTTCGGCGTTTGCCGAAAACTTCGCCGGCCAGTGGCTCGAAATTCGCAACCTCGATAGCGTGAAGCCGGACCCCGGCAAGTTCCCCGCCTGGAACCCCGAACTGCGCGACGCCATGAAGACCGAAACCCGGCTCTTCTTCCAGACGATGCTCACCGAGAACCGGCCCATGGCCGAGTTCCTCGATTCCCGGTTTACCTTCCTGAACGAAACCCTGGCCAAGCACTACGGCATTAACGGCGTTTCGGGCACGGACTTCCGCCGCGTGGAACTGGCCAACCCGCAGCGGGGCGGCATTCTCTCGCATGCCAGCGTGCTGACGGTTTCAAGCTACCCCACGCGCACCTCGCCCGTCATCCGCGGCAAATATATTCTGCAGAATATCCTCGGCACGCCTCCTCCGGCGCCGCCCCCGGACGTTCCCGCCCTTGACGAAGACAAGATGGCAACCGCCGGCTCGCTTCGCCAGCAGATGGAAAAGCATCGCACCAATGCCACCTGCGCCTCCTGCCACAACCGCATGGACGTTCTCGGCTTCGGTCTCGAGAACTACGACGGCATCGGCGCCTGGCGCACCAAGGACGGCAACTTCGATCTCGACACCTCCGGCACCATGCCCAACGGCAAGTCCTTCCAAAGTCCCGCCGAAATGCGGGTCGTGCTGCAATCGGAAATCCCGGACTTCGCCCGCTGCGTCACCGAAAAGATGCTGACCTACGCCCTCGGCCGCGGCCTGGAGCGATATGATCGGAGAACTGTAGAAACGATTACGAAATCGCTGGCGCCCGCCAACTACCCCTTCCAGGCGCTCGTGAAAGAGATTGTGCATAGCCTGCCGTTCCAGATGCGGCGTGGCGAAGCACCCCGTGAAAACTCCAGCCAACAGGTAGCCAACCGATGATGATCACTCGCAAAGCTCTTCCCCGTCGCACCTTTCTCCGCGGCCTCGGCGCTGCCATTGCGCTGCCGGCCATGGATGCCATGGCTCCGGCTATGGCGTCGAGCCAACTGCCCGGCAAAACGCCGGTGCGCATGGCTTTCGTCTATGTGCCGAACGGCATCGTCGATCATAAGCTGTGGAATGTCCCCGTGGGGCCTCTCGGCGAACTGCCCCGCCTGTTGAAGCCGCTCGACGGTTTCCAGGGCGACACGCTCCACCTCGGCAACCTGACCCACAACGGCGGCCGCGCCCTTCTCGACGGCGCCGGGGACCACGGCCGTTGCTGCGGCGGCTACCTTAGCGGCATTCAGCCCCGCAAGACCGCCGTGGATATCAAGGCCGGCATCACCTGCGATCAGATCGTCGCCAACAAGGTTGGCAGCGGTACCCGTTTCGCCTCGCTCGAAGTCGGTCTCGAAGACGGCCGCCAGGCCGGCGACTGCGACTCCGGCTACTCCTGCGCCTACACGAACAACCTGTCGTGGCGCAGCGAAACCCAGCCGATGCCGCCGATCCTGAACCCGCGCGCTCTGTTTGAACGCCTGTTCGGCACCGGCCAGATCCTCAGCCCCGAAGCCCGCGAGCGGCAGGGCAAGTTCCGCCGCAGCATCATCGACTTCGTCACCGACGATACCCGCAAGCTCCAGTCCAACCTTGGACCCACCGACCGCCGGAAGCTCGATGAGTATCTCTCTTCGATTCGCGCCATCGAAAAGCAGCTCGAAAAGGCCGAGAGCGATACCGCGCAGATCAACCCCGGCATGGAGAAGCCCTACGGCATCCCCGCCGATTTCGCCGAGCACTTCAAGCTCATGACGGACATGATCACCGTCGCCTTCCAGTCCGACATGACCCGCGTGGTCACCTTCCTCGTCACCCGCGAAGGCACCTCCCGCTCCTACCGCGAGATCGGGATCTCCGACGGTCACCACCCGCTCACGCACCACCTCTTCAACCCGGCGTCGATTGAGAAGGTGGCGCAGATCAACACCTATCACGTGAAGCAGTTCGCCGGCTGGCTGTCGAAGCTCAAGGCCACCAAGGAAGGCGATTCGAACATCCTCGATAACTCGATGATCGTCTACGGCGCCGGCCTCGCCGACGGCAACCGCCACAACCACGAAGACCTGCCCACGCTGATGTTCGGCAAAGCGGGTGGCGCCTTCAAGACCGGCCGCCGCATCGTCTACCGCAAAGAGACCCCCATCTCGAACATGTACCTCACGATGATGGACCGGATGGGCGTGAACGTCGAGCACTTCGGCGAGTCCACCGGCCGTCTCGACGGTTTGAACCTGAGCTAAGTCCATGCAAGCCATTGGCGCGGCCAGACCCCCACTGGGCGTCATCTTTGACGCCGACCTTGGGAATGCCATCGACGCCGTGCTCGCCATGGCCGTCCTCTACGGAATGGACGGCAAGAACGAGTGCCGCGTCGTGGCCACCACGGTTTCCAAGCACAGCCTCAGCTCGGCCGCCATGGCCGAAGTCATCGCCCGGTTCTACGCCGGCACCGTCAGCGCCGACTTCGGCGCCGTAGGCCGCGGCCTGCCCGTCGGCATGTCCATCGCCGGCAAATCGACCAGCGAGACGCCGCTCCTCAAAGCCGTTCTTGAACGAAAGACCCCCGAAGGCAAACCGGTCTACAACCACGGCATTCTGGAGTTGAACGATACCGCGGACGTCCACGCCGTCATCCGCAACGCCTACACCTCGCAATACGATCAGAATTGCGTCACGGTGCTCGCCGGTCCCGCCACCAACCTGGCCGGAGTCCTCTCGCTGCCCGGCGTCAAAGACCTGATCAAGCAGAAGTGTAAGGCGCTGGTTTGGGCCCCGGACCGTCTCAGCCTGGACCCCGCCGCGGCCCAAAAGCTGTTAGCCGAATGGCCCACGGCCATCTACCTGGCCACCCCGGAACTCGGCGCCGCCGTCAAGTTCCCCGCGACGGCGGTCGAAACCAATTTCGCATGGTCCGAGGTGCATCCCATCGCCGACGCCTACCGCGCCGCCCAGAAGATGCCCTATGACGCCACCACGGCCGCCGTCTCCGCCGTGCTCTACGCCGTGAAGCCCGAAAGCTTCTTCTCGGTCTCCGCCGCGGGCATCGCCACCCTCACTCCCAAGCACACGCTCGTGTGGAAGGCCGGCGCCGGTCAGCATCACCTGCTCCAGGTCGATCCCGCCAAACGCACCGAACTCCTTGAAACCATGACAACGCTGGCCAGCGCCAAGCCGGTACCCCGCGCGCCGCGCCGCCGCCGTCCCCCGGTTGCCGACCCGGCCAAGCCCGATCCCGCCAAACCGGCGGATCCGGCCAAACCCGTCGAACCCACGAAACCCTAACTACTCCACCCGCTCGTAGATCAGCAGGTTCCGAAACTTCTTGCCCGATGGCAGCGTGCCGCGCGAGTCAATCGTCATGCGCTTGCCGTCCGGCGAGATCTTCCTCGAGGCTTCCACCGTCACCTTGCCGTCCAACTGAAACACCTGGTCCACATGGTCGGGGCTCCGCAGAAAGAGCGCCACGGAGTTATAGAGCGTACCGCCCTGAAACGGATACTGCTTGCCGTCGTACCGCGCGGTGAACTCCGTGTGGAACGGCTTACCCTCCATGCTGGTCCCGTCGTGAAGGAACTTCACCCGGTCCCCGTCCTTCACCCACTGCCGCGTGGACTCCTTCGGCCCCGGCCCGGACTCATAGGTGGAGAGGTCCTTGCGAAACCGCCACTTGCCGATTCCCCGGTCCACCTTTCCTTGCGCGAACATAGCGCCCGCGCTGACGAATAAAAACTCGCGACGTAGCATCGCCCGCTAGTCTACTGCACGCTTCGCTGCAAGGGAACCGCAGGAGGAGCGGCCGGCGGCGGGGCAACCGCTTCGGCGGGCTTCTCCACCTCCCGTGTCTCGAACCGCTCGTCCGACTTCCGCACGCGGATCTCGCCCCGGTCCGTCTCCAGTTCGAGCCGCGGGCCCGATCCTACGCTGCCGCTCAAGGTCCCGCCCCGCTCCTCGCTCGACGTCCGCAACGGAGCCCCGTAATCGTTCTCGATGTCCCCGCGCCGGGTCTTCGCCGCCAGTTCAAACTTCGCCGCCGTCGGCAGAATCAGTTCGATCTCCCCCGCATTCGTCTTCGCCGCCATCTTGCCAAACGCGGATCCCAACGGGCGCAGCGTAATGTCGCCCCGCTGCACATCCACATCAATCGAGTCGGTAAAGCCGCTCAGTTCCACGTCCTTCGACTTCGCCCGCAGCACGAGCGGACCGGTTACGTCACTGCCAATCATGGAGCCGCCGGCAAACCGGAGCGTCCCCGCCACTTTCTCTACCCGCAGGTTGGTGGAGGGCCCTTCAAACCGCAGTTGCCGCGCAATCTGCCGGAACTCCAGGTCCCCCGAATAGCTGCCATTCACGGAAACCGTACCCCCGATGTTCTCGAGCTCCACATCGTCGCCCCGGCCCTTCAATTCGACATTGCCCTTCACGTTGGTCGCCCGCACGATGTCGCTCCGGCGCAGGTCCACCCGCACGTCGCCTCCGACGTTGTTCAGCCGCACACCCGCGTTGTCGCTGCGGATCTCCACATCGCCGCCGAGATTCTCGAGGTCAATATCGCCGTAGCGGCCCTTGGTCTCCACGCGGGCCCCCCGCGGGAGTTGGATCTCCAGGTTGGCGCTGATCTGGGGGCCGTTGGCCACCCGGTCGAGATTGGTCCGGACGATAATCACATCGCCCTCTTTCACCAGTTCAAACTCCGACTTCTTATCGTCCTTGTCGGCATCCTCCCGGCTCATCGCCCGGATGGTCTTGGTCCCGGTCACCCGGATCTCCTCGGAGTCGGTGCCCGTGATCCGGGTATTGCCCCGCGAGTTGTCGATGAGAATCCGCGGCGTCTTTCCCCCGCTCATGCTGCCGCTCAAGGGGTAGTCAAAGGCTTCGCCCATCAGCTCCCACGCGCCCAACGAAATCCGGTTGCCCCATGCATTCCGCTGCTTGATCCCCCAAAAGAGGCTCGAGCCCACGATGCAGATGAAGACCACCATCACCCATTCGCCGCCCGACACTCCCCGCCGCACCGAGAGCTGGCCCTTCTGGTTCCAAACGAGCACCTCCACCAGGCGCAGGCAGCCCCAGGCGATCAGCCCGTAAGGCCAATACTGACTCATCAGATCCAACAGTTGCAGCCCGGGCAGAAAGTTCCGCAGGAGGAACAGCAACCCGATCACGATCAGAATAATCGGTCCCGTAATCGAAGCGCGGCGCATGGCTTAGTTCCCCCCCGGCATTGGTGGCATCGGCGGCATGGGCGGCGCTGGCTGCCGCGGCTCCGTCGTCAAATGCTCCATCAGCTTCAACAGCCCCAGCAGCACGAGCAGCACCGGCCAGGACTGCCGGATCCCGAAGATCCCCGCGTGGTCAATCGCAAACAGGACCCCCACCGCAATCAGCAAAATCGGACCGCGAATCGCGGCAAACAAGTTATTGTTCACGGCGCACCTCCTCCTGCAAAGGCGCTGCCGGCGCCTGCAAGCGCACATAGAGCATATAGACTCCCGCCCCAATCAACCCCAACGGCCAGAACTTCAGCAGCTGCGAAATCCGCAGCAACTCGAAGTTGTGCAACAAGAAGACCACGCCCAAGGCGATCAGTACCAGCGGCCCCATGGGAAATCCGCTCTGGCTCCCACGCGCCGGCACCATGCCGGAAAACTCATCCACCGTCTCACCCATCTGCCGCCGCCGCGCCGTATGGTAGGCCTCGAACGCCTGATAGATCACCCAGGTCGGGATCAGCATGCCGAAGAACACCTCGAGATCTCCCGCGCTGTCCGAATTCGCCAGGCTAATCAGCATGCCGAAGACCAGAACGTGGACGAGGCCCTTGGCGTACTGCGCGTTGTAGATGGCGCCGACCCCCGGCAACAGGCCGAGAATGAACGCTAGCCCAGGGGAGACGCTGTTGTTCACACCCGCCGCGTACGGAGGCGGAACGGTCGGAGGCGCCGTCCAAGGCGATCCGGCCGTCTCGGTCGCCGGCACATGCTCGGCGCAGTACACGGTGCCGAGGGCGATCTTTTGCGCTTCCGGCTCCAGTTGTTTGCCGCAGATCCGGCAATATGCCGACTGTGGTGGTGGTACGTTCTGTTCCATAGTCCTATCCCCCGAACTCCAACTACTGCAAAGGCTTAGCTTCACTGGAAGGTACGGAAAGTTTCTCGGCTTCGTTCCGTAATTGGTTCTGCCTTTCCATCTCTTCCTGCTCGGTCCATTCCTGCAACCGGCTCTGAATCTCAAATACCAACCGGAGATTCTCGTAATACTTCACCGCCCGGTTCCACGCGCGATGCGCCTGGTCGTCGACGCTCACCCAGATCTTCACCGGGTCCAGGTCCACCGCGCTCAGCGGCCGGACCGGCACTTTGAAAACATTGGCCAGCATCGAAAGCGATAACACCGTCATCGCCATCCCCATCGCCAGCTTCGGCGCCAACACCGGACCGAGCCAGCGGCTCAGCAGGCTCCGCAATCCGCCCGCGCCGCCCTTAGCCAAGCTCTGCGGACCCCGCGGCGCATCATAGAGAATCTTGGTAACCAGTTCCTTCGGCGGTTCCACCGTGGCCACCCGCTCGAGAAACGCCGTCGCCCCCAACACATCCGCCGCATATTCCGCGCACGCCGCGCAACTCGTCCGGTGGGCCTCAAAGGCCTCCCGGGCCTCGCCCCGCAACTGGCCATCGACGGCGTCGCAAAGCAGGATTTCGAATTCGGCGCAGTTCAACTTCATACCAAAGCCACCTGATACTTTTTGAGCAGCCGGGCCAACTCGGCTCGCCCCCGGTTCAGCCGCGACTTCACCGTACCTTCCGGCACATTCAAAACCGCCGCAATTTCTTTATAGTCCAACTCTTCGAGGTCCCGCAAAATCACCGTCTCGCGCAGCTCGGGAGACAACTTCTGCAGGGCGCCTTGCAAAATCTCGCTGGCCTCCCGGCCCGCCAGCAAACCGTCGGCCCGGCCGCCGCTTCCGGCGCTGCGCTCTTCGAGCATCGGCAACTGGTCTTCAATCGAATCCGTCACCCGGTTCTGCTTCGTTCTCCGGTAGTTGTCGATCAGCAGATTCCGCGTCATCCGCGTCAGCCAAACCGTAAACGAACCCTCCCCGGAACGAAAGGACCGCAGCGTCTTAAACAGCCGCAGAAACACATCCTGCGTCAGATCCTGCGCTTCGCTATCCGTCCCGGTAAACCGGTAGCAGATGGCGTAGACGCGGCGCGTATGCGTCTTGACAAGATCCTCCCAGGCCGTCTCGTCCCCAGCCAGACAGCGCTCCACCAACCGCAAATCAAGGTCGAAACTTTGGTCCAAGCGATGATTCCCGCGGAGTGGCGGCGTCAAGCCTTCGGCGGCCGCCCAAATTCCTTGCTCAACTGTAGCAGCCGCTGCCATTTCGCCCTTCCCTGTCTCCTATGGTTCGCCCGTTCCCGGGCCGTTCGTAAACAAGTACGAGGATTTGGCATAATAAGTTCGCTCGAAGTGCACGAGCACCCTCATTGTAACTACTGATTTGCTGAACTTTCTCTCCTCGCCAAAATTCCGGCGCTGGGCCCTCGCCGCGGCCGCCATTTTCCTGCCGGCGCTCGTCTGGTTCTCCTGGCAGCGGCTCGCTGCATTCGATTGGGCCGCCTTCGGTCAGGTCTACAACCAAATCGACTGGCGCTGGATGCTGCCGGGCGCCGCCACGGTCCTGGCCAGCTACCTGGCCCGCGCCCTCCGCTGGCAGGTCATGCTCCGGCCCCTGAACCCCCGTTCCTCGCTCCTGCGGATTCTCAACAATACGATGATCGGCTTCACCGCCATCGTCCTGTTCGGCCGGCCCGGCGAACTCGTCCGGCCCTACCTCATCTCCCGCTCGGAAAACGTCCCGCTCTCCTCCCAAATGGCCGCCTGGTTCCTCGAGCGCATCTACGACCTGCTGGCCGTCCTGCTCCTGTTCGGTATCGGCCTCGCCACGTTTAATCCCCAAGGCCGCAACGTCGGCCCCGCCCTGCAATGGGTCCTGCAAACCGGAGGCGTCTTCATCGCAGTACTCTGCGCCGCCTGCCTGATCATCCTGATTACGGCCGCGCTGGGCGGCAATGCCCTCGTCACCCGCCTGCGGGAGTCGCTGGCGTTCCTGCCCGCCCACATCCAGGCGAAGATCGGGGGAACCCTCGAGAACTTCGCCACGGGACTTGCCTCCTGCGGCCGGCCCGCCGACATCGGCCTCATCGTCTTCTACACCGCGCTCGAGTGGGGCAGCATTCTCGGCGCCTGCCTGTTCATTCTTTGGGCCTTTCCGCAAACCAACAGCCTCTCTTGGCTCGACGTCATCGTCTACCTGGGCTTCGTCTCCTTTGGCAGCATCGTCCAGATTCCCGGCATCGGCGGCGGAGCCCAGTTGGTCGGCTTCCTCGTCCTTTCTCAGCTCTTCGCGGTGCCGGCGGCCCCGGCCACGGGGATCGCCATTGCCTGTTGGCTTGCTACATGGGTAGTAGTTATCCCGTTCGGCCTGGTTCTCGCCGCCCGCCAAGGTCTCTCGTGGGGTGCCCTCAAGAAAATCGAAAAGGAAATTGCCACATGAAGTGCCCGTTCTGCGCCCACTCCGAAGACAAAGTCATCGACTCCCGCGAAAGCAAGGAAGGGGACGCCATTCGCCGCCGCCGCCAGTGCCTCGCCTGCGAACGACGCTTCACCACCTACGAGAAAATCGACGAAATCCCCTACATGGTCATCAAGAAGGACGGCCGCCGGGAGAAGTTCGAGCGCCAGAAAGTCTTGAACGGATTAATCAAAGCCTGTGAAAAGCGGCCGATTTCTATCTCCAAGCTCGCCGCCATCGTTGACCACATCGAGAGCCGCATTGCGGACAGCCCCGAACGAGAGCTATCTACTACAACAATAGGAGAAGTACTAATGGACGAACTGCGCCAGCTCGATAAGATCGCCTATGTCCGCTTCGCGTCCGTCTACCGAGACTTCCAGGATGAGCAGGCGTTCCTGAGCGAGCTCCAGAATTTACTGCGCACCCGGCGTTCCGGTCAATAAACTATTTTAGTAGTAGAAACATTGACTTGAAACCGTTCGTCTTTCCAAACATCTCTTAATGCGTAAGGGTGTGAGTTTTCTGGAAGCCAACTTTGGTCTTTCAAACAGGTTAAGGGCAATGGTACAATCACCCAAGGCACTCCTGCTGCGTTGGTCTGTACCTCTAAGTCCTTTTTACCTCCGACAGTTTACGGCCAGACCCTCCACGGGAGAGTGAGTCTAGATGGATCACTTCGAAGATCAGTATTCCGCTGACACAGCAGAGCCCCTCGGGCTTCCATTCGACGAAGAAGCAAACTTCTTTCATCCGGAGGAAGTTCACGACGGCGACGAATTTCCGGGCCAGGCGGCTCCGGAAGAATCAATTTATACCGACGACCCCGTCCGCGTGTACCTGCGTGAGATGGGTGCCGTTCCTCTGCTGACCCGCGAGGGTGAAGTTGAACTCGCCCGTCGCATGGAGCGCGGGAAACTGCGTATGTTGCGCGCCATCAGCCGATCGGCGGTAGTGCAGCACCGCGTCATCGAATTCGCGGAAGCACTCCGGAGAGAAGAGCAGGATATCGACAACTTCGTCGACCTCGGCGAAACCGAAGAAGGCACCCCCGCCGATGCGAAGATGCGGAAAGAGGCGCTCGACCGCTTCCTGAACGTCGCCACCCTGTATAAGAAGCTCCAGCAGAGCGCCGAGAAGGTCGAAGGCCTGCCTCCGCTCAAGGCCGCTGAGCTTAAGGACCCGGCGGTTCGCAAGGCGCGCCGCAAGCTGATCATGCGCCTGGCTCGGACAAAGGTCGAAACCAGCCTCGCGATTCGCGCCATCCCCTTCTACCCCTCCCGCTGGCGCCAGTTCGCCCAGGAGATCGATAAGACGGTTGACGAGATCACCCATCTCGACGCCGAACTGCACCGTCTCGAAGAGCGCAAGAAGCCCGAGTATGCCGCCCGCATCCGCGAGCTGAAAAAAGAGGTCAAGAAGCGCGAAGTCATGGCCGGCGCCTCGCTCGCCGACCTCCGCCATACCACCGCCATCATTCGCCACGGCGAATCCGAAGCGGAACGGGCCAAGAAAGATCTCGTCGAAGCCAACCTGCGGCTCGTGGTCTCGGTCGCCAAGAAGTATGTGAACCGCGGCCTCCACCTCCTCGACCTGATTCAGGAAGGCAACATCGGTCTGATGCGCGCGGCCGACAAGTTCGAATACCGCCGCGGCTACAAGTTCTCCACCTACGCCACCTGGTGGATTCGCCAGGCCATCACCCGCGCCATCGCCGATCAGTCCCGCACCATCCGCATCCCGGTGCACATGAACGAGTCGATGAACAAGTTCCTGCGCGCCACCCGCGAACTGGAAAAAGAGCTCGGCCGTGCTCCGACAAATGAAGAAATCAGCCGCCGGATGGATATTCCCGTGGAGAAGGTCCAGAAGCTGAAAACCATCTCACGCGATCCGGTCTCCCTCGAGACGCCGGTGGGCCGCGATGGTGAGTCCGCGCTCGGCGATCTGATCGAAGACCGCTGGGTCGGCTCTCCCGTCGACGCCGTGATTGAAGCCAACGTCCGCGACGAAACCGCCAATATTCTCAAGACCCTCTCCCCGAAAGAGGAGAAGGTCATCCGCCTCCGCTTCGGGATCGGTTGTGAGCGCGAACACACGCTCGAAGAGATCGGTCAGGAGTTCGACGTCACCCGCGAACGCATCCGCCAGATCGAAGCCAAGGCTCTCCGCCAGCTTCGTTCCCCGGAACGCGCCCGTCACCTGCGTGCCCTGCTCGCCGCCCGGTAGCCATTTTCCCGCAAGCCGACTATCGCCGGGGTTGAGCCAGTCTCAATCCCGGCTTTCGCGTTATGGAACCTAAATCCACCCTCCTTACCCATCTCGACTACAGCCTCTGGGCCACCTCCAAGCTCCTCGACGCCGCCTCCCGCCTCTCCCCGGAGCAGTTGACCCGCGACCTGCAAGTCTCCCATACCTCGGTCCTCGCCACTCTCCAACACATCTACTACGCCGATAGAGTTTGGCTCGCCCGTCTCGAAGGCCGCCAGATCGACTTCGCCGATCCCGCCCCGGGTCCCAACCTCGAGCAGCTCAAAGAACACTGGCCCGCCGTATTGGCCGCCCTGCGCGCCTACGTCGATGCCGAGTCGAACCTCGACGGCGACCTCACCGCCCGCCGCCTCAACAACGACACCTTCACCATCGCCCGTTGGAAGGTGATTCTCCACGTCGTCAACCACGCCACGCTGCATCGCGGCCAGGTCATGGCCATGCTCCGCCAACTCGGCCACGTCCCCCCAGCCACCGACCTCTTCTACTTCTATCTGCAGCAAACCGTATGAATCTCAACGAGATGCAGTTGTACGACGCGATCGGCGAAGACGGCTTCACCCGTCTCGTCGCCGCCTTCTACGCGCAGATTCCCGCTGACGACATCCTCGGCCCCATGTATCCCGCCGACGACCTCCCCGGCGCCGAACAACGCCTCCGCGATTTTCTCATCGGCCGCTTCGGCGGCCCCCCGCGTTACATCGAACAACGGGGCCACCCCCGCCTCCGCATGCGCCACGCCCCCTACGTCATCAACGCCGCCGCGCGCGATCGCTGGCTCACCCTCATGAACCACGCCTTCACGGTCGCGGCCCTGCCGGCCGACGCCGAAGCCATCCTTCGCCCATTCTTTCTACAAGTTGCGAACTTCATGATCAACCAACCCGAATGACACCCGCACCCAACCTCCAATACCCCATCGGCCGCTTCCAGTGGCCCACCGCGATCACTGCGCAAGACCGCCGCCAATGGATCGACGCCCTCGCAGCACTCCCGAGCCAACTCCGCACCGCCGTGGCCCCACTCACCGAAGCCCAACTCGCCACGCCCTACCGCCCCGGCGGCTGGACCCTCCGCCAGACGATCCACCATGTCGCCGATAGCCACATGAACAGCTACGTCCGCTTCCGCCTCGCGCTCACCGAAGACGCCCCGGTCATCAAGCCCTACGACGAAGCCCGCTGGGCCGAACTCGCCGACGCCGCCAACGCTGAAGTCGACATCTCCATCGTCCTGCTCTCCGCCCTGCATCTTCGTTGGGTGCTTCTGCTCGAATCTCTAACCGAAGAGCAGTGGCAGCGCACCTTCGTCCATCCCGACCACGGTCCCCGCCGCCTCGACGAAACCCTGGCCCTTTACGCCTGGCACGGCGCCCATCACCTCGCGCACATTACTGGCGCTACATCTTAACGCGCGGAGTACACACCGGCCACGGTGAAAATCCAATCAGGAGCGTCTCCCGGTCCACGTAAAGCAGCGTCTCTTTGCCCTTTACGGTCACCGTCTGGATAATCCCGCCCTCGCAGCTCTTCACGCTGCTCCGCGTCACCGTACCCGCTTTCTCGCCCCAATCCTCGAGAAACTGCGTCATGCCGTAGTCCCGGCACGGCGTCGCGTCCGTACACCCCCACAAAGCGTGCGCCGCCTTGTAGTCCTTCCGCTCGAGCGCGGTAATAAACTCCTTCACGCGCGACTCCTCCCGGAAGTTCCGGAAGAGAAACCAAAGGACGCCGCCGGCGATCACGGTCGCCAGCAGCGTCAACACAATTCGCTTGATCAGCCGTTCCCGCTTCGCGTCCTTGACGCCAAACTCTTCGAGATAGCTGCCCATCGGATTTACCTCCGAAATCGAAGCGGCCTACTGTACCGGGTAGGCTTTGTTATATTCGTCGGTCGCGGTCTTAGTGATCTCTAACGCCGGCTTGAAGAAAACCGCGTTGCTCACGTCGATCACGACGTCGTAGCCACCCGCTTCCGAAACCTTCTTCACCACTTCTTCCATCCGCTTAGCGCTCCGGCCCAGCACATCCTGCCGTTCGCGGTCCACGTCGCCCTGCAGGTCCTCGGTCATCCGCTGCAACTCCCGCTGCCGGCGCTGGCCCCGAATCGTCAGTTCCTGCTCCGCGGCCGGCGTCAGTTTCCCCTGCATCGTCTGCAACTGCGTCTGGATCTGCTGCAGTTCCTTCTGGATGGCTTCCATCTGATCCTGACGCGGCTTAAACTTCGCTTCCAGGTCCTTTTGCGCCTTGGTCAGCTCCGCTGTGTCGAGCACGGCCTTCTGCAGGTTGATAATAGCCACCTTCATCTGGGCCGAGGCAATCGAGGCGCCGGCGAGCAAAATGGCCGGCAAAAGCAGCGAACGGATAAACATAAATCTTGATCGAACTCCCTTTTGAGCTATCTGTTAGCCTACCACAGGCAACAAGTTCAATACGTTAAACACTCGTCCAGCGTCCGGCCCATATTCCCGCTCGGCATCGCGACATCCAGCAGCGTCGCCAACGTCGGCGCGATGTCGTTCACCGCTACAGCCTTGTGGTACCGCCCCGCCTTCACCCCGGGACCCATCAGAATCACCGGCACCTGCGCGTCGTAGTGATACGCCGCGCCGTGCGTCGTACCACGCGCCGAATACATGTAATACGGCTCGGTCAATACGATCAGGTCCGGCCCACGGCCTGGATAGTAGCCGTTGTGCGCCCGCCGGGCCAGGAAATCCGTAATGGCGATTCCTTCTACCATCTGATCTTTGGTGTAGACGCGCGCAATGTGCGGAAGGTTCCGCACCGCCTCCGCCGCCACCGCCCGGGCTTCGCGCGGGTCAATCCGGCGCGCCGAAAGCAGGTCATAGTTCAGGTACGGCACATACTGCGATTTAGCCTGCGTCAACCACTTCCCGGCCCCGTACTTGGCGTTCAGCGCCTCTTCAATGGCCGCGCCAATATCCCGGTCCCGCAGCCGTCCGCCCGGCATCTTCCGCGCGGTATTCACTTCCGGCACCGGCGCCACGCCATGGTCGGCCGTGAACGTCACCAGCACGTTCCGCATCCCGATCTTCCGTTCGAGGAAGGCGAACAGCTTCGCCAGCATCTTGTCCGTCCGCACGCTGATATCGTGTGCGTGCGGCGAATCCGGCCCTTCGGCGTGTCCCACGTAGTCGTTGCACGAGAAACTCACCGCCAGCAGGTCCACGCCCGCGTGCTGTCCCAGCTTCTCGTTCTCAATGGCCGCCTCGGTGAACTCTTCAAGCAGATCGTTGCCGAACGGACTCGCTTCCATGTTCGAGTAGAACATCGTGTCCGCTTTCGCCGGCATCTTCTTCAGCAGCACGTCCCCGGCCTTCCACTCCGCGCCCAAAAACTTCTCGCCCGGTTTCTTGCCGTTGAACTCGTCCACCCAACCCGGCAGCGCCTTCTGGTACCACGTGCTCGAAACAAACTTGCCGGACTCGTTGTCGAACCAGTACGCCGCATCCGCCATGCGTCCCGCCGGCAAAATCGCCCCCCGGTCCTTCACCGAAATCCCGATGGTCTTGCTCTCGCCCTTGGCCGACATCTTGATCTCGTCGCCGATGGTGGAAACCAGCAGCCGGTGCGGCGATGCCGCTTCCCGGTCCGGCGCGCCCAGCGTCTTGGCCTTCGGGTCGAACACGCTGGTCACCTCCCGGTTCAATTCCCGGTCCCACCAGTCGTTGCCCACAATCCCCGAAAGGATCGGGCTCGCCCCGCTCATCATCGTCGCGTGGCCCACGGCCGTCACCGTCGGGGTGTGCTCATAAAACGCGTTCGTGAACACCGCGCCCTGCGTCAGCAGCCGGGCGATCCCTCCCGTGTACTCGCTCCGGAACCGCGTCAAATAGTCATAGCGGAACTGGTCGACGGTAATCGCAAGCACCAGCTTCACGCGCGGCCGGGCCGGCGCCACCGTCTGTCCGAACGCGCAGCCGGCGGCCGCACCCGCCATCAGCAACAATTTTCTACGCTGCATTAGTCGACCAGGACCGCCCCAGTGCCCTGCACCTGATAGACCACGCCGCCGCTCTTCACCGACGCCGGGTCAAACTTCCGCCCCTGCTCCTCAGCCTCGTGCTTGGCCCGGGCAATCGCCTGCTCCTTGCTCAGCACCAGCTTCCGCAGCTGCCCTTCGGCAATCGCGGTCTTCCCCACGGCGTTCTTCGGGAACATGATCTCCCCGTCGTTCACCTTGATGCGCATGCCGTCCTTGTTGTCCACCAGCTGCATCCAGCAGCCCATCATGGTGCACACCTCGCTCACTTTCCCGCGCACCTGCACCGTCTTGCCCACGTAGTTGTCCGGGCTCGCCAGAATCGTCGCCACCGGGGTCGGCTGGCTCAACGTCAGCCCCTTGCCGAACTTCTCCGCTGCCATCGCACAGGCAGCCATCGCCAACGCCATCGCAAGTTTTTGCATGTTCTCTAGTATCCCTTTACTCCAGCGCAAATGCCACCAACGTATCGGCGAACGTCGCGTTGTACTTGTTACCGCCCCCCGCCGCAATCACCACGAACTGCTTCTTCGACCGCGGTCCGGCAAACGTCATCGGATTGGCGTGCCCGCTCGCCGGCAGCCGCGTCTCCCAAAGCTGCTTGCCCGTGTCTTTATCGAAAGCCCGAAACCGCCCGTCGTTCGTCGCCGCGATAAACAGCAGCCCCCCGGCCGTCACCAGGGATCCGCCCAGGTTCGGCGTCCCCGTCTTCGGCACCCCGCGCTTTGTCAACTCCTCGTACTCGCCCAGCACCACCCGCCAGCGGAACGTCCCGGTGTCCAGGTCAATCGCTGTCAGGCTCCCCCACGGCGGCTGCTGGCACGAATACAGGTTGTTATCCCAAAACCGCGAACTCGGCGTCCGCGCCCCGCGCGCCCGGTAGGGAATCAACGAACCCTCCGGCCGCTTCTCCATCTGAAAGGTCA
The DNA here is from genome assembly GCA_027485675.1 of Terriglobales bacterium. GTDB lineage: Bacteria > Acidobacteriota > Terriglobia > Bryobacterales > Bryobacteraceae. Next base: position 18,275 of record JAIXQP010000018.1, on the reverse strand, counting down.
TCCCCACGTCCATCGAGTTTACGTAAAGCGTCCGCGTCGCCGGGTCGAACGACGCGCCGCCCCAGTTCGTCCCTCCGTTCGTCCCGGGAAACAGAATGGTCCGTTCGAGTCCAATCGGCGTGTAAAGGCCCCCGAACTTCGCGCCCTTTACGATCTCCTCGCAGAACTTCCGCGACTCCGGCGTCACCGTCGTCAACTCCTCCGGCTTCATCACTTGCCGCGTAAACGGCGGCGGCTTCACGGGAATCGGCTGCGTCGCTGACGCCTGCTCCCCCGGCACCTCGCTCGCCGGCACGGGCCGCTCCTCCACGGGAAACAGCGGCTTCCCCGTCACGCGGTCCAGCAGAAACACAAACCCCGTTTTCGTAATCTGCGCCACCGCCGGCACCATCCGGCCCCCGTGCCGCACCGTCACCAGGTTCGGCTGCGCCGGCAGGTCATAGTCCCAAATGTTGTGGTGAATCGTTTGAAAGTGCCACTTCCGTTCGCCCGTCAACGCATCCAGCGCCACCACGGAGTCGCCGAACAAGCCGTCCCCCTTCCGGTCGCCGCCATAGTAATCGTAGGCCGGGGAGGTCAGCGGCACGAACACCATGCCCCGCTCCTCATCCACGCTCAACACGCTCCAGGCGTTCACTGCCGCCCGGTCCTTGCCCGCGCCTTCCGGCCACGTCGCGTAGCCGAACTCTCCCTTTCGCGGCACCGTATGAAAGGTCCACAGCAGCTTCCCCGTCCGCACATCAAAGCCGCGAATATCCCCCGCCGGACCCTGCGGCTCCCCGTCCGCCGTCCACGCCCCGCAGATCACGACATTCCGGTAGATCGCCGGCGGCGAGGTCATGCCATATCCCTTATCCGGCCAGGTCTCCGCCACGCCCTTCCGCAGGTCGATCGACCCCGCTTCGCCAAACGCCGCGTCCAGTTTCCCGGAAGCCGCGTCCACCGAATACAGCCGCCCGCCCTGCGTTCCGTAAACAATCCGGCGCGCCTTCCCGTCCGTCCAGTACGCCGCGCCCCGGCTGATAAACAGGTTCAGCGGCTTCGTCCGGTCCAATTGCGGATCAAACGACCATCGCTCCTTCCCCGTCTCCGCATCCAGCGCCACCAACCGGTTAAACGGGGTGGTCACGTACAGCACCCCGTCGACATAAAGCGGCGTCGTCTCAAACGCGCTCCGCGACGGAGCCTCGCTCCCATCGCTGATCTCACCCGTTCGGTACGTCCAGGCGACCTTCAGCTTCCCGACGTTACCCCGGTGAATCTGCCGCAGCGCCGAGTGCTTCTGCCCCCCGGCGTCTCCGCCCCAGTGCCGCCACTCCTGCCCCGCCAAAGGCAGGGCCAAAGCGAGGGCCAGGCCAACTACTTGTTGCCACCCTCGCGCGCCATTTTGGATTTGGCGCTTTCGAGTTTCTTCTGCACCTTCGAAATGTCGACGTTCTCGCGTTCGCTCGGCGAACTCGCTTCCCATTCCTTGATCGACTGTTGCCACGCGGCGATGGCCTCCTTCAGCTTATTCAGCTTGAAATATACATCGCCCAGGTGGTCGTGAATCGTCGAGTCCTTCTGCACCAGCGCCACGGACCGTTGCAGCGTCGCTAATGCCTCATCGTATTTGCCCAGCCGGTACTGCGCCCAGCCCAGGCTGTCCAGATAGGCGCCGTTGTTCGGCTCCTGTTCGAGCGCCTTGGCGATCATCTTCTCGGCCTCGGCCACCCGCACGTTGCGGTCCGCCAGCATATAGCCCAGATAGTTCAACGCGCCCGGATTGTTCGGGCTCACCGCCAGCACCTTCCGGAACTCCCGCTCGGCCTCGTCGAACTTCTTCTGCTTTTCGAGCATTGCCCCGCGGCTGAACCACACCGCCTCTTTTTCTTCGTCCGACTTCGACAAACCCTCGGCGGAGTCCAGGCTCTTCGCCATCTCGCCGTAGTTCTTGGTCTTGTCGTAGAGCTGCGCCAATTGCAGATGGGTCTCGCGGTCGGTCTTGCCGTCGAGCATCTTCTTCACATCGGCCACCGCCTCGCCGCCCCGGCCCAACTCCGCCAGCGAAGTGGCCCGCACCAGCCGGATCATCCGGTCGTTCGGATACTTCTTCAGCGCCTCTTCGGCCGCGTCGATCGACTTCTGGTACTCCCGCGCCTGCCGCCAGGTGTCGATCACCTGCGCCGCGCTCCGGGCTCCCAGGTCCTTATCGAGCGTCGCCATCTCCGTGAACTGCTGCACCGCTTCGGCCGGCTGATCGTTGTTCCGGTACAGCAGCCCCAGCCGCTCCACCAGCATCGCCCGGTTGCTCTTCTCCGCCGCGCTCGACCCGCGCAACGACTGCGCCAGCACCTCTTTCAACCCCGCAATCGCCTCGGCGTACTTGCCCTGCGACTCGTTCAGGTTCACTTCGTTGTAGCGGATCTCCAGATTGTTCGGATCAATCCGCTTGGCCGAGTTGCTCGCCTCCCAGGCCTTTTCAAACTGGCCCTTCTGCCGGTAAATCTGCGACAGCCGCAGGTAGCTCAGCGCATCCTTCGGGTCTTCTTTCACCAGCTCTTCGTAGGTGGTCAGCGCTTCGTCCACCTTGTCGGCCATCACCAGCGAATTGGCGAAATCCTTCTTGATGTCCAGATTCTCCGGCTGCATCTCGAGAGCCTTCCGCAGCGTCTCGCTCGCCATCCCGAAGTCGCGCATCTGCTCGTAAGCCTGCGCCAGCGCGGTCAGCGTCCGCAGATTCGGGCTCTTCTCCGCCACCTTCTTCAGCAACTCTGCAGCCTTCGCCGTATCCCCCACGTCCGCCAGCACCAGCGCCAGGCCGCTCAGGGCGTCCACGTTGTCCGCGTCCAGCGCCAGCGCCTTCTCATAGGCGATCTTGGCGTCCACCGAGTTCTGTCCAATCTTATGCAGCCGCCCCAGCATCATCCAGCTCTCGGCGTCGCTCGGGTCCAGTTCCGTGATCTTTGTATACTGCTCGGTCGCCCGCTTCAGCATCTCTTCGTTCAATCCGCGCGTCTGCGGGTCGCCCACCAGCCGCGAGAAGATCCGTCCCAGAATGCGCCGCGCCGTCAGGTCGTTCGGATTGGCCTTAATCGCCGCCTCCGACTCCGTCACCGCTTCGCGCAAACGCCCGGCCTGAATGTACAGGTCCGACATCTCCTCGGCCAGGAACTTCGCCGAAGGGTCTTCCTTCATGGCCGCTTTGAAAAAATCGATCGCCTTGTTCAGATACTCCGCGCGGTTGCCGTACGTCTGCGCCAGATCGGCGTACAAATGGCCCATCGCGTAGTTGTAGTACGACGCACCCCGATCCTCCGGCCGGCGAGGACCACCTCCGGGCGCAGCCTGCCCATATGCGGACACGGCGACCGACAGCCCGGCCAGGGTCATGAAACAACGTTGAAGAAGACGCATCCTGCCTACTTTCTGCCTCTTAGTATATACCTGCCGTTTTTGATTCTCCGGCCGCTGAAACGGTTTCGAACCTAAACTGAAATCGTGTCCGTCCCTGTTCCCCTCATGAGCCCCCTCCTCGCTGTCGTCGGCCCCACCGGCTCCGGCAAAAGCGCCCTCGCCATTGCTCTGGCCCATCATTTCAATGGCGAAATCATCAACGCCGACTCCCTCCAGGTCTACCGCGGCTTCGATATCGGCACCGCCAAACTCCCCGCCGCCGACCGCCAACACCCTCCGCACCACCTCTTCGACATCTGTAGCGCCGAGGAAACCTTCACCGCCGGCGACTTCGCCCGCGCCGTCAAATCCCTCCTCCCCGCCATCACCGCCCGCGGCCGGCTCCCCATCCTCTGCGGCGGCACCGGCTTCTATCTCCGCGCCCTCCTCCGCGGCCTCTCCCCCGGGCCCGTCGCCGACCCCGCCCTCCGCGCCCGCCTCGCCGCCCGGCCCCACGTCCACCGGCTCCTCTCCCGCCTCGACCCCGCCGCCGCCGCCCGCATCCATCCCCACGACCGCAACAAAACCCTCCGCGCCCTCGAAATCCGCCTCCTCACCGGACGTCCCGCCGCCGACGTCTTCGCCCAGGGCCTCGACGCCCTCACCGGCTACCGCACCCTGCAGCTTGGCCTCGATCCGCCCCGTGAATTGCTCTATAGCAATCTAAATGACCGTTGTGTCCGGATGTGGGACGGTGGACTGTGCGAAGAAGCGACAGAGTTACTCGCTCACTATCCCGCCACGGCTAAGCCCTTCGCCGCTCTAGGATACAAACAAATGCTTGACTTTCTTGCCGGCCGCCTCTCCCGGCAGGAGGCCCTAACCGAAATGCAAACCAAGACCCGCCACTACGCCAAACGCCAATTGACGTGGTTTCGGGCCGAAAACGATGTGATCTGGCTCCCGGGCTTCGGCTCTGAAAAAGAAATTTTCGAACAATCTTTGATCCATACGGAACGTTTCCTGCGCTTCTTCGTATAGATAGGCATACCGGGTGATGCAACGAGTCAAGCTAGCCCACCAACAAGTTTCGAAAGTCAATTCAGGAGCCAAGTAATCCCATGAAAAAGTTAGTTGCCATGTTCGCATTGACGGTGTCGTTCGCTCTCGCCAGCGCCACCAATTTCAACGTCACCCTCTTCCAGCCTTCCGTCGTCGCCGGAACCGAGCTGAAGCCCGGTGAGTACAAGGTCCAGGTCAACGGCGACAAGATGACCATCAAGAACGGCAAAAAGGTCATCGAAGCCTCCGTGAAGTCCGAGCAGGTCGATTCGAAGTTCGGCTCCACCTCCGTCCGCTACGTGAACGGCGATGGCAAGTACACCGTCACCGAAATCCGCATCGGCGGCACCAATACCAAGCTGGTCGTGAACTAGCCCTCACGCTACACTGAGAGGGATGCAGCGTTGTCTGATTTTTTCAGCCCTCCTGCTCGCGTCCCTCTCGTCCGTTTTTGCTGCCTCTTCCGTAGTCCTTCCGTTCTCCAATCTCTCCCAGGATAAGAACCTCGACTGGATCGGCGAGAGCATCGCCGAAATGGTCCACGAAGCAGTCGCGGGCGAAGGTCTTCTCGTGCTCGACCGGAGTGAACGCGAGCAGGCCTACTTGCGGCTCGGCATCCGTCCCTACGCGCTGTTAACCCGCGCCTCCGTCGTCAAAATCGGCGATGAACTCGACGCCGCCCACGTCATCTACGGCAGCTTCGAGATCGTCCCCCAAACCCCGCCCACCAAGTCCGCCATCACCATTCGCGCCCGTGTTCTCGATCTCCGCCGCTTGCGCCAAAGCGACGAGCTCGTCGAAAAGGGCCTCCTCGAAGACCTCGCCTCCCTCCAGAACAAGCTCTGCTATCGCACCCTGCTCGAACTCCTGCCGGAAACCCGCATCGACGAGCAGGCCTTCCTCGCCAAACGCACCCGCACCCGCGTCGACGCCCTCGAAAACTATATCCGCGGCCTGCTCTCCACCGACCCCGCCGCCAAACATCGCTTCTTCACCCAGGCCGCCCGTCTCGACGCCAACTACTCCCCGCCCTGCTTCCAACTCGGTCTCTACCATTGGGAGAAAGATGCCTACCGCGAAGCCGCCAACTGGTTCCAACGCGTCCGCCCCACCGACTCCCACTACCGCGAGGCGCTCTTCTATCTCGGCATCTGCAAGTACCGCGTCGCCGACTACCTCGCCGCCGAACAGGCGTTTCAAGTCGTTGCCTCCACCGTGCCCTTGAACGAGGTGTTCAACAACCTCGGCGCCGCCCAAATGCGCCGCAATTCGTCCGAGGCGCTGGACAATTTCCTCAAAGCTCTCGAAGGCGACGAGTCCGACCCCGACTACCACTTCAACGCCGGCTACGCGCTCTGGAAAAACGGCAGCTTCGAAGTAGCGGCCGAACGCTTCCGCGCGGTGCTCGATCGGGTTCCCGACGACCAGCAGGCCATCTCCATGCTCGGCCGCTGCCTCAAGAAAGATCCCGCCCGGCCCGGTGACGCCCGCACGGAAGGCCTCGAACGGATTAAGGAACAATATGAGGAATCGGCCTTCCTCCAACTGAAGTCGATCTTCGAAAAGTCGACCGTCGAGAAAAAGTAATGCGCCCTCTCTGCCTGCTTCTGCCCTTGGCCCTCCTCGCCGCCGACCCGCCGAAACCGGCGCCCGCGAAGCCCGTTCCCCGCATGCGCACCGAAGCGATGCGCAATGAGAACGTCGCCGTCTACCTGATCGATACCAATGCCGCCAAGGAAGCCAACGTCCGCCTCGGCAACCGTGTGCAGATCCTCACCGAATCCCCCGTCGAAGTCAGTACCTTCGCCGGCGAGCAGGGCAACGCCAGCAGCGCGCAGCCCTTCCTGGCCGCCCCGGCCAAGATCGCCGACTGGCATGGCGAACTCTTTCATCGCCACCAGAACAGCATCTTCAACGCCCGGGCCTTCTTCCAGGTGGGCGGCGTCAAGCCCAGCCGCCAGAACTCCTTCGGCGGCCGCGCCACCGGGCCCCTCGGCCGCCTGGGAAATCTCACGGTCAACCTCGGCCAGCGTTATGTCCGCGGCATGGTCAACGGCAACGTCCTCGTCCCCCTGTTCTCGGAACGCTCCCCCCTCACCCCCGACCCCGCCAAGCGCGCCTGGATCAACCGCATCTTCGCCGCCTATCCCGCCGAGCCGCCCAATCGCCCCGACTTCGATCCCCGCGCCCTCAATACCAACTCCCCGCAGCGCATCAACGCCACCGACCTCGATGTCCGCCTCGATAAAAAGGACCTCTCGGGGTTCTACAGCCGGGGCACCCAAAACATCGAAGCCTTCCAACTCGTTGCCGGGCAGAATCCCAATACGACCCTTGAAAACCATACCGCCCGCCTCACCTGGCGCCGCGCTTTGTCCCCCACGTTCAACCTGCAAACCGGTATCACGTTTCAAAGAAACGTATCCCTGCTGGTGAGCCCGCCCGGCGCCGTCGGCCCCCGCGTCCGCTTCGGCTATCAGATCGAGGAGCTCGGGCCGGACAGCACCTTCCCGGTCGACCGGGCCCAGAACTCCTTCCGCTACGGCTTCGCCGCCCAGAAGGTGATGGGCCGCCATACGCTCTCCTTCGGCGGCGACGCCACCCGTTATCAGTTGAACGGCATCGAAGCCAACAACCTCCGCGGCTACTACCAGTTCTCGAACAACTTCGGCCGCACCGCCATTGAAAACCTCCGCTACGGCGATCCGACGAACTACGAGATCACCCTCGGCAGCGTCTCGCGCGGCTTCCGCAACTGGTCCGGCCAAGCCTATATCGCGCTCCGTACCCAACTGCACTCCCGCCTCCAGCTCTACCTCGGCGTCCGCTACAGCCCGGACGGCTCCCCCCGCGAAGTCAACAATCGCGAACCCATCCCTTATCCCTGCGACTGCAACAATCTCGCCCCCCGCTTCTCGCTCGCCTGGCGCGCCACCAACGATTGGACGCTACGCAGCATGTACGCCGTCTCCTTCTCCCCCGTGCCCCCCGTCGCCTATCAGCAGGTGCGCAACAATCCGCCCAACGCGGAGTACATCTATCTCCAGAACCCGGATCTGCTCAATCCGCTCAACAACGTCGGCAACGTGAAGCCCTCGATTCATGCGCTCGATTCCGGCCTCGTGTCCGCCTACGCGCATCAGTACAGCCTCCGGCTCGAACGCCGTTGGACCAACAACACCCAGCTCCGCCTCGGCTACATCGGCAGCCGGACGTTCAAGCTGCCCTATGCCTTCGTCGAAAACCGGGCGGTTTTCGTCCCCGGCCTCCCCCCCACCACCGGCAACATCGACCTCCGCCGGCCCGACCCCTCCATCAACGAGCTCCGCCGCGTCGTCAACGCCGGAACCGCCTGGTATGACGGAGCCCAGGTCGCCATCGACCTCCCTGCGCGCCGCGGCCTGCTCGTCAGCGCCTCGTATACCTTCGGCAAAGGTCTCGACAACGGCGTGGACTACACCGGCACCGCCGCCAACAAGGACATGTTGAACGCCCGGCCCCAGTCCATGTTCAACATGCTCCCGGACCGCAAGGGCCTCAGCAACTTCGACTCGACGCACGCCTTCTCCCTCCAAACCGTCTACGACCTGCCCTACGCCTTTCAACTCAGCGGCGTCGGCACCATGAAAACCGGCACCCCGCTGACTTTGTTCATTGGCTCCGATGCCCCCGGCATCGGCAACGTCGATGGCTCCGGCGGCGAACGTCCCAACATCCTGGACCCCTCGATTCTCGGCATGACCATCGGCAACCCCGACACCGCGCCCTTCATCCTCCGCCGCGACCTGTTCAGTTACATCCCGGTCGGCGAGGATCGGGGCAACCTCGGCCGCGGTACTTTCCGCAAAGGAGGGATTTTTAATTGGAACGCCGCCCTGCAGCGCAGTTGGAAGCTGCCCCACGATGGCTCCCTCCAGTTCCGCGCCGAAGCCTACAACGCCACCAATACTCCCCAGTTCGATGAACCCCAGCGAAACGTGACGAGCCCCGCCTTTGGTAAGATCACAAACACCCTCAACGACGGCCGCGTTTTTCAGCTGGGACTTCGCATAATTTTGTGATGGACTTTGAAAGCCGTTTCCGCGTTGCCCCTTAAGGAGTCTTGTGTCAAGATTTGGGAACAACCGTTTACCCGTTCTGACATATAATCAAAAAGTTCATGCTCGAAGCCTTCGGCCTCTCTGACCCCGGCTGTGTCCGGAGCAATAACGAGGATTACTATCTCCTGGCACCGTCGCTAGGCCTTTTCCTTGTCGCAGACGGTATGGGCGGAGCCGCCGCGGGGGAGTGTGCCTCCCAACTGGCTGCCGAAACCGTCGGTGAATACGTCTGGCGCATGGGGAAGTACGATATCAACCTCCTCCCCACCGCCTTCGCCGAAGCCAATCGCCGCGTCCTTGAAGAAGCCAGCCGCGATAGCTCCCTCGACGGCATGGGAACCACCCTGGTCGCGGTGCTCGATGCGGGTCATGAAGTCTACATCGCCAGCGTCGGCGATAGCCGGGCTTACATCTTCCACGAGAACGTCCTGACTTCGTTGACCGAAGACCAGACCTGGGTGCAGGAAGTGGGCCGCAAGCTGGGGATCGATGAGTCCCAACTGAAGGTTCATCCCATGCGCCACGTCTTGACGATGGCGATCGGCGTCAGCGATCAGTTGCGCGTTCACACCTACCGCGTCGAACTCGCGCCCGGCATGCAAATCCTGCTCTGCAGCGACGGCTTGCACGGCGTCGTTTCCGACGAACAAATTGAGAGAATTTTCCAGGCTGAAACTGCACTAGAAGACAAAGGTAAGACTCTGATCGAAGCAGCCAAAGCAGCGGGCGGACCGGACAATGTCACGGCCGTTCTTCTTCGGGTGGTATCCACCGAAGAGGCCCCGCTCGCTCCTGCCGAAATCACGCAGAGCGAAACCCCACAATAGTCTTCTAAACAATGCAGTATCCATGGCGTCGTGCTGTGGCAGGCGCGTTAGCGGCCTGCTTTGCAGCCCATTCGGCCTTGTTCGGCCAGGATCCGGCTCTCTTGCAGATTCGGGTTATCGAAGGAGAAGGAGCAGTTCACACGGTCGGCACCCGGGCCTCGCAGGCGCTGGTGTTGCGGATCACTGACGAAAGCGGCCGTCCGGTTTCCGGCGCGTCCGTAAGTTTCCGCCTCCCCGATGAGGGGCCCAGTGGGACGTTCACCACCGGTTTGCGGACGGAAGTGGCCGTCGCCGGGCTCGACGGTAAAGTGGCTGTCCGCGGAATCGAATGGAACCGGGTCTCCGGCCCCTTACAAATCCGGATCACCGCCAGCAAAGGCGAAGCCCGCTCCGGCACCGTCTCGGCGCAATACTTGACCGAACCGGCCGCCGCCGCAAAACGAACCCAGGAACCCGAACAAACGGTCCTGCCGAAAATTAAGATTGGTCCCTCCAAAAGCAAGTGGACCGTGTTGGCCGTTTTGATTGGCGGCGCCGCGGCCGGCGGAGTGGCCGCCGCTGCTAACCGTGGAGCCAGGGCGCCCGGTGCGCCGCCTCCGGCCGCCGTGAACCAGCCGTCCGTATCCATCGGACCGCCGAGCATTGCGATAGGGAAGCCATGAGATACATAGTCTTTTTCTTCTGTTTGGTTGCCTTCGGCCAGATCGAGGCTCCCCGCATCGGGTTCTGGCGCGATGCGCAGAATCGGGTTCGTTCGCTCCATGGTGTGGCGGGCAGCTTTGTCCCCGGCGCGGTCGTGCGCGAGGGCGTCTTGGGTTTTGCCTGGTACGGCGATGGCGGTTGGCTTCGTACGGAAGCGGAGATTGAGCGCTTGGATGCGACCGGTGCGACGGTGGCCCGGCTCCCCGCCGAGGAGGCCCGGTTCAGCGAAACCGGTGTTTGGCTGAAGGGTCAGAACGTGGCGTATCGCTGGGATGGCGGGTCGCTGAAGAACGTTGCCGTGGACGAGGCCGAGTTCGCCGCGCCGGAGGACGAGGCCGAGGCGATCGCCAAGGAGTGGTGGCATGTCCGGCTCCGGGGCCGGAGTTATGCGGTGCGAACGACTCCCGGGCGCGAGGCCCGGTATGAGATTCCGGAGGCTGATCATGAAGAGAGCCGTTAGTCTTCTGCTCTTCGCCGCGTCCGTGTTGGCGGCCCAGATTCAGGTGGAGACCCCCGATGGGTTTCGCCCGGTAAGTGCAAGCTTCGTCCTCGGGACGACGACTCCCGGCGATCCGCTCGATGTGAGATTTCGAGGTCCCGCCGGGGCGAACCTTGCCGTCGCGGGGGTTGGGTTTTCGGTGCGGGCGATCCAGCCTTCGGGTGACTTCACGGTTCGATTCCTGCCGGATGCCGAAGGCAGCTACAGCGCCAACCTCTCGGTGGACAGTTCGAGCGTGATTGTTCGCGGGACGGCGTTGGCGGCGGCCACGGTGGTCCATCAGGGCGCGCCGCTGTTTCAGGGCGGGGTGATCGACTTCGGTTCCGCCGAGGTGGGGTCGCCGGCGGCGACGATCGTTCTGCTCCAGAACCGTTCCACCCGGCCGTTGACCATTCCTTCGATCGCGTCTGACTTTCCTTTCGCCGAGCCGTTGGTGCTGCCGCTGGTGCTTGAGCCGGGCGGTGAATTCGCCTTGCGGCTGACGGTGACGCCGGCGGCGGCCGGCTTGCGCTCGGGCGTGTTGTCGATCGCGGGGCGGACGTTTGTCCTGCGGGTGACCGGGACGTTGCCCCGGCTCTCCGAGGCGCGGATCTTGACGGATGCAGCGACCGTGACGAGCGGCCAGCAGGTCCGGCTCCGCGTTGAGTTTGCGGAACCGGCGCGGTCGAACGCGGCCGGGACTCTCGAACTCGAGTTCAGCGGAGACGATCCGGCGGTTCGTTTGAGCACCGGGCGGGTAGCGAGCTTTACGGTTGTGGCGGGCAGCAACCTGGCGCGGTTCGGGGAGCACGAGGAGATCATGCTCCAGACCGGGACCGTCGCGGGGCGGATCCGGCTGCTCGTGAAGACCCCCGGCAGTGAGGTACGCCGGGAGTTGCAGACCGAGTTCCAGCCGGTGGCGATTGATGACGCGAAAGTGACCCGGGAAGGGGCCACCATCGTCGTAGCGTTGAGTGGTTTCGACAACTCGCGAGGCGTGTCGTCGATGAACTTTCAGTTTGCGGACAAAGCCGGGAATCCTTTGGGCAGCGTGTTCTCCGTCACCCCGGAGAACGAGTGGAGAAGCTACTACCAGTCGAGCGGCCTCGGCGGAATGTTCCGGCTCCGCGCCGTCTTCCCGGTGGCCGGGGATGCTAGCCTAGTGGGTTCGGTGACGGTGGCCATCGCGAATGCGGTGGGCCGGACCGAGGTTGGCAAGCTGAACCTTCCCTAATGCGAGTTGCTTTAACGATTGCCGGCTCCGACCCCAGCGGCGGGGCCGGCATCCAAGCGGATCTGAAGACGTTTCACCAGCATCGCGTGTACGGCGCGGCGGTGATTACGTTGATTACGGTGCAGAACACGATCGGGGTAACTCGCGTCGAATGTCTCGATCCGGAGTTGGTGACCCAGCAGATTGCGGCGGTCCAGTCGGACCTCCCGGTTGGGGCGTCGAAGACCGGCGCTCTCGGGAATGCGGGGATCATCCGGGCGGTAGCCCAGGCGGTGCGGGGGCCTCTCGTGGTGGACCCGGTGATGGTCTCAAAGCACGGGGCTCCGTTGCTGGCGGCCGAGGCGGCGCAAGCTTTGATCGACGACTTGTTTCCGGTGGCGGCGCTGGTGACGCCGAACCTGCCGGAGGCCGAAGCGCTGACCGGAATGGTGATCCGGGATCGCGCGGCGATGGTGGAAGCGGCCCGGCGGATTCCCGCGCGGGCGGTGCTGCTGAAAGGCGGTCACCTCGCCGGCGAGGCGGCCGACCTGCTTTGGTTTGACGGGATCGAACGGTGGTACACGGGCGAGCGGTTTGATACTCCGCATACCCACGGCACCGGGTGCACCTATTCGGCGGCGATCACTGCGCTGCTGGCGCACGGGCTCAACCTGCCCGAGGCGGTGAGCCGGGCCAAACAGTACATCAGCGGGGCGATTCGGACCAACCCCGGGTTAGGCCACGGATCAGGACCCGTGAATCACTTTCAGGTTGCGGAACTGGGCGGTCTCGAAGAAGGAGCCTAGCCCGATCTTGCCGGACTTCAAGCTGAGGTCGATGCCGCGCAGCGCGCCGGTGGTTTGCCCGTCGACGGTAACGGTGACCTCGCCGGTCTGACCGGACCACACGAGCTTCACTTTGTGCCAGTTGGTATCGGGCAGGCCGCCGGGACCCTCTTCGGGGCTGATGCGGACGCGGTCTCCTCCGTACACATGGAAGATGCCGTTGTGTACCGGTTGCTTGGCCGGCGCATCCACGGAGAGATGGGCGTAGTTGAAATGGGCGTCATCGCGATAGGCGTAGACGATAATGAGCGAGCCTTGCAGACGGCGAGCTTCGACTTCGACGGTCACCTTATCGAAGGGACCCTCTTCGAGCAGGGCGAACTGTTTGGGCCGGCGCGGCGCGGTCTGGGGCCGGGCGACGTTCAAGCTCAGCACGTTATCGACATACTCCCAATCGGCGGCAATCGGCACGGACCAGGTTTTGCCAAAGGCGGAGATTTTCTCGTCGGCCCACAGGGAGCTCGCCAGAAGGAGGGGGATCAGGATCCTGCGCATGCGTATCTCCTAGGGTAACGGAACCACGGGCAGCACGATGTGCGAGCCGTGGAAGACGGTGTTTTTGCCGGCGTGCGGGGCTCGGGCGAACTGCGGGAAGTTACTCGATGTAATGTCCACGCGGATGCTGTGGCCGCGCAGGAAGACGTTCGCGGTGCCAACCATGTCGACCTCGCATTCGCGGGCGACGCAGCGGAGCATGCCTTCGGCGATGTTGTAGGCTTTGCCGTCGGGGTGGACGTCGATGAGTTTGACCATCCAGTGCATGTCGGGCGCGGTAGTCGCGACGGTGAGCTTCATCTTGACTGGTCCGGCGATGGCCAGCGGCGCAGCGAGCGGGGCGCCGGTATAGCTGAGGACGTCGGGCCGGCTTTCGAGGGGCCTCTGGTCCTTGGGCCCGGCGATCGTTGGGCTGCCGCAGCAGTTGTTGCCGCCGAGCGTGGGAACAGGGTTGTTCGGGTCGTAGTTGTAGGAGTCGCTGCCGGCGGCGGGCTTTTCGGCGGCGAGGGTCTTGTTCGCCGCGAGGTAGAGGTTGGTGTACTTCGTGTTGGGCAGGGGCCAATCGGCTTCCTTCTTCCACTTGTTGGCGCCCATGTAGAAGATTTCGACGGGCGGTTCGCGATCAACGCCGTTCTCGGCGCCCTTCAGGTAGTGATCGAACCAGGCGGTCTCGATCTCGTTCATATCGCGGTTGGCGCTGGGGCCGAAGTCGAGGTCGCCGAAGGAGCGGCTGGGCCCGTGGCCCCACGGGCCGACGATCATCTTGGCTTTGACCCCTTGCTTGCGCAGGCCGGTATAGCCGTTGATGGTGCCGGCGAGGAAGATGTCGAACCAGCCGCCCATCGTGTGGGTGGGCGCCTTGATCTTGTCGAAGCGATCCTCGACCGAGAAGGGCCGCCAGTAGTCGTCGTACTTGTCGTGGGCGAGCCAGTCGCGGTAGTGCTGGATGCCGCGATCCGGAGGATTCAGCAGCAGCTTGCTATAGTTCAGCTCGGGCGGCGCGTAGGACTCGGTGTGCCAGTATTGGGGCTGCATGATGCGGTAGGGCATGCGGACGACGCCCCAGCCGTAGTTGAACGAGAGGCGGAAGACGCCGCCGAAGTAGGCCCAGTTGTGATAGATGCTGGTGGAGGCGACCTTCGGGAACATGGTGACCAGATGCGGCGGCGCGAGCGCGCCGGCGAGCCACTGGTTGTTGCCGAGGTAGCTGCCGCCCTGCGAGCCGACCTTGCCCGAGGACCACGGCTGTTTGGCGGCCCATTCGATGGTGTCGTAACCGTCCTGGGCTTCGTCGCGGAAGGGGACCCACTTGCCTTCGGACTCGAAGCGGCCGCGGACGTCTTGCACGACGACGGCGTAGCCGTTGTTGGCGAAGCGGAAGACATCGGTATGCATGCCGTCGCGCTGGACGCCGTAGGGGGTGCGGATGACGAGCGTGGGATACTTGCCGGGTTCGGCGGGACGATAGACGTCGGCATAGAGGACGATGCCGTCGCGCATAGGAACGGCGACATGCGCGTCGATGATGAGAGCAGCGGCTAGGAGTAACATGCGAGGTTTTCTCCCTTCGATCGTATAACGCGTTCGGGATGCGGTTGGCGCAGCGCCGGAATCTCCCGGGCGGCGCGCCAGGCGGCCAGCGCGACGGCGATGGCCACGTCGTCATGTTCGCGCTGCGGCCCGGAGGCCTTCGCCGTGAGCAGCTCTTCGATGAGCGTTCGGTAGCCGGGCAGATCGTGCGCGATGCGAAGATTGCCAGCTTCGAAGAGGATGCGCAGGTTCGAAAAGAGGACAGGCCGCGGGACGGACCACACGCCGCCCTGGATCTGGTGTTCGCGCTCACCGCCGGTGATGGTGACCGGGACCAGGGTCGCGGCCAGCCGCTGCTGCTGCAGAATTTCGAGCAGAAAGCTGCCCGCATTGGCGGAATCGACGGCGAGGTCCTTCTGATAGGCGCGACTCGCATTGCCGGGGAGGACCGGCATCCGCTCGAGTTTGTGCAGCGCGCTGGACAGAATTCCAGGAATGTGGGAGTACGGCAGACCGAGCGGAAAGCGGTCCGCCCGGATGAGCCGCACGATGGGGTTTCGAATGGGGACGTGCCAGGCGTAGTCGAAGCTATTGCCCTCCCATTGGAGTTCGAGAATAGCCAAGGCGGAGCGATCGACGCGTTTGCCGAGGTCGAGGCCGAGGAAGTAACGCTGCGTGGTATCGGGAATCTGAGGTCGTGTCATCTGGATTTACCGGAATGCCTGAATGATGGGATCGAGCGCCTGATCGATCAGGTCCCGGTCGAAGATCTGTTCTTCGCCCATGGTGAAGCTGCATTCGAACTCCTGCGCGTAGGCGTCGCCGAGTTCGAGCCTGGCCATCGAGAGGAACTCCGGCGTGAGTCGACTGGATTCGGACGCGCGAACCTGGAAGCGAACGAAGCCGTTTTGCGGTTCGTGCACGGCACGATAGAAGAAGCCGGTTTGTCCATTGGGGGTGCTCAACAGGAGCAGATTGCCGTTGGACGCGGCGAGAAACGGGAACACGGCGCGGTAGGTTTCGTCCTTGATAAAGGCGGCTTCGTCGATGATGATGAGGCTGACATTGGAGAAGCCACGAACGGTATCGCTCGTATTGGGAATGGCGACGATGTGCGACCCGTTGGGCAGGAGCATCGAAAGCCGATTGAGCCCGTCGCGCTTGACCGGAATCTGGAGCGCGTCGAGGAACTGATAGATGGCCCGCAGCAGGGCCCCGGACTGGCGCAGCGACGGCGCCACCAGGATGATTTCCGCTCCCGGCCGGTAGATCGCCAGATGGACCGCCTTGAGCGCGGCGCATTGGGTCTTGCCCCATTGGCGATGGCAACACAGGGCGATATACCGCGCCGGAGAACGCAGGATTTCGAGCTGGATGGGATCCAGCGCGAACCGGACGAGTTGGCTGGCCAGGTCGGCCGGGTCGGCGGTGACGACGGGCCCGGCGGCCGCCGGCCGCATGAGGGCCCGGAAGATGGCTTCGGGCGGTTCGGCCGCGAGTGCGAGATAGCTCCAGATAGACATAGGATTGGCCTCAATTTGGGTTTACGCTGGGATCTTTCGGGTTCCCGCGGGAGCCGTTTTTGAATGATCCGAACAGAGAAACGGTTTGGAATGAGTGACTTCCTGGGTTCTTCCTTCCGGATTGGGGAATTGGTCGCGCAGGATGGCCCAGGCTTGCAGCGTGGACAACCGGGCGCGATGCATCTGGCTGATTTTGCGATCGAGCGCTTCGGCGGCGCCCGACTTGGCATAGAGCGAGGCGACGGCATGGCCTAAGCGGGCTTGTTCGCGTTCGGCCGGTGGCAGATGCTGGATTTCGGCGTCGACCGCGGCTTTGTTGGACCGGATTTCGTTATTGAGCAGCGCGGTATCGGCGGCCTGGGCCCGGATGAGTCGCCATTCGTTGGCGATGAAGGTGTCGGCGTATTCCTGTTCGGCGACGGTTTTGGGTTGGAACCGGGCGAGCCAGCCTTGGCGGAACAGGGCGAACTCTTCGGGATTTTCGTTGCGGAGGAGGAAACTCGCTCCTTTGGCTTCGGACCGGGCGTAGCGGCCGTGTTTGAGGCGGGCTTGGCGGGAACGGGCCTTGCCGGCGGCGGTGACAGGTCCCTGGGACTTGGCGCCGTTGATGCGCGCCTGTGCGGCGCGAGAATTCTTGTGGGGCTGCAATTCGTTGGTTTCCATGGGAGGACTCTCACCCGTGATTGTGGGGGGTGGGGAAGCGGAAACCGGCGCGGGAGGGGGTGAAAACGGGGTGTTTTTTGGGCTTTATTTGGTTTGGAATGAGAGGGATAGAGGGTATTTTCAGTTTTCGGCCAATTGGTTGTGAACGACGATTTCGGCGGGGCGAAAAAAGGGGGGATTTTTGCTGGCGGCGGGCCAGTGCGGGATGGAAGTCGCCAAGATGCGATTTGGCATGCAAGCCCGCTTTCGGCGGATTGTTGAACTGGTCCAAGCGTACGGACTGGCGGGGTTGGAGAGCCTCACCTTAAACATCTGGACGGCCCACTGTGGGAGATGCGTATGAAGGGCAGGGACGGGATTTCGCGTGCCATCTACGTTACGGCCCGAAGGCGCCGCATCGTCGTGTTGCGGGTATTTGTGAAGAAAACGCAGAAGACGCCGAGGCAAGAGATAGAACTCGCGCTGCGAAGAGCGATGGAGGTGGAAGAGTGAAGAAACGGACGACTGCGGATGAGCTCCACCAGGAGTGGATGAAGAACCCTGAGTATCATCGAGGGTACACGGCTCTGGAGGAAGAATTTTCTCTTACTGCCGCGCTGATTGAGGCGCGTTGCCGGGCGGGACTAACACAGGAGCAACTGGCGCAGCGCATGAACACGACCCAGGCGGTGATCGCGCGCCTGGAGGGCGGCGGCAGCAAGCCGTCGACGCGGACCTTGGAGCGGTAACGGGCAGCCGCCTAAAGATCAGCTTCGAGCCGGCGGAAATCCGATGAACTCCGGCGAGTTCGGCGCGTTCCCGACGAAGTTCCATTGTGCAAGGCGGAGGGAATCATCAAGCCGCGTGTGCTGAACTGTATCCGTTCGTCCAACCCCAGCCTCGCGCGAATCCCGGTTTCGGGTTAAGCGATTCTCCGTCGGACCCAAGCCGAAGGCGTCAGCCCCGCACCTCGCTGACCTTCCGGTCGCTCAACCCCGGCAGCATCTCGCCGGCACCGGCAACCCGATCCGCCGGCAGCTTTCAATCCCCGACACGATCGCCGCCACCTTCGGCCCCGTCTCCACCTCCCTACATGGATCCACTTCTTCCGGTTATGTGCACCTGAACATTAGCGAAAGAATCACTTATTCGCTGGGTCTCATACGAGCGGGGAGCGGCGGCGATCTATACGATGATTGGGTCGGCGAAGCTGAATGGTCTTGATCCGACGGGGTATTTGCGTTTTGTGATGGAGCGGATCGCCGACCATCCAGTGCAGCGGATTGCGGAGTTGTTGCCTTGGAAGGTGGCATTGCCGGCCGGCGATAGGGAACGGTCCGCGGCGTAGCGGGGCGTTGTGACTCTGTCAAGACGCCCTGATTTCGTCCAAATGGGATCATAGTATCTCGACCTTCAGTTAAGCCCTTCGCCTCGTTATCAGGTGGTTTTGCCCAACGCGCGCAGCCGTCAAGGCCAAGCGCAG
>JAIXQP010000035.1 GCA_027485675.1 Terriglobales bacterium | reverse complement strand
TGGGCATCGGGATTCTCCTTGCGGAAAAAGAAAACGCCCTGACGGGTTGGCCGTTCAGGGCGTTGTTTCTACTTCCTGCTTGGAGTGTAGCAGGCGGGGACCAAATTTCCGGGGGTGGGAGGTGGGCGAAAAGTGGGGTTAAGGGTAATGGAATGAAGGGGATGCGATTTATTTCTTTACCCTGTGAACGTGCGCGCGGCGATCGTCGATTTTGGACTCAGTGCCGGTTCGTAGTTGATGAATCGGGAGTTGCTCGTGCAACTGACCGGGCGGAGCGCGATACCAGACTGACGAGGGAAGAGCCGAGGCGCGCGATCAGTTCGTTAGTAACTTCTGCAAGGTTGGCGCAATTGCCCCGCCCCAGCGTTCGTAACCGGCCTCGGTGGGATGCAGATAGTCATTCATGATCGCGGGGGAAATGCTGCCATCTGCCTCCAGGAATACCTTGCCGATGTCCAGGTAGGTGATGTTGCGCGTGCCATTCCGCCTGGCGAGTTCCCGGTTGACCGCCTCGATCTTGTCACGCCCCGCGTCCGGTTTGGCGCCGCGCGGGAAAATGCCGATCAGCAGTATCTTCGCTTTCGGCAGCCGCACATACAGTTCGTCGCAAATTGCCGTCGCTCCCGCCGCGATCTCTTCGGTCGTGTTGATACTCATGTTGTTCGTGCCGATCATCACCATCACGACCCGCGGACGAATGCCGTCGACTTCCCCGTTACGCAAACGCCACAAGACATTCTCGGTACGATCCCAACCGTAGCCGAGGTTCGTGACTTGGAATGCCCCGAAGTACTTCTGGTAGCTCAGGGGGCCACGCGCGCGAGCGTCCGCAGGTTCGCCACCCCAGAAATGCGTGATGGAGTCGCCGAGCAGCAGAATGTCCGGCTTCACTTTCTCATTGCGGGCCACGATCGCCCGGTGGCGGGTGGCCCAGTCGTAGTTTTTCCAATCGCGATTCTGCGTGACCGCCACTACGGTGGAAGGCTGCGGACGCCCGGCGATCGAAAGCACCGGGCTCGTGTCTTCGGGAGAGGCGGAGAAGACGCGCGCCCGCAGAACGCGGCCCACCGGGAGGTCGACGGGGCCGAAATAGATCCCGGCCGACTTGTCCGGGTCGCGATCCTCGAGCGTGTACCGAATGACCGCGTTGGGCGTCGCGCTCTCCAAGGCCACACGCGAATCCGGCAGGTAACGGAAGGTGGGAGGCGGGACTTCGGCCAAGAGGGCACCGCAATAGAACAGCCACATCATGCGCATCCCGTTACGCTACCAAAGTGGACGGACGCTCGCGCCGGTGGGACGCTACCCGCGCGGGTGCTGCTTTCTGGTGGGGGGGATCGGGTGGCGCCTGGCGTGGGCTGGCTTTTGCGGATTGCGGAGAGAAGCTACCCCAAAGTAAAGAGAGCGATGCCGACTTGAAAGTGGGCCGGGACGACGCCACTTGGTTTCTGACCATGGGCTGCTGGAGGCGGGCCGTGCGATTAAGCCCGGATTGCCGGCGACCGTTAACTGACGAATCGCGCGTAATCCATCATCCAAACGGAAGAAGCTACCAATTCGACTTACCAGAACGCCGTTTCGGGCCAACTTCCGGATTGGCGACGATCCGGACAACATCAGAACTCGGAATTTCCTCGACGCAACTCAGGACTTTGGACTTGCCCGCCATTCAAGGCCCCAGTGATAATGAGAACATACCGCTAGTGCCTTCACCTTGCGAACTGCTTGAACCCTGCGTAGAAATAGTGCCTGATCGAGCCAGTTATCTAGTACTGCAGATTGGTATTCCCGCGCAAGTGAGATATCTGAAGGGGAACAGAACGGATGGCCCGATGCAGACCCGCAAGGAGACATACCGACACCTTCGTCGGATTAATGTTTTGCTCGAAGCTATAGGTGTGACGGTAGGGCAACTGACAGTATCACTCCGCGCAGGCGCAACTGGACCTCCGCGCTATGTCTTCAGCTTTCTCCACCATCAGCGCCGTGACGCGGACGCTCGACGACTGGTAGAGGCATTCACGTGCGGTTTGGCAATTGCGGGCTCTCCCATTTCTCAGACAGAAGACCCGATGGTCTTTTTGCTTTCTCGAGAACTCGCCAATCGCCGATCCATCGGAGTGAAGACGCTGCTTGGAATGGAGGAGTCCAGCTTCATTGACGATCGACTTCACCTGCCTAATCTTCATCATTTTTCTGCCTTGAGCATTTCCGACGAGGGTTCTCACGAATTGGCCTGGAGAATCGCCTCGATAACCTTTAAAGACGTTGCATTATTCGAGGCAACACGCTTCTTACACCGGAGCTTTGAATGCTTTTTCGTATGGCCCGGCCAAATCGACGAGGTCGCCTTCGATGACACTCCGCCACAGAGCGCCTCTGTTCGCAGCCGCTACGAGGACGCCCTCCACAACTCATTCAAGGCGATCGAGTCAATAATTGGGGACCCTCCGAAAGACGATCGGCGTTTCTCGGAGAAGCTCAAGTCTATCGGGATTAATGGGGATGAAGAAGTGGGCTATAGAGTAAAACAACCGATCAGCGCAGTCATTCGTTCAATGAGCACCGCCCGGGATAAGAAGTCGGCGCATGGAAGCACGCGAGATCGCCACATCAGGCCAAGTGAGCTCTTAGAGTTTCAAGCCTGTGCCCGGTTCGTGGTGGTGGCCCGTCTTGAATGCAGCGGCGTTGATTTCGGCTCCACCTAGCTTTTGCGTCTGCGCGATCCCAGCAGGTAACTGTTTGTAGGGCCCTTCCCGCTTGAATCACGCGCAACTCGGAAGTTGGCCAGAAGTCCCAATGGAGGAAAAGTCGCCTGAGGGGCGCGCTTGTGTGATCTCCGCGAACGCCGTTGGGGGCCAACTTCCGAACTGCCGCCGAATCGCTCTGCATATTGCATACGATCGGCAAGCAGCGCACCTGCTTGCAGGGTAGGAGTCCAGAATCGCTCAATCGAATAAACGTCCGACTGTCCCGGCGCTGTTGGGGTCCCGCGCCAATAACCCGCCTGTTGTTGTAAACTGCCCCGATATCTATGGGTTGGGATAAGAGGATTTTCGAGTACACCAAAAAGCTCCACATGTACTCCGGGCTGCTGACGTTTTCCGCGTTCCTGGTATGGGGCATTACCGGTGTTGAAGCGATGTTCCTCCCAGCCGCCGGCGAATTCCGGCCGCCGCCGGTAACCGGCACCCAGGAGGTCCCCTACCAGGCGCCGGGCAATCTCGATGACGACAAACTCTCCCGAGCCATCTACGCCGCCGTAAAGATCCCGCTCGCAGCCGGCCGTTACAATGTCCACCGCGACGAGCAATCGCATCTGGCATTCAACGTCTTCACCATCAACGGCGGCCGCGAAGTCACGTTTCTGGAAGAAAAAGGCACCGTCCGTATCGATCACCGCCGCAACTCTACCCTTAGCTATCTGTCCTCCATGCACACGGCCCATTCCGGCCGCCACCAGTTGACGGTGATGTCGTCCCTCTGGGGCTACTTCAACGAGTTCTCCACGTGGGCATTTCTCTTCATGACCTTTTCCGGGCTGTACCTGTGGATCGCCACACGTCCCGGCCTGCGCTGGGCCCAACTGACGCTGGCAGCGACCGTCGTCGTCACAGCGGCCCTCTGGTTCGCAATCCGGTGAAACTATGTTCCGTTTGATGCGCAATATCCACCTTGGCTTTGGGCTGGCGTTTTTCCTGATGTCCCTGATCTTCGCGGTCAGTTCGCTGACGGTGATCTTCCGGGGGCGCCTCGGCCAGCCGAAACCGGAGGTCACGGAAACGGTCGTCCAACTCCGCTCCGCCGCCCTGGCTACGCCGCGGGCCGCCGCGATGGAACTCATGACTTCGCACGGCCTCCGTGGCGATCTCCGCGAGATCAAGGAAAAGGGCGGCACGGTCTCGTTCCGCATCGTGAGGCCCGGCGAAGTTGCTGATGTCACCTATCCGGCGGCCACCGGCGAGGCGAAGATCGCCATCCGCCGCCAGACTGCGCTAAACACTCTCATGGCGCTCCACACCAACCACGGTGTCTGGCACGAATACATGCCGGCCAACCTCTGGTCCGTGCTGGCTTTCTGCACTTCCGCAGGCCTCATTCTTTTGGGCGCATCCGGCGTCTACCTATGGTTCAAGCACTACAACGAGCGCCGGATCGGCACACTCCTGCTCACCTGCAGTCTCGCCTTCGGGCTCGTCGCGCTCTATCTGACGCGGCTGGAGCAGTAGCCTCGTCAAACCGCTACTTCGCACCAGATAGGGAACCTGCCGCCAATCGCCCATGATCGAGCGAATCGTTCCTTTGACTCTGGTTAGCGAGTCATCGAGCGGCGTGCCTAGGCAGGAACATTCGTCCGTTGAGGCATGGAAAGACAGAGAGCCACAGACCGGCGTGTTCGAACCGTTCGAGCGGGTAAGGCGCTCGAACCGCGCTTACAGCAATACAGTCAATAGATTGCGGTTACGAAATGCCAGCTTCCCGACATCCTCGGCTGGCAGTTTTCCATTGCCGGTCAAACGGCGACCGTCGGCGGCATTCGCAACGCTGGAGCAATACGCATCCACTGCTCGCGGCTTCCGCCACTCCATTTGCTGCTTCGTCAGATGCATCGTGGACCGCCGCCGTAACGTTTGCAAAAGAGAGGCCGTCTCCATTTGCTGCCGGGATTGGCGGATGGAAGCCGAGAGTGGTGCGCCAAGTTGATTTCCTCGACGCCGTTTGGGGCCAACTTCCGGATTGCCGACAATCCGGGAATTGGCGCGTCAAAGAGCGTGGATGAGTATTTGCGGAGTAGTGGCCCAGCCCGACCTTTTTTGTATTCGACTCCCGCAACGCCGCAGAGGCCTGACAGAACCGAGCGAACCGTTTACGCAGTGGCGCCAACCGATCAACTCAGTGGTAGTCGGCGCGCCGGTAACAGGATTCTCGACGGTCACTTTTGCGTTCAGTACGGCGGCCCCGAAGGGGTCTGTGGCGGCGCCAAGCATGGTGCTGCGGGCTCACCGGGCGACGGCGGCCACCGAGAGGACGAGGGAAAGCGCTATCGAGGGAATGAACGCCGGCCCCTTTCGCGTGGCATTCTCTATAGCTACAAGGGACCCACGCGGGTGGGGCTAGCGGCCAGAGTCGCGTTTGCGGGGCGGCGTAGGGCTATCGATTGCGGCGAGGACGCGCTCGGCACGGCGGCGCGCCTTGGCGGAGCGAGCCATGGCGTCGACCGAAGCCGCGGCGGCGGGCGGGAGGTTGGCGAGGGCCTGGAGAAGGGCAGCGCGGGCTTGCTGCGCAATTTGCAGTTCGTTCTCGAGCCGCTGGCGCTCGGCGGGATCGACGGGCGGCGGGTGGAGTTGGGATTGGAGCGTGGCAATGGCGCGGTCGAGTTCAGCGATCGCGGCGAGGATTTGTTCGCGAGTCATAGGCGGTCCTTATTTACACTTCTGGTCTTTGATGAGGTTCTCGATGGCTTGTTTACTCTGTTCACGTTCCGCTTTGGCGACCGGCAGTTCGCCGGCGGGGGCGGTGGAAAGAGCGGTAAGCTTGGTCTTCAGGTCGTTACAGACGAGCGTTTGGAACTCCTGCTTGGAGCTATCGACGAAGTCTTTGATGTCGCCAATTTGATCCTTGAGGCCGCGGGGCTCGGCGAGGTTCTTGAGGACCTTGCCGTAGGCATCGACGGTTGCCTTGTCGGAGTCGAGCGCAATGAGTTGCGCCAGATAGGGCACGGATGCGTCGATGCCGGCGGAGAGCCATGCTTGCTGTTTAGCGGCGTGGCCTTTGGCATAGTCGCGGAGATAGGTGCGATAGAGCGAGTACGAACGGCGGCCTTCGCGCAAATCGGCTTCTAACTCGGAGGATCGCTCGTTGCGTTCGGCTTGCAGGCCGCCGAGATTGACGCGAGTATCATCGGCCGCAAGGAGTCCCGCGGTTTGGCGGTAGTAGGCGCTGGAGGCTGTGATCTGGTCGTCGAGCCGCTTCTGATACTCCGCGAGAAGGTCAACGGTTTTACGAGCGAACTCGACGGCGCGTTGATCGCAGCCGGAGAGGATGAGGAGCGCGGGGAGGAGAAGTATTAGTTTCTTCATGGCGGATTCCGTGGTTAGAAGGCGATGGCGGGGAAAGAGACTATCCCCGAGAGGTAATAGAGCAACGAGGCGACCTGAGAGGTCTTGACCCCGGCGGCGTAGTAGGCCGAGATGCGTTCGCCAGCGGCTTTGAGCGCGACTTCGTAGGCGCCGTTGTAGACGGCATCTCTGCGGATGTCGTGGCGGCGTTGGGCGAGTGAGATGCGGAGTTCGCGAATGGCGTGCGGGGCGAGATTCACGACGGCGCCGGCGGTAGCGAGATGGAGCGCGTAAATGGCCTTTTCGCGTCGAAGTTCGGCGGAAAGCACGCTAGAGGCGCCGGCGTACGGCATGCCACTCTTGAGGTCCGGCTCGATGAGTTCGGTAGAGAACCAGCGATTCATTTGGGAAATCTCGACCACCGCGTCTTCGAGGCGCAGTTGGAGATCTTCAATGTAAAGAACGTGTGCCGCGCGGATAAGCGTCAGCTCTTTGATTCGTTCGGTTTCGATGGCGGCCAGCGCGATGGCAAGCTTCTCACGGGAGGGCATAAGGTCGCGCGGATCCTGGGAGACTCCGACGTAGGTGGACCAGATGTGGGCGGCGGAGACGAGCAAGCCGCCGATTTCTTTGATGCCTTTCTCGACTTCACCGATGACTTTGCTCTCCGATAGCCCTGGAAGTTTAAGGCCAGGGATGCTGGAGGCGAAATTCTCGAGCTCTTTGATGTCCGCGATTCGGGCGAGGGCGGCATCGAGTAAGGCCTGAATGTCTTTGTCGGAGGGGGCGTCCGACTGCAATGATCCCTTTTCGACCTTTTTTCCCTTTCCGACCCTTTTCGAAGCGGCGGCGCGGAAGGTCTCGATCGCCACATTAAGTCCGCCTGACTTACCGGACTGCATAGCTTCAAGATTGGGCGCGGGTGGAGCATTGCGGGCGGCGGCGGCTTCCTTCGCCTCTTTCAGCCTTTCGGCAGTGCAATTGGCTGGCGAAGGGGGGGAAGCCATAGCGAGTGGGTTGCCATCGGCGTACAGGAAACGCAGGGTGCGGCAGACGGAGAGGCTGACGTCGGACCAACTCCGAAACGTCTGAATCTGCGTGCGCATGGTGAGCTCGCCATCGCGCAATGCCGACTCGATCTGCAGCTTTTCAATTCGTGCGAGGTTTTCTAGCTGCTTGCTGGTGACGGGCACGCTAGCGAGCTTGTCGGCGGCTGCTTTGGCCTCTTTCCCTTTCTTGTCGAGGCCCTCGTTGTAGAGAATTCGCTGGCCGGACGCGAGCGCGGCGATGAGCAGAAATAAAGCGAATGTCCGCATAGAAGCTCCTTGTGTATGGACCGTAAACCGGGGTGACACCAGTAGAAGCGAGATTGGGCGGGAAATTGGGACAAAGCTCCAGGGCTGGCTTTTCACTATTGCTTCGAACTCGCGGTATCACGAGTGAAAACGCGGCGGAGGGTGGTCGTTATAAAGCATTCGCACGAAGATCCCGCAGGAGGCGCTGATCGTTGGCATCGGGGCGCGGTAACGCCATCCTACGTTACTCCACTTGATCCGCATGCCTCCAGAAGTTCATCCCGGATCACGCGCGATTCGGAAATTGGCTCGAAGTCTCGTTATCGAAAGCGCCCGGCGTGGACAGATCCCCTCGCCCCGGTTCGGCGCTCATTATGAATGCAGCAGCATTGTTGGGACTCGGTATCGCTCTGCGGATCGCAGGACGTTTCCTCTGGAGAAGTCTGACGAAGACCGCGCTGCTCGCGGCAGCGTTTCCCTTTGCGGCCATCACTCTCCGCATTGCTGCGTACGGCCCACCACCGCCCAACAGCCACTGGCTGATATTGGACTTGCCGTTCTTCAGTTTTCTGATGGCGGCGATGCTCGGTTGTTGGACGGACGGAGCCAAACGGAGTCTGGCTCCGAGATTCTTTCCAACGTCACGCTTTTCCACCGGGTCGCGCGCGTCTGGTACGGCTGCGTCTCGTGCGGCCTTGAAGGCTTCGTGCCTATTCCTCCACTGTGCCAACGTGCTGCTCATCTGAGAGGCTCGAAATCCTCACCCTTCCGTCGGGGAACCGCGCGACCAGTTCGAGTTCGCCGCCCAGGGCGGATACGAAGTTGCGCAAGGTACTCACATACACGTCGGTGCGGCGTTCGATCTTGGAAACACGGCTCTGATCGATCCGCATAGCTTCCGCGATTTGCTTCTGGGTGAGCCGGCGGGCTTCCCGCAAGCGGTGAAGGGGCATCTCCTTCAAGGCAGCGGCTACGCGCGCGTCGGTGCTCTGGCGCCGGTCGGCCGGAATCTTGGCTCGCAGTTCATTCCAGTTCTTCATGGGATTAGTCCCTCCTGTTTCAATTCCTGCAAGTACTTCGAATAGATCTGTTCGGCGAGTGGTACGTGCTCCTCATACCAGCGATCTTGGCCAGTCTTATCGCCGCCGATGAGCAGAATGGCGTGGCGGCGCGGATCAAAAACATAGAGCACTCGATAGGGGCGGCCTTGATGTTGAATGCGCAACTCTCGAACGTCGTGTTTCCTCGCGCCCGAGACGTCGGAACTATAGGGGAATGGAAGCACAGGCCCTTCGCGGATCAACAACTGGACAACAAAATCGACACTATCTTGTTCCCCGGCGTCGAGGCCGACCCACCAACCCTCGAACTCGTCGGTGAATTCTACTTCCCACACAACTCCATTATGACCTTTATAGACTAGTCCGTCAACAGACTTCTGCAGTGTGGTTCGGGGGATGTTTTCGCCCACTGGGGCTACTCGAGCTGGCCCCCGGCGAACCACGGTCCACGAAAGTCGCGCAGCGTAGATCGTTCAATACTCATACCTGGATGCCGCTATCCGGAAGTGGACGGGCCAGAAGTCGTTCCAGGAAGGTGCGCCGACACTCGTCTGGATTGCCGGCGATTCGTCAATTGACGAATGGCGCGTGAGCCGGGAGGAATAACTCTACACTTTGCTACAAGTCCTTCCTTATCGCTTTGCGATAGGACCCGGTCGTGAAGGTTCGGGACCTGATTGGGAAGCTGGAGTCCGCAGGGTAGGTGGTCCTCTCGACGAGAGGTAGCCACCGGCAGTCCAAGCATCCGTAAAGCCAGTTCAATCTTCCATGAAGCGCCTCGGTTGTCACCGTCGCCGGGCATCCCGGTAAAGACGTTCCAAGCGGCAATCTTCGGGCAATTCTGAAAGCAGCGGAACTGGAAGGAGATTAGCAGTGGCGAAATACACGGTGATCTAGGAAAAGGGCGAAGCGACCTGAGGGGCTTCTGTCCCCGACCTGACAGGCGGCATCGCCGTAGGCGATTCCTGAGAAGAAGTGGAGTCCCTTATCCGCGAAGCAGTGGAGTTCCACATCGAAGGACTACGGGCTGAGGGCTTGGTCGTTCCTCCGCCCGCAATTTGAGCCGGCACGCTGGAAATTGTCGCGGCCTAGCCATCGGGCTCAAACGCCACGTCCGTCTCCTTAAAGCCCCGATAGAGCGCTTTCGCAACGAGTCGAATATGCCACGTATTGCTCGAGAGGTTTAGCCAAGGGGCGTTGGAACCGATTCCTATGCGAGCGACATTCCCGCAGCCGGCATCGTCAGTCACCGTCACCTTCGGGGGATCGACTGCCACTCCGGCCCTGCTAGAAGCCTTCGATGCGGAAGGCAACGTGGTGGACCGTGCGAGCCTCGCCTCCATTCCGGTGCGAAAGGCGCCTGGCGAACCGGTTCCGATCTTCACGATGACGGTGAAAGGTCCGCGGATCGCTCACGTGCAGTTTTCAGGTCCGAGAACGGGTGAGTATCTGGCGGCCGACGAGGTCCGGTTCACCCCCGCCGCCGCGGAGGGCGTCCGATCAAGCAGTGGCCCGGCCAACCGAACGAAGTCCCTTACGTTCCAGGTGAGAAGCACCTCCACCTCGGACTTCAAAGCGGCTGCGAGGTAATGGCCCTCTTCCTCGAATCGCCTCCAGACCTGTGCTAAGCTCTGTTAATCACTGTAGATCCAAGACCTTGGGAGGAACGTTGAATGCGGTTCTGGCGCGGCTTTTTTTGTGCCCTTATGCTGATCGGGACGGCCAAACAGGCTGGTGCGGCGTTGATCATCAACGTGTTCGAATCCGGTAATAACGTGGTAGCTACAGCGACGGGCAGCTTGAATTTGATGGGGTTGTCGAGGGGACAAAGCACCGGTACGCCCGGAGTCATACCCAATATCGGGACGCTCTTGTTAGGGGTTAGCGGTTCAACCAATGTTTACATCGGCGCCTCGGGTCCGACCAGTTTGGGGCCGGGAGGTTTTACTACTGTGTCGTCCTTTTCTGGCATCCTAGTCGGAGTGGGTCCTTCGTCCGCAGGCCCGCCCTTGATCTGGACGGATCGGAGCTATGCCTCCGGCTTGCCGATCAACTCCACCGCACAGTGGAACAATCGGACAATTAACTCGTTGGGCCTCACCCCGGGGCAGTACGTGTATACCTTGCCCGCCGATTCGTTGACGATCAACGTCGGGGAAATACCCGAGCCATCCAGCATCGGTCTGATGGCCTTGGGCAGCCTCGCCATCCTGTACCGCCTCCGCAAGCGAAGCTAAGCAGAAGTATCGCGATCCCGTCTCAGCGCAAAGGGAACGGCGATCCCGATCCGCCTGTGCCTTCGAAGCGGGTGCGATGAGGGCATCGTAGACGGCGCCGCCTGTGATGGTCAGTCGTGACGCGCCCTTAATGGCTGCGAGGAACTCCGTTGATGGTGTGGTCAGTCGTGCCGCCACTTGCGGTCCAAGCCGCTGAAAGCGTTTTGTGTTCCAACGGTAGATCCGATCGGCCGCGGACTGCAGTGCGCAAGCCGCGATGAGGGCATCGTACAGGGTGCCACCGACGATGCCGTTTTCTTCGATGAGTTTCGGTGCTGACGGCGGATTGGTGACGGGGACGTTAGATAGCAGCACATCGGACACGAGCGTGTCGAGGGAAACGCCCATTTCCTTGGCGGCGGCGAGATACGCTTGCTCGACATTGGAGGGAAGTTGGACCGTGACCGTCATCGCTTGGTTCCCGCTACAAGGCTAACACCCCATTGGACAGGCGATTCGAATGGTCCAAGCGGGACTATCGCAATGGTCGATGGCAGAGACTGCCTGGAACGTCAGGGACAACGAGTCACCTCAAGAAGTTTCTGTCGCCGGGTGGTCTCCGGGTCGTAACCGGAAACGATCTGCCGAATCGATTCCAGGGCGGCGAGGCGTTCCTGCTTGGTGCGAGTTTGCCAATTGGCCTTGGCATCCGACGGGGTGGTCGTTGTGGCGACCGAGAGATGGCTCTTGTCCATGCGGAATTCGTCCAGCAGGCCCATGCCGTGATTCTACCGGGCCAATGGTTCCGCTTGTGTTGCCAGGCTTCGGGGGAGGAATGGGGAGCGTCCCGTGGTCCGACAACTGCCCAGTCCACAGCGCTAAAAGATCCATCACGATCTCGCTGATCGGCCTCATAGATCCTTTTGAGTTCGGCGCTTTCTATCGGCTCGGCGGCCTGGCTGGTCCCAAGAGAAAGTAGAAAAGAGACTACGGGAAGGAGAGGGTGCACACGGACCGATAACGCATTCCATCAGCGTATCCTGAGCCACCGGCATAAGGTCAAAGATCGTCGGGCTTCAAGCCCGTCCGTTTAGCGATGCGAGCCAGCATTCTCGGCCCGATTTCGTCCTGATCGTGAAAAGCAAACTCATAGTTTGGCCGAGTGGGGTGACCCAAGAGACAGTGAGAGCCCCGCTGTCGCTTCACCTGCCAGCCGACTCTCTCCAACGCGGCGAGGACAAGCCGTGCTTTACTGGCTGGTCAGTTGCTGATCTGGAATCGAGAAAGAAACGGCTAGCGCTGTCGATGCCATTTCACCGTGAGCAATGCGGTCCGCAATTACCTCGATCGCGAGTCGTTCGGCATTACTGATTGCCTGGTCACGCGTTTGCCCGTAACACATCACTCCAGGCAATTCGAGGGCTTCAGCGATCCAACGGCCGTCGTCTTCCCGATCTAGCTCAATAGTCAGCTTCACTGTTCCAGCATACGCCGATGCCGTTCGCTTCTCGATAGCCCATGATCAAACGGCATTGTCTTGCCTGATTGTGCCGGAACAGTCGGCGATTCTTCAATTGACGAGTGGCGCGTGATTCGGGCGGGATAGCTCAACACTGCGCAACCAGCAAGGTTGGCCATCGACGCTTTCTCGTGCGGGTTAGGGCGAATCGCCCTGCCGTGTTCGAGACCCCGGCGATGGATCCGCGGGACGCATACGGCGATGCCACCTGAAACGGCTGCCCCCTGCGGATATCGTGGGATGCCGAACCGTCGAATCTGCGCCGAGGAATGAGCCATGGGACGTGGCGAAGGGGAAGACGCCGGAGTTGCCAGAGGGCCGATCCAGGTGGCGCGACGGATCCCGCGCGCCGCCCCTTTCGGTGTGAGGTGGACGCTGATTCGCAGTGGCTGGCAGGCATGCCGTTGCGCCCGTTGACGAGAGTGGGCCCGGCCTACTTGTATCCTAGAAGGCTAGTGCAGAACTCGGAGCCCACAGTTTGCCCCAATTGCGAAGCCGTCTACGAAGGCAACTTTTGCAATGCCTGCGGCCAGAAACGGATGAACGAGCACGACAAGTCTCTCGGGCATTTCTTCCACGAACTGTTCCACGAGATTGTGCATCTTGATGGCCGGTTATGGAGCACGGTGAAGGCGCTGCTGCTGGCGCCGGGGACGCTAACGTTGGCCCATTGGCAAGGGCGGCGAGGCTCCTATATCGGCCCGGTGCGCCTTTTCCTGACGGCCATTGCGTTGAACTATCTGGCGCTCTTCAACGGGCCGTTGGACATGCGCAACCTCGAGACCTACGACCGGAGTGGGCTGGTCCGGAAGAAAGTCGAGGACTCCGCAAAAAAGAGAAACCTGCCCGTTCCAGTGATTGAAGCCGAGCTTTCGAGAAGCCTGCAGAAGGTCTATTCGATTGGCCAATACTTCTGCCCGTTTGCCTTGGCCGTGTGGCTTTGGCTGCTTTTCCGTAAACAGCGACCCTACTACACAGACCATCTGATCGCGGCCTTGCACTGCTACAGCTTTTTCTTCCTGGCCGGGGCGGTCGCCACGCCCGTCGCACAGTGGCTATTCGGCACAGGGGCGAATCCAAAGTCGGCTTACGTGACCGTCCCGATCCTGTTTGTCTACTGGCTGCTGACGGTGCGGACGCTTTATGGGCGCGGCGTGGCGAAGCTTTTCAGCGCCGTCACCGTTTGGGCGTGGAGTTATGTGCTGATCATGGCCACGATGGCGATTGGAATCGGGCTTACGGTGAGAGCGATTAGTTAGGCAGGACGGCAGGCGATTGCCTCGGCTCGTTTGCATCGGGGCGTTACTGGGAGAACTGTCGTGAGATCCTGACTTGGGAACGGGTTGCTACGATGCCCGGCGTGTTCGAGGGACGGTAATCGTGCTGGAGACATCGCAATCCATTCCGGTTGGGCTCCCAACAGGAGAGGCTAGTGGCCGACTTTGACCGCATCAGGTACCGTTGCGGGAAGGGATGCCGATTGTAGGACGTGGCGGCACACCTTGATCACGAGGGGACCGAGGTCCGGATGCCGAGGTTTGCGCACCAGTTTGCGGATTATCTGGGCGCGTTTGAGGAGTTGGGACTGCGGGTGCGGCGGTGCCTGGAGTGGTCGCCGAACGATGTGGGAAATCCGGTACCGCTGCAGGCGTTGAAGCGAGGAGCATCGACACCGATTACGGTGGAGTTTGTGGTGGAACAGTTATCGTGAGGGGTGGCTCGGGAGTGGTGAACGGCAACGCGGTGGGAAAGAAGCGCTGCGCTGGCGACTCGGGTTAGGATGCCCCCGAACCTGATGCGGAGTGGGCCGAAGCCGAACATTGCCTAAGCGACGACGATGAGCCATGGGCGAAGGTGCGTGACCGTGGCATTTTGATTGGCATTCCACTCCAGAGCCAACCCACCGAGGAGGAGCCATCCGAGGGCGGGTGCCCAGAACACACGCAGGAATTCCCCAAACTTACTGAAGCCGATGATACCGAAGCCGATGATGAAGAGTATCGCTCTTGTGATGGGGACGGATGCGAGAACCGAGAGCAGGCACCAGAGGAGGAAGGGTGCAGCGCGCGAGGGCTCCGGCTCCTCGGGCGGCGGCGGGACGGGCGCACCGCAGCGGGAACAGAGTTACAGGCCATTCTGTTGCGCACCGCATTGAACACCAGGGCGATAGTACTAGGTTAGTCTGGACCTGTGCCGAGCCGCCCGGATGGCGGAAACCACCTTTCCCATCGGGTATTGCGAAAGATCACGGAAAAGCGGATGAATTATGTTGCACTGTGTTGACGGAGCTTCCCGCCTCCTGCGGCGGATGATGTTGCTTCCAGCCTTTCGCTGCTTCTCGATTTCGGCCCCAGCGTCCACACTTTACAGCCTGACGTCTGACCATGAGTATTTTTCCTTGTTGAGTGGGCGCCAAATGCTTGCGGGAGGCAGCACCGTGTACGGCAACGTTAGCGGGGGGACCGTTTTGTACCCCGGGGGTACGATCAACGGGGAAGTCCATTACGGAGGGGTCATTGAATGCGGCACCTTCTGTGGAACGGCCACCGGCGGAAGTGTGGTGAACTCCGCGCAACATGCCGCCTCCCGTGCGGCGTGGAGTTCTCTGTTGCAGCAGGTGAATGCGCTGACGGCGAAGAGCTCGGCGAGTTTTCTCCTGGGCGCCACGTCATTCACCAGTGGAGTGTATTCCTACGGAACTCTGTTGGTGGGCAGTGACAATCTGGTGTTTGACGCCCAAGGGGACCCTAACGCCCAGTTCGTTGTGCGGGTTGACAACATGATTCAGTTGTTCGGTAGTGCGGGAATCGTTCTGGTCAATGGCGCTCAGGCGCGGAGCGTCCTTTTTACTGGCGGATTTTTAAATCTGAGCGCAAGCAATCCGCTAGCGGGGTTTTTTTATGCGCGAGACTCTGTGGGGCGAGCGGGGAATATCAATGACACAATCACTATCGTCTCCGGGGGCGGCCTCAATTTTTCGGGTACTCTGCCGAACTCGGCCGTAGCGGCTCCGGAGCCTTCTTCAGTAATGCTAATTTTGGCTGGCGGGATCGGGATGGTGGTACTGCGGCGGCGGCGGGTGCGGTGAGGGTATTTGACTTAGTCGCGCATGGACCGGTGGCGGGATGGGCGAACGGCTGAAAAGGACTCCCTCGACAGCGGAAGCAAGCAAGTGAACGGCACGGACGAGCTGTGGCGACGGCTTGACATTTCTAGTCACGACTGTGCGCGCATTCGGTCAAAAAGACAAAGCTCAATGAATCAGAGTCCGGGGACTGATGCGTGTCGACTTCGACACCAGTTCGAGCCCTAGAAACGCCGTCAGGGCCGGGGTAGCCGGCGCTCCAGCTCTTCGAAGAAATGGAAGCGGAAGGTGACCTGATTCCGGGCCGGATTTAGTCCCACCGGCGGCAGAAGGGCAAGCATCGCACCATTCGCAGCCACGTCGTAGTTCGGCAAGACTCCGGTATCGCCGAGTCTGGTGGCGGACCAGGAACGCGGCGGGCCAACCTCGAAAGCGCCGTTGCGAACGCGCCAGTCGACGGACATCAATTTTTGGTCTGAGGTCTCGTAAACGATTTCGCGTTTGCGCTTTAGCCAGATGGGCAGGCGGCCACCTCCCTTCGACACCTGCACTTCCGCTCCAGAGCGTCCGAACGGCTTGACATACACCTCATAGGCTCCTGACTGCAGGGACACGTAGGCCATCCACTGACCGTCCGGAGAGAAAGAGGGATAGGTTTCCACGGCGGGCGTCGTGAGAAAAGGCTCTGGAGTTCCAGCGCGCAGTTCCGAACCCGACCACGATAGGGGCACGGTCCACAAATCAAAATGGGTTTGCGGGTTCAGTAGGGAGTAAGCGAGCCGTTTGCCGTCCGGGCTGACCGACCAGGGAATCGTAACGCCCGCGCTCAGGAGCGTGCGAGGTGTTGCGGGAATGGTGTTCGGGGACCACTCCATGGAGCGATTGCCCTGAAAGATAACGGCCGCGCCGTCCGGCAGCCATACCGCTGAGCCAGCCCCTGGCGGAGTAAACGGAACGGGGGCGGTCTTGCTAGCCAGGTCCACCATCCAGATTCTCCTCTCGCCGCTATCCATCCGATCTACGGCGGCTTGATGGCCATTGGGCGAGAGTTTCGGCCAAATCCAGTAGCCGGGAGGTGCTGGAGTGATCCGATTGGGAGTTCCCCCGGGGGGCGCCAAATTGAGAGAAAACTGTCCAGCCGCGGAACGACGCCGGAAAACTAGTGTGCCGTTGCGCGAAACATCGTAATGGGCATAGCCGAAGGTGGGCGAAAACTCCACTTCGCTTGCCACGAGAACAGGAGAGCCGAGGGTTTGCAGCTTTTCGATATCGAAGCGGAGTGCATACAGACTGCCCTGGTTGATGTAAACAAGATGTCCAGAGGGAAGATAGCGGCCGAACATCGCGTTCTGCACCACCGTGTAGCGCTTGCCATCGGCCAGAGTCAACACTTCGATGCTCCCGGCGTCGGGGTTCAGAGCGAAGTTGGAGAACATGACGGCGCGGGCTCCTGGCAGGACCTGGGGCCAGAGGAAGCGGAGAATGCGGGGCGTGGCATCGAGAATCGGTACGGGTTTGCCTCCGCCAGCTGGGACTTTCCAGAGTTTCGCCTCGGTGGTTAAGGTGGCGACGATATTCCCGTCCTCTCCCCAACTTCCGCCCAGCAGGTCTGGAGCGTCGCATAGGGTGATGGGCGATCCGCCGGTTAACGCGATTTTCCTTAGCTTTCCAGTGGACCAGAACGAGACCCACTCGCTATCGGGTGAAAAGAACGGTCCTCGCGCGCCATCGGTACCCGGCAGGCGCACATTTCCGCTGCCATCCAGACGGCGTAACTGCAGTTCGGATCCCCCTCCTGGCGCGAGGGCTACGAAGACGACGGATGAGCCGTTCGGAGCGAGCGCCAATTGCGTTCCGACGACATTGGCGAACTCACCCTGCGGCAACAGTTCGATATCCAGCGAGACGGGCGGGTGCGCCGGCGCAGGGGGCGTGGATCTCGTCAGGTAGGCAAAAGTGGCGGCACCGACAATTACGCTGCATCCAAGGCAGAGGATGGCTGTCCACACCCAGGAGGGGCGGGGAGCGGCTTGCTGACTGTTGCTCGAAGCATTCTCCGCCGGTGCGGCGGGCTCCAATTTTTCGAAGAGCGGCACGTAGCCGCCCCGCGGGAGCACGAAGCGGATTCCGTCGGTGGCTCCGGTGGAGGCGTAATAGTGCTCCAAGCGGCCGCGGAGCCGGGAGACCTCGACACGAGCGATGGCATCGATCCGGGGATCAAAGGCTTCCCCCCGGCCCAGGGCCTCAGCGCCGATCGTGTATTCTTTCAGACCTTCGGCGTTCCCCGCCAGGGTTTGCTCGACGACAAAGCGGAGCAGTTTCTTGGAGCGCTCCGCCGTGCGAAAATTGGGGCTCTCCAGAACCACTTCCAGCTGCTGACGCACTTCATCCTCACCAAACACGAGGCCGTCCGGCATGACCACCAGTTTAGTATGCCGGGCCGGGCTGGCATTCCCTAACTTATTGATTTTTCGGCGTACGTACGGTGCCGATACGGTTGCGTACTGCCCAGATGCCGGGGGCTACGAGCACAATCGGGAGCATGATCCGCCCCAAGAAACTTTACCCACTTTGTTTTCTGCTGCTGACCCTCTTCGTGCAAAGCGCGCCGGCCCAATCCGCACTTTTTGGCGCTTTACATGCTGGAGACTCGAAGCAACTGGCCAGGCTCGTGGCAGAAGGAGCTGCCGTCGATGCGAGGGATCGCTACAACGCCACACCGCTGATGTATGCCGCCGCTTACGGCACGCTGAATGACGTGCGCTTCCTGATCCAGGCAGGAGCTGACGTCAACGCGGCCAGCGAAGAGGGATTTACTCCGTTGATGTTTTCGACAGGAGAGGCGGACAAGCTGACTACGCTGCTCAAGGCGGGGGCGAAAGTGAATGTCAGCGCCAAAACGGGGGCGACAGCGCTGTTGTGCGCGGCACTTCGCGGCAACGTGGAAGGGGTTCAGGTGTTGCTGGACGCCGGGGCGGACACGGCGGGTCGCATGGCGATTATCCCCAACACTCCCGTCCGAGTGGATTTGATGCAGATCGCCTGGACGGCCAACAACCCTGCTCTTCGAAACCTGCTCGGCAGCCGCGGCATGAAGCCATCGTTGCAGGCGCTCGTGGGGCCGCCGGGCTCTGTTCCGATGTCGGGTCTGTTCGTCCTGACCGGTTTCAGCATGCGCCCGGGTGTCGTATCCGGAGTGCGCGACGGGGTGGATGCTTTACTGGCTTTGGGGGCGGATCCGAACGGCGATATTCGGCAACTGGCACGAAATCTGCCCCCGTTATCGCTGGCGGCGATGTTCAACGATACAGGGGCCGTTCGCAGTCTGCTCGATAAGGGAGCCGACGCCAATCGGCCCGGCACCCATGGGATTACGCCGTTGATGATGGCCGCCGCGGCCGAGGAGGCCAGTCCGGAAATGATCAAGATCCTGCTCGATGGGGGAGCAAGAATCGACACCCGGGACGCGGTAGGGCGGACCGCCCTCGATTGGGCTCTCCTACAGGGAGAATCCGCCGTGGCGGCACTGCTCAGACAGCGGGGCGCGACTTTGGGCGGCTGGAAAGGAGCCGAGCCCGCGGCGGCGGCCGCTCCGCGAGATCCGCGCGGGGCCGTGACACTCGCCCTCGACCGGTTACAGACCAGCGCCGTGGAGTTTCACCGGCAGACCAAGTGTATCTCGTGTCATCACCAGAGCGTTACGGCGGTAGCTGCGAGTATCGCCCGCAAGAATGGCTTACCGATAAGTGACGATTTGTCAAAACATCCCACGGCCGCCTCACTCGCAATGTGGGCCCCAAGCCGCGAGAGCTTTCTGGCTGGTAACTGCGGATTGTTCGGGTTTCTCGGAAATGTCAGCTACGGACTGTTTGGCATGGCGGCGGAGGGCGTGCGGCCCAATGACATCACGGACGCGGCGACTCTTTGCCTGAGTTCGCTGCAGCTACCGGATGGACATTGGGAAGGCGGCGACATGCGGCCTCCGCTGGCCGGCAGACTCCCCATTCTGTATACAGCGCTGGGCATCAGCGCCCTGAAGACTTACATGCCGCCGGCGGCTAGGCCCAAGGCTGCAGTTCAGATCGCCAGGGCGTTGGACTATTTGAGAACCGCCGTTCCGTCGGACACGCAAGGCGAGTCGTTCCGGCTGATTGGCCTTCTATGGGGCGGTGCGTCGAGGAAAGAGATCACTCGGCAGGCGAGCCGGTTGAGGCGGCTACAACAGGCGGATGGCGGATGGGCCCAGCGCGAGTCGATGCAATCGGATGCTTACGCGACTGGCCAGGCACTGTACGCGTTACACCTGAGTGGACTCCGGGTCTCGGACCCGGCCTTCCAACGTGGCACTGGGTTTCTCTTGCGGACACAAGGCAAGGAAGGAACGTGGTTTGTTCCTTCGCGCACGCTGGGCTTTCAACCGTATGTCGAGACTGGTTTTCCTTACGGCCGCGACCAGTTCCTTTCAGCGGCTGGAACGGCGTGGGCCGCCGTTGCCCTCTCCCTGCAGACAGGGCCGCCTCCCAAGCGGTAACGATTCGCCCTGGCGTTACGGTTATGGATTTGCTGGCTGGCAAGGGCGGCCAGTGGAGTGCGCCTCCGTGTGAGGCCAGCGAAAGCAGTTTGTGCAGCTTTGGGGTGGGGAATTTTCAGCCGGAGTTGCTAGCTGGTTTGGCTGGTGATGCTCTAGCGGCGCGGGCGTGGGGGGCCGGGCGTGGCGGCGCTACGACTCGGCGTAGCTGGAGCTGGGGACTGGGCAAGCGGGCGACGACAAGGGCAG
Organism: Terriglobales bacterium; assembly: GCA_027485675.1. Classification (GTDB taxonomy): domain Bacteria; phylum Acidobacteriota; class Terriglobia; order Bryobacterales; family Bryobacteraceae. The sequence goes on along the minus strand of JAIXQP010000035.1, from coordinate 27,482 downwards.
GGCGAGGGCGGGGGGCAGGGGGGCTTCGAGTTGGAGGGGTTCGTGGGTGATGGGGTGGTGGAGATGGAGATAGTGAGCGTGCAAGAGGTAGCCGCCGTCGCCGGGGAGGCCGGGGAGATTTTCGAGTGGTTGGCCGGTGGGGCCGTAGAGGGGGTCGCCGACGAGGGGATGGCCGATGGAGGCGAGATGGATGCGGATCTGATGGGGGCGGCCGGAGTGGAGACTGACTTCGAAGATCGTGGTGCTGGCGGTGCGGGCGAGCACGAGGGCGAGGGACTTGGAGGGCTTGCCCTGCGGATGGGCGGCCCAGACAGAGCCGATGAGCGGATGGGGGACGAGGCCGATGGGGGTGAGGATTTCGTAGGTGTCGCGGGGGGCGGCGTGTTGGGCGAGGGCGCGGTAGATCTTCTGGATGCGGGGGGTGTTCCAGTGATGGAAGAGGGTGGCGGCGGCCGGGGCGGTTTTGGCGAAGAGGACAATGCCCGTGGTGGCGCGGCCGAGGCGGTGGACCGGGTTGGCTTGGGGGTGCTGCTTTTGGACGAGGCGGAGGAGGGTGTTTTCGAGGAAGCCGCCGCCGGGGAGGGTGGGCAGGCCGCTGGGTTTATTGACGGCGAGGAGGTGGGGGTCTTCGTAGAGAAGTTCGAAGGACTGAGGGGCGGCGGGCTCGACCCAGGGGGGACGGTGCCAGACGAGGGTTTGGCCGGTGACGAGGGATTCGTGGCCGGTGGCGGGTTGGCCGTCGAGGGTGACTTCGCCGTGGTTCAGCTTGAGCTGCCAGGCTTCGGGGGAGGAGTGGGGATAGAGCTTGGCGAGATGGGCGAGGAGGGTTTGGCCGTGGTACTGACTGCTGATGATGGTGGTGTAGGCGTAGCCCTGATTGCGCATGTAGTTTGAGTGTAAGAGACGGATGGGGGCGGTTGGCGGGGTGGCGCGATCCCCGCTAGGATGGTCTCGGACAGCCGATGAATCGATGGGTTTCGCAAGTGACGCAGGTCGTCAGGAATGCAACGTATGGCGAGGAACGGTATGGCGAGATTCCTGAACTGGTGGCGGTGAAGTATGTGGCGGTCGAACCGTTTTGGGCGGTGATTGAGCCGGAGGATCCCCCGAACGAAGGAGTGTTCGTGTATACGTACTCCGGTGATGAAGACAACGAGGGGCCAGGGGCGACGTGGTATCGCAGCGAGGCGGCGGCGCGGAAGGCCGCGGCGTGGGAGTTCGGATTTGGGGAGGACGATCCGTGGGCGCCGCTTCCTGAGGACGTCACGGACCCGCGGGATTTTGGGCGGTTCCTGGCGGAGAGGCCTCGTCGTGCTGGTTCTCGTTGAGGCCGTCGAGAGAGATCCTCGGAATCGTTGAATCGCCCGCTAGCAGGGAAACCCGGCGGGGCCAACCATCCTCGCGATCGACGCCGGACACCTTTTGCGAACGGCCATGCGGAGCATCGCGCCGGGCTCTGCGAGGAGGCGGCGGTAGCGGAGGGAAGTCCGAACTCGCGCACGGCCGCGATGACGCGTTCCTTGTTCTCTGGACTGGTAGCGATCCGGATATCGAGGTCGGCGGTGTTTCGAGAATAGCCAAAGGCGTTCACGGCATAGCCGCCCACCGAGAGGAACCTCACGTTATGGGCAATGAGTAACCTTGATCTTCCTGCGCATCCGACGGGGTGGCCATTGTGGCGACCGAGAGGTGGCTCTTGTCCATGGGGATTCTTCAAGCAGGCCCGTGCCGCCTCTGTTGCCAAGCTTCGGGAGAGGGGTGGGGATAGAGCTTGGCGATGATGGTCGTGGAGGCGTAGGCCTGATAGCGCGTCTGGATTGAGTTTTAGTGATGGAGGTGGGCGACTTGGGCCAGAGTTCAACGCCTCTCCCTGGGCGCTCACTCCGACAGGCGGCCACGTAGGAAGTCGAGCAGCAGCACGAAGAGCGGAAGCAATCCGAAAAAGAACCCCAAGACCAGCCAAACAAAATGGGCCTCGACAAAGTGCAGGAGGCGGTTGTTCCGAGTGGGCCTCGCCCGTTCTTCCTCGAAGTGCCGCTGCTCTGCCGCGCGGGCTTGCGCGTAACGGGCCGCGTAGATTCCCGCGATTCGCTCCGCTTCGGCTCTCGCTCCCGGGGCCAGCGGCACCGGAATGTGGTAGCCCTCATCTCCCAGGAATCGCATCGACGTCTCCTCCACCTGGACCTCATAGAACCAATTGGGCGAACCCCATTGGCCGACGAAGACCGCATCCTCCCGAACCACTACCTCCAGACCCGCCCCGGTGGCGTGCTTTTCGCATTCCATGAGCAGATCCTCCAGCACGAAAGAAGAACGCTTCGAGCGGAGCCGCGTCTCCTGTGCGAAACTCTGCAGGGCCGCGGCATCCACCACCCAACGCGCCAGGATGGTCTCGTTCGCGAAACGCTCAACCATGGCAGCGCAGCGAGGCAACGGGGGCGCAGAGGACAAGCCCGTTCCCCGATGTCCGGTTTCCCGGTGGCGGCAATTGTTCCTCGCCCGGCGGATGGCCTTTTCGTTCGCGATCGACCACGCAGACTCTCCCTGGTTGCTATGGTCACCCCAAGGAAAGCGGCTGTCAATCCTTCCGCGGGCGAAGGAGCAGGTGATCGCGTTGGCCCGTCTCTAGATCACCGCTTGGTTAGACTGTTAGGGAATGGACCACCCGGCCGACGTTTGCCTGACTTGCGGCGCAACCTTCTCAGGGCACTTTTGTTCCAGCTGCGGGGAACGGGCGGTGCATCCAGGCGACCTGGCGGTGGGCCACCTGTTCCACGATTTCGCCCACGAGATCACTCACGTCGACGGAAGGATTTGGGGCAGCTTCCTGGCGCTGCTGTTTAAGCCGGGCCAACTCACTAAAGACTACTGGAGCGGGAGGCGGGGCAAATGGTTGCGGCCGCTGCGGATCTTCCTGATCGTGACGGCCCTTTCGCTGCTGCTGGCGCCGGATGCGGCCGGACCGCTGGGGATGCGGGTGTGGGCGATAGAGGACCAGCGAGGCACGCGCATCATCGTCGGCACCCGCCCGGAAAGAGCGGCGTCGAATGCCGGCCCGGGCGCACAGGGACTGGCCGAAGCCAAGATCCGGCTGGATCGGGCGGTTGCACCGGAAAAGCTGAAGCAGTTGACCGAGAAGATCCACAAGGTCTACAAGGTGATTCAGTATGTGAGTCTGGCCCTGTTTGCCGCGGCCAGCTTTTTGTTGGGCCGGCGTGTGCAACCCTACTTCGGCGCCCATCTCATCTTTGCACTGCACTATTACAGCTTTGAGTACATGCTGACGGGCCTGGTGAACCGGCTGCACATCGACCCGCGCGTGCCGCTGCTGATCGGCTTTTTCTATCTGGTCGTGGCGCTCTGGCGGCTCACCGGGAAAGGCCAGTCGTCTTCCCGATTGATCGGGGTAGATTTCGGATCCCTGGCGCGGGCGGTGCTGTTGACTTTCGTGGTTGCCCTCATCGAGCTCGGACTCATGTCAACATCCGCCACGATCGGGCTTTGGTAGGCGAGCGGACCCGCGGGATACGTCACCCCGCCAACCCGCCTGCCACGTGGTTGTGGCAGTGTTCCGATTCGTCGAGCGGAACGACCACGCACTGGCTTCCGGTTGCGCGAACCTGCTTCGCCGAAAGGGTTTTTGTGATCTTCGCGCGCTTCCGCGCGAGCGGCAACGGTTGCCCTGCGGGTGGGTTCGGCCGCCGGACTGGCGGCATGGCCGGACCGCGGCAAGCAGCACGGCCGACCGTCGCAGTCCAGTTCGCGGTTCGGGGCGGGACTTGGGGCGACGGATCTTATCGAACCGCGTGCCGCGTCAAGGTAACGGTCACGGGTCCGACCTGACGCCATTCCCCTTGCAACCGCAATGCAGGCCCGGTGAGAGCGTAGTTGCCAGTGAAGAGTTCATCCCCTTTTCGCAGCCATTGTTCCCACATCCTGATTTCATGGCCTGCCTTTCCCGCTTCGAAATGGTGGGTTTGGTAGACTCCGTTTCGGAATTTGAACACGGCCAGGTAGGCCCGGTTGTATTCGAAAAACACGACCGCGGGCAGGTGTTCCGCTGCCGCGGTTGGCTCGACGGTTTCGACAGTCCAGGCACCGTCGATGGGTGAGGGATCGCGATTGTTGAAGTTCGCGACCCAATAGGTGAACCCACAGGCTAGGCTCACCATTGCGATCCGTAGGAACCATCTGGCCGATGCCACAGCTACAGACGGAGGAGACGCGTCGATTCTAGCTCCGAAGAATAGGTTTCGCAGGTCCTTGGCGTGCGGAACCAGGATACTCAGCATGCCACAAAGCAAAAACATTGCTACCAAGGTGGCACCAAGGTCCACGCCGTAGCACAGGTCGATCAAGACGATGTTCGCCAGGACCGGAGCCAAGATGCAGGCTCCCAGGAGGGCGGTGCGGCGGAAGGTGAGCAAAATCGCGCCACCGACCTGAACCAAGGCAATGAACGTGCCGTACACGGTCGAGTAACCAAAGAAATACCACGTCAGCCAAAGGCCACTTACGCGTCCCATCGGCTTGTCCAGTTCCGAGTCGAGGATGGTGAATTGGGATCCGTTCAGCTTCGCGAAGCCGTAGATGAGGACGATCGCCGCACAAACCCACCGGACGAGACGGTTTGCCATCCGCTCAGAATACGATATCTTTGCGGCCCAGTATCCCGGCGCGTAACCCCTGGCTGACGGCACGGCGTTTCGTCATCTGGTCCGGCTCGTCTTTGGTCTAGACGGGGCGAACTCAACGCCATCGGACGCTGCCGGGTGGCCCCTTGGCTCCGGGCTCCGCCGGCCACGGAGCGAAACCAGCCTGATTTCCGGGGATGGCGAGGGGCCGGGGAGGCGCGTTAGGCCTCGACGTCGCCGCGTTGGTAGACGAGGCTGAGCAGCCAGGCGAAGAGCGCGGTGCAGGCGGCGAGGACCAGCAGGGGGAGCGGCTTCCAGAGGCCGAAACTTTGTATCTCGGTGACCCGCAGGGCGCGGCTCATCATGACCCACGGTTTGGATTCGCCGTAATGGAGATTCAGGGCGACGCTGATCGATTCGCCGGAGAGCTCTTCGGGCGAGAAATCGAAGAACTCCGGAGAGAAATAGAGCAGGCTGGCAACGAAGACGATGACGGTGAGGAGCGCAATCCACCAGCGCGGCGAGATGGCGGCGAGCAGGGCGGCGCTGGTGAAGCTGAACAGCGACAGGAGAACGCACCAGAGGCTGCAACGGAATGCGGCGGCGAAGACCACCCCAAAATGGGCGCTGGAGCCCGCCCAGGTCACCTTGCCCGAAAGCAACATCATCATCCAGGAAAAGGCCACCGCGAACAGGATAGAAAAGACAACCGAGACCAACACGAACGCCACGCCGACCGCAAGTTTCGTCATCAGGAAGCGGCCCCGGGAGACAGGCTGTTCGTGCAGGAGAAAGGCCACTCCGCGCTCGGCGTCCCGGTTGAACATGGGGATGGCCAAAGAGCCGGTGAAGAACAGATAGAGAGTGGAGACGGCATAGGCCTGCGTGAGGGCGAGCGGCAGATGCTGAAGGACGTTGTCGTCGGTTAGAGACCGGAAGGGGACGCGGGCTTCCTGGTTGGTGGCCACGAGCAGGGCGATCAGCAGGATCGGCGCGTTGAGCAAAAGCCAGTAGGCGACGTAGTGAGCGCGATGCTCCCGCCATTCTTTTCGGACAATGGTGGTGATCATAAACTCCTCCAAGGGGGAATGAGATCGTGGAACGGATTGTGGTTGGCCTTCAGTCGGAAGGCAGGCACTCGGGCGCCGGCCAGGCGCGCTGGCCGAGTGAGGCGAGGACCTCTTCGGAGGGGCCCCAGTCGATCAGGCGGCCGCCTTCCATGACGGCGATGGCATCGGCGAGGCGCTCGACGTCTTCGACGAGGTGCGAAGAGAGGACGACGGCGGCGCCGGAGCGGGCGATCTCTTCGATGAGGATGGCCAGTAGCTCCTGCCGGGCGGCGGGGTCGAGGCCCGAGGTTGGTTCGTCGAGCAGGATGAGTTCCGGGTGGTGGCCCAGGGCGATGCAGACCTGCAGGCGCGTGTAGTGACCGCGGGAGAGGGAGCCCACCTTTTGCCCGACCGGCACGCCCAGGCGTTGGACGAGGGAGGCGACATGGGGGCGATCCCAGTGGGGGCGGAAGGAGCCGGCGAGGGCGAGGCACTCTTCGCCGGTCATCCAATCGGGCAGGTGCTTGGCTTGGGAGACGTAGCCCAGGCGCAGCCAGCGGGAGGGGTCGTGGTGCGGCCGGGGGTTGCCGAGGACGGTGAGGCGGCCGGAGGTGGGTTGGAGGTGGCCGACGAGCAGCTTGAGCAGGGTGGACTTGCCGGCGCCGTTGCGCCCGAGCAGGCCGAGCACGGTGCCGGGGCGAACGTGGAAGGAGACACCGTTGACGGCGAGAAGGCCGCCGAAGGCGCGGGTGAGCTGGTCGACTTCGACGGGGTTCATCGGGGTACCGCCTTGTCTTTGGTGTCGACCTTGCCGGGGGCGGGGGAGGCGTCTCGTTTGGCCTGGCGGTAGAGGGCGTCGAGTTCACTGAGCGGGATGCCGAAGAGGGCGGCATCGGCGACGGCGCGCGCGAGCAAAACGGCCACCAGTTGAGCGCCCTCTCGCCGCAAGGCTTCGACGGCGCCGGGGCTGACGTAGGTGCCTTGGCCCTGGCGTTTGTGCAGAATGCCCTGGTACTCGAGTTCGAGGTAGGCGCGGGCGACGGTGTTGGGGTTGATGGTGAGTTCGAGGGCGAGTTGTCGAACGGAGGGCACGGGATCCCCGGGCAGGAGCGTACCCATGGCGACGCGGCGCTGGACCTGTTCGACTACCTGCTGGTAGATGGGGGTGGCTCCGGAAGGGTCAAGGGTTAGGCTCACTGTATCTACTCAACCAATACACTCAATACAATCTCGTGTCAATCCCCATTTTGCGGTTCTGGTTTTGGCGGAGGGTGACGGAATTCGGGCGCAGAGCGCGAGAAGCGAATCCCACAGGCATCTTGTATTCTGGTGCCAACCAAGTTCCAAGTAACCGCCAGCGAAAAGTCAAGATTCCGCGTTCCTTGCCGATACTCTTATGCGGGGATTTTTCCAGTTCTCTCGTTTGATTGCCGGACTCATGCGTCACGTTCGACATTCCGAAGTGATTCGCCGCTCCAGGGGCTGGGTGCTGGCGCCGCTGCTTGCTTTTTGCACGCTGCCGTGCGCGGGTATGGATGCACGGCGGCAACTCAGCCAGTACCGGGAATCTTTCTGGAACAACCAGAACGGTCTGCCGCAGTCGAGCGGGTTGGCGCTGGCCCAATCGCCGCGGGAAGGGTACGTCTGGGTGGGGACGGAGCGAGGCCTGGCGCGTTTCGACGGGCAGCGAATCTGGCTGGTGAAGGAGCTGGCTGAAAAGCGGGTGACGGCGCTGGCGGCGACGGAGAGCGGCGCGGTGTGGGCGGCTACGCCGCGAGGACTCTACGCCGTATCCGCTAACGGGGTACGGCCGATTCCGTTGGCGGCGACGCCGTGCGCGGCGGAGGTATCGATGCTGCGGGCGCTGCCCGGCGATGGGGTTCTGGTGGGGAACGCAGCGGGAAAGCTGTGCCGGTTTTCGGGAGGCCGGTGGGAGACGATCGGACCACCGGAGAATCGGGCGGCGATTCATGCGGCGCTGCGGACGCGGAGCGGCGAAGCCTGGTTGGCGACCGAAGACGGCGCCTGGCGGCAGACAGGGAACAGTGGCGCCTGGAGGCACTATGGTGCCGGGGACGGGCTGGGTTCGGCCGGGGTGACAGCGCTGGCGGAGCGCGAGGACGGGTCGTTGATCCTGGGCACGGACACGGGATTAGCGCGTTGGGACGGAGCGCGGATGGAGGCGTGGAATCCGGCGCCGGAGAGGCCGGCGACGGCCGTGCGCAGTTTGCTGGCCGACCGGGACGGCAACCTATGGATTGCCCGGTGGCCGGAGGGTCTCGAACGGGTGGCGCCTTCCGGGTTGGTTGCGCGGCTGGAGAGTGGCCCGTTGGTGCATAGCTCCATTCTGGAGCTGCTTGAGGACCGGGAAGGAAACCTGTGGCTGGGGACGAGTTCAGAGGGGGTGTTTCTGTGGGAGAGCGCGCCGGTGGTTCCGTTTAACGAGCCGGAGGGGTTGGACCGTCAGGTGGTTTGGAGCGTGCTTGAGGATGGGGCGGGATCCGTGTGGATGGGGACGCGGCGGGGGCTGCGGCGGCTGGATGCGCAGGGCCGCCCGGCGGCGGCGCCCGCGGCGCTGGCGAACCGGCGGGTGGGGGCGTTGTTGACCGGGAGCGGCGGCGAGCTGTGGGTAGGGATTGCGACCGGGGTGGCGCGGGTGAAGGGGGACCGGGTGGAGGAGTGGGTGATGGAAGAGGGGCCGGCGGCGCGGGTGGTGACGGCGTTGGCGGAACGGGCCGAGGGAGGACTGTGGGTGGGGACGGTGGGGCGGGGCGTTTACCGTTTTGTGGGGGGGCGGTTCAGCCGGGAGGAGGGGATGCCGGCGGTGGCGGTGCATTCGCTGTTCCGCAGCGCCCGCGGCGAGGTTTGGGCGGCCACGACACGGGGCGCATACGTGCTGACCGGCGGGAGCTGGCGGAAGGCGCCGGTGGGGGATTTGACCGTGTTTTCGTTCGCCGGGGGCTCGGGAGGGGCGATTTGGATGGGGACCGAGGGCGACGGTTTGGTGCGGTGGCGCGAGGGGCGGGTGGATACGGTGCGGAAGGAACAGGGGCTGTGCACGAACACCAGTTATTCCCTGACGACGGATGGGGAAGGGCGGCTGTGGTTAGGGTCCGGGAGTGGGATATCGATGGTTTCACTCGGGGAGCTCGAAGGGGTAGCGGACGGACGTTTGGACCGGCTGCGCTGTACCCCGTATGGCACGGCGGAGGGGATGCGCTTCCCGGATTGCAGCGGGGGGATTAGCCCGGGGTCGGTGCGCGGGCAGGCGGGCCGGGTGTGGTTTGCCTCGCGCGGGGTGGTGGCGGTGAGGACGAAAGGGATCACCGCGCCAGCGGCGCCGCAACCGCTGCTGGAGGAGGCCGAATATCTTCCCGGGAAGGCCATTTCCGCAGTTTTGCCGAAGGGCCAGCGGAACGTCTCGTTCCGGTTTTCGGCGCCTTACTTCGGGCGGGACGGGGCCTGGCCGCTCGAGTACCGGCTGGCGGGATACGACGAGAATTGGCAGGAGGGGAGTGGGCGCACGGCCCGGTATACGAATCTGCCGCCGGGAGAGTATCGATTTGAGGTGCGGACGGTGGAGGGGTTCCGGCCGGGTGGTGAGGTGCATACCCTGGCGCGGTTTACGAGACCGGCCGGGTATTTCGAGACGCCGGCGTTCTGGCTTTTGGTGGCCCTGGGACCGCTGGCCGGCGTCGTTCTGCTCTTCCGGCGGCGGACGCGGCGGCTCGAGCGGGAAGGGCTGGAGCTCGAACGCATGGTGGCTTTGCGAACGCAGGAGGCGCGGGAGGCGGCCAAAGCGAAAGGGGAGTTTTTGGCCAACATGAGCCACGAGATCCGGACGCCGATGAACGGCACGCTGGGGGCGGCGGAGCTGCTTTCGCAAATGGATCTGGACCCCGAGGCTCGCGAGCATGTGGAGATGATCCGGACGAGCGGCGAGGCGCTGCTGGTGCTGATCAACGACATCCTCGACTATTCGAAGATTGAGGCCGGGAAGCTGGAGCTCGAGAGCCGGCCGTTTTCGTTGCTGTCGTGCATTGATGACGTGCTGGCGCTGGTGGCGGTGACGGCGCAGAGAAAGGGGCTCGAACTGGGGGACGCGATTGCTCTGGCGGTGCCGGAGACGTTGCGGGGGGACGTGGTGCGGCTGCGGCAGATGTTGTTGAACCTGCTTTCGAACGCGGTGAAGTTCACGGCCGAGGGGAGCGTTTGGCTGCGGATCACGGTGGAGGAGGGGGCACCGGGCGGGGCCGAGTTGCACTTCACGGTGACGGATACCGGGATTGGGATTTCGGCTGAGGGGCAGCAGCGTCTCTTCCAGCAGTTCAGCCAGGCGGATGCTTCGACGACGCGCCGTTTTGGGGGCACGGGGTTGGGGTTGGCGATTACGAGACGGTTATGCGAGGCGATGGGCGGACGGATTTGGGTGGAGAGCCGGGAGGGCGTGGGATCGAGCTTTCACTTTACGATTCCGCTGCAGGCGGAGACGGCGCCGGTGGCGGCGCCTGCCCCGGCCGGTGTGGCGCTGTTGTGTTTGTCCCGGCCGGCGTGGCGGGAGTCGCTCTGCTACCGGTTACGCCGCTTTGGGTATGACTGCGAGTGGGTAGAGGCGGCGATCGAATTTGCGGCGGGCCGAACGGGCGCCGGGGTGACGCTGCTGGTGGTGGATTCTCCTCCGGGGGCCTTGGGGGAGGCGGCGGAGCGGGTGATGGCCACGCAGCCGGAGGTTCGCGTGCTGGCGCTGGCGCGGATGCTTGATGTGGTGGCGCTGAAGAGGTTGACCCCGGAACTGGAGACCTTAGGGTTTCCGATCCGGCAGGCGACGCTGAGCCGGATGTTGGGCCGAAGCCCGGCGGTGGATGGGGCGGCGATGCGGAGCGGTCCCCCGGGCGGGCAGCGCAGGCTGCGCGTGCTGGCGGCTGACGACAACCGCGTGAACCAGCGGGTGATTCTGAACATGTTGCGGCGGCTGGGGCACGACGCCAGCTTCGCCGAGAACGGGCTTTTGGTGCTGGAGGCGCTGGAGCGGGAGTGGTTTGACGTGATCCTGATGGACGTGCAGATGCCGGAGTTGGACGGCATTGAGACGACGCGGCGGATTCGGGAGCGATGGCCCCAGGGGACGGGGCCAACGGTGATCGCGGTGACGGCCGGAGCTTTTGACGAAGATCGGGAGAATTGTTTGGCGGCGGGGATGGACGGCTATCTGGCCAAGCCGATTCGCTTTTCGGACTTGGAGGCGGCTTTGGCTGCGGTGCCGGTGCATCCGGGAGAGCGGGTGGCGGGTTAGGTGTGCCAGCGTTTCCCACGGGGCTGGCGCTATCGATGGCCAAACTTGTAGACAAGGCCGAGGGCGAGGGGCGTGGCGAGGACGGTGCGGCGGCCGCCGGCGGGATCGTCGAGGCGGAGGAAGCGGAAGCCGGGTTGGACGCGGAGAGCCCAATGCTCATTCAGCTTCCAGTCAATGGACTGGGCGAAGCCGAAGGTGAAGGCGGTTTGCTGGGGAAGGCGGTTCCAGTCCGTGAGGCCGGCGACGATGCGGCCGGTGAGCGCGAAGCGGGGGCGGCGGATGCTGCGGAAGGTGCCGCCGAAGAGATAGGCGCGGGTGTCCGTCTCCTGGGAGACTTCGGCCGTGAGGCCCCAGCGGCGGAAGAGGGAATAGTCGGTGTAGGTGGCGGTCCAGCCGTGCTGGGCCTGCTTTTCGGCGCGGAGGTTGGCGTAGCCGCCGAAAAGTTCGGCTTTGAAGTCCGTGGGGACGTACTGAGCGAGGAGGAGAAGAAAGCAAAAGGGCATAGGGATTCCTTTCGCGCCGGGGGGCGCGAGGGTTGGGCAGAGGCGGTGCCTGCTTGGTTTAGGGAGCCAGGGCCTTGCCGATGCGATGGAGCGCGTGGGGCAGGGCTTCGGCGAGGACGACTTTGTCGAGGCCGATCTGATCGAGGGCCGCGGTCTGGAGGATACTGGCCAGTCCGTGGACGGTGGCCCAGACGAAGAGGGCGTCGAGTTGAAGCTCTTCCTCGGCGGCGGGCGGCTTGAGGTGGCCGATGGCTTCGTGGAGCAGTTGGAAGGCGCGGCGGGCCTCCGCCATCATCTCCGGGTGGGCCGCGGGGTCGGGGAGCGGGGTGCCGAAGAGGAGCCGGTAGTGCAGCGGGTGGTCGAGCGCGAAGCGGAAGTAGGCTTCGCCCATGCTCTTCAAATCCTCGCCGGGGTGGCTGCTTCGGGGCCGGGCTTCGAGATGCTCGGAGAACTGGCGATAGGTGCGGCGGACGACTTCGGCGAGCAGATGGTCCGAGCTCGCAAAGTGCTTATAGGGCGCCTGATGAGAGACGCCGAGTCGCCGGGCGACTTCGCGGATGCTGAGGGCTTCGACGCCGACGTCGCCGATGATGGCGAGGGCTTGGTCGACGCAGGCTTCGCGGAGGTCGCGGGCCGGATGGGGCCGGGGGGGCATAGATCTAGCTTCGCTTATGTCATCGATTTCATCACCTGCTTCATGATTTGGACGCGGAGAAAGCGCGGGGTGACGGTGAGGCCGGCCGTGAGCAGCTTGGCGAAACCGCCGGGAACGACGAGGCGGCGGCGGCCGAGAGCGGCGAGGGTTTCGCGGGCGACGCGGACGGGGGATTCGGCGTTGGCCATGGTCATACCGGCCCGATGGGCGAAGCCGGTATCGGTGGGGCCGGGGGCGGAGGCGAGGACGTCGACGCCGTAGGGGGCGAGTTCGTCGGCGAGGCCTTCGGCGAGCGAGTGGACGTAGGCTTTGGTGGCGGCGTAGTTGGCGGACCGGGGGACGCCCTGGGTGGCGACGATGGAGCTGAACAGGACGATGCCGCCGCGGCGCTGGGCGGCGAAACGGCGGGCGAAGCCATGGGAGAGTTCGAGGACGGCGCGGCAGTTGACGTCGACCATTTGGGATTCAGCGATGGGGTCCGTATCGAGGAACGCGCCGCCGGAGCCGAAGCCGGCGGCGTTGACGAGGAGGCCAACGGGGAGGGCGGCGGTGCGGGCGAGGAGCCCAGCGGGGGCTCCGGGGGCGGCGAGGTCGAGTGGGATGACGAGGGTTTCGCCGGGGAGGGTGGCGGCGAGTTGGGCGAGCGCGTCTTCGCGGCGGGCGACGAGGACGAGGGAGAGACCGGCGGCGGCAAGTTGGACGGCGATTTCGCGGCCGATGCCGGAGGAGGCGCCGGTGACGACGGCCCAGGGGCCATAGCGCTGGGGGGTGATCATTTGGCCACCTGGATGGCGATACGGGTGGGTTCGGGGCCGGGGTTGACGGAGAAGGCGGCTTCTTCAAAGCGGGGGGCGCGGAGCTTGGGGCGGGCGTTGTTGGAGACGCCCCAGGGTTCGGTGGGCATGCCGACGAAGTTCTTGTCGGTTTTGCCGTTTTTGTTCTGGTCGACGGAGACGGCGACGGCGTAGCGGCCGGGGGCGAGGCCGGGGAAGCGGCATTCGACGGTGCCGGGCTGCGCGGGTTGTTTGACCCGGACGGCGGCGGCGGGATCCATGGGGAAGCCGTTCGCGGAGCGATAGAGGGCGCAGCCGACTTCGCCTTGGGCGTCGAGGAGGCCGGTGATGGTGACGATGAGGAGTACGGGGTTCATAGGTTGACGGTGTCTACTTGGAGTATACGGGAAAGGTAGACAGTGTCAACCATTTATTTTAACTACGACGAGTGAGCGAATTTCGAGGCTGGTTTCGCCCAGTACGTTGAGGTGACTGGCAGATGACTAGTTTGTCAATTGCGCTGCTTTCGTTAGCAGAAGTTTTGGCGTTGCTCTCCGTCCCCCTGTTGTTCGCGGTGGGGGCTGCATCGGGACCGAATGGTGCGGGAGACGCAGTGGGATTGCTCTTGCTGGTCCTTTTGCGGGTTGTGGTGCTATTGGCGGGCTTTTTGACCGCGGTGCCAACGGGCCGGCTGGCGCCGATCGCACCGACGGTGGGCGGACAGTTGGCGGCGTGTATCTTTGCGGTTCTGCTCGTGGAAGCGGCTTCCAACTGGGCACTGTGGGCCACTCTGTATGGTCCGCGCAGTAACGGTTTGGGGGTGGTTGGCGGTTTGCTGGCGGTGGTGTTGCCTGGATTATTGGCCGGGGCGGGGCTATGTGCTTTGTTGACGGGAGGGCGTCATCCCTTGGCAGGCCCGCTGTTTTGGGGATCGATCGTGGCGTCCGTGGTGTGCTGGGCGGTGGTGGGGGGCGCCGCGGACACGCGCCGTTTGGAGGCGGACGAGAAGTTCCGGCAGATGCGGCAGCAGGAGGAGCAGCAGCAAGTGCAGCAGGCGGAGGAAGAGTTGCGGGAGAAGATCGCGGCGATAGCCCGGACGGCGGTAACGGATACGGAGGGATTGGAGACGTTGTTGGCCTACACGAGTCCCTGGCAGCGCCGGGACGTGAGCGATCTGGCGGCGGCGCGGATCCGGACGGCGGAGCGCTATCCAGAGAGATTGGCGGCGATTCTGACGAATGGCAAGAACCGGATAGAGGCCTTGGGCATTTTGGCCCAGGACGCCAAGGGATTGCCGCCTGGGGTGGAGCGGGAGTGCTGGCGGGCGCTCGAGGGGTTTGCGGGGGAGATGTTGCGGGACTTGGAGGGCGGCCAGGCGGATCCGCAGCTCGACGCGCTGTTCCGGCCGGCGCTGGACTTCATGAATGCGCAGGCCGACGCGCGCAAACAGCATCGTGGAGAGTTGTTGGCCGTGCAGAGGGTGGTGCGGAAGGCGGACGAACAGCACAAGATCTTCTCGCTCGAAGCGATGATGCGACTGCGCGATATTGACCAACCGCAAGGGGAGTGGGCGGAGGCCGCGCAGGCGGGGACGATGTAGACTTCGCGGCGAGTGAGCAGAGCTTACGACGCAGGGAAAGGCTTCTTCGGCGATAGGGGGATCTCGCCCTCGGAATAGCTGGCGGGCGTGGCGCTGTTGACGGCAGCAGCAATATCCGGGACGTGCAGTCGCGCGAGCGGCCACGGCGAGTGACCGAGCTCGACCATGGCGATTCTGCGACCGGAGGGGCGTTGCTGGTGGCGAAGGTTCTTGTCGGCGGTAAGTAAGACGTTGAATCCGGCGTATTCAGCCGCGGCTAGCGACTCTCCGGTCTCCAGACGGCCCCATTCCAAGTCGTCAGCATTTGAAACTACATGGTGAGAGATGGCGTGCGAGGCCATGGGGAGCGCTTTTGGCAAAGAGGATGCGCATCCGAGAGACTGTCTCCACCTACGGAAACAGAGGGCGGTGCGGCGCTTTGGGCGGCAAAATTGAGGACGGCCTGAGTCTGCTCGCGCGTGATGCCGTAGTTCTCGACGATCTCTTCCAGAGTGGCCCCATATTCGAGGTTTTCGAAGATTACAGAGACGGGCATCCTGGTATCGCACAGCACCCACGCACCGCTCAGGCGACCGGGGACGCTCTCCACGGCGGGGCACTGCGACCAGTCTAGGAATGCTGCTGGCATGGGGGACCCCTTCTCTACTGCATCGGAGGCGAGCGGTGGTCTAGCGGGGGAAGGGGCGGGATTGAATGGCTTCCTGGGCGGAGGGGTTGGCGCGGCGGAGGGCCATGCTCTTTTCGCGGGCAGCTTTGGCGCCGGCTTCGTCGCCGAGACGGAACAGGACCTGGGCGAGGAGGAGGGGCGGCTGGGGATCGTCGGGGCGGGCGGCGGCGGCGGCGGCGAGTTGGGTCTTGGCGGCTTCCCACTGTTCGAGCGCGATGTGGGCGCGGGCGAGGCCCATGCGGGCGGGGAGATACTCGGGGCGGAGAGCGATGGCTCGTTCAAAGAAGGGGATCGCCTGTTGGAATTGCTCTTGCTTGAGGTGGATGTCCCCTCGTAAATACCAGGGTTCTTCGAAGGCCGGCTCGTTTTTCGTCGCGGCTTCGAGCAGCAGCGCGGCTTCGGCGAAGCGGCCCTGGCGATGGAGGAGGAAGGCGTATTCAAAGCCGAGGCGGGCGTTCGCGGGGAAGCGGGCGGCGGCTTGTTGGGCGAGGCTGGTGGCTTGGTCGAACTCCTGGGCGTCGGCGAGGGCTTTGATGGCGAGGGTCCAGGCCTGGTGGTCGGCGGGTTCGAGTTGGAGGACGCGGCGGGCGAGGGCGGCAGCTTCGGCGAAGTAGCGGCCTTCGGTATATTCGACGCTCATCACCTTCATGAGGCGGAGGTGGTTGGGTTGGATGGCGAGCGCGGTGCGCCAACTGCGAAGAGCATCGTCCCGGCGGCCCTGGCGCTGGCAGACGACACCGAGGATGTAGTGGGTGTTGAAGTCCTTGGGGTTGGCCTTGGCGGCGCGGCGGAGGAGGGCTTCGGCTGCGGGAAGGCGGTTGTTGTTGAAGTAATAGAAGCCGAGGTTGAAGGCCGGGGCGAAGGCGTTGGGGGTGGCGGCGAGTTCCTGCTGCCACTGGCGCTCCATCTCGGGGCCAGGGGCTTGGAAGAGAAAGAGGGCGAGGAGGAGAGCGATCATGGGCGGCGGCCCTCGCCTTCGATGAGGGTGACGGTTTGGTTGGCCGGATAGGGGCCGTAGAGTTCCGTTTCGCCGGTAGGCCAACGGACGGCGATGGCGTCGACAGTCCGGGCGGGACCGAGGCCGAAGTGGAGGCGGCGGTCGTTGACGGAGAGGTAGCTGGATTGGCTGACGACGGCTTCGGTTTGGCCGTTGAGGCGCACGGTCGCACCAATGGCGGAGCGGTTGGACTTCGTGCCTTGGGGGAGAACCTTGAGCCAGTTGCCGAGGGGGGCGCCGGTGTTGCGGAGGAGGGTGGGCGGTTCGTCCATGTTCTGGATCAGGACGTCCATGCGGCCGTCGTTATCGAAATCGCCGAAGGCGGCGCCGCGGCTCGAAGCGGGGCGGAGAGTGGGCGAGACGTCTTCGAAGCGGCCGTTGCCGAGGTTGCGGTAGACGAGGCGGGGGTTGCGGTAGGTGGCGGGGCCGAGTTCGGGGAACAGGTGGCCGTTGACCTGGAAGACGTCTTTCCAGCCATCGTTATCGAAGTCGACGAGGCCGATGCCCCAGGCGACGTATTGGGGGTTGACGGCGAGTCCGGCGCGCATGACGACGTCTTCGAACAAGCCGTTGCCTTGGTTGCGATAGACGTTGGGATAGTCGTTGGCGAAGTTGGTTTTGAGGAGGTCGAGGCGGCCGTCGTTGTTGAAGTCGCCGACGGCGGCGCCCATGCCGCTTTGCTCCTGGCCGTGCTCGTTGAACGCGACGCCGGCTTCGGCGCCGATTTCGGAGAAGGTGCCGTTTTTGTTATTGCGGAAGAAGAGGCTGGGGGTGGCGTCGCAGGCGACGTAGAGGTCGGTCCAGCCGTCGGCATTGAGGTCGGCGGCGAGGGCGGTGAAGGCGTAGAAGTCTTTGGCGGCGGCGATGCCGGAGGATTGGGTGACGTCGGTGAAGGTGCCGTCGCCCTGGTTGCGATAGAGGAGGGCGCGGCCGTGGGGGAGGCCGCGGGGGCCGCAGAAGACGGGCATGCCTTTCCATTCGCAGTGGGGGGCGGCGCCGGGGAGGGGCGTTTTGGCGGGGTCGAAGTCGAGGTACTGGGCGATGAAGAGATCGAGGTGGCCGTCGCGGTCGTAATCGAGGAAGGTGCAGCCGGAGCTCCATTCTTTGGGGGAGCGGGCGAGGCCGGCTTGGGCGGTGACGTCGGTGAAGGTGCCGTTTTTGTTGAGGTATAGCGCGTTGGGGCCCCAGTAGGTGAGGAAGAGATCTTCGTGGCCGTCGTTGTTGACATCGCCCGCGCAGATGCCGTTGCCCCAGCCGGAGCGGGCGAGGCCCGCCTGTTGCGTGACATCGGTGAAGGTGCCGTTTTTGTTGTTGCGGTAGAGGTGGTTGGTGGCGATGGGGCCTTTCGAAAAACGCGCGCTGTTGAGAAGGAAGATGTCGGGGTAGCCGTCGTTGTTGTAGTCGAAGAGGGCGAGGCCGGCGCCGTTGGCTTCGACGATGTATTTTTTGGTGAGGGGTTCGCCGGAGAGGAAGGGCGCGGTGAGGCCGGCGGGGGCCGTGACATCGGCGAAGCGGACGGGCCAGGGGCGGCCGGAGGGGGCGGCTTTTTTGACGGGTTCGTAGGTGCGGACGGGGATTCCCTGCCCCGCGGCGGCGAGGGCGAGCGCGGCGAGGGCCATCAGCTTGCGCATTTCTCCCTTATTCTACCGAGGCGGTGGGGGCGGCCATATTACCGGGACGGGGCAAACGCCTGCTCGAGCCGGGCGACCTCCGCCTCGGTGGGCGGCGCCTCCAGGAGGGCGCCGCTGAAGGTCGGGCAGCGGCTGGGGAGCTTGCTGGTTCGTGCTTTGAGGGCGCGCAGAGCCACTTCCCGCTCCGCGGCCAAGGCGGCCGGGCGGCGCACCAGGGTGCGGGCATAGTCGGCCGCCGCGATGGCTTTGCGGACTCCCGCGGAATAGCTGTTGTCTTTTTCGGGATCGATCAACTGCCAGGCTTCCCGGGCCACGCGCAGCGCTTCCTCCGATTCGCCTTCAGCTTCGAGCGACAGGGTCAGCAGATGCATCGCGCTCCATCGCAGGTCGAGGTTCGGATTCCAGTCTCGATTGCCCGCCAACACATCCCGCAGCCTCTGGGTGGCGGCGGCAAAGCGTTTCGAGTGGACGAGCGCCCCGCCGAGGCTGATACCGTAGACCATCCGCCGTTCGCGCCCCTTAAACAAATTGCCGTCGGCTCCTGGCGGCGAAGCCAAGAGCTGCTCAGCCATCGCGACGGCTTCTGCTCCCGCGCCCTGCTTGGCGAGAAGCATGGCGAGATCTCCCCGCACGATAGCACCGGCGTGGCGATACTGCGCATTGGCGGGATCGTCCTCCGCCAGCCGCGCGAAGGCCGCGAGGGACTGGCGCATGGTCGCGATGCCTTCGGCGCGCCGTCCGATGGCCCATTCGATGCCGCCCAGCGTACCCTGGGCGATGGCCCCACGCATCCGGCAGTTCGGAGTGTCGCACCGGGCCATCAACTCCACCGCGCGCCGGGCCGCGGCGAGAGATTCGGTGCAGGCGCCTTCTCCCGTCCACAGGGAGAGCGCCAGTTCCCGCTGCGCCGTTCCCAGACGTTCCACCATGGCCACGTCGCCCGCAAGTTCGGGCGGCAGCGGCCCGGCCAGCATCGCGCTCGCTTTCCGATGCAGCGCCAGACCTTCGTCGGCTTGCCCTGCTTCAAACCGGATAACGCCCAGTTCGACCCAGGCGGTGGAGAGATACCAGTTCACCGGCAGCTTCTGGCGCAACGCGGGACTGAGGCGCTCCACCGTATCCTCGATCTGGTGGGCCATCCTCTCGCTATCCACCATTTCGTGAAGCCGATACTTCAGACCCATCCAAGTGGAAAGGGCGTCCAACTCGCCACGCCGGATCGCCGGCTCTTCCGGAAGCTCCCGCGCCAATTCGCGATAGATCTCGACCGCCTTGCGGACATAGCCCTCGGCCGCTGCCGGATCGCCACTGGCGGACGGACCCTTGGCCTTGCCGATGGCGAGATAAGCCTGCGCCAGCTCCGTGCGCAAGGCGACATTGGCCTGCGCCGTGTCCCGGCTCAGCACTTCCCTGCTCAGGACTTCTAGGGCCCCCTCGGCGTCGCGCATGAGTTCCGCGTGGAGCGCCGTGCGATTGGGAATGCGCGCCAGTTGGGCCGGCCGTTCGACGATGATCTTGCGCACGACCTCTCGCAAGGCCAGAGTACTCGCGTTCGCGCGCCGCTCCTGCCGCAGCGCGACCGTTAGCAGGGCGACGGCTGCGATTAACGCCGCGGCCACCGCGCCGGCCGCCCCGAAGGCCCAGCGATGGCGCGTGGCGAACTTGCGCACACGATACCAGAGCGACGGCGGACCGGCGTCCACCGGCTCGCCATCGAGGAATCGCCGCAGGTCTTGCGCCATGCCGTCCGCGGAGGCGTAACGCCGCTCGCGGTCCTTTTCGAGCGCCTTCGAGACGATCCAATCGAGTTCCGGCGCCTGCAGGCTCTCGATCCGGGAGCTGACGGCCGGGGGCGTCTCCTCCCGAATCCGGCGCAGCAGTTCGGCATAGCTCGACCGCTCGAGGGACAGGTTTTCGAGCGGCGTCTTGCCGGTGAGCAACTGATAGAGCAACGCGCCCAACGAATAGATATCGGTACGGGTATCGACATCGGTGGCCCCCGGCTCGGCCTGTTCGGGGCTCATGTAGTCGAAGGTCCCGATGAGGGCGCCCGGGCGGGTCCGGCCTTCCATCTCACCCAATGCGCTTTCGATGCCCTTGGCGATGCCGAAGTCGATGAGTTTGGGCGCCGGCTGGCCATCGTAGACGGTGACGAGCACGTTCGATGGTTTAATGTCCCGATGGATGATGCCCTTTTGATGGGCGTGCTGCACCGCCTGGCAGACCGGAATCATGAGGGCGACACGCTCGCGAATGCTTAACTGCTGGTCGGCGCAAAACTGGGTGATGGGACGGCCGTCCACCAGTTCGATGGCCATATAGGGCAGCCCGAGCGAAGTGGCCCCGGCGTCGAGGACCCGGGCGATGTTCGGGTGCTCCATCATCGCCAGGGCCTGCCGCTCCAATTGAAACCGGGCGACCAGTTGGGGAGAAGCCATCCCAGGCCGGATGACTTTCAGCGCGACGTCGCGGACGACGGGCGTGCGTTGCCGGGCGCGGTAGACGACGCCCATTCCGCCTTCGCCGAGCTTCTCCTGAATCTCGTAGGGACCCGCGGCCCCCGGCCCCACCGACGCTTCCACGGGCACCGCCTCCCCGAACAGTTCGTCGGCGGCGGTGGCGGCCTCCAGCAGGCTCTCGACCTGGCGCCGGACCTCCGCGTCCGTGCTCGCCCCGGCGAGATATGCGGCGCGCTCCCCGGCCGGCAGCGCCAGCGCCTCAAGGCAAATCCGCTCGATCTCGGCCTGCTGCTCCGGACTCAAACCGCGGCTCCGCTCTTCAGTTCCCGCGCCAGCCAGAGCTTGGCGAACGCCCAGTCCCGCTTGATGGTATCCGGAGAAACGCCGAGGACTTCGGCGATCTCGTCGTTGGTCATCCCGCCGAAGAAGCGCAGTTCGACCACACGGGCCTTGCGGGCATCGGCCTGGGCGAGCCGGTCCATGGCTTGATCGAGGGCGAGCAGGCTCTCGTCGGTCTGGATGCCGCCCATTGCGCCGTCGTGGAGCGACACGCGCTGCCAGCCGCCGCCCCGCTTTTCGCGGTTGCGGCTACGGGCCGCGTCGATGAGGATTTGCCGCATGAGCGTGGCCGAGATGGCGAAGAAGTGAGCGCGATCCCGAAACTCGATTCCCCCGGCGTGGACGAGCTTGAGATAGACCTCGTTGACCAGCGCCGTCGCCTGGAGGGAGCCGCTGGCGGTCCGGGCCATCTGCCGCTCGCGCTGGCTGGCCAGGCGGCGCAGATCGCCATGGACAAGGGGAACGAGCTGGTCCAGGGCGGCGCGGTCTCCCCGGCTCCAGGCTTGCAGAAGCTGGGTGACCGGTCCCTGCGAGGAAGAGTCGGGCTCCATCGTGCGGTGAGACCAGTTTAGCAAGCGAGAACTTTTTTTCATGGGCGATGCCCTGTTCCGGGCGCGTTTAGCGAATAACCCAGGGAGGACAGATTCCAGTGATGAAACGCGGACAAGATAGCTTTTCGGTGACCGCCATGCGGAGGGCGGTGTTCTTTCGGCCCCTAGCCCTGCTGCTGGCGGTGCTACTTTCGCCCGTTCTTTCGGGATGGGGCGCCGGCCGCGACCCGAAACCGCTCCAGGCAGAGGCCCAAGTTGTGCAGGGGTGCCAGTCCACCACGAACAGCATCATTCGGAACTATTGTGTCGATGGCGTGAACTACGGCGTCGCTCTGAGCAAGCTGGAGCAGGACGCCGTCGCCAACTATCTCTCCATGAATGGTATTCCCCAGAGCGAAGCCGGCGTCATCTACAGCCTGGGGCGCACGGATCTGCGCAACGCGGTACGCGCCCAGATGTACGCCATCATGGTGGACATCATCGAAAAGAAGCCCGAGGAGCGCTCGCAGCACGAACGGACCCTCCACCTTTGGCTGCAGAGCGTTGTCCAGGGACTTGAGGCCAGGATGTACCAGGAGGCTTTCAACCATCTCCGCGAGTTCCAGAATGATCCCTGCCGATTCCGGCTCGATTCCGATCTGGCCAAAACGTACGGTCTCGAATGGGACGGCAATCTTTTCTGCTTCGCTGGCTTCCAGTCGGGTATCTTTACGCCCTCCGTACCGAATGCGGGCTACTTCGAAGCCTATGGTGCCAAGCGGTCTTACATGGCCCGAGCCTTCGCTAGCGAGCCGGGGTACGACCCCAAGTATGCCGCGCTCTTCGCCGATACCTCCATTTCGAACGCGCAAATCTCTGGCGTCGCCATGGCGGCTGGGGTCACGGCCGGCCTTGTGGCGGGCTCCCTTGTGCAGTATGCCTACCTTTCGGCTGTGATGGCCAAATTAGCGGCAGAAGCCGCGGTTGCCGCCGGAACCGCACTGAGTAGCGCCGCCGCCGGGTCGGCCAAGATGGGTTTCGTGGTCGGCGCTCAAGCCGTCACCGCCGTCACCACCGTTTCCGCTGCCGTTGGATCCGGCACGATCGTGTTCATCGCCGTCGTCGCGGGCATCATCGGCACCTACGAACTCTACAATAACGAAAAGCAAATGCGGCAAATCATTGCTTTTTCCAACCGGGCGGCGAGCGCGCGCGTCACGCCGCCCGATCTTTCCGCGATCTTGAACGCCGGTTCGGAGATGGGCACCTTCAAGATCCAGAATGCGATCTACACCCAAACCTCCCCGGACGTCCCGAGCACCGCCCCCCTGCCCGGACGCCAGGCCGGCGATCTGGGCTTCCTTGTGGACACGTCCGATCCGCGCTCCCCGCAGCGGGGTTTGCAGAGTTCGTTCAAGTACCTCGACTGGTCGAACAATGTCTGGACCGTCTCTACCTCCGGCCACTGGTTCGTCAGCACCTGCGCTGTGGGCCCCCGCAGCACCGCCCCGTGCGCGCAAGCCGATAGCATCTCCAATACCCTGCGTTACAACACCTATGATCGATCGATCGCCGACAACCGGGTATTGCTGCCGTACAAACTCATGGGTTTCCGCATGGGACGGAAATTCATGAACATCAATACCGCCGTCACCGGACGCCACCGCTTCTGCCCCATGGACCCCCGCCTCGGCGTCTCCGGGGAATCGCTCGGGTCTTCCCAAACGCAGAACTGCCTGAGCTTCGTCTCGGACTCTCTCGATATGTACGAAGAGTCCGGCAGCCCTATGCGAGTCAATGTCACTGCCTTCGGCGTACCCGAGTTTCTCGATCCCGGTCCGCTCAGCTTTGGCATCGGCGTTCCCGCTTCGAAGAAGATCATCACCACGTTTGATCCGCCCGCCGAAGTCTGCTGGGAGGGTGGCTCCCTGCCGAGCATCGCGGCTCCCGCCGGCGGTCAGTGCAGCACTGATGGCAGCTACACCATCTCCTACAACGGCGACCTGAATGCTCCGCCCGCCTCCTTCACTTTGCAACTCCGGGCCACCAATATGTTTGGAACCACCCGCCGCAGCTTCACGGTGAATCTCTCCCCCACCCTGGCGATTGTCAGTCGTCTTGACTGCTCCACCTTCTCCTTCTGCTCCCTGCCGGTGGAGTACGGTAAGCCGATGAGCTACCGGGTAGTCGCCACGGGCAACCCCACCCCGCGGCTTTCGCTCGATACGACCGGCAGCGACTTCACCGGCCTGAGGTTCGTCGACCATGGTGACGGCACCGGCACACTGAGCGGGACACCCACCGGTTCGCCGTTCGCCGGCGGCACCTGCGGCGATCTCACGAACAATCCCTGCGGCGGTTTCGTCGCAACCAACTCGACGCAAGGCTCGACCATCCAGCGCTTCCGTCTGGGAATTGGGCCGGCCCCGCAGGCCTTGCTCGACCTGCCCAACGGATTCATCTTCCCCTTCGAGGCGGGAGTTGGAAACGCTGTCCGGCTCACTGCGTACAACCACAAGACCGCCGTCCGTTGGGTCGTCGGCAACAAGCCATCGTGGCTCACCCTGCAAGATAACGGCGACAGTACCGCCACCCTTGGTGGGACACCGCCACCCGGAACCACCGGCTACTTCTCGGCACAGGTGGGATTGACGGCTGCCGGTTCCACGCAAACCATCCGCTCGGTCATCATCGAGGTCTTAGCCCGGCCGGCATTTAGCACGGCGAATCGCGTCACTCTCCGCTCCGGCACCCCGGCAAGCTTCTCGCCGGCTGCCACCTTAGGCACCATCTCTACCTCTAGCGAATTGCCGAGCGGCCTGACCTTCAGCCCCGGCAACCCCGCTACCCTGGCCGGAACGCCACTCCCGGGGTCGGGCGGCTACTATCCGCTGCAACTGACCGCCACCGCCGTGAACTCATCCGCCAGCCAGGAACTCGGGGTTACGGTCAACGATCCGCCCCTCTTCAATAGTCCGAATGTGCGGGTGCTGTTCGCCGGCCGTCCAGCCTCGTTTGAAGTGACAGCGCTGGGCCATCCGAGCCTTTCCACGCGGCCTGTCCCCGTCGGTCCGCTCTACACGCGGGATCCGGAGGACGGCATGCAGATGCTGGTCTCGGGATTGCCGCCCAGCCTGAGCGCCAGCAATCGCAACGCGCTGGGACATACGACCAGTACGCTCCGCATCACCGGAACGCCCACGGCGGCGGACGTCGGCACGCACCGGGTCACGGTGGGGGCCTTCAACACGATCGGTGGAGTGCCGGTGACGCAGACGTTGACCTTGCAAGTGTGGCCGTACAACCCGATCGCGCCCGTGAGTCTGCTGAGCACGTGGACGCTGGCTCGCGTGGACGGGCAAGTGCGGGCGACGGTGGTGATCGCCAATAACGGCTCGCAGGATGCGCAGAATGTATCCCTCACCGGGGCGCGGATTGGCTCGGTGACGGCGTCGATCTTCCCGGGCCAACTGCCTTCGATCCCGGCGGGCGGCAGCGGAACGTTTCGTCTGTCGTTCCCGGCGTCTTCCCTGGGCGCCGCGGGGTCCGCCGGGGTGTTGAGCCTCACGGGAAGCCACAGCGGCGGCAGTTTTTCCAACAGCGGCCGCATCGTATTGCCCTAACGGGCCAGAACCTCGAGACTCGGAGCACGCATCATGACCATCGCCAAACTTGTCTTCCCTCTTCTACTGCTCGCTGGCGTCTCAACGGCCCGGGCGAGCGTTCTTCTGACCCTGCAGACGCCGAATCAGACAGCGGTGCCGGGGCAAACGCTGACCTTTCTGGGCAACATATCGAATCTGTACAGTGCCCCGGTGGATTTGAACCAAATCGCGATTACGCTCAACGGTCCCTTTTCGATTGAAACTTCGATGTTTTTTGATGCGAACGCGCCGCTTTCGGTAGCGGCGCAGCCGGGCTCGACCGGGATGTACCCCTGGTTTACGGTAACGGTCAACAATCCTTATCCGGACGCTTTGGGTATCGTGACGGGGACGGTGTCGATTCTGGGTGGGGTGCAGGGCCCAGGGGGGTATGATCCGAACACGCAGGACCTGCTGGGTTCGGTGGGATTCTCGGTGAACGTAACGGCGGCGGCGCCCACTCCGCCACCGACGCCGCCTGTGGCGGGCGAGATTCCCGAGCCCTCCACTTGGGCGCTCTTTTCGGCTGGGGGTGCGCTGTTGTGGTGGATGCGAGGCCGCGGACGGCAGCACGGGGCAGGATGACGGGAATGGGGGTATGATTCTTGCTGACCAGCGTGAGTGGGGTGAACTCCCGGTCACGGGCCCAGATCGGCATGGCCCCTTATAAGGCACCAAATTTTCGTCGCAATTCCAGGAAGTTTATGAAGCAACTTAAGGAGAGTAAGCGGCCGATTGTGCTGACGGTAGAGGGTAAGGTTCAGGCAGTGCTTCAGGATGCCTACCAGTTCCAACGATTGATGGACATCGCTGCGCGCGCCGACGCCACCGAGGGGATCCGCCAAGGCGTGGAGGACCTAGCGAGCGGACGGCACCGCCCGGCCCGAGAAGCCATGGAAGAGTTCCGTCGCGAACATGGCATACCTCGTTAGGTTGCCGGCGCGGGCTCTGCGTGATCCCGAAGCGATTTACGAATCGATCCATGCCGAGTCGAGTACACTCGCTTTCGCTTGGTTTAACGCTCTTTCAGAGGCAATCTACAGCCTGGAGAAGAGCCCGAACCGCGGAGCGGCGACACCGGAAAACGAGTCATACCGGCAGATTTTCCATGGGAGATATCGAATCATTTACAAGGTCGATGAGCGGGGGAAGTCCGTGGGGATCGTGCATATTCGGCACGGAGCCATGGATGCGTTCGAACCGGCCGGAAGGGAGGGCGACGAAATATAGCCCTTGGATCACCTTCGAAGAGACGACGCCACGACACGACGGTGAACATGGTTTGACACTCCCGACGCGAGATTGCGAGCGGCCACTGTGCGGACGGTGCAACGAGACTTGGAATCCCGCCCGATATCCTCGTGCGCGCCGGGAAGGGTTAGACGCGGCAGCGTTGCTTTGCGGGGCGCTCGGATTGCGGCCATCCCCGGCGAGACACCGCCCATGCGATCCGATATTGTGGAGAGCGAAGGATACTGGAACCATGGCATCTCTGGATTGGGGACAATGTCCCGCTGTTGAGAGTATTCCCGGCAAGGTCAGTGGCGCCTGGGTGTTCAAAGGTACGCGTTTGCCTGTCGCGACGGTGATTGAGAATCTCGAGGATCTCAGTATCGAAGAGGTGATGGAGGAGTTTGACGTAACGCGGGAACAGATTGTAGCGGTGCTGGAGTTTGTGGCGAAGAGCTTGAAGGTGCCGCCCCCAGCGCTATTGCGTTTGCCGGATACCGATGCGCATTCTGTTTGACCACGGAACGCCGAAGGGCCTAGCGCGGGCCCTTCCCGGACACACCGTGACTACGGCCTACTCCCAAGGGTGGGACAGACTGACGAACGGTGCGCTGTTGCAAGCTGCCGAGGAAGCTGGCCTGGATCTGATGCTGACAACAGACCGTGGTCTGCGCTACCAACAGAATCTCGTAGGCAGAACGATTGCCATTGTGGTTCTGACTGGCTCAACGAAATGGTCCAAGGTGAGATCGCATGTCGAACGGATCGCCGCCACTGTGGACGTCGCTATCGCAGGCAGCTACGTTGAGGTTGAGATCCCCTTCGAATGATCGTTCTCAACTCTTGATTAGCTCTGACCTCGCTACGCACAGCGTGGTCGTTTGATCGACCCCAAAACGCAGCCGGAGCGGCGTGGCACCTTAAAAGGGTGCCGTGCTCGAGGAGCGAGTCCGTGTACTCGACGTGACAAACGATAGTCTGTCGCTCACAACTTTCCGGCGCAATTCCGGTAAGTTCATGAAGCAGCAAAAAGGGCCCCGATTGTGCTTACCGTGAAGGCGAGGTGGGGGCGGTGGTTTAGGATGCCGAGGAGTTCAAACGGTTGATGGATATCGCCGCGCATGGCGATGCCCGCGAGAGGACGGCACCGCCCGGCCCCTGAGGTATTGGAGGAGTGCCGCCACGAGCATGGCATTCCGCGTTAAGATCTCGGCGCGGGCCCTTACGGATCTCGAAGAGATTTCCAGATCGACCAACGCCGAGCGGAGCGCGCACATTTTCAATGTGACCCCGAGACAGGTTTTCATCGAGAGCATATGGACGGCTTCGGGTGCGGCAAGTCATCCGAGGTGTCCCGATGATCACTCGTGTCCAAATTAGCGCAACGGTCTGACGGGTGAGGCCCTGCTAGGGTAAGGAGAAGGTTCCGGCAAGAATCGACTCCACCCGAGGAGGCCCCCAGCCCTGTCTCAAGTATC
>JAIXQP010000053.1 GCA_027485675.1 Terriglobales bacterium | reverse complement strand
TGGATACTTGAGACAGGGCTGGGGGCCTCCTCGGGTGGAGTCGATTCTTGCCGGAACCTTCTCCTTACCCTAGCAGGGCCTCACCCGTCAGACCGTTGCGCTAATTTGGACACGAGTGCTTCGGCATCGGCACTCGCGGCAATGTCCAGCAGACGCTGGAAAGGCTCCGCGTCCTGCACAACTGCGGCCGCCCCGCCTTTCACATTCAACGCCACCGGGCACTTGGTTTTCTTGAGTTGCTTCATGAACTCACCCGGCCGGCGGCGAAAGGTCGTAAGCGACTGGATGTCATTCGTGATCTCAATCCTCGATGTTTCCTAAATGAAGCACCTCTT
This sequence comes from Terriglobales bacterium, assembly GCA_027485675.1. Taxonomy (GTDB): domain Bacteria; phylum Acidobacteriota; class Terriglobia; order Bryobacterales; family Bryobacteraceae. The sequence goes on along the minus strand of JAIXQP010000053.1, from coordinate 97,901 downwards.
TAGGCGCTCCCAGAATACCGCCTTGAGCGCGAGCTGCCGTCGCCGGCTTCCCCCTCCTGCCCCCATTGAGCCGCCCGCTAGCCGGCTTTCCCACGAGCCAGCCGCAGCAGCAGATCCATCGTCTGCATCTCGCCGGCCCACCGCGTCAGGTACGGCCAGTCGAGCGACGGACCCCGCATCGTCCAGACGGACTCGACATCGCGCCACTGCCGTTCCGAGGTCTCCCCGCCGCGCCGGTACCAGGCAAGTTTAGCCAGAATGATGTCCTCAGCGGTCACTACCGGAACAGCGCCCTCGGCCACCAGCCCCGTACCTTCCTGCATCTGCCGCCGCCGCAGTTCGTCTTCCCCGTGAGCGAAGTACATCATGGGGAAGACATCGAACTTCATCGCCGACTCCATATGGATGAGGTGAAACGGACGATTCGCCGCGCTCGCCTCCCGTGCGGTCTCTGGGTCTACCGCGAAACTGTTGGCCAGCCGGCTGGCCAACACGAACGCCTACTCGGGGCTCAGATCCGCCACCAGATCCACATTCTGGGTAGCCCGAGCGATTCCATAAGCCGCGCTGGCAATGCTGCCGCCCACGGCATAGGGCAACTGCATCTCGTCCAACGCTTTCATCAGTTCCCGGAAGGCGCCGTGGACTTCGTTCATCCCGCCGCCCGCTTCCCAAACATCCGCTCCGCCCACTCTGTCCCGTAGTAGGCCTCCACCATCCGGCGCTTAATCTCCCGCTCGGTAATCTCCGGATCCTCCCGCCGCAAGTTCGCCGCAAACAGGCTCCGCACCAGTTGGGTCATCTCGAGCGCCCGCGCAATCTGTTGCCCCGGCGTCCGCCGCCTCTGCAACTCGATCCAAACCGCCTGCGACTGCTCATCCGTATCGCTGATCACCTTGCGATTCTCCCATCTTGCGAGCCTGCCGGAAACACTCCCCCGTCCTCCCGAAGAAACGCCAGCCAACCCCGATGGCCTGCTTATCCTACTGTTCTCGCGATCCTTGACTAAATGGACGGCTCTGGGGGAACGTCAAGCGGAACTGCCTTCTATGTTACTCAATGAACAGATCGGTCCATCGTGAACATCCGCTAGAGAGCACCTCCGCTGCAGATTTTCCTACCTCCGTACTCTTCCGCATTCGTGAAAAAATAAGGGAGCGAACGTCATTCGATCACACCCGGAGCCACGACCTGCCATGATCTGCAACGCCAAAGATCTCTCGCCCGAACAGATAGAGGCTCTCGAAACGCTCCTCGGACGCCGTGTGCTCGAAAGTGAGACGGTGAGCCTTCGTACCTTCGAGCTTGCTCCAATGTCCCCTCATCAACGAGCCGCCATCGCAGACGAGCTCCGGCGGTACTTTGCTGACGTGGACGCCTCCCGCCAACCAGTTTCCGAGGACGACGCCGAAGACATCATCGCTGAGGCGATGAGAAGTGTTCGTCCAGGATATCGTTCCCATCAGTGAGAGTCGTTCTCGATACTGCGATTCTCGTTCGAGCACATGACGGGTCGAAAGGACTTGCCCGGGAACTGCTCCTCGCCCTCCTCGAGTCCGACGATGTTTTGCTGACCTCGGACCAGATTCTCTACGAGCTCGCGAAAGTCTTACGCTACCCTCGCATGATGGCCTTGCACGGACTGTCCGAAGGCCGCATCTTTGATTACGTAGGGTTTCTGCGCGAGGTGAGCGAGATCGTTCGCCCAAACCCATGGTTGATCCCGCCGATTCGGGACGTCAATGATATCGTCGTCATCCAGACGGCAATCCTCGGTGAGGCGAACATCATTTGTACCAGGGACCAGGATTTTTTCGAGCCCCCCGCTCACCCCTTTCTTCAATCTGCCGGAATCGAGGTGCCCTCAGCTTTACCCCTCACCCCCCGCCAACCGCGCCACATGCAGTTGCCGCAATCCGGTCCCCCGGTCGAGCGCATCAAAACAAATCTGCCGTCCCGTCCGGTCCCATCGCGGATGCAGATCGCACCGCAAGTCACTATTCAAATACCGCCGTTCCCGCATCGGCATCCGAGCTAACTCCGTGCCCTGCCCGGTCGGTAAATGGTACAGCAGCAAGCGCTTCTCGAGAGTCTTGCTCACATTCTCGTCCGTCACCATCCATTGCTCGTCCCGGCTCACGCTGCAGTGCCCGTCGCTCGTCAAAAACTCCTCGCCCAACACCCGGTAGTCGCCCGCGCCATCCGTAAACAGCACATGCAGCTTCTCCCCCTGCGGCTTCATCCGAAACGTCGCCACAATCTCCCGCGCATTCCGCCACTCAAAGTGCGATACCCCCCGCCCGAACGGGATCACCTCGCGCAACTCTGACCCATCCACGTTCGCCGTAAACATCGCCGACTCGAGCTGCGCCCCCGGCGGATCCGTAAACACCCGCGCCAAAAACAGAAACCGCGAGTCATCCCGGTTGAACACCGCATGTTGAAAGAACAGATGCCGCTTGCCGTCGATCAACGGATTCCCCCGCAGCCGCTCATACACCTCCGCAATCGAAACCAGCAGCTTCGTCTCGCCCGTCCGCAGATCCATCCGCCAGATCCCATCCCGCTTCGGCGCCGGGTCATCGGCGAACGGGTCCGCCGCGGCGGAGTATCCCACCACCTTCCGCATCCGTCCCTGCCGCCCGTAGTCAATGCAAAGGCCGTACTTCCCGCTCCGTCCCACGGCCGCAATCGCCCGCGGCAGCTCGCGCCGCTTCCCGCTCTCCACGTCCATCACCACGGTGATCACGTCCCCACCCTTCCGGTCGTTAAATAGAATCTCCCGGTTCTCGCGCCGCGGGTTCCAATACAGCATGCAGCCCTGCTGCAGATTCCAGGTCGCCGTTTCGGTCAGCGGCGCAAAGCCGCCCCGCTTCGCGTCGACCAGCCCGATCCGCGCCTTCTCTCCGGGTGCCGGGAGCCGGTCCTGAAAATCGACCTCCAGGCAAACCAGCTTCGTCTGCGCCCGGTTCCAAGGCGGAATGCCATAGTAGCCGAAGAAGTGGTGCTTCGGGCCGGCCGTCAGCGCCTCCACCGTCGCCCGCGGCATCGGCGGTTGCTGGTAACCCCACGCCGCTACCCCGCTCAGCCAGGCGCGCCGGCTCATCCGTTCTAGCGTCATGCCCTGCATTCTATGCCATCTCGCGAACGCCCGGCGAGGCGTTCACGGCCCATTTGGCAGAATATTTCCTTTCTTTGCAACACCGCCCCCTCTAGAATTCCCAAAATCGCTTGACACTCGGTGTACCGTGAAAGCAGGAAAAGCCCGCTGCACCCTCCCGGTGTCGCGGGCTTTTTCATTTCCCTAACCTGGAGCCAACCCATGAATTCGAGCACCCCCACCCCCGCCCCCTCGTTCCTCGATCAGGTCCGCCGCGACCTCCAACGCCAGATCGCCGAGGCCGAAGCCGCCGACGCCAAACAGGCCGCCGCCAAGCGCGCCGCCACCAACCGTCAAAACGCCCGCCAATCCACCGGCCCCCGCACCGCCGAAGGCAAAGCCGCCTCCAGCAAGAACCGCCTCGCCCATGGCCTCTGCTCCTCCAGCCTCATCCTGCCCGGCGAATCCCAGGCCACCTTCGACGACCTCCGCCAACAGACCCACGCCACCTTCGCCCCCGTCACCGCCGAAGAAACCCTCCTCACCGACCAACTCACCGAAGCCCTCTGGCGCCTCAACCGCGCCCACCGCGTCGAATCGAAAGCCTTCGAACAAGCCATCGAAAGCACGCACCGCCTCCTCGATCGCTTCGGCGCCGACGATGCCGACCGCTCCACCGAATCCTCGCTCGCCACCACCTTCGGCGACGAAAACCACCGCAAGACGCTCGCCGCCATCCAACGCTACGTCGCCGCCGCTGAACGCACCTATCGCGCGGCCCTCAAAGCGGTCCAGGACGCCATCAAGCGCCGGAAGCCCGAACCCCAGCCGGTTGCCGTCCCCGTCGAAAAGCCGAAAGCCGCCGCCGCCGGCCAGTGCCTCTACCCCGAAGCCGAGCCCCTAGCCTCTCCGGTCACCCGGCCCACCACCCCGGCCTACGTTCCCCGCTGGTGACCTCGCCCCCATCGGATAACCCCGCCGCCTCCGAACCGCAATCTGATCTTTGAAAAATCAGCCCACCGACCCGGTTCGCCCGAAGTGTGTCTCCGTGAACCCCAAGCCCCACCGGTTCGCCCGTAGTGTCTCTTCCCGAGCCGGCCATTTGGCTTCGAACCGTAAAAGTGCCGCTGGCCGCCCCCAGGTGGCTTCGAATCGCAGAACCGCCTCACCGCTTCCCGTCCGCGACCACCACTCATCTGGACGCGAAATCAACCACGTTCCGCCTTCACTCCACCCACACCCTCTCGTCCAACCCCGCTTACTCGAACGCTCCCTACCCGAGCCGTCGCATTGGCTTCGAATCGTAAAGTGCCCTACGCCTTCCCTCCGGTCACCGCCTTACCCTCTCCGACAGTCTCATCCGGATGCAGTATCACCGTCTCCCCCTCCCGGACGCCCCCCAGGATCTCCACCGCCACCCCCGACCGGTGCCCGACCTGCACCGCCCGCCGCCGCGCCACGCCGCCCTCCACCACAAACACCGCCCATCCATCCCCCACCCGAAACACCGCGTTCGCCGGCGCCTGCATCACCTTTTCCCCCTCCCACAACACAAACGCCGCCTCCACCCGGTACCCATCCCCCAGCGCCGCCCACTCCCCCTCCGGGCTCACCAAATCCGCCACCACGCGCACCCGCTGCTCCTCCACCCCCAAAGCCGAAATCTTCGTGAAGCCCCCCGGCTCCACCAGCCGTACCCGCGCCTCTAACACCTTCGGCCCGCCCCACCGGTCCAACAGCACCCGCATCCCCGGCGCGATCCGCACCGCGTCCGCCGACAGCACCTCCACCACCACCTCAATCGCCCGCGCATCCCCAATCTCCACCAGCGGCTCGCCCGGACCCACCACCCCCTCACTCTCCCGGACCACCCGGATCACCCGCCCACCCGCCGGCGCCACCACCGGTATCGACTCCCCCGTCGCCGCCCGTGCCGTCTGCCGCAGCGCCGCCCGCGCCGTCGCCACCTCCGCCTTCGCCGCCTCCACCTCCGCCTCCGTCGTCGCCAATCCCCGCTCCGCGGCCGCCACGGCCGCCTCCGCCCGCCGCAGGTCCGTTACGGTCCGCTCCAGGCGCGTCGCCGCCACGTCCCCGCTCTTCCGCAGCCGCTCCTCCCGCTGCCGCTGCTGCGTCCAGTAGTCAAGCTCCGCCTTCGCCGACCGCACCTGCTCTCCCTGCGTCGCCACCCGGCTCTGCGCCACTTGCAGCGCCCTCTCCGCCGCCGCCACCCGCGCGCCGCCTTGCTCCACCGTCCGTGCGTCCAGCACCGCCGGCCGCGGCGGCTCCAGCGTCGCAATCACCGCCCCGGCCCGTACCGTCTCCCCCGCCTTCAGTTGCAATCGCCGCAGGTACCCCGCCACCGGCGCCGAAATCACGTACCGGCTCCGCAGCCGCGTCTTGCCCTCCTCCTCCACCGTCACCCGCAGCGGCTTCGCCGTCAACGCCAGCGTCTCCACCGGCACCGGTTGCGGACGCATCCCCCACCAGATGCCTACCCCCGCCACCGCCGCCAATCCGATTACCCAAAGCCAGCGCTTCACGTCGCTCCTACTCCCGTGCCTTCAGCACTTCCACTAAGTCTAAATGGTTGATCTTCCGGCCCACCAAAAAAGCTGACCCCGCCGTCGCCAGCGCCACCACCAGCGCCGCCAGCGCGTAGGTCGAAGGCTCCACCACGAACGGAACCCGGAACAGCTCCGTCTGCGCCGACATCGCCATAAAATACGCCATCCCGCGCCCCATCACCAGCCCCAGCGGAATGGCCACAAACACCAGCACCGTCAACTCCCCCAGCAGAATGTAAGACACCTCGCCCCGCGTATACCCCAGCACGCGCAGGCTCGCCAACTCCCGGCCCCGTTCGCTCAACGAGATCCGCACCGTGTTGTACACCACGCCAATCGCAATCGTCGATGCCAGCAGCGTGTTGAAAAAGGCAAACGTCAGCATCTGCGCCGCCAGCGTGTCATAGAAGCTCCGCAACGCCTGCGCCCGCGCCGCCACTCCCGCCACCGCCGGAATCCGTTTCAGCCGGTTGTACAACTCCGCCATCGCCGGCGGATCCACCGCCAGATAGGCTCCGGTCACCACGTCCCCCTCCCGCAGAAATCGGTTCAGCGAATCCCGCCGCATATACGCCGTCACCCCGATGTACTCCGTCACCACCCCGGCCACCGCCACCTGCCGTATTGCCCGCGACCCCTCGAGTAACTCCACCGTCAGTTGGTCGCCGGCCTTCACCCCTAACATCGTCGCCAGATGGTCCGTCAGCAGAATCCCGTCCGGCGGCAGCTCTACCCGTTGCAGCTTCGTATTCAGCAGCCGCCGCAACTCCCCCTCCGGCTCCATGCCCTGCAACGCCGTCCGGTAGGTCCGGTGCGCGAAGCGGAACCGCGCCGAAACGTTGCGCAGCGGCTCCACGTGGTTCACCCCCGGTAGACTCCGCACCGAGTGCAGCGCCCGCACGGATACGGGAGCAAAGAACGTCACCGTCAGATCGTCCAACTGCGCCCGCCGTAACTGCGCGAACACCATGTAGTCCACCGCGTCGCCCCAGAACCCGCCAACGATCAGCATCGAGGTCGCCATCGCCACCCCGCCAATCGAAAGCAACGACTTCACCGGCCGCCGCTGGAGGTTCCGCACAATCATCCGCGAAGGCTGCGAGAACCACGGCAGCTCCAGCCAGCTCCGCCGGTACCGCCCCGGGTTCGCCGGCTGCATCGCCACCGCCGGCGACTCCCCCGCGGCCTTCAAGACGGAGAACAACGTTCCCACCCCCGCCGCCGCCAGACTCACCCCGAACGCCACCGCCACGATGCTCCCCGCTATCCGGTAATCCAGGTACGGAAACCGGTACACGTCCATGTACATCCGCGAGATCCCCGCGCCCATCCACGCCCCGCCTGCGATTCCCAGCAGCGTGCCCACCGTCACAATCACCGCCGTGAACTTCAGAAAGTGCCAGACAATCGCCCCCGTCGTGTACCCAAACGCCTTCAGCGTCGCAATCTGCCCCCGCTGCGTCGCCATCAGCCGGCCCACCACCACGTTCAACAGAAACCCCGCCACCGATAGAAAAACGGTGGGAATCATGGTCGCCAGGATTCCCAACTGCTTGAACTCCTCGGCCAGAAAGCGGTGCGAAATCTGATCCTTCCGCCCGTGCGCCCCCAGGCCGCCATAGGGTTTCAGCAACGTATCCACAGCCTGCACCGCGTCCTCCACGCGAGCTCCCCGTTCGAGCGAGGCCGCCACCTGGTTGAACGCCCCGGTCATGTTGAACGAGCCCTCCAGCGGCGCCGCGTTCATCCACAAAATGCAATAGGTCTTGAAGTCCGGCACAATCGACCCCGGCGCCAACTGATAGGTGAACTCCGGCGACGAGGCCACCCCCACCACCATCAGGTTTTGCTTCCGGCCATTGATCGTCACCGCCAGCGGGAAGCCCGGCTGCAGCTTGTGCGCCTTCGCAAATCCGTCGCTCACCACGGCCTCCCGGTCCCGCGTGGGCTCCGGCAGCCTGCCTGCGTGCAAGTGCAGCAGGTTAAACCGGCCCTCGCCCCGCGGCAGTCCCACCACTTGCCCCGAGATCGGTTGCCCATAATCGGCCAGTTCGATGTTCGCCGGCGCCACCACGCGAGCCTCCACTCCCGCGATCCCCGGCACCGCCGCAATGCGCGCCGCCACGCTGAGCGGCGCCTGCTTCAATCCCGCGAACAGCTCGGGAAAGCGAAACTCCCGGTACATCCGGCTCTGCGTCTCGAGCAGGGATGCGAGCGTCGAAGCCGCCATGACGTAGGTAGCGATCCCCCCTGCCAGTACGCAAGAGATGGCGATCACTTGGCCCCGAACCGCCCACAGATCGCGAAACAGCTTTCTGTCGAGCGCGCTGAGCATTACCAGTGCAGCTCCTTCGGGCTGCGCCGGTGTTCGTTCAGGTCCACGTGGGAGACCCCGCCGTTACTCATATGCACCACCCGGTCGGCCATGCCGGCGATGTCGGCGTTGTGGGTGATCACGGCGGTCGCCGCGCCGAGTTCCCGGTTCACCTTATCGATCGCCTCGAGCACGACGATACCGGTTTCCGAGTCGAGCGCCCCGGTGGGTTCGTCGCACAGCAAAACGCTCGGGCGTTTCGCGATGGCGCGGGCGATGGCGACCCGCTGTTGTTGGCCGCCCGAGAGCTGGGAAGGGAAGTGGTGCATCCGGTCTGTCAACCCAACCAACTCCAATGCTTCGGCCGGCTTCATCGGATTCTCGGCGATCTCGGTGACCGCCGCGACATTCTCGAGGGCTGTCAAGCTGGGAATCAGATTGTAGAACTGAAACACGAAGCCGACGTGCCGCCGCCGGTATTGGGTAAGTTCCCGGTCGTTGGCTGCGGTGATGTCGAAGCCCCGGTAGAGGACAGACCCGCCCGAAGCCCGGTCGAGTCCCCCGAGGATGTTGAGCAAGGTGGACTTCCCGCTGCCCGAAGGGCCCAGCAGGACCATCATTTCGCCGGAGTAGAGTTCAAGGTCCACCCCCCGCAGCGCATGCACCCGAACCTCGCCCATGTCATAGAACTTGGTCACCGCCCGTGCTGCAAATACCGCTTCCACTACTCCAACTTTACCGCCTGCAGCAGCGACCAGCCGGAGTTCTGCCCGATACCCGCCGCTTGGGCGCCACCGTAGACGAACCGATTCCCCGCGAAGCCGCTCTTAAACTGCAGGCTGATGGATGCGGTGACGTTCCAAGTGCCATTTTCAAATAGCGTCGATCCCGACGACCGAAGAATGCACCGGCTGTTCTCTGACGTTCCACTGGCCGTCGGGCCCACGTTCAGGGCTACCCCGCTTCCGATGAGCTGCAAGCCATCATCGGAAACCAGATAGGCGCGCATCGCTGCCCGGTCGATGCCGATGTAACACGCGTTCGCCGCGTCGAGTGCGCTGTTAATCAAAATCTGCATCGTCGTAATCCCGCCCACCGTCCTCTGGTCTGTGGTCGAGTAACGAACCTGATAAGTCACCACCTGACCAATGGGGAACCTGAGATCGAACGGATCGCCAGGTGCAACGTTCACCGTTCCCAACACCTCGGACGGGCGAAGGACGGTGGCTGCCTGCCAGCCGCTGTTGGCCTCGGCCCGGTCGCGAGCGGCGGCGTACACCGCCAGCGGGCCGCCGAACGAAGGTTTCGTTTGGATCGCCAAGCTCAGCGTCAGGCGGTCCACACTCTTCACGGCGGTCAGGCCGGTTCGGTCAATCCGGCATTGGCTGTTCTCCACGGTCGCCGTGGGCGGCGTCGCTGGCAGTTCGAGCAATCCCGTGCCCGCGTCGTCCACCAGGTACAACTGCTCGGTCGCTGCATTGTAAGCCACATAGCAGGCGGCCCGGCCGTCGAGCGCCCGGTTGATCAGAATGTTCACCACCCCGAGATCATTGGCCCCGTTCGAGTCGCGGAACACAAACTCCCGGCGGTTGTTGAACAGATCTCGCGTGGAGACGAACGCCGGAGTGCTGTTCGGAATTCCGGTGTTCGACCCGGCCTCCTGCAGAATCGAGAAGTTCGCCGAGTTCACCCGAATCAACCCGCTCCGCGCCGCGCCAGCATTCGGCGCCACCGTGTAGCTCACCGTCCCGTTGCCCGTGCCCGCCGCCCCGCTCGGGAAGGTGATCCAAGGCACCGTTGCCGTCGCCGTCCACCCCGTCGCTGAAAGCGCCGTGGTCACCGCGAAGCTGCGCGTCGCCCCAGCGGCAGGAATCGTCACTGTCACGGGTTCCACCGCCACGGGCGCCGCATTCTGCGTCACCGTCAGCGTCGCCCCGCCATTCAATACGATCGTCGCCGTCCGCGCCACCGCCAACCGGTTGGCCTCCACCGCATAGCTCAGGCTCGTCGGGCCCAGCCCAAAGGAGCCGCTCAGTACACGGAGCCACGAGGCATTCGACGTGGCAGTCCAGGCGCAGCTTCCACCCACCGTCACCGCCGTCGTATTCGTGCTCTCCGTCGTCCCTACCGTCGCGGTGGCGCTGGGAAACGCCGGAGTGCAACCGGGCGCCGTGGCGTCCGCCGCAATCACCATCATCTGCGCCGCTGATTGGACCCCCGCGTTACTCTCGGGCGACCCCAGTGCGTACACCGCGGTCCCACCCTGATTCCAGAACACATACCTGCCGCGCACCCCGGTCGCGAAGGCTTGCCGCCCCGCCAGCCCGGACTGCTCGTCCCCGTACAACCGCACCTCATCGGCGATCGTGGAGGAAAAGGAGGTGCCCACCGCGCCCACCACGGCCATGGTGCTCCGCAGTCGGTTATGCTCGGCCCACCGCAGCCGGGAACTCGGCGTCAACAGTCCCGCCGAACTCAAATCATCCACGGGATTGCCCGTTACGCGTCGCAGTTCGCTGCATGTCGTCAGCATCCGGTCGCCCTGCTCGTAGAACCAGAACAGATCGGGGCAGTTGACCCCCGCATTCGACGCCTGCGACTGCAACGCTAACTCGCCGTTCGCCGCCGACCACCGTTGCGTACCCAAGTACAGCACCGGACTGCCGGGCTGCCGTCGCCCGTGGCGGGCTTCAGTCGTGTTCTCTACCTGCGTCGCGACGCCATCCGCCAGCCGCAGGTTCAGCACGGGCTGACCACTACGCCCGGAGAATACGTAGAGGAATCCGTTGCCCCCCCAAACCATCCAGTTGGCGTCGGTGATCACCGCGTACTCCCGCGTGACCGTACCGGCGGCCAGATCGACCAGCGAAACCCATCCGTCGTGCCCCACCGCGGCCGTGTTGCCCGTCGGGTCCACTACAACCGAGATCCCCTTGAACCGCAGAGGAACCACCCGCTCCTCGTTCGTCTGCGGATTCAGGATCTGCAACTCCGTCACGTCGTCGCTCGCCATCACCAGGCGATCCAGACTCTTGCTATAGTCCGCCGCCCTCAGCCGCGAACTCAGCGGCAAGGGGTTCGGTAAAGGAGCGGGCTTGGCCGCCTGATTCACCGTCAGCGTCTGCCCGCCAATAGTCAATGTTCCTGTGCGCGCCGCTCCCGGGTTGGGGCGCACCACGTACTCAATCGCTCCTATGCCCGCTCGCAGCGTGGCGCCCGCAGCCCGTAGCCACGAAACGGGAGACTCCAACCGGTACACGCAGTTCGCCGCCCCGGTCACGTTTACCGTCAACAGCGCGCCCTCGCCCGGCGCGTTCACCGTCGTCGCGCTCAGCGATGGCGAGCAGCCCGCCGTGTTGTTCAGGTCGAAAACGCGCAACGTGAAATCCTGCACGAGCCCCGCCGCCGGGTCCGCTTGCGCGATCACATACAGCTCCGATCCGCCGTCGCCAAACACCCAGCGGCCTCTCGTCGGATGGTTGACGTTGTTCACTACCGTGCCCGGTAGCGCCACTCGCCCGGCCAGCCGCAGCGAGCCCTTCGTATAAAGCTGAACCTCGGTATCCTGCAGCCCCGGCGTCGAACTCTGCGTCACCTGGCTCGGGATCACCGCCAACTCATTGCGCCCGCTAAACTCCCATAGACTCCGTATCCGCGTCAGATCGGAAAATGAGCCGCGATACTGCAACTCCAGACTCGGCAAGGTAGAGGACCAGAACACCGATCCACATCCATTGAAGATGCTCTCCCCGTCCGCCGATACCCAGTTGGTTCCACAGATCTCCGGCCGGCTGCGAAACCCGATGCCACCATCCCCATCGATGGGTAAGCCATCCCGGAGGATCATCTTGGCCAGGCGGCTCGAAGAAAAGATGCTGCCCGAAGTATAAATGGCGTCTCCGCGGGGATGCACCCGCGCGCCCAGCAGCGAGTCACCCCGCGAAGTCGAAGTGATCACCGTGCCCGTCAACAGATCCACCGAGCGAATCTGCCGCGAGCCTTCCACCACCAGTTCCACGTACAGAAACGTCGCGCCCAACACCAGCGACTGCGCCTGCCCCGTAACCGTATAGCTCCGCTCGATGACCCCGCTGAACAGGTTCACGTAGCTGATCGAGCCGTTGTGGCCCACCGCCGCGTACGCTCCGCTTGGGCTCAAAGCCAGATCAAGCGGCGGTGCAGGCAAATTCACCGCCACGTTGACCTGCGTCGCCGGATCGTAAATATGAAGTTGGTTCGGTGCCGAACTGACCATCACGATCCGGTTCAACGGAACACTGTACTCAGCATCCAGCGGACGAAACGGCAAAGTGTAACTGGCCTGCGCCCACACCCCACCCACTACACTCAACCAAAGCGCCAAACACCGGAACATTCCGGCAGCGTAGCACAGCTGTCAACCGCCTCGCCCGTCCCTGCATTTGACGGGCCATTCACTCCTCTGTTATATTTGTCTACAAGCCGGAGTCGGGCCGGGACATCCTTTCTGTGAATCTTTCCTTCCGCTGCTCTTTTCGCGGTCGTCTCCACGACTGCTACAGCACATCCTCGCCTTTCCCCAAGCGCATCCCCCACGCGCTCGCCTATACCTCTACCGACTCGTCTGTTCCCGACTCATCCTGCTTTCCCTTGCGGCCCTAGCACCCGACGCTTTGCCGCTTGCCCTTTCTTGTGCATGCCCTTTAGGAGTGAATCATGAGTAGCCCTGCGAACGTTACCCAGCGCCAACGCGTGGACTTTTCCAAGATCAAGACCTCGGTACCCATCCCGAATCTCATTGAAGTCCAGAAACAAAGCTATGAGCGCTTCCTGCAAATGGATCTGCTCCCGGCCGAACGCGACGACTCTGGTCTGCAATCCGTTTTCGCCAGCGTCTTTCCGATCTCGGACTTCCGCGGTCTCTCCCAACTCGACTTCGTCGATTATTCCATCGGCAACTGGGAATGCAAATGCGGCAACCTGAAAGGGCTCCACAATCTCCGGTCCACCTGCCGTTCCTGCGGCTCCATCATCAAGACGGACCCATTCCATCCCGGCGATATCCATTGCGACAAGTGCGGCACGTTCAATAAGAACGTCGTCACCTTCTGCAACCGTTGCGGCGACCCGGTCGGCCTCCAGCTGAAGTACGACGTGCCCGAGTGCGAAGAGCGCTCGATGACCTACGCCGCCCCGCTCAAGGTCACCATCCGCCTCACCGTCTTTGATAAAGACCCCGACTCCGGCGCCAAGTCCGTCCGCGACATCAAGGAGCAGGAAGTCTTCTTCGGCGAAATCCCGCTGATGACCGACAACGGCACCTTCATCATCAACGGTACCGAGCGCGTCATCGTTTCGCAGCTTCACCGCTCGCCCGGCGTCTTTTTTGAACGCGTTCAGGCGCAAGGGTACTTCCTCGGCAAGATCATCCCGTACCGCGGTTCGTGGGTCGAGTTCGAGTACGACAACAAGAACCTCCTCTATGTTCGTATCGACCGGAAACGGAAATTTTACGGCACCGTGTTCCTGCGGGCGATGGGCCTGAAGACGGACGAGCAGATCCTCCGCACCTTCTACACCGACACCGCTACCCGCATCAACATCGGCAAAGACAACAAGCTCTTCTGGCAGGTCGCGCAGGCCGGCCAGCCCGGGCGCAACGCGCTCAAGGACATGAAGCTGTCCTACGCCGTTTCGACCAAGGCCGGCGAGACCGTCATCGCCGCGGGCAAGAAGATCACCAACCGCGTCCTCGGCGAACTCGCGAAGTCTAAGGTCGAGCAGTTTGAAATTGCCGCTAACGACCTCGAAGGCGCCTACGCTCTGGCCGATGTCATCGATCTGTCCACCGGCGAAATCGTTCTCGAAGCGAACAAAGAGCTGACCCCCGCCTCGATCGGCCGCCTCATCGACGCCGGCATCGAGTCGTTCGAGATCTTCTTCCCGGAACGCGACGAGGTCGGCAACGTCCTCTCCCGGACCCTCGAGAAGGACTCGGTGAAGCTGCAGAACGAAGCGCTGCTCGAGATCTACCGGAAGCTGCGGCCGGGCGACCCGCCCACCCTCGACACCGCCACCCAGCTGTTCAACGGCATGTTCTTCGACCACCGGAAGTACGACTTCTCCCGGGTCGGCCGCATGAAGTTCAACATCAAGCTGTACGACAACGCAGGCGCCACCCCGCTCGACAAGCGTACGCTCGACCACAAGGATTTCGTCGACACCATCCAGTATCTGTTCCGGCTCCGCAAGGGCATCGGCGCGGTGGATGACATCGACCACCTTGGCAACCGCCGCGTCCGCGCTGTTGGCGAACTGCTCGAAAACCAGTTCCGCATCGGCCTTGTCCGCATGGAACGCGCCATCAAGGAAAAGATGAGCGTATTCCAGGAGATCGCCACGGCCATGCCGCACGATCTCGTGAACGCCAAGCCCGTAATGGCCGCCATCCGCGAGTTCTTTGGCTCCTCGCAGCTCTCGCAGTTCATGGACCAGACCAATCCGCTGTCCGAGATCACCCACAAGCGCCGCCTGTCGGCCCTTGGACCGGGCGGTCTGTCGCGCGAACGCGCCGGCTTCGAAGTCCGCGACGTCCATCCGACCCACTACGGACGCATTTGCCCGATTGAGACGCCGGAAGGCCCGAACATCGGTCTGATCTCCTCGCTCTCCTGCTTTGCCCGCATCAACGAGTACGGCTTCATTGAGAGCCCGTATCGCCGCGTGGTGGAATGCACGGTCGTCGACGAGGTGAAGGTTCTCAACCCCGGTTCGACCAATCTGAAAGTCGGTCAGGTCCTGCTCCGCGCCGAGGCCGATGCGCTGAACGCCGAACTCGGTGCCGACAGGCAGCCGGCCGAACTCGAGGCGCATTGCGACTACCTCTCCGCTTGGGAAGAGGACAAGTACATCGTCGCCCAGGCCAACATCAGCCTCGATGAGAACGGCAAGATCGTGGACGAGCTGGTGAACGCCCGGCAGGCTGGCAACTTCGCCCTCTTGCACCGGGATGAGATCCAGTACATGGACGTCAGCCCGAAGCAGCTGGTATCCGTGGCCGCTTCGCTGATTCCGTTCCTCGAGAACGACGACGCCAACCGCGCGCTGATGGGTTCGAACATGCAACGGCAGGCCGTTCCGCTGCTCCGCGCGGACGCTCCCTACGTTGGCACCGGCATGGAAAAGGTCACCGCCCGCGACTCGGGCGCGGTGATCATCTGTAAGCGCTCCGGCATCGTCGACTCGGTCGACTCCGAGCGTGTCATTGTCCGCGTGGACGGCTCGGCCGCGCACGAAGGGCAGATGTCGCGCGAAGTCGGCGCTGACATCTACACGCTGACCAAGTTCAAGCGCTCGAACCAGAACACCTGTATCACGCAGAAGCCGATCGTCAAGGTAGGCATGCGCGTGAAGAAGGGTGACGTGCTCGCCGACGGTCCTTGTACGGATCAGGGCGAGTTGGCGCTGGGCCGCAACGTGCTGGTGGCGTTCATGCCCTGGCGCGGCTACAACTTCGAGGACGCGATCATCATCAGCGAGAAGCTGGTGAAAGAGGACTACTACACCTCAATCCACATCGAAGAGTTCGAAATCGAAGCGCGGGATACCAAGCTCGGACCGGAGGAAATCACCCGTGATATTCCGAACGTTCCCGAGTCGGCGCTGCGGAACCTCGACGAATCCGGCGTGATCCGGATCGGCGCTTCCGTGAAGTCGGGCGACATCCTGATCGGCAAGGTGACGCCGAAGGGCGAAACGCAGTTGACGCCGGAAGAGAAGCTCCTCCGCGCGATCTTCGGCGAGAAGGCCGGCGACGTCAAGGACGCCTCCTTCTACTGCCCGCCGGGCATTGAAGGCGTGGTGGTCGATTGTAAGATCTTCAGCCGGAAGGGTACGGAACTCGACGAACGGTCGAAGCAGATTCTCGAAGAGCATATCGCCCGTCTCCACCGCAACCTGGACGACGAAAAGCGTATCCTCTCTGACGAACGCGCCAAGCGGCTGTCGAAGATGTTCGAAGGCCAGACCGTTCTGGCCGACCTGCACGACGAAAAGACCAACAAGAAGCTGTTGGCCAAAGACACTGTCCTAACTCGCGATCTGATCGAAAAGATGCGGGGCCGCGACCTGAAGCGCATGCGCTTGAAGGATCGGGATCCGCGCTTGAACGAAGCGATCGATGAGATCGAGGAGATGACCTCGCGCCAGATCGCGGTGCTCGAAAAGATCACCGAGGAAAAGGCCGCCAAGCTCAAGAAGGGCGATGAGCTGCCCCCGGGCGTCATCCGCACCGTGAAGGTGTACGTCGCCATGAAGCGCAAGCTCTCGGTCGGCGACAAGATGGCGGGCCGCCACGGCAACAAGGGTGTGATTTCGCGGATTGTCCCGGAAGAGGATATGCCGTATCTGCCCTCGGGCCAGCCGGTGGAGATCATCCTGAATCCGCTGGGCGTGCCTTCGCGTATGAACGTCGGTCAGATTCTCGAAACGCACTTGGGCTGGGCGGGCATGACGTTGAAGCGTCACTTCGCCACCCCGGTCTTCGACGGCGCGACCGAATCCAACATCAAGAGCCAGCTCAAGGAAGCCGGCCTGCCCAGTTCGGGTAAGGTGCAGTTGGTGGACGGCATGACCGGATTGCCGTTTGACCAGCCGGTGACCGTGGGTTGTATCTACATGCTGAAGCTGTCCCACCTGGTGGACGACAAGATCCACGCCCGGAGCATTGGACCGTACTCGCTCATCACCCAGCAGCCGCTGGGCGGCAAGGCGCAGTTCGGCGGCCAGCGCTTCGGCGAAATGGAAGTCTGGGCGCTCGAAGCTTACGGCGCCGCGTATGTGCTCCAGGAACTGCTCACTGCCAAATCGGACGACGTGTACGGCCGCGCGAAGATCTACGAGGCCATCGTCAAGGGCGAAGCGGCCGCCGAACCCGGCGTGCCGGAAAGCTTCAACGTCCTTATCCGTGAACTGCAATCGCTCTGTCTCGACGTCGAGTTGATCAAGAAGCAGCAGAGCATCACCGATACGGCACTCGCCGCCGACTAAATCAAGGAGACTAAGCCATGTACCGATCTTCCCCCTATGAACGTGCAAATCTGATTGCGGATTTCGATGCTATCCGGATCAGTCTGGCCTCTCCGAATAAAATTCGGAACTGGTCTCACGGCGAAGTAACTAAGCCGGAGACGATCAATTACCGGACCTTCAAACCCGAACGCGACGGCTTGTTCTGCGCCCGTATCTTTGGACCGATCGCCGACTGGGAGTGTTTGTGCGGTAAGTACAAGCGCATGAAACATCGCGGAGTCATCTGCGATAAGTGCGGCGTTGAAGTTACTTTGTCCCGCGTCCGCCGTGAACGCCTGGGCCATATTGAGCTGGCGAGCCCCTGTTCGCACGTCTGGTTCTTCAAGGGCCTGCCGTCGCGTATCGGCTATCTGCTCGATATCACCCTGCGCGAACTCGAGCGCGTCCTCTACTTTGAGGCCTTCGTCATCGTCGAAGCCGACAAAGAGACCGGCCTGAACCTCGCCGAAGTCATCTCGGACGAACGGAAGCGGCAGCTCGATCAGGAGTTCCCCGGCAAGTTCGTCGCCATGATGGGCGCCGAGGGCATCAAGGAGCTGCTCAAGAAGGTCGACACCGAATCGCTCTCGAAAGAGATCCGCGAGCGGATGAAGACCGAGCAGAGCCAGCAGAAGAAGCTGAAGTTCGCCAAGCGCCTCCGCGTTTGCGAGAGCTTCCGCAAGAGCTCGAACAAGCCCGAGTGGATGATTCTGGACGTGCTGCCGGTGATCCCGCCGGAACTGCGTCCCCTGGTCCCGCTCGATGGCGGCCGTTTTGCCACCTCCGACCTCAACGACCTCTACCGCCGCGTGATCAACCGCAACAACCGGTTGAAGAAGCTGATCGAACTGCACGCTCCCGACGTGATCGTGCGCAACGAAAAGCGCATGTTGCAGGAAGCCGTCGACGCCCTGTTCGACAACGGCCGCCGCGGCCGTGTCCTGCGTGGCGCCAACAACCGTCCGCTCAAGTCGCTCTCCGACACCCTGAAGGGTAAGCAGGGCCGCTTCCGGCAGAACCTGCTCGGCAAGCGCGTCGACTACTCGGGCCGTTCGGTGATCGTGGTGGGTCCGGAACTCAAGCTGCACCAGTGCGGTTTGCCGAAGAAGATGGCGCTCGAACTCTTCAAGCCGTTCATCTATCACCGCCTCGAACAGCGCGGGCACTGCACGACGATCAAGCAGGCCAAAGAGCTCGTAGAGCAGCAGGATCCGGTGGTTTGGGACATCCTTGAGGAAGTCATCCGCGATCATCCGATCATGCTGAATCGCGCGCCGACCCTGCACCGTCTGGGCATCCAGGCCTTTGAGCCGGTGCTGGTCGAAGGCAAGGCGATCAAGCTGCATCCGCTGGTCTGTACCGCCTTCAACGCCGACTTCGACGGCGACCAGATGGCCGTCCACATTCCGCTGTCGCCGGAAGCGCAGATTGAAGCGAGCACCCTGATGCTGGCTTCGAACAACATTCTGTCGCCGGCGCACGGCTCGCCGATCACCATCCCTTCGCAGGACATGGTGCTGGGCCTGTACTACCTGACGAAAAAGCGTCCTGGCACGAAGGGCGAAGGCAAGAAGTTCGCCTCGATGGCCGATGTGCTGATTGCGCTCGAAATGGGCGAAGTCGAAACGTTGACCCCGATCAAGTTGCGCTACACGGGCCGCGTGATCGACCTCGAGAACGCCTTCGACAAGCAGAACATCATGCACTCCGAGCCTGTTGAATACAACAAGCAGGACATGGAGACCACCGTTGGCCGCGTCATCCTGAACGATGTGCTGCCGGACGATATGCCGTTCATCAACGGCCTGCTCAAGAAGAAGGGTCTGACGCAGTTGGTGCAGTACTGCTACCTGAGCTCGGGCCTGAAGACCACAGTGACGATGCTCGACGACATCAAGTCGCTCGGGTTCCTGTACGCCACCCGCGCCGGCATCTCGATCGGCATTGACGACATGGTGGTGCCGAAGTCGAAGCCCACGCTCGTCAAGGACGCTGAGAAGGCCGTCATCGAAGTGCAGAGCCAGTATCAGAACGGCGCCATCACGCAGGGCGAACGCTACAACAAGATCATCGAAATCTGGACCCGCGTTACCGAAATGGTCTCGGACGAGATGTTCAAGGTGATGGAAGAGGACGACCGCACGGGCCGCTACCTCAACCCCATCTACATCATGGCGGACTCCGGCGCACGTGGTTCGAAGCAGCAGATCCGTCAGCTCTCCGGTATGCGCGGCCTGATGGCCAAGCCGTCCGGCGAGATTATCGAAACCCCGATTACGGCCAACTTCCGCGAAGGCCTGAACGTGCTGCAGTACTTCATTTCGACGCACGGCGCCCGTAAGGGTCTGGCCGATACCGCGTTGAAGACCGCCGACTCGGGTTACCTGACCCGTCGTCTGGTGGACGTGGCGCAGGACGTGATCATCTCCGAGTTCGATTGCGGCACCTCTGACGGCATCTTCGTCGAGCCGATTGTCGAAGCGGGCGAAGTGATTGAGCCGCTGCGGGACCGCATTGTCGGCCGCGTGGTGCTCGAAGACCAGTTCGACTTTGAAGGCAAGCTGATTGTCGGCGTCAACCAGGAGATCTCGGAATCCCTGGCGAGCCAGATTCAGGCGGCCGGTATTGAGCGGGTGAAGATCCGTTCGGTGCTGACGTGCGAATCGAAGCGCGGCGTCTGCCAACTCTGCTACGGCCGGAACCTGGCGACGGGCCGGTTGGTGGAGCGCGGCGAAGCGGTGGGCGTGATTGCGGCCCAGTCGATCGGCGAGCCCGGCACCCAGTTGACGATGCGTACGTTCCATATCGGCGGCGCGGCGACGCGTGCGTCCGAACAGAACACGCAGGAGGCGCGGACGGCTGGTTTCGTGAAGTATATCGGCGTGAACACGGCGCTGAACCTGAAGGGCGAGATCATTGCCATGAACCGCAGCGGCATCATCGCCGTCGTGGATGAGAAGGGCAGGGAACGGGAGCGGTACCAGATCGTCTACGGCGCGCACATCAAGTTTGCCGATGGCGCTCCGGTGCAGGCGAACGAAGTGCTGCTCGAATGGGACCCGTACTCGTTCTCGATTCTGACGGAAATCTCCGGTATCGTCCACTTCAAGGACATGGAAGAGGGCGTCACCCTGGCCGAGCAGGTGGACGAGGTCTCCGGCCTCAGCCAGCTGGTCGTGGTGGATGCTCCGGAATCGAAGAAGCAGCCGATGGTGATCATCCGTCCCGAGGGTGGCCACAAGGCGGACGAGAAGCGGTACATGATGCCGACCCACGCTCACCTGATGGTGCGCGATGGCGACAAAGTGCACGCCGCGGACGTTCTGGCCAAGCTGCCTCGCGCGACCTCGAAGACGAAGGACATCACGGGCGGTCTGCCGCGCGTCGTTGAACTCGTCGAAGCCCGCAAGCCCCGCGACCCGGCCGCGATTGCCGAAATCACCGGTACGATCAAGTTTGGCGAGGTGACCAAGACCGCGCGCAAGCTCTATATCATCGGTGACGACGGCCAGCAGCGCGAGTACGCCATCGCCCGCGGCGCTCACTTGAGCGTGCAGGAGGGTGAGCGCGTCATTGCCGGCGACCAGTTGGTGGACGGCCCGATTGATCCGCACGACATCCTGAAAGTCCGCGGTGAGCACGAACTGCAGAAGTACCTCGTCAACGAGGTGCAGGAAGTTTATCGTCTGCAGGGCGTGAACATCAACGATAAGCACCTCGAAGTCATCACGCGTCAGATGATGCGTTGGGTCAAGATCGAGGACATCGGCGACAGCGAGTTCCTGCCTGAGGAAGTGGTGGACCGGTTCCGCTTCAAGGAAGAGAACACGCGGGTGCTCGATGCGGGTGGCCGGCCGGCGATCGGCAAGGCGATCCTGTTGGGTATCACGAAGGCATCGCTTTCGACCGACTCGTTCATTTCGGCGGCCAGCTTCCAGGAGACGACTCGTGTTCTGACCGAAGCGGCGATCAACGGCAAGGTGGACAATCTCCGCGGTCTCAAGGAGAACGTCATCATGGGCCGTCTGATTCCGGCCGGTACGGGTATGGACTACTACCGCGGCGTGAAGATCGCGGGCGAGGACATCCCGGAAGAGGAGCCGACGCCAGAGGTGGAGGTGAGCCTCGCCGACAGCATGGCCGACTACGAAGATACTGCGCGGACGTTCTATGCCGGCGGTCTCAGCGAAGTCACCCCGGATGGCGGTGGCGAAGGCGATCTGGCCGAATAACAACGGACAATACGATCACGACAACGGCCAGGCGAATGCCTGGCCGTTGTCGTGAGTGGGTACGAAGGGGCTCTAGAGAGTGAGCGTAAGACAGTTGTTGCGCGATCGATCTTATCGGATAGCGATGGCTCTGTTCGTCGCCTTGATCTTGGGTCTGCAGTATTTCGGGGGAGCTTATCAGGCGGAGTACGACGGGCACGCTGATGAGGCCGCGCACTTTGTATCTTCTCTTCTGGTGAGAGACTATCTGGCGCAGTATCCCTGGCCCGCGCCGCTTCCATGGGCCATGGACTATTACGTCCACTATCCCAAGGTGGCCATCGGGCATTGGCCGCCGGGCTACTATGCGATCCAAGGGCTATGGTGGCTGGTGTTTCCGCCCGGGCGGATTTCCGCCATGGCTTTGAACGTGCTGATGGGCGCCGGGGTGATGACCCTGTTCTGGGCGCTGGGGAGGCGGTTGCGCGTTTCTCCGCTCCTACTGGGTGGGGCCGGGGTGCTGATGCTCGCCCTGCCAGTCCTGCAGGAGGCGGTTTCGCAAGTGATGGCGGAGCTGCCTTCGCTGTTGGCGGCGGTATTGTTTTTGTGGGCCTTGACCCGGGTGCAGGAGACGCCGAACGGGAGAACGTTGACGGCCATGTGGTTAACGCTGCTCGCGGCGTTTGTCGTGAAGCAAACCAGCGTGGGACTGGCCGTGGCGCCGGTGCTGGCGTTGGCCCTGGGTGGAACCTGGCGGCGGCTTCCGCGTAGGCAGTTGCTGCTGTGGCCGGCGGTGGCGCTGGCTCTGGTGGGGCTGCTGCTCGCTTGGCAGTATGGGGGATCGCTGAGTCAGGTTCTGCGCTGGGCCGGGGTGGCCAAGACGACGAAGCTGGCTTGGAGTCTTCCGCAAGTTCTGGACATGGTGGGTGGCGGGGTGGCGATCCTGGCGGCCGGGGGAATGTGGATCGCATGGCGGCGGCGGGAGCCCGTCGTGGTGGCGTGCGCCGCGATCGTTCTCTCCTTTGCGCTCTGCTCCTATTCCATTCGTGCGTTTCGCGAAACGCGTCACTGGATCGCGCTGGCGCCGCCGCTGGTGCTGTTGGCCCTGGCGGGCTACCGGTCCGTTGCGGAACGCAGCCGCTGGGCCCCCATGCTCCTGGTGATGGTTGTGCTTTCTATGCCGCACCGGTTCTACCGGCAGACTCCGGCGGGCTACGGAGCGCTGGCGGCGCAGATTCAACAGCCGGCGCGGATGCTGTTTTCTTCAGAAACCGGGTGGGAGGAGGGTCCGTGGATCGCGGTGGCCGCCCTGCGCGAGGCGCGGCCCGGGAGCACCATCGTGCGCGCCACCAAGCTCCTGGCTCGCAGTGATTGGAACTCGACGAAATACCAGGCAAAAGTGGACTCCGCCGAAGAGGTGGAAAGAACGCTGGATGGGGCAGGCATCGATCTGGTGGTGATTCACAACGATCCTTCGGTGGGCGCTGTGCGGTCGCATCATTCGCTTCTGCGGGACATGGTTGCGGCAAGCCCTTCCTGGCGGCACTGCGCGGCGGCGAAGGAGCTGGTGGCGTATTGCCGGCAGAAGCCGGCCGTCTATCCCAGGCTGCCGCTGCAGATTGAGCTGAATCGAATGGGCGTCGGCTCGGTAAGCGAGACGCCATAGGCCTTGGGGGTGCCGGGGGAGAGTTCGGCGGCGGTAAGTTGGATGCGGCCGAATGGGAAGTGGTCAAGCAGCATCCCGCGCGGAATTGGGGGTGGCGGCGGCGCACCACGAGAAGTTGGATGGTTCGGGTTACTTTCGGGGCTGGGGGGCGGAGCAGATGTCGTTGGAGGCGCGGATTCTCGTCGTCGCCGATATCTTCGATGCCTTAGCCGCGCGCCGGCCGTACCGGGATGCCATGCCGCTTGAAAAAGTATTCGCCGTGATCGAGGCGGATGCACCGAAGAAGTTGGATGCCACGTGCGTGGCGGCGCTCAAGTCCGCAAAGTTGGGCCGGGATCATGCCGCGGACGTTGTCGCGTCCACGGAGTCCCTGCGGCAGTTGTCGGAGGTCTTGACGACCGAGAGCTGTGCGACGCCGGAGCCAGTGGTCGAGACCCAGAGCTAGACGTCCCGATACTGTTGACGGAGCCGCTCCAACTCGGCCCGCAGGCCAGCCGTAAGCGTTTCGGTTCCCGCGCGGCCATATAGATTCTCGAGTTCGTGCGGGTCCTTGGCGAGATCGAAGAGCTCCCAGACGTCCCCTTCGGCGTAGTAGTGAATGAGCTTGTGGGTGGCGGTGCGGACGCCGCGATGGGGGCCGATCCGGTGCGGCGTGAAGAACTGGAACGAGGGATCCGACATCGCTTCGCGGCCCTTCCCGGCGAGTTGCCAGGAGTTCTCAAAGTAAGAGTAGTAGACCGAGCGGCGCCAGCCCTCTGGGGTCTGACCCGCAAGAAGCGGGCGCAGGCTTTGCCCCTGAAACGAGGCCGGCGCGGGGACGCCGGCATAGTCCAGGATCGTGGGAGCCAGGTCGATGTTCATGGTCATCTCCGCCGTTGTCTGCCCGGCCTTCGCGCCCGGAGCGCGGATGAGCAGGGGGACGCGGAGCGAGGGCTCGTACATGAAGCGCTTGTCGTACCAGCCGTGGTCCCCGACGAAGAAGCCGTTATCGGAGGTGTAGATGACGACGGTGTTGTCCGTGAGTTTTCGTTCGTCGAGATAGGCAAGCACCCGGCCCAGGTTCTCATCGACGGCGGCGATGGCGCCATAGTAGTCCTTCACGAAGCGCTGATAGAGCCAGCGTTTCCTGGCCGCCGGCGTCAGGTTGGCGGGGAGGTCCGGGTAGTCGGCGGCCAGAGAGACGTCGAAGCGCATGTCTTCGGCTTCGGCGGCGACTTGGCGGGTCCGGTAGTCATCGTCGAAGGCCGGCGGGAGCGGGATTTCGACGTTTTCGTAGAGCTTGGCGAAGCGGGGAGGCGGGAGGAAGGGCCGGTGGGGCGCTTTGTGCTGGTAGACGAGGCACCACGGCTGGTCCGAAGGCTGGCGGAGGAAGTCGAGGGCAAAGCCGGTGGTGAGGTCGGTGGCGTAGCCGGTGTACTTCTTGCGGACGCCGTTTTCGATGAACTCGGGGTCGAAATAGAGGCCCTGGCCGGGTAGGATGCGCCAGGTGTCAAAGCCCACGGGGTCGTGCGATAGGTGCCATTTGCCGACGATGCCGGTACGGTAGCCGGCGGCCTGCAGGGCCTGCGGATAGGTGACCAGCGACCGGTTGATGTTCTCAACCTGCCCCTTCATCTCCGAGTTGCCACGGATGCCGTGCAGGTGGGAGTAGCAGCCGGTGAGGATGGTGGCGCGGGAGGGGGCGCAGAGGGAATTCGTGACGAAGGCGTTCGTGAAGTGGACGCCTTCGCGGGCGAGCCGGTCCATGTTCGGCGTCCGGACGAGCGGGTTGCCGTAGCAGCCGAGGTGGGCGGCGGCGTGATCGTCCGTCATGACGAAGAGGATATTGGGCCGCGGCGCGGGGCGTTGGCAGGCGACGGTCGCGCCGATGGTGGCGAGCAGGAAGTCGCGGCGCGAGGGGGCACTCATGCGAAGATCTCCCGCAGGCGGCGGGCGGCGATGCGTTCTTCGCCGGGCTCATTCATCAGGAACGTCAGTTCAATGCCCTTGCCGCTGGGGCCGGGGAGGGCTGCGATGCGTGGTTCCCCGTCGAGGAGGCGCTGGATCACCTGGGCGGTGGAGAGAGACCGGCTGGATTCGTCCCATGTGGCGATCACCCGGTGGACACGGCGGCCGCGTTCGAAGGGAGCCTTTTCGACGTGGAGCTTGGCCTTACGGAGTTCGCGCATGACGAAATCGGCCTGGCGCTCGCATTCGCGGTCGAGGGCGGCGAAGTCGAGTTTCGCGTACTTTTCAAGGGCGGCGAGCAGGCCAATCATCTCCTCCTTGTTCACCTTCATGCCGCGGCCCTGGGAGTCGGAGTGGGGGCTGGAGTTGAGCCAGGCGGCGTCGATCAGGTCCTTCCGGCCGGCGAGAACGCCGGTGCTTTGCGGCCCGCGGACATGTTTGCCGCCGCTGAAGGCGAGCAGGTCGACCCCGGTGGCGGCCAGGCGCGGGATGTTGTCCCAACTCGGGAGGAGGTTGGCGGCATCGACGAGAACGGGGATGCCGGCTTGGCGGGCCAGGGCGAGACATTCGGGCAGCGGGACCGGCGTCTCCCAGGCCCAATCGCCGCGGGTGCCGCCGAGGTAATAGATCATGGCGACGTTGGGGGTGAGGGCGTTGACGAATGCCTCGCGGCTATCGACTTCCACCAGGCGGACGCCGGCGCTGCGGACGGCGTGGTCGTAGCCGTTGCGGTGCGGCTTCTGGATCAGCACCTCGGTCTTCATGCCGGTGAGGTCGGGCAGGCGCCGGACCTTGGCGGTGTCGGCGCCGGTGAGGCAGGCGTAGGTGCCGAGGGCGATGGCGCCGGCGGTGCCGGAGGTGACCAGGGCCGATTCCGTTCCGCAGAGTTTGGCGAGGCGTTCGCCGACGGCGTCCTTCACTTCGGCGAGAACGGCAAAGTCCTTGGCGGCCTCGGCCATGATGGATTGGATCTCGGGCCACATGCGGGAGGCGCCGACCGTGGTGACGGGCCCCTGGAAGTTGAGGACGGGGCGGATGCCGAGAGCGGCGTAGGGGTTGCGCGGCTGGGCGCTGGCCACGCCCAGGGCGGAGAGGAGGGGGAAGAACCAACGGCGCTGGATCATCCCAGCATCTTATCGCCTAGGCGAGGAGCGAGTGGAGCACGTGGCCATGGACGTCCGTCAGGCGGCGGTTGAGGCCGTTGTGATACCAGGTGAGCTTCTCGTGATTCAGGCCGAGCAGGTGGAGCACGGTGGCCCAGAAGTCGTAAACGGTGGTGGGATTCTCGGCGACGCGGCGGCCGAAGTCGTCGGTGTCGCCCCAGGAGGTGGCCGGTTTCACCCCGGCGCCGAGCATCCAGACGGTGTAGGCGTCGGGGTTGTGGTCGCGGCCCAACGTGCCTTCCTGGTGCGTCGGCATGCGGCCGAACTCGGTGGTCCACAGGACGAGCGTGTCGTCCAATAGCCCGCGGGCGGCAAGATCCTGGATCAGGCCAGCGGTGGGTTGATCGAGGATCGGCAGGTGGCGATCGTAGTCGGCTTGCAGGGTCTTGTGCGCGTCCCAGTTCAGCAGGCCATCGACGCCGGACGCGCGGGAGGCGCAATAGAGTTGCACGTAGCGGACGCCGCGTTCGACGAGTCGGCGGGCCAGCAGACAGTTGCGGGCGTAGGCGGCGAGCAGCGGGTTGGCATGGTTGGCGCCATAGAGTTCGAGGGTGGCGGGGGACTCGCTCTTGAGATCGGCGACCTCCGGGGCGGAGAGCTGCATGCGGGCGGCGAGGGCGTAGGAAGCAATCCGGGCCTGGAGTTCGGAGTCCCCCGGGTGGAGCGCGGCGTGGCGCGAGTTGAGGAACTGGGCGTAGTCGCGCGTGGCCCGGTCGGCTTCGGCGGAGACTCCGGCGGGACGGGCGAGGTTGCGAATGGGGCTGGCGGCGTTGAAGGCCACGCCCTGATGCTCGGCGGGCAGGAAGCCGGAGGTCCAGTTGGCCGGGCCGGAGGGGGGAATGCCGCGGATGTCCGGAATGGCGACATAGGCGGGCAGATTGTCGCTTTCGGCGCCGAGGGCGTAGCTGAGCCAGGCGCCGGCGGAGGGGAAACCTTCAAAGACGAAACCGGTGTTCATGGCGACGCAGGCCGGGCCATGGGTGTTCGAGCGGGAGCTCATCGAATGGATGAACGCCATGCGGTCGGCGTGGCGGGCGAGGTGGGGCAGTTTGGTGGTGATCGGTTTGCCGGATTGGCCCGCCGGGGCGAACTCCCACGGGCTGCGCATCAGGTTGCCGTTGGCGCCCTGGAAGGTCACATCCTTATCGCCGCCGGGCATCGGCTGGCCGCTGCGTTTGATGAGTTCGGGCTTGTAGTCGAACGTATCGAGATGGGATACGCCGCCGGGGCAGAAGATCTGGATGACGCGCTTGGCTTTCGGCGGGAAGTGGGGATGCCGGGCGGCGC
Source organism: Terriglobales bacterium (assembly GCA_027485675.1). Lineage (GTDB taxonomy): Bacteria > Acidobacteriota > Terriglobia > Bryobacterales > Bryobacteraceae. Next base: position 70,601 of record JAIXQP010000053.1, on the reverse strand, counting down.
CGGAGAGGAGATCGGCGGCGGCGATGGCGCCGAGGCCGGTCAAAAAGCCGCGGCGATGGAGGGCGTGGCTGTTAGTAGACATACAAAAACTCGTTCGTGTTGAAGAGGGCCCGGGCGAAGTGGATAAATCCGTGTTCGGTGATGAGTTGGTGCGATTGCGTGAGTTCCGCCGGCTCCGGCGGGCGGCCGTAAGTGAGTAAGAACGCCTGGCGGATCCGTTCGCCGGCGGAAAGGTTGGCGAGGCGCTTTTCGAGGGCGCGGGCCATATCGACCGTGAAGCTATGGTTGAGCAGCGAAAGGGCCTGGAGCGGGGAAGTGGTGGAGACGCGCCGGGGTTCGGGCAGGGAGGAGTCCGGACAGTCGAAGACGGTGAGTAACTCGGTGGAGATAGAACGGGCGGATTCAGCGTAGACGGAGCGGCGGTAAGTTTCGGGTCCGAACTGGTCGAGCGGAAAGTAAGTGGCGACGTTATCGACCGTGTACTTATAGAGGCGGAAGCTGGGGCCGCCGCGCTCGGGGTTTAAGGCACCCGCCACGTGTAACATCGCATCGCGAAGGGATTCGGCCTGCAGGCGTTGCGGCGGGAAACGCCATAGCAGGCGGGCGTCGGCATCCACGCGGGCCGCGCCAGACTGGAAGCCGCTCGATTGCTGGTAGGCGGCCGAGAGCAGGATCTCCTTGTGGAGCGGCTTCAGGCGCCAACCGTGGGCCAGTAGCCGCTGGGCGAGATGGTCGAGCAGTTCCGGATGGGAGGGCCGTTCGCCGTTGTAGCCGAAGTCGGAGGGCGTGGCGACCAGGCCGCGGCCGAAGTGATAGTGCCAGAGCCGGTTGGCGATGACGCGCGGGGTGAGCGGGTTCCGGTTGTCGGCGAGCCAGCGGGCGAATTGAAGCCGGGCTTCGCCTTCGGGGGCGTTCAAAGGGACAGTGAAGGGGGCGTGGGAGAGCGTGGAGAGGCTGGCGGGAAGCACCGGGTCGCCACGCTGCATGACGCTGCCGCCTTTGAGGAGATAGACGGGTTCGGCCGGTTGTTTGAAGACGCCGGCGTAGGCCAACGGAAGCGGCGGAATCTGTTTGAGCTGGGCTTCGGCGGCTTGGAGTTCCGCCTCGGTGGCGGCGAAGCGGGCGCGGGCGTCCGGAGCCAGGGCTTCGAGGGTGATGAGGCGATCGAGGTCGGGCTGCCGGTGGGGGAGGCGGTTCACGTGCGAGGCCACCGGGGTCCAAGACTGGCCGTCGATCGAGAGTTCGATGGCATACTGCGAGACGGTGTTTTGCTGGAAGCGGCCTTGGAAGGCGCGGGCGCGGTCCGTGGACCAGGCGAGTTTGCCGGTGAGCGCGGGGGCGGGCAGTTCGATCGTGATTTCGGCGGGGCCGGCGCCTTCCGGGAACCAGCGTTTATCGAACACGCGGTCATGGAGATGGCGGGCGTGATAGGCGTCGGGGTTGCCGTCGGCGATGCGGGTGGAGGAGACGGTGAGCCGGGCGGCGGGGGCGAGATTTTGTCCGTCCGGGGTGAAGAGTTCGACCTCGTCGAGGCCGCCGGGAAAGCCTTGCGGCGCGCGGAAGCGGACGAAACGGGCGCGGGCGGGCGGCCAGGATTCCTCGGCGCCGAACGGGGAAACGGGGGCCCGGTGCCGGACGCGGAGGGCGGCTTCCGCGGCGGCCCGGTTGGGTTTGGTGGATTCCGTCAGGCTGGCCAGCAACTCCTTGGCCCGCTTGCTCTGTTGTTCGAGCGGGGCGGTGAGCGCTTCCCGCGCGGCCCGGGCTTCCGGGGTGGCGATGGGACGGTCGGCGTGGGTGACCCCGTTGAAGATGGCGGCGAGGCGGTAGTAGTCGAGTTGTTGGATGGGATCGAACTTGTGATCGTGGCAGCGGGCGCAGTTGACGGTGAGGCCGAGGAAGGCCGAGGCGGTAGCGTTGACGATGTCGTCGAGGTCGTCGGCGCGTTGCTGGCGCATGGCGGCCAGGTTGGAGTTGCCGACCGTATCATGGGGACCGGCGACGAGGAAACCGGTGGCGACTTCGACGTTGGGATCGCCGGGGGCGAGCAGGTCGCCGGCCACCTGCTCCATCATGAAGCGGTTGAAGGGCAGGTCCTGATTGAAGGCGCGGATGACGTAGTCGCGGAAGCGCCAGGCGTGGGGGCGGACGTGGTTTTGCTCGTACCCATGCGACTCGCCGTAGCGAATGACGTCGAGCCAGTGGCGGCCCCAGCGTTCGCCGTAGGCGGGCGAGGCGAGGAGGCGATCGATGAGTTTTTCGTAGGCGTTGGGGGCGCGGTCGTTGAGGAAGGCGTCGACTTCGGCGGGTGTGGGGGGAAGGCCGGTGAGGTCGAAGGTGGCGCGGCGGATCAGGGTGCGGCGGTCGGCGGGTGGGGAGAAGGCGAGTCCTTTGGCGCGGAGGGCGGTTTCGAGGTGGGAGTCGATGGTGCCGGCTGGCGAAGCAAGCGGTTGCAGGGACCAGAAAGACGATGTGGCGCGGGGCCGGGCGGCGAGCGTTGTTTCCCACGGAGCACCGGCTTCGATCCATTGCTTGATCTCGGCGCGTTCGGCGGCCGGCAAGCCGCCGCCGGGCGGCATCTCGCCGCGTTCGACGCGGGCGAGGAGTTTGGCCGGCAGGACGGCGGCGGCGGTAGCGCGCGAGGTCAGAGACAGGTTGCCGAGGCGAGTGGAGTCGTTATGGCAGGACAGACAGCGGCGGGCGAGGATTTGGGGGGCGTCGGCGTAGACGACCGTGGCCAGGCTAAGCAGAAGCAGGACGCGCATGACTGCTCTCGATTGTACGGGAATCGAGACGCCCGGTTTGACCCTGATAAACTGAATAGTAATGGAGTGGTACGCTCAGGAAGTCGCGGGTCTGGCAAATAAGTTACGGCAGGGGAAACTTCCCCCGGAGCCGATCGCGTTCTATGGTTCGTCCTCGATCCGTCTGTGGGATCAACTCCCCGCCGATCTCGAGAATCCGTGTGCGCTGAACTTGGGCTTTGGCGGCTCCACTCTGGCGGCCTGCGTGCACTTCTTCGATCATTTGATCCCCCTCGTCCGGCCTCGCTCGCTGCTGGTCTACGCCGGCGACAACGACCTCGGCGACGGCCAGTCGCCGGAGTTCGTCGTGGACCGCTTCCATGCGCTCGCTGAAAAGATCCGTGCGTTCGATGCCGCCCTGCCCTGGGCGTTTCTTTCGATCAAGCTCTCTCCTGCCCGGCTCTATCTCCGTCCTCTGATTGATCGCGCCAACAACGCGATTCGCCAGGAGGCCGCCCGGCAGCCTCGCGCGGCGTTTATCGACGTTGCCTCGCCGCTGTTGAATTCGATGGGTTATCCCGCCGCGGAGTACTTTCAAGCCGACGGCCTGCACCTGAGCCCCGCCGGCTACCGCCGTTGGGCGGAGACTCTCAAGCAGGACCGCAATCGAATGTTCATCAATCCGTCGCCGGATATTTGCTCCACTGAGCTGTCCTCTAGCCAGATCCCCGCGGGACAGGATGCTTCGGGAATACCACAAGTGGTTTAGCGCACCTCTGCAGCGCGAAATGGAGCTTCTCGTCTTTGGTCACGCCGGCGAGCGGGCGGTAGTGTTTCCGACTCGTCAGGGACGCTTCTTCGACTATGAGAACTGGCGTCTGGTGGAAGCGGCCGCACCCGCTATCCTGGCCGGCAAGGTGCAGCTCTTCTGTCTCGATAGTTTCGACTCCCACTCCCTATACTGTGCTTCCATTCCGCCACCCGAGCGCATCCACCGCCACCAGCTCTATGAAGACTATGTGGTGAATGAGGTTCTGCCCTTCACGGCGGAAAAGAACCAGGATCCGCGGCTCTTGGCGCACGGCTGCTCCATTGGCGCTTATCACGCCGTGAACCTGGCCACCCGCCACCCGCATCTGTTCACCCGGGTGCTGGCCCTGTCCGGCCGCTACGACCTCACCCGCGCCATCGGGCCCTTTCTCGACCTGTTCAGCGGCTATTACGACGACAACATCTACTTCCATACCCCGCCGCACTTCCTCGCCCGGCTAACCGACCCCGCGATCGTGGCCGCTCTGCGCCGTCTTGCCATTACGCTCGCCGTGGGCCAGGACGATGCCTTCTGCGCCTCCACCCGGGAGCTCTCCGCGGTCCTTCACAACAAGCAGATCCCTCACGTTCTCGATGTCTGGCCCGGAGAAGCGCATCGCGCCGCCGACTGGAGGGAGATGGTTCGCCGCTATCTCGCCGCTTGATATCCTGATCGGAATCATGCTTCGCCGAGTTCTGTTCTCTCTCCTGGCGGCCGCTTTCGCCGCCTCTGGACAATCGCCTGTTTCGCCCGAACGCGAAGCCGCCATGAAGGCTGACCTGGCCGGCCGCATTGACCGGATGGCCAAGCAGGCGCAGGTCATGGTGGATTCCGTATTCTCCTTCGCGGAACTCGGTTTTCAGGAGGTAGAGACGAGCAAATACCTGACGGGAATCCTCGAAAAAGAGGGGTTTCGGATCGAACGAGGCGTGGCCGGGATTCCCACGGCGTGGGTGGCCACCTGGGGGTCCGGTAAGCCGGTGATCGCGCTGGGATCGGATATTGACTGCATCCCGCAGGCTTCGCAGAAGCCGGGCGTGGCCTATCGCGCGCCGCTGCTGGAGTACGCCCCAGGCCATGGCGAAGGCCACAATTCGGGCATGCCGCTGAACATCGTCGCCGCGCTGGCCGTGAAGGAGATCATGGAGCGCGAGAAGCTGCCGGGCACGCTGAAGCTGTGGCCGGGGGTTGGTGAGGAGCAGTTGGGCACCAAGGCCTACTACGTGCGCGCCGGGGTCTTTAAGGACGTGGATGCGGTGCTGTTCGCCCACGTCTCCTCCGATTTCAACGTCACCGGCGGACCCGGCGGGCAAAGCGGCATGGTTTCCGTGGAGTATCAGTTTCAGGGCGAATCCGCGCATGCGGCTGGGGCTCCGTGGCGGGGACGCTCCGCCCTCGACGCGGTGGAGCTGATGAACGTCGGCTGGAACTTCCGCCGCGAACACCTCCGTCTGGCGCAGCGGTCGCACTATGTCATCACTAACGGTGGCGATCAACCGAACGTGGTGCCGCAGAACGCTGCCGTCTGGTACTTCTTCCGCGAGACCGATTACGACAACGTGATGAACCTCTGGAAGATTGGTGACCAGATGGCGCAGGGCGCCGCTCTCATGACGAACACCACCGTCACGTCCCGCGTCCTCGGCAGCGCCTGGGCCGGGCACTTCTCGGTGCCGATTGCCGAAGCGATGCACGCCAATATCAAGAAAGTCGGCTATCCGCAGTGGTCGGAAGAGGACAAGAGTTTTGCCGTTGCCCTGCAGAAGGAATTGAAGGTTCCGGTCACTGGACTGAGCGAGCAGGTTGGCGAACTCCGGCGGCCCGCGGGTTCGCCGTCGGCGGCGGGGGGAGGCGGTTCGGACGACATCGGCGACATCTCTTGGAACGTACCTACGGTCACGCTCCGCTATCCCGCCAACATTCAGGCGGGGCCGGGGCATAACTGGGCCAACGCCATCGCCATGGCCACCCCGATTGCGCATAAGGGGGTAGTGGCGGGCGCCAAGGCCCAAGCCATGACGCTGCTCGATCTCATCACCAAGCCGCAGTTAGTCACCGCGGCCTGGGACTACTTCAAGAACGTGCAGACCAAAGATACGAAATATAAGTCCTTCCTGCGGCCCACCGATGAGCCAGCGCTGTTTCTCAACAAGCGGATCATGGACGAATTCCGGCCCCGCATGAAAGAGCAGTATTACAACCCCGGGAAGTACAACACGTACCTGGAGCAGTTAGGCATCACCTATCCTACGGTCCGCCAATAAGCTACAGCTCCCAGTTCAACTCTCTTCCGTTCACGGTCAGCTTGCGATACCGGGGCGGCCAGGCCGGCGGGCTCATCTGCCGGCTCCAATCCGCCCAGGCCTCGCGCAACTCCCGCAGCACCTCGGGCCGTTCGCGGCTCAAGTCCTGCTTCTCGGCGGCGTCGGCGTTGAGGTCGTAGAGCCCGGTAAACTCATCGCCAAACTCCACCAGTTTCCATTTCCCCTTCCGCACGGCGCGCGCCTTTCCTGCCCGCCAGAAGAGGGCATCGTGCGGTCTGCCCTTGGCGCCGCGCAAGTAGGGGAGCAGGTCCACCCCATCGAACTGTGGCGCGGGTACGCCCGCGGCCGCCAGAAAAGTCGGCGCCAGATCGCGGGACACCACGGGCTCCCGGTAGACCTTCCCGGCCGGAATCCGGCCGGGCCAGCGCATGATAAAGGGCACCCGGATCCCGCCTTCGAAGTAAGTCACCTTCTCCCCGTTCAACGGGGCATTGGTCCCGGCTCCCGTAACTACCGGGCATCCGTTGTCACTTAAGAAGACGAATAAGGTATCCCGTTCGAGTCCCCACTCTTTCAACTTAGCTGTCAGGAGCCCCACGGCGTCGTCGAGCGCCACCGTCATGGCCGCGAGCAGGCGGTGCTTCTCCTCCTTGATTCCGGCCACCCGGTCCACATACTTATCCAGAGCATGGAGCGGCGTATGAATCGCATTGGGGGCGAGATAGACAAAGAACGGGCGGGTCCGGTTGCGTTCGATGAAGCGCACGGCCTCTTCGGCGAACGCGTCGGTTAGATAACGGTCTTCCGGCACCGGTTCGTGCCCGCGCCGGATGGGGTCGGCTCGTTCCACGAGGCGCCCCTGGTCCCCGTCCGAGGCCACTACGCGCCGTCCGGCCGTCCGCGGCGTGACGAACGCATTGCCGCCGGTGAGGAATCCGAAAAACTCGTCAAACCCGCGCTCCAAGGGGTGGAAGCCGGGACGCGCTCCCAAATGCCATTTGCCGATGGCCGTGCTGCGATAGCCCGCGCTCTTGAGGAGCTGCGGCAAGATCTTCTCGCCCGCCGGCAGGCCAAAGCCGACTTCGCCTTCGCGCTCGAGCGGCCCGGAGTTGAACTCGTGGCCGAAACGCTGCTGGTAGCGCCCGGTAAGAAGCGCGGCGCGGGAGGGGCTGCAGACGGCGCAGGAGACATAGCCATCGGTAAACCGCACTCCGCTCCGCGCCAGCGCGTCCAAATGCGGCGTGGGGACATCCTTTGAACCATAGCAGCCGATATCGCCGTAGCCCATATCGTCTGCCAGCACCAAGACAAGATTCGGCTTCCTGCCTGCCGCCAGTGCCCCCAGGAAGCCGCGTCTCGTCAACACTTACTGCACCGGCACGAAGCAGTAGAACAGGCCGGCGCCGCCGGTGCCCACCAGATTGGCCTGGCTGCAACCGCGCGAGGGATGGGTGGAGTTCCACGAAATGCCGCCGCCGTTCCGGTCGCTATGGCCGACTTGCGCGGTCCCTTCGCCGTTGCTCGTCCAGTTCTTGCAGGTGTGGTCGGCGCTGTCGGTGTAGGCGCGGCCGTCCGGCTGCGTCCCGGTCAGAATGTCGTGCTGGTTGGGCTGGCTGCCGACGCCGTTGATCTGTTCGCCCTTCTCGTTGAGGGCGTTGTTTTTCGTGATCAGATTGCCGAGCCGCGCCAGTTCCGCGGTGTCGCCGTGCAGGTGCGCCTGGTCGCGGGCGATCACCGCGCCCTTGGCGTTATGCCACGGGCCGTTGCCGATCCGGTCCCGTGCGTTCACGGCCGGCTTGCCACCTTCGGCGGAGGTGCTCAGATACGCCTTCCAATTGGTGAAGCTCGATCCGGCGGCCGAGGCCAGCTTCTGGCACTGCGCATCGGCCCCTGCCAAGCCACCCAAATTCGCGCCATCGCCCACGCCGACGCTCGTCACGAAAAAGGTCATCGGTGCGGGGGCAGGCTTGGGCGGCGCCGGCTGCTGCGCCAATGCCGTCATCGATCCGAAGGTCAAACTCAGGGTGAAGAGTAAAGGTTTCATAAGTTTCCCGATCACACTACTACACCTGCCCCAGAAATGCGAACACCCGCGCAAAATCCCCCAGCCGGTTGCGCACCCAGCCACCGCATTGGCCGCTAAGTCCTTGGAAGGCGGAGATGGCCCTCGGGATGCAATCAGATTCGTCGCGAGGAATCCATGACAGTAAAAGATGCGATGACCCAACCCGTCCAGTGCTGTTCCCCGGATACCAACCTGGCCGCCGCGGTCGCCTTAATGTGGAGCAACGACTGTGGCGCACTTCCGGTCGTTGAGGCTGGCCGGCTGGCCGGCATCATCACCGATCGCGACATCTGCATTGCGCTCGGGACGCGCGGCCTTCCCGCGCAAGAGCTCGCCGTGCGGGATGTGGAGACGACCCCGGTGCAGACCTGTTCGACGCAGGACAGCCTCCACCATGCCCTGCAACTGATGCGGCAGGCCCAGGTACGCCGCCTCCCCGTCGTCGATCCAGCCGGCCGCCTCTCCGGCATCATTACCCTCTCCGACATCGCGATTCGCGACGAAAAGACCACTCGCGGCGAAGTGGTCTCGACTATCCAAGCCCTGCGCCATCACAATGGGGCAGCCGCCTGAACCCGGGAGATTTCCGCATGCCCGCTACCTATCCCAGCCCAAATGATCTCGTACAACGGTTTACTCGTGATGTAGACCAACTTCTCGCCCGGCTGACGTCTGAACTTCCTCCCGGCGGGAGTGTTCCTGAGGTTGACGTGAGAGAAGAAGACGGAGTTCTCCTTTTGAACCTGCTTGCTCCGGACGCCGAACTGGCGGATGTGCAAGTAAATCTTGAGCGAGGCGTCCTTACGGTCGCCGTGCACCGGTCCTCCCGGTCCGGAGCTACTCGACCTCGACGCTAATCCCGCTGCGCACGGCATAGCGGGACAACTCGGCAGTGGTCCGCAAACCGGTCTTGTCCATGATGTTCTTCTTGTGAAATTCCACCGTTCGCGGCGAAACGTCCAGCGCCGTGGCGGCCTCTTTCATCGTCTTGCCTTCGGCAATCAACTGCAGCACCTCGCGCTCTCGTTGACTCAACTCTGCTTTCGGCGTGGAGCGATCCTCCGGCGTCACCATGAGGTTTTGCAGCACCTTGTCGGCGATGCGCGGGGTGATGTAGGTCCGGCCGATCAGCACTTCCCGGATCGCCGTCAACAGCTCCTCGGTGGCGGCGTGTTTCAGCACATATCCTGCCGCGCCCAGGCGGAAGGCCCGGGTGGCCAGAGACACATCCAGGCTCCCCGTGACGAAAACAAATCGCGTTCGCCAACCATTTGCCCGGCACACGCTAAGCGCCTCGAGACCATTCAGCAGCGGCATCGAAATGTCACAGACAACAAGATCCGGTTGTAACTTTTCCACCTCAGTGACTAAGCTACGGCCGTCCCCAACCGTACCTGCTAATGTGTATTCGTTCTCAAGAATTCGCCGCAAGCCTTCCCGCACCAACTCATGGTCGTCGGCAAGGATGATCGTTTTCCGCTTCATTCGCGCTCCGCGTCAGATCCATGCGTTTTCAGCGTTGGCGGTTTGTCAGCGGTTCAAAAGCCGAAGGCGCCAAGCCCGTTCGCATGTGGGCCGATGATAGCACCAAGGTTGTTTGAGGTCTACCACCCCGTGGGAAAGGCGGGTCGTCCTAGGGAAACTACGAGTATAGTTCCGGCGGCACCCTGAATATACTGATCGAAGTAGCTCGGAAACGGCGGCTGAGGTAGGGAACCGGCGCTTCGACAAGCAGTCCGCATTCTCTCTCAAGCGGCCCCAAAACACGATGCACAGTCCGCAAGGGACAGAGGAGTCCTTCGATGAGTGCTAGCGTATTGCCTATCCAGGAATACCGTTCGGTTCTTGGTGAACCCAATAGCAATTCTTTCAACATCCCCGGCGCGATCGCCCGAAGTCCCCAGATGCAGGGGGTCTTCGATCGAATTAAGAAGGTGGCGCCGCACTTTCGCACGGTTCTCGTGACCGGAGAGACGGGCACCGGCAAGGAGCTGGCTTCCCGCGCGCTTCATGAGTTGAGCCCCGCCAAGGGCCGCTTGGTGACGCTCAACTGTTCCGCTGTTGTTGAGTCTCTGTTCGAGAGTGAGCTGTTCGGGCACGTACGCGGCGCCTTTACCGGAGCGCTGCAGGACAAAGTCGGGCAGTGCGAATTTGCCGATGGAGGCACGCTCTTCCTGGATGAGATCGGCGATATGCCGCTATCGACGCAAGCGAAGCTGCTGCGGGTGTTGCAGAACCGGGAAGTGCAGCGGGTGGGATCGTTGACGTCCCGCAAGTTGGATTTGCGTGTGGTGGCGGCCACAAATAAAGACTTGAAACTCGCCGTGCGGGAGCACCAGTTCCGCGAAGACCTGTATTTCCGGCTCGCCATGGTGGAGATCCACCTGCCGGCCCTCCGCGAACGCGAGGGCGACCTTTCGATTCTCATCGACTACTTCCTTCGCCAGTGGGCGGTGCGCTATGGTAAGCCCGTCGCCCGCTTATCCTCGGAAGCCGCTCTGGCGTTCGTTTTGCATCCCTGGCCGGGCAATGTCCGCGAACTCGAAAATGCTCTCGGCTACGCGACCATGGTCTGCTCCGGGGACACGATCGAACTCGACGATCTGCCGGCCGATCTGCTGGCTCGCCCGGACCGAACGGCTCCCGCGGCTCCGGTTCCCACGGAATGCGAGGAGGCGGCCCCGAAGAATATGCTCGAAGTCTGTGAGGCTCGCCTGCTTCGCCAGGCTCTTCTTCGCGCCGGCTGGAACCAAACCAAGGCCGCACAAGCTCTGGGCACCACCCGCGACCGTTTGCGGTACCGCATGAAGAAGTACCAATTGGCGAAGGACCCGCTCGAATCTTCCGAGGTTCTATATGGATAAGCGTCCCATTCTCCTGGCAGTCGGAGACTTCTCCGAAGAACACATCGACCTGGCGGCCCTCTGCGCCCAGTTCGGCTGGGCGCTCAAACAGCTTCCGGCGTTGGATGATCTGGCCCTGAGCGAAGGGCGGACCATTGCTGCGGGTTTGATCGATGCCTCCGAGGATGGTGGATCCTACCTCCGCTTGGCGTGCCGCCGGTATCCCGGCATCCACTGGATCGCTTGCAGCCGTTTCGGTTCTCCCACTCCGTGGGCGGATCTCGAGCGGCTGGGCGCTTTCCATTTTCTCTATCGCCCGCTCCGCTCTGCCGAGTTCGTTCACGCTCTCGGTTTCGTCGACGCCGTCTTGGCTCAGCATCAGCGGCTGGAAGCTGCTGTAAATGCTTCCAACGCGGCATAACCAGTTAAAGTAGGCCCTCTCTCATGTCCGAACTTTATCTTCAAACGGAATCGCAATGGTACGCACTATATGTGCGCGTCCGCCATGAGCGGGCGGTTGAAAAGCAGCTCGCCGAGAAAGGTCTCGAGGCGTTTCTCCCGTGTTATGAAAGCCGCCGGAAGTGGGCAGACCGCTTTAAGACGGTGGAGTTTCCGCTCTTTCCCGGCTATGTCTTCTGCCGGTTTTCTTTGCCCCAGCGCACCTTAGTGCAGTCCGCTTTTGGCGTGGTGCGGATCGTCGGGTTCGGTAACCGGTGGATGCCGGTGAATGAAGGTGAGATTCTCGCTCTCCAACAGGCCATGGGCGCCGGGGTGGCGTGCGAACCTACGCCGTACCTTGCCGTCGGCCAGCGCGTGCGCGTCGGCTTTGGCCCGCTCCAAGGCGTTGAAGGGATTCTCCTCGACACGAAAAAGGGGAACCGGCTGGTGCTCTCCGTTACGCTCCTGGAGCGCTCGGTCTCGGTGGAAGTGGATGAATCGACGGTGGAAGTGGTCCCGGTGGTGAAGTTGCAACCTCCTCGCATGCAGGGTAACCTGCTCAGCCGGCCCGCTTAGTTTGGCATCCTCATGATGACTCCAAACTCCTCCCTAAGCTCTGGCGCCTGTTCGCACCCGGGTGACTCCCACTCGACATGAGGATACAATTGAGCCGGTCCCCGGCGGGATCAATCAGTACAGGAACCGGTTCCAGAATGCAGTCCATAGGCCTGATCATCGATGAGCAGTTACGAGTGGTGGAGTTGATTGGCTACACCGCGCTGCGGACCAATCTCCTCCGCGGGGAAGTCACTTTGCGTCTTCCCGACTTACTCACCCCATCGCTTCACCCCGCCGTGCTCGAAGCGTTGGAGCAGGCCCGGCAAAGCAAGTCCCCCGTGCACGTCCCCCGCGTAGAATATCTGGAAGTTGGGCTCCGGAGGTTCGCCGCGCTCACCGTGTCTCCGGTGAAGGCCAGTTGCTGGCGAATCGAACTGAATCCGCAGGAAGACGGACTCCAGGGCCCCACAACGGCCACAGCCCCGGTGCACTCCGCCGATGACCTTGCCGTGGAACTGGAAGCCGCCAACGACGAGTTGCGGGCCACGATTACCGAACTGGTGGCCGCCAATCAGGAGATCCTCCGCGGCCAGGCGGCGCTCGAACAAAGCCGGAACGATCTGCGGGAACGTTACGATTTCATCGCCGCCGTCCTCGATACGGTGGGCGCCTTGGTTCTCGTCCTCGATCCCAACGGCCGCGTTCTGGAGTTTAATCGCGCCTGTGAGAGCCTCACCGGTTTTTCGCAGAGCGATGCCCGCGGCCGCCTCGTGTGGACGTTCATTCCTCAGGACCACATCCCGGAGACCGAATCCATCTTCGGTGAACTCGTGAGCGGCGCCTACTCCAATGCGCATGAAAACGACTGGCTGGCGAGCGATGGCAGCCGCCGCCGGATTGCATGGACGAACACCACGATGCGCGACCAGGACGGACATGTCGCCTACGTCATCGCCACTGGAATTGATGTCACCAGCCGGCATAAGGCCGAACGATCGCTCCAGATCAGCGAAGCCAAGTTCCGGGCTGTGGTGGAAAACGCAGCGGAGGCGATCCTGGGGGTCGACGCGGCGGGAAAGATCAAGATTGCGAATCCCGCCGCCGCGCAACTGTTCGGCTACTCCCGGGACGAACTCTTGCAGACGGATTTGCTCCAACTGATTCCCGAGTCATTCCGCCCGGCCCATGCCGCTCACCACCAGAGTTATTCTGTCGCGCCGCGCACCCGGCCAATGGCCAGCGGAGCGGAGATGCCCGCCCTCCGTAAGGACGGCGCGGAAGTACCCGTGGAAATCAGCCTGAGTTCCATTTCGGCGCCGGAGGGAGACCTCACCGTCGCCTTCATTCAGGACGTTACGGACCGCGTCGCCTATCGCCGCCATCTGCAGTCGCTCGCCGGCAAGCTCCTCAAGGCCCAGGAAGAGGAACGCCGCCGCATTGCGCGGAACATTCACGATGACCTGACGCAGACGATCTCTTTGCTGGGCATGAAGTTGGGATTCCTCAAGCAGGAGGTCGATAGCGCGCATAAGAAACTCTTGGACCGTCTCGAAGAAGCCCGCCAACAGGTCGACCTGATTCACGATAAGGTCCGCGCCATCTCGCACCGTCTCCACCCCAGCACGCTCGAATACTCCGGGTTGGTTCCTGCCCTCGAAAGCCTGGTGAGCGATGCGGACGTGCTCGAAAGGCCGCGGGTGCATCTGGTGGCCGATCCGCTGCCGGAGACGATCCCCACCGCCACCACCGTGGCCCTCTACCGCATCGCCCAGGAGGCCGTCCACAATGCGGTCAAGAGCGCCGATGCCGAGAATGTTTCCATCCACGTTGCGGCCAACGATGGCCACCTCAGTCTCGTCGTCATCGACGATGGCTGCGGCTTCAAACCGGATCCTTCCCGCCGCTCAGCGGGCTTGGGTCTGATCAGTATGGAGGAGCGGGCCCGAGACCTCGGCGGCCACTTCGCCGTCCACTCGGCGCCGGGCAGCGGCACTCGCGTGGAGGTGGATGTTCCGTTCGCGCCGTCGCTCAATTGATGGCTACCCGCGAATCTTCCTCGCGCATTCGCTCGTTCTGGACTAAGTCGCGGATGTTCTGCAATTGCTGCCCCAGGTAGGCGACATAGTCATCCATCGTGAAGATGCCGTCCAGGTTACCCCGAGTATCCACGACGGGAACCCGGCGGATTCCCAGCGCACGCATCCTTTCGATCACAACATCCGCCTCCTCGTCCGCCACCGCGGTATGCACCGGCGACTGCACCACATCGCCGATCGTAAACACCGCCGGATCCAGGCCCAAACCGATTACCCCCACCACCAGGTCCCGGTCGGTTACGATACCTACCGGTTTGCTGCCGCTCTCGGTCTCTTCCGTCACCACCACGTCTCCGACATGGTGGTCCCGCATCAGCTTGGCCGCCTTCACGACGGTCAACGAGCCATCGGCGCTCACCACGCCGGCTGTCGCCAGATCACCTACTTTCATAGAAATTCTCCATTTCCTTGGTCCCTTCTTCCGCCGCGCGGAGCAACGCCAGCACCGCAGCGTCCTCCACCTGCGGGAACTCCACGTACCATTCCCCCACCGCTCCCATTTCCTGTGGCGCCATCACGCTGATCACCTGATCCGCCGCCCGTGCCAACCGCTCGGCCGTGCCCGCCGGCGAGACCCCAACCCCAACGATCACCTTCGCCGCGCCCAGCTTCCGCATGGCCGTGATGGCCGCCTCCATCGTGGCTCCGGTGGCGATGCCATCGTCCACCAGAATCACCTTCCGCCCACGGACCTCCAGCGGTCCACGCCCGCTCCGGTAGAGCCGGTCTCTCCGCAGCAACTCCGTTCGCTCGAGCGCGATCTCCCGTTCCACCTCGATCTGTGGAATCCCCAGTTGGCGCAAGAGCGCATCATCGAGAACCACCACCTCGCCCAAGGCCAAAGCGCCCATGGCCAACTCCGGCTGCCACGGCACCCCCAGTTTGCGGACGAGGCAGACATCGAGAGGAAGATCGAGCGCTCGCGCGACCTCCCTCCCTAACACCACCCCGCCGCGCGGCAGTGCCAGCACCAAGCCTCCCGGAACGCTGCGAAAAGATCGCAACGCCTCCGCCAGCATCATCCCCGCCTCGCGCCGGTCGTGAAATCGCTGCACCGTTCCCCTGCCTATCGCTGGATGGACCGAAGATAGGCCACGATGTTATGGATGCGTAACTGCGCCAAGGCCGCGGACTCGCCCGCCCCCCGGAACGCATCGCCCCACACCGGCATCTCTTTCGACCCATGCGCCGCGGTGCCCGGTTCCCGGTCCAGCAACTGTGTCAGACTCGCCGACGGAAACGCGCCGCGATTGTTCGTCGAGAGCATGGTCAGGTCGCTCGGCCGCTTCTTCAGCCCGGCGGCCGCCGGACCGTCTCCCAGCCCCTGCATCCCATGGCAACTCGAACAATACGCCGCATACATGTCGGCTCCCGACGAGGCCCGGATATCGGTCACATTCGTCGCCAAAGGCTTCTTGACCTTCACCATCTTTACCGACGGAGGATCCTGTATCTGTTCGAGATACCGCGTTAAGTTATAAAGGCGAAGCTGGACCACTACCTCCTCCGACCCAAAGCCGCTGCCCCGGAACACATCGCCCCAGATCGGCATCTCTTCGCTGCCGTGCGCCCCGGCTCCTCGGACCCGGCCCAGCGTCAACAGGACCGACTCAGTCGGAAACGGCCCCTCATTCGCCTGCGCCAGCTTGGTCAGATCCGGCATTGGTCCATTCAGCGCCGCTGCTGCGGGGCCGGATCCTTTGCCGTCCGTGCCGTGGCAACTGGCACAGTAGGTCCGATACATCTCGGCGCCGTCCGTTATCTTGGTCGGCGTAATCGGCACCCGTTTGATCTGCGTTTGCCCAGACAGGAGGCTAGCAAGAACGAGGGTGCTAAAACTGAATAGAATTCGCATGGTAATCCACCTCAATTGGTAACCACTGCAATCCCGCGGCCATACTCACCCTGTAGCAAAATCAACAAGTTCAACAGGATGCCGTGGGTCCCGATACGCAACCCTGCGGCCCAATCCCCAGTGTTTTGCGCGACCATATCTACAGTGCTCCCCTCGCTCCCCGGCCTCCTCGGCATCCACCATTTCGCCCTGGCCGTCCCCTCCGATCAACTCGCAGCCCAGTTGTCGGCCTACCAGGCTCTCGGCTTCGCCATCCTGCATCGCGAAGATGTCCTCGGCTCCGATCAGGTGCATGAGGTCCTGCTCCAGCCTCCCTCCGGTCCTCCGCTGTTGCAGCTTCTCTCGCCGCTCTCTCCCTCCAGCCCCGTGGCCCGCCAACTGGAGAAACCGCGGCCGGCCTTTGCCCACCTCGCCCTCGCCGTGACTGACATTTACGCCGCCTACGCCCACCTCCAGGCGTTGCACTACCAACTCCTCGACCCCGCCCCGCGCCCCGGCTCCCACGGCACCACCGTCTTCTTCGTCCATCCCAAGTCCCCCGCCGAAGCCCCGCTCGGCTATCTTCTTGAAATCGTCCAGGACCCCCACGCATGATTGCGACCACTGCTCCGCTGCTCCCTCCGTTTCCCGCCTCCGCTCCGCCCGCGCCGGTCGAACTCGACCTCACCCACCTGGCAGATCCCTCCGCGCAACTCGAAGCCATCCGCTCCTCCTCCGCCACCGCCATCGCCTTACCGGTCACCTTGGACTTCTACGCCGAGGTCGCCAAGTTCCGCGCCGCCCGGTATGTTGCGAACCGCCCACTCTATCTCCAGGCCGTCCCCTCGCCCCAGCTCAATCAGATTCAACTGACTCTCGCCGCTCTCGCCGCCCGGCTGGGCCGCGCGGATCGCATCGTTCTTACTAACGAAACCTTCCCCCCGCACTTAGCCGCGAACATTGAGCACATCCTGACCGAAGAGTGCCAGTTACCCCCGGATCCCGCCGCCGGATCGTACGCCATCGATACCCGGACTCACCAACTCGCCCAACTCCCTCCCGCCGCGCTTACCCCCGCCGGCCCCCGCGCCGGAGAGCCCCCCTACCGCCGCGGACCCTACCCCGCCATGTACGTCCACCAGCCGTGGACCATCCGCCAGTACGCCGGCTTTTCCACCGCCGAAGCCTCCAACGCCTTCTACCGCCGCAATCTCGCCGCCGGCCAGAAAGGGCTCTCGGTCGCCTTCGATCTACCCACGCACCGCGGTTACGATTCGGACCATCCCCGCGCCCAGGCCGATGTCGGCCAGGCCGGCGTCGCCATCGACTCGGTGGAAGACATGCATCTGCTCTTCCACCAAATCCCGCTCGGCGACATCTCCGTTTCGATGACCATGAACGGCGCCGTGCTCCCGATTCTGGCCTTCTATATCGTGGCCGCCGAAGAGCAGGGCGTTGGCCCTGCCCAACTGGCCGGCACCATCCAGAACGACATCCTCAAAGAGTTCATGGTGCGGAACACGTATATCTATCCCCCCGCTCCCTCCATGCGCATCGTCGCCGATATCTTCCGCTACTGCGCCCAAAACCTCCCGAAGTTCAACTCCATCTCCATCTCCGGCTACCACATGCAGGAAGCCGGAGCCACCGCCGCGCAGGAACTCGCCTACACGCTCGCCAACGGTCTCGAATACATCCGCACCGGCCTCGCCGCCGGCCTCGCCATCGACGAGTTTGCCCCGCGTCTATCGTTCTTCTGGGGCATCTCCATGAACCTCTTCACGGAGGTCGCCAAGCTCCGGGCCGCCCGCCAACTCTGGTACGAACTCCTGCAGCAGTTCGCTCCGCAAAACCCGAAATCCAGCATCCTCCGCGCCCACTGCCAAACCTCCGGCTGGAGCCTCGCCGCCCAGGATCCCTTCAACAACGTCACCCGCACCACGCTCGAAGCCTTCGCCGCTGTCGCCGGCCATACCCAGTCGCTCCATACCAACGCGCTCGACGAAGCCCTGGCGCTTCCCACCGACTTCTCCGCCAAAATCGCCCGCGATACCCAACTCATCCTCCAGAACGAAACCGGCATCACCGGGATCATCGACCCCCTCGGCGGCTCCCACGCGGTCGAGTCGCTCACCGACTCCCTCATCGAAGAAGCCCGCCAACTCATCGCCGAGGTCGAGTCTCACGGCGGCATGACCCAGGCCATCGAAGCCGGTCTGCCCCAGTCCCGCATTGAAGAGGCGGCGGCCCGCCGCCAGGCCGCGCTCGATTCCGGCCGCGAGACCATCGTCGGGGTCAACAAGTATCCGCCCCCGGCGCCCACCGAGGTCCCGGTCCTGTCGATTGATAACGCGCAGGTCCTCGCCACCCAAACCGCCCGGCTCGCTCACCTCAAGTCCACCCGCGACGCCGTCGCCGTCGCCGCCGCTCTGGCTGCCCTCACGCGGGCCGAAGGCAACCTGCTCGAACTCGCCATCGCCGCCGCCCGCGCCCGCTGCACGCTCGGCGAAATCTCGGCGGCGCTCGAAGCCAAGTTCACCCGCTACCAGGCCACGCCCCGCGCCCTCACCGGCGTCTACACCAAAGAGTCCGCCCACGACGCGAACTTCCAAGCTGCCCGGGAGCGGGTCGCCGCATTCGCCCACGACGAAGGGCGCCAGCCGCGGATCCTCGTCGCCAAGCTCGGCCAGGACGGCCACGACCGCGGCGCGAAAGTCATCGCCTCCGCCTTCGCCGACCTCGGCTTCGACGTGGATATCGGTCCTCTCTTCCAGATGCCCGCCGAAGTCGCCCGCCACGCCGTCGAAAACGATGTCCATATTCTGGGCATCTCCTCGCTGGCCGGCGCGCACAAGACGCTCGTGCCCGCCGTCATCGCCGAACTCGCCGCGCAGGGCCGGCCCGATATCGTCACCATCGTGGGCGGCGTGATTCCCCCGGCCGACCACCCGGCCCTGCTGGCCGCCGGCGTCGCCGCCATCTTCGGCCCCGGCACCGTCATCCCGGTGGCCGCCCAGCAGATCCTCGCTCATCTATGCCGCTCCCGCGCCTGACCCTCGCCCAGTACCGCGACGGGATCCTGGCCCGCGACCGCGCCGTTCTCGCCCGCGCCCTCACCCTGATGGAGTCCGGCCTCCCCGCCGACCAGGCCCTCGCCCGCGATCTCCTCGCCGCCGTGCTCCCGCACACCGGCCGTTCGCTCCGCCTCGGCATCACCGGCGTCCCGGGGGCAGGGAAGTCCACCCTGATCGAAGCCCTCGGCGCTCACATCACGCAACCCCTCGCCGTCCTCTCCGTCGACCCCTCCTCTCCCACCACGGGCGGCTCCATTCTCGGCGACAAGACCCGCATGGAAACCCTGGCACAAAGCCCGCACGCCTTCATCCGGCCCACCCCGGCCCGCGGCCATCTTGGAGGCGTCGCCCGCCATACCCGGGAATCGATTCTACTGTGCGAAGCCGCCGGCTACGAGGTGATCATCGTCGAAACCGTCGGCGTCGGCCAATCGGAAACCGCCGTCCACCAGATGACCGATTGCTTCCTCCTGCTGCTCCTCCCCGGGGCCGGCGACGAACTCCAAGGCCTCAAGCGAGGGATCCTCGAACTCACGGACCTGCTCGTCATTAACAAAGCCGATGGCGACAACCAACCGCGCGCCCTCCAGGCCCAACGCGCCTACTCCTCGGCCCTGCACCTGTTCGCCGCTACCGCCCCCCCTGTCCTCACCTGCTCCGCCCTGACCCGCGAAGGAGTTCCGGAACTCTGGCAAACCATCCAGTCCCAAGCCGACCGCACCCGCCGCCCGGCCCAGACCCTCGCTTGGTTTGAAGAGCTCCTCCGCCAAACCCTCTGGCAGCGTTTCCACGCCGACCCCGCCATCCAAGCGATCCGCCCGGCTCTCGAAGCCGCCCTCCGCGCGGGCACCCTCACCCCGCCCCAAGCCGTGTCAAAAATACTTGACATTCAGCCCGTATGATGTCAAATATATTGGACATGAGCTTTTATGAAAAATCTCTCTGGCTCCTATTTTTCAGCCTTCTCACGGTGTCTGGAATTTACTTCGCCTCCGTCTTCCCTCACACGAGCTTATCGGTCCAGCCCCACCAAGTCGTCCTTATGGTCGCCCTCGTCGTTTTCCTGGTGATTCTCCAGATTGTTGGAAACACGGTCCTGGCTCTCCTCAATCCCCGCGCGGCCAGTGCTCGCACCGACGAGCGCGACCACCTCATCGAACTGAAATCCGCCCGCCGTGGCTCCTTCGTTCTGGCCACCGGCGTCTTCTGCTCTCTTTGCGTTGCCCTCCGCTGGGAAGGCAACTTCGCCTTCGTCAACCTCCTCATCGCTTTCTGGGTCCTCGCCCAACTCGTAGAGATCGGCTCCCAACTCTTCCACTATCGCCAAGGCGTCTAGCCGTGCCGATCACTAATCAGATCCGCCAGCTCCGCCAGCAGCAAGGCGGACTTACGCAACAGCAACTCGCCGACCAGGTCGGCGTCACCCGCCAAACCGTCAACGCCATTGAAGCCAACAAATACTCCCCTTCGCTCGAAGTCGCCTTCCGCATCGCCGGAGCCCTGGGCCGCCCTCTAGACCAAGTCTTTAGCTTCCATGTAGAGTAACGATCCCCAACTCGGTTAACGGAACGGCTCGGCTCGAAACTGCGTTACAGGTTGCTGCAGACCGGCTATTCCTGCGACCTCGGAACCACCATGCCATGGTGACATTCTTCAGCTTCAGGCATCCCGTACGCCGGAGTCGTTTCCAAGCTCTGCGCCGCGCAATGCAGCACCGCCTTCACCTCGGCCTCGGTCACGTCGTAGACCTCGGTGATCTCCCGCACCGACAGGCCCACGTCCCGGTTCTCAAAGATCGCCTGCACCGGCATCCGCGTACCCTTCAATACCCATGCACTGCTCAATTTCCCCGGCACACTCTCCACTGTGGGGCATTCGGACCAATTCAGTTGTGCCATTGCTCGCCTCACCCACTCTATTCAATACGAAAACACAAACCGCTCCCCACCCTCCCGCTGCCACACCACCCCGCTCCCCCGAACCGTCAACCACCACGTCTCCCGCTCGAGCGGCGCCTTCGGCCGCACCGCCCGCCCCGTCAAGACCGCGTAACAACGCCCCCCTTCCGGATCCCGCACCGAGCGGTAGCCGATCCACTCCGCCCCCGCCTCCCGCGCCATCCGCCCCAACTTCTGCGTCTCGCCATACTCCACCGGGTCCGTCCACTGCGCCGCCCACTCCTCAAGCGGAGCCCGCTCCAAATCCACCCCCCGGCCCCCCGCCCCAAACCGGAACACCGTCTGCGCTGCCGCCGGCAACTCCGCTAACCCCGCACTCTCCCCCACAAAACGCCAACGCCAGTACCCCACCTCCGCACACGCCGTCCGCCGCTGCGCCGCCCCATACAGCACGCCTGCATCCCCCCAACCCCGAAACCGCGATCCCGCCCCCACCGGCCCGTACCGAAACGGCGTCGCCAGCAAGTAGTGCAAGCCCGACGTCCCTTCCGGCAACGCTGGCTTGCTCTCCTCCAAAATCCGCTCGAGCAAATCCTGCCGCCCCGGGTCCCCGCCCGCCAGCCGCAGTGTCGACACCACATGCTGCCCCTCTACGGCCCGCCAAGCCTTCCAGCGCCCCGGCCGCACCGCCCCCGCCACCACCTCAAACCCGGGCACGCGACGCATCCAAGTATTGAACCACCCGCACAAACGAGTCGATCTCCCGCAGCATTGCCACCGGCGTCCCCTGCAGCCCCGTATTCCCACTCTGCAGCCACCGCCGGGCGTGCTCCTCGCTCCCCCCGGTAATCGAATCCAGGCTCCGGAACAGCCGCACAAACAACGCCCCTAACTGCCACTCCTTCCCCTCCGGATCCAGCAGATACTTTCCGGCCGCCATCCGCGATACGCTCGCCGCCGAAATCCCCAGAATCTTCCCTAACTCCGCCTGCGAAATCCCCAAAATCGCCGCTGCCCGCAGCACCGCTTCGGTCAATACAGCCCGTGCCGTCTCCGACCGCGTCCCCTCCCGGGCCAACTCCAGCTTTGCGCGCGCCATGAAGTATCTCTCCTGAAAGAAATATGTCATGGAATTGCTCAGGAAACAATCCCGCTCCCCCCTTTTTCTCGCCAAAAGAAAAATGTATAGTATTAGCGTCCCGTTGCCAAACAGCTTAGGAGCTTCCCCGATGCGCTTCCTCCTTGCCGCCCTGTCCCTCCCGCTGCTCGCCGCCGATCCCGCGGAATTCTTTGAAAACAAGGTCCGCCCCGTCCTCGCCAACCGCTGCTACTCCTGCCACTCCCTCACCCCGCAGTCCGGACTCGCCGTCAACTCCCGCGCCGCGCTCCTCAAAGGCGGCTCCCGCGGACCCGCCCTCGTTCCCGGCCAACCCGAATCGAGCCTGCTCCTCACCGCCGTCCGCCACGCCGACCCCAAGCTGCAGATGCCCTTCAACCAGCCGAAGCTCTCCGCGGCGGAAATCGCCGACCTGTCCACCTGGATCGCCGCCGGCGCGCCCTGGCCGGAAGCGGTCGTCTCGAAGAACGCAAACGCCCCCTACGTCATCACCCCCGAGCAGCGGAACTACTGGGCCTTTACTCCCCTCGCAAAACCCGCCCCCGGCGCCTCGATCGACCAGCTCGTCCAGTCCCGTCTCGCCGCTAAAGGCCTCCCCCAGAATCCTCCCGCCGCCAAGCGCGACCTCATCCGCCGGGCCTATTTCGACCTCACCGGCCTGCCCCCCTCGGCCTCCGCCGTCGACGCCTTCCTCGCCGACCAATCTCCGAACGCCTTCGCCAAAGTCGTCGACCAACTCCTTGCCTCGCCCCGCTACGGCGAACGCTGGGGCCGCTACTGGCTCGATATCGCCCGCTACGCCGACGACAAGCTTTCAAACGACGTCTTCGACCCCTATCCCAACTCCTTCCGCTACCGGAACTGGGTAATCGACGCGATGAACCGCGACATGCCCTATGACTTATTCGTCAAAGCGCAAATCGCCGGCGACTTACTCCCCAAAAACGAACAGCACCCCGACTTAGCCGTCGGCCTCGGCTTCTACGGCCTCAGCCCGGAACTTGTCGATGACCGCGTCGACGCCACCACCCGCGGCTTTCTCGCCCTCAC
The DNA here is from genome assembly GCA_027485675.1 of Terriglobales bacterium. GTDB lineage: Bacteria > Acidobacteriota > Terriglobia > Bryobacterales > Bryobacteraceae. The sequence continues at coordinate 47,812 of JAIXQP010000053.1, read as the reverse complement.
CGCCGCCTGCGCCCAGTGCCACGACCATAAGTTCGATCCCATTCCCACCCGCGACTTCTACGCCCTCCAGGGCGTCTTTTCCTCCACCAAGCGCAGCGAACTCCCCCTCGCTCCCGCCGATCAGGTTGCCGAGTATAAACGGAAGGAAGCCAAGGTCAAGGAACTCGAAACCCGCATTCAGGACTTCCTCCACGACCAGGCCTCCAGCATGGCCAAAATCCTCACGATGCAGGCGCCCCAATACCTCGCCGCCGCCCGCCGCGTGCTCGTCGGTCCCCAACCCGTCTCCGTCGAAGCCGCCGCCGCGGCCGACCACCTCGATCTCGGCGTGCTCAAAAACTGGGTTCGTTATCTCAAGTCCGGCCCCGAAGATAACCAGTATCTGAAAGGCTGGCAAAGCCAGTCCTTCGATGCGAACGCCTTCCGCGAACACTGCTTCCGCGTCCTCGCCGAACGGGACCGCGTCGACCAGGAAAACATCGTCCGCAAAGCCAATGCGAAAGACGCGAAGAACGTCGATGGCTACGTCACCGTCTCCCTCAAGACCGAAGACTTCTTCCTGTGGCGCGACCTCTACTTCTCCGACTTCTACGGCAAGGAGTTCAAGCAGGAAGAAGACGGCATCCTCTACTTCGGCCCCAACCGCGGCTATCTCACTTCCGATGGCACCATCGAACGCTTCCTTACCGGGCCCTGGGCCGATCACCTCAAGGCCCTCCGCGCCGAACTCAAGGAGCGTAAAGCCGCTCTCCCGGAACAGTACGCCTACGCCCACGTGATTCAGGATCTGCCCAACCCCAAGAACCAGCGGATCCAGATCAACGGCCAGCCCGATAACCTTGGCCCCGAAGTCCCCCGCGGCTTCCTCTCCATCCTCAACGAAAAGCCCTTTACGAGCGGCAGCGGCCGTCTCGAACTGGCCGCGGCCATGGTCGCCCCCGAAAACCCGCTTACCCCCCGCGTGATGGTCAATCGCGTCTGGGCCCACCACTTCGGCGAAGGCATCGTACCCACGGTGAGTAACTTCGGTCGCATGGGCGGTAAGCCCAGTAACCCTGAGTTACTCGACTATCTCGCCTCGCGCTTCGTCTCGAACGGCTGGTCGCTCAAGCAGCTCCACCGCGAGATCATGCTCTCGGCTACCTACCAGCGTTCGGCGGAAAACTCCGCCGCCGGCAACGAAAAGGACCCGGCCAACCGCCTCCTCTGGCGCGCCAACCGTCAGCGTCTCGATGCCGAAAGCCTCCGCGACGCCCTCCTCGCCGCCTCCTCCGAACTCGACCTCACCCCCGGCGCCCAACCCGCCGACCTGGCCGCCAACGAGACTCGCAAACGCACCATCTACGGCCTCGTCTCCCGCCGCAAGCTCGACGGCACCCTCGCCCTGTTCGATTTCCCGAATCCCAATGCCACCGGCGAGCAGCGCACCGTCACCGCCACCGCTCTTCAGCAGCTCTTCTTCCTCAACAGCGACTTTGTCGACGCCCGCGCCCGCAAACTCGCCGCCGACTCCGCCCAGGCCTCCGACCGCGTCGGCTTCCTCTATCGCGCCGTCCTCTCCCGGGACCCCGACGCGCAGGAACGCCAACTCAGCCTCGACTTCACCCGGTCCGCGAAAGACCCGTGGACTCAATTTTCGAAAGCCTTGCTCAGCTCGAACGAATTCCTCTTTGTGAACTAACATGATGAACCGCCGCGACGCCCTCAAAACCCTTGGAACCGGCTTCGGCATGATCGGCCTGGCCAACAACATCGCCGCCGCCACCGGCCCCCACTTCCCGGCGAAAGCCAAATCGGTCATCTTCCTGTTCCTCAACGGCGGCCCCTCGCAGGTCGATACCTTCGACCCCAAGCCCGCCCTCGATAAGTTCCACGGCACCCTCCCGCCTGGCCAGAACAAGATGGGGCAGGGAACTCTCATGCGTTCCCCGTTCTCGTTCAAAAAGTACGGCCAGTCCGGCATCGAGGTCTCGGAGATCTTCCGTCAGGTGGGCGAGTGCATCGACGATATCTGCGTCGTCCGCTCCATGCACTGCGACCTGCCCGCCCATCCCCAGGCCATGCTGCAGATGAACATCGGCCGCATCATCCCCGGCTTCCCCTCCTGGGGCTCCTGGCTCACCTACGGCCTCGGCACGGAGAACAAAAACCTCCCGGGCTTCGTCGCTCTCTGCGCCGGAGTCCCCGACGTCGGCGCCAACCTGTGGGGCAACGCCTTCCTCCCCTCGGTCTATCAGGGCACCTACGTCCCCAACGACGAAGCCGACCCGGAGAAGATGATCCAGCACCTCCGCAACGCCACCACCTCGCTCGCCGACCAACGCAAGACTCTCGACTTCCTCAACAAGCTGAACGGGCTCGAGCTCTCAAAGCGCGGCGCCGATCCCCTGCTCGAAGGCCGTATTCAGTCGATGGAGGTCGCCTACCGCATGCAGGCCGAAGCCATGGATGCCTTCGACATCGCCAAGGAGTCCGCCCAGGTCCAAGCCGCCTACGGCGTCACCCGGAACCCCGACGAAGCCGAAATGAAGATCAAATCCGCCACCCGCGATGGCGACTTCGCCCGCGGCTGCCTGGTCGCCCGCCGCCTCGTCGAACGTGGCGTCCGCGCCGTGCAGGTCTACTTCGGCAACGACAAGCCCTGGGACAGCCATCACAACATCCTCGTCCACCGCAAACTCGCGCAACAGGCCGATCAACCCATCGCTGCGCTCCTCAAAGACCTCAAAGCCTCCGGCCTGCTCAAAGAAACCCTCGTCGTCATCGGCGGAGAGTTCGGCCGCCGTCCGTGGATTGAGACCAACGGTCGCATCAACGTGCAAAACGGCCGCGATCACAACAACGAAGGCTTCACCTACCTGCTCGCCGGAGCCGGCGTGAAGGGCGGTACCGTCTACGGCGCCACCGACGAGTTCGGCGCCAAGGCCGTCGAAAAGCGCGCCCACGTCCACGACCTCCATGCGACGATTCTCCATCTCATGGGCATCGACCACACCCGACTCACTTACCCGTATAGCGGACGCTTTTTCCGCTTAACCGACGTAGCGGGCAACGTCATGAACGACGTCCTCGCCTAACCCCGCCCGGCACTCGTGATACGATCTCTCGCACGATGTCCGTCGTCGTCACTCCCAGTTTTGAAGCGGTGGTGGAACAGTTCGTCCGCTGCCCCAACGAGGAGCACTTCGCCTCTTTGTTCCGGGTGCTCGCGCCCCAGTTGATGGTCTATTTCCGTGCCCGCGGCTGCGAATCCGCCGTCGCCGAAGACTTGACCCAGGAAGTCATGCTCATCCTCTTCCGGAAGGTGGACGGCCTGCGCGATCTCACGTTATTCCGCCCCTGGCTCTTCCGCATCGCCCGCAACGAACTGCTGCAGTACCTCCGCCAACAGGGCCGCCGCGTCGAAACGCTCGACCTGATCGAGGACCAGGGCGCCGCCGATTGGAACCCCTTCGCGGGCCTCGTGCTCGGCGAATGGCTCGACTGCCTGCCGCCCGCCGACCGCGAACTGCTGCTTTTGCGCTACGTCGATGGCTTTGCCTATCATGAAATGGCTGAGCTGCTCGAACTGCCCGTGGGCACCGTTCAGTGGCGGGTGTTTCAGTTGAAGAAGAGGCTGGCGGAGCACTTTCGATGAACTGGGAAACGGCACTACAACGCGAAGGCGCTCGCTGGCGGACGGCGGCCTCCGGCGGCGCGCCCGACATCGAGCGCATGCTGCGCGGCACCATGGAACGCCTCGAGCGGCGCGGTGTCCGAGCCGACGAAGCCCTCGCGCTCTTGAGCCATCTGCTCGAACCGCTCTGCGGCCGCCACGCTGCCGAATCGGCCATGGCCACCGCCTCCCGCCAATGCGGCGGCGTCTCCGGACGCACGTGGTGCCACTTCGTCAGCTCCTTAAGCGAACTCGTCGGCTCCTTCTGCGGCATGGCCGCCGGCCGCCTCATCGGCCAGGCCGGCCTCTCGCTGGAGGTCGCCTAGGTGGAGATCTGGCAGGAGACCGTCAAGTTCGTTGCTTACGCAGTCGCCCTGCCCTACTGCTGGCGCATCCGCCACGATTCGCCCCGCGGCTCCCGCATGCGCATGGCCTGGACGCTCCTCGGCCTCAGCGCTGTTTTAGCGATGGCCCGCCATTCGTATGAGATCGTTGCCGAGTTCGGTAACTGGCTCCTGCCGGCCCGCAGTTGGCGCCAAATCTTAATCGTCGCCTCGCTCCTGGTGCTTACCTGGGGCCTCGTCGAACTCGGCCGCGCGTTTCGCCAGGTCGGCCTCGCACCCCGCTGGAAGCGAGTCGACTGGCTATGGCTGGCGCTGCTCATCGCGTTATCGGTGCCGGTCGTCATCAACCGGGAGCGTCTCGGCGACGCCGCCAGTTCCATTGCGGCCATGCGCTACCTGCAGTTCCTCAGTTTCATCCCGCTCGCCGTGCCCGCCACCATTGCCCTGGGGCTGCACCGCATCAGTTGGGAGATGACCGGCGGCCGCTGGGCCTTGGCGCTCCGCTGGATGGCCGCCTTCCTCCTCCTCCGCCTCGTCAACCTCTGCCTGTCCACCTCCACGGAGGGTTGGACCGAATGGCTCCAGTGGTCAAACACCGTCGCCCCCTGGCTCTTCACCATGGCCGCCGTCGAACGGTGGAGCGTCACCCGCGCCGCCGAACGGATGCGCGAACAAATTTTCGTGGGGGCCAACAAACCGGCATAACTCGGCATCTCGGGAGTATGCAGAAACTGGGAGCCTTGTTGCTGGGAGTCGTGCTGAGTGCGGGGATCGCACCGGCGCAGGTGTTGTATGGGTCATTGACCGGGAATGTGACCGACGCGGCCGACGCCGCCGTCCCCGGCGCCAAAGTCGAGGTGGCCAACACCGCCACCGGCGTCACCAAACAGGGGGCCACGGATGAACGCGGGACGTTCCTGTTCAACGACCTCCAGCCGGGCACCTACAAAGTCACCATCGCGGCGACCTCGTTCCGGTCCCTCGTCCAAAACTCCGTCTCCATCGACGCCAACACCGTCCGCCGCATCGACGCCCGCCTCCAAGTCGCCAGCGTCACCGAAAGCATCGTCGTCGAAGGCTCCGCTGCCACCCTGCAAACCGACCGCGCCGACCTATCCAACCAGATCTCCAAATCGCAGATCACCAACCTCCCAGTCGGCGGCGGCCGCAACTTCCAGAATCTCTACAAGATCATCCCCGGCTTCTCCCCGCCCACCGAGTTACACTCCGACGCCGGTAACCCCCAGCGCGCCATGGGCACCAACGTCAACGGCGCCAGCTACTCGAACAACAACACCCGCATCGACGGCGCCACGGTCAGCTACCCGTGGCTCCCCCACATCGTCGCCTACGTCCCGCCGCAAGACGCTATCGAAACCGTCAACGTCGTCTCCAACAGCTTCGACGCCGAACAGGGCATGGCCGGCGGCGCGGCGATGAACGTCACCATCAAGAGCGGCACCAATGAGTTCCACGGCTCCGCCCACGAGTTCCATACCAACAGCGCCATGCGGGCCCGCAATTACTTCTACTACGGCGGCGACCTCCCGAAGAACATCCTCAACCAGTTCGGCGGCACCTTCGGCGGCCCCATCAAAAAGAACAAGCTCTTCTTCTTCGCCGACTGGGAACGCACCGTCCGCCGCCAAAACGCCTCCGCCTTCCGCACCCTCCCCAACGCTCCGCTCCGCGCCGGCAACTTCAGCTCCTTCGGCACCAACATCTACGACCCCGCCACCGGCGCCGCCAACGGCACCGGCCGCCAACTCTTCCCCGGCCTGCAAATCCCCGCCAGCCGCATCGACCCCGCCGCCGCCACCATGCTCGGCCTCCTCGAAGCCCCGAACTACGTCGGCCTTCCCGCCGGTTCCAATCAGATCCAGAATAACCACTTCGCCAGCGGCACCTATGAGTTCAACCGCGATAACTCCGACTTCAAAGTGAACTATAACCCCACGGAAAAGGCCTCCGTCTTCGCCCGCTACAGCTTCTCGCCCAGCCTGATCTTTGATCCGCCTTCGCTCGGCGCCGCGGGTGGCGACGCCCTCGCCGGCGGCCAACCCGGCCGCGCTCCCGGCCTCATCCAAAGCGCCGCCGTCGGTGGAACCTACACCGTCTCGCCCCGTATCCTCATCGATGCCAACGTCGGGTTCACTCGCCTCCGGCTCAGCGCCGAAAACGTCGACATCGAGAAGAACTACGGCCTCGAAGACCTTCGCATTCCCGGCACCAATGGCAGCGACCGCCTCCAGGGCGGTTATCCCCGCTTCAACATCAGCGGCTTCTCGGCCCTCGGCAACCCGAACGTCTCAAACCCCTTCCTGTTCCGCGACAATCAGTATGTCGCCGTCGGCAACGTCGGCTGGTTCAAGGGCGCCCACTCCTTCCGCTTCGGCGCCGAGTACGCCTACTACACCATCAACCACTTCCAGCCCCAGGCCGCCTTCGGCCCGCGCGGCGGCTTCAACTTCACCGGCGGCCTCACGGCCTTAAACGGCGGCGCCGCGCCGAACCTGTATAACGGCCTCGCCGACTTCCTCCTCGGCCAGGCGCAGGGCCTCGGCAAGGACGTGCAGAACATCAATCCCGCCGCCGTCCGCATGCCCTCCTACGGCTTCTACGCCCGCGACCAGTGGCAGGTGAACCGGAAGCTCACTCTCAACTACGGCATGCGCTACGAGTACTATCCCTTCGCCACCCGCGACCACCGCGGCGGCGAACGCTACGACCCGCGCATCAACCGCGTCCTCATCGGCGGCGAAGGCAACACCCCGCGCGATACCGGCGTCGACGTCGGCTGGGGCCAGATCGCTCCCCGCCTCGGCATCGCCTACCGCGCCACCGAAAAGACGGTCTTCCGCCTCGGCTACGGCATCAGCATCGATCCCAACTCCTTCCGCAGCATGCGCGACGCCTACCCGGCCACCATCTCCACCCAGTTCTCCGGCGCCACTACTTTCATCGCCGCCGGTACCCTGCGCACCGGCATCCCCGCGGTCGTCCCGCCGGACGTCAGTTCCGGCGCCATCTTGCTGCCCGCCGCCGTCGGCACCGTCACCTTCCCGGAGCGCTTCAATCGCGGCTACATCCAGAGCTTCAACGCCACCATCCAGCGCGAGCTCATGAAGGACACCACCGTCCAGGTCTCCTACGTCGGCACCCGCGCCATCCGCCAAACGGCTGTCGTGAACATCAACGCCAACACCGGCGCCGGCGGCGGCAACAACAACCGCGCGCTGTTCCCGCAATTCGGCTTGATCGGCAACATCAACCAGCTCACCCCCTTCAATACCTCCAACTACAACGCCCTCCAGATGCAGTTGACCAAGCGGATGAGCGGCTCCTCCCAGTTGGGCCTCTCCTACACCTGGTCGAAAGCGATCAGCTGGGCCGACAACAACGACAGCGGCCTCACCTGGCAAGCCCCCGATCTGTGGCGGCGCAACCGCGCCGTGGCCAGCTTCGACCGCCCCCACAACCTCCAGATCTTCGGCGTCTATGAGCTCCCCTTCGGCAAGGGCCAGAAGTACGCCACCAGCGGCTTCGCCGGCGCTGTCCTCGGCGGCTGGCAGTTGAATGGCATCTTCAGCGCCTTCAGCGGCTCACCCTTCACGGTGGCCTCGGCCGGCACCTCGGTGAACTCGCCGGGTAACACCCAAACGGCCGATCAGGTCGTCGAGAACGTGCAGTTCCTCGGCGGCATCGGCCGTGGCTCGAGCTACTTCGATCCCATGTCGTTCATGCCCGTCATCGATGTCCGCTTCGGCAACTCCGGCCGCAACATCCTCCGCGGGCCGGGTGTCATCAATCTCGATGGCAGCCTCTTCCGCAACTTCAACATCTCCGAACGGTGGCGCCTGCAGTTCCGTGCCGAAGCGTTCAACGTGTCGAACACCCCGGCCTTCAACAATCCCGGTGCTACGGTCTCCGGCGCCACCCGGAATGCCGCGGGCCAGATCACCGCGTTGAACGGTTGGACGGAAATCACGAGCGCCCAAGCCACCGAACGGCAGTTCCGCCTCGCCTTGAAGCTGTTTTTCTAACCCTTTCGTCTGGCGCGCCGGGTCTTCGAGTGCCACAATGATGAATTCATGAGTGGACTGAAAAAGACCCTGCGCCTCAGCGATTTGGTGTTCATGGGGCTGATCCTGATTCAGCCCACCGCCCCCATGCCGCTGTTCGGCGTCGTCAGCAACCTCGCCGGCGGCCATGTCGTTTCGGCCATTCTCCTCGCCCTCGTGGGCATGCTCTTCACGGCCATCTCCTATGGCCGCATGGCCCGCCTCTATCCCAGCGCCGGCTCCGCTTATACCTACGTCGGCAAGGAAGTCCACCCCACCGCCGGCTTCCTCACCGGCTGGGGCATGCTCCTCGACTATGTCATCAATCCGATGATCTGCACCATCTGGTGCAGCAAGGCGCTCCTCAATATCTTCCCCGGCCTGCCCTATCCGCTCGCCGTCGTCTTCTTCGTCCTGCTCTTCACCGGCCTCAACCTCCGCGCCGTCTCGGCCACCGCCAATACGAATAAGTGGCTCGCTATCATCATGCTCGGCGTCGTCGCCTGGATGTTAGTCGCGACGGTACAGTTCGTCCTCGCGAATCCCGGTATCGACTTACTCAAGCCTTTCTACGATCCGGTAACCTTCAGTTGGAGTAAGTTATCCGCCGGCACCTCGCTCGCCGTCCTCACTTACATCGGCTTCGACGCCATCTCGACGCTTTCCGAAGAAACCGTTGACGCCGAGCGCAACGTCCCCCGCGCCACTGTTCTGGTCTGCCTGCTCATCGGCGCCCTCAGCGCCCTCGAAATCTATGCCGCGCAACTCGTCTGGCCGCACGGCGAGGCCTTCCCCGACGTCGATACCGCCTACGTCTACGCCGCGGGCCGCGCCGGCGGCGCATGGTTGTTCCAGACCATCAACCTCACCCTGCTCGTCGCCAGCATCGGCAGCGGCGCCGGCGGCCAGATGGCCGGCGCCCGCCTGCTCTACGGCATGGGCCGCGACGGCGCGCTACCCCGCGGCTTCTTCGGCACCGTGAAAGAGTCCACCGGCGTCCCCGTGAAGAACGTGCTGCTCATCGGGGTGCTCGCCTTGGCCGGCGCGCTCGCCATCTCGTATGAGACCGGCGCCCTGCTGCTCAACTATGGAGCCTTCATCGGCTTCATGGGTGTCAACCTCGCCTGTCTCCGCCGCAGCGAACGGACCTTCTGGGGCGTCGCCCCGCCGGCCGCGGGCCTCGCCATCTGTTTCTTCATGTGGTCGAATCTTGGCTGGACCGCCCTGTGGCTCGGCACCGCCTGGGCCGTCGTCGGGTCGTTGGTCGCGTGGCGGCGAAGAGGGTAACATAGGGTCGTGAGAACCTTACTCGTATTTGTGTTGGGCGCGGCCCTCTTGCCGGCCGCCGGCTGGGAGAAGCTGTGGAACGGCAAGGACTTGACCGGCTGGAAGCAGGTCGGCTGGGGCAACTTCGTCGTCGAAGACGGCGCCCTGAAGACCACCGGCGGCATGGGCCTGCTCTTCTACGAAGTCGAGGCGTTTGAAAACGCCACCCTGCGCGTCGTCTTCAAAACGCCCACGGAAAAGGGCGCCAACTCCGGGCTCTACATCCGGATGCCGGAAAAGCCCCGCGACGCCTGGTACGGCGTGCACAACGGCTACGAAGTCCAAATCGACGCCACCGGTGACGACTGGCACTGCACCGGCGCGCTGTATTCGCTCAGCAAGGTGACGGCTCGCAATATGAAGCCGCTCGGCGAATGGAACACGATGGAAGTGGAGTTGAAAGGCGACGTCACCCGCGTAAAGCTCAACGGCAAGCTGGTCAACGAGTTCAAGGGCGACCAGGCCGTCCCCGAGCGCAAGATGTGGTTTGAACCCGTCCGCGGCCCCCGCGCTCGGAAAGGGTACATCGGCATTCAGAATCACGGCGCGAAGGACACCGTGTTCTTCAAGGAAATCAGCGTCAAGAAGTAAGGAGGTACAGCATGGTGGTGGCGGCAACGAAGTTGATGACGGTCGCCGAGTTTCAGGCCTTGCCTGAGGCGTCGGGGGAGTTCGTCTATGAACTCCAGCGGGGAGAGGTGGTGCCGATGACGCGTCCGAAACTAAAGCATTCCATTCTGCAGAGACGCTTGTTTAAGCTGTTGGAAGGGGCGGCCGAACCATTGGGCTGGCTCGATACGGAAATGGCCTTTCGCGCTCTGCCAGAGCACGAATTGCGGGCCGCTGACGTAGCTTTTGTCCGGCAGGAGCGCTTCTCGGCAACTGATCCGGAAGACAACATTGCAGGCTCGCCGGACCTGATCATCGAAGTCCTCAGTCCCTCCAACTCCGCCAGCGAAATGTACGAACGCGAAGAGCTCTGCCTCTCTACCGGTTGCGCTGAGTTCTGGGTCGTAGACCCCGAACGCCAAACCGTCCGCGTGGCAAAGCCCGGCGGCTCGTTCGCCGTCTACCACTCCGGCGAACAAATCCCCCTTCCCCTCCTTGGCCACGGCTCGCTCGCCGTCGACGCCATCTTCCTCACACCTCCCAAATAATCCGCTCGAAAATCGCCCGCAACCGCTTCCCCCTCTCCGGGTTCACGCTCACCGCATGCGCCACCCGGCCGGCCAAATGCGCCCGGAACGCCGGCTGGCCTTCCCGGTTCTGCGACGCCGGTCCCAGCCGCACACAATTCGTCAGCGTCGCCTTCAGCGTGTCATACTCCGCCCGCGCCAGGTTCGGCTTTTCATTCAACGTCAACCCCGCTAAATGCTGCCGCTCCCCCGGCCGCATCAGCCGCGTCTTCCGATAGTTCGGCGTAAACCCCTCCTCCATCACGATCGCCGCCACGTGCGGCAGCATCGAATCGTGCAGCCGCGCGGCGGAGAAAGCGAGGTCGTCCGCATACCGCGTGTACGCCAACCCCAACGAGGCCGCCAACCCCGCCAGCCGGCAATCCAGGCGGTAGGCCATCGCATTCGCCAGCGCCGGGGACGTGGGAGCCCCTTGCGGCAGCGCCCCTTCGTACGTGCACAGTGCCGCCAAAGCATCCGCCACTGCCTCGGGATACCCCATGGTCCGGAAGAACGCCGCCACCCGCGGAAACCGGATCGATGGGAAGAACTCCGCCAGATCCATCCGCAGCAACGCCTTCGGCTTCCGGTGCGGCTCGACATAGGTCCGCACGGACCGTCCGCGGCAGAACCCATGCGCCGCCGGATGCACCGGCACCGCCGCCAGGATTTTATCCAGAACCAGCCGCTGCACCGTCTTCAAGCGGCGCTTGGGAACAGCCAGCCGCCGCGTTCCGCCCGATCGCTTCGGCAAATCGCGCACATGGTAATGCTCCGGCCGCCCCAGCCGCGTAAACCAGATCAGCTCTCCCGGATTCAGTCCCAGAAACGTGGCCAACTCGGCGGTCGTCGCCAGCGCTGGCCCCGCCCATCGCATGGTCGCCTCCGGCGCGGGAGGCAGGAAATTCGCCAGTCGCAACGGTCGCGGCAACTCCGGCGCCTTCCATAGAAAGGTCAACATCCCGGCTAAGCGCGGCCGTGTGGAAAAACGAGCCAGCAAGCGGCTCACCAACCCGTCGAGCCACTCCTCTTCCGTCCCCAGTACCCGCACCATCCGCTCCCGCAGCGCCCCCGCGGTAAAGGGTCCGGCCACGATGGCTTGGGCGAGGATGCGATGGGCCGGCATAGGTTCCGGAGGCGAAGGCTCCAACGTGCCGGGCAGGGCGGGATCATGTCTGCGTGCAGCGCAGCGAAGATCCCGCACACGAGTTGCAAGGTGCGATCAATGCCCCGGGGTAACCCCGGAGAGTCCAAGCTCAGCCGATGAAAGCTCTGCCATGGACGAAAGCTTGGAGCCTTCGAATCTCCGGGACCAGGATACCGCTATTTCGCCGCCAACTGCCGCAACACGAACGGCAGAATCCCACCGTTCTTGTAGTACAGGATCTCCATCGGGGTGTCGATCCGGACCTTCACCGCGAACGTCTTGCCATCCGCCGTCACCGTGGCGATCTTATCGCCCTCGGCCGCCGTCGCCACGCCCGTAATCGAGAACGCTTCCTGACCGGTCAAGCCCAGGCTCTCCCGCGTATCGCCGTTCATAAACTCGAGCGGCAACACGCCCATGCCCACCAGGTTCGACCGGTGAATCCGCTCGAAGCTCTCGGCAATCACGGCCTTCACGCCCAGCAACGCCACACCCTTGGCCGCCCAGTCGCGCGACGACCCGGAGCCGTACTCCTTGCCCGCCAGAATCAGCTGACCCACGCCCTCGGCCTGATACTTCATCGCCGCGTTGTAGATCCACATCTTCTCGCCCGAAGGCACGTGCGTCGTCCAGGAGCCTTCCGTCCCCGGCGCCATCTCGTTCTTCAGCCGGATGTTGGCCAGCGTCCCGCGCACCATCACTTCATGGTTGCCGCGCCGCGCGCCATAGCTGTTGAAGTCGCTCTGCTTCACGCCCAGCGAAAGCAGATACTCCGCCGCCGCCGAATCCTTGGCAATGTTGCCGGCCGGCGAAATGTGGTCCGTCGTCACCGAATCGCCCAACTTCGCCAGCACCCGCAGGTTCGCGAGGTCCGCAATCCCCTGCGTCGGGTCCGCCATGTTTTCAAAGTACGGCGGGTGCTTGATGTAGGTCGAAGCATCGTCCCATTGATACTGGTCGCCGGTCAGCTTCGGAATCGCCGCCCAGTTCTCGTCCCCGTCAAACACCGCCGCGTACTGCTTGGCGAAGTGCTCGCGCCGCACGGACTCGGCCACCGCGGCTTGCACCTCGGCGTCGGTCGGCCAAATGTCCTTCAGGTAGACGTCCTGGCCGTCCTTGCCCTGGCCAATGGGTTCGTTCTGTAAATCCAGGTCCACCCGGCCCGCCAGCGCGTAAGCCACGACGAGGGGCGGGGAAGCCAGGTAGTTCGCCTTCACTTGCGGATTCACGCGGCCTTCAAAGTTCCGGTTGCCCGAAAGCACCGCGGCCACGGTCAGGTTCCCGTCCTTCACGGCCTTCGAAACATCGTCCGGCAGCGGGCCGGAGTTGCCGATACAGGTCGTGCAGCCAAAGCCCACCAGGTTGAACTTCAACGTCTCGAGATACGGCAGCAGCTTGGCGTCGGCCAGGTAGTCGATCACCACCTTCGAACCCGGCGCGAGCGACGTCTTCACCCACGGCTTCGTCGACAAGCCCGCTTCCACGGCCTTCTTGGCCACCAGACCGGCCGCCACCAGCACCGACGGATTCGAGGTATTCGTACAGCTCGTGATTGCCGCGATCACTACCGCGCCATCCGTCACGCCCCCTTCGGTCTTCGGCTCCCGGTTCAGGAAGCTCACAAAGTTCGCCTTCACGTCCGGCAGGTTGATCCGGTCCTGCGGCCGCTTCGGCCCGGCCAGCGACGGCACCACCGTCGAAAGATCCAGCTCCAGCGTGTCGTTGTAGATCGGGTCCGGCGCGCCGGCTTCAAGGAACAGGCCCTGGGCCTTTGTATAGGCCTCGACGAGCGCCACCTGCTCGTCGCTGCGGTTCGAAAGCCGCAGATAGGCAAGCGACTGGTGATCCACCGGGAAGAAGCCGATCGTCGCGCCATACTCTGGCGCCATGTTCGCAATCGTCGCCCGGTCGGCCAGCGGCAGCGCGCCCACGCCGTCGCCGTAGAACTCGACGAACTTGCCCACCACGCCTTTCTTGCGCAGCATCTGCGTCACGGTCAGCACCAGGTCGGTCGCCGTCACGCCCTCGCGGAGCTTGCCGTGCAGTTTCACGCCCACCACTTGCGGCAGCAGCATCGAGATCGCCTGGCCCAGCATACAAGCCTCGGCTTCAATACCGCCCACGCCCCAGCCCACCACGCCCAGGCCGTTGATCATCGTCGTGTGCGAGTCCGTGCCGACGAGCGAGTCCGGATAGGCGACCGTTTCGCCGTCCATCTCGCGCGTGAACACCACCGGCGCCAGATACTCGAGGTTCACCTGGTGCACAATGCCCGTCTCCGGCGGCACCGCGCGGAAATCCTGAAACGCCGTCTGGCCCCACTTCAAGAACGCATAGCGCTCGCGGTTCCGGGAAAACTCCAGCAGGCTGTTCAGCTCAAACGAGTTCGCCGCGCCGAAGTGGTCCACCTGCACCGAATGGTCAATCACCAGGTCCACCGGAATCAGCGGATTGGCCTTCTTCGGATCGGCGCCCATCTTCGCCAGCGCATCGCGCATCGCTGCCAGGTCCACCACGCACGGTACGCCCGTGAAGTCCTGCAGCAGCACCCGCGCCGGGCTCATCGCAATCTCCTGCGCCGTTGCGTTGATGTCCCATTTGGCGACGTACTCGATGTCGGCAGCCTTCACGGACAGGTCGTCTTCGTTGCGGAGCAGGTTTTCGAGTACGATTCGAATCGAGTAGGGGAGGCTCGCGAGCTTCGTCTTGCCGGCGGCTTCAAGAGCGCGCAGCGAGAAGTAGCGATACTCTTTCCCATTGACAGAGAGGACGGCAGCAGTGCCGAAGGAGTTTTTGCTGGACATGATGATGTGGTAACCCTTAATAACTTACATGAATGCGGGAACGGCGATGCCGAGAAGGTCGAGGGTGCGGACAAGCTGCGTGCGATAGGCCGCCGTCAGCCAAAGCAGAAAATCGCGCTTCGCGGGGTTCGTTTCAATCAGAACCGGGAACTTTTGGTAGAAGTTGCTATAGGCCTGCGCAAGTTGGAAGGCATAGCGGGCCATATGGGCCGGCTCATCGGCGTTGATCGCCAACGCCAGCGCCGTATCCGTCCGGAAGGCGGCCAGCAAAGACTGCCAAAGCTCCTCGTCTTCGAGAATCGGCCCCAGATCCGCCGGCAGCGCCGGGCTCGTTTCCGCCTTCGCCAGGATCTTGGCCGCCCGCACCGCCGCGTACTGAATATACGGGCCGGTCTCCCCGGTAAAGCTCAGCGCCTCCTGGAAGTCGAAGGCAATCACGGTGGGCCGCGTGAACTTCAGCATGAAGTAGCGCAGAGCCCCAATGGCGATCGTCTCGGCCACCTGCCGCCGATTCGCCTCTGGTTCGTTCTCATTGCGCGAGTCCACTTCCCGCTGCGCCGCCGCGATCAACTTGTCGATTAGGTCGTCGGCCTTCACGCCCAGACCCTTCCGTCCCGAAACCTCGACGTACGGCCGCGCCCGGTCCTCGTCCGAAAGCTCGATCCCCAACTCCCCGCAGGTCCGCGGCGTCAGCGCCACCATCTCATAGGAGAAGTGGATCGAGTTCTCGGCCTCTTTCGGATGCCCCAGCGCCCGCAGCCCCGCCTGCACCACGTCCTGCAGGTAGCTCTGCCGCGAGTCGATCACGTTATAAACCCGCTCGTTGCCCGAGAACGAAATCCCCGGCGTCGCGCCCTCCGGCGAAGCCGAGGTCACATACAGCGGATGCCCGTCGGCGTACGTCCGCAGGTGCCGGTAGTAGAAGTCCTTGCCCAACAGGCCGAACTTCCACATCTGGTACGCGATGTCTTTGCCCACGTAGGTGACGATGCCGTTCGACCGGACGATCACCTTCGAGTCTTCGTCTTCCCGATGGTCTGAGAACGCGGAACCGGGCATCACCCAGCAACCCTTGTTCTTGCCTTCGGTCTCGAGGTAGATCGCCTTCCGCTCCTTCAGCAGCTCGAAAGCCGCCGCCCAGAAGTGCAGATGCAGAATCTCGCTTTCCCGCGGCAGCGCGTCATACACGATCCCCAGCCGCAGCATCGTATCCAGGTGGTAGTTGACGATCTTGTCCGCCACCAGCGCGCCCATCTCGGCCAGCACGCCGTGCCCGGCTTCAATGGCGTGGAGCGTCTCGGCCCGCTTGGCCTTCAACGCCTCATCCGTGGCGTACCGCTGCGACACCTTGGCATAGAGGTCCCAGCAGAGATAGTCAAAGCGCGGCGTCTCAATCAGCGACCGCACGTCCTCAAGCGACTTGCCCTCGAGAAAGTGGAACCCCACCACGACATCGGCCACCTGCACGCCGGTGTTGTCGATGTAGTTCTGCACGTTCACCTGCCGCCCGGCGGCGCGCAGCATCCGCACAAACGTATCGCCCAGAATCGAATTCCGCAGGTGGCCGATGTGCGCGGCTTTGTTCGGGTTGATGCTGGTGTGCTCAATCAGAACTTTACCCCCCGTGGGCGCTGCCGGCGGCGGCGCGGCCACCGCGGCGGCAAACGCCGCGCGGTCGAACCGGAGGTTGATATATCCGTTACCCGCCACCTCGAACGACCGGATCCCTTCGATCTCCGGGAGTTCGTCCACCAGCTCCTGCGCGATCGCGCGGGGCGCCTTCTTCAACTCGCGGGCGAGTTGAAATGCGGTGGGAAGAGCAAATTCTCCGAAAGAGGACTGCCGGGGTTGTTCCAGAACGACCGGGGTCGAAAGCCCGTAACGGATAAGGATATGCTGCGAGACGGCCGCTACAATGCGGCTTTCCAATAGGTGGAGCACTTCCTGTAAGTATAGCAATCCAATCCGCTTTCGCCCGGAAAACAGATCGCCCGGCGGGACGTTTTTTTAAACGTCGCGCCGGGCGTGAAGGGAAGGAGGGGAGAATCGACCAACACTTACCGCTTGCGGCCCAGCAGGCCCAGAGCCACGAGCCCGGCACCCAGCAGCGCATACGTACCCGGCTCCGGAATGGCCGTCGGGGCGAACGTGGACACGTTGGCAACCGCGCCGTTGATGATGCTCGTCGAACCGATGCCAAAGGTCGTCGCGTTGGTCCGGATCACGAGGATCGAAGAGGTCTCACCAGGGTTGATCTTCGGCGAGAAGCTGCCCGCACCGAAGTTGAAGCCGACGGTGGCATCGCTCACCCGCTCACCGATCAGCGGAATCTGGTTGGAGCTCGAACCGATAAAGTTCACTTTGCTGTTGCCCGAGCCGTCGATGTTCTGATTGGTGTAGCCGATGTTCGTCGTGAAGCCGGCAAAACTATTCATCGTGATGCGGCTGATCGAGTCCGGCGAAGAGCTGGAATTCCAAAACTGATAGTAGAAGTCGAGCGAGCCGAGCGAGTTCCGATAGACGGCCGAGCGCAGCGTGCCAGTGTAGAGGACACCCCCTTGGGCGTTCAATCCGGTGACGCTATTGGTCGAGCCGTCCAAAAACGTTCCGGGGCTGGCGATGGAAAAAATGTCCAGGGCGGCAACGCAACCTAAGGAGGTGGGCCCAGCGCACTGGCCGGTCGTTACCATCGTGGCCGAAAGCGGTGCAGCGAAAGCGACTGCGGCCAAAGCGATTAACAGGTGGGATTTCACGTTCATTTTGTTCTCCGAGTTGACCGGGTCCAATTGGATGTTCCGGCGACAATTCGGAGTCTACGGGGCGAAAAGTGAAGGCCCAATTGGACCGGTGTACTGGGCTATCGCAGTACTACTTCGGCCCGCAATTCCGCGCTCGCAGCGGGGTACTGGGTTGTGGTACCTCGTTTTATTGGGGTTTTCGCGAGGTGTGGCCCCATGGACCGTACGAAGGGTGGGCCGAGCCGAAGGCCGGGAACCGCCCCGCGGGACTAGTACAATTCCCGCTAAATTTCGTATTCCGGCGGTTTGGGACGCCCCAGCGGAATGTAATTCCAGAGCCGCTCATGGACAAAATAAAGCCCAATCTTCACCACGGAGTCGATTGCGCCCGCCCCCGCCGATGCCCGGACATCGCCGCTGAAGAAGTAAACAATCCCGGCTGTGGCGAGGGATCCGAGAACCCGGTAGCTAACGGCCTTGGCAATACTGCGGGAGTGGGTGTCCATGACTCCAAATCATACCAAAGCCGATAGGATTTATCTCCCACTGCTCCGGGCTTTGCAGGATCACCGCCCAGACCGCTAAACTAGAGCTTGTGCCCAAGGTTACGTTCCTGCCCGAAAACATCACCATCGACTACGATCCCGCCAATACTCCCTACTCGGATCATGGCCTACAGGGTTCTCTGCTCGATATCGCGCTGAATCACGGCGTGCACCTCGAGCACGCCTGCGGCGGCAGCTGCGCCTGTACGACCTGCCACGTCATCGTCAAGGCCGGCGACCACAACCTCTCCGAGATGGAGGACGACGAAGCGGATCGCGTCGAAACGGCCGCCGGGCTCACCTTACACTCCCGGCTCGGCTGTCAGTGCGTCGTCAAAGGCGACGTCACCGTTCTGATCCCCGACTGGAACCGCAACTACGTGAGCGAGGGCGGGGGCTCCATCAATTTGGGCGCCGCGATCCCGCTCCCGAAAAAGTAGACTGCAGTTGCTCGAGCGCCGCCAGGTCCAGCTTGAACTTGGTGGTGGTCGTCGTTCCGTTCAACTGCACCTCCACGCTGTCGAGTAGCGGCAGCATCTGCGCCCGCTGCGCCTCCGGCAGGGTGATCCGGGCGATGCCCGCCAATCCCTTGATCGTGTTCTGCCACTGCTTGGCGCACTGGTCATCGACGCAGTAGGCCACCGCCTGCGCGTCTACCCCCTTGGCCATATCCAGCGCGACGGTCAGGTATTGCACCCCGTTCAACAGGCGGGGCAGGTTCGCCAGCATGTTAGACGTGCCGGCCCGGTCAGATTCGAACTTGGGCAACGCCGAAGGAGTAGCCACCATCCACAAATGCGCGCCGGCGGGGATCGTCTCGGCCTTGGCGAGCAGCTCTTTCGAAAGGCTCCCCGGCCCCGCGTCCCGGTTGTCGATGATCTTCCGCAGGCGCGCGGTCCGGCCGACCACCGCCGTCGAAGCGTTCATGAACAAAGCGGCATACTCCTCATCGCCCAGCAGGGGATACCCCTTGTAGGCCAGCCGCTGATAGCCCTCCCGGCGGACCAGCGGTTCAATGTTCATCTGCGAAAAACGGTTGCGCACGAAAAACAGCGACTCCTTGCCATCCGACGCCCACAGAACCTCCATCAGGTCCTTCCGCGGATCGAACCCGACCTCTTTCGTAAACTCATCCATCCGCTCGGTCCACTGCGGCGAAGCCGCCAGCCGTTTCCAGGTCTCGGTCTTCTGGAACGCGTCGAACCGGATTCCGCCCAGACTGATCGTGTCCGAAGGGATCAGCGGAAGCAGCGCCGGATCGAGCATCACGGAGGTCCGCTGGCTCGAGCAGGCCGCAAGAAGCAGAACCGGGGCAAGGAGAAATGGATAACGCTGCATATACAGATGCTGACGTATCGGCCCGTAGGAAGTGTTCCTTAATTTAGCGGGGTCAACTCGACGACGGTCGTTTGCCCCGGGTTCACCGCATACGCCTCTCCCAGTGTCTCAGGATCGAGCGCCGCTTGGTCATAGCTCGCCATCAACCGGTAGTCTCCCGGCGCCAGGCCCGGAAACGCGAACCGCCCCTCGATATCGGCGATCCCCTGTCGCGGTGCCCCCAGAATCTGCTGGTTCCGCGCCGAAACCGCCCACAGCATAACGAAGATCCCCGGCGAACCCTTCACTCGCCCCTCGAGGCGGCCTCCCACCCCGGTCACCAGCGGCCGCAGCGGCCGGTACGCCGCCGGCAGGACGGACTCGGTTCGCGGCTCGGCGTAGCGGTCCGGAGCGGCCGCCGCCCGAAACTCCCAGGTGCCGGGCAGCACGGCGGTTCGCCGCGCCGGCAGTTCGACGGGAGGAGAAGCCTCGTAGAGGTCAATCCGCCGACCGATGCTCGCCTCGCCCGGAACCACGGTCGGCAATTCGACTAATTGAATGCCTCGGGTGGCGTTGCCCGCCAGATCGGAGGCCCAGAACCCCGCCTGCGTGCCGTCGGGCGCCACCGCGAGCAACTCGTAAGACCCCGACGCCAGATCCCGGATCACGGTCTCCCTCCCGCACGGCGCGTTCACGACATGCCGCGTCGTCTCCGAAGTCAGCGTCAGCACCGCCTGCCCCGTCGCGCACTGCACCGGAATCGTCAACGTCACCAGGCTCCCCGGATCCGGGCGCACGTCCGCGTCCGGCGTATCGGCGTCCAGCCGCACATTGAACACCCGGCCATCCCGCGCCTGCCGCCCTTGCGGACTGAAGGTGGGCAACATCCCCGTCCCGTCCTCCATGGTGTGCGCTGCGGAACGAACCCAAAATTTGCCCGGCAGCAGACCCGCAATGCGGAACACTCCCCGGTCATCCGCCTTCCCCGTGGCGGCCACCCGCAGCGGCAACCGCGCCGGATAGGCCACCACCGCCGCTCCCGGAATGCCGATCCCGTTCTCGTCCATCACCGTCCCGGCAATCGCCCCCACCCGGTGCGCCCGCAACTCCACAAACGGCGCGTCGTCCCCGGCCAGGGCCAAGGGCCGGGCCGTCGCCGCCGGAAAGTAACCTGTCCGTGTCGCCGTCACCCGGTACTGCCCGGCCGGCACCGATACAAATTGAAACTGGCCCGACCGTCCCGACCGCGTCTGCAGCGTCCGGAGCCCCATCGGCGATCCCGGCAGCGGCTCCAGCCGGACCATCGACCGGGACAACGGATAGCCCGACAGGTGATCGAGCAGCACCCCGGAGACCGTCGCCGCCGGCGCGCTAGCGGCCAGCAGCAGGCAGAGGGCCCCGAATGGAAGCCAGCCGCTCCATCTCCCGCGCACCCAGCGCCCGTCGAAACACGGCCACCCCGCCAATGGCGCCCACGAATCCAACCGACCGGGAGCTATGGATAACCCGCCCGATCGTGAACGGTCCGCCTTGCTCAATGGTCCGGGGATGATACAAATCATGGGGAAACCAGAACGGATTCACCCGCAGCGAAGCTAACTCGCGGCGGATCACTTTGCCCTTGGTGTCGCGGGTGACGCGAACCTTGGTGAACGGATAGACGAGTAACTCGGTGGTCTCGTTGAGGCGAGTTTTCGCGAGAACCTTCTTTTCGGGCGGACGATAGAACTGGTCAACCGGATAAGACGGATCCTCGCCCTCCTGCAGCCCCGGTGTCCGCCGCAACTCGGCCTGCCGCCAACCCTGGGCCGGCCACCGGAAGAACGGGTGCTTCTCCGGTTCGTCAATCCAGTACTCGGTCGCCCGCCCGTCGAGGTAAGCGGTCACCGTATTGGCCTTGTTGTCGAACGAAAACGCCGCCAGCGCCCAGTCGGCAGGGAGTACCTCGGGCGTCGTGGCCAGATTGCGGGCGTACTTGTCGCCAAACGAACGGTTGCCGTTTTCGGAAACATGCGCGGCCGCGGCGCCCGGGTTTGCCGCCAGGCCAGCGAACAGCGCGTACTGCCGTTTCCCCGGCTCGACGCGGGCCGCCTGCTTGGAGTTTGCCGCCAGGTCGGTCCCCTCGTGCCAGATGCCCCCGAGCGCGTGACCGCCCGTTTCACGCCGTACCCAGATCGCCATCGAAACCGACCGGCCCTTGCCTTTCGCGTCCAATCCCGAGTTGTGCATCCGCGCCCGCGGGATCAGCAGCACGGGTCGGAAGTTTGGCTTCGTTTCGTTGAGGAAGCGTACGGCCTGCCCGAAGGGCCCCTCCCGCAGCAAAGGAAAATCGGCGTAGGTGGCCGGCTCGCCTTCGTTCCAAAAGTCCCGGACGTAGTTCGCCGCCTCGAGCGCCAGATCGTGCGACTCTTCGCGGGCCTGATGGGCCGCAAAGCGCCCGTCCGGCGTCCGTTTCACGAAATCCCAGAGCGCCACGAAACCCGGAGTGGCCCGGACCATGTCCACCCGCTGTTCATACGTCATCTGGGCGGCGGCCGGGAGCGCCAGAAGGAAAAGGAGGCGGTACATCAATCCTTTACATTAAAGCAGGCGCCGCAGAATTTCCTCTTCCGCCTTGTCCTGTTCTCCTTGATGCCGCTCCCGCCCGCCGTCGAGCGCCCAGAGCAGCGACTCGCCGGCGGGAAGCCGGCTGGGCTCCCGCTGATACAGGGGATCCGCGAAAGCGCGGGAAGCCGGCACCCATTGCCATCCCAGATTTCGAAAATGGGCGATCAAATCGGGGAGATAGGCGAGGTTAATGGCGTTGTAATGCAGCAGCAGGGTGAGCGGGGCGTCAAGGCCCAGCCGAGCCGACAGGCCAACGGAGAAATCGGCCATGCGCTCCAGGTGATTCAGGTACGGCGCCCGGAACTTCGCCGCGCGCCCTGCTCGCAGAAAATACTGCGAGTACAGCCAGTCGCAGGCGTCGATGGCGACATGGCCGTTCCGATAGCCTTCCACCCGCATCCAACTCCGCATATGGTCCCGCTTGGCCACGGTCTCACCCTCTTTGAGCATCGGGAATCGCAGCAGCGGAGTAAAGGTCCGGAACGTGGAAACGAAAGTGTGGGCCCGCGCCACGTCGGCGGCGAACTCGGGACCCGCAATCGCCGGGTTGTTGTAGTTCCGGTGCGACCAGGTATGGTTGGCGATCCGGTGGCCGGCTGCGGACCAAGCCTCCAGATGAGCCCTCCGCTCGGCGGACTGGTTCACCCCGCCAATCACGAACGCGCAGACCTCCAAGCCGGCGCGGTCCAACTCGTCCAGAAACCGCTGGTTCGCTGCCCCAACATCGTCAACCCCTAGCGCTCCGGGATTGAAGTCGTCGATCGTTAAAGCGATCCGGCGGGAGCGGGCCAGGGGGGCCAAAAGCAGATGTCGGCGAAGAATCATTGGGAACGATAATGTAGCTCGAAATTAACTTAACAGTGGTATCGTTTTCCAATGCGAGCCTTGCTGGGTTTTCTAGTACTGACGGGAGCGGTTTTGGCTCAGGACTTTCGGGCAGTCATTTCCGGTGATGTGAATGATGCCACCGGGGCGTCGATCCCCGGAGTACGGGTGATTGCACAGAATCTCGACCGGCGCGTGGATTACACCGCGGTCACCAATGAAGCCGGGCGGTATGTGACGCCCTTCCTGCCCCCGGGCGCTTACACCATTCGCTTCGAAAAGGATGGCTTCAAGCCGCTCTTCCGCGAAGGCCTACAGTTGACCGCCGTCGACCGTGTCAATCTCAACGTGCAGATGCAGGTCGGCTCGATCAGCGAGCGCGTCACCGTCACCGCCGAACAGCCGCTTCTCCAGACGGAAACGGCCGTCCGCAGCGGCACCATCGGCACCAAGCTGATCGAGGACATTCCCACCTCCGGCCGCAATCTGTTCCAGTTTCAATACTCGCTCCCGGGCGTCACCAAGACCAGCAACTATTGGGGCAACTTCGAGCTCTATGCCTTCGGCAACATCAATGGCGTCTCCATCAACGGCGGCCGCAGCGGCGAGAACGAAATCCTGCTCGATGGCATCACCTCCACCCGCGGCAGCCGGAGCGCCTCCTTCGCCCCCGCGCTGCAGGCCATTGAAGAGGTCAACATCATCACGAACACCTACGACGCGCAGTACGGCCGCGTCGGCGGCGGCACCACGTCCATCAACCTCCGCAGCGGCACCAACCAGTTCCACGGCGAACTCTTTGAATTCCTGAAAAACGACAAGCTGATTTCAAACGGTTACTCCCGCAATTCCGCCGGTGTCCGCAAGCCCGCCTACCGCAACAACACGTTCGGTTTCCGGTTCGATGGCCCCGTGCTGATCCCGAAACTCGTGAACGGCAAAAACAAGCTCTTCTGGATGATTTCGCTCGAAGGCCTCCGCGAACGCAATCCGCAAACGCAGCTTTGGACCGTGCCCACGGCGGAGCAGAAAACGGGTGACTTCTCGAAACTGGTCACCAACGCCAATCAGCCCATCCTCATCTTCGACCCGCTGACCTCCCCCCGCCAGCCCTTCGCCGGCAACGTGATTCCCCGGAACCGCATCAACCCCGTCGCCGCGCGGACCATCGACTTCTATCCCCCGGCCAACCGCGTTAGCGAAAGCCCCGACGGCCAGAACAACTATCTCTTCGTCAATAGCTCCCGCAACGACTACGACCAGTGGCTCGGCAAAATGGACTGGGTCGCCTCCGACAAGAGCCGCGTAAACTGGCGCTACGGCCAGACCCCCTGGTTCAACTTCGCTCGCGTGCAGTGGGGCACCAACGCCGCCGAACCTTCCACCGAAGCCCCGTCCACCCGCATCTCCCGCAACTGGGGCGCCGACTGGACCTACACCCTCAGCTCCTCCATCGTCTTCAACCTCCGCGGCGGCCTCGCCCGCTATGAAGGCTTCTCCGGCAACGTCTTTGGCCTGAACTTCAATCCCACCGAACTCGGCTTCTCCGAACGTCTCGTCAGCCAGTTCGACGTCCGCCAGTTCCCGCGCTTCAACTTCACCGGCAATAACATCTCCCCCCTCGGCTCTACCCGGACCGCGAACTACGAGACGCAGGACACCTACTCCCTGCAGCCGAACCTGACGATGATCCGCGGCCGCCAGACCTGGAAGATGGGCGCCGAACTCCGCCTCTATAACTCGAACAACCACAACCCCGGCGCCGCCTCCGGTACCTATAACTTCGGCCGCAACTGGACCCAACGCAATCCGCAGCAGGCCGATGCTCTCTCCGGCAACGAACTGGCCACGTTCCTGGTCGGCGCCATCACCTCGGGCAACGTCGAAAAGAACGTCTGGCCCGCGTACCAGAACACCTATGGCGCTTTCTTCTTCCAGGATGACTGGAAGGTCACCAAGACCCTGACGCTGAACTTCGGTCTCCGTTGGGACTATGAAGGGCCCATCGTCGAGCGGTACAACCGTCAGGTCCGCGGCTTCGCCACCGATCAGGCGAGCCCGCTCCAGAGCCGGGTGCAGGGCTTGACCTTGAACGGCGGCCTCCTCTACGCCGGTTCCTCCGGCTCGGCCCGGGAAGCGTTCAATCGCGATCAGAACAACTGGCAGCCCCGCGTCGGCGTCGCCTGGCAGTTTCTGCCCAAGTGGGTTTTCCGTGGCGGCTACGGGCTCAGCTATCTCGGTCAAAACGCGGCCGGCGCGGCCACCGGCTTCAGCCAGCCCACCAACGTGATCGCCAGCACGGATAACAACCTGACACCCGCCAGCTTCCTCAACGATCCGTTCCCGTCGAATCTGTTCCCGAACGGCCTCCTGCAACCCATCGGTGCGAGCCAGGGTCTTTCGACCAACCTGGGCCTGGCCATTGCCGCGCAGTTTTTGAACCGCCCGCTGCCGTACTCGCAGCAGTTCTCGGCCGGCTTCCAGCGCACCCTTGGTAATAGCTGGCTGGCGGACGTGAGCTACTCCGGCAACCTCACTTCGAAGCTCCCCATCAACCTGAACACGAACTTCATTCCCCTGGCCGAACTCGAACGCCTGCCGGTGGCCCAACGCGCAGCCTACTTCAACACGCAAGTGCCGAACCCCATGGCCGGCTTGCTGCCCGGCTCGGCAATCAACGGCGCCAACGTTCCCCGGCAGGTCCTGCTGAACCCCTACCCGCACTTCAGCCAGGTGACGCTCACCAACGTGCCCATCGGCGGCCAGTCCTATCATTCGCTACAGGCCAAGGCGTCCCGCCGCTTTGCGAATGGCTTCTCGGGCCAGTTCTCCTACACCTGGTCCAAGACCCTCGAAACGGCCGCTCCCCTGAACCCGCAGGATATTAACGTCACGAACCTCCTCGGTTCCGGCCTCGAACAGCGGCTGCAGCAGTGGGACATTCCGCACACCTTCTCCGCCCTCGTCACCTATGAACTGCCCTTCGGCAAAGGCAAGCGCTTCCTCAATAGCCTGAACGGCGCGGGCAATGCGGTGTTCAGCGGCTGGAATCTCAACGTCCAGTACATGCGCCGCAGCGGCGTTCCGTTCGATTTCCCGAACGCAGGACCCCTGGCCGCGCGCAGCGCCCGGCTCACGAGCGAACAGCGGGACGCGGCAGCCCAAGCCGCCGGACGTTCCGAGTTCAATCCGTTCTTTGACAAGTATTACGATGTCTCGCTCTTCCCGCGTGCGGCCCAAGCGCCGTTCACGCTGCGCGACTTCCCCACCCGGTTCCCCGACGTCCGCAGCCCCCATCTCGCCAGTTGGGAGATCTCGGCCTACAAGGAGTTCCGCTTCTTCGAACGCGTCCGCTGGCAGATCCGGGCGGACATGCAGAACGCCCTCGATTACGCCTACTTCGGCCAGATCGTGGCCAGCAGCGTCACCGACCCCCGCTTCGGCCAACTCAACCCCGCCCAGAACAACGCCACCCGTCAGGTTGTGCTGGTCATGAAGGTGCTGTTCTAGGCATCGATGTCGCTGAGCTCTCCGGCTGGCAATGCCATCCGGAGAGCGTTCAGCACGGCCGCCAAATCGATAAACTCCTGCGCCACGGCTCCCGCCACCGGCGGCAGGTAACCGGTGGCCGCGGCCACCATGCCGACGACGCTCAACGCCATCCCGCCTACCGCGCACTGCAGGGCGATGCGCCGGAGCCGTTGCCCGATGTGGATCAACTCGTCCACCTTGTGCAGCGAGGCTTCGAGGATCACCGCCCCGGCCGCCTCCGCCGTCACGTCGCTGTGCTGGCCGAAAGCGATTCCCACCGTAGCCGCTTGCATCGCGGGCGCATCGTTGATCCCGTCGCCGACAAACAACGTCGGCGCCAGCGCCGTCTCCTGCCGGACAATCTCCACCTTCTCCTCCGGACTTTTGCTATAGAGCACTTCGGAGATCCCCACCTGCGTGGCCAGGTACCGCACCTCCGCTTCCCGGTCGCCGGAAAGCAGGATCACTTTCGAGGCGCCATGCCGCGGATGCAGATGGCTGATGAAGGACCGGCTCTCCGCCCGCGGCGCGTCCTGAAATTGAAACGCCGCCGCGAATTTGCCGTTGACCAAAAGTAGCGCCTCCATGCCGGGCAACGTCGGCGGCAGGTTCGGTAGCGTCACCTTCGATCGGCCGGTGATCTGAATTCGCATTCCATCGAGTTGGCCCACCAAACCCTGCCCCGGCTTCTCGCTCACCTCAAGAATCGGCGCCAGCGCCACGCCTTCGGCCTCCGCCGTCGCCAGCACGGCGGCCGCCAGCGGATGCTTTGAAAACTGTTCGAGGCTAGCCGCCCATTCGAGCGCCTCATGCCGCGAGACTTCCGCCGCCGTGACGATCCCCGTCAACGCCGGCCGCCCGTAGGTCAGCGTTCCGGTCTTATCGAAAATAAAGGTGCGGCAGGTATCGATCCGCTCAAGCAGCGCGGGATCCTTGATAATGATGGCCCGCCGGGCCGCCAGCGAAATCGCCCCGAGAATTGCCACCGGGATGGCGATCAGCAGGGGGCAGGGCGTTGCAATGACGAGCACGGCCAGAAAGCGGCTCGGATCGCCGCTGAAGGCCCACCCCGCGCCCGCCACCGCGACGGCGAGCGGCGTATACCAACTCCCCAAACGGTCCGCCAGACGGCGCATCGACGGGCGCGACTGCTCGGCCTCTTGCATTACCCGCATAATCTGCGCGTAGCGGGAATCGATCGGCAACTTGTCCGTGTGGATCTCCAGCACGGCATCGCCGTTAATGGCGCCCGAAAGCACCGCGGCGCCGGGTAGCTTCGCGATGCGGAACGGCTCGCCGGTCAGAAACGACTCGTCCATCGTGCCTCGCCCGGCGACCACGGTCCCATCGGCCGGGCACGTCTCGTGCGGAAAGACGACCAGCGTATCGCCGATCTTCACCTCAGCCAGCGCGATGTCGCTGATCTCTCCCTCGGTGCGCCGGTGCGCCACCTGCGGCATCCGCTTCGCCAGGGCCTCCAGTACGGCCGAGGCTCGCCGCAAGGCATACTCCTCGAGCGCCGCGCCCCCGGAGAGCATCAATACCACAATCGAGCCCACCAGATACTGCTCCAGCAAAACCGATGTCAGAATCGACATGCCGGCCAGCAGGTCGGAGCCGAAATCAAGCGCCCAAAGCTTCTTCAGCAGATCCCACAGCAGCGGGAGGCCGCCCGTGGCCAGCACGGCGTAGAGCGGCCAAAGAGATCCGGTCACCAGGTGGAGAGCGATACCGATAGCTGCCAGCAAGGCGATTACAGACATGAGAGCCTAACGGTACCACTCTCCGCGGATCGGCGTTAGTTATCCGAGACGATCCGCAGGTTTTCCGGAGCGGTCCGCATCCGCACACTATCGCCGGTGACCGCGAAGAAATGCTCGATGCTCTTCTGTTCGAACGTCGTCAGGTCGTCCGCTCGCTCCTCGGACGCCCGGACGAAAGCCAGGAAGCCGGCGAGTGTCCGCGGCGTGCGAAAGTAGGTCTCCAGGCGCCGCCACAGCTTCGGCCAAATCGGCGCAATCGTAAACAGGTCCGATCGCTGACGCACCGTGACGCCCGTCATCGTGCTGTCGGTCGGCCAGTAGCCACGGCCGGCCGTGCGAGCCGCTTCCACGGCGACGTTGAACTCCTCCCGCAGATCCCGGAACAGGGTGTTGTAGTAGAGCGGATAGGCGAGGCCGGCCTCCATCTGGCCATAGTTGACGGACCGCCGCAGCCGGGCCGCATCGAGAAACACATCCGCTCCGTCCGCTTCGTCGGGCTCGCCCGCGAACGGGAAACAGATCGGGCGTCCGTTCGCCTCAAACGCTCGGGCCAGGATGTAGCCACGAGGCCGCAATCCTCCTCCGAGCAACGCGATCATCGACTCCCTTGCGTCGTCGGCCAACGGTTGAATGGCCTGCTTCTCCAGGGCGTCGATCCCTTCGAAACGCAGTTGCATGCTGTCTTCCCGGCCCAGCCGGCCCATGCGTCCGGAAAGGCGCTCCCAGCGCGAAAGATCGTCCGCGATAAAGCGAACCGAGTCACCGTCCGGCTCGCCGAGGTCGGGCGCGAATGTCCCTTGAATTAGAACGAAACCCATGGTCGTCTCCTATGACTACAATTGAGGTACTCCCCTCAAGGACTTAGCGAAGTTTCTCCGAAGAACGGGACGGGCTTGAGGCAACTCCGAAGCCATTTCCGCGTATACAACAGATGGCAAACGAGGATCAGGATCAATCGGTCGGCGGAGTGGCGGCGGACCATCCGGCGGCAGCGCTCCTGCCCGTGCTGGTTTCCCCGTCCACGGCGGACAAAGGCAAAAACACCATCCGGATGGAGCTGATTCCCGTCGGCTGCTGGAAACTGGAAGATGTCCGGTTCGCCTTCGGATCCACCTTCCTGCTGCCCTCGACCAAGCGGGAGTTCGCTGACCTCTCGGCTCTCCTGAAGAAACATCCCAAGGCGCCCCTCACCGTCTTCGGACACGCCGACCCGGTGGGCGACGACGCCTTCAATAAAGCCCTTAGCGGCCGCCGCGCCGAGTCCGTCTACGCCGTCCTCATCCGCGACACCGACCGTTGGGAGCAGCTCTACCAGGACGGCGGCGCCTCGGAAGGTTGGGGCACCCGCTCCATTCAGGAGATGCTCACCGCGCTGGGCCACGACCCCGGCCCCATCGATGGCGTCAACGGCCCTAAGACCAAAGCCGGCGTCGAGTCGTTTCAACGGGCCGCCGGCGGACTCACCGTCGATGGCGCGGCCGGTCCCTTAACCCGCGCCAAGCTCTTTGCGGCCTACATGGACTACCTCTGCGCCGACAAACTCACCAAAGCCGACTTCTTCGGCCAAGGTAAGGACGCCGGCGGCAAAGGCGACTACCAGGGCTGCGGCGAGTTCAATCCCGCGATGGTCTTTTCGCAGTCCGAAAGCCAATCGCAGTCCACAGAGACCCGCAACCGGGAGAATGCCATCAACCGGCGGGTGATGATCCTGCTCTTCCGCCCCGGTACGCCCTACTCCGAAAAGTGGCCCTGCCCGCGAGCCAGCGAAGGCGTCGCCGGCTGCGAAAAACGGTTGTGGTCCGACGCCTCGGTCCGGCGCAACCCCAAGGCTGCCCGCCGGAAGTTCTCGGAAACCTTCGATACCTTCGGCTGCCGCTTCTATCACCGGCTCACCGTCTCCTCGCCCTGCGAAGGCGTCTTGCCGCCGCCCCCGGCCGTCACCGTCGAATGGATCGAGTTCAAGCTGGCCGAATATCCCATGCAGGCCCCCAAGAAGTATTGGCCCAAGCATGAGACGAAAATCTTCCCCAACGAGAAGTACGACAGCAAGCTCACCAGCGGTCCCAAGACCGGCTCCCTCGACAACCAGGCCAAGCTCCGCGTCGACCCGCTGCCCGGCGGCCAGTGCGAAATCCGCTTCCCGGACTTCTACAAGACCGTCGACGACAAGCTCGGTCCCGCCGCGAGTTGGCCCGTTCCCGTGGCGCCCCAACCGCCGGCGCCCGGCCCGGTGATCCCTCCCGTTGTCCCGCCGCCCACGCCTACAACGCCCGACAAGAAACTGACGCTCGTCAGCGTCGACCCGCTCTTCGCCCCGGGCGTCGAAACCCTCACCGTGACGTACGACATCAAGGACTTGGCCGGCGAAACCGTCAAGTTCCTCGTCGTCAGCGACGCCGCCCCCGCCACCATCATCTTCGAACGCGAACTCGACGCCGCCGAGAAGGCCGATGGCGACGGCAAGTCCTTCGAGTGGGACGGCCGGGGAGCGGACGGTAAACGTCTGGGTCCCGTGCGCAGCCCCTACTCGGTCAGCCTCCAACTCGCCGACGGCAGCCGCAAAGGCACCAAGCCGACCAAGGTCGAAGTCGACAAGATCGAACTCACCGTTGACGCGCCCGGCAACAAGCTCCGGATGAACGACCCCGTCGCCAAGAAACTCGTTAAGGCCAAGGTGTTTCTCAAGAAGAAGGACGGCACCGGCGTCGTCACCCCGCTCGGTCTCAACGTCAAGTTCACCTTCACGCCCGACCCCGGCAACACCACCGCTGCGAACTCGTTCGTCTATGCCGCCCCCGCCACGCTGGGCAAAGCCGGCGATGCGAACGCCGTCTACTGGGAAGCCCACCCCGACTCCACCGCCTCTTCGAACGATAGCTTCAAAACCTCGGCACTCGCCCTCACCGCCAACGCCGGCGCCAAGATGGGCGTCGCCTCCATCTGGTTCCTCCCCTCCGGCGTAGGCGGCAACAAGTACAAAATCAAAGCCACCCTCGCCAACAAGACTAAGGAATCCGCCGAACTCACCGTCCATCGCAAGATCGTCCTCGTGCCTTACGAAATGGCCGGCCAGACGCACGTCTCCACGCACGGCACCAAAGCGATTCAAGAGGCTAACTTCTATACCGCCGACACCTTCACCGAATATGAACTCGGCACCGTCAACAATATCGCCGCCAACCGTAGCGTGAAGTACATCGGCCTGTGGGACCACGGCACCTTGGCCATGTTGAACTGGGCCACGCACCAGCAGAAGACCGCGGCCGAAACCCCCACCGCGGCCGAAACCACCGACGCCAATGGCCCGGCCGGCGCCGCCCGCACCGCGGCCCGCGCCGCCGTGCAAGCCAAGGCCAACGCCTGGCGCAGCCGCCTCATCGCCGCCTATAACGCCGGTTGTCAGAACTGGGCTCCCGACGCCGGCGTGCCCGTCAATACGCTCGTCTCCATCGAGTACGAGCATCCGAAATACTCAAACGGCGCCGGCGCCGACTCCACCACCGCCGAATGGACCGCCTTCCCCTGGCTGCGTATCACCGTCGAGGGGCGCTCTATCCATCCGGATAGCCGCTGGATCGAAGGCCAGGGCGTCTCCATGGGCCAGCGGGCCTATGTGACCAAGGGCATGTCGGTGGCCCGCACCCGGGTGACGGTCGCCCACGAAGCCGCCCACGAGTCGAAAAATCAGTTCCGGAAAGCGCAGTTCGGCCCGGGCGACCACTCGCCCGTCGCCGGCATGATGGACCCCGTGGCCAGCGTGAGTCCCTTCACCGCGCGCGAAAAAGAGATTCTGCGAGGCGTCCTGTGAGACTCGCACTGGCTGCGATCGGACCGCTACTGCTGGGAGGATGTCTTATGAGTGACGGTGTGCAAGGGGCTGCGGCCACCAAAAAGTCGATTGAACTGGCGGCGCCCAAACGGGTCTTCTCCCTCGGCGGATCCATTCCCATCGGCGTTCGCTACACGAACCGCTCGAACGGGACGCTCGAACTGCGCGACCCGCAAAAGACCTGGGAGGTGCAACTGGTCATCGGCGCGGCCACGGTATCGTTCGGCAAAATTATCCGCTACGCCGGAGAAGGCCGCGTCCGTTGGTCGATTGAATCCGCCGAGACCTTCTCACTCGCCCCCGGCGAACAGCACTCCTTCCAGTACGATGCCGGCAAGCGCTGGCCGGAACGCTTCGTGCCGGGTTCGAACAGCCTGCAGGTGAAGGATGTCACCGACGACGCCGACACCGTACTCTCGAACGCCATCGACATCCGCGTCGAGTTCACCGCCGAAACCATTCCCGCCCTGCTCACTATTCTCGAAGCGGAGGACAGCACGCCCGAAGCCAAAGTCTTCGCCGAAGCCTGGGTCCGCCGCCTCCATCCGGGCTACACCACGCCCGCCGAAGCCCGCACCTGGTGGACGCAGAACGGCGCCACGCCAGCCGTCGCCGCCGCCATCGTCAAGATCAATCAGGACGCCGCCAAGCGCTAACCACGATGCCCAAGAAACATCAGGTCGATTGGAACAAGGTCGACGAGTTCCTCGCCGGGCTCGAGACCAAGGAAACCCACGAAATCGAAGTACGCCGCGAGGCCATTCCCCTCGTCTTCGTCCCCGGCATCATGGGCACCCACCTCCGCCGCCCCGGCACCAACGGCGAAGGCGAAGCCGACGGCTTTCCGAATCTCCGCTGGAGCACCGCCACCGGTTGGATGCTCTCGAACCTCATCTTCGCCAGCTCCGACGGCGCCTACCGCCGCCGCCTGATCGTCGGCAAACCGCACCAGACCTTCAACCCGGAGTTCCTGGAAGTAGACGAAGACTCCCCGCCCGGCGACGGCTGGCGCGGCATCATGGAGGACTACCATATCTTCCTGAATAAGCTCCGGGAGCACGATTGGAAGGAACTCGATAAGTACTTCGTCTTTCCCGTCTACGCCGTCGGCTATAACTGGACCGACGATGTGAAGGCCGCCGGAACCTATCTCGCCAAGCGGATCGATAGCATCATTGAAGAGGCCCGGAAGATCACCGGCCTGTGCGAAAAGGTGATTCTGATCTCGCATTCGATGGGCGGCCTCGTCTCCCGCACGGCCAGCGAACTCTGCGGTGCCCGTGAAAACATCGTTGGCATCGTCCACGGCGTCCAGCCCGTTAACGGTTCGCCCGGCGCTTACTGGCGCATGAAAGCCGGCTTTGAAGGCTTCAACTCTCTGGGCCTGGTGCAGCGCGCGCTCGGCAACGACGGCCCGAAGGTCACCGCCATCATGGGGAACATCCCCGGCGGTCTCACCCTGCTGCCCAACAAACTCTATAAAGCCAACGACGGCAAAGCGGAATGGGTCCGCGTCACCGAAGATGGGCGCCTGCTCGTCGCCGAGCCCCAGACCAACCCCTACGACGAGATCTACCGCCGCAAAGCCGTTGTCCAT
Source organism: Terriglobales bacterium (assembly GCA_027485675.1). Taxonomy (GTDB): domain Bacteria; phylum Acidobacteriota; class Terriglobia; order Bryobacterales; family Bryobacteraceae. Next base: position 14,548 of record JAIXQP010000053.1, on the reverse strand, counting down.
CCCAAAGCCGGCGAAAAGCCGAGCACCAACGAATACTGGGGACTGGTCGACCCCGTCCTGCTCAACCCCGAGAAAACCGCCCCCGAAGGCGGCGACCCGTTCGACGAGATGAACGCCGAACTCGATAAGTCCTGGGACGTCTACCTCAAGAACCTCGCCATCGCCGAAGCGCTCCACGATCAACTGAGTCCCTCCACCGGCCCGCTGCAGCACCCACAGACGCTCGCTGCCACCGGCATCCAGCACAAGTCGGCCGACGTCGTCGAAATGCACGTGGAGTCCAATTGGATTCGCAGCGACCCCTATCCCAATCAGTGCTTCCGCGGATTCTTTGTCAACGCGGCCGGCAAGGATATGCAAGCGGTGCTGCAGGATCCCGCCGGCGATGGCGACGGCACCGTCCCAACCTCCTCGGGAGTGGGGGTGGATGCGCCCAACCGGCCCGCCCCTGGGGATATCAAACTGCGGATGGAGCATCAGCCGGCCTACGAGAACAAACTGATGCAGGAATGGGCCATCAAGGCGATCACCGCCATGGTCAAACACCGGTACTGGGAGCAGCGGAAACCCGCCGGCGGCGCGCCATGAAAGGGGCGCTGCTCCTCTTCGCCGGGTTAATCGTAAGTTGTGCGGGAGAAAAGCGAGTGGAATTAAAAAACAAGGAAGCAATCGGACGGTTTCGCGTTGGCGTGCCGGATGGCTTGGCCTTTGTCAGCCGCAGCCAGATGATCTACGGCGTCGAAGTCGCGGCCGTACCCGAACAGCCCGGCGCGTGGGATGCCAAGGTCGCCGCCCATGCCGATAAGATCGTCTCCCGGCCGTCCCTCGGCGCCGGGGTGGCCGCCTTCTGGTACAAGGAAGGCTCCGATCTCGTTCTCGAAGCCCAGGCCCTGCGCGAAGGCGTCGCCGTCTCCATCGTTCGCGATGCGCCCGAAGGCAAAGAGGCCGTTGCCGAAAAGCTCTCGGCCGCAGTGCTTGAAAACTACAAGCCGGGAACGGGGGCCGGCTTCTGTCTCGGGCCCGGCGCCATCCACATGGGGCCCTCGCTCAGCGAGTCGGTTCGCATCATCTGGGACCTCCCGGCCGGCGCCGGGAGAGTCGAGTTCTCCACCCAAACCGTCACCGAACCCGACAACAAGACGTTCATGGATGTCGAAGAGGAACGCGGCATGACGGGCGCCGCCGGCGGCACCTTAACCGTGCTCAGTGAGCGCGACCGCACCCTCGCCGGCCTCAATGGCCGCGAGATCCGCATCCGGGTTGCCCTGCCGGGCCAGGAGCCGCAAGTGCGCCTCACCTGGCACTATCCCGGCGTCGGCCGTGACGGCGCCAAGCCCCGCATCGACTTCCTGGCCAAAGGCCCCGCCGCGCTGCAGCCTCAGCTCGAAGCCGCCTGGGAAGCCATGCTCCCTTCGCTCGAATCCGTTCCCGTTAAGTAAGCTGGCGGTGGAACTGCCGCGCCGCCAGCCCCACGGCCACCAGCGCCATCAGCAGCAGCACCGCGCCGTTCGTCCACAACTCAGCCAGGCTCGCCCCCCGCAGGATCACGCCCCGCGTCACATCAATAAAGTAAGTAGTGGGAATGATCTTACTCACCATCTGAAACTGCAGCGGCATGTTATTAATCGGGAAGATATAGCCCGAAAGAAAGATCGTCGGCAGCATCGTCCCGAACGCCATTTGGAACGCCTCGGCCTGCGACCGCGCCCGCGTCGAAATCAGCAGTCCCATTCCCGCGGAAGCCACCAGGAACGGCACCGCCAGCAGCAGCAGCGTCGCCAGGCTCCCGTGGATTGGCACCGCGAACACCACCCGCATAATCAGTAGCACCCAGCAGATTTCGACGAACCCCAGCAGGACGTAAGGAATCATCTTGCCCACCATCACGCCCAGCGGCTGCACCGGGGTCACTGTCAGTTGATCCAGTGTGCCCCGTTCTCGCTCCCGCACCACGGACAGCGCCACCAGCACGATCACCATGATCTGCACCAGCGCCGCCACCAGCCCCGGTACAAAAAAGTTTGGCGACCGGGTCGCCGGATTGAACAGCACGGCCGGCCGGGCCTCCACCACCGGCGGGCCCGCCCGCGCCAGCCGCTGATTCTCGAGCAAAATCAGGGCGTTGAACACGTTCAACGCTGCGTTCGAAACCGTCGAATCCGATCCGTCCACCAGCAGCTGCACCGTCGCTCCGCGCCCTTCGAGCACGCGGTCGGAATAGTCATAGGGAATCTTCAAAGCCGCCTGCGCCCGCCCCCGCCGGATCGCCCCGTACAACTCCTCGTCGGATCCCACATGCGCCACGATCGCGAACGTATCCGTCGCCCGGAATCGTTCGATCAACTCCCGGCTCCGCTGCGACGGCGCTTGCTCGTAAATCACCGTCGGAATCCGCCGCACGTTCATGTTCAGCGCAAAGCCGAAAATAATCAGCTGAAGCACCGGAATCAGTAGCGCGAAAATCACCGTCCCCGGGTCCCGCCGCAGGTGCAGAAACTCCTTCCGCATCATGGGCCACGTTCCCGCAAACTGGCTCATCCCGCCCTCCGGTCCGCGATGATCCGGTTCGTCAACGTCACGAACACATCTTCGAGCGAGGGCTCAATGCGCCGCAGGGAAACGCACGTCGCCGCCCCCAAGGCTCCCGCCGATTCCGTCTCCGCCAGAGCGTGAATCGACTGCCCGAACACCGTCGCCTCCCGCACGTAGGGCAACGCGCGCACCATCGTCAGCATCTCGGTGATGTTCGGGCAGGTGATCTCATACCGCGCCGTGCCCGGCGGGTTCGCCGCCGGCAGTTGCTTCAACTCGGCCACCGTCCCCATCGCCACCATCGTCGAGTTGTACAGGTAGCCCACGCGCCCGCACCGCTCCGCCTCGTCCATGTAGTGCGTCGTCACAAGAAACGTCACCCCTTGGCCCGAAAGCAGAAACACGAGGTCCCACAGCGCCCGCCGCGCCACCGGATCAATGCCCGCCGTCGGCTCATCGAGGAACACGACCTCCGGCTCGTGCACAATCGCGCAGGCCAGCGCCAGCCGCTGCTTCCATCCGCCGGACAACTGGCTCGCCCGCCGGTCGAGATACGGCGCAATCGCCGTCAACTCCACGACGCTCGCAAACCGCCGCGCATGCCGCTCGGCCGTCAGCCCGTACACTCCGGAATAGAACTCGATGTTCTCCCGCACCGTCAGGTCTTCGTAGAGCCCGAACCGCTGCGACATATACCCGATACGCCGCCGGATCTCCGGCGCCTCCTGCCGCACGTCCATCCCCAGCAGCCGCCCCTCGCCTCCCGAGATCTTCACAAGGCCGCACAGCGACTTGATCAGCGTCGTCTTGCCCGACCCGTTCGGCCCCAGCAGTCCAAACACGTCGCCACGCTCCACCGTCAGGTTCACCCGGTCTACCGCCGTAAACGCGCCGAAGCGAATCGAGATCTCCCGCGTCTCAATCACCGGCGGCATCAGGGGACCCGCCGGACCTCGGCCGCCATTCCCGATCGCAACTCTACCCCCGGCGCCTGAATCTTCACGGCGAACACCTGATGCGTCCGGTCCTCCCGCGTCTGAATATTCCGCGGCAGAAACTCGGCCTGCCCCGCCACCTGTTGCACCGTCCCGGCGATCCGCTGCCCGCTATCGAGCACCACCTCCACCTTCGTTCCCACGCCCCACCCGCTCAGGTCTGGCGCCGGCACGTACGCCCGCACCCAAGTCTGCGACTCTTCGAGCAGCGACACCACCGGTCGCCCCGCCGGAACCAGATCCCCCGGCCGCACCGATACCGTCTCGACGCGTGCCCGCGAAGGCGCTCTGACCTCCACCTCCGCCAATTGCACGGCCAACTGCGCGGCCTCTGCCTGCGCCTGCTCCAGGCGCGCCTGCGCTTGGGCGATCTCCTCCGGCCGGCTCCCCAACCGCGCCACCGCTGCCGCTTTCTCCGCCTGCAGCGCCCGTTGCTCAGCCGCTCGAGTCTCCTCCGTCCTCGTCCCCGCTTCGAGCAGCAGCACCCGCTGCCGCAGCGCCCGCGCCCGCGCGTTCAACGCATCGCGCTTTCCCGTCGCCTCGTCCAGCGCCTGCTGCGAAATGTCCCCGGTCTTGGCCAACTGTTCGAGGCGCTTGGCGGTAGCATAGGCCGTCTCTAATTCGGCTGTCGTCGCCTGCAACTCTGCCCGTGCCTGGGCAATCTCCTGGGGCCGGGGTCCGGTCTTAGCCGCGTCCCATTGGGCCCGCGCCGCCGCTGCCGCGGCAGCTGCCTGCGCAATCTCCTCCGGCCGCAAACCGCGCCGCAACTGCTCAGCGCGCGCCCCGGCCTCCGCCACCCGCGCTTCGGCCTGCCGCAACCGCGCCCGCAACTCCGCGAAGTCAAACCGTACCAGCGGCGTCTCCAGATCGACGACCGCCCCCTCCTCCACCAGCACCTCGGTCACCCGTCCGCCGATTTTGGACCCCACCTCAACGCGTCGCGACTCCACAATTCCATACACCGTTGCCGGCTGCGTTGTCCGCTGCGTGATTCCCCACCACGCGGCGGCCGCCAACCCGAGTACCACCAGAAAGAGCAAGAGCCGGCGTACGATCACGATGGCTTCGAGTATACCGGACCATCGACGGCTTGCGAGGAAACCGGAGCAGACGGCTCCCCGTTCCGCTCCGGATATCTTCACCGCCCCTCCGGATCATGCCTCAAGCCTGCTTGGATGCTATCGCGAGGCCTGATACACCTCATCCAGCTTTCGATTCCCTGCCTTACAGTCTTCGCACCTTGCTTGGCCTTTGAGCTCGCGGGCTCGCTCCATCACCGACGACGGTGACCTCTCCTGATAGTTGGCGGGGATCTCAAAAATTGATCTCTCGGGCGTGCCCAGAGACAGGTTGGTGACCTCCTCGATACTGGAACTGCCAAGCGAACCATCAGCCATCACCTCTTGGGCTTCGGTCTTGAGCGGAAAGCAGTTAAGCGCTGGCGCACGCCATTGGACCTTCCGTACTGACGGTTGACCGGCAGTTTCATTGGTAACGACCTTCACCACGGCATACCCCAAGAGCGTAGATGTTTCGGCCTGTTGGTTGCCCGGGGTGCAGCTTGACGGTTTGTGCCGATAGGCGATGACCTCCTTATCCGTCAACCGGTAGGTTGTTTTCGACTCTGTCAATACATCGATAACGGTCTTTTTTGCGGCCGCAGTGTCGATAACCGTCCGAACCTCCAAGGGATTGCCGTTTCGGATGATTCGTTTCTCGGCGCGGGAGCCATCCCCTTTAACGGCCACCGCGATCACGTCGGTTAACATAAGTTGTGATGCCGAACTATACTGCTGCGTGCGAATAGTTGCCGTGAACTCCGTCAGCGCGGGTTCCGCATGAACTACCTTTACGCCCAACCGAGTTTGGGTCACCAGAAAGAATGCCGCAATGGCTATCGAGATCGTACTGACAAAAATGATGAGTAGCTTCATTTCAATCTCCACTTACCTCAACAATTGAAACACCCTGGATATTGCCCGCAGAAATGGATGTCAATGCAGTACCAAAGATATCCTACGCATGTCGGTTGACCGTACTCATCGAACGAACGGCAGTAGTCATGTTCACAAATGTCCATATTGAGAGTCGGATTGCACCAGTCCGTACAGAACCGCTGGGAGAAGGTCCCATTGTTTCCGTTCGACTGAAAACAACTTTGAGCATGGGCCTGAGAACTGAAATGGGCCGAAATTACAAAAACAGTCAATAGCCATAGCGTAAGACTAAGGCGATTATTCGTTGAATGCTTTCCTCCTGGGCCACAGTCTACGGTGGTGGCTCCGGGCTGTCAAGGAAAAGATTATGAGAATTTAACAAGCATGGGGTATGGGCTTGCCCCGACCTACTGGCTTTACTGCAGGCTCAGCGGGTCCACGTCGATCACCAGCGCCGTCACGCCCCACTTCTGCTCCAGCGCGTACCGCCGGATCCGGTGCAGTAACTCGTTCAACTTCTTCCGGTCGTTCGCCTTGATCAGAATCTGGTACCGGAACTCCGCCTTCAGCCGCGGCACCGGCGCCGGCGCCGGACCCATCACCTTCATCCCCTCGGGCTCCGGTTTCAACAGCCGCTCCAACTCCGTCGCCTTGCGCAGCGCGTCCTCCTGCTTCTCATCGCGCACCAACAGGTTCGCGAGCGCGGCAAACGGCGGATACTTCATGCTCCGCCGGAACAGGATCTCCTTCTCGTAAAAGCTCGCGTAGTCCTGCGTCGCCGCCAGGCGGATCGCGTAATGGTCCGGGTTGATCGTCTGCAGAATCACCCGCCCCGGTAACTCGCCCCGCCCAGCGCGTCCGGAAGCCTGCGTCAGCAGTTGAAACGTGCGTTCCGCCGCGCGGAAGTCCGGCACTCCTAAACCAATATCCGCATTCACCAGCCCCACCAGCGTCACGTTGGGAATATCATGCCCCTTCGCAATCATCTGCGTGCCCACCAGAATGTCGTAGTTCCTTTCGCGGAAACCCGTCAGAATCGTCTCAAAATGCCGCTTGGTCGTTATCGTATCCCGGTCCATCCGCGCAATGCGCGCACCCGGCAACGCCTTATACAACTCGTCCTCCACCTTCTCGGCCCCCGTGCCGAGAAAGTTCAGGTAGTCGCTGTCGCACTTCGGGCAACGGTTCGGAATCGGCGCCGCATGGTTGCAGTAGTGGCACAGCAGCCGGCGGTCCCGCTTGTGATACGTCAGCGTCACCGCGCAGTTCGGGCACTCCACCCGCTCGCCGCAGGACCGGCAAGTGACAAAGCTCGCAAACCCGCGCCGGTTCAGCAGCAGCATCGTCTGCTCACCGGCGTCGAGCCGCTCCCGCAGCGCGTCGAGGAGTTGCCGCGAAAACGGGTTCTGCGTCCTCGTCTCCAAAAACTCCTGCCGCATGTCCACGATGTCCACAATCGGCATCGGCCGCTGCGCCACCCGCTCGGGCAGTTCGAGCAGCTTATACTTCTCCCGCTCCACGTTGTAGCGTGTCTCGAGCGATGGCGTGGCCGACCCCAGCACCACTGTCGCCCCGGCCTGCGAAGCCCGGACCACCGCCACGTCGCGGCCGTGATACCGGGGCGCCTCCTGCTGCTTATAGCTGCCGTCGTGCTCCTCGTCCACCAGCAGCAGCCCCAGATTCTTCATCGGCGCAAACACGCCGGAGCGTGTCGCCACCACCACCGTGGCCTCCCCCTGCCGGATGCGCCGCCACTGTTCGGCCCGCTCGGAGTCCGAAAAGGCGGAGTGCAGAATCGCCACGCGATCGCCGAACCGGGTGAAAAACTGCCCCGCCACCGCGGGCGTCAAGGCGATCTCCGGCACCAGCAGCAGGGCGCTACGCCCCTGCGTCAGCACATGGTCAATCGCCGTGAGATACACCTCCGTCTTGCCCGAGCCGGTTACCCCTTGCAGCAGGAACGCCTCAAACTGGCGCTCATCGAGCGAAGCCTTGATCCGTTCGAACGCCGCCGCCTGGAACGCGTTGAGCGCATGGGGCGGACGCTCGGAAGCGGTGAGCGCCAGCGGCGCCTGCCGTATGCCGAGCAGTTGCCGGCGTGCCAGCGCCCGCGCCGTCTGGCTCGCGTTCTTGAGCGTGCGGTCCAGTTCGGCCAGGTTGTGCTCGCCGGGATGGAGTTCAAGAAACGCGAGCAACTCCCGCTCCGCCTTCGGCAGCTTCAGCCCCTCCGGCCGGATGGTGAACCGGACCCGCAACTGCTCGGCCGGCGCGCGCAGCGGATCCTTGGCCGTGATGTCCTGCTCTACGGTAATCCAGGCCTTCTTCTCAAGCGTTCCTAAGACGCTCTTCGCCGCCGGTAACTTCTTGAGTAAGTGGGCCGCCGAAAGCGAACGCCGTTCGAGCAGGCGCAGAATCTGGATCCCGGGCTCCTCGTCGTCCGTCTGGAAGAGCAGTTGACGCAGCACGTCCCGGCCGCTATCCGTCAGGGTATACACCTTGGACCGCGAAGTCTCGGCCGTCGTCGGCGCCATCGATCGCAACACCTCGCCCAGCGGAGCGCAGTAATAGTGCGCGATCCACTTGGCCAGTTGTAGCAGCCCGGCGTCCAGAACCGGCGTTTCATCCAGGAGCCGCTCCACGCGCTTCACGGCGTACGCCGGCGCCTCGTCATGCATCGCCAGAATCACGCCCGTCAGCTTGCGAGGGCCAAACGGCACCACCACGCGGGACCCCGCCTGGGCCCGGTGCCGCAGCGATTCCGGAAGCTCATAGGTAAAGAGCTGATCCACCGGGACCGGAAGACTCAGGTCACAGTACCGCACGGAAAAAAGGGGCCAGGGCAGGGTAAAGCGCTTGGTAGCGGGCGTGGCGGGCCCGGTAGAACTCGGGATCAGCCGGGGTCAGCCGCGAGACCTCCCGCACCGTGGCGCGGCACGCCTCCGGCACGGAAGCGAAGTGGCCGGAGCCCGTCATCGCCAGCAAAGCCGCGCCGTACGCCGAGCCCTCCTGCGTTTCGAGCAGGCTCACCGGCTGGCCCAGAATATCGGCGAACAGTTGCGACCAGAACGCGCTCTTCGCGCCGCCGCCCGAGAGACGCACACTGGAGATCGGTACGTTCAGTGAGGCGATAATGTCCAGGCAATCGCGCTGCGAGTAGCAGACGCCTTCGAGCACGGAGCGGATCAGGTCCGCCCGCGTATGCGCCGCAGTCAATCCCACCCAGGAGGCGCGCAAGGTGGCGTCGAGATGCGGCGTCCGTTCACCCATCAGGTAGGGTAGCCAGTAGAGCCCCTGCGCCCCGGCCGGAGACTGCGCGGCCTCCGCCGTCAGGTCGTCGTAGGAGAGCCCCGGAGTCAGTTGGTTCCGCAGCCACTGCAGGCTTAGGCCGGCGCCCTGCGTGACGCCCATCACATGCCATTTGCCCGGCACCGCGTGGCAGAAGGTATGCACCCGGCCCGCCGGGTCGTACGCCACCGCGTCCATGTGGGCGAACACGACGCCCGAGGTTCCAATCGTGTCCGAGACAATCCCGGGCTCCACAATGCCGTTGCCGACCGCCGAAGCCGCCTGGTCCCCGCCGCCGCCGTAAACGGGCGTGCCGGGCGCGAGCCCCGTCAGCGTGGCCGCCTCGGACGAGATCACCCCGGTCTGGCCGGTGGATTCCACCGCCGGCGGAAGGATCGAAGCATCAAGACCAATCGCCGAAGCCAGTTCGGTCGACCACCGGCGGTTCACCACATCAAAAAGCGCGGTGCCGGAAGCGTCGCTGACTTCAGTGGCGAACTCGCCGGTCAGCCGGTAGCGGACATAGTCTTTCGGCAGCAGTAAGTGCCGGACTTTATCGTAATTGGACGGCTCATGATCCCGCACCCAGAGTAACTTCGGCAGCGTAAACCCGGTCAATACCGGGTTCGCCGTGCAGGCCAGCACCTTATCCGGCCCGGCGTGCGAGTTGATCCAATCCACTTGGGCCTGGCTCCGCTGGTCGCACCAGATCAGCGACGGCCGGATCACCTGCCCTTCGCTGTCCAGGATCACCAGCCCGTGCATCTGCCCCGAAAGCGCCACCGCTTGCACCGTACAGCCCGGATGCTGCGCCAGCACGCCCCGGATGGCCTCCGCCGCCGCCCGCCACCAATCGGCCGGGCGCTGCTCCGCCCACAGAGGATACGGCATGGCCATCTCCTCGTGCGCAACGGTCTGCTCGGCCGCCACGCGGCCCGCGGCGTCCACCAGCAGCGCTCGCGAGCCCCCGGTGCCGATGTCGATTCCCAGCCAGTACGTCATGGGCGCCTACGGAAGATTTTGCAGCGGCAGGTACGCCGCGCCATACAGGCCGGCGAGGTTACCGAGTTTCGCCTGCGCAATCTGCGTATGCGCGTTGCGGAACGTGAACGATCGCCGCGAAGCCTCTTCAATCATGGTGGGGGCGAAGTAGTCCCACGCCGGTAACATCCCGCCCGAAAGCAGATACAACGGGAAGTTAAAGGTGTTAATCAGATTGCCCAGGGCGATCCCGAGCGCGCGGCCCATCTGCTGGAATATCCGCTGCGCCTTCACGTCGCCTCCTGCCGCCAGGTTATAAACATCCCGGGAGGTCAGATTGTCTCCGAGCGACATCAGATAAGCCATGGATTCGACGGCCGTCGCCGAAGCGATCTTCTCAAGGCACCCGTTGTTGCCGCAACCGCAGGGTGGGCCGTTCGGGTCGATCGTCAGATGGCCCAACTCCCCCGCCATCCCCACGGAGCCGTGCAGCACCTTGTTGTTCAGAATAATGCCGCCGCCAATGCCTGTGCCCAGGGTGAGGAGCACGAGACTGTCCACCTCCCGGCCCGCGCCCTGCCACGTCTCGCCCAGCGCGGCCGCATTCGCGTCGTTTTCGAGGATGATCGGCGTGCCCAGGCGCTTCTCGATCTCATCCCGGACCGGGAAGTTTTCAAGGTACGGCAGGTTGTTCGAGTTCGTGATAAACCCTTCGCGCAGCCGGATGAAGCCGGGTACGCCAATGCCAACCCCCGCCAGCCGCGCGCTCGTGAACTGCTGCTTCAGGCTCGAAACGGCGTTCACGATATCCCTGATCACGGCCTCGCGGCCTCCCTGGTAGTTGGTGTCAACGCTGATGGGCTTATCGAGAAGATTGCCGGCGCGGTCGATGGCCGCGGCGCGTAAGTTGGTGCCGCCGAGATCGACGCCAATTCCGAATTCAGTCATGCCCGTTTAGGATACCAAAGCGCCACTCGGGCCTTTGCGGCAGCTAGGCGAACAACTCCAACAGCGTTGGATTCTCGTCGAGCCGGAGCGACCATTCCTCGAGGAGTTCCGGAGAGGCGTGCGTAATATTCACCTCCACCCAACGGGGGAGTACACCAAAACGCCGCGCCAGCCGCTTGCGGAGAAGGGAAGCCACGGCCTCTGTGCGTCCTACGCGGAGCCCTTCCTCCCGTCCTTCCTCCCGTCCTTCTTCCCGTCCTTCCTCCCGTCCCTGCTGCAGCCCCTGCTGCAGCCCCTGCTCGAGCCCTTGCCGAATGGCCGGGCCGAGGATCTGGTTTTCCATCAAATCAATCATCTCAGTCGCTAACCTCCGTTTGAGTTCGGCTTCCATTCCTATTATGCCGCCGAGAATGGCAAACGTGGATGCCGCCTTGGCCTGCTCGTCGCCAGAGAGCGTCCTCAGCTTCCGGAATACCGCCGTGATCACCTTCTCCGGATCCGTCTTCGTCAGCAACGCCCACTCATTGTCCGTCCAGTCTTCACTGGCCAGCAGCTCACCGCCGTCCATCTCTCGCAGGTTCAAAACGGCGTAGGTATGGCGTGTCGTGGCGGACTCATAGAGGCTGGGGATGCGCAACGGTTCCCGCCCCGCGTAAAGCACCGTTTGCCCCACCACTTCGCCAAAGTCGCGGAGAAAGCCGATGGAGTATTCAAGCATCCGAAACGGGATTTTGGCATCGTGGCTGGTCACCAGTTCCACGTGGCGCAACGTCCCATCGGCGCACCGGGCCAGAAGATCCGGACGCAGGTTCCGCACCGCCGGTTGCTCCACGTTCGGCCAGTCCACCACCTCGCCGAACAGACGGCGGGCCAGCACTCCCCGGGACCGGCGGAATAGGTATTTGAAGGTAACGTCGAAGGTCTGTGCCATGCTGACGAAGGGCCGGGAACGCCGGTCTGAGACAAGAGTGGCCGGGGCAGGGAAGGAATCTCTCCCGCTGTTTCCGTGCCCCGCTCGCGAACCTCAAAACACCGTCGAAGGGAGGCGCCCACCCACCATCGTCCACGGCGAAGTCCTCGCCGGATTCTGTGGTGTGGCCAGCGTACGGGAGGCCGTCCATATCCCGAATGGCTTTTGCCGTAATCCGGGATTGAAATGTATGAACAGCGAGAGCACAATCCCGCCTTGGTTGATCAACGCACTCGACATGCGGACATCGATCTGGCACTGGGAGTTTCCTAAGCTGCTGGGGCCGGAAATGGGGAGCGCGGTTGCCTGCGCCGCGTCTCGGCTGTCGGGGAGTAAAAACAGAAGCCTCCCTGGGACGTAGTAAGCAACACAGCCAGCCTTCCTGGGGTCGACCGCGGTATTCGGCAGTACGTAGAGCGTTGCCATATCGTCTACCGATCTTTCGCACGGGAACGGGGAAACTGCGCTGTTCCGGATGCTTGCGTTGTCCTGGGTCGGGAGGCGCGGGGCCTCTCCTGCAGCCCAGTCGACTTTCGTACTCCGCATCGGGGGGATCGAAACATCCCTCTCGTTCTCAAGACCGCCGAGGCCGGTGGAAAAATCCAAAGGGGGGCGGTGGCCGGAGTCCTGCACACCCTGCGGGCCAGCGAATCGCCCGTCTCCGCGCACTCCCTCGCCGGCGCTCTCCCGGCTGTCCAGGAGAAAGTCTCGCGTTCGCTGCGGCGCCCAAACGGCGTGGCCTCTGTCGGAGCGGCGCACATAGAAAAGGCGCACACTCCTCGGCCTCTCGCTCCCGTTGGTGGGCCGGGTCGCGAACCGGTTTGCCCGCTAGGGCAGGGGGAGGGGCACAGGGACGCTGGTATTCTTCTCGAGCGGCCAACTGCCTCGATCCCCGGACCCCCAAATCCAAAGGCTGCCATCGGCCTTGACCGCAAACGAATCGTTGCCCGCCGCAAAGATGGCGCTGACCCCGGAAATTCTCGGTGTCACGGGGCGCTCTTGGAAAGTCGAGGCCACGCCGGCGCCGATTTGGCCCCAATCGGTGTTTCCCCAGCCACGGACCGTTCCGTCTTTCAATCGGACCAGCGTGTGACGGCCCGTCAAGCCTACGGCGATCTCGACGACCCCGGCGATGCCCGCGACCTTCTGCGGAACGAGCTCATATCCGGAGTCCATTCCCGGCGGATTGGTGCGTTCGCCGTTGCCGAACTGCCCATGCCAATTGGCCCCCCAAACCCAAACGGTACCGTCGCTCTTCAAAGCAGTCGAAACTCCATTGCCCGCCACGATCGCGATGACGCCGGTCAGGCCAGGCACCTCACCCGCGGCGTCGATCGGTAACTCCTGCCGCGGCGCGCGTCCCAACGCACCGAAATGGTTCGAGCCCCAGGCCAGCACCCGCCCATCGGAGGTCAGGGCCAGAACATGATCATGACTTGCCGAAATCTGCTTTACGTTGCTGACATTAGGCACGGAGACCGGACTCATAGCGGCTGGTCCGGTTTCGCCGTAACGCTTCGGGTGCCGTCCGTCGCCCACCATGCCGCTCTGCCGCGATCCCCACGCCAAGACGCTGCCGTCGCGCCGCAATCCGAGCAGGGTTTTTCCGCCTGCCGCGATTTGCTGAATGCCGGTCATGCCGTTCACCCGGGCAGATTCCTTCGCGGGCCCACCGAAGGATAAGACCGTCCCGTCTTCGAGGAGCAGGAAGGAGCGGTCGTCGAACGCCGCGACATCAATGGCCTTCGCCGGCAGCACCAGAGTCAGCGGTCCGGCCGCGAGCACCCGCTCTCCCGCACACGTTCCCGGGCCGAGTTGGCCGTCGTTGCAAACGCCCCAGCCGACCACCGTGCCATCGGATCTTAGTGCAAGCTTGTGTCTCTCTCCCACGATCTTCACGACGGGCGCAGCCCAGGTAAGTGATGTTACGGCGAGAGAGAGCCAAAACAAGTGCATGTTGGTTAAGGTAGCGCGTCTCGAGCCCCGCGCGGGAGAACAACTAACTTGCTTTCAATTACTTGGCTGCCCCGCCCCGCAAACTTGCCTCCCCGGCCCAACCCGGTAACAGCCCATCGAAATATTTTTAAGTCCCTATCCCTGCAATAACTTCCCGCCATTTCGCCCCACCCCGCCGATCCGTTTTCGTCCGCGCGCCTGCTACGGTGAAATCAAAGTGAGCACTTCGGTTTGGCGAACGCCCCGTGTTTCGGACGGGGCGTTCGCCTTTTTTTGCCTCATTTTTGCCCAGGAGACCCCATGCCCAACCAACTCACCCCCGAAGAGAAAAAGGCCAAACGCGCCGCCACCAATCGCGCCAACGCCCAGAAGAGCACCGGCCCCCGCACCCCCGAAGGCAAAGCCCGCGCCCGCCATAACTCCCTCAAACACGGCCGCCGCGCCCAAATCATCGACTACTCGGATGCCGTCAATACCGTCGTCCTCCCCGGCGAGCCCATGGCCGCCTATGTCCGCTCCGTCGAAGCCCTCATTGGCAAACTCGCCCCGCGCGATGAAGTCGAACTCGAACTCGTCCATCGCGTCGCCGCCGCCCAATGGGAGATCCGCCGCTTCCGTTGCATCCGGCTCGTCCTGCTCGAAGATCAGTTCCAAACCGTCGACTACAAGATCAAGCACCAAGCCCTTCCCGAATGCGCCGGCGCCGTCGCGCTCGGCTTCGCCTACAAAAACTGCGCAGCCCCCGGCGGCGGCCTCGCCGCGCTGCGGCAGGACATCGCCGCCGCCGAACGCACCATCGCCGCGGCCTACCGCGAACTCCGCCAGTTGCGCATCCTCGATCCGGTCAGCGGCCCGCCGGTGCCGTTCGAGCCGGAACTCAGCGTGCCCCAGAAGGTCTACACGACCGGCGCGAAGCCCGAGCCGGAACCGGACGAAAACCCGCC
>JAIXQP010000024.1 GCA_027485675.1 Terriglobales bacterium | reverse complement strand
TGCGCTATCCCCGCCAACCAAGCCCAGTGCCACGCGGCCAACCACCCAAGCCCTGCTCGCACCACCCGGACCCAGTCCCAAGCCAACGGCCACTGCGCTATCCCCGCCAACCAAGCCCAGTGCCACGCGGCCAACCACCCAAGCCCTGCTCGCACCACCCGGACCCAGTCCCAAGCCAACGGCCACTGCGCTCTCCCCACCAACCAGACCCAGCGCCACGCTGCCAACCACCCAAGCCCTGCTCGCACCACCCGGCCCCAGTCCCAAGCCAACGGCCAGTGCCCTCTCCCCACCAACGGGACCCAGCACCACGCGGCCAACCACCCAAGCCCTGCCCCCACCACCCGGACCCAGGCCCAAGCCAATGGCCACTGCGCTATCCCCGCCAACCAGGCCCAGCACCATGCGGCCAACCGCACAAGCTCTGCCCCCTCCACCGGTAGCCTATGCGCCTGATCCGCCAAGCCCGAACCACCATCCGGCCCCAGGCCCTAGCCAACGGCCAGAGCGCTCTCCCCGCCACCCGGACCGAGAGCCACGCGGCCAACCGCACAAGCCCAGCCCGCTCCTCGAGTCCCATGCGCCTGATCCTCCTCACACTCACCACCGCCCTGCTCTGGGCAGCCCCCCCGGCCGAAGAGGCCTATCTCTCCCACATCAAGTTCCTCGCCTCGGACAAGCTCAAAGGCCGCGGCACCGGCACTCCCGAACTCGAGCAGGCCGCCGACTACATCGCCCGCCAGTTCAAGGACGCCGGCCTCCAGCCCGTCGCCGGCTCCTACTTCCAGCGCTTCCCCGTCACCACCGAAGCTAAGCTCGGCGGCAAAAACCGCCTCACCCTCACCCTCCAGGGCAAGAAACTCTCCCTCAAGTTCAACCAGGACTTCGTCCCCCTCAACATGTCCGGCTCCGGCGAGTACTCCGGCGAAGCCGTCTTCGTCGGCTATGGCATCTCCGCCCCCGAATACAACTACGACGACTACGCCGGCATCGACGTCCGCGACAAAGTCGTCGTCATGTTCCGCCGCGAACCCCAGGAAACCGACGACAAAGCCACCTTCAACGGCCGCGTCTATACCCGCCACGCCCAGTTCGATTCCAAGGTCACCAACGCCAAGCTCCACGGCGCCAAAGCCGCCATCATCCTCTCCGATGTCCTCTCCTCCGGCTATGGCGAGGTCGAAAAGTTCGCCAAAAACGCTGGGCCCGCCAACGCCGGGATACCCGCCGTCATGCTCGACGGCGAAGAGGGAGAAAAGCTCCTCGCCGCAGCCGGCCTGAAGCTCCGCGAGCTCCACACCGCCATCGACGCGGACCTCAAGCCGCGCTCCCAGCCCCTGCCCAACGTGGCCGTCGCCCTGCGCGCCGACCTGTCGCGGGAGGTCCGCCAGGTCCGCAACGTCGTCGGCTACCTCCCCGGCCAGACCGACGAGTTCCTCGTCGTCGGCGCCCACTACGATCACCTCGGCCTCGGCCAGCAGTTCTCCATGGCCCCCAACTTCGCCGGCAAGCCCCACTTCGGCGCCGACGACAATGCCAGCGGCACCGCCGGCGTCATCGAGCTCGCCAAGCAATTCAGCGCCGTACCCAACCGCAAACGCGGCATTCTCTTCATGACCTTCGCTGGCGAGGAACTCGGCCTGCTCGGCTCCAGCTTCTTCGTCAACAACCCCCAACTGCCCCTCGAAAAGGCCGTCGCCATGATCAACATGGATATGATCGGCCGCGTCAAGGACAACCGCGTCTTCATCGGTGGCAGCGGCACCGGCACCAACCTCAAAAAGCTCCTCGAAACCACCCCCGACCAAGGCCTGAAGTTCGACACCTCCGAGACCGCCGGCTATGGCTCGAGCGACCACACCAGCTTCACTACAAAACAGGTCCCCGTCCTCTTCTTCTTCTCCGGCCTCCATGCCGATTACCATAAGCCGTCCGATACCTGGGACAAGATCAACACCACCGACGCCGTCAAGCTCCTCGCCTATGTCGGAGGCGTCGCCGGCAAGCTCCTCGCCGAAGAACGGCCCCAGTACGTCCGCGTCCTCCCGCCCCAAAGCGCCCACACCGGCACGGTCGGCTCTGTCAGCGGCTCCAGCGGCTACGGACCCAGCTTCGGCTCCATCCCCGACTTCGCCGAGCCCCCGAAGGGCGTCCGCTTCGCCGACGTCCGCGACGGCACCCCCGCCGCCGCCGCCGGCCTCAAAGCCGGCGACATCATGATCAGCTTCGACGGCAAAGACGTCGCCAATCTCATGGACTTCACCGTCCTCCTCCGCCAGAAAAAGCCCGGCGACGAAGTCGAAGTCACCGTCCTCCGAAACGGGCAAACTCTCACCGTCAAGGTACTGTTAACAGCAAGAAAATAGGCCTGTCCCTAATACATTCACCCCTCGCAGCCGATTAGATTGAGAAAGAAGGAACACCCGATCCATCGTGTCTGAACCCGCCGCCATCTCGCCCTCCTCGAATGGTCAGCATTGGAAAATGCCACCGCTGATTCTCCACCCGTTCTCGGACCCGAACGGGCCCAACCGGTTGGTGGAGAGCTCCCGCGCCAGCATGATGCTGCAAGGGTTGCTGCCCAATAACGAGTTCACCGTCGAAGAACTCGACCGCAAGCTCCTCGACGGCCGCTACTGCGAGATTCGCATGCTCTTCTATGTCGGCAAGGATCTCCTGCGCTGGATCGATCAGTGCATGGACCTGGTGGGCCGCGAGGAGTCGCTGCAGCTTCGCAACGTGAAGCCGCAGAGCTTCGCCTCCCTCCTCGTCGACGATCCGCCCGAACCCGTCAAGACCAAGCTCCGTAAGTGGGGTGTCGCGGACTACCGGGCCATCTTCTCGCGCGCTCTCGGACTCAACAGCGTATTCGGCGAAGTGCCCGTCCGCACCGAACTCGCCGACGACTTCATCCGCAATTACTACCGCTACGCCGACCATCTCTACTCCTGCTACCTGTCGCTGACGCCTCATGCGCAGGTCCGCTCCGCTGAGTTCGACTTCGACCTCTACGCCTCCGGCGAGTACTCTCGCATGCTCGAAAAAGAGTGGACCGCCGTCGATCCCGAGTAACCTCGACCGCTATTGCAGGAACTCCCGGAGACGAGCCGTCCCTTCGGCCACGCTGAATGCAGATCGCGTACTCTCCGGCACCGGTGTCCGCACCCATTCTTCAATCCCTCCCCCACTCAAGAATAGCCGCCACTCCTCGGCGGTCTCCCGCACCGTCACCCCTTCGAGCGACGTCAACCCCTGCGCGGCTCGTGGAGTCGCCAGCACCGGTACTCCATTGTAGAGAGCCTCAGCGATCTTGATCTTCACACCAGCCCCCAACCAAATCGGCGCGATCAACCCGTGGCAGTTCCGCCACACCTCTGTCACATCCGCCACGACACCGTGCCCCGTCACGCCACGGTAACCCGCTCCGGCGGCCTCGCGGCTGCCAGGGCCATAGACATCCAGCCGCACCGTCTCCGGCGCCGCGGGCCAAACCTCCCGCAGAAACCAGTCCAATCCGTCGCGGTTCGGCCACCATCCGAGGTTCGCGAGAAAGGCTAAGCGCACCTCACCCCCGCGATACGCCAGCGGCGCCACCGGTTCATACCCAAACACCGGCGGCATCACCATAGCCTCTAACGCTGGCCAGTCCCGCCTCGCCTGTTCGTGTTCGTCCGCCGCGAGGAAGATCGCCCGTCCAGCCCGCTTCAGTCCCGCGCCTTCATACTCCTTGTGCCGCGCTGCCTCCCGGCGCCCCAGCCAGCCCAAGGCCTTGGTCTGTTCCGCGATCAAACGGTACTCCAGGTTGTGTTCCACCACCACCACGGGAACCCCGACAGCTAAATCCGGCAAGAGCCATAACAGGTCCGAGCCATTGATGACATACAGATCCGGTCGGGCCCCGTTCCGCTCTCGGTCCTGCATCGGGACCGAAACGTTAAAGGCAACCTTCGCGGGCAATCCCCCGGCCAGGCTCTCGAGGAAGGAAACCACCTGTCGAATTCCATGCCTTAGCCGACTCCGCGCCGGCACCGCGACACACTCCACTTCCGCGCCAGCGTAGAAGGCCTCCGAGACAAGAAGCAAACCTCGCGTCGCCGTCCAGCCGCCTCCCACCCCGTTAGCCGGGTCAACTACCGAAAGAACCAGAATCCGCATACTCAGCGGTAAGCCGTACCGGCAAGCGGCTTTCTTTGGTAAGCCAGCCACATCCCCGGGATCTCCATCGCAATCACCACCATCGAGAGCAACAACGCCGCCGGCAACTCATACCATTTCACCCGGTACGGCTCGAAGCAGCGAAGGCAGTCCATCCAACTGTTCCACTGCTTGCCGGCCCAAATCAGCGGAATCGCCGCCGGCCCCAGCCGCACCAAACCCGCGTAGGGCAACTGAGGATCCTCGAGTCGCGTCGCTACCGTCCCCCACCCAATGTTTCGCCGGATGTCGCGCTCCATCCCCCATCCCTCGAACTCATGAACCACCAGAATGGAGCGGTCATACCAGAACTTCCTCCCCTCACGGAGCAGCCGGTCCGACTGAATCCGCGCCGAGAACGCCCCGAGTTTCTCCGGCAACGGATGCCGCAAATAGTCCTCCCGCCGGATCACTCCGCAATTATTCGACAGATAAATCGTCTCCCCCGTCCCCCCCGGATCCAGAAACGAGCGCGAGAGCAGCGCCAGCAAACGAACCAACAAGGCCGACCCCTCATACTGCGTACTTCCACTCACGCCGGCGATCTCCGGCCGCTTCTCCAGCGTCTCCACCGTGCAGCGCAGCCAGTTCGGGCTTGGGGTGCAGTCGGCGTCCAGCATCGCAATGTATGGCGACATCGCCAGCCGCACCCCGGCGTTCTTCAGCGAATAGGAGTCTCCACCGTCGAAGTAGTGTACGACGAGGCCCGGCAAAATCTGGTGCAAATCGTCCGGAACCGTCCCCTCCTCCGCCTTTTCGAGACAGAGAAAGCAGTCGACGGGCTCCCGAATGTCCTGCGCTGCCATCGCCCGCAGGCAGGCGCGTTCATCGTTCCAGCTGCGGTCGCCGCCCGACTGATAGTCCGAAACGATCACAACTGTCATGATCGACATCCCAATAGACTACCGTGCTTGCCAACAGGTCGGCGTTTGCGTAGCCTGTCTTTACTACCCATGCGACCCTGTATTGCCCTCCTCTTTGCCATCCTTGGCGCCTCGGCGCAGACGCTTCCGGTGAAGCTGGTTGCCGATTGGGCGAAGCTGCCGTCCGGAGCCTACCTGGGCGAGTGCTCGGGCGTCGCGGTCGACAAGGACGATAACGTCTGGGTCTTCCATCGCGGCCAATCTCCCATCCTGAAATTCGACCGCTCCGGCAAGCTCCTCGCCGCGTGGGCCAACGCCCCCATCAAGTCCTCGCATGGCATCAAGATCGACCCGGAAGGAAACGTTTGGGCGGTAGATGTTGCGAGCCATTCCGTCAAGAAGTTTTCACCGGATGGCCGCCTTCTAATGCAGATCAGCAACGCCGGCGGCGGGCCCGGGAACAACAGCTCGAAGGACGCCTTCAACAAGCCCACCGGCATCGCCTTCTTCCCGAACGGCGACTTCCTAGTCTCGGACGGCTACGAGAACTCCCGCGTCGTGAAGTTCAACCGGGACGGTGAATACGTGATGCAAATCGGCGGCGTCCGCGGCAAAGCCGCAGGGGAGTTCGACATCGCTCACGACGTCGCCATCGACGACAAGGGACGGATTTACGTCGCTGACCGCGAAAACCGGCGGGTCCAGATCTTCGACGGGGCCGGCAAGCTGATCACGACCTGGGACAAGGTCGGATCCCCGTGGGGGCTCGCCTACAGCGCCAAGGAAGGAATGATGTATATCTGCGACGGCTATAACAATCGCATCGTGAAGGTGAACCGCGAGGGCCAGGTGGTGGGGTCCTACGGCCAGTACGGCAAGATCCCCGGCCGGTTCGACTTCATCCACCACATGGCGATTGATTCGCAAGGATCGCTCTATGTGGCGGAGATCAAGAACTGGCGGGTGCAGAAGTTCGCCTGGCAAAACTAACATGCGGCGCCGCGACTTACTCGCCAGCTTACTCGTACAGCCACCGATCGGGGTCGGGTTTCTCGGCTCCGAACATAGTCATTTCGCCGGGAAGAAGAAAGTCTTTGAAGGGTCACCGGCCTATAAACTGATCGGAGTTACCGGGCACGATGATTCGGCGCTGCTCGACGATCCCGCGGTGCAACTGATTGTCGTGGAATGCCCGATTGAGATCGCCATCCGGCAGGGGCGTAAGGTGATCGCGGCGGGGAAGCATCTGCACCTTGAAAAGCCCCCGGGCAACCAGTTGGGCCCGTTTGTGGAGCTGGTGGAGGAGGCGCGCCGGAAGCAGCTCCACCTGCAGACCGGTTATGTTTGGCGCTGGCACGCCGGCATCAGCGCCGCGCTCGAGGCGGCGCGGCGGGGCTGGCTCGGCGATGTCTTTCTGGTGCGCGGGACGATGAACGCCGACCGGACGCCGGCGCAGCGCCTCGCCGAAGCCCGGTTTGGGGGCGGGGCGATGTTCGAGCTCGGCGGACACATGATTGACCGCGCCGTGGACTTACTCGGAAGGCCTAAGTCCGTGAAGCCATACTTACGCCATGATAGTAAGTCAAACGATAAGCTGGCAGACAACACCCTGGCCGTTCTGGAATTTGACCGGGCGCTGGCAGTGCTGACCGTCGCCGACCGCATGGCGGGCTCGGGGCAGCACCGGTCGTTCGAGGTACTGGGGGAGGACGGAAGCTTTATCGTCTATCCGGAGCGCAACCCGCCCACGATGAGCGTCCACATGAGACGGGCGCAGGGCCCTTACCGCGCCGGCTGGCAGGAGATCACGCTGCCGCCGCAGCCCCGCTTCATGGGAGACTTCGAGGAGATGGCCCGGTCGATTCGCACGAACACGCCACTTACTCCCACTTATGATCACGAGATCCTGCTGCAGGAGACGTTACTGCGCGCGTCCGGGGAGTTACTGTAGGAAGAGAGTTCCCTGCCCCAGGCGCCACTCGGGATCGAAGCGGCGTTTGACGGCCTTCATCGCTTCAATCTGCTCCGCGGAGTACTGAATCGGCAGGAAACGGGCCTTTTTCTTCCCCAAGCCGTGCTCCGCCGCCACGCTGCCCCCCAGCGCCGCCGCCTGCCGGGCAAACACGGCGAGAGCCTCCATGCCGGCATCAAACTCGGCTTGCGAGGCCGGCAGCATGTTGACGTGCGGATGCCCGTCGCCCATGTGGCCGAAGATGCAGTAGTGGCCCGGCATGATCTGGTCCATGTGAGCACGATAGTTCGCCAACATCTCGCGGTTCTTTTCAATGGGCACGGAGAAATCGGTGCCGAGCGAGGGGAACCCATTGCGCTGGGTAATCGCGAGCGAGGTTTCGGGCAGAGCGTGGCGGAACTTGCGGAACCGCTCGCGGTCGTAGTCGGAGGAGCCAAACCAGCTTTGTTCGGCCAAAGCGCCCTCTTCGTCGAGACGGTCGAACCAGGCGTCCAAGTCCTCTTCGGACTCGACGATCTGCTCGACAATCAGCGCGGCCATGGCGGTGGGCGGCAGGTCGGGATACCGCTGCGCGATCATGCGCAGGGCGGGGTCGTCGACGTACTCGAGCATGCGCAAGCCGGGTACACTTCGCCAGGCGTCCAGGGCGTCGAGCGCGGCCTCGTCCGAGGGGAAGAAGACGATGCCGTTCAGCAGCTCCTTGGGATTCGGCAGCAGCTTCACTTCCGCTTCGATGACGATGCCCAGCGTTCCTTCGGACCCGATGAAGAGATCCACCCAATCCATGCCGGGCCGCAGGGCGTAGCCGGCCGAATGCTTCTTGGACGGCGGCTGGGGAATTTCGGGCACTTCGAAGTCGATCGCTTCGCCGCGGCGCACGTCGATCACCGTTCCGTCGACCAAGGCCACCCGCAGGCGCTGGACCCAACGGCGCGTGGCGCCGTACATAAAGCTCCGTGACCCGGACGAGTTGCAGGCGATGGTTCCGCCGAGAAACGCCATCGTTTCGGTGGGATCGGGCGGATAGAATTGCCCCGCGGCCTTCGCCGCCGCATGGAGGTCCTGCAGGGTCACGCCGGCGCCGACGGTCGCCTGACCGGCTTCGATATCGAGCCGGCGGAACTTCTCCATGGAGATGAGCCAACCGCTCGAGGGCACGCGTCCGCCCGTCAGGCCGCTGCCGCCGCCCGCGATGGTGACCGGGGCGCCGGCGGCCTTCGCTTCGGCCAGGAGGGCCAACAGTTCTGCTTCGTCTCCCGGCACACAAATCCGGTCGGCGTGCCCGTGGGCGCCACTTGCATCTTCGAGATAGCTCCAGCTCATGGGTTCAGTATATTCGTCAGGTCGAGATGTTTTGGGTTACGTTGTCAGCGACGGCGGGGTAGCCGAAGTCATCGGTAGCGCCGTACCAAACGGTGACCGGGGCGCCGGCGGCCTTCTCCACAAATCCGGTCGGCGTGCCCGTGCTCGCCGCTTGCCTCTTCGAGATACCTCCAGCTCATGGGTCCAGTATATTCTTCAGGTCAAAATGTCTTTGATTGCGTTGCCGGCCACGTGGACGGTCGCGTGCAGATCGTGCGGCTGCACCCGCTTTTCGACGGCGCGGTAGCCGGCGCCGGCGGCCTTCGCTTCGGCCAGGAGGGCCAACAGTTCTGCTTCGTCTCCCGGCACACAAATCCGGTCGGCGTGCCCGTGGGCGCCGCTTGCATCCTCGAGATAGCTCCAGCTCATGGGTTCCGTATATTCGTCAGGCCAAAATGTCTTTGATCACGTTTCCGGCGACGTCGGTCAACCGGAAGTCGCGGCCGCTGTAGCGGAAGGTCAGGCGCTTGTGGTCGAGGCCTAACTGGTGCAGGACGGTCGCGTGCAGATCGTGCGGATGCACCCGCTTTTCGACGGCGCGGTAGCCGAAGTCGTCGGTGGCGCCGTAAGCGATGCCGCCCTTGATGCCGCCGCCGGCCATCAGAGTCGTATAGGCGTGGACGTTATGGTCACGGCCCTGATTAATGCGCAGTTGTCCGGCGCTCTGAATCATCGGCGTTCGGCCGAACTCGGTGCCGACGACGAGCAGGGTCGAATCGAAGAGGCCGCGGGCTTTGAGATCTTCGACGAGCGAAGCGATGGCGGCGTCGGCGATGCGGGAGAGGCCGCGGTGGGAGTTGATGTCCTCATGGCTGTCCCAGGGCTGGGAGTTGCCAAAGTAGACCTGGACCATGCGGACGCCGCGTTCGACGAGGCGGCGGGCGAGGAGGCAGCCGCGGCCGAAGTCGTCGTCGCCGTAACGCTCGTGGGTGGCGGGGGTTTCCTTGGCGAGGTCGAAGGCTTCGGGGGCCTCCATCTGCATGCGGAAGGCGACCTCCATGGCTTCGACGCCGGCGGCGAGTTGGGGGCGACCTTCCGAGCGGCCGAGATAGAGCTGGTTCAGGCGGTCGAGCAGGCTGAGTTGGCGCTGCTGCTCGTCGATGGTGAGGGAGGCGTTGCGGATGTTTTGGACGAGCTTTTCGGGCGTCCGTTCATTGTTGGGGACGTAGGTGCCCTGGTGGAGATTGGGTAAGAAGCCCGACGACCAGAGGCGCGGGCCCATGACGGGGTAGCCGGGGCAGAGGGCGATAAAGCCGGGGAGGTTCTTGTTCAGGGTGCCGAGGCCGTACGAGATCCACGAGCCCATGGAGGGGCGGCCAGCGAGCTGGTGGCCGGTATTCATGAGCATGAGCGAAGGGCCGTGGTTCCCGTTGTCGGCGTAGCAGCTGCGGATGACGGCGAAGTCATCGATCATGGCGCCGACGCGCGGGAAGATATCCGCCACCTCGAGGCCGCTTTGTCCGCACTTCTTGAAGGAGAAGGGGGACTTCATAAGGTTCCCGGTGGCCGAGTCCGTGGGCAGCTTTTTGCCGGGTAGCGGCTTGCCGTGCTGGCGGGTTAGTTCGGGCTTGGGATCAAACGTATCGACCTGCGAGACGCCACCGTTGAGGAACAAGAAAATGACGTGTTTGGCTTTGGCCGGGAAGTGCGGCTTTTGTTCCACGGTGCCGGCCAGGCCGACGGCGCCGAACCCTCCACCGAGCATCGCTAATGCTGTTCGTCTATCCATTGGATGCCTCATTGGATTGCATTGAACGAGAAGGGGGACTTCATGAGGTTGCCGGTGGCCGAGTCCGTGGGTAGCTTTTTGCCGGGTAGCGGCTTGCCATGCTGGCGGGTTCGTTCGAGCTTGGGATCGACGGTATCGATCGGGGAGAGGTCGCCGAGCATCGCTAATGCTGTTCGTCTATCCACTGGATTCCTCATTGAATCGTACTGAATTCCGCCGCCGACAGCAGCACCTGGGCGTACTGCGGCCACCGGGCTGGCCCGCCGCGGAGAAACTCGAGCCCCAGCTTGACCTCCTCTGGGGTAGCAGGCCGCGCGTAGAGCAACTCGTACGCTTCCCGGATCCGCGCGGCATCGTCGCCGTTGAGGCGGACGGAGAGCGCTTTGGACTGTTCGGCCACGAAGGGCGCATTCATGAAAAAGAGCCGCTGCATGGGCCCGACCGTCACCATGCGGGTATCCGCGGCGGCGTTCGGATCGGGAAAGTCGAACGCGGCCAGAGTGCGATCCGGCTTCGAACGGCTCACGGTGACATAGAGGGTCCGCCGCCGGTGCTTGTCGTCGAACGGGGCGGGCGCGCCGCCAAGGGTCCGGTCGAGCGTTCCGGCCACGGCCAGCACGGCATCGCGGAGGGCCTCGGCATCCAGCCGTTCGCGCACATTCGCGTGCGAGAGGAGGAGATTGTCAGGGTCCTTTTCGCGGGCTACGGGCGAGGCCGCCGAAGAGCGTTGATAGGCTTCCGTCAGCAGCATTTCGCGGTGCATGGCTTTGAGCGACCAACCGTTCTGCACGAGGCGGCCGGCCAGGTAGTCGAGCAGTTCGGGATGGGTGGGGCGGTCGCCGAGCTGGCCGAAGTTGCCGGGGCTGCGGACCAGGCCTTGGCCGAAGTGATGCTGCCACAAGCGGTTCACGGCGACGCGGGCAGTGAGCGGGTTCTTGGCATCGGCGATGGCTTGGGCGAGTTCGAGGCGGCCGGAGCCTTGCGTGAAGGGGGCGGGCTCGCCGTCGCAGAGGACGGAGAGGAAGCGGCGGGGCGCTTCTTCGCCGGGGTTTTCGGCGTCGCCACGAATAGCGACGGGAATGTTTTTGGGCTTGTCGCCTTCCTTGAGCGTGTGCCAGAAGGGGTAGAGCGGGGGGATGGCCTTCTTGAGCTTTTCGGTTTCGGCGCGGAGGCCGTTGGCGTAGCGGAGGACGCGGGGTTCGAGAAAGCGGTCGAGGGCTTTGCCGGTGAAGTAGTAGACGCCGCCGTCAAACTTGATGTCCTCGGATTTGAAGGGGCTCGAGGCGATGTCCCGCCAGAAGTAGAAGCGCTCGATGGGCAGGGCGTCGACGAGGGTGTTGACCTGGCGGTTGACATCTTTGAGGCCTTCGATGCCGCCGAGTTTGACGTAGTTCCGGTCGTTGATGGCTTTCTTTTCGGCGATGACGGCTTCGATGGACTGCTGCAGTTCCTGGGCGGTGCGGCGTACTTCGGCTTCGGGGGCGGTTGGCTTCAGGGCGAACCAGGGGGCAAAGAATGGGTGGTCCTTCTTCGGCTCCTTCAAGAAGGCATTCCAGCGGGCGAGGACTTCAGCGTCGAGATCAGCGGGCGTTTCCTGCTTCCAGACGGCCATGAGGTAGTCGGCGGTTTGGGCGGCGAAGATGTCGAGGACGATGGCCGTTTGGTTTTCGAGGAAGCGCTTGAGTTCGGCCTGCTTGTCGTCCGAGGCGGCTTTGGCGTCCTTGTACGCTTTCACGATCTCGGGGGCGACGAGGGGATGTTCGCTGACGGCGCTGCTTTTGAAGACACCTAAGAGCGAGTAGTAATCTTTGGTGGGGATGGGATCGAACTTGTGGTCGTGGCACTGGGCGCAACCGACGGTCAAGCCCAGCATGGCGCGGGTGGTCACGTCTAACCGGTCGTTGTCGTTTTCGCCGATGGTTTGGAAGCCGAGGGCGGCGAGGTGCGGCTGGCCGGGGAGGAGGTCGGCGGCGAGTTGGGCTTGGAGGAAGGTGTTGTAGGGGAGGTCCTGGTTGAGGGCGGCGACGACCCAATCGCGGTAGCGCCAGGCATTGGGATAGGGATCATCGTCGCGGGCGCCTTGCTGGCCATCGGAGTAGCGGGCCAGATCGAGCCAGTGGCGGGCCCAGCGTTCGCCGTAGTGGGGGGAGGCGAGGAGGCGGTCGACGACCTTGGCGAAGGCGTTGGGGGAGCGGTCGGCCAGAAAGGCAGCGGTTTCTTCGGGGGTGGGCGGGAGGCCGGTGAGATCGAAGGTGACGCGGCGGAGGAGGGTTCGTTTGCCGGCGGGGGCGGCGGCTTCGAGTCCCGCTTCCTTGATCCGCGCGGCCAGGAACCGGTCGACGGGGGCGCCTTTGCCCTCTGGCGGTGCGACGGGCTTGACGGGTTGGAAAGACCAGAAAGACTTCGGATCGAGCTTGGGGGCGGGGCCCTTTTCGGGGTAGACGGCCCCGGCAGCGATCCAGGCGCGGAGGTCGGCGAGTTCGTTGTCTTTGAGTTTGCCCGTGGGGGGCATTTTGCGTTGGGGGTTGCGGTGTTCGACGAGTTCGAGCAGGAGGCTCTTCTCGGGGGAGCCGGGCTTGACGACTTTCAGGATCCGTTCGCGCGAATCGGCTCGGAAACCGCCCATTTCGGACTTGGTATGGCACGCATAGCAGTTTTTGACGAGCACGGGCCGAACCCGGCTTTCAAAAAACGCGAGGGGATCCTGGCCGAAGGCCGGGATCCCCAGAGCGACGAACATCAAAATGCGACCGCGCATTTTTCTATTAGAACAGCAGTTTCAGACCGAACTGCACGACGCGGGCTTCGACGGTCGTCCCGCGAATTTTGCCGAAGTTGGCGATCGCCGTCAGGTTCGAGGCGGGGTTGCCAAAGCTCGGGGTGTTGGGCATGTTGAAGGCTTCGGCCCGGAACTCCGCGCGGATGCGTTCGGTGATGGGCGTGGTCTTCAGGAGGCTCAGGTCGATGATCTTCTGCCCGGGTCCGAAGAGCATGTTCCGGGAGGAGTCACCGAAGGTGAAGGGCGCGGGAATGGCGAAGGCGCTGGGGTTGATGTAGCCTTCGATGTTGCGCTCCCCGGGGTAGAAGCTGGAGTTGACCACGTTGACGCGATTCGCGTACCAGCCGGCCTGGTTGGGGCTGAAGGCGACGCTAAACGGGGTGCCGCTGCGGAACTGCAGGATGGAGGCGATGGTCCAGCCGCCGACGAACTTGCCGGCGATGCCGCCCACGTTGGCGAACTTCTTGCCGGGGCCGAAGGGGAGGTCATAAGTCAGCGAGGTGTAGGCGACGTGCTTCCGGATGGAATCGCCGTTGCCGCGATCGAGAGCAGCGTTGTAGGGGTTCTGCGGGCCGCCGACGATGGGCACGTTGTCGAGGGTGCTGGTCCAGGTGTAGTTCGACTGGAAGTAGAAGCCGCTGCTGAACCGGCGGATGACTTCGATCTGGCCCTGGTGCGTGATGGAGTTACCGTTCGTATCGAGCGCGGCGATGCTGGCCCACGGCTGGAACGGCCGGCGGGACTGAATGGTGCCGGGCGCCTGGGTGAGGGGCAGGTTGCGCTCATAGAGATACCAGGGGACGCGGGTGCCTTTGTTGCCGAGGTAGGTCATGCGGAGACCGAACTGGGCGCCGAGCTCGCGTTCGATGGTGAGGTTCCACTGCGTCGAGGAGGTGTTGCGGATATTGCGGTTGACGGCAGTGAGATTGGGGTTGGCCGAGATCGCGCCGAGGCCGGGGAAGGGATTGGCGAGGGTCAAGGTGGGCGAGGTGGCGCCGCTCTCAAACGTCTCGGTCAACTGGAAGGGCGCGTTGGCGTTAGAGATCTGCCGGATGCCGATGTAGACCGGAATCACGTTGTAGTAGATGCCGAAGCCGCCGCGGACGACGGTCTTGCTGTCGTTGAACGGGCGGTAGGCAAAGCCGAAGCGCGGCCCGAAGTTGTTGTGGTCCGCGGTGATGACATTGCTGCCCCAGCCGTTCTGTTCGGAGCCGACATGCGGATAGGCCTGCAGGAGACGAGGCAGGGCGAGAGGAGCGAGTTGGCCGCCTTCGCTCCGCACGACGAAGACACCCTTTTCGAGGTCGAAGTTGGCGAACGAACCGTCGCGTTCCTGGGTCTGCGTCTGCAGCATGTAGCGCATGCCGAGGTTGATGGTGAGCTTCGAGTTCACCTGCCAGTCGTCCTGGAAGTAGGCGCCGTAGCGGGTGTAGTAGAGCAGGTTCACGAGACTCGGGGTGCCGCGGGTGGCGGTGATGGGGAAGCCGAGCAGGAAGTCGGCGTAGGGATCGTTCGAGTAGCGGCCGTTGAAGGAGAACGAACCGAACTGCGCGGCGCCTGCGGCGGGATTGGAAGCGATGCGGCTGAAGCCGATGTCGACGCCGGTCTTGAAGGTGTGGCGGCCCTTGTTGAAGGAGAAGTTGTCCGTCAACTGTTGGGTGATCTGCGGAGCGCGTTCGGCGCCGCCGGAGTCGTTGATCTGGCCGTAGACGTTGTTGAAGGTCGCCGTGGGCAGACCGCCGATGGGCAGCGGGCCGTAGAGGGTCGGGAAGAGCGAGGTGGGATCGAAGGTCGTGTTCTGCCCGACGCGGATGGAGCCATGGCTGAAGTAGGCGTAGCGGAACTCGTTCTGCTTGTTGGCGCCGATGGTCCGGTTGTAGGTCATCGAAACGTTCTTGGTGATGTAGCCGCCGTCGGAGAAGTTGCCGTAGGCGTTGGGGCCGCCGTTGGTGACGAAGTAGGGCGAGCCTTTCGAGTAGCCCATGACGACGTTGATCGAGTTCTTTTCGTTGAAGTTGTGATCGCCGCGGGCGCTATACCGGTTCACATCGATGACGTTGCCGACGTTGGCGACGTGGTTGAGGCCGGTGCCCGCCGCCGTGGTGCCCGGGGTGTTGGGCAGCGGCATGAAGGCGCCCCAGCGGGTGGCGCGGGAATCGAGGCGATTGGTGGGGATCTGGTTGTTGGGGAACGGCAGGCCGCTGAGCGGGTCGCGGATGTCGCGGACGCCGGCGAAGTTGCCGGCGCGCATGGCGGGCGTGGCGTAGGCGAAGAAGCTGGTGGTGGCCTGACGCTGGCGGAGGCCTTCGTAAGAACCGAAGAAGAAGGTCTTGTTCTTGACGATGGGGCCGCCGCCGGTGACGCCGAACTCGTTCCGGTTGAAGGGCGGCCGGCGCTGGCCATTGGCGTTGTTGAAGTAGGCGTTGGCCGAAAGCTCGCGGTTGCGATTGAAGGCGAAGAGCGAGCCGTGGAACTCATTGGTTCCGCCCTTGGTGATGATCGAGATGGCGGCGGAGCCTTCGTGTTCGGCCTTGGCGCTGTTGGTCTCGATCTTGAACTCCTGAATGGTGTCGATGGAGGGCGTGGTGGAGAGCTGGGTGCGGAAGGAGTAGGACGCGCCGCCGTTGCCGGTGTCGTTGATGGCGACGCCGTCGATTGAATAGAAGCTGCCGCCCCAGTGGAGGGAGCCGGCGAGTTTGGGGTTTGAGGGCGAATCGGAGGTGTTGCCCGCGGTGATCATGATGAGGCGGTCGAGGGTGCGGCCGTTGAGGGGCAGGGTGGCGACGGAATGGGTGTCGATGTTGTTGGCGATCGAAGCGCTGTCGGTTTGAATGGTGGGGACGGCCGAAGTGACGGTGACGCTTTGTTCGACGGCGCCGGGCTCGAGGCGGACATCGGTACGGACGGTTTGGTTGAGGAGGAGGCGAACGGCGCTGACGTCGACGGAGCGGAAGCCGCTCAATTCGATGCGAAGTTTATAGGTTGCCGCCGGAAGATTGGGGATGGCGTATTCGCCAGTAGCGCCCGAGGTGGTTTCGACGGTGGCGTTGTTGCCCACGTTGGTGGCCCGGACTTTCGCGTTGGCGACGGTGGCGCCGGAAGAGTCCGTAACGGTGCCGATTAAGCTGCCGGTGGTGCTTTGGGCCATGGCGCTTGCCGCCAAGGTCAAAGCCAGGAACAAACGAAAGATCGAAGTTTCACGAGAGGGTTTCATAGGTTTAGGGGCTTGGGCTACGGGGCCATACACTGAAGCTTAACCGTAATGCCATTTTTTGTAACCCCAACGACACCGCAAGTGTTCAGCCCACTGGACGGATTCGCAACCCTTCTGTAAAACTTGCCGATGACCCGGCCCGTCCTGAAATAATCTAGAGGGTACAGGCATGTCAGCACGGTATCACTTGTTGTTGCTCGTCGCCGCGGTCTCGCTGGCGGCTTTGGCCGCGGAGAGCTCCGGCGGCAAGTACACTGCGGCCGAACGCAATCATTGGGCCTTTAAGCCTCGCGCCACCCCGGCCATTCCGCAGTTTTCTACGCCCACGGATCAGAAGTGGGCGGCGCATCCGATTGATGCGTTTGTGCTGAAAAAGCTGCGGGACCAGGGGTTGTCGCCGGCGCCGCCGGCTTCGCGGCAGGCGCTGATCCGGCGGGTCTCTCTCGATCTGACGGGGCTTCCGCCGACGCCGGAGGCGACCAAGGCGTTTTTGGCGGACCGGTCGCCGAAGGCGTATGAGGCGCTGGTGGACCGGTTGCTGGCTTCGCCCGAGTACGCCGAGCGGCAGGCGCGGCATTGGCTGGACGTCGTGCGGTTTGCCGAGAGTGATGGCTTTGAGTACGACACGCACCGGAGCGAGGCCTGGCAGTATCGGGATTATGTGATTCGCTCGCTGGCGGCGGATAAGCCGTATGACCAGTTTTTGACCGAGCAGTTGGCCGGGGATGAGATCGATCCGGCGAATCGCGAGATGCTGGTGGCGGCGAGTTTTAACCGGTTGGGACCGTTTCGGAAGAATGCGGGGAACCAGGACAAGGCCTACATCCGGAACGAGATTCTGACGGAGATGACGAACGTGGTGGGTTCGGCGTTTCTGGGCGTGACCTTGGGTTGCGCGCGGTGTCACGATCATAAGTTCGATCCGATCCGGCACACGGACTACTATCGGATGCAGAGCTTCTTTGCGACGACGGAGCAGCACGATATTCCGATGTCGACGGAGGCGGAGAAGGTCGATTGGCAGAAGCGGACGGACGCGGTGAAGAAAGAGTTGGCCGATCTGCGGAAGCGGTTGAAAGAGACCACGGGCGCGGAGAAGGCGCAGATTGAGCAGATTATCGGCGTGAAAGAGAAGCAGTTGCCGGAGCCGCTGCCGGAGTTGAAGACCGTGCGGAGCGACCCGAAGAATTATTTCCCGGTGCATGTGCTGGAGCGGGGTTCGAGCGATATGCCGGCGGCGAAGATGGGGATGCGGCCGCTGGGCGTGTTGCTGCCGGACGATGCGGCGGAGTGGGGCGAGGCGATTCCGCAGCCGCGGCGGAAGCTGGCGGCTTGGATTACGGATCCGCATAATCCGCTGACGGCGCGGGTGCTGGCGAACCGGTTGTGGCAGTCGCATTTTGGGGCGGGGATTGTCGCCACGCCGAATGATTTTGGGCGGATGGGCGCGCGGCCGACGCATCCGGAGCTGCTCGATTGGCTGGGCAATGAACTGGTGGCCAACGGTTGGCGGCAGAGGCCGCTGCACCGGATGATGGTGCTGAGCAATACCTATCGGCAGGCTTCGATTACGGTGCCTTCGGCGGCGATGATGGAGAAGGATCCGCGGAACCGCTTTTTGTGGAACTATAGCCGGCGGCGGCTGCAGGCCGAGGAGATGCGCGATGCGATGTTGCAGTCGGCTGGTTTGCTGAACCCGCAGCGGTTTGGGCCGAGCGTGATTCCGCCGATTGAGGCGGAGTTGGTGAACCTGCTCTATAAGCCGGACCAGTGGGCGGTGACTCCGGACGCGGCGCAGCATAACCGGCGGAGCGTGTATCTGTTCCAGAAGCGGAACATGCGGATGCCGTTCATGGAGGTTTTTGATTCGCCAGATACGTTGCTGAGTTGTGCCCGGCGGGAGAGCAGTACGCATGCTCCGCAGGCGCTGGAGCTGTTGAACGGGCCGGTGACGCGGCAGGCCTCGGTGGCGCTGGCCGAGCGGTTGGCGAAGCTGCCGGCCGGTCAGCGGATTGATAAAGCCTTCGAACTTGTGTTTAACCGGCCGCCGGTTCCTAAGGAACGGGCAGCTTCGGTCCGCTTTCTCGCGGCGAATCCGCTGCGCGAATTTACCCTGGCCTTGTTTGCCGCCAACGACTTCCTTTACGTGCAATGAGCCTTCATTCGAAACCAACCCGGAATCGCCGCGAGTTTTTGACCGACGCGTTTTGCGGCTTTGGCAGCCTGGCCTTTGGCGCGATGCTCAACGCCGAGGTGAAGAACCCGCTGGCGCCAAAGAAGCCGACGCTGCCGGCGAAGGCGAAGTCCGTGATCTTCCTCTTCATGGCCGGTGGACCGAGCCAGATGGAGACGTTTGATCCGAAGCCGCTGTTGAATAAGCTCGACGGGCAGCCGCTGCCGGCTTCGTTCCGGCCGGCGAAGCGGCAGTTCATCAACGGTACGCCGAAGCTGTTGGGGACGAAGCGGACGTTTAAGCAGCACGGCAAGAGTGGCCTTTGGGTTTCGGACCTGCTGCCGCATACGGCGACTTGTGCCGATGATCTGGCGGTGATCCGGTCGTGCACGGCGGACGCGTTTATTCATTCGTCGGCGCAGTATCAGCTGTTCACAGGGCGCATTCTGCCGGGGTTTCCGAGCATGGGCTCGTGGTCGGTTTACGGGCTCGGCAGTGAGAGCGATTCCCTGCCCGGGTATGTCGTGATGCCGGATCCGTACGGGACGATTGAGGCGGGGCAACCGGTGTATTCGAACGCGTTTCTGCCGGCGGTATATCAGCCGAATGTGTTTCGGGGCGGGGCGAAGCCGGTGTTGAATCTGGAGCTGCCGGAGGGCGTGACGCTCGCGCAGCGGCGGAACACGTTGAACTTCATCCGCGAGATTGACGAGGCGACCATGACGCCGGGGGACGATGAGTTTTCGGCGCGGCTGAGCACGTACGACCTGGCGTTTAAGATGCAGACCGAGGCGCCGGCGGTGTTCGATATGAAGAACGAACCGGCCCACATCAACGCGATGTACGGCATTGGCAATCCGACGACGGACGACTTTGGGCGGCGGTGCTTGATGGCGCGGCGGCTGGTCGAGAAGGGCGTTCGATTTGTGACGGTGGTTTCGGGCGGCCCGGCGATTTCGCAGTGGGACGCGCATGACGATATCGAAGAGAATCACCTGCGGATGGCGGCGCGGACGGACCAGCCGATTGCGGCTTTGCTGAAGGATTTGAAGCAGCGCGGGCTGCTGGATTCAACGCTTGTGGTTTGGGGCGGCGAGTTTGGCCGGACGCCGGAGGCGCAGGGCGGCAAGGGTCGCGACCACAACAATACGGGCTTTACGATGTGGATGGCCGGGGGCGGGGTGAAGGGCGGCGTCGTGGAAGGGACTACGGACGAGGTGGGCTTGTATGCGGTGGAGAAGCCGCACCATCTGCGGGACGTGCATACGACGATCCTGCATCAGTTGGGCCTGGACCAGGATGCGCTGAACTATCTGCATCAGGGACGGCGCGAGCGGCTGACGGAGATTCAGGGCGAGGTGATCAAAGGCATTGTGTAGAGCGGCTCTCCTTCTCGGCTTTTGCCTGGGCCTTTACGCCCAGAAGCCGGAGGCGCTGCAGTTGCTCGAAGCGCGATGCCTGGGCTGCCACAACGCGGCGGGTAAGCAGTCCGGGTTTGATCTTTCGACGCGCGAGACGGCGCTGCGCGGCGGGGACCGCGGGCCGGGTCTGGTGCCGGGGAAGGCGAAAGATAGCTTTCTGTATCAGTTGCTGGCGCATACGGCCAAGCCGGCGATGCCGAAGTTTGGGGCGAAGTTTACGGACGTGGAGTTGGCGCTGGTCGCGGCGTGGATCGAGGACGGGGCGCCTTGGGAACGGGTGGTTTCGAAGGGGCCGAAGCGGTCTTCGCATTGGGCGTTTAACAAGCCGGTGCGACCGGCGGTGGCGAGCCTGGATGAGCTTGTGAAGCCGGGTGGCCCGGAGGCGGCGGCGGATGTTTTGCTGCGGCGGCTGTATCTGGACGTAGTTGGCATGCCGCCTACGGCCGAGGAGGCGGCGCGTCATGCGAAGCTTTCGTATGAGCAGAGTGTCGATGCTCTGCTGGCCGATCCGCGTTATGGGGAACGGTGGGGCCGGCACTGGATGGACATCTGGCGCTATAGCGACTGGTATGGCTACCGGCGGTCGAACGAGGTTCGGAATAGCCATAAGCACGTGTGGCGGTGGCGGGACTGGATTGTCGAATCGCTGAACTCGGGCAAGCCGTACGACCGGATGATTGTGGAGATGCTGGCGGGGGATGAGGTGGCCCCGAACGATCCGGCGACGTTGCGGGCTACGGGGTTCCTCGCGCGGAACTATTCGAAGTTTGACCGGGATGGTTGGATGCAGGACGCCGTGGACCACACGATGCTCGGGTTTATGGGCGTGACGGTGAAGTGCGCGCGCTGCCACGACCACAAGTACGATCCGATTGCGCAGGAGGAGTACTACCGGCTGCGCGCGGTGTTCGAGCCGTATGAGGTCCGGATGGACCGGGTGCCGGGCGAGACGGACGTCGAGAAGGACGCGCTGACGCGGGTGTTCGACGCGGCGCTGGACCGGCCGACCTATCTGCTGATTCGCGGGAACATTCAGACGCCGGACAAGGCGAACGTGCTGGGCCCGGCGGCGCCGGCGGCGTTGGGGCCGGCGCTGGGGAAGATTGCGCCGGTGTCGTTGCCGCTGGCTTCCTACTATCCGGACCACCGCGAGTTCGTCCATGCCGAGTTGCTCGCGCAAGCCAAGGACGCTATTGCGAAAGCCGCGGGGGACCCGCTGGCGCTGGCCGCGGCGCAGGCGGAGTTGCCTGCGCTCGAAGCGCGGATCGCGGCGGAGCGGGCGAAGTTTGCCGTGCCGGCGGATCCGAATTTTGAAGAGCTGGCGGCGAAGGCTCGGGAACTCGAGCGCAAGGCGGGACTGCTGCGCGGCCATGAGAAGCTGCAGAAGGCGCAGGCGGAGATGACCGCCGCGATGGCGGGCGAGAAGCCGGACGCGAAGAAAGTGGCCGAGGCGCAAAAGGCGCTGGCGGCGGCGACGGCGGCGCTGACGCAGCCGGCGACGGGCTACACGCCGATCGGCAAAGAGTACCCGACCAAGAGCACGGGGCGGCGCACGGCGCTGGCGCAATGGATTGGCTCCACCGAGAATCCCTTGACGGCGCGGGTGGCCGTGAACCACATCTGGCTGCGGCACTTCGGCACGGCTTTAGTGCCGACGGTGTTTGACTTCGGCCTGAACGGGCAGAAGCCGACGAACCAGCCGTTGCTCGATTTTCTGGCCGTCGAGTTTATGAACTCCGGCTGGGACATGAAGGCGCTGCATAAGCGGATCCTGACGAGCGCGGCTTATAAGGCCGTGCGGCCCGCTTCGCGGCGGTTGGAGGCCGAGGTGGTGCGGGATAGCATTCTGGCCGTGGCGGGGGAGTTGGACCGCACGATGGGCGGCCCGGATATTGACCCGGCTAAGGGATTTGAAGTCCGGCGCCGGAGCCTTTACTTCAGCCATTCGCCGGATATGCAGATGCAGTTCCTGCAGGTGTTCGATGGGGCGAACCCGACCGAGTGCTACGAGCGCAACGAGAGCGTGGTGCCGCAGCAGGCGTTGGCGATGGCCAATAGCCAACTGAGCCAGGAGATGGCGGCGAAGCTGGCGCGGCGCCTGGAAGGCCCGGGGTTTGTGGACCGGGCGTTTCGAACGGTGCTGGGGCGGCTGCCTACGAGCGCCGAACGCAAGTTGGCGGCCGAGGCCGCGCCCGTGGATCTGATCCACGCGTTGTTCAACCATAATGATTTCGTGACCACCCGATGACTACCCGCCGCGCTTTTCTTTCGAACCTCGCCCTGGGCGCTCTGCTGAACGGACAAGTCCCGCAGGGGAAGGCCAAGCGCGTGATCTGGCTGTTTATGATCGGCGGCGTGAGCCACATGGAATCGTTCGACCCGAAGCCGGAGTTGAACAAGTACGCGGGGCGGCTGCTGGGCGATACGCCGTACCATGCGGCGCTTGAGAATCCGCTGGTGAAGCAGAATCTGCGCGAGGTGATTGCGGGGTTGCATAAGGCGCAGCCGAGGCTGTACCCGCTGCAGACGGGCTTTGCCAAGCGGGGCAAGAGCGGGATCGAAGTCAGCGACTGGTTTCCGCATATTGGAAGCTGTATTGATGACATCGCGGTGGTGCGTTCGGTGTGGACGACGGACAATAACCACGGGGCGCAGATGCAGTTCCACACGGGACGGCATGTGCTCGAAGGGCAGTTCCCGACGATTGGCGCGTGGGTGCATTATGGCCTGGGTTCGTTGAACGAGAACCTGCCGCAGTTTGTGGTGCTGGGCGAGCCGATCGACTCCTGCTGCGGCGGGCCGGCGGCGCACGGGGCTTCGTACTTGGGCCCGGAGCATGGCGGGGTGCGCCTGGACGTGAATCCCACCAATCCCCTGCCCTACGCCAAGCCGCACGTCGAGATTGCGAGCGACGCGCAGCGGCGGCAGTTTGATTTGATCCACAAGTTCAACCAGATTACGGCGGAGCAGTATCCGGAGGACGCGGGGCTGAAGGCGCGGATCAAGTCCTATGAGCTAGCGTTCCGGATGCAGACGGCGGTGCCGGAGATTATGCGGCTTTCGGCGGAGAGCGCCGAGACGCAGAAGCTGTATGGCATCGATAACGCGGTGACGAAGCCGTTTGGCGAGACGCTGCTGGCGGCGCGGCGGATGGCGGAGAGCGGGGTGCGGTTCATTCAGGTGTTCCACGGGAATAACGGCGGCGCCGGGAAGTGGGACGGGCATAGCAATCTGAAGAAGACGCATAGCGAGTTGGCGGCGCAGGTGGACTTGCCGATTGCGGGGCTGCTCAAAGATCTGAAGCAGCGGGGCTTGTTCGACGATACGCTGGTGGTGTTCGCGACCGAGTTCGGGCGGACGCCGGGCGCGGAGGGGACCAACGGGCGCGACCATCATCCCTACGGCTTCTCGGTGTGGCTGGCGGGTGGCGGGATTAAGGGCGGAGTCGTCGAAGGCGCGACGGATGAGATCGGCTTCCATGCCGTCGAGAACCGGCACTACGTCACCGATATCCATGCGACGGTGCTGCACCAGTTGGGGATCGATGCGCGGAAGCTGGAAGTGCCGGGGCACAAGCGGATCGACATCGACTATGGCGAGCCGATCCACCGGATTATTTCTTAGCGCCAGGCGAAGGATGTTGGCTTCGAGGTGGCCGCCGTAGGCTTTGCCGGGATCGGCAAACGTGCGATGAGCGCGGCGAGGGCGAAGCTGATCACGGAGATGTTGCCGGCCGAGGTGCTCGATCTGGCAGCGGGCCCGGATGACGGAACCGACGCCGTCGAGGATGACGGCCCCTCGGATGGTCAATGGCGGGCTGGAATGGTTGTTGACGCGGAGGCGGCCGGACTCTGACGGGCCGATTCTCCGGACTAAGAGTTAGCGCCAGGTTTGGTCGGCGAGGGGTTTGAGGCGCCGGTGTTGGGAGCTTGCTCTTGGTGGCGAACGAGCGTTTCGTGACCGCGTGGTAGCGGGCCGCGGTGAGGATGCCGACGCCGACGAGCGTGACGGCGCTGCGGATCTTCTCTGACGGCCGGTCCACCGAGTTCTCAGTTAGCGCCAGGTCTTGTCGTCGAAGCGTTTGAGGCCGAGGGACTGATCGTCCGGCAGGACGCCGAGGGCGAGCACGGCGAAGGTGAAGACGCGGGTGTTGGCTTCGAGATGGCCGCCGTAGGCTTTGTCCGGATCCGCGAACGTGAGATGGCAGTGGACCTTGCCATCGAGGACGAAGCCGCTCATGGAGATGATGTCGGCCGAGGTGTTGGGGTTTTCGAGGTAGAGGTTTTTCGAAGGGAACGAGCGGTTGGTGACCATGTGGTAGTGGGTCGCGATGGCGGAACCGACGCCGCTCAAGATGACGGCGTTGCGGATCTTCTGCTCAGCCACATGGCGCTCGATGGCGGTGAGGAGGCCGGCCTGGTTCTTCACGCGAATCACGACGACGCGTTCAAACTGCGTGGAGATGGCGACGGATTCGGGGACCTTGGGATCGAGGCCTTTGGCGTCGTCTTCGGGCGTGGTGGCCTTGATGACCTCGGTGCGTTTGACCTGGGCGGGGAGGAGGAGGGCGCAGAGGAGGAGGAGAAGTGGGAGCCTTTTCATCGGCTCCCACTTTACCGCTTTAGAGGAAGAAGCGGACGCCGAGCTGGATGAGCCGCGAGAAGTTGGCCTGGCTCGAAATGAGGCCGAACTGCGGGTTAGTGAACGTGGTGTTGGGGCCATTGAACATCGGGGTGTTGGTGAAGTTCATGGCCTCGGCACGGAACTGGGCCTTCAGGCGTTCGGTGATGCCGAAGGTCTTGAAGACGGAGACATCCCAATTGACCTGGCCGGGGCCACGCAGGGGGTTCGTGCGGCTGGTGTTACCGAAGGTGAACTGCGGGGCCTGGCTGAAGGCGGCGGGGTTGATCCAGCCGTCGAGGCGCTGCGCGAAGGGCTTGTCGACAGTGGCCGAGAGGCCGGTGCCGTTGGGCCGCATGTGGCTCGCGCCGATGACGCTGTTGTCGTTCGGCTGGGTGATGGTGAGCGGGTAGCCGGACTGCATGACGCTGACCGCGTTGAAGGACCAGCCGCCGAGGATACGGTTGGTCTTGAAGAGCGGCAACTCATACGTGATGGCCATGGAGAGCCGGTTGGGCGAGTGGACGCTCGACAGGCTGTACTCCTGCTCGGGGGCGTAGGCGTTCTGGGGGCCGGCGACGGTAGCGGAGAAGGTGTTGCCGACCGAGCCATAGGCGGCGTCCATGTTCTGGGAACGGGTGTAGGTGGCGAGGACCGTCATGCCCTGGGCGAAGCGGCGCTGGGCCTTGATATAGAGCGAGTGGTACATGGCGCGGTTGGTGTCCGAGTTGTTGAGGGTGACCGCGGTGAACTGCGGATGGGGCCGGAGCAACTGCGAGCGGGAGATGACGGCGCCGGCG
The DNA here is from genome assembly GCA_027485675.1 of Terriglobales bacterium. Classification (GTDB taxonomy): domain Bacteria; phylum Acidobacteriota; class Terriglobia; order Bryobacterales; family Bryobacteraceae. The sequence continues at coordinate 69,276 of JAIXQP010000024.1, read as the reverse complement.
ACGTTGAGCAGGCCGCCGCGGTTGAACATGGGGTTCGGCACGGACTGATTGAGCGCCGTGCCGAGCGAGAGGAACTCGGGGGCGAGCTGGTTGATGTTGCGGCCGTCCTGGGCGAGTTGCAGACTCTTCGAGCCGACGTAGCCGGCGCCGAGGACGAAGCCGGCGGGGAGCTGGCGCTGGATATCGAACGAGTACTGCTGCACGTAGCCGGAGCGGGCGTCGCGGTCCGGCAGGGAGAGCGATTGGCCGATGCCGGTGGCGAGGCCGGCGGCGTTGCCGACGATGGGAATCAGGCCGTTGGGATAGGGGTTATCGAGCGTCGTCGCCGGGGTGAAGTTGTTATCGAAGCTGGCGACGATGGGCGTGGACTGGGAGTAGCCGATGGTGGATTGGAAGGAGAACGGAAGCGGGGCCCAGAAGATGCCGTAGCCGCCGCGGATGGCCGTTTTCGAGTCCTTCGAATAGGCGAAGCCGAAGCGGGGGGAGAACTTGTTGGCGTTGGGGTTGCCGGCGGTGGTGCCGTTGCCGTTGACTCCGGCGAACTGGACGCCGCCGACGATTTTGGGGTCGGGGACTGTTTGTTGCAGGGGGCTGGCGACGGCGGGATCGAAGCCGGTGATGAAGTTGTTGTTGCGGTCGGCGGGGCCGGTTTCGAATTCGTAGCGGAGGCCGAAGTTGAGGGTGAGTTTGGAGGTGACGCGGAAATCGTCCTGGACGAAGCCGGCGTAGTACTTGGCGAAGTTATAGAAGTTGGTCGCGACGGTCATGCTGCCGCCGGTGGGGTAGCCGAGGAGGAGAGTCGCCAAGCTGCCGCCGGTGCCCTGGACGGTGCGTTGAGGCACGGAGCGCGTGAAGATATCGGAGAAGCTGAAGGAGCTGGGGCCAAAGCCGGGAGCGCCGTCGTTATTGAGGCTGCGCCAATCGAAGCCGAACTTCAGGCTGTGTTTGCCCATGAACTTGCTGGCGGTGGTGTTGAAGCTTTTCGAGTGAAGAACGCTTTGGCTGGTGGTGCCACCGCCGAAGCTGCCGACATCGGACATGGTGATGCTAGGGAAGGCGGTGTTCTTGGTGATGGCAGCGAGGGAGTTCGGGAAGCCCAGAGTGGTTTGGCTAAAGCCGAGGCTGGTGGGCGCCGAGAAGTTGGGGAAGCGGTTGAAGCCGTAGCGGACGGCGATGACCAGGGTGGGCGAGGGGGTGAGGGTGGAGTTCACCTGGGTCGCGTCCACCTTGCGGAAGAGAACGCCCTGGTTGGGCGAGGCGATGGAGTTCCACCAGGCGTTGCCGGGTTCGCGGCTGCCGTAGTGGAGATAGGAGGCCGAGGCGCGCCACCAGGAGAAGAGTTCGTGGTCCATCTTCCAGGTGGTCTGGTCGGCGCGGTTGTAGGCGCCGATGGTGGCGTCGTAGTTGAGGTCGGCGTAGAAGCGGGCTTCGAGGTTGGGGAGGGGATAGTAGGAGGCGATGTTGCGGCCGATGGCGCTGATGCGGTTGCCGGGGATGATGTTGCCGGCGAAGGGGGTGCGGGAGCCGTCGGGGCGCGTGGTGAGGGGATCGTACATCAGTTGGAGGCCCGTGCCGGTGCGGGAGGCGGAGCGGGAGAAATCGCCGAGGCGTTCGGCGGCGGTGGGGACAGAGAGGCGGGTGCCGGCGGATTCGGTTTGGCGGTAGGCTTCACCGGTGATCCAGAAGAAGGTTTTGTTGCGGCCGTCGTAGACCTTGGGGATGCGGACGGGGCCGCCGATGGAGCCGCCGTAGTTGCGGAAGGGCTGATTGATACGGGGGGTGCCGGCGCGATTGGAGAAGAAGTTGTTGGCGAGCCATTCGGTTTCGCGGATGTAACCGAAGGCGGAGCCGTGGACTTGATTGGTGCCGGAGCGGAGGAAGGTGTTGAACGTACCGCCGCCGGTGCGGCCCATCTCGGCGTCGTAGGTGTTGGCCTGGACCTTGACCTCCTGGACGGCTTCGACGGAGGGGATAATGACGGCGCGATTGGTGGAGTCCGTGATGGAGATGCCGTCGAGGGTGTAGTTATTGCCGCGGACGGGGCCGCCGGCGATGGAGATCTGCGAGGAGCCGGACTGGTCCTGCATGCGATTGAACTTGGGGTTGCCGACCTGGACGACGTTCTCGGCGAGCTTGGACATCATGAAGGGGTTTCGGCCGAGGTTGGGCAGGTCGATGAGCTTTTGGCGGTCGATGACCTGGCCGGTGGAGGCGTTGGCGGTTTCGAGGGCCGGGACCTCTTCGGTGACGTTGACCTGTTCGGTGACCTGGCCGATTTCGAGTTTGAGGTCGACGGTGACGGCGGCTTGGGTGGCGACGTTGACGGCTTTGCGTTCGGAGCGTTTGAAGCCGGGGGCTTCGGCGACGACGGTGTAGGTGGAAGGGGTGACGGAGGCGAAGGTGAACTCGCCTTGTTCGGTGGTGATGGTGGAGCGTTGCGTGGCGGTGCCCTCGTCGATGAGGGTGACCTTGGCGACGGGGACGGCGCGGCCGCCGGGGTCGAGGATCTGGCCGCGGAGCGAGCCATGGAAGGACTGCGCCAGGGCGGCGGCGGCGCAGAGCAGGGCGAGCAGGGTAAGTCGGATCAAGTGATTGTTCTCCTCAGGATCGTGCTTGCGGCGACGAGGCGGGGTTGGGAGAACCGACGGGGGTTGTAGCGCCCGGGCGCTCGGACTGGCGGCGCCCGGGTGCGGGTTAGTGGTTGGTTAGGCCATGACTTTCGAGAAGGCAGCGGCGAATTTGTTCATCTCCTCCTGGGTGCCGATGGAGACGCGGACCTTGGTGGGCCAGATGGGCCACACGCGGCCGATGTAGACCTTGTGTTCGGCCATGGCGCGGGCCACGTCACCGCCGGGACGGCCGACTTCCATGAGGAAGAAGTTGCCTTCGGAGGGGATGTAGGAGACCTTCTTCTTTTCAAGGAACTCGAAGGTGTTGTCGCGGATCTGCTTATTGATGGCGCGGCGTTCGGCGACCAGGGTCTTCACCTGCATGCTGGCGGTGGCGCAGGCGACACCGGTGATGGGCAGGAAGCCGGAGGTGGAGAAGGGGCGCATCTTGGCCAGGAGATCCGGGCGGCCGAGGGCGAAGCCGGCGCGGATGCCGGCCATGCCGTAGGCCTTTGAGAAAGTGCGGAGGACGATGACGTCCTTGTCGGCGGCGACGAGATCGTTGCAGGGCTGGGCGGTCGAGGAGAAGTGGATGTAAGCTTCGTCGACGACGACGACGGCGTCCTTCTTCTTGTTGGCGAGGAGGTACTCAATGTCCTTGCGGGCGGTGACGGTGCCGGTGGGGTTGTTGGGGTTACAGACGTAGTAGACGCCGGCGTCGGGGTCGGCCTTGATCATGGCTTCGACGTCGTGGGAGTAGTCGGCGCGCAGGGGGACGCGGACGACTTTCGAGCCGATGTAGGCGGGAGCGCCGCCGCCGTAACCGGGGTTGGCCATGACCCAGCTTTTGGTGGGCGAGGTGAAGGCGCAGGTGGTGCGGTGGAGCGGGTCGGAGGAGCCGGCCGTGGGCATGATGTAGTCCGGCTTGACGCCTTCGAGTTCGGAGACGACTTTGGTGAACGCTTGGGATTCGCCGGTCGGGGAGTAACGGCCGCCGAGCGGGGCGACTTTGTACATGGCCTCGAGGCCTTCCTTACAGGGGCCGAGGGGATTTTCGTTGCTGGAGATGCGGACGGCATCGGCGGGCATGGGGCCGCGGCCGCGCATGGTTTGGCGTTCGGCTTCCTGGGCCATGGCGAATTCGTTATAGAACGGCATGGCGGCGGCGCCCGCGAGGAACTGCGTCAGCCGGCGGCGGGAGAAGGCCGCGAGCGAAGAGGAGTGGAGGTCCATAATTTCCCTTGAGATCGATCTAGGTTGGCGATGGGCCGGCCTCGACGGAGGCAAAGCCGAAAGCAGCCGCGACTCAAACTGGGAAGAAAGGGGAACTTACGCTCGGGGAGTTCCTCTTTTGCTGTTGGTTGAATGTAACCGATTCTGACGGGTCCGTCAACAGAAAATGACGAACTCCGGTTGGCGAGGGGTGACATGGTCCTTGCCGTGCAGGCGATTTCTACCATGGGGACGAAACTCACATCCGCCAGCTTCGCGACCGTGGCACCGTTTTTCGAGGCTTTCGAACCGCTCGGCCGGCAGGAACGGGTGTTGCACCTGGTGGACCTGCAGGCGCTGATGGATCTGGTGGTGGACGGGGAGTCTTGCCGCGTGTGGTCGGCCACGGTGACGTCGCTCGAAGGGCAGGGCGGGTTGCCGGCGTGCGCCCTGGTGGTGGGTCCGCGATTTCCGGGAGACGCCGATCCGGAGCTGTTGGAATTGACGGCGTTGCCGGCGGAGGGGTACGCGGTTTGCGGATCGCTGCTGGGTTGGGCCGGGTGGATCGCGGCGCCGGGGACGAACGGCAGGATGTTCGACAGCTGACGATATATGGTCAGGCTGGATGGTTGGCCGACGCGGGCGGGAAGCCGAGGCCGGCTTTCCGAAGTCCCTTCCGGACCGAACTCTTGGCGCGGGAGACCCGGACGCGGACGGCGAGAGCGGAGATGCTGAGCACGGGGCTGAGTTCGCGGCTGGTGCAGCCGTTGACATAGGTTTCCAGCAGCAAGGCGCGGTCGGCGCGGGAGAGCGGGCGGAGGATCTGTTGGAGGAACAGGGGCCGGGGATCGGGGTCGATGGTGGCGGAGCTTTCGGTGAGCAGTTCCATGGAGCGGGCGTTGCGGAAGTTCAGATTTCGCAGGTTGCGTGCAATCGAGAGGACCCAGGCCTGGACGGCGGCAACCTCTTTCAGCTGGGCACGGCACTCCCAACCGCGCGCCCAGGCGGCTTGCGCGAGTTCTTCGGCCCACTCGCGATTGCTGCCGCGGGCACGGAGGTAGTTTACGGTTTGATGGAAATGGGTGCGGTAGGCCGCTTCAAACTGGCTGGCGCTGATGGCGGCGAGACGATCCGGCACGTCATCGCCAAGGGAAGGGGGTGGGGGAAGGAGCGTGCGGAGTAGGGCCATGACCATCCCCGATGCAGTTGGCGGGCCATTGGGGAACGGGCGGGGATTGACAGGGGCGCCGGGGTTCGCATAGGGTCTTGCTGTATGAGAGAGACGAATCGAGTGGGGCGGCGGGAGCTCTTGCTGGCGCTGGCGAGCGGGACAGCGGTGCAGGGGCAGAGCGTGGGGGTGGCGCCTTGGCGGGAGGTGGCGGCGGCGTATGGGGTGAGAATTGGGGCGGAGCGGTGGGGAGTGCTGACGGCGGTTTTGGAGCGGCGGCGGGCGCAGTTGGAGGGGTTGCGGCGGTTTCGGGTGGCGGAAAGCGTGGAGCCGGGGGGCGGATGAAAAAAGAGTTGCAGGAGATCTCGCATCATGTGATAATCGTGTCTCACTATTATGAAGATGATCACGATTGGGGTCTTGCTGGCCGCAGCGATGGGCCTGCAGGGGCAGGTGCGTTGCGCGGGAGTAGTGCAGGACGTAGCTGGGGCGCCGTTGGCCGGAATTGCGGTGGAGTTGCAGCCGGCGGGGGTTAAGGGGGTTTCGGGGGCGGACGGGCGGTTTTCGCTGGAGGGCGGGACGGCAGGGGAGCAGGTTTTGACGGCGAGCGGCCGGGGCTTTTTGCCGCTGCGCGTGGCGGCGGGGGAGTGCCGGGACCTGGTGGTGCGGATGGAGACGATCCAGACGACGATTGAAGTGCGGGGGGAGTCGCCGGACTTTTTGGCGACGGCGTCGGTGAGCGTGACGAAGTCGCCGGTGAACCTGATTGACCTGCCGTACGCGGTGCAGGTGGTTCCGAAGGCGCTGCTTGAAGACCGGAACATTCAAGACGTGAAGGATCTGTACCGGAACATTAGCGGGGTGACAGATTCGCCATACTCCGCAATGACCCTGCGTGGTTTTACGCAGCGGGAGGTGTTATTCAACGGGGTCCGGGGGAATCCCTACGGCAGCTTGGACAATGACATCAACGACGCGGGGTTTTCGACGAGCCAGGGGCGGCTGACGAACGTGGAGTTTGTCGAGGTCTTGAAGGGGCCGGCGGGGGTTTTGTTTGGCGGGGGCGAGCCGGGCGGGGTGGTGAACTTCGTGACGCGAAAGCCGCGACAGACGCCGGCGGGCGAGGTGAGTTTTCGGACGGGCTCGTTTGCGCAGCGGGGCGGGCACGGGGAGGTGACGGGTCCGCTGGGCCGGGCGAAGAATCTGTTTTACCGGGCGGCGGCTTACGGGGAGGACCGGCGGATTTTCCGGTATAACTCCGGGAGCGAGAACGTGCACTTGGCGGGGGGCTTATCGTGGCGGGCGGGGGAGGCGACGTCGGTGGGCTTTGAGTATGAGTACATTGACCAGAACATGCTGGCGCACCGGTTGCGGGGCATTCCGGTGAATGCGGCTGGCACGTGGCTGGCGGCGCGGGAGTGGACCGCTTCCGAGGCGACGGACCGGAGCGAGTTGCAGGCACGGGTGTTTCAGACGCGGTTGGACCACGCGTTTACGTCGACGTTTCGGACCGATGTGAGCTTCCGGTTTTTGAACTACGACCGGCCGGAGCGGTACCACGAGCCGCGGGGCATCAACGCCGACGGGCGGACGATGCGGCGGGAGTACCGGGACCAGTTCCGGGGCAACCAGGATTTGGGATTGACGGCGAACTTCTATAACCGGGCGGGGCGGCATAACCTGACGTGGGGCGGCGAGTTCGTGCGGCAGGACTGGGTGGGACGGTACGGCACGGCGCGGGAGGCCGAGCGGGGCGGGCCGGTGGTGGGGATCGACCTGTTGACGCCGGTGTATGGCCGGAGCGTGTTTCCGCCGATTGCGGCGGGGGCCTATACGAACCAGTCGGTGGTGGCAAACCGGGCGGGATTTTTCGGGCAGGACCAATGGGAGGTGACGCAGCGGCTGCAGATCCTGCTGGGGGCCCGGGTGGAGCGGGTGACGGATGACGGGCGGGCGGGGGCGCTGCCGCTGCGGAGCGAGGTGACGGCGCTGACGGGGCGGGCGGCGGCGGTGTACCGGATTCTGAATTCGCTCTCGGCGTTTGCGAGTTTCTCGAACTCGTTCAACCGGGCGCCTTCGCTGGCGCAGACGCCGCTGGCAAACGGACCGCACGACCCGGAGACGGGGCGGCAGGTGGAAGCGGGGATCAAGAATGTGTTCAGTGGGGGGCGGGTGCTGCTGAACGCGACGTGGTTCCGGATTCAGAAAGACAATGTGCTGCGGTTGGACCCGTTGTTTGGACCGAACGGGGATAACTTCGCGGCGGTGTTTCCGATTGGGAAGGTGCGGAACCAGGGTGTGGAGTTTGACGTGACGGGGCGGGTGACGAGTAACTTGAGCGTCGTGCTGAACTACGCGTTTCTTGACTCCGAGATTCTGGCGGACCGGTTTACGCCATCGGCGGTGGGCCGGGCGCTGCCGAACGCGGCGCGGCATTCGGGCGGGGTGTTTGTACGCTACGACGTGGCGCGGACGGGGACGGGGATCCACATCGGCAGCGAGTTCCGGGGACGGCGGTTTGAGCCGTACGCCGGGTTTGCGGCGGACCGGTACGCGATTCTGGATATCGGAGTGTTTCAGAAGATCGGCAAGCGGCTGGAGTTGCGGATGCAGTTGGATAACGCCTTTGACCGGCTGTATGCGACGGCGAGCCTGTTTGCGGCGCGGGCGGGGAATATCCCCGGGGCTCCGCGGACGGCGACGGTGGCGCTGCACTTCCGGACGGGGCGGACGAAATAGTGGGCCGGCAGCGGGAAACCGCCGTTGATCTCCTGCGTGGGTTGGTGATGGTGATCATGGTGATCGACCACACGCAGGAGTATCAGGCGGGTCCGGGCCGCGGGTTGGTGACGGACCCGATGAACCTGGCGGTGACGCCGGGACTCGTGTACTTCTGGCGGATTCTGTCGCATTTTTGCGCGCCGACGTTTACGTTGCTGATGGGGATGAGCGCGGCGATCAGCGGGGCGGCGAGCGGGAAGCTGGTGAAGCGGGGGCTGGTGCTGCTGGCGCTGGAGATGACGGTGATGAACTGGGCGTGGACGTTCAATCCGCTCTGGCACCGGTATTTCTTCCAGGTGATTGGGGCGTTGGGGTGCGCGATGATCGGGCTGGGGTTGGTGCGGCGGTTTTCGCCGCGGGTGGTGGGGGCGATGGGGTTGGCGCTGGTGGCGGGGCACAATCTGTTTGACGGGTTGCACTTTGCGCCGGGGACGGCGGCGCACTGGGTGTGGTCGCTGCTGCATGAAAAGAACGTGCTGGCGCTGGGGGGCGGGTTCGAGTTGCGGACGACGTATCCGATTGTGCCGGTGGTGGGATTGGCGTTTTGCGGGTATGCGCTGGCGCCGTTGTTCCGGGAGCGGAGCGTGTGGGTGGGGCGGCTGGGATGGGCGGCGGTGGGGGTGTTTTTCGCGCTGCGGTTGACTGGGGTTTATGGAGATCCGCATCCGTGGGACGGGACGTTCGCTTCCGTGTTCAACGTGACGAAGTACCCGATGTCGCTACAGTTTGTGCTGATGACGATGGGGCCGGCGCTGTTGTTTCTGGCGCTGGGCCGGGGTTGGCGGCAGACACAACTGGAGCAGTTGGGGCGGACGGCGATGTTCTTCTACATCGGGCATTTGGTGCTGCTGCATGCGGCGGCGTTGGGGGTGGCGGTGGCGATGGGGTGGCCGATCGATTTGGCGGGGCGGTTTGGGGGGATTCCGGAGGCGGTGAGTTTTCCGGTGTGGGCGACGGCGCCGTTGGGGTTACTAGCGACGGTGGCGCTGTATCCGTTGTGCCGGTGGTACGAACCGCGGCGGTTACCGTACTTGTAAGATGGCTGGATGATTGAGTTACCGGCGGAGGAGTTGGGCCCCTTGCTGCGGCGACGGAAGGTTTCGCCGGTGGAGTTGGTGAGGGCTTGTCTCCAGCAGATTGAGAAGCTGAATCCGCAGGTGCAGGCGTTCTTGACGGTGACCGGGGAGCGGGCGCTGGCGGCGGCTAGAGAGGCCGAGGAAGAGATTCGGCGGGGGCGGTACCGGGGGCCGCTGCACGGGATTCCGTACGCGCCCAAAGACATTCTGGCGACGAAGGGGATCCGGACGACGAACGGGTCGCGGGTGACGGCGGAGTGGGTGCCGGAGTACGAATCGACGGTGACGGAGCGGCTGGGCGCGGCGGGGGCGATTCTGGTGGGGAAGCTGAATTTGCTCGAGTTCGCAATGGGGAGCGGGCAACGGGGGTTGGTGGCTCCGGCGCGGAATCCATGGAGTTTGGCGCACTCGCCATCGGGATCGTCGAGCGGGTCCGGGGCGGCGCTGGAGGCGCGGATGGTGCCGTTGACGGTGGGGACGGATACGGGCGAGTCGATTCGGGGGCCGGCGAAGAGTTGCGGGGTGGTGGGGTTGAAGCCGACCTACGGGCGGGTGAGCCGGGAGGGGGTGACGGCGTTGAGCTGGACGCTGGACCACGTGGGACCGATGGCGCGGACGGTGGGGGACGTGGCGGCGATGTTCGCGGTGATGGCCGGAGCGAAAGAGCGGAGCGGGGTGGGGGTAAAGGGGCTGCGGATTGGCGTGGCGGAGGGCCATTTTTTCGAGCATTTGATACCGGAGGTGGCGCGGGCGCTGCGGGCGGCGATGGGCGAGTTGGAGAAGCTGGGGGCGGAGCGGGTGGAGGTGAAGGTGGAGAACGCGGCGATGGCTTCGCCGGCGTTGAGCGTGATTCTGGGGGCGGAGTCGGCGTCGGTGCATGCCGAGCGGCTGCGGGAGTCGGCGGGGTTGATGGACCCGCTGGTGCGGGAGAGATTAGAGGCGAACTCGCTGTATTCGGCGATGGACTACATTCATGCGCTGCGGGTGCGGACGGTGATGAAGGCGGAGATGCGGCGGGTGTTGGCGGGTTGCGACGCGGTGCTGCTGCCGGCGGGGAATCCGGCGCCGTTGCTGGAGGAGGAGATTGTGGAGACGGATCTGCCGCCGGCGGTGGCGCGGGCGCCGCGGCCGGATGTGATGAATCTCGCGAATTTGACGGGGATTCCGGCGCTGGTGCTGCCGTGCGGGTTTACGGCGGGGCCGCCGGCGTTGCCGATTGGGATGCAGCTGTGGGCGAAGCCGTTCGGAGAGGCGATGTTGTTCCGGATTGGGCAGGCGTATCAAGGGGTGACGGACTGGCATCAGCGGGCGCCGGGAATGGTGGGATAAGCAAGTTGGGGGCGGGCAGGCCGAGGTGGTTGCTCTTCCTTGGGGACGACACGATACACTGAGCGGGATTGCCTCGTTCGGTTCCCCTCTTGATGGTTTGGGTTGGTGCGATGGCGCTGGGCGCGCCGCCGCCCCCGTTGCAGTTTGAGCGGTTCAGCCTGGCGGACGGACTTTCGCAGGTCAGCATTCGCTGCATGCTGCAGGACCGGGAAGGGTTTCTGTGGTTCGGAACGCAAGACGGACTGAACCGGTACGACGGGCACCAGTTCCAAGTCTTCCGGCACTCGGCGGCGGACGAGGGGTCGTTGCCGAACAACTCGATTGCGGCCTTGGCGGAGGACCGGGAGGGGAGACTGTGGGTAGCGACGACGGGGGGCGGAGTGGCGGTGCGGGCGCCGGGGGAGCGTCGATTCCGGCGGTATGCCTTGGCGGACAGGAACACGAGCGCTTTGCACCGGGATAGGGCGGGAAGGATGTGGGCGGCGACGCAGTTCGGCAAGTTGTACCGGTGGGACGGTGCGAAGTTCGAGGCGTTCGCGATGCCGGGGGTGGATATCGTGGGCCTGCGCGACGGGACGGGAGGCCGCTTGACGGTGGTAGAGCGGAGCGGGAAGGCATGGGAGTTCGACCCGGCCAGCGGGCGAAGCGAACCGCTGGCCGACGGGGCTCCGCCATGCCAGGTTTGCCCGCAGGCGTTGACGGACGCGGCGGGGGAACGGTGGGAGGCCACGCCGAAGGGCTTGCGGCGAACGCGTCCGAACGGGGAAACGACCGTCTACCGGCATGATCCCGCCGAGTTGACGACCCTTTCGGACTCCGATATCCGGTCGCTGCTGCTGGACCGGTCCGGGACGTTATGGGTGGGAGCGCAGCGTGGGCTGAACCGGTTGAGCCCGGTGCGGCGGCGGTTCGCTTCGTTCCGGAAGGGGCTGAGTAACAGCATTGTGCGCTCGTTTTTTGAGGCGGCGGACGGCGGATTGTGGATTGGAACGGACGGCGGGCTGGACCGGCAAGACGCGATGACGGGGGAGTTTGCGCCGGTGTGGACGGAGGGGGTGGTGTACGCGATTCAACCGGGAGCGGGCGGGACGCTGTGGCTGGGGACCTCGACGGGTTTGGTGGAGTTCGTGCCGGGGGTGAGACGGCGGCGGGGGTGGCTGCGCGGCGAGACGATTTTCGCGCTGCAGGCGGCGGAAAAGGGGCTGTGGATCGGGTCGCGAAACGGGCTGCACTTCCTGGACGGGACGACGGGGGAGATGCGGAGCTACCGGCACGATGCAGCGGATGGGAGTTCTCTCGGGGGGAACGACATCCGGGCGCTGGTGGTAAACGGCGATGGGACGGTTTGGGTGGGGACGAGGCAATTCGGCCTGGATCTGTTCGACCCGGCGAGCGGGCGGTTCCGCCACTTTGTGCACGCGCCCGGGGACCCCGCATCCCTTTCCGGCAACGCGATTTATACGTTGCTGGCGGCGCCGGAGGGCCGGCTGTGGGTGGGAACGACGACGGGGTTGAACCTGTTCGACCGCGGGCGGGGCGCCGTCCGGTTTTCGACGCTCGAGGGGCTACCGAACGATACGATCAACGCGCTGTTACCGGGGCAGAACGGGGAGATCTGGATTTCGACGAACCTGGGATTGTCGCGGTTCGACCCGGCGCGGCGGTCGTTTCACAACTACACCGTGAACCACGGGCTGCAGGAGAACGAGTTCAACGGGGCGGCGGCGCATGTTGCTCGGGGAACGGGACATCTTTACTTTGGCGGGATCAACGGGTTCAGCCGGCTGGTGCCGCAAGAGCTGGCGGACCGGACCTATCAGCCCCCGGTAGTGCTGACGGCGTTTCAGAAGCTGGGGCGGAGGGTGGCGGAGTTTGACCCGGCGAGGGCGGTGGAGCTTTCCTGGCGGGATCCCATGCTGGCGTTTGAATACGCGGCGCTTGATTACGCGGCGCCGCGGGAGTTACGCTACGCCTACTTACTCGAAGGTTTCGATTCCGAATGGCGATATACGAGCGAGCGGGTGGCCACTTACACGAATCTGAACGCGGGGAGTTACAAGTTCCGCGTGCGGGCGACGAATGCGGACGGGATATGGGGCGCGCAGGAGGCCACCATTGGATTGACGATCGAAGCACCGCCGTGGGAGACGTGGTGGTTCCGGCTGGGCCTGACGGGGCTGCTGGGGACCGGGTTGGCGATGGCCTACCGGGCGCGGGTGCGGCGGTTCCGGCGGGCGCAGGCGGCGCAGGAGGCTTTCTCGCGGTTACTGCTGGATTCCCAGGAGGCGGAACGGAAGAAAATCGCGGCGGAGTTGCACGATAGTTTGGGGCAGAACCTGATTGTGATCCGGAATCACGCGCTGCTGGGACTGGGGCAGCCGGCGGGAGGAGCGGAGACGCATTTGCAGGAGATTGCGGACACGGCGTCGCTGGCGATTGATGAGGTGCGGGAGATTGCCACCAATCTGCGGCCGCAGCAACTGGAGAGGTTGGGGCTGGCGAGTGCATTGAATGCGATGGTGAAGCGGGCGAAAGCCGCTTCCGGCATCCAGTTCACGGCGGCGTTGGAGCGATTGGAAGACGTGCTGGCCAAAGAGGACGAGATCCACATCTACCGCATCGTGCAGGAGGCGGTGAACAACGTCCTAAAGCACTCGCAGGCGACAGAGGCGGCCGTAACGCTGGAACGAACGGGACCCGGATTCCGGCTCGTGATCCGGGACAACGGAGTGGGGTTCGACCCGGCAACGAAGGGCCAGTCCGGCCTGGGCTTATCGAGCTTGGCGGAGCGGGCTCGGATCCTGCGGGCGAACTACCACGTGGAGGCGGCCCCGGGGGGAGGCACGGCTATAATCGTAGAAATTGACCGCGCCAATTAGTATTGTCATTGCCGATGACCATCCCGTGTTCCGCCGCGGTCTGCGACAAGTGATTGAAGCCGAACCCGGGCTGACGATTGTGGCAGAGGCGGAGGACGGAGTCGCCGCCTTGGAGCAGATCCGGCGGCTGAAGCCGAAGGTGGCCGTGCTCGACATCGACATGCCGAAACTGGATGGATTCGCCGTGGTGAAGGCGTTACAGCAGGAGAGCCTGCCGACGGGAATCGTGATCCTGACCATGCACAAGGACGAGGACCTGTTCAACGAGGCGATGAATCGGAACGTCCAGGCTTTCATTCTGAAAGACAGCGCCGTGCAGGACATCGCCGGCTCCATCCGGGCGGTGGCGGCGGGGCAGTATTTCATTAGTCCGGCGATTTCGGTGTATCTGTTGAACCGGAACCGGCGGGCCAGCGCAGTGGCCCGGCAGAATCCGGGGCTGGCGGCGCTGACGCCGACCGAACGGCGGGTGCTGCAGTTGATCGCCGATTACCAGACGAACAAGGAGATTGCGGCGGCGCTGTTCGTGAGTCCGCGGACGGTGGAGAACCACCGGGCGAATATTTGTCAGAAGTTGACGCTGCACGGGTCGCATGCGCTGCTGCGGTTTGCCTTGGAGAACCGGTCGACGCTCGATTGAGTAGAACTACTTAGGCTGATCCGGGGTTGTCGCTATTCCCTAGGGTGGTTGGCGGCGGCATACTGAGTGAGCTGATGCGGGTTCTGCTTGCCGATGATCACGAGGGCTTTCGACGGAGCGTGCGGCAGTTGCTGGCGACGACGGAGGACCTGCGCGTGGTGGAAGAGTGCGCTGACGGAGAGACGGCATTGGAGCTGCTGCGGTCCGAGCGGCTGGATGTAGCGGTGTTGGATATTGCGATGCCGGGAATGGACGGGCTTTCGGTGGCGCGGGCGGCGCAGCAGGAGGAGTTGGGATGCCGGGTGGTCATTTTGACGATGCACGACGATCCGGAGTTGGAGCGGCACGCATGGCTGGCGGGGGTGCGCGGATATATCCGGAAGGAGCATGCCGTGACGCAGTTGATTCCTAGTTTACGGAGTATACAATCATGAAGTTATTCGCTTTCTTTTTGCTGGTTTCGGTGGCCCCGGCGGTCACCATTGAGTTAGACAATTCGACGACGCTGCTGGACGGTTCGGTGTTTACGGTGGGGGCGCAGTACGTGGCGGCGTTTCAGTTGAATAGCAGCGGAGTTGCCGCGGGGACGGTGGCGGAGCTGTGGCGTTTCCGGCTGGGGGGAGGCCTGGGAGTGGGGCCGACGGCGCAGGATCTGGTGAATGGCTTTTACACGATTGGACCGTTGCCGACGAGCATCTGGCAGCCGGGCGGAACGCTGACGATGATTGTGGATCGGCTGGGGCAGGCGCCCTATTCCACCCAGGCGATTTACACGCAGGGATTTACGGCGGGGACGGAGTTCGCGTTTGATCTAGCGCTGCTCTCGGATGGGGTGGCGGGGCAATCGCCTGACCAGTTTGCGTTTCAGCTTTACGATTCCGGATTCAATACTTTGCTTTATGAGGTGGCGTTGGACGCCGTGAACTCAACGGGGGTGCCGGAGCCGGCGACTGGCGTGGGGGTGGCCGTGGCGGTGGTTGCGCTGGCGATGTGGCGGCGTGCGATAGGCGGATGGCGAATTTAGCAGGGAGGACGCTGTTGCTTACGGGGGCGAGCCGGGGAATTGGCCTGGCGATTGCGCTGCGGGCGGAGAATCCGCGGGTGCTGATGGTACCGCCGCCCCTCGATTTGCAGCCGCGATGGTGCGATTCCAGCGCCAACCGGGACCATCGGGCTGAGAGTTTTGGCGGCGAGTAGCGACTATGGGTGCGATGATCGCTACTGCAAAAGAGCCGTGTCCGGTTTGCCACTCGCCAGAGTTTGTGCGCGAGGTGGAGAGTTTCGGAGAGTTCCAGGGCATGGAGTGCGAGCAGTGCACACTGCAGTTCGCCGATCCGCTGCGGTACGACGAGGCGGCGTACCGGCGGGCTTACTCGGAGGATGAAGGGACGGAGGCGGCGTACGTACCGAGCGTGCAGTGGGCGCGGGAGATGTCGGCGGAGGGGGAGGAGGCCGAGTGGTTGATCAGCGCGGCGCAGCGGCGGGCGTTGGCGGTATTGGAAGGAGAGTTGGCGGCGGGGTCGCCGGTGTTGGATATCGGCTGCGGGACGGGATGGTTTTTGGAGTGCGGACGGCGGCGGGGATGGACAATGCACGGGTTGGACGTGGGGGAGCAGAACGTGGCCGTGCTGCGGGAGAAGGGGTTTCGGTGTGCGACAGCGAACGTGGATGCCTATCCGGCGGATTGGCCGGAGCCGCGGGCGGTGACGCTGTTTGAGGTGCTGGAGCATCTGCCGGATCCGGTTTCGTTTCTGAACGAGTTGCGGGGACGGTTTCCCGGGGCTCCGCTGGTGATTTCCGTGCCGAGTCCGAAGCGTTGGACGCGGTTGGGCGGAGAGCGGGACCTGGCGGATTTGCCGCCGAACCATTTGACACGGTGGACGCGGGAGAGTTTAGAGCGGGCGTTGCGGCAGGTGGGTTACCGGGACGTCAGGACCGAGTATCCGGCACCGGACGGGCGGGAGTTCGCGCAGGTGGGGCTGCGAGGAATCTTGAAGACTCGATGGGCGGGGCGGAGCCTGACGCAGGCGGACGCGCTGCTGCCGGAGGCGGGGGCGCTGCCGCCGTTGGGAGTGGCGATGGCGCGGTGGCGGTGGAAGAGCCGGGTGGGGGGGCCCTTCGTGCTGGGCTTCCGGGCGGTGGGCTGGTCGGCGATTTCGATTTTGGGGGTGGCGCGGGGGTAGTCAGCAGGGCCGGGCTGGAATCGGCTATTCTTAGACTGGTACCGTGGAGCTTGTGTTTTGCAGCATCGGCCGGTTGAGGAGTGCCTTGGGCGCGCTGCTGCTGCTGTGTTTCGCGGCATCGGTAGGTGCACCGCTGGCGATTGCGCTGGGGCAGACCGGCGAATGCGTGGAGAAGTGCTGCACGCGGAAGAAGGCTCACGCTTGCTGCAAACGGACGCCGCGCGGGATTCAAAGCGACAAGAGCGGGTGCGGCGGAAGCTGCGGGCTGGTCCCGTTTGGCCGGCTGGAGTTGACGAGCGGCGCCACGCCGGAGCCGTTGGTCGCCGCACAGCTGGACGCTCCCGAATGGGTGGAGACTCCTGCCGCTGAGGCGCCGGTTTCCCATGCACTGCAATACGAGTTATTCGAGCGGCCGCCACCGGCGGCGTAGTTTCTAGATCGCTCGAGCGGGATGTTGCTTCCTGCCTTCGCTGGTTGCGGCGAAGACGATAACTCATTAGCCCACGCCGGGAACGGGGTGGCGGCAGTATATGGAGATCGATATGAAGCGTGTTCTGGTATTGGCAGTGATCGCGCTGGGCGCGACCGGATTGTTCGCGGACAATCATGAGGAATTCGAGAAGTCGATGAAAGCGGCCGGAGCGACATTCGGCCCGCTGAACAAGTCGATTGCGGCCGGGGCGTTTGACGACGTGGCCGCCGGCGCCAAGAAGATGGAAGCGGTTTTCGCGACGAGCGAGAAGTTCTGGACCGAGCGCGGGACGGCGGACGCGATTCAGTGGAGCAAGGACGGCGGCGCGGCGGCCAAGGCGCTGAGCGCGGCGGCGGCAGCCAAAGACGCGGATGCGGCGAAAGCGGCGTTCGGCAAGGCGGCGGCAACTTGCAAGGGCTGCCACGCGGCGCATCGCGAGAAGCTCGAGGACGGGACCTACAAGATCAAGTAACGAGTTTGCGGCGGTGCGACGCCTTGGGCCGAGACGAAAGAGACGCCCTTCCCTGGAGTGATCTCTTTCGTCTCATCTTCCACCCTCTAAAAGGGACCCAGATAAAAGCCTAACGCAGTTGGCCGTTGCCTGCGCATGGGCCCCAGTGCCCATGCGCAGACCTTTGACCCGAAGTAGGATAGGCGAATGCCAGACCTACGCGGGAAGACATTGTTCATTACGGGGGCGAGCCGGGGCATTGGCCTGGCGATTGCGCTGCGGGCAGCGCGGGACGGGGCAAACATCGTGGTGGCCGCCAAGACGACGGCGCCGCATCCGAAGCTGCCGGGGACGATCTACACGGCCGCGGAGGAGATCCGCGCGGCCGGGGGCCGGGCGCTGGCGTTGGCCGTGGATATCCGCGATGAGGAGCAGGTGCGGGGAGCCGTGGCGGCGGCGGTGGCCGAGTTCGGCGGGATCGACATCCTCGTCAATAACGCGAGCGCGATCAGCCTGACAGGGACGGCGGAGACGCCGATGAAGCGGTTCGACCTGATGATGGGGGTGAACACGCGGGGGACGTTCTTGTGCACGCAGGCGTGCCTGCCGCATCTGCGGCGGGCGGAGAATCCGCAAGTGCTGATGATTTCGCCGCCCTTGGATTTGCAGCCGCGATGGTTCGGGCCGCATGTGGCGTATTCGATAGCCAAATACGGGATGAGCCTTTGCGTGCTAGGGATGGCGGAGGAGTTTCGGCCCTGGGGGATTGGGGTGAACGCGCTGTGGCCGCGGACCATAATCGCTACGGCGGCGCTGCAGGTGATTCCGGGGGCGCCAGTGGACCGGGCGCGGAAGCCGGAGGTGGTGGCCGATGCGGCTTGGCATGTGCTGACGGGCAGGCGGACGGGGGAGTTTCTGCTCGATGAAACCGTGCTGCGGGAGGCCGGGGTGACCGACTTTTCGGGGTACGCCGTTGACCCGGAGCAACCGTTGTTCGATGATCTGTTCGTGTAACGATTGGAAGCCGAGGAGGATCGGATAGTTATGAAGAACCCATGGATGACAGCACTTTTTTTGTTTTGCGTGACGGCGGCGAGCGCGTTGGCGCAGCGGATTCCGGCCGGTACGGTGATCAACGTCCGGACCATTGACAGGATTGAATCGAAGGAGGCGCAGGTGGGCCGGAACTACCGGGCTTCGCTGGACCAGGACTTGCTCGTGAACGGGCGCGTGGTGGCGGCGAAAGGCGCCGAGGCGCAGTTGCAGGTAGTGGAGAACAAGAAAGCCGGGAAGCTGAAGGGCAACGCGGAGCTGGTGGTGACGCTGGTGAGCGTGCGGGCAGCCCGCCGGACGCTCACCGTGAACACGGAGAACAGCACGACCGAAAGCGGCGGCAAGGGGAAGAGCTCGGCGATCAAGACCGGCGTGGGCGCGGGCATTGGCGCGGCGATCGGGGCGATTGCGGGCGGCGGCAAGGGCGCGGCCATCGGCGCGGGTGTGGGCGCCGGAGCGGGTGCGGGCGTGGCGATGATGAGCGGGCCGAAGGTGGAGATTCCCTCGGAAACGCCGATGTCGTTTATCGTTCGGTAGTGCGGCCGAGTTCCCACTTGGCGATGCTTTCGAGGTGCACTTCGTCCGGGCCGTCCGCGAGGCGGAGGGTCCGGGCGTTGGCCCACCAGGCGGCGAGCGGGAAGTCGGGACCAACACCGGCGCCGCCGTGGACTTGAATCGCACGGTCCAGAACGCGAAGGGCGACGTTGGGAGCGACGACTTTGATGGCGGCGATCTCCGTGCGGGCGGCCTTGTTGCCGACGGTGTCCATCAGGTACGCGGCTTTTAGGGTGAGCAGGCGGGCCTGTTCGATCTCGATGCGGGAGTGGGCGATTTCAGCGCGGAGCGAGCCCATTTCAGAGAGCGGGCGGCCGAAGGCGACGCGGGATTTGGCGCGGCGGCAGAGATACTCGAGAGCGCGTTCGGCGACGCCGAGCAGGCGCATGCAATGGTGGATGCGGCCAGGGCCGAGGCGGCCTTGCGCGATTTCAAAGCCGCGGCCTTCGCCGAGGAGCAGGTTTTCGGCGGGGACGCGGACATTCGTGAAGGAGAGCTCGCCGTGGCCGTGGGGGAGATGGTCGTAGCCGTAGACGGAGAGGAGCCGCTCGATCTTGACGCCGGGGGTATCGAGCGGGACGAGGATCATGGACTGCTGCTGATGGCGGGGGGCTTCCGGATTGGACTTGCCCATGAAGATGGCGAGTTTGGCGCGGGGGTCGCCGGCGCCGGTGGTCCACCATTTGCGGCCGTTGAGGAGGTAGGAGTCGCCGTCGCGGACGATGGTGGCGGCGATGTTGGTGGCGTCGGAGGAGGCGACCGCGGGTTCGGTCATGCAGAAGACGGAGCGGATTTCGGCGTTGAGGAGGGGGGTGAGCCAGGCGGCCTTCTGGGCGGGGGTGCCGTAGCGGGCGAGGACCTCCATGTTGCCGGTGTCGGGCGGGGAGCAGTTGAAGACTTCGGGGGCCCAGGGGACGCGGCCCATGATCTCGCAGAGCGGGGCGTATTCGAGATTGGAGAGACCGAGTTCAGGAAGGAACAGGTTCCAGAGGCCGGCGGCGCGGGCGTGGGCTTGGAGCGCGGGGAGATGGTCCGGGGCGTAGGTGGGTTCGAGCGGGTAGATGTGCTCGTCCATGAAGGCTTGGAGGCGGACTTGCCAGGCGAGCGATTGGGGAGTGGGAGAGAAGTTCATCGGTGGGTGCGCCAGTCGGGTTCGGGGAGGTGCGGGGTGTTGTTGAACGTGTGGAGATGGGTTTGGCCGTCGTGGCGACGAAAGGTAGTGAGCGAAGCGTTGTAGAGAGCTCCGGCGAAGCGGAAAGGATTGGGGGCTTCGAGGGCGAAGCTGACGCAGAGAGCGATGGGGGTGGCGGAGGTGGAGATGAGGATGTGGCCATCGGGAAGGGCGGCGAAGGCCTGGCGGATGCGGGTTCGGAAGGCTTCCCAGGTTTCGGCTTCCGAGGGGAAGCGGCCTTCGACCCAGGCGCGGATGACGGCGATATCGGCGTGGGTCCAGCGGCGGTGGACGGGGTTGGCCGGGTCGGCGGATTCGGCGCGGAGTTTGTTGTAGGCGTCGGCGAAGACGGGGTCGACGGCGGCGAGTTGGGGCGCGAGGGAGCGATAGACGGCGTCGAGATCGAACTCGTTCCAGGCGGGGAGGACTGTGGGCGCTGGGAGGCTGGGACAGGCGGCGCGGAGGAGCGCGGCGGTCAGTTGCTGGCGTTCAAGCGCGCCGGAGAGGAAGAGGTCGCAGGGATGGAATTGCGTGGCGAGGTACTCACCGAGGCGGGAGGCTTGTTGGCGGCCGAGGGGGGAGAGAGTGTCATAGACGTCGCGGGAGCCGGCCTGGCCGTGGCGGACGAAGGTGAGGGTGCTCATAGAAGAGAGTTGGCTTCGTGGATGAGGGCGGCGACTCGCTGATCGAGGTGGGCGAAACGGGGATCCTGCGTTTGGCCGTGGAGCCAGCGGGCGTAGATCTGCTGGAGGATGACGGCGAGTTTGAAGCGGCCCAAGATTTCATGATAGGGCAGGTGGGCGAGGCTGCGGCCGGTTTGGCGCGACCAGGCGGCGGCGAGTTCGGCGCGGGAGAACCAGCCGGTGGCGGGGGCGTGGTCCCAGTAGGTGAGGGCGAGGCCGAGGTCGATGAGGGGGTCTCCGAGGGTGGTCATCTCCCAGTCGAGGACGGCGGAGATGCGGGCGCCAGCGAGGACGACGTTGTCGAGCTTGTAATCGTTGTGGACGAGGGTGGGGGCGGACTCGGGCGGGAGGTTGGCTTCGAGGTAGTGGAGGAGGCGGGCGGCATCGGGCGAGTGGGGCGTGGCGGCGCGGCGCCAGCGTTCCGACCAGCCGGTGACCTGGCGGGCGACGAAGCCGGCGGGTTTGCCGAGGGCGGCGAGGGCGGGATCGGCGAGGGGAACGGAATGGAGTTGGACGAGGGTATCGACGAAGGATTGGGAGAGGGCGGCGGGAGCGGGGTGGGAGTAGGGTTCGCGGAGGATGAGGCCGGGGCGAGGCTCCATGAGGAAGAAGGGCGCGCCGAGGACGGCGGGGTCTTCGCAGAGGGCGATGGGTTTAGGGGCGAGGGGGAAGTGGGGATGGACGGCGGAGAGGACGCGGAATTCGCGGACCATATCGTGGGCTTTCGGGGGGATGGGGCCGAGCGGGGGGCGGCGGAGGATGGATTCGTGGCCGGGGGCGGTTAGGTGATAGGTGAGGTTGGAGTGGCCGCCGGGGAATTGGGTGACGGTGACGGCGGGAAGTTGGAGCCAGGCGGCGAGGGCGGCGAGCGGGAGTTCTTCGCCGGGGCGTGGGGAGACGGTCATGGGACGAGGTTATCGTGTCATATCCTGGGGGATTCATGTCTGGACGATTGTTTCTGTTGGCGGCGGCGCTTCTATTTTCAACGGGCGGGGCGGCGATTAAGGCGACGACGCTTTCGAGTTGGCAGGTGGCGAGCTTGCGATCGCTGGTGGCGGGAGTGATGTTGCTGGCGCTGCTGCCGGAGAGCCGGCGGGGTTGGAGTTGGCGGGTGAGTCTGGCGGGGGTGGCATATGCGGTGACGCTGGTGACCTTCGTGGTGGCGACGAAGCTGACGACGGGGGCGAACGCGATCTACCTGCAGGCGACGGGGCCGTTGTACTTGCTGGTGATTGGGCCGGTGTTCTTGCGGGAGCGGCTGCGGCGGACGGATTTGTGGCTGGGGTTGGCGGTGGCGGTGGGGATGATGCTGTTCTATCTGGATCCGGCGGGAGCGACGGCGACGGCGCCGGATCCGGTGCGGGGGAACTGGATCGGGGCGCTGTCGGGCTTGGGGTGGGGGTTGACGGTGGCGTGTTTGCGGGGTTCGGCCCGGGAGGGGGGATCGGCGGTGAAGGTGGTGGCGGTGGGGAATCTGCTGGCGTTTGCGGCGGCGCTGCCGATGGCGTGGCCGCTCGCGATGCCCGGGGTGGCGGATGCGCTCACGGTGGGGTACATGGGGGTGTTTCAGATCGGCTTGGCGTACTGGTGCCTGACGCGGGGGCTGCGGCAGGTGCCGGCGTTTGCGGCGTCGGCGTTGCTGCTGCTGGAGCCGGCGCTGAACCCGGTGTGGACGTGGCTGCTGCACGGGGAGGCCCCGAGCGCCTATGGGATGGCGGGCGGGGGGATTATTCTGGCGGCGACGCTGGGGAGCGCGTGGGCGCAGCGGGATTAGAGGTGATCGAGGAAGCGGGCGATGTCGTCCGGGGAGATGTAGAAGTGCGGGGAGACGCGGAGCCACCCGGCGCGGGGGGCGGTGAGGAAGCCGGCGTCGCGGAGGCGGGAGTGGGTGAGGCGGGGATCCTCCTTCGCGTGGCGGATGCAGACGATGCCGGCGCTTGCGGCGGGCGTCCGGGCGGGGGGCATGAGTTCGTAACCTTTAGCAAGGGCGCCGGCAGCGACCTCGTCGGCTCGGGCGGTTACGGCCTCGGCGATGTGGGGGATGCCGACTTCGTTGAGGAATTCGAAGGCGGCGCGGAGGCCGTAGCAGCCGATGGTGTTGAGGGTGCCGGGTTCGTAGCGGCCGGCGTCGGAGCGAAGGGTGAGGTCGCGCTTGCCGTAGTCGGCGTGGGAGGCGGTGTTGGTCCAGCCGAACTCGACGGGCTCGATCTCGTCCTGGCGGTCCTGCTGAATGTAGAGGATGCCGCAGCCTTCGGGGCCGGTGAGCCATTTGTGACCGTCGGCGGCGAGGGCGTGGATGCGCATGGCGCGGACGTCGAGGGGGAAGGCGCCGAGGCCCTGGATGGCGTCGACGAAGAAGAAGACCTGGCGGCGGTGGCAAATTTCGCCGATGGCGGCGAGATCGGCGCGGTAGCCGGAGAGGAACTGGACGTAGCTGATGGCGAGGAGCCGGGCGCCGGCGGCGGCCTGGTCGATCTGGTCGAGGGAGGCGTCGGGTTCGAGCCATTCGATGGTGACGCCGCGGGAGGCGAGTTTCTGCCAGGGGTACTGATTGGCGGGGAATTCGCCGTGGAAGGCGACGATCTTATCGCCGGGGCGCCAATCGAGGCCGAGGGCGACGGTGGCGATGCCTTCCGAGGTGTTTTTGACGATGGCGATTTCGCCGGGGGCGGCGTTGATCATTTGGGCCGCGGCGGCGCGGAGACCGTCATAGCAGGCCATCCATTGGGGATAGTGGAAGGAGCCCCAAACTTCGGCGTCGGTGGCGAGCCAGCGCATGGCCTCGGCGGCCCGGCGGCAGAGGGGGCTGACGGCGGCGTGGTTCAGATAGACCAGATTTTGCGTCACCGGAAACTCTTCCCGGTACTGTTGCCAGATTTCGAAACCCATCCTCAATAGTATGCGTCAGCAGGAGTATACTGAGGACAGTTCTCAGTTCCTGGAGGCTTCGATGCGACGTTTTGGAATTTATTCGCTGACTGTGGCCGCGCTTTTGATCGGTTCCGCGTTTGGACAGGACGCCCCGGAGAAGACTGCGGACCAGGTGGGCAAAGAGAAAAAAGACACCAAGATCAAGAAGGGCAGCAAGAAGGACGTCGAAGCCATCGGCGAACGGGACGCCGGCAAGGGCGTGAACTTTTACTCGATCGAGAAAGAGATCGCCATGGGCAAGGGCTATGCCCAAGAGATTGAGCGGCAGGCGAAGATCGTGGATGATCCGGTGATCTCCGAGTACGTCAACCGCGTGGGGCAGAACCTGGTGCGGAACTCCGACACCAAGGTGCCGGTGACGATCAAGGTGGTCGATTCGGAAGAGGTGAATGCGTTCGCCTTGCCGGGCGGCTTCTTCTTCGTGAACTCAGGGCTGATTCTGAAGGCCGAAAGCGAGAGTGAGCTGGCCGGGGTGATGGCGCACGAGATTGCGCACATCGCGGCGCGGCACGGTACGCGGCAGGCGACGCGCGGACAGATCGCCAACATGGCGACGATTCCGCTGATCTTCATGGGCGGCTGGGCCGGGTATGGCATCCGGCAGGCGGCGAGCGTGGCGATTCCGATGGGCTTCATGCAGTTCTCGCGCGGCTTTGAGCGCGAAGCGGACCTGTTGGGTTTGCAGTACCTCTACAAGGCGGGTTATGACCCGACGTCGTTCGTCGACTTCTTTGAAAAGCTGCAGTCGCTCGAGAAGAAGAAGCCGGGTACGATGGCGAAGATCTTCTCTTCGCATCCGCCGACCGACGACCGGATTAAGGATTCGCAGAAGAACATCCAGGAGCTGCTTGAGGCCAAGCCCGAGTACGTCGTGACGACCTCGGAGTTCAACGACGTGAAGAACCGGCTGCTGGCGATGAGCAACCGCCGGAAGGTGGACGAACAGGACCTCAACCGGCCGCGGCTGCGGCGGGCGCCGGGATCGACCACCGGACCCGTGGATCCGGACGAGGACGGCAAGACGCCGAAGACCGATGAAGACGAGCGTCCGAAGCTGAAACGGCGTCCGACATCAGGCAACTAGCGATATCATTGAAGTCATGCGCCGCCTAACGCTGTTTAGCCTGATTGCCGTGTTTGCTTTCGCGCAGGAGCCGACGCCGACTCTGTCGGTTTCGACGACGGAAGTGATTGTGCCGGTGACGGTGACCGACCCGAACGGGAAGTTCGTCTCGAATCTCGAAGAGAAAGACTTCAAGATTTTTGATGAGGGCAAGGAGCAGAAGATCACCTACTTCAGCCGGGAGCGCAGCCAGCCGGTGGTGGTGGGTTTTCTGCTCGATCTTTCGAACACGAGCCGGCTGCACTGGAAGAACTATCAGGAATCGGCGGTGGAGCTGGCGCTGGCGCTGCTGCCGGACGATCCGAAGTATAGCGGCTATCTGATTACGTACAGCAACGAAGCGGAGCTGGCCGTGAACACGACGAGCGATTCGCAGAAGGTCGTCGATAAGCTGCGGAAGTTGAAGCCGGGCGGCGGGGCAGCGTTGTACGACGCGATCTACATGGCTTGCACGTCGCGGAGTCTCGTGAAGGGCGAACCGCTTGAGCCGCGCCGCGTGATCATCGTCATCGGCGACGGCCACGACAACGCGAGCAAGAAGACGTTGAACGAAGTACTCGAAATTGCGCAGCGGAACCTGGTGACGATTTACGGGGTTTCGACGGTGGCGTTCGGGTTCAACAACGAAGGCGAGAAGGTATTGACGCAGTTGGCTGAAGAGACGGGCGGGCGCGTGGAGTATCCGCTGCAGGGGCTCTACAAGGATGTGGCCGGATACCTGTCGACGCCGTCGGACGAAGGCAACTACGCGCTGAAAGTGGGCACGGGCGGCTATGCCTCCGAGATTGCCCGGGGCATGTACCGGGCCGTGGCCAATACGACGGGTGAGGTGACGACGCAGTACCTGCTGCGCTTCACGCCGCAGGCGCAGGACGCCGGGCGGGTATTCCGGAATCTGCGAGTGGAAGTTTCGCTGCCGAACGTGAAGGTACGGGCGCGGCGGGGCTACTATCCGTATGGGCCGGATGTAAATGTTAAACGATAGGTAGGAATTGGCGATAAGCGGCATATGGGGGTGCTTGTTGCGAGGCCGGGAGAGTGTGCCTACCTGGAGGTAGCACTGCCGGGCCGTCCCAAAGAGGTGGCGGGGGTGCTGCTGCTGGATGTGGAGGCGGATGAACTGCATCTGCGGTTGCGGCGGGATTGGGAGAGCTTCGCGGGACAAGAGGCGGACGTTCTGACGCTGCTCGAAGAGGACATCGCGGCCAAGGGGCGGGAGTGGGGCGGCAAACGGGTTTTGGAGTTCCTGGAGGACCACCTTTCGCACACGGTCCGGATTACGGAGCGGGAGCGGATGCACGTGGCGGACTTCCCTGCCCGGCTGCGGCGGCTGTATCGCGAGGCGGTGGAGCCGGTAGTGCTCGAGTACCGGACGCATCTGCCCGCCTACCGGGCCTGGGCGGCAGCCGGGGGCCTGAGCGAGGCGCAACTGCCCGAGCCGGAGGGCTGGGTGGAGGTGCCGGAAGAGCTGCGAATCTCAAACGATATGTTCATCGTGACGGTGCACGGCCGTTCGATGGAGCCGCTGATTCCGGACGGAAGCCGCTGCATCTTCCGGCGGCATGTGGGGGGGAGCCGGCGGGGGCGCCGGCTGCTGATTCAGCGGGTTTACGATGGCGAACCGTCAACGGAACTGACGGTGAAAGAGTATGCCAGCGAGAAGCGGCAGACCGGCGAGGACGGATGGGAGCACAAGCTCATCCGGATGATTCCGCTGAATCCGGAGTTTCCGGAGTGGGAGCTGCGAGAGGGTGAGTTTCAGGTGCTCGGCGAATTTGTGGCGGTGCTGCCCGGCGAAGAATAGCCGCCCGGTAGGCCCCTTCGATCTCGGCGAAGACCTTTTCCCACGTCGTGCCAATCGCCTGCTCGCGCGCCTGCAAAGCCATGCGACGACGGAGCGCGGCGCTCGTGGCGAGCGTGTAGGAGTACCGCAGGAACTCCGCGTCCGTGGCGGCGACAAAGCCGCTTTCGTCGTGCTCGACGATGAACTTGGGGCCGCCCGAGGCGGTGACCACCGCCGGAACGCCGGAGGCGAGCGCTTCGAGGACCACGTTGCCGAAGGTGTCGGTGCGGGAGGGAAACACGAAGAGGTCGAGGTTGGCGTAGGCCTGGGCGAGCGCTTCGCCGCGGAGGACGCCCGTGAACTCGCCTTGGCGCAGATCCTGTTCGAGCTTGGCGCGTTCACCGCCATCGCCGATGACGACGATGCGGAAATCGGTGAAGCCTTGGGCGAGCAGATGGCGCTCGAGGGTAGTGAGGAAGTGGATATTCTTCTCGGCGGAGAGGCGGCCCACGGTGCCGATGCGCAGCGGGCCGGCGGCGGCGGTGCGCCGGGCGGGGTCGAACAGATTGGTATCGACGCCGCGGCGCATCAGGAAGCCGGCCCGTCCGGAGGCTTTTTCGACGAGTTCGAGCAGTTCCGTGTTGGGGGCCATGACGACGTCAGCCAGTTGGTAGAAGCGGCTGAGAGCCTGGAAGGAGCCCTTAACGGCAGCCTGGCGCAGCGGCTGGGGGACAAACGCCGGGAGCCGCTCGCCGGCGTATTCGTGGAGATTCGTGTGCCAACTGGCGACAAGCGGGAGCTTGAGTTTCTTCGCAAGGACGACGCCGATGGTGCCGACGTCACTCGGGCCGGTGACGTGGATGACATCCGGGGCGAACGCGCGGATGCGGGCTTCGGCCTCGGCGCGGTGACGGTAGTAGAGAGGGTCGTAGAACAGATCGCGCTCGACAGCGAACGCCGCGCGGCCGCGCGGCAGTTGGAGACGTCCAGAGGCAGCGTCTGGTTCTCCGGCGCACACAACGAGAAAGGGCACGCCGAGGCGGTTCGCCGTGGCGGTCAACATTCTGCTCGTGTGGGCGACCCCGTTTACTTCATGGAACGAATCGGTAAAGAAGGCTACCCGCATGGACTCCTCGGTCTACAACGCGTATTCCCGCCTTCCGGCGAGGGCTTGGCGGAGGGTGGTACGCACTCTCCTTGACTCCAGGACGCGAAGCAGCGCGACGAAGTTGCGAACAATCCCAGGGCCGGCGCCGCGCCACAGGGAAGTTAACGTTGTAACGCGCCCATCGTCCTGCCGGAAGTAGATGCGGTCACTCCACTGCACGCGGCCGGGGTATTCCGGGTACTCGCGGAGGGTATCGGCCATGGTTTCGAGGCAACGGAGCTTCAGGCTGCCGTTGTACTGCGGGAGGAAGAGCACCTGGGAGTGGCCGTCCTGGCGGACTTCGGCGACGAACTCCGAGAAGGTAGCCGCGCAGGTGAGGTTGACGTTGGCGTTGGGTTCCCGGCCGTGGCGGTCGCCACCGGAGATGACGGGGAGGGAGCGGGCGGAGGCGAGGGCAACCACTTCGCGGTTCTCGGTCCAGGGGCGGAGACCGTTGAGTTCGAGTGCATGGATCCAGCGGCCGCAGCGGTCGAGGAACTGGTTGACCATCTGGCGGTGGAGGTCGCTGCCGGCGAGGCCTTCGTCCCACAGCGGATGGTTGAAGACGATGAGGACGTCAGGGATGGCGTGGAGGGCGGCGAGTAGTTCGGCCAGGCGGTCGGGGACGGGGTTGGCGGTCCAGGCGCGAAAGTAGTCCATCCAGGCGGTGGCGTCGGCGGGGGGGAGATTATGAATGCCGAGGTGGATAAAGGACTCGCCGAGCGGGACGGTCCATTCGGTCGAGATGGGGGCGACCGAGAGGGGACTCATGACGTGGAGGTTCAGCCCGGCGGTGATGGAGTCGTGATCGGTGAGGGAGACGAGGGCGGGCAGATCCAGTAGATCCTGGATTTGGGCGCGTTCGAGGGATTCGGCGTCGGGGGCGGGTAGGGGCGGGGTCCACCAGGCGCGGGAGTAATCGAGTTCCTTGCCGTAGTGGGCCCGGAAGGCGGCTTCGTGCTTGCGGATGGTCTGGCTGACGCCGGGGATCCGATGGGCGTAGCGCGGAAGGAAGGCCATGTTCTCTTCCGAATGCATCGTGTGGCTGTGGAGCGACACACCGGTGCGGAACTGGTCGGCAACGCGAGGGTTGCGCCAGAGAAAGTGAAGATCATGGGCGGGCATGGATCCAAGTGTGACGGGCCAGCGTTGCAGCGGGACGAGAACTGGGTAAATTCTCTATGAAACAAAGGCGAGAACTTTTGTTTTATAGCGCAGGGACGCAGCAGGCTTTCGAGAGCCGGAGATTGCGGAAATGGGCGGTGGCGATGAGCAGTCCGCCGACGGTCATGAAGACGGCCTCGTTGTAGGCGAAGTCGAACGACTCGCTCTTAGCGCAGACGAAAGCGAGAAGACCGGCGGCGAAGAGGAGGAGACACTCGGCGCGGCGATGGTGCAAGTAGCTTTGGACGAGCCGGGTGGAGCCGATCAGGAAAGTGCAAGCGAGGATGGCCCATTCGAGCTCTTCGGAGGCAACCCAGGCCAGCCCGGCGGTCGTCATGGCGGAGAGAGCGACAGGGAGGACCGCGCAGTGAATGGCACAGCCGATGGAAAGCACCATGCCGTACCGGTCGAGACTCATGCGGGAAAGACCATTAGCCATAATCGCTTTGACTATGATAAATGGTTCTCAGTTCCCGCGCAAGGAGGTAAATTCTCAGACGCGAATGCTGAGGCCGTCGGCGAGGGTATTGCGATAGGCCTTCCAGGCCGGGACAAAGCCGATGAGAATGCCGGCGAAGATGACGGCGCCGAGGTAGATCCAACCGGCCTGCGTGGGAGGCTGAACGGGGACGTAGAGTCCGAACTGCTGCTCGACAATCGGCTGGAAGACGAAGCTGAGGCCGTAGATCATGACGACGCCCACGACGCAGCCGGCGAAGGCGAGGAGTCCGCTTTCGAGCACGAGAAGGGCGATGATCTTGCCCGGTCCGGCGCCAATGGCGCGGAGGATGGCCATTTCGCGGCGGCGCTCATTGAGGGAGGTGTAGAGCGACACGAGCATGCCGAGGAGGCCGACGAGGATGACGAAGATGGTAACGACCTGGAGAGCGTCTTCGGCATAACCGATGGTGCGCCAGAGTTCCTGGAGCGTGACCCCAGGGATGATGGCCTGCATGGCCTCTTCCTTGTAGGTATTGATCTCACGCTGCAGTTGGAGGGTGGCGATGCGGGTCTTGCAGCGGAGCAGGAAGGAGGTGATCTGCTCCACCTTCATGTTCTCTTTGGCGATCTTGGAGGCGGGAACCTCTTCACCGGGCATGGGCGGGGCGCCGTCGGCCCAGTCGATGTGGACGGCGGTGATGCCTTCGAGTTGAATGTAGAGCGAGCGGTCGACCGGGGTGGCTGTCTTCTTGAGAATGCCGGAGACGGTGAAGGGCTTATCGGCGTGGTCGTTATCGGCGATACCGCGGCCGGCGGCGACGCCGTGGGAGATGACGATCTGATCGCCGAGTTTATAGTTGAGAGTCTGGGCGACGTCGGAGCCGAGGACGACATCAAAGACGCCTTTGGGCGACTGGCCGGCGGCGAATTCGAGTTTGCGGTCGCGGCGGAAGCGGAGGTGTTGGTAGAAGTCCTCCGTGGTGCCGACGACACGGAAGCCGCGGTGGGAGTCGCCGAGTGAGTAGGGGATGGTCCAGGCGACGGCGGGATGGTTCTTCCAGTGCTGATACGACTCGTAGGAGATGTTGTTGGTCGCTTGGCCGATGCGGAAAACGCTATATAGCAATAGCTGGAGGGAGCCGCCGCGCGCGCCGACGATAAGGTCGGTTTGCGAGATGGTGTTGGCAAAGCTCTCTCGGGCGCCGACGCGCACGTTTTCGACGCCGAGCAGCAGGGCCATGCTGAGGCCTATGGAAAGCACGGTGAGCGAGGTGGTGAGCAGGCGGTTGCGCAGCGATTTCCAGGCGAGCGAGAGGAGGACCATGGTTAGGCGACGGCCTCCTTGCGGTGGGCGCGGTTGAAGTCGAGGAG
Organism: Terriglobales bacterium; assembly: GCA_027485675.1. Classification (GTDB taxonomy): domain Bacteria; phylum Acidobacteriota; class Terriglobia; order Bryobacterales; family Bryobacteraceae. Next base: position 39,054 of record JAIXQP010000024.1, on the reverse strand, counting down.
CGAGAGCTGACGGTCGAACTTGCCGGCCAGGCTGCGGTCGTGGCTGACGAACAGGAGGGTGGAGTTCGACAGGGCGCAGTTTTCAAAGAGCAGATCGAGGAAGCGTTCGCGGTGGTCGAAATCGAGCGAGGAGGTGGGTTCGTCGGCGATGAGGAGTTCGGGGGCGCCGAGAAGGGCGCGGGCGGCGGCGACGCGTTGTTGCTGGCCGACGCTGAGTTCGGTGACGCCGCGGGCGAGCAGGTGCTCAATGCCGAGGCGCTTGGCGACAGCGGTGACATCGCCCGATTGCTTGCCGCGGGAGGGGTTCAGGCGGCCGGGAAGGGTGATGTTCTCTTCCACCGTGAGGTAGGGGATCAGGTTGAACTGCTGAAAAATGTAGCCGACGTGAGCGCCGCGGAAGGCGTCGCGGGCGCTGCCTTTCAACTTGGCCATGTCCTGGCCGAGCACTTCCACCGAGCCGGAGTAGCCGCTCAGCACCCCGGCGAGAAGGCCGAGCAGGGTGGTTTTCCCGCTGCCGCTGGGGCCAAAGAGGAAGATGCGTTCTCCTCGTGCGATGGTCAGTTCAGGGATATCGAGTATTTCTGGCCCGGAGCGGTAACGGAACCGCACATCGCGAAGTACAACAGCGGGAGAGCTCATTTGGCGATCTGGAGGATCCCCTTGTCCTTTTTCACCTCGAGTTCCGCCTGCTGGGAACCGGCGATGAGTTGCACTTCCACCTCGTCGATCTTGGGGAAGACCTTCGAGAAACCGAACGAAATGGACTTTCCGGCGATCGGGCCGGCGCATTTGGCGTTGAACTCGGCATGAACTTCCGAGTGCTGGCCTTCGACATGCACCTCCACCTTGGCCGGGGTCATCGTACAGCCGACGGGGAGGACGACCATTTCCGCAAAGCGCGCCTTGAGGGTGGCGAGCGCCTTTTCCTGTTTCGCCTTGTCGGCCGGCGTTTTGGCAGCATACTCGAAGCCGATGATGCTGTCCGAAGGCGATTCGAGTTCGACGACCCCTTTCGGCGTGCCGGTGGTCGTCTCGAAAGCGATGGCGAGCTTGGCGTGGCCATGCTCGTGAGCTTTGTGCCCTCGCTGCTGGGCGCAAAGCGAAAGCGAAAGGGTACAGAAGAGGACGAAACGCACCATAACAGGGCTAATCCTTATAGGGTTCGATCGAGATGCCTTCGAGTTGGAAGCCGACGTCGCCGTACGGGCTCTTCACGGTTTGAATCTGCAGTTTGCCTTCGATCCAGATGGGATCCCAGAAGCTCATTTTGACCTTCTTGGCGTTGTTCATTTTCACCTGGACGATCTGGTTGGGCGGAGGCGGCGGGGTGTGGATGCAGGCACCCACGTAGGGGACGAGGAGGAATTCGTTGACGATCTCAGCTTCGTCTTCGAGCGGAACCATGTAGCCCGGGATGCGGACCACTTTGCCGTCGAGAGCTTTGAGGGCCGGGGTGACTTTCCCGGTGCGGTAGTTGAGTTCGCGGAGCATGCGCCAGTCCATCTTGGTGGCGGTCTCCTCGGCATAGGCGGCTTGGACGAATCCGGCGCCGGGCGCCACGGGGGCGGCGGCCTGGAAGTCGGGCCGGACGCGGTCTCGATTGACCACATAAGCCACCATCGAGAGCATGAGGGCGATCATCAATCCGTGAACAAACTTCATGCGGGAGCTCCTCCTTCTAGGATGCCACGATTGGGGGAGCCGGGTAAAGCCGAGGGGTATATAGAGATTCTTTATGCCCCAACCCCATTTCTTTCGATTGACACACTTCTGAAAGTTCCCGGAAACTGAAGCTAACCATCAGGGGCTGTTGTGAAGTTTCCATATTTCTCTCAGCTCCGGCGTTCTGCCGGCCCAATGCTGCGCTGCCAGAGCGACTCTCCCGCCAGAGTCTCCGTTCTCACTCCCCGCTAGAGTCTCAATTCACCACAGTATGTGCGCCTGCCCCCCAACCCTGTTGGTGCGGCCCGGTGGCGCCTTTCGAGGACAAAGCTTTGAGACCTGTCTCACTCACCAAGAAATTTCTTCTCTGCCTCGCGGTCAGCAGCCTGCTGACGGCCAACCTTTTTTCCCAAGCGCTGACGTCGCTTCGGGGCAACGTGACGGACGCACAGGGCGCGGCTATTCCCGCCACCGCCGTGACGTTAACGTCGAAAGACACCGGAGCTACCCGTAAGGTGCTGACTGATGCCCAAGGCGTCTATCAGTTCCAACAGGTTGCGCCCGGCCTCTACACCGTAAAGGCGGAAAAGCCTGGATTCTCAGTAAACCAGAGCAACGACGTTCGCCTGGTGGTCAGCACCCCCGCCTCGCTCGACATCCGCCTGGAGGTCGGCCAGACGACCGAAACGATCAACGTCACCGGCGAAGCGCCGGCGTTGAACACGGTGGACGCGACCATCGGCAACGCTTTTAACGAAACCCAGGTTCGCCAACTCCCCCTGGCGACCCGCAACGTGGTGGAACTGCTCAGCCTGCAGGCAGGCGTGACGCAGACCGGCGAAGTGTTGGGCGCTCGCCGCGACCAAAACAATGTGACGCTCGACGGCGTCGACGTCAACGATAATCAGACCAGCGGTGTTTCCGGCGCCGGCCCCGGCAACGGTTCCAATGCCGGCGGCGCCCGCGACGCGGGCTTCAACGCCGCGCTGCCCGTGCCGCTCGATTCGGTGGCCGAATTCCGCGTGACCGTGGGCGGCACCAACGCCAACCAGGGCCGCTCTTCGGGCGGACAGGTGACGCTGATCACCAAGTCCGGCTCGAACCAGTTCCATGGTTCGGCTTACGAGTTCAACCGCAACACGGCCCTGGCGGCCAACAACTGGTTCTCGAACCGGGCCGGTATCGCGCGCGAAGCGCTGGTTCGGAATCAGTTCGGCGCGTCGCTGGGCGGACGCGTGATTAAGGATCGCGTGTTTTTCTTCGGCAATTACGAGCGCCGGATCGACGCCAGCGCCCGCGGCGTCACCCGCACCGTTCCGACGGAGACGTTGAAGAACGGTTCGATCCGGGTCTCGGCCAGCAACGGCCAGACCTACACCCTGACTCCAGCCGACATTCGCGCCATCGACCCGCTGGGCCTCGGCTTCTCGTCGACGATGCAGCAGTATATGGCGTTCTATCCCGCCGGCAACGATCCCAACCTGGCGCTTGACCGCGGTCTGAACTTCTCCGGTCTCCGCTTCAACGCGCCGTTCCGGCAGCAGGACAACGCGACGGTCGGCAAGATGGACTTCATCCTCGACAAGGCCTCGCGCAACACGCTGGCGCTTCGCGGCACGATGGCGGACAACGCTGTCGACCAGCAGGTGGCCCAGTTCCCCGGCCAGCCGCCGGCGGCCAAGCTGTTGAACAATTCGAAGGGTCTTTCCGCTCTGCTGACGACCGTCGTGAAGCCGTCGGTGATCAACACGTTTACCTTCGGTTTGACGCGGATTGCGTTCGAACAGGCCGGTACCGTGGGCCCGTCGATCGCCTTTGACGGTCTGTCGACGCAGCAGAACTTCGCCAATAACGCTCGCGGCTTCATCCGCATCTCGCCGACCGTGAACCTGATCAACGATACGATCTGGACCAAGCAGAAGCACACGATCCAGGGCGGCATCAACTTCCGGTTCATCAACAACGACCGGTCGAACTTCATCAACTCCTTCCCCAGCTACTCGTTCAGCCGGAACACGCTGCGCGGTCTGGGCGGCGACCTGACCCCGCGCATCACCGAGTTCCTGCGGAACCAGACCGGTATCGCGAACCTCAACGTGAACGACTCCGTGAATCTCGTGCGCGCCTTCGGCACGGCTTACGGCTTGGTGAACCAGTACAGCGCCACCTACCAGTTCGAACGGGACGGTGTGGCTCTGCCCTTCGGCGCCCCCGCGGCGCGCGGCTTCAACAACCGCGAGTACGAATTCTACATTCAGGACACCTGGCGCGTGCGGAAGGACCTGACCATCACGGCCGGCCTGCGCTATGCCTACTTCGGCGTGCCCTGGGAATCGGGTGGTACGCAGGTGGCGACCACCGTTCCGATGCAGCAGTACTGGGCGGAACGCGTCGGCGCTTCGCAATTCGGCATCCCGGGACGGGTTCTGCCGAGCGCCGTGCTGACCTATGATCTGAATGGCCCCGTCAACGGCAAGCCGAGCTGGTATGCTCCGGACAAGAACAACTGGGCTCCCCGCGTGGCTTTGGCCTACAACCCGGACAAGAAGGACGGGCTGTTCGGCAAGATCCTCGGCACGGGCAGCGTGTTCCGCGTTGGCGCCGGCGTGGCGTTTGACCGCTTCGGATCCGACCTGGTGACCGAGTTCGACCGCACCGGTTCTCCCGGTCTGGCGAGCCAGGTGACCCAGCCGGCCAACACCGACTTCAGCACCGCCGCCCGGTTCACCGGCGGCGCCCTGCCCGCCCTGCCGCCCGCTCCGAACGCGCGGTTCCCCTTCACCCCGGCGACCATCGTCGGCGGTTTCAACAGCCAGGTGGGTATCGCTTCCGACCTCCGGACGCCGTATGCCTATCTGCTCAACGCCAGCTTCGCGCGGCAGTTGCCCGGCAAGCTGACTGTCGAAGTTGGCTACGTGGGCCGCATGGCGCAGAAGCAGTTGATGCAGGTGGACACCTTCCAGCCCCTGACGCAGTTCAAGGATCAGCGGTCGGGACAGACCTGGGCGCAGGCCTCGGGCATTCTGTATGACCTCTATCTCCGGGGCATCACGCCCGCTCAGGTGCGGGCCAACCCCTCGCTCGTGGGCAGCGTTCCCTTCTTCGAGAACATGTTCCCCGGCTTGGTGAACCTCTATCAGCCCGGCAACGCGACGGCCAACTACTACAATGCGCTGTACGATCAGAACGCGGGATCGGACCTGGACGCATTGAACCAGATGGACCGCGAGCGCAGCACGCAGTTCCCGAACTGCATCTCGGCTTTGGGTTGCAACACCTTCTTCCCGATGCAGAACGCGGGTAACCGCACCTGGATGAACGTCGGCCGCTCCTCCTTCCACGGCGGCACGCTGACCGTACGCCGGGCGCTGCAGAACGGCTTCAGCTTCGACTTCAACTACACGTTGTCTCACTCGCTGGACTACTCGTCGGCTCCCGAATCGGGCGCCGGCAACGGTGGCGCCATCGTGCAGGACAGCTTCAACCCGCGGGCCTTCCGCGGCAGTTCGGACTTCGATTCGCGGCATCAGATCAACGCTAACGGCCTATACATGCTGCCGATCGGCAAAGGGAAGAAGTTCCTCAGCGACGCCAACGGGTTCGTGAACAACGTCCTGGGCGGATGGGAAGTCTCGATGCTGATGCGCTATCGCTCGGGTCTGCCGACCACCATCACCAATGGCGGTTACTACCCGACGAACTATCTGACCAGCTCGATTGCGATCATCAAGCCGGGCAGTTCGGCGCCGGAAAGCGGCGTTGGATTCGACCAGCGTGGCGTTCCGTCGATCTTCCGCAACACCAGTGCCATCAACAGTTACGTGGGCCAGTACCCTGGCACCACCGGCACCCGGGCCATCCTCCGGTTGGCGGGTATGACGAACTTCGACATCAATCTGGCGAAGCGCTTCTTCCTGCCGTTCGAAGGCCACTCTTTGCAGTTCCGCGTGGAGGCTTTCAACGCCTTCAACAACGTGAACTTCTTCAACCCGAGCTTGTCGCTGACGACGCCGGCCACCTTCGGCCAGTTCCAAAGCGCGATGACGCCCCGGGTGGTGCAGTTGGCTCTGCGGTACGAGTTTTAATCACTTCGTAACCGTGTAAGTTGGAAGGGACGGGGCTTTTGCTCCGTCCCTTTTTTTATGCTCCGCCGCGAACTTCTACGACTCTTCCTCTACCAGATCCGGGTAGAAGTGAATCTCGTTAATCTGCCCTTCTCCGTCCGCGATGCCCAGGGCCGTCTCGTGAAGGGATTAACCAAAGACGACTTCGAAGTCTATGAGGACGGAGCCCGGCAGACGATCAGCCACTTTTCGCAGGCGGCCGATACGCCGTTAGCCCTCGGGCTGGTAGCCGATGCCAGCGGCAGCCAGGAGGAGTTCCTCAAAGAGCACCGCCAGCATCTGCGCGACTTTCTGCAGGTCACGCTGCAGGCGCGGGACCAGGCGTTTCTCCTTTGTTTTGGCAACAACCTGCGGCTGGTTTCGCCGTTTACCAACCAGTCCGAACAGATTGAAGAGCGGCTGCGCGCCTATCAGAAAAGCAAGACCGGGCGGGACTTTCCCCGCGTGGGCCCACCCGAGAAGCGGGACCTTGGCACGGCCTTCTACGATGCCATCTTCCACGCCACCGAAGACCTGCTCGCCAAGGCCGAAACCGGCCGCCGCGCTCTGCTCGTCTTCTCGGACGGCGAGGATAACTCGAGCGCCCATCACCTGCTCGAAACCATCGAGGCGGCCCAGCGCACCGGGACGACGATCTTCTGCCTCCGCTACACCGAGTTACAAAAGGGGGTGTGGAGCGCGCGGAACAAGTACGGCCGCGGGGTCATGGAGCGCATCGCCCGGGAGACCGGCGGTCTCGAGTTCGACGCCGCCGAGGAACGCAACCTGAAGGCCGCCTTCGCGCAGATTGGCGAAATCCTGCGGTCCTCTTACGACCTGGCCTACGCCTCCACCGCCGGCAGCGGCGACGATACCTTCCGCAAGATTCAAATCCGCACCCGCCAGCCGGGCCTGACCGTTCGGCACAAGACCGGCTACTTCGCGCGCAAGGACTAACTTAGTGCGGGTGTTTGGCGTAGTGCTGGCGTAGCAGATCCTTGCCGTAGTCGTTGCCGTTCGGGGTGCGAATGACGGTGTGGATGTGTTCGTGGTCGGGTAGGGTGGGCGCTTTGGACAGGTGCCGGAGGCCGACCGGAACCTGGTGGTCGAACTCGATCAGGATCACCGGGCTATGGACGCGGTAGTAATAGACGCTCTTCTCTTCCGTCCCGCCGATCCAGGCGAACCAGGTGTTGTCGAGATGCTTCTTCACCTCGTCCATCTTGACTTTGGCGTGACCGGCGGCGGTGTTCGAGATATAGGCTTCCACTAACCCGAGCAGCTCTTTCTTTTGCGCCGCGGTCATGGCGGAGCCCTGGAGGCCGGCGTAGTCGAGCACCAGGTTGTCTTTGAACGCTTCGGCGAGGTTGTAGTTCTTGGTTTTCGTGGATTCGAGGATCGCTTTCTGCTTTTGTTCGGCGGTGAGCGAGTTGATGACGCGGAGGCCGCGGGCCTGTTCGTCCTGCAGGATGGTGGTTCCTTTGTACTTGCCGGAGGTGGCAATGACGGGCTCCGAGCCGAGGAAGGTGGGGGTCATGACGACCTGATCGCCGAGGACGAAGTAGTTGATGATGAGGTGGTGACCGTCGAGTTGCCAGCCCCAGGGCTTGTCCTTCGAGGGCTCGCCCATCACGGTGAGCCAGTACTGTCCTTCGCCGTAGCGGACGAAGTTATTGTTATTCAACTCGCCGAGGGTTTCGTTGAGTTTCATGATGTCCTGGGAGAGCTTGAGGCCCTTGGCGCTGAGGGAGCCGCGTAACATGCCGTAGGCGGCGTCGCGCTGGGCCGGGGTCATCTCCATAAAACTGACTCCCTGGCGGACGTAGAAGTCCTGGTTCATCCATTTGCGCCACTCGGGATCATCGACGGGAAACACGGTTTTCGCGCGCTGGGCGGGGGTGAGAGCGGCGAGGAAGGCGGCGGCGCCTTTGCGGGCGGGTTCGGTGGAGACGCCGCTGGACCGGAGGGGGAACAGGCCCGGCTGGACGGTTCCGTTGGTGGTGACCCCGCGAAAGGGTTCGGCGAGGCCGGACTTCTCGGCGGCGAGGGAACGCTGGCGGAACTGTTCGTTGGGAGCGGGAACCTGGGAGTAAGCCAGAAAGAGGAGGGTGGTGGAGAAGAGAAGGGCCCAGATGCGTCGTTGCATGACTCTGGGCCCGATGCTACCACAACGGACTAACGAACCTGCTGGGCGAAGATACTTCCCTTCCCCTTGTGGGTCCGGATGACCGTTCCGGTCTTCTCGTCAATGACGTAGTCCGGTTCGCGGTCTTTAAAGTAGAGTTCGCGTTCGGCTTCGCCATTGACGAGATTGACGCCCACGATGCCGGGCCCATCGCCCTCCGAGGTATCGACGTCCGTCAGCATGTAGGCGAACTGGTCGCTGATGGCGGCGGCGGAGAAGCGCTTGGCCATAGCGTTTTCGAACTTGTTGATAGCGGCAAAGCGCTGGTCGTTGTGCCACCGGTTTTCGCTGGTGCCCCAGTAGCTGGAGGCGGCTTGGCCGGTGTGGTAGCCGTAGCTCATGGCGAACGCCGCGACGGTCATGATCTTGCCGAAGTTCGACATGCCGGGGGCCTTGAAGGCGCTGCCCCAACCGGTCTGTTTCGTCTGCGGGTTGAAGTGCAGCAGATGCTGTTTGCCGCGGACGACGATGGAGCCGTCCGAACGGGGCACGAGTGCGATCGGATGGTCTTCGTCGCTCTTGTCTTTGCGGGCCATCCCCGCCACGCCGCCCATGGCGAAACGGCCGGCCAGTTTGGCGGCTTTCTTGGCGCCGCTCGACTTGAACTTGAATTCAAGCGGGAGCTTGTAGGACTCCTTCACTTTGTTGCCGGAGGCGTCGAGGCTGAGGCCGATGAGGTTCTTGGCATCCGCGACGAGAAGCACGCCGTCCTTGGTATCGAGGTGCATGTTCGTAATCGAGTCCTTGGCGCCTTCGTAGCGCCAGCGGAGGGAGCCGGCGGCCGCATCGAGGGCAACGACGCCGATGGGTTTCTTCAGCATGTACTCGCGGCGGGCGGGTTCGAGGAAGACCCCGCCCATGCGGCCGTAGAGGGTGCCGTTGTCGTGGATCATCTCGGGGATGGCGGCGCCGAAATCGGCCGAGGTCCATTTCAGTTGTCCGGTCGCCTCGTCGTAGGCGCGGATGACGCCTTTGGCGCTGCTGTAGACCAGGCCGCTGGCCACGATCGGGGAGGCGTTGGTGTGCTTCAGGGTCTTTTCGGTCACGTCGAAAGTGGCGCCCCATTCGAGCTTGCCGGTCTTGAGGTTGACCTTGTGAAGGCCGGAGTAGGCGAGATAGAGGGCATCGCCGGCGATGGTGGGTGCGGCGTGGCCGTTCAGGTCCATGCGGGGGGAGAACTTGCTGCCCTTCTCGGACAGGTAGAGATCGACTTTGGCTTCAAGGGGAAGGTCGAAGTTGGCCTGGCCGGACATGAGGTCGAGGTGGAGCAGTTGGAGCTTGGCTTTGCCGCCATAGGCAGTCGCGACAAGGACGATGGCGTTGTGGGCGTAGTCGGGAAAGAGGTCGGCCACCTGGCCCTGCAGCTTGTCGGTTTCCCAGATGGTCTTGCCGGTCATGATGTCGAGGGCGTAGAGTTTGGTGGACTTCATGAGCTTTCCTTCGTCGTCGGCGACGAAGAGCAGCGGCGCGCCGGGTACCTCTTCAATAGCGAACTCAGGGACCTTCTTAAGGTCTTCCCGCTTCCAGAGGTATTGGCCGGAGTCGACATCGACGGAGTAGAGGCCAGCGTCGGTACCGAACAGGTAGGTTCCGGCGGCGGTGAGTTTGTGCCACTTCACGTCGCCGTTGGCTTCGAGAGTCCAGGTGAATTCAGGCTTGGCCGCCGCAAGGAGCAGCGGGCAGCAGAGGAGAAGGAGGGTTCGCAACATAGCTCCGTCGAGGGTGCCATGGGGCGGGCGCAGAGCCAAGTTATTCGTTCTTATTTCTCCTTAAATCTGAATGGATTCAAAGACTTGCGTTATACTTTTGGGTTGACTTCCGTGGTATTTGAATTCAGTGGGTTTCGCCTGGATTGTGGCGCCCGCCGGCTGGAATGGCAAGGTGAGCCGGTGGCGCTCACCGCCAAGCAGTTCGATCTGCTGGTCGCTTTGGTGGAGCGGGCCGGGCGGCCGGTGGACAAGCAGGAGCTCCGCGAACTCGTCTGGGCCGACGTGCATGTGGAGGAGAACAACCTGACGCAGCACGTCTTTCAGCTTCGAAAGGCGTTGGGAAGGGTGGCCGGGGAGACGCCGCTGATTGAGACCCTTCCCAAGGTGGGGTACCAATTTGTGGCGGCGGTGTCACGACCGGACGTGGTGGTGGAACCGCCGCCGGCGCCGCGTCGGCGGGCGCGCTGGCCGTGGTTGGTGGCGGCGGCGGCATTGCTGCTCGTGACGGTGGGTTACGGTCGGCGGCAGTGGGAATTCTGGATGGCTGACGATCCGCCGCGGACGAACGACTGGCCAACGGTGGCGATTCATCCGCTCGAAGGACCCGCGGGACCGGCGTTAGCGGCCGAGGTGGCGGCGGGGCTGGGCCGGCTGGACCGGGTGCACATTCTGGTGGTGCAACCGATGAGCGGCGGAGACGGCGACTACAGCTTGCGCGGGTCCGTTCGCGAAGGGAAGGTGGCGGCGGAGTTGCGGCGGAGAAACGGCGACCTGATCTGGCAGCGGGAGTGGGACGCGCCGCTGAGCGAGGTGACCGGGGAGTTGATTGGCCAGATGGCCGTCAGTTTGCACGAGTTAGCCGGGGCGCGGCGGCGGGGCCTAACCAGCCGGAAGCCCACAGCCAGCCCGGAGGCCTACGAGCATTATCTCGAAGGGGTGCAGCGGCTGCTCGCGCGGCGCTCGCTCGATATTCGTCCCGCGATTGAGGCCTTTCAACGCTCGCTACGCGCGGACCCGAACTACTCGGCGGCCTACAATGGCATGGCGCTGGCCTACGCCTGGCAGGGGTTCAACCAGGCAGAGGCGCCGGCGATGGTGTGGCCGCGGGCGCGGGAGTTGGCGCAGAAGGCGGTCGCGCTCGATCCGGACAATGGCGAGGCCCGGTTGGTGTTGGCGATGGTTCTCGCCTATGCCGATCAGAACGAGGCGGAGGCGGAGCAGTTGGTGCGGCAGGTGATGGCCTCGGACCCGGGGAGCGTGTATCTGCAGGTGCTGGCAGGGCAGCTGCTCTCGCGATTTGGCCGGTTTAGCGAGGCGGAGGGGTTACTGCGGGGAGCGATTGCGGCGGATCCGTCGTTTGGCATGACGCGGCAGATTCTGGCGCACCACTACTATATGAGCCGGCAGTTTGATCTGGCGAAGCGGGAGGCGTGGCGGATCATCCGGATGAATCCGCGGAGCGGGACGGGGTATGGATTGCTGGTGCCGCCGCTGTGGATGTCCGGCGACTGGCGGACGGCGGCCTGGATTGCGGGGCGGGCCGAGGCGGCGGGGCTGAACCAGCCGATGGTGGCGATGGGGCTGGCGTACACCTATGGCCGGGTGGGGCGGGTAGCGGACGCGATGCGGATCGTGCAGGCCATGGACGAGCAGGCGAAGATGCTGTACGTGTCGCCCTATCAGCGGGCCGTGGCCCACATGGGGGTGGGCCAGGAGGCGCAGGCGGTGAATCTGCTGCGGGAGTGTTTGGCGATGGGGTGCATCAATCCGAGCGCGCCGCGGCTGGAGCCAGTGTTCGATCCGTTGCGGGGGCGGGCGGATTTTAGTGCGCTGGTGCGTTAGTAAGGGTTCCCCACGGCCAGAGCTTGCCAGGTACTGCGCTGGCCGCTGAGCGATTGTGCAGCGAGCCAGACAGCGCGAGTGGGGGTCCCGTACGGCTGGAACGCACTCATGACAAGCGTCAACCTCAAATTGGGGCCGGATTTCGACACCGACGCACCGGCGGTATGGATACGGCAGGAGGTGTTAGAAAGAAGAGTGCCCCCTTCGAGGGCCGCCGATATGATGCCCGAGGCTAGGCCGGAATCCGGGAAGAGGAAGATCTGGTTCCAAGGGACGTGGTAGGCAAAATAGCAGGCTCCTGCAGCGTCGAGGGCGGTGTTGGCGAGGACCCACACCGTTTCGAGATTGCGGGCATCGGTAGCGTCCTCAAACTCGAACGTGGTACCGGAGCCAAATGCTGGGAAAGTTTGTGTAACGCTCAGCGGGCGAGGCCAAGTGGGGGGGCCCGGTACCGAATGGACCGCTGTGATTGACCAGCCAGAACTCGTTCCAAAGACGTCGGTGGCTCCAGCATATACGAGCTTTGCCCCGGCAAATGAAGACGAGAAAGAAACCCGAAGGGTGAGGGCCACAGAATTGTCGGACGTTCGAATAGAGGACTCGGCACCGTGAATCGTGCACTGGCTATTGGAGACGGTTTGTGGGGACGGCAGCGCGATGGGAGCAGAGAGTGTCTCAGGGCCCTGATCCGACACGAGATACAAGACGCGAGACGGCATAGAGTAGGCGACGTAACAGGCGTTGCGGCCGTCGAGGCTATCGCGAATGAGCAGGTTCAAGACGTTGAGGGTTCTAAGTTCGGACCAACCGGCGAAGTTTACCTGAATGGAAGCCGAGCTTCCAGAGGAGGAGGTGATACTTCCGCCTTGAATCAGAGGTCTGGGCCGAGGGGCCTGCTCAACATTGATTCGACGAGATCCCACCGTAAGGGTGGCGAAGCGGGAGGCGGTGAATGAAGGATTCGCCTCGTGTTCGAACCAGACGAAACCTGGGCCGACGCCCGCAGCGGGTCGAACGCGCAGCCAACCAGGCAAGCCTTCGATGGTCCATGGACCTATGAGCGGCATGCGGAAACGGGAGAAGCCTGCGAAACCAGGCATTGGTGGTGTCACCTCGAAAGGAATATCGCCTGATGCAGCAACGTAGATGGGAATCACAGCCTCCGTACCTAAGGCGCGAACGCGAACGAAGACCTCGAAATGATTGAACCAAAACACTTTCAGGCCGGTGGACCCTTGTCCAGAGCCATCAGTGACCGCTGATGGGGAGTCCAGAACCAAACTCGGTCCACTGGAAGCGTCCACTGACCAACGGAGTGAGACGTTGGGCAGAGGCACGCCGGACGGATCGAACAAGCGTATTGAGATGGGCACAAATGGTTGTCCGTCACGGAGCACCTGTTGGGCCCCACTGAGTACTTCAATCCTTGGCTGTCCGGTGTTCAAGATTGTGACGGTAGCTGAATCGACGGGAGCGAAGTCATCCCGCCCCCCACCGACTCGGATTCCGGCGCTAAGGGGCGCGACGCCAGCCTGACCGCCCAAGGCCAAGGTGCATCGAGCGAAGCCGTCGGCACCCGCCAGCACAACGCCACTTTCGCCGTCGCAGGTGAGGTCCGGGAATGCCGTCGGAGGACGATACGCGATTCCCACATTCGCCAGCGGCCGATAGAATCCGGGAAGTGCTTGCTCATGGAATTGAAACTCCAGGGCATTCGGAATTGTGGTGTTAATGAAGCCCGAGAAGGTAGTTCGGGAGGCCGGCACGAAGTGGCGCTCAATGCTGCCCACCGTCAAGAAGACAGTGCGACGGGGTGCGGTACCGGAGGCAATCTCGATCTGCTGCTGCTCAAAAGGGGGCTCGGAGTTGCTGCTCCCGAGCTTCATGGCGACGGATACGGTTCCGCTTCCGTCGGTGCGGAGGTTGCATAACCGCCGCCCCGGGCATTCCAGCTCAGCTGCGCCATTAGGAGCGGAGAAGGTGACGTCTTGACCGGGTACGGGATTGCCGGAGGCGTCGTGGACGGCAACCCGCAAGGGTAGTAGGTTCTGCCCCGATCTGACGAGTTGCCCTTGGCCCTGGAGAATAGTGATTGACGCCGCAGGCGCGGCGGGAGCACCGAGACGGAAGATCGCCCTTGCGGCACCGGCTGTAGCTGTGATGGCCACCGGCCCGCCGGAGACCGGAGATAGGGCTGACACGGTGACCCAACCTTCAGCGTTTGAGATGGCGGACTGGCCGCTTGAGAACTGAACCGTGATGTTGCTCAAGGGGCGCCCAATGCGGTTGATGACGCGAGCGACGAGCGGCAGGGGATACGGTTGCCCGGGCGCGGCCGTTTGATCGCCGTTAAAGGCATGGAGATATACCGGCACGCCGACGTTGGTAACCGGAGCCAGGAAGGGCAGCCCCATCGAAGGGAACTGTGCAGGGGTGGGGCCGGGAAATTCCTCAGTGTTCATGCGCTTCGTGATTCCGTCGAAAAGGTACAGTTGTCGCGGTTCAGGGAATTCGGGCGAGGGGACGATGGTTCAAAAGGTCTCACTGCCCCGCATGACGAGTGGGGTGCTCAAGGGGTCGACCTGGACAGGGACTTGCGTCGAGGACTGATTTGATAGCGCTACGGCACGAAGCTCACTAAGGAAATGGACTTCGCGGAACCGGACCGAGGGAATAGTGAGGGAAGCGGTGACGGCCGCCGCCTTGAGATCGAAGCGGAACAGGGACGGACCGGTGTCCGCCAGGTTACCGGCTAAGGCGACATAGCTGGAGGGGCTAAAGGCGAGTCGTCCCGGGCGGCCAAGTGTTTCGATGGTCCGCAGCGGCTGGCCGGTTCTCCCGTCGATTTCATGCACGCGGCCAGGGGCGGACCCATAAAGAAGCCCCGTATGGTTCATGGCCATTGTCTCCAACGGCCCTGGCAAGACGGTGGAGGAAACGACCACAAAAGGGTCGATGTTAAACATGACGACCTGCGTGGTCAGGGCGAAGAGACGGGATCCGTCAAGGGAGAAGATCAGTTCCTTGACGGGTGCATTCAAAAACGCGGCGCTGGTGACCGTATCCGTAGCGGTGTCGATTCGGTAAAGGGTGGTCGCGGTGGCGATCACGATTTTGGTTCGGTCGGGTGTGATCGCGGCTGCCGTGACGGCGGCGAGATCGAGGGTCTTGAGGACGGTGGAGGGCTGCGCAGCGGAGAGGACGGCGACGGTTCCGGTGGCGGCGCGGGAGACGGAGTAGTACTTGGTGCGGTCGGCGTTGACGAAGAAGAATGCCGGATTGTTGGGGACGGTGAAGGAGGCTTGTACCTCCACCGGATCCACTTGGACGGACCGTACCTGTTTGTTGTTTTCGTCGACCAAGAAGAGTTCGGGCTGAGCGAACAGGAGGTTCGCGAGCAATGCCACCAGAACTAAACGCATGCGCTATTTGGCCTTCGGGCGGCCTTTTTCGAACTGCCACGCCATCTCATCCTCAATCCGCTTCATGAGGCCGTCCGGGTAAGTCTTATAGGGTTTGAAAAGATCCCCGTGGTCCCTTTCCGGCACGATCTCGCAAGCATCCTCCGCCCCTTTCGAAGCAAGGAACTTACAGAATAGCTTAGTTGCTTCGTCCAGGTGGAAGGTGTCCTGGTCTCCCATCACCAAGCGGATCTTACCCTTGAGCAAGGGCCCGAGTTCGGCCCAGCGCGTCTGGACCTGATAACTGATGTCGTATTTCCGCCAATACTCGCGCACGGCCGGATCCACCTCGCCGGTTACTCGGTTAAACAAACGCATGGGCCGGCCATCGAGACCCTTCGGGCTGAAGACCCAGTCGAATGAGGCAAACTGGCCACCGTAGTCTCCCGCGACGCGCTCCTGCAGGGCGAAGTCCCGCAGCGTCACCACATCCTTCCCCTTCAGGCGGACCAGGTAGAGCGGCTGGCCCTCTTTCGTCAGATAGGCGTTTTGCGTGGAGCCGGGCCGAACGTCGATCCCCGTGAAGCTTTCGAAGTCCACCGAGTCCGGGGCCGTGGGCCATGTGCCGCCGAAGAAGCGGGGATAGGCGACCTGCAGCCAGAGCGTGGACCAGCCGCCTGAGGAATGGCCCGTGAGAAAGCGGGCGTAGGGCCGGGGAAGCAGGCGGAAACGCTTTTCAAGGTACGGGATGAACTCCTTGGTCAGAGCCGCGCCCCAGGGACCGTTGTTGGCCGAATCGGCAAAGACATGATGGCCACCGGGGCAGGAGGCATCAAGGAAGATGTGCACCGCGCGAAAGGCGGTGGCGGGCTTGGCGCGCCAGGCCGCGGTATGGTCTCCGCCGAAGCCGTGAACATGATAGATGGCCGGGTAGGCGGCGCCGGGCTTGGCAAAATCGGCAGGGAGGAGAACGCCCGCGCGCATCTTGACTGGCCGGCCGAAGAAGTTACTGAGTAACTTGCTTTCGAATTCGACCAGTTTCACGGTGTCCGTATCGGCGGGCGCCGGGCGGGGCGGGTTCACGCGGGAGAGAGTCAGCTTCGGCCCGGTGGCAATCGCGCTGACTAAGTCGCCGGGGCCAGCGCCATTGCGGGCGTAACTGTGATCCACGTCGAGGATAGCCATGTAGTGCCATTCGCCGGCGGGGGCCTGGGAGAAGGGCCGGGGGAAGGCGATGTCGTCGCCGTCGACGGTGACGGTCGAGCCGGGGGCGAAGTGCTCCACCTCCTTGGCGGCCATCCAGGTTTCGCCGGGGATGAAGCCGGTGCGGATGGTGTCGCCCTGCGGCTTGCCTTGCGTCATGAGGACAATCAGGCGGCCGCTCGTGCCTTTCGGCGCCAAAGCGGGGTCGAGGGTGACCTCAATTGAGGCGGCGGGCAGGAGCAGCGGGAGGAGAACGAGGAGGAATCTCACGACTTTTTCCGGGGACGGGACTGAATCTTTTCGACGGCGGCGGCGGCCGCCTGTTGGACGGCCGGGGGAAACTTTTCGCTCTGGAACAGGCGAATCTCCTCGGCGTCGATGGGGAGGCCGATGCGGCCGAGGGCGGTGAGCGCCTCTACCAGCCACTCGTCGGCGATGGCGACGTCGGCCAGGCGCTGGCCACGCCGGATGGCTTCGCCGGTTTGGACGTAGCGCCGGATCAACCGGCCCGGCACGGGGGAGGCGAAAACGCGCGAATCCACGGAGCCGAGTTCCTCGCCCGCCCCGAGGCGCGCGCCTTCGGCCAGGCGCCACTGGACGGACCCCGGATCCTCGGCAAACACGGTGACGGCGCGCAGGGTGGCGAGGAGGACGGGGCGGACCGCAATGGCTTCGTTTCGTTGCAGGCCGATCGCCGCCCGGAATCGTACCCACGGAGAAGGGTCTTCCAACTGGTCGGTGGCCGGCGCAAGACGGGCCACATCCGCGCGGACGCCGGGGTCGGGGTAACGGTGGAGCCGCGCGAGGGCGGGGTGGGGACCGGAAAGCTGGCTGAGGGCGGCCTGAATCCGGTGGGGCGGCTGGGTGGGATCGAGGTAGCGATCGATCTGCCAGGCGGTGAGCGGCAGGCCGGAAATCCGGGCGTCCCAATAGAACCAGCCGGTCACGGTGACGAGCAGTAGCAGGAGAATTCGGAGCGCCAAGCTTGCAGCGTAGCACGGGGATTTGCCACACTCAGGGGTTCGATGAAGAGTTTATTCCCCCTATTCCTGGTGCTCCTGCCGATTGCGGCACAGACGCCGGTCCCGGTTGAAAAACTCAGCTACAGCGTGGAGTGGCGGATGGTGAACGCCGGGGCGGTGGTGTTGACGAACAACCCGGCGGCCAACGGGAGCTTCCTGCAGTTGCATCTGCATTCGGCTGGCCTGGTATCGAAGCTTTTCCGGGTGAATGACAACTACACGGTGAGCCTGAACGAGGCATTCTGCGCCCAAACTTCGCGCCTCGAGGCCGAGGAGGGCAAGAAGCGCCGGGATACGACGGTGACGTGGAGCGAGGGCCGTTCGAAGTACATCGAGCGCGATTTGGTGAAGAACGAGATTGCCCTCGAACGGGAATTGGAAGTTCCGGGTTGCGTGCACGACATTGTGGGGGCGTTGATGGTTTTGCGGCGGCGCCCGATGGGGACGGAGCGGGAAATCCTGCTGCCGGTGAGCGACGGCAAGAAGTTCGTGCAGGCCCGGGTGCAGATGCAGGACAAGGAGAAAATCCGGACGCGGGCCGGCCAGTTTTCGACGACGCGCTACGAGGCGTTTCTGTTTAACGACGTTCTGTATAAGCGGGATGCGCGGCTGTTCGTCTGGCTCAGCGACGACGCACGGCGGCTGCCGGTGCAGATTCAGGTCCGGATGAAGTTCCACATTGGTACGGTGACATTTCAATTAGATAAAGTAGAGCCATGATCTGCAGATGGCTGGCGCTGTGCTGGTGCGCCGTGGGGTTCGCCCAAACGAACGGGACGCTGAACGGACCGGACGGCTTGGCGCTGACCGAGCGCATTATCCAATTGACCGAAGCGACGTCGTTGACGGCTCCCGGCTTGGCGCGTTCGGCGGCGCCGATGCTCGAGAATCTGAAGCAGATCCACAAGAACGCCCGGGTCGCCAACCGGCTGACGCTGACGATTTCGCAGGGTCTGTTGACGGAGGCGCGGGGCTACCTGGCCGTCGCGGACAGCATCCGGAAACCGTTCCCGTATCCCGAAGAGGCCCGGAAGCAGACGGCCGAGCTGCGCGACGCGGTGGCGCGGCTCGACGCGCATTTTCAATCGCTGCTTGAAACGACCGAGACGCAGCTGCGGGGGAGCGACCGGGATAACCTGCGGCGCTACGCCGAGGCCAACCGGACGGTACCCGCATCGACTGGGCGCCGGGTGGTGTTCCATGGCGATTCGATCACCGACGGCTGGCGGCTGAACGAGTATTTTCCCGGCATGGATTACGTCAACCGGGGCATCAGCGGCCAGATTACGGGCGAGATGCTGGGGCGGATGCAGGCGGACGTGATTGCGCACAAACCGCAGGCGATGCTAATTCTAGCGGGCACGAACGATATTGCGCGAGGCGTGCCGGTGGAGACGATTCAGAACAACCTGACGATGATCGCCGACCTTTGCGAGTTCCATAAGATCAAAGTGATTCTGGCGAGCATCCTGCCGGTGAGCGATCACCACAAGGACAAGAATCCGCGCTTTGCAATGACCGTGGCACGGCCGCCGGCGGTGATCCGGGAGTTGAATGCCTGGATGGCGTCGTTTGCGAAGAAGCGGGGCTTCACCTACTTGAACTACTACGACGCGACGGTGGACAGCGGCGGCTTCTTGAAGGCCGAATTGGCCGACGACGGGCTGCATCCGAATTCGGCCGGGTACCGGATTATGGCGCCACTGGCGCAGGCGGCGATCGACGCGACGTTGCCCGCAACGAATCCGCAACAGAAGACGGGGAAGAAGCGTCAAAAGTAATATGCGGTTTCTCGTCTTCCTTTTCGCGATCACGCTGGCGGCTCAAACGCGGATGTCGGTGGAGCAGCTGCGCGGATTTTTAAAGTCGTCGGTGGATCTGCACCAGCCGGATAAGGCGGTGGCCGGGTATCTCAAAAAAACGAAGCTGACGAACCGCCTGGAGCCGCGGCAGTTTGAAGAGTTCATCGCGATGGGAGCGGGTCCGTTGACGGTGGAGGTGCTCCGCGACTTGATGCTGGCGACCAAGGATTTGCCGGCCGCGGCTCCGGCGCCCGTGAAAGTGGCCGCGCCGGTGATTCCGCCGCCTTCGGCCGAAGAGCAGCAGCGCGTGATTGGCGAGGCGCGGGTGTATGCATTGGGCTACTCGAAGGGGTTGCCGGACTTTCTGTGCATGCAGGTGACGCGCCGGTATGTGGATCCTTCGGGGCTGGGCTTTTACGGCCAACAGGACGTGATCAACGCGCGGCTGAGCTACTTCGACCAGAAGGAAGACTACAAGGTGGTCAGCGTGAACGGGCGCAGCGTGGATACGCCCATGCAGCGGCTGGGCGGGGCGACGTCGTCGGGCGAGTTCGGGTCGATGATGAAGGAGCTGTTCGAGGCGAACACGGCCGCGCGGTTTGACTGGCTGCGCTGGGCGACGCTGCGCGGCAAGCGGAACCACGTGTTTCAGTACTTCGTGGCGCAGCCGAATTCGCACTGGACGATCAATTATCAAGACCGGGTGCAGGTGACGCCGGGCTACCGGGGCCTCGTGTTCGTGGAACGCGATTCGCTGCAGGTGACGCGGATTACGCTCGAAGCGGACATTCCGCCGGACTTCCCGGTGCAAGAGGCCAAGACCACGCTCGACTACGACATGACGGACATCAACGGCCGCGGCTTCATGCTGCCTTTGAAGGCCGAGGTGCGGATGCGGGAGGGCAAGCATCTCGTGAAGAACGAAGTGGAGTTCCGCATGTACCGGAAGTTCGGCGCGGACACGACGATTACGTTCGATACGCCGGAACCGCTGCCCGAGTCGGCGACGCAAGAGACGCCTCCGAAGAACTAATCTCATGAACTTTAAAGCAGAACTGGTGGCCTGTTTTGGCCAGCCGGTGGCGGAGAATCCGACCGGCGTGATGCAGGAGGCCGCCTTTGCGGCGGCGGGATTACAGTGGCGTTATCTGACGATTGAGGTGGCGCCGGCGGGGTTGGGGGATGCGGTGCGCGGCGCTCGCGCGATGGGATTTGCCGGGTTCAACTGCACGATTCCGCACAAGGTGGCGGTGATCCCCTTCCTCGACGAGTTGTCCAAAGAGGCCAGGATTATTGGGGCGGTGAACACGGTGCGCCGGGAGGGAAGCCGGTTCCTTGGCGAGAACACGGATGGGAAAGGGTTTCTGCGGGGGTTGACGCAGGACGCCGGGATGGACCCGCGAGGCAAGCGCGTGGTGCTGCTCGGCGCGGGCGGCGCGGCGCGGGCGATTGCGACGGAACTGCTGCTGGCGGGCGTGGAAGAGTTGATTGTGGTGAACCGATCGGTGGAACGGGTGTCGCCGATGGTAGAGGACTTGAAGCCGCACGGGCCGATCCGGTTTGTCCCGTGGCGGGTGCACTACGAGGTGCAGCCGGAGACGGACCTGCTGATTAACGCGACTTCGCTGGGTCTGTACCCGAATGTGGACTGGATGCCGGACGTGGACCTGAGCCGGGCGCGGTGCCTGGTGGCGGACGCGGTGTTCAATCCGCCGGTGACCAAGTTTCTGGCGGCGGCGCAGGCGCGGGGTTTGCGGACGCTGGATGGGTTGACGATGTTGGTGTACCAGGGCGTGATCGGCTTTGAGATGTGGACGGGCGTGAAGCCGGACGAGAGCGTGATGAAGCAGACGCTGCTGGATGCAATGGTAAAATCGTGAGGCTGTGATGGATTCCCGACGTAATTTTCTTGGCAAAGTGGCTACTGGTTTAGCCAGCGGCGTTTCCGTGCTGGGTGCGAATGATCGCATCCGCGTGGGCATTATTGGCGCCGGAGCGCGCGGCATGGAGATTGTGCATGCGGCGATGGCCGCGCCGAATGTGGAGATGACCGCCTTCGCGGATATCTATACGGCGCGCCTCGAAGCGGGCAAGAAGCTGGTGCCGACGGCGAAGACGTATCTCGACTACCGGTACATGCTCGAGGACAAGAACGTGGATGCGGTGTTGATCGCCACGCCGCAGCACCTGCACTGTGAGCACTTCACGGCCTCGCTCGACGCGGGCAAGCACGTCTATCAAGAGAAGACGATGGCGTTTACCGTGGACCATGCCAAGCGGATGCGGGCCGCGCACCAGAAGCATAAGAAGCTGGCCGTTACGGTGGGCCATCAGCATGTTTCGACGGGCATGGTGGAAGACGCCAAGGCGTGGATGGCGCAGAACTCGGTGGGCAAGATCACGATGATCGCCGCGGACATGTTCCGGAATACGCCGCACGGGAAGCCGCAATGGTCGCGTCCGGTGTACCCGGATATGACGCCCGAAAACATTCTCTGGAACCAGTTTCAGGGTGAGGGGCCGAAGCGGGATTTTGACGCCAACCGGTATGTGAACTGGCGGTTTTATTGGGACTATTCGGGCGGCAACGTGTACGAGAACATGTGCCACCAGCTTTCGATCTGGTACAAGGTGCTGAACCTGCAGATTCCGAAGGCGGTGACGATGACGGGCGGCGTCTATCTGTGGAAGGATGGGCGCGAGGTGCCGGACACGATGACCGTGACGATGGAGCATCCCGAGGACATTCTCTTCAGTTGGATCTCCGGCTTTGGGAACGGGCAGCGGGGCTTTGCCGAAGATGTGCTGGGAACGGACGGAACGATCCGGCGGGCGCAGCAGATCCGCTACCTGCCTGAGAAGGTGAACCGGCCACAAGCCAAAGAGATGATGGGGCTGACGAAGACCACGCCGAACGCGCACATGTTGAACTTCTTCGACGCCGTGCGCGGGGCGGCGGAGCCGGCGTGTCCCGTGGAGTTGGGATACCGCATCTCGATCGCCTGCCGGATGGCGGTGGAGAGTTACCGGCAGGGCCGCACGATGCGGTGGGATCCAGTGAAAGAAGAAATCGTTTAATTCGGGAGCATCCTTGCGAGCACAGATCGGAATTATTGGAGGAAGCGGGCTTTATAACATGCCCGGCTTCACGGAGAAGCAGGAGGTTCGGCTGGAGACGCCGTTTGGCGATCCTTCCGATGCGTATGTTGTCGGCAAGCTGGGCGGGCGGGACGTTGCGTTTCTGCCGCGGCATGGCCGGGGCCACCGGCTGACACCTTCGGAGCTGAACTACCGGGCCAACATCTTCGGCATGAAGATGCTGGGGGTGGACCACATCA
This sequence comes from Terriglobales bacterium, assembly GCA_027485675.1. Lineage (GTDB taxonomy): Bacteria > Acidobacteriota > Terriglobia > Bryobacterales > Bryobacteraceae. The sequence continues at coordinate 16,787 of JAIXQP010000024.1, read as the reverse complement.
TTTCGTTGAGCGCGGTGGGGTCGATGAAGCAGGAGCATCATCCGACGGAGTTCGTGATTCCGGATCAGTTCTTTGACCGGACGCGCGGGCGCATCTCGACGTTTTTCGGTGAAGGGATCGTTGCCCACATCTCGTTTGGCGACCCGATTTGCGGGGAGTTGGCGAAAGTGGTGCACGGGGCGGCGGAGCGGGCGGGCATTACGGCCAAGCTCGGCGGGACGTACCTTTGCATGGAGGGCCCGGCGTTTTCGACCAAGGCGGAGAGCAACGTCTACCGCTCGTGGGGCATGGACGTGATCGGCATGACGAACCTCCAGGAGGCGAAACTCGCGCGGGAGGCCGAGATCTGTTACACGACGGTGGCGATGGTGACCGACTACGACTGCTGGCACGAAGAGCATGACGCGGTGACCGTGGACGACATCATCAAGGTGCTGCACCAGAACGCGGACAACGCGGCGAAGCTGGTGGCCGAAGCCGTGGCGGCGATGCCGGCGGAGATCACGTGCAAGTGCCATTCGGCGCTGAAGAACGCGATTATCACCGATCGGAGCGTGTGGCCGGAGGCGACCAAGAAGAAGCTGGAGCTGCTCGTTGGCAAGTACTCCGCTTGAAGCTTTCGCGTACTGCGTCCGGGGCGAACGGGTCCCGGACGCAGTGCTCGACGCGCTGGCAGCGGAGGCGGAAGGGGAAGAGGGCACGCGGGCGCTGTTCGGCGAGTTGATTGAGCCGCTATCGGATTCGTTTGATCCGCGGCTGGCCGAGGCGTATCTCGATACGTTTGCGCGGCTGCTGGAGCGGGTAGCGCCGGAGTTGCAGGCCGATGCCTTGCTGCGGCGGCACCGGGCGCTGGGGAGGCCGACGGAGAAGCCGCGGCGGGTGGTAGTGCTTTCGCGGGTGACGCTGGGCGCGGATGTGGCGGTGGTGAGTCCGTTTCTAGCGGCGGCGGCGGCGGCGTATCCGGACGCGGAGCTGCTGTTTGCGGGGAACCTGAAGAACTACGAGCTGTTTGAAGAGCGGGCGGGGCACCTGCCGCTTCGCTACGGGCGCACGGCGCTGTTGCGGGAGCGGGTGGCGGTGGGGTTGGAACTGGCGGGCCGGTTGGATCGGCCGGGGACGCTGGTGATCGATGCCGATAGCCGGCTTTCGCAACTGGGGCTGCTGCCGTTTGGTCCGCCGGAGCGGTACCTGTTCTTCCCTTCCCGGGCTTACCGGCCGGAGTCGGCGGAGCCGATTGCGGCGCTGGCCTGCGCCTTTGTGAAGGAGACGCTGGGGTGTGACGTGCGGCCGTTTATCGCGCCGGTAGAGACGAAGTGGGTGCCGCCGACGGACGTGACGATTTCGTTGGGAGTGGGCGAGAACCCGGCGAAGCGGGTGGGCGGCGACTTTGAGAGGCGGCTGGTGCAGGGGCTGCTGGACCGGGGCCATTCGGTGCTGCTCGATAAGGGTGGCGGGGGGGAGGAGACGGCGCGGGTGGAGGAGTTGGAGCAGAGCTGCCGGGGACCGCTTTATACGTGGCAAGGGCCGTTTGCGCCTTTCGCGGAGGCGATCCGCGCGAGCCGGCTATACATTGGCTACGACAGCGCGGGACAGCACGTGGCGGCGGCGTGCGGCGTGCGGCAGATTACGGTGTTCGCCGGGGCGCCGAACGGGAAGTTTGTAGAGCGCTGGCGGCCGTGGGCCCCGGCAGAGCGGGCGGCGTTAGTTCAGGCGAGTGCCCTTTAAGAGCATTTCGAGGGTGAGGACTTCGAGAGGCGGCTGGTGCAGAGGCTGCTCGACCGGCGCCATTCCGTGCTACTCGATAAGGGCGGCGGGGGGAGGAGTTGGAGCAGAGCTGCCGGGGACCGCTTTATACGTGGCAAGGGCCGGTTGCGCCTTTCGCGGAGGCGATCCGCGCGAGCCGGCTATCCATTGGCTATGACAGCGCGGGGCAGCACGTGGCGGCGTGCGGCAGATTACGGTGTTCGCCGGGGCGCCGAAAGGGACGTTTGTCGAGCGCTGGCGGCGTTAGTTCAGGCGAGTACCCCTTAAGAGCATTTCGAGGGTGGCGCGGCTGGTGCAGGGGCTGCTGGACCGGGGCCATTCCGTGCTGCTCGATAAGGGCGGCGGGGGGAGGAGTTGGAGCTGAGCTGCCGGGGACCACTTTATACGTGGCAGGGGCCGGTTGCGCCTTTCGCGGGGGCGATCCGCGCGAGCCGGCTATCCATTGGCTATGACAGCGCGGGGCAGCACGTGGCGGCGGCGTCCGGCGTGCGGCAGATTACGGTGTTCGCCGGGGCGCCGAACGGGACGTTTGTCGAGCGCTGGCGGCGTTAGTTCAGGCGAGTGCCTTTTAAGAGCATTTCGAGGGTGACGACTTCGAGAGCCTTTTCGTGCGTGGCTTCGAGGCGGACCGGGGAGACAACGCCGGCTTCGTAGGACTGTTTCCAGCGTTCGACACAGACACACCAGCCGTCGCCGGGCTTGAGGCCGGGGAAGCCGTACTCGGGCCGGGGGGTGATGAGATCGTTGCCGACGGCGGCTTGATGGCGCAGGAACTCCTCGGTGACGATGGCGCAGACGGTGTGCTTGCCGAGGTCCTCAGGGCCGGTGTTGCACTTCCCATCGCGATAGAAGCCGGTGAGGGGATCGGTACAGCAGGTCTGGAGGGCAGTGCCGAGGACGTTCTTGGTCATGATTATTCCAGCGTATCATCGAGGCGGACGTAGAGCCGCTTATTGATGCGGCCTTTGTTCTCGGTTCTGTAGATGGAGAAGCGGCCGACGGCGGCGGTGGTGGGGACGTGGGTGCCACCGCAGGCCTGTTCGTCAAAGGTCTCGATGGCGACGACGCGGACCTGACCGTCGATGACGGGCGGGGAGACTTCGAGGGTCCGGAGGAGATCGGGGTGGGCGTGGAACTCGGCTTCCGGGAGGAAGCGGGCACGGAGGGGATGGTTGCCGGCCAGGACGGCGTTGACCTTGGCTTCGAGTGCGGGGCAGAGGGCCGGGGTGAAGCCTTCCCACTTGAAGTCGATGCGGGAGTAGGCGACGTCGATTTGGGCGCCGGTGATCCAGGCGCCGTAGTCCTGGAGGGCGATGGTATTGAGAACGTGGAGGACGGTGTGATAGCGGGTGAGGGCCTGGCGGCGGGCGGCGTCGACGCGAAGAGTGACGGAGAGGCCGGGGGCGAGCGCGGGGTGGGCGGTGTGATGCCAAAAGACGTGGCCGGCATCGGGGAGGACCTGGGTGACGGGGAGGACTACGCCGTCCGGAAGCGTCAAGGTGCCATGGTCGCAGGGCTGGCCGCCGCCGCCGGGGTAGAAGCAGGTTTGGTCGAGGGCAATGGCATCTTCTCGCACGGCCAGAACGGTGGCGGAAGCTTCGTGGCAATGGTCGTCGAGCCAGTACAAGCGCCGTGTGGCGGGGAGCATGCTCCATGATATCGTTCCAGAATGCTGACTCGCCGTACGTTTCTGGGGGCTTCTGCGGCTTCGATTTGCCGGGCGGCGTCCCGGCCGAAGAACGTTCTGTTTCTGATGGCGGATGACTTGAACGTTTCGCTGGGGTGCTATGGTCATCCGCTCGTGAAGACCCCGAACATCGACGCCTTGGCGGCGCGAGGGGTGCGGTTCGACCGGATGTACTGCCAGTTTCCGCTGTGCGGACCGAGCCGGGCCTCGCTGCTGACGGGGTTGCGGCCGGACACGACGAAGGTGCTCGGGAATAACGTCGATTTCCGGCTGCACCGGCCGGATGCGGTGACGCTGCCGCAGCTGTTCAAGAAGAACGGCTATTTCGCGGGGCGGGTGGGCAAGATGTTCCACATGAATGTGCCGAACGAGGTGGGGACGAACCGGTTTCAAGACGACGCGTCGTGGCACCATTCGTTTTCGCCGCCGGGCCTTGAGAACAAGAGTCCCGGGCAGAAGTTCGCGATGCGGATGGCGCCAATTCAGACGGCGACGGACCAGGGGCAGGCGGACACGAACGCGGCGGATGCGGCGATTGCGTTGCTGGAGCAGCACCGAAAGGAGCCGTTCTTTTTGGGTGTGGGGATGCTGCGGCCGCATCTGCCGTGGGTGGCGCCGTCGCGGTTCTTTGATCTCTATCCGCGCGAGGCCGTGACGCTGGCGGAGAACCGGGCGGATGATCACGCGGACATCCCGCGGGCGCATCTCGGGGTGCGGCCGCAGTTGTGGCAGCACATGCAGATGCCGGAGGCGCATCAGCGGGAGGCGCGGCGGGCCTACTACGCTTCGACTTCGTATATGGACGAGCAGGTGGGTCGGGTGCTGCAGGCGCTGGACCGGTTGGGGCTGCGGGAGGACACGATTGTCGCTTTTATGGGCGACCACGGGTGGAGCCTGGGAGAACATACGCATTGGCAGAAGATGAATCTGTTTGAGACGAACGCGCGGGTGCCGTTTTTGCTTGCGGCGCCAGGGCAGGCGGGGAACGGGCGGGCGACGACGGCGTTGACGGAGTTCGTGGACGTGTATCCGACGGTGGCGGAACTGGCGGGGCAGCGGGCGCCCGGAGAGTTGGAGGGGCAGAGCATGGTACGGCTGCTGCGGGAACCGCGGCGGCGGTTTAAGAAAGCCGCGTTTACGCAGCTGCAGTTTGAAGACCGGATTGTGGGACGGTCGATGCGGACGGAGCGATACCGGTACATCGTTTGGGAGGGGGAAGGCGGCGGGGAGGAGGTGTATGACCACCGGGTGGACCCGGGGGAGTTTACGAATCAGGCGAACTCGGCGGTGACGGCGGCGCTGCGGGCGCAGTTTGCGCGCGGGTGGCGCGGGGCGCGGGCGTGACGAAGGCGGGGCTTCCTTCGTACAATTTGGTTGATGCGTTCTCTGATTCGTACGACTGCGCTGCTGGCCCTGGCTGCCGCTTCCCTGCTCGCCAAGAAGCCGTGGAGTGAAGAAAAGGCCAAGAACTGGTATGCCAAGAGCCCTTGGCTGGTAGGGGCGAACTACATTCCGGCGTCGGCCATCAACCAGTTGGAGATGTGGCAGGGCGAGAGTTTCCGGCCGGGGCAGATTGCGCAGGAGTTTGCGCTGGCCCAGTCGATCGGGATGAACACGATGCGGATCTACCTGCATCATCTGCTGTGGCAGGACGATCCGAAGGGTTTGATCCGGCGGATGGATACGCTGCTCGAGATTGCCGAGAAGCATAAGATCAAGCCGATGTTCGTGTTGTTTGATTCCTGCTGGGATCCGTTTCCGCAGTCCGGCCGGCAGCCGGCGCCGAAGCCGGGGGTGCATAACTCGGGCTGGATGCAGAGTCCGGGGGCGGTATCTCTGACTAAGGTTTCCGATACGCCAAAGTTAGAGGCGTATGTACGGGGCGTCGTGGGGGCCTTCCGCCGGGATAATCGCATCCTGGCCTGGGATATCTGGAACGAACCGGATAACTGGAATGACTCCAGTTACAAGAAAGTCGAGCCGCTCGATAAGATGAAGCACGTGGAGCGGTTGCTGCCGCTGGCGTTTGAGTGGGCGCGGGAGGAGAAGCCGTCGCAGCCGTTGACGAGCGGCGTATGGAAGGGGGATTGGAGCTCCGATGAGAAATTGACGGCGATTGAGAAGATTCAATTGTTGAACTCCGATGTGATTTCCTTCCACAACTACGAGGCACCGGCGAAGTTGAAGGCGCGGATCGATTCGCTGCGGCGCTTCAACCGGCCGATTCTGTGCACGGAGTACATGGCGCGGGGCAACGGCAGCACGTTCGAGGGTTCGCTGCCGATTGGCAAGGCCGAAGGGGTGGCGATGTTTAATTGGGGCCTGGTGCAGGGTAAGACGCAGACGCACCTGCCGTGGGACTCGTGGAAGAACCCCTATACCGACCGGCAACCGGCGGTGTGGTTCCACGAGATTTTCAAGAACGACGGGACTCCGTATAAGCCGGCAGAGGTCGAGTTTATACGGAAGACGACGCTGAATCCTTAGGCGCGAAGGTCGTAGCAGAGTAGGCGGGGCGGGGTGTTTTTGAAGACGTCCCGGCTGTGCTGCACGACGTAGAGCAGGCCGCGGCTGAGAACGGGCAGGGACCAGGTTTCCCGCGCGGCGAAGAGCCAGGCTCGGGAGATCTCCTGGTAGCCTTTCGGGGTGAGATCCATCCAGAGTAAGTGGCCCAGTTCGCCGAGAGCGAGATACTTGCCGTCCACTTGCAGGAGATTGCCGCGATAGGTGCTCATCAACTGGTCGCGGCCGTTATCGAGTTTCTCGGTCCATTCGGGATTCGTACGCCAGACGATCTTGCCGGTTTTGACCTCGAGACAGGCGAGGGAGGCATCGGGTTCGTTGCGGCCGTCGAAGCCGTAGAGATAGCCGTTCTGATGAATGGGGGTATTGAAGTGGAGCCCGAACTCCGGGGTGGTCCAGAGGAGTTTGGGTTTGAAATCGGGGGTGATTTCGAGCAGGGCGCCGCCGGTTTTGTAGCTGGCCGAGATGAAGACCTGGTTGCCGATGACGACGGGGCAGGAGGCGTTGACCGACTCATAGCTTTTGCTGCGCCAGGGGAAGGTGAAGTCGATGGCGCCGGAGCGGGGATCGAGGCAGAGGAGGCCACCCGTGGGCGGGCGGCTTTCGCCGCCGGCGAGGACCATGACGCGGGGCTGGCCATGGATGGTAGCGGGGATGGGGGAGGCGTAACTGGCGCCCCACTCCTTCCCTGCCCCCCAGATCTGCTTGCCGGTGGCCTGTTCGAGGGCAACAACGGTGGGGCCGCCGGGCGCGCCGACGTTGACGATGAGGCGGTCCTGCCAGGCGAGGGGCGTGGAGGCGACGCCGAAGAAATCCTGGGGGACCTTGTACTCCTGCAAGAGGTCGCGCTTCCAGACGACCTTGCCGTTGGCCCGTTCGAGGCAGTGCGCTTTGCCTTCGGCGCCGACGGTGAAGACGCGATTGCCGACGATGACGGGGCTGGAGCGGGGGCCGTTGTTGTAGCCGTAGCGGTCTTCAAACGAGGTGGGGTAGGCGTGGCGCCAGTGCCGTTCGCCGGTTTCCGGGTGGAGGCATTCGACGACCTCTTCGGCGCCTTGGCGGTGGAGGAAGACGAGACGGTCGCCGGCGATGGCGGGGGAGCTATAGCCGGTGCCTTTGGGCAACTCCCAGAGGAGGGGTGGGCCGGCGGCGGGGAAGCGGGGTTTGAGTTTGGTTTCGAGGGAGGTGCCGTTGTGGCGCGGGCCGAGGAAGGAGGGCCAGTCTTCCGTTTTGGCTTGCGGTGAGAGCGGCGCCGGTCGACGCGGGGGGGCGGCGAGCAGAGGCCAGGCGGAAAGCAGCAGGGAGCGGCGAGCAATCATCGTTTCGATATTCTCTCACTGCGCGCGGGGTGACAGAATGGTAGCCATGAGTCAGCTTGCGCGGATAGGGGTGGCGATTGACGCGGACCTACTGGAGACGTTCGATGCCTACATTGCCGAGAAGGGATACCAAAACCGGTCGGAGGCGTTCCGGGACTTGATCCGGGACCGGTTGGTGCAGGAGGAGACGGCGGCGCCGAACAAGGAAGTCGTCGGCAGCTTGACGTTAGTTTATGACCACCATCAGCGGAACCTGACGGATAAGATTACGGCGCTGCAGCATGATCATCATGGCGTCGTGGTTTCGACGCTGCATGTGCACCTCGATCACCACAATTGCCTGGAGGTGCTGATCCTGCGGGGCCGGGCGAAGCAGGTGCGACATCTGGCGGATTTGCTGATCTCGGTGAAGGGCATACAGCACGGGCAGTTGGCGATTACGACGGCGGACGTCGGGCGCATACGAAAACATTAAACGTGCTACGATCGGGGCAGATGATCAAGTCACTGGGCATTTCTTTGGTATTGGCGGGCGCGGCGGCGGCGCATTTTGCGTGGATCGCGCCGGGGGAGCCGGTGCTGACCGTGGGTAAGGCGGCGCGGGTGCAGTTGGGGATTGGCCATGAGTTGGGGGTAAGCGAGGCGGCGCCGCTGCTGCCGGGGTTGCAGGTTTATGCGCTGGCTCCTTCGGGGGCGCGGACGGAGTTGCGGCCGGCGAAGAGTGGCTTATGGTTGGCCGCCGAGTATACGCCGAAAGAGGCCGGGCAACACCGGCTGGTGTTCACGCACGATCGCGGGGTGCGGAGCCGGACGCCGAAGGGGTTGGTGGACGGCGGGCGGGATACGAACCCGACAGCGACGCAGGCGTTTCGGGGGATTCGCACGGCGGTGGCGTATGCCTCGACGGCGAACGCGAAGTTTGAGCCGAAGGCGGCGGGACTGGCTTATGAGCTGATTCCGCAACGAACGGAGAAAGGGGTGACGGTGACGCTGCTGCTGAATGGCAAGCCTTGCGCGGGAGGAGCCGTGGCGGTTTCGTGGGCCGGGAAGAAGGAAGTGGTGCTGGGCAAGACTGGCGCCGACGGGCGGCTGAGCTATGCGGTTCCGGCCGGGGCGAAGGGACCGTTTGTGATTCTCGCCGAGCAGCCGGTGGCGGCGGCGAAGGGCGCGAACTACGACACGGACAATTACGAAACGGCTCTGTATCTGAACTGGTAAGTGCATGCATATCGCCGATGGAATTCTGCCGCCTGCCTGGTGCCTTGCTGGTCACGCGATCTCGCTGGGCGCGGTGGCGCTGTTGGGGCGGCGGGTGGAGCCGTGGGAGGTGGCGCGGATGGGGATGTTGTCGGCGACGAGCTTCGTGGTTTCGATGATTCACTTTCCGCTGCTGGGGACGTCGGTGCATCTGGGACTTTTTGGACTGATGGGGATTTTGCTGGGGGGGCGAGCGTTCCCGGTGATCTTCACGACGCTCCTGTTTCAGGCGCTGCTGTTTCAGCACGGGGGGTTGCTTTCGCTGGGGATGAACGCGCTGAATATGGGACTGGGGGCTTTGGCGGCAAGTCTGTTGTGGCGGACTCCGGGGTTACCGGAGACGGTGCGTGGCGGGGTGGCGGGGTTTGTGGGGACGTATCTGCCGGCGTTGCTGATGGTGGGTGAGTTTCAGGCGGCCGGCTACGGCAAGGGGTTTGCGGCGATTGCAGCAGTGTATTTGGCGGTGGCCGCGGTGGAGGGCGTGTTGACGGCCACGGCGGTGACGTTTGTGCGGCAGGCGAAACCCGCGCTGTTGGAGAGCCGTTGAAGAGCGTCTGGGTGGTTCTGGTGTTGGCCGCGGGGCTGCAGGCGCATGACTTGGCCGTGATGGCGCGGCCGGCCGGCGAAACGGTGGTGGTGACGGCGCAGTTTGGCGGGACGGAGCCGGCGACGTTTTGCCAGGTTGCCGTGTTTTCTCCGGCGAAGGCGGACACGGAGTTTCAGACGGGGCGTACGGATGCGCGGGGGCGGTTCGCGTTTGTGCCGGACGCGGCGGGTAGCTGGCGCGTGGTTGTCGATGACGAGATGGGCCACCGGCAGGAGGCTACCGTGGAATGGACGGGAGGGACCGGGGCGGCACCGGAGGGGGGCGCTGTGCCGGGGTGGCAGAAGGCGTTGACGGGGGCATCGTTGCTGCTGGGATTGACGGGGATCTGGCTTTGGTGGCGGGTCCGCGGGCAGCTATGAGCGGGGCGTTTTCTCCGGTAGACGGCTGCCGGTGGGCTGATTTGGATAGCCGGGCGAAGATCTTGGGCACGATGGGCGGGGCGCTGGCGATTTCGGCGGCGCCGACGCTGGCGGCGTTGGGGTTGCAGTTGGTGGCGGCGGGCGCGGTGGTGGCGGGCAGCCGTTTGTCCTTGCGGTGGGTGTTGCAACGGTGCGCGCTGGTGACGCCGTTTGCGGCGATGATGGCGGCGTTTCTCGCCTTTGAGCGGGCTCCGGATTACGCGCCTTCTTTGCTTGTGCTGGGCAAGGCTTACGGGTCGGTGCTCTTGCTGGGGATACTGGTGGCGAGTACGCCGGTGCCGGAGTTGGTGGCGGGCCTGCAGCGGCTGCGGGTGCCGGCGGTGCTGGTGGTGACCGCCTCCTTTACCTATCGCTATGCGCAACTGCTCGAGCAGGAGTGGGGGCGGATGGACCGGGCGCGGCTGAGCCGGAGCGGGCGGACGCCGCGGCAGGTGGCGTGGGGGCCGCGGCTGGCGGCGTTGTTTGTGCGGAGCTGGGACCGTGGGGAGCGGGTGGCGGCGGCGATGACAGCGCGAGGGTTTACGGGACGGCTGCCGGTGGGTCCGGCGCAGGCGCTGCGAGCGGGCGACTATGCGTTTGCAGCGGGGTTGTTGCTGCTGGTGCTGCCTTTGTTTTTTGGGTGATCGATTTGGCGGGCGGGATGCGCCCTACTGGGCATGATCACCGTAGAATCCGTCGCCCTGCAGTACCCCTCTCTGACCCGCGTCCCGACCGCGATTTTCGATGCCGTGACCTCCTGGGGGCTGGCGAGTTTGAATCGCCGCATTCTGAGCCAGTTCCGGCAGCCCAGCGGATGGGCGGGGCATTTGGTGGGCGGGATTATGACGTTGGAACATGCGCCGGTGACGGCGTGGATGCTTGACCTGTTGCAGCCTCGGGCGGGGGAACGGGTTCTGGACGCCGGGTGCGGCTCCGGGCAGGCGTTGCGGGCGATGGCGCGGCGGATGGAGATGGGCGAGTGGGCGGGAATTGACTACTCGGCGACCATGGTGGCCCAGGCGCGGCGGCGGAACCGGAAGCTGATCGCGGCGGGGCGGTGCCGGATTGAGCAGGCCGACATTGCGGCGCTGCCGTTTGCGGACGCCACATTTGACAAGATCTCGACGATTGAAACGCTATACTTCTGGCCAGACCCGGCGGCGGCGTTTGCGGAGCTGCGGCGGGTGTTGAAGCCGGCGGGGCGGTTGGCGGCCGTGTTGGAGTATACCCGCGAGGGCAACGATGCGGCGCAGATGGAGCTCTTGGAGCAGCAGGGGGGCCTGCGGGTGTATTCGCAGTCGCAGGTGGAGGCGTTGTTCCGCAACGCGGGATTCGTGGATGTAAAGGCCTCGTTTGTGGCGGAGAAGGGTTGGCTTTACGTTGAAGGCACGCGTCCTACGGCAACTGCCAACGCTCGTTGAAGAGGCCGGCGGTGGCGATGTCCGGCCATTCGGCAGCGGGCTTGACCTTGAGGACGGCGAAATCGCCGAGGCGGGGCATGCCGTACTCGAAGGTGAACTCGCGGTCTTCGATGGTCATGCCGCTGTTGATCACCACGTAGCGCTGCGGAGCGAGGGGGTTGGGGTAGATCATGGCGGGGACGTGATCGGTCGCAGAGAAGGACTGCGGGCCGAAGCTGATTTGGCCGCGGGTCCAGCGGAGAGGGGTTTTGCCTTGGAGCTTGGCGATCCAGCGATTGCTGCCGGGATCGCCGAAGAGGATCAGGTTGTACTGGGCGATGTCGGCGGGGGTGACATCCTTGTCGTCCTTGATGCGGGGATGGGCGCGGAGGCCTTTGGCGTAGAGACGGTCGAACCGGGCGAGCATGCGGAGGGCTTGGGCGTGGGCTTCGGCGTTCCAGGGCTGACCGGTGGGCCGGACGAGGAGGAAGGGGTCCATGAAGGCGTCGTCGATGGGACCTTGCTGGCGGTGGGTTTTTGCCAGGCCGCGAACGGGTTTGGCGAGGGCCCAGCGATCGCCGGTGCGTTCGAGGGTGAGCTGGGTGGCGGGCTTGACGGTGACGGGGTGGCCGTCGATGGTGAGTTGGCGGGCGGCGGCGGTTTCCCGGAGCGTCAGGCGGGTGATGTTTTGCGTGGTGATTTCGTAGCGCTGGCCGGCATCGAGGCGGCGGGCGTTGATTTCGGCGCGGTCATAGTGTTTGGCGAGGTGGTCGACGGTGACCCAGTGGGAGTGGGGGTAGCGCGTGGTGAAGGTGACGAAGCGGATGTGATTCGGCGAGACACGGCCGCGGCTACCGTGTTCCTTGAGGAAGGCGTCGAGCTTGGCGCGGACTTCGGGGCCGGTGCCGTGACCGGTGTTTTTTGAGATGAAGAAGCGAGCGGGGGTGCCGGGGAGGCGGAGGTCGTAGGGGTCGCCTTCGGAGGGGAAGCCTTCCTTTTCGAGCTGGGCGCGGACGCGGAGGGAGGATTCGAGTTGGCCGCGGGTTTTGGTGCCGGGCGGGGGCGGGGGGATAGAGCTGGTGCCGGTTTCGTTCTCGCCGCCGTGGCCGGCGATGGGTAGATTGAACGCGTTCAAGGACCAGTCGATGATGTTTTCGTAGATGCGGAGGGGGCCGGCCTGGTAGGGAGGGAAGCCGGGGAGCTGGGAGCGGAGCGGCCAGGTACCGGCCCCGATTTCGGCGGCGGCGAAGAAGCCGGGATGATGGAGGGCGATGTGCCAGGCGCCGCAGCCGCCCATCGAGAAGCCGCGGAGGAGGATGCGATCGGGGTCGATGTTATAACGGGCGCGGACGGCGGCGATGGCTTCAAAGACATCGACTTCGCCGGCCCAATGGTAGGCGATGCCGTTCCAGCGGCCGTAGACGTCGAGTTGGATTTGGCCTTCGTCGGCGGGGTTGTTGCCGCCGGGGAGGACTTTTTGGGCGCGGTCGAGGAAGGCAGCTTCAGTGAGGGCGCGTTCGCGGCCGTGGAGCCAGACATAGAGTTTGGCGGGCTTGGAACAGTCGTAGGAGGGGGGGATGCGGAGGCCGTACGGCTGCACGGAGCCATCGAGCGCGGAGACGTAGCCGTGGAGGCGGCGGGCGGGTTGGGAGGTCCACGGGGAGGTTCCGGCGAGGAGTTGGCGGCCGCGTTCGAGGCCCTGGGCGAGGACGCCGAGGAACTTGGGAACGTCTTCGGGGACGAAGAACTCTTCAGGATGCTCCTTGAGCATGGCGCCGGCTTTGTGGAAGATGGCGACGTCGGCAACGAGGGCGGGGTCCGCTTTCTTTTGTTGGAGTTGGGCGAGGAGGGAGGCGAGTTCGTTGACGGCAGAATCGAGTTGCTGGCGCTGGGAGGGGCTTAGCGTGACCGGGTCGGGAGGGGCGGGGCGTTGGGCGACGGCGAGCGCGAGGAGGAGGGCAAAGGCGGGCAGGAAGCGGAGCATCATGACGAGTGGATCTTGCGAGTATATAGCAAGAAAAAAGCCCCGGCCGAGGCCGGGGCTTTTTGGGGGACTGCGGGGAAACTACTTGATTTCGACGGTCGCGCCGGCGTCAACCAGCTTCTTCTGGATGGTGGCAGCCTCTTCCTTGCTGACACCCTCTTTAACGGCCTTGGGAGCGCCGTCAACGAGGTCCTTGGCTTCCTTGAGGCCGAGGCCGGAAACCACTTCACGAACCGCCTTGATGACGTTGATCTTGTTGGCGCCCGCGGAGGTCAGAATGACGTTGAATTCGGTCTTCTCTTCGACTGCCGGAGCAGCCGCCGCAGCGCCACCCGCCGGAGCCGCAGCAACGGCCGCAGCCGCCGCCGAAACGCCGAGCTTCTCTTCGAGCAACTTCACGAGCTGAGAGGCCTCAAGAAGGGTGAGGCCCTGAATCTGTTCCGCAATCGCGTTGATGTCTGCCATTTTCGTAATACTCCTGATTGAAATTCGTTAGATTGCTTGAGCTCACACCGGTAGAAGGCGGCGGAACTGAGTTTCGTATTATGCCGCGGAGACCGGAGAGGAAAGGCCGCGGCTGGTCTACTTTCGGGCGGATCGGATTCGCCGACAGAAGCGAACCCGATCCGGAAATCAACTAAGCCTGAAATTTGTTCTCTTTGACGCCCTGGTCGATAACCACAGCGAGGTTGCGGCCGACGGCATTGGTGACCGTGACGACGCGCTGGGCGGGAGCCTGGATCAAGAACAGCAACTTCGCGTAAATCTCTTCTTTGGCGGGGAGAGCGGCGAGGTCAGCGATCGACTTGACGTCGACCACATTGCCTTCGACGAGGCCACCCTTGAAGCTAAACGCGGGGACGGTTTTGGCGTAGCCGGTGAGGGCTTTGGCCAGCGCGACCACGTCGCCCTTGGTGTAGGCGACGGCGCTCATGCCGACGACCTTCTCAAACAAGGGTTCGCTCTTCAAACCTTCGCTGGCCTTGCGGGCCAGGTTGTTCTTGATGACCTTGTAGCTACCGCCGGCATCCTTGATGGTCTTGCGGAGATTGTAGTCCTGCGAAACGGTCATCTTCTCGTAGCCAGTGAGAAAGATGTTTGCGGTCTGCTCGAATTCACCGCGCAGGAACGCCAGATCTTTAGTTTTATCTGCTTTCTTCTTCATCGCCTTTAACTCCTACGCCTGAACCTTAGCGGCATTCATTTCGGTGACGTCAAGCGGCACACCGGGGCTCATGGTGGAGCAGAGCGTGACGCTGCGCACATACTTGCCCTTCGCCGCCGCGGGCTTCGCCTTGATGACGGCCTGCATGAGCGTGGTGGCGTTGTCGACCAACTTTTCGTCGGAGAAGCTGACCTTGCCGAGGGGGGCGTGAATGACGCCGGTCTTGTCGACACGGAACTCCACCTTACCGGCCTTGGTCTCTTCGATCGCCTGTTTGACATCGGTGGTGACGGTGCCGGTTTTCGGGTTCGGCATGAGGCCGCGGGGACCGAGGACCTTACCGAGCTTACCGACCGACCGCATCATGTCCGGGGTGGCGATGACGGCATCATAATCGAGCCACTGCTCGGTCATGATCTTGTTGACGAGTTCTTCGCCGCCGACGAAATCGGCACCGGCTTCCTGCGCTTCCCGAAGCTTGTCGCCCGAGGCGATGACGAGGATGCGCTTGGTCTTGCCGAGACCATGCGGGAGAACAACGGTTCCGCGGACCATCTGGTCGGCGTGCTTGGGGTCTACCCCGAGGCGCATGTGCACTTCGAGGGTCTCGTCAAACTTCGTGAATTTGATCTTTTTGACGAGGGTGACGGCCTCCGTAAGCGTGTAGAGGCGAGCCTCAATCTGCTTAGCGGCGGCAACATACTTCTTGCCTTGCTTATTTGCCATATTGTATTTGGTCCTAGCGGCCGATGACCGCTGCTTGCGCAGGGCACCGACCTCCCATGAGAGTGAACTTTTTTAGGTTACCAGCCGGACTTAGACGATGTCTACGCCCATGCTCTTGCAAGCGCCTTCGACCTGGGCGATCGCCGATTCAATGGTGAAGCTGTTGAGGTCCGGCATCTTGATCTTGGCGATCTCCGCGATCTGCGCCCGGGTGATCTTGCCGACTTTCGTCTTGTTCGGGGTGGGCGAGCCACGCTCGATCTTGATGGCCTTCTTGATCAGGACCGCGACGGGCGGGGTCTTGGTGATGAAGGTGAAGGAGCGATCCGAGTAGATCGTGATCACAACCGGGATGATGAGACCGGCTTGCTCCGGCGAGGACGTGCGGGCGTTGTAAGCCTTCACGAACTCCATGATGTTGACGCCCTGCGGACCGAGTGCGGTACCAACCGGGGGCGCGGGGGTTGCTTTCCCGGCAGGGATCTGCAACTTAACTTGCCCAGTGACTTTCTTTGCCATTTATGTGCTCTTTTTGGTTTACTGAATTTTTTCGACTTGTTCGAAGTCGAGTTCCACCGGGGTTGAACGGCCGAAGATGGTAACCATCACACGCAGAGTATTCTTGTCTGCGTTGATTTCGTCCACCTTTCCGGAGAAGTTCGTAAATGGACCTTCGGTGATACGGACCGTTTCGTTGCGCTCGAAAGTGAGCTTCGGCTTGGGACGGTCTCCCACATTGGACTGCCGATAGAGAATCGAGTTCACCTCATCCGCGGTGAGGGGAACGGGGTTATTGCCGCCGCCGACAAAGCCGGTGACGCGCGGAGTATCTTTCACGGCATGCCAGAGTTCGTCGTCCATCTCCATCTCCACCAGCACGTAGCCGGGATAGAGCAGGCGCTTGCTCGTGACTTTTTTGCCGTTGCGGAGCTCAAAGACTTCTTCGGTCGGGATCAGAATCTGGCCCAACCGCTCGTTGAATCCGAACGCCAAGGCGCGTCCACGGAGGGACTCGGCAACCTTGTTTTCGAAACCGGAGTAGGTATGAATGATGTACCAGTTCTTCGTAGTAGCCAAATCCACGGGCCCCGAAGCGGGCACGGAGGCAGCTTCACCCTCGGCCGCTTCCACGGTAACGGGGGCTTCCGACGGCTGCTCGCTGGACTCGATCTCGAAGTTATCTTCCGGCATCTACTTGCCCAAAACCTTGAAAAGCTGCGTGATTCCCCGGCCAATCAAAAGATCGACCAAGGCGAAGTAGGCGGCAAACACGAACACGGAAGCGATTACGACGGCCGTGGTCGCCTTTACCTGTTCCCAATTGGGCCAAGTGACGCGACGCATCTCCATCTTCAGTTCTTCCACGTAATTCTTGGCGATTGCCGGCCAGGCGGCGATGCCAGGCCCGCCGCTATTCTGCTCGGGAGTGACGCTCTTGGTACCCATAATTAACTCGTTAGACGAAGCCATGTGTTCGAGAATGGCAGGGGCAGAGGGATTCGAACCCCCAAAGGCGGTTTTGGAGACCGCTGGTTTACCGTTAGCCTATGCCCCTACAGTGGACTACTTCACTTCGCGGTGCAGCGTGTGGCGGCGAAGACGAGGAGAAAACTTCATGAGTTCAATGCGCTCAGTGGTCTTCTTCTTGTTCTTCGTCGTGTAGTAGTTGATGTCTTTGGTCTCGGTACACTGCAGCTTGATGATTTCGCGCATGTTGCTATACTCCCAAACTTTTCATTATACATGCGAAAGCCCCGGTTCCCTAACCGGGGCTTTCGATCCAGCCCTTCGGAGGCTCTTTTCTAGGCGATGATCTCGGTCACGGTACCGGCGCCGACCGTCCGGCCGCCTTCGCGGATCGCGAACCGCAGGCCCTTATCCATGGCGACCGGGGTGATCAGCTCAATCGTCAACTGCACGTTGTCGCCCGGCATCACCATCTCGGTCCCTTCCGGCA
>JAIXQP010000033.1 GCA_027485675.1 Terriglobales bacterium | reverse complement strand
CGCCTTCCGCGTGGCCGCCGACGTCAAGTCAAACGCCTGCCGGCGCCGCGCCTCGCTCTCCCGCGAAGGAATCCCCATCGGCCGGTCCGGATCCACCACGAACGCCGAAACCAGCTTCATCCGGTACGCGCTCGAAATCCCTTCGTTGCGCCCCGTCTTCGGATTGAACATCCCGTCCGCGTTCCGCCGCAGCGCATAGTAAAGCGCCACGTGATCCTCGTGCTCTCGCACCCCCTGCACCCCACCCGACTGCGCAAACGCATTCTGCGTATACAGGTCCCGAAAGTCGCGGTAGCCACCCACCAGCCCCGCCGCCGACCCATCCGCGTTCTGCACCACCCGCACCTTCCCCTGCCGGAAAAACGCATCCCGCAGCTGGTTCTCAAACCACGCAATCTGCGGCATATGAATATCCGCCTGCTCGGTCTCCACCACCCCGTCCTTCACCCGCGCCTTCAACTTCGTATACTGCTCCGAGTTCAGAATCCGGTAAGAGTAATCCACGCCCACGTTCCCGCGCGCGTCTTTCATGATCTGATCCGGCGAGTAGCCGATCTCCAGCGTCGCGTTGTCATCATTCCTCGGATCCTGGTTCCCCGAAATGCGGATCACGATCGTGTACAACCCCTCCACCATCTTGTCGTTCGAACGCAGCACCAGCGTGCCGTTCCCATTGGCCCCGCGCCACGGCGCATCGCATCCCCAGGCCCGATAAAGCTGATTGTCAATTCCCTTCTCCCCGTCCGGACTCACAAAGTCCCCCGGCTTCACCTTGCCATCTAAATTGAAGCCCTCGCCAATCCGGCTCGTCACCTGCGGCTGCCCCGGATCCTCCGCCGCGAACGGGTTGATGTAGGTCTCAATCTCGCGGTTATAGCCCCGGAACGCCGAAGCGGCCCGCCAGGTGTGGAAGTACACCCCGGCCGGATCCCGCGTCAGGCCCGTCGCCGGCGGATTGGCAATCTCCTGTACCTCTTTCGGCGTCCGCCACGGCACCAGGGACAGCGATTGCGCCACCTGGGTAGGCACCGCGAAGTGCACCGTGCTCCCCCGCGGACAGTCCACGCCGGGCTCGATGTCGGTCCCCCGCGAGTAATCCGCCCGCCCGCCAAACCGGTAGGCCGGGTCGTAAAAGGCCACCACATAGCCTCTCACCCAAGGCGCCGCCTGCGCCCCCGCCACGGCCAAGGCCGCGATACAGCAAAGTCTCAGTGTGCTCTTCGACATTCCAGCCTCTCTCTACTTGGGTGGCGAAACCTGGTTCACCAGCAGATCCGACACCGCCCACGCCTCAAACGCCAGCGGATCGGCATCGTCCATCGGCCCCTTCCGCACCACAATTTCCGCGCTCACCGTGAAGTCGGTAATCGCCTTCGGATCCGCCGCGAAAAACGGCACGCCCGCAAACGGACTCCACCGCTTCCACTCCGCCGACCCGTTCCCCTTATAGCGCCAAACCGGCCGGAAAAACTGCATCCGGAAGCTATACCGCGCTCCCGCCGGATCCCGCGGCGGCGCCGGCGCTGCCGTCTCGCCCGGACCCCGGCTTTCCTTAAACGTGAACCACTGCCCGCCCTTCTCCACCGTGAATCGCGCCGCCCGGTAAGCCAGATACTTCTCAATCTCGCCCCGGCTCGTAAACGCGTGTCCCGCCACCACCAGCTCAAACGCGCCCGGACCCGCCGGCTTCACGCTAAACACCCCCGGACCCGCCGGAGGCACCATCGGCGGATGCTCCTGCGCCATCGCCAGAGCCATCCACCCCACCACGCCGATCAGCAAACGCGCTCGCATAACTAAGCCAGTAACTCCGTGTAAGGCGTCCTGACCTGCAAGGACTCCTTGCCCCATACATCCACGGAGACGCCCAACGCCTTCTGCAGCGTCAAGCCCACGCGCGATACCGGGCTGTTGTCTCCAATCACGTGATATCCGGTCTTCAACCGCCCGCTCGCCCCGCCCGCGGTCAGAATCGGCAGGCCGTCCACGGAGTGAATCCGCGCGTAACTCTGGTCCGTAAACGCCATCACCACGCTATGGTCGAGTAACGTCCCGTCCCCCTCCTGAACCGCGTCTAACTCTTTCAGCAGCGCCGCGAATAACTGCATCGACTCGAGGTTATACTGCGCCACCCGCGGCTGATACCCCAGCTTCGGATCCACACTCTCCTCGTGCGTCGATTGATGGAAACCCAGCGGATCCCCCGGCTTGAACATCTGGTTCTGTGGCGAAGAGACGCTCAGGTTAAACACCCGCGTCTGGTCCGTCGCCATCGCAATCGCCCCCAGCCGCGCCATCAACGGCGTTACCACTTCCAGGTTCGGCCACGCGTTGCTCGGCACAATCTCCTTCGACGGCGCCTCCGGAATCGCCACCTTGGCCTCAATAGTCGGCCGTTGCAACTCCGCCTCCATCTGCAACTCGGTCTGCCGCACCGACGTGAAGTATTGGTCCATCCGCGCCCGGTCGCTCGCCCCCAGATTCTGCATCACCCGGTGCCGGTCCTCGGCCACCGCCGAAAGGACACTCTTCTGCAGCAGCACCCGCGGATCCGGCTTCCAATCGCCCTTCGTCGGATCCTGGAACCCCGGACCAAACAGCCGCATATACAACGACAGCGGAGTCGACTCCGCCGGCAACGCGTTCGAACCGCCCAGGCTCGAATAGCTCTGCCGCGGATCGCCGCTCGCCGATGCCGCCACCGACCGGAACCGCACCCCTTTCCCGATTACCTCCGCCACCTGTTGATCAATCGTCTTCGACTCGAACTCGCCCGTCCGCGCCGGCGCAATCCCCGTCGACGCCGCCGCCAAGCCGGACCAGTGCTGGCCGTTCGGCTTCGAATCGAGCGGCACCCGCAATCCGCTGAACGCGTTCAATTTCTTCCGGAACGGTTCGAGCGGCTTCAATTGCACTGTCATCTCCCAATCCTTGCCCGCCTTCTTCGGAATCCACAACGAGTGCGTCAACCCGCAACCCCAGAAGAACGTCCCAAACCGCGTCGGCAGCGGCCGGCCCGTCGTCTGCGCGTGACCCTTCGAGTTCAGGAAGCAGTCCAGAAACGGCAAACCCATCACAGCCATCGCACCCTGGCAGGTGCCGCGGAGCAGAAATCGGCGATCAATCTTCATTAGCTCGTCCTCATCACTTCTGTGCTACTTCTTGGCCCGCCGCCGGCGCGACGGCATAAAACCCTTCGCTCAACGCCATACTACGCAACAACGCGCGCAAGCGATACCCCGAACCCTGGAATACCTGGTTGGTATCCGCCATAGCTTCCGTCGTCCAGCGCTGGGCGCTGCGCCCATAGGTATGCAGCCGCCGCGAGACGCACGCCGGGTAACGCGGGCTATCGTGCAGATACTGACCCAGCCCCTGCGCCCCCACAAAGCTCTTCCCTTGAATCGTCGCCGAGGCATCAATCGGCACGCCATTCTCCTCGGTCCGGTACCCGCCAATCGTATCGAACGCCTCAAGCGACAGGCCCAGCGGGTCGCTTCGGTCATGGCACGCCGCGCATACCTTGTTGTTCGCATGTGCATTCAGCCGCTGTCGCAAGGTCTTCAGCGGATTGTTCGCATCGTTCACTTCGGCGAAGTCCACATCATTCGGCGGATCCGGCGTCGGCAAACAGAGGAAGATATCCGCGAGCGCCACACCCCGCTTCGTCGGCGAAGTCCGCCCGGGATGCGAAAACATCGAGAGCATACTGATCTGCGTCAGGATCCCGCTCCGCCCCGACTCCGCCGGAAACTCATACTTCGCCCAGTCGCCGGTGAAGGTAAACGGCACCCGGTACAGCACCGCCAGCCGCCGGTCCAAGAAGGTCCGCCGGGTCGTCATCAGATCCCGGATGTCGCCGTTCTCCCGCAGCGCCAACTCCACAATCGTCCGCAGCGTCTCTTCGCGCGCGCTCTCGGCCATCCCCGAGCCCCACTTCGGATACAGCAAGCTATCCTTCGAGACCGTATCGAACGTGTCGAGCTGCAACATGTCGTCGAAGAACGCCCGCACCCCCGCTTCGAGGCGCGGAGAGGCCAGCAACCGGTCCACCTGTTTCGTCAGACCGGCCACGGTGTGCAACTCGCCGTTCTGCGCCGCCCTTAAAAGCTCGGCATCCGGCGTCGTATTCCAGAGTAAGAAACTCAAAACGCTCGCCCGGCTGTAGGAATTAAGCGTCCGCCCCGAACCGTCCTTCGCGGCCGCCGCGGTTTCAGCCCGGAAGATAAAGTCTGGCAGTTGCATCAGCATCGCCAGACTCGAACGCAGGCCCTCGTAGAAATCCTTCGTTTGTTCGGTGATCCGCTTGGCGAGCCCCGCCCGGTTATCCAGTTCCGCCTCCGTCAAAGGCCGGCGAAACAGCAGCATCCCATAGTGGCTCAGGATCCGTCGCGAACAGGCTTCGTCCGGCGCCTTCGAATCCCGCGGCGCACACGGCAGCTTGGCCCGATAGCCTTCCGCCGTCACCTGCGCCGCTATGTCGTTCGCCATCTTGCTGAACGATTCAAAGCCTACCGGCGTAACCGACAACACCGCCGTCGACACCGCCGCCAGACCGTTCGTCCGCTTCGTCGGCTCAAACGAGCCCCGCACCACAATTTCTTTGCCGAAAATGTCAGCAATCGAATTCCGGTACTCCCGCTCCGTCAACCGCCGCAAACTCACCACTTGCCCATCCGCCGCCGGCGCAACCCAAGCCAGAAAAAGGGCCAACAGACCCCATCGGGACACCGCAAACGCTGCAGTCTTCATAAGCAAGCATAGGTAGAATACACAATCCACTCCCCGGGAGCAACCGGCCACCCTCCGCTTTTATTTTCTATTCTTTCGTTTTCTTTCCTTTTAGCGACTTATAGGTTCACTCCGAGGCTATTCCACGTGACGGTGTTCCCTTTCGCCATCGCTTCATGACCCAGAATCGCCGTTAGCGCCGCCTCCGCCCCTACTTTGACATCCGCCGGGACTGCCTTCCCCTTCTGAATCGCCTCGAAGAACGCCACCGTATGCGCATGGGCCGGCTCCTGCCGCTTGGCCGCAATCTCCACCGGCTCCCCCGCGCCAAGCGGATAGAACGTGCAGGCATACATCAGATCCACGGCCCCTTTGCTGCCGTAGACCAGGACGTTCTGCCCGCCGTGCGGCATCCCCCGCGGATGAAAAACGTTCTGCGTGAAGGAAACCTGCGCCCCGCCCGGATACTCAAAGCTCATCGTCCCGCAGTCGAAAATGGTCCGCCCCGGCGGTTCGTTTTTGTGCAGCCGGATGGCCCCGAAGCCGTTCGCGCGGACCGGCCGCTGACCCAGCACCCAGTTACAAACGTCCAGGTTATGCACCGACTGCTCAATCAGGTACCCGCCCGACTTCGTCACATCGTAATACCAGTCCCCGGACGTGCTGTCATAGGGCAGGTCCCCCGTCGCATGCCGCTGGGCCTTGATCGCCAGGATGTCGCCGATAAGGCCATCGTGGATCTTCGCCACCGCCTCGCTTAGCTGGGAGTGGGACCGCAACTGCTGCCCGGCCACAAACACTCGCTTGGCGTTCCGCGCCGCCGCCACCACGGCGGCGACCTGCGCCGGCGTCACCCCAATCGGCTTCTCGCAGTAGACGTGCTTCCCTGCCCCGAGCGCCGCCACGGCCATTTCGGCGTGCAGATGCGGCGGCGTGGCGATATACACCGCTTCGACATCGCGGTTCTCAATGATCCGCCGCCAATCGGTCGTCGTCTTCGGACTATGGGCTCCCGCTTTCGTCGCCGCCTTATCGAGGCGGTCCGGCTTGTTGTCGCACAGCGCCACCACCTTCGCATTCGGCTGTGCCAATACACTCTCGAGCAGGTAAGTGCCCCGGTTACCCACGCCAATTACCGCCGTCGGCGTCGAAGGGGCCTGCGCAAAGGCTACGCCCGTAGTTACTAGAAACGATCGTCTATCCATGATTCTCCAGTCCCCGCAATACGGTCTCCATATACTCCCGCGAACGCCGCGCTAACTGATCGACGCCCTCCGGCGCCGCGGGCCTCGGCACGAGCGGCTCGAAGATGTTTTCAAACACCAGCGGAATGGTCAGTCCCGTGCGACGCAGCGGCAGCAGCAGCTTATAGTGGTCAATCTCGCCAAACCCCGGGGCGCAATCCTCGTCCTTCGGGGTATTGCGGTGGTCCTTCAGGCACAATGCGCGGATCTCCGAGACGCATGCCGCAATGTCCGGCAGCGGGTCGTTGTTCTCGTAGTCGAGCACGTTGCCGGCGTCATAGCCCATCCGCACCGACGGATGGTTCACCTCGCGGAGCATCTTCAGGCAGTCGAGCCCGGTCGCCGTGTTCCCGCCGTGCTGCTTCAATAGCACCGTGACGCCGGCTTGCTGCGCATGGGGACCCACCTCCCGCAAAGCCGCCACCGCCGCGTCATACTGTCCCGGCGCCGTCTTGCCGAAGGTGAGCAGATAAGGGATGCCGGCGGCCGCCGCCTGATCGACGCGCCTCTTGTGCGCGGCGCCCGCGCCCGCCGCCTCCAACATCACGGTTGAAAACATCATCACCGGCGTCAAGCCCGCCTCGCGCGTCTGCTTAGCCAGTTCCGCCGCCTCGCGGGGCGTCGCCTCCAAGGCCAGGGCCGGGCGTTTCTCGTGGGTCACCCCCCAAGCTACCCGCGTGAAGCCCGCCGCGCGGATCCCGGCCAGCGCCCGGGCAAAGGGAAACGGCGAATACGGCAGGGTCATGCAAGCGAGTTCAAAACGGGTGGGTGCGGCCGCCTGCAGGGCCAGCGGGGTAGCGAGTAGATCGCGGCGGGTCATCATGGCAGATCGTAGAAGTCGTAGGTGTAGGTCCAGCGTGTCTTCTTGCCCGGGTCCACCGTCAGGTCGATGTACGGCTCCGGGCAGAAGGTGGTGCGAATTGACCAGTAGACCAGCTTGGCGATCGGTCTGTCACCCTGAATGTGAACCCCGGCTTTTGCCTTGCGGTTTTCGAGGCGCACATCGTAGGCCGTGGCGCCGGCGAACTCCCCGTAGGTGCTCTGCCCCTTCTGCAACTCGGCGGTGTAGCGGATCTCCTGCCCCCGCGCCTCGGCCAGGGCGTTCGCAAACGGCCGGGTGGCCTGGAGGGCGAAGGGAAACTGCACGACGGACTCGGGGCCGGTCGGCTGCCCATCGATCACGAAGAAGTTGTGGTTGTACTGCTGGGTCTGAATCTGTTTCCGGCCGATGTTTTCGAGGGTATGCTCGATCCGCATCGTGTTCTTCCCCTTCACGAGCACGATCCACTTCGTGTAGCGGTAGGCGTATCCGTTCGGTCCCTGCAAGAGATGGGTAAACCGGATCCGGTTCTTTTCTGCCTTTACGATCCATTTGCCGGGGTCCAGAATCTCGTAGGTCTTGAAGTTCTGATAGCCCTTCTCCTCCGGCTTCCTGACGACGCCGACCCCGATCCGGATGAACTCGCCGCCTGCCGTGGCTTCGTCGTACCCCAACCCGGCGTTATTCGTTTTGAACTCTTCGACGGGCCCCATGATGGAGTCGTGGCCCTTGGGATCGTGTTTGTCGAACCACTGCCCGAAGTACTCGTGGTTCTTGGTTTTCAAGCTGGGCATGTTGCCCGACCAGTCGAACCGGGTGCCGCGGTAGTAGCCATTCACCGGGTCCGGGAGATACAGCTTGGCCGTGATCAGGCCATTCGAGATCTCCGCGGACGGAAACTCAGCCGCCAGCGCTCCGCCAGCGATCAGCAACAGCGTAGAAAGGAGTCGCACGGAAGCACGATATCACGGCGCCGCCACTCAACGCGGCTCGAGGTTCGCCACCAACGCCCGCAGTTGCTTGGCCCGCGCGGGATCGGTCTGCTCCCAACACTCCGCCCGGACCGCCAACTGCCGCGGCCAAACCACCGCCCCCGACCAATCGTCGGGCGGCGGCGGCAATCCCCATTGCCGCAACAGCGCGCAGGCCTCCGTCTTCTTCCCGGCTTCGGCGAGGGCCACAGCCAACACTGGATCCCAGCGGAGTCCGACCAGCAAGGGCTGTTGGCCAATGAATCCGGCCATCATCTGCGCCGCTTCGGCCGCTCTCCCCTGCGCCAACGCCTGCAACGCCGGACCCGCCGGAGGAGGGCCGCCCGCTGCCGGATTGGCCAGAAAATCGAACAGCGGCTTCACACTCGGCAACGCCGCCGCCTGCCGCACGGCGTCCGCCCGGTGGCCGGTTCGCCAGAGCCATAGGCCCTGCACAATACCGATTCCGGCCGGCACTCCCTGCTGATAGAGTCCGAAAAAGCGCTGCATGTGGGCATCGGCCCGGGGCAACTGGTTCTGTAGCAGAGCGGCCTCCCCGGCTTTGGCATAGAGCCGGCCCAATTGAAACGTGGGGTCCTTTTCCGCCGCGGCCAGGTACGCCGCCTCCGCGGCGGCGAAGTCGCCGCGGAGAAAGGCAACATCGCCCGCCAGATCATGCTCGGCCAGATTCTGGGGCGCTTTCAAGTCCGGTTTCTCTCCGGCTAGGGCCTGGGTGTAGGATTGCCCCGCATAGATCTGGAAGCTCCCCGGCTCTGACCGTAACGCCGCGCGAAAGAACGGGATCGCCTCGCGGAACTGCCTCCGCTGATTCAGGCCATCGGCCGCCTGTAACTGCAACGGAGCGTTCGCAGGCCAAGCCTTCGCCGCGGCGATGACTGCCGCGGTGCGCCCCGCGGCATCTCCGCGGATGGCCGCGGCCGCAATTTCGAACTGGGCCTTTTCGAGCGGCGGCCATGGCCGCTGCAACGCTTGCGCGACCACCCGGCCGGCCTCTTCCTGCCGCCCGCGGCTGTGGAGAAAGTTAATCCATTCCTCATACACCACGCCGCTATCGGGAAAGCGCCGCGCCAAATCCGCAAACTGCTCCTCGGTCGGGTTGCGGGGAATGTTCACGGCCGCCACCGGCACACTCCGGGGCGCCACGCCGATCACCGCTCCCACCGCCGCCGCGCATTCCGCCAGGGCGCATTCGATCTC
This sequence comes from Terriglobales bacterium, assembly GCA_027485675.1. Taxonomy (GTDB): domain Bacteria; phylum Acidobacteriota; class Terriglobia; order Bryobacterales; family Bryobacteraceae. The sequence goes on along the minus strand of JAIXQP010000033.1, from coordinate 306,921 downwards.
CCGCAAATGCCGCTGCGACGGTCCGTCAAAAACCTGCAGGACGATTCCTTTCTGATCGAGCATCGGCTCGACGATGAAGTGTGGCGCGACATCCGCCGCCTGACGCCGGCCGGGGAAAGTAAACACCATGGCGTCGGCCAAGCCGGTGAACGGAACGGTCAAGGCCAACCGCAAGGACTGGACGCGGTCCGAGTTGGCCTGCGTCAGATCCTGCGGCGCGATGATCGCCAACCGCACCACGTCCGGACGCGAGGACCGGCTACCGCAAGCGCACAAAAAAGCTGCCGCAGCCACCGCGGCCAGGAATCGGCTAGAGAACACGCGCTTCCAGTTTCAGGATCGCCTGGAACTCCGGATTGGCCTGCAAACCGGCAAACTCAGGATCTTCGAGGAACTTGCCGCGCTCTTTGAATCCCTCTTCGAGAGCCTTGCGCATGTACATCAGCGCCCGCTCCGTGTCTCCGGACTTGGCGTAGGTCTTCGCCAGGTAGTAGTGAAACTTGGCCCGCTCCGTGATGCTGCGCTCCTGCAGCAGCACCCCTTGCGTGCTCCGGTGTTCAAACACTTCCGGATCAATCGACAGCGCCTTCTGATAGGCCTCAAAGGCGTTGTCATACTTCTTGCGGGCGAAATAGGCGGTACCGAGATTGCTGTAGATCGACGCCGAGTTCGGATTGACTTTCAAAGCCCGCCGGTACTGCGAGATCGCCTTGCGATAGTTCTTCTGGGCGTAGAAGACCGTCCCGAGATTGTTGATCGCTTCCGAGTAGTCGGGCTTCAACTTCACGGCCCGCTCGTACTGTTTTTTGGCCTGCGGCAGGGCCATCATCTGGTGGTAGGCGATGCCGATCTTGTTTGCCAGAATATGGCTTTCCGGCGATTCGCGGTACACATCGGCCGCCTCCCGGAACATCTTCCGGGCCATGAAGATATCGCCCCGCGTTTCGGGGGTTAACGCCGGACGAGGGTTCGCAGGCTCAACCGAAGAGGGCCGGAGACCATTCGTTTCCGGAATCTGCGCAAAGCTGACAGCAGCCAGGCAGGACGAAAGGGTAAACAGCAGCAAACGCATGGCAAGGACCTCCTTTCTGTCTGCAGTTTAACGCAATTTTAGGAAAACCGTTACTGGGCCCACGATGGCTTTGGCGCCACCGGGATCGGCCGGATTTCCCGCCCACCGCCGGGTGTTTTCTGCGGCCGCACCGGCTCGGCGCCCCAATCGGAGACCGCCGTTCCCGGCCCGCCGGCACCATCGGCCGCCTGGGGTTGGGTGCCCTGCAGATAGACCTCTTCGCGGGCGTTGGAGTTGTTGCCCGAGGCGAGCTTGCCTGTCGCCGGGTCGATGTTCGCCACCACTACGCCGCTCGGCTGCGGGAACTCGGTCGCGTTCCGGTAGGGCCGCTTCGAGTGCGCCCGCTTCATGAACTCCGCCCAGATCGGCAGCGCGGAGCGGGATCCTTCCAGGTCCAACTCGGCATTGTCATCGAAGCCCACCCACACGGCGCAGATCAGCTTCGTCGTATACCCGGCAAACCAACCGTCGTGCGAGGTCCCTGTTTTCCCGGCGGCGGGAAACGTGAAACCCATAGACCGGATCCCGGCGCCGGTCCCGCTCCGGACGACCTCTTCCATCATGTTGGTCATCAGGTAGGCGACATCCTCATCGAGCACCCGCCGGGACGGATTAGGCTTCTTGGCAATCTCCTGCCCGCCCGATTCCCGGATTCCCGTAATCCAAGTCGGCGCCACATAGACGCCCCGGTTGGCAAACACGGTGTACGCCGCGGCGATCTCGATCGGTGTCGTCTCATAAGAACCGAGCGCCATCGAGGGGGTCGCGCGGATCGTCTTGCCGAGACCGACCTGTCGCGCCAACTGGGCCACTTCGCCATAACCCGTTTCCTGCGCTATCTTTACCGCCGGAATATTCAAGGACTTGGCGAGCGCGGTGCGCAACGTCACTTTTCCGAAAAAATGGGATTCGTGATTGTCGGGTTCATACAACTGGGACCCAAACCAGAACTGCGTCGGCTCATCATCGACGATCGAGGCGGGAGTAAACGTCCGGTTCTTCAACGCCGCCGCGTACACAAACGGCTTGAACACCGAACCGGGCTGCCGCCGCGATTGGGCCCGGTTCAACTGGCTCGCGCCATAGTTCCGGCCCCCGACGAGCGCCCGGATCTGCCCATTGGACGGATCAATTGCCACCAGGGCGACCTGCGCCGGGCCGGCGTTCTTTTTCTTGCGTTTTTCGAGCGCCTCGTCCACCTTCTTCATGCCGATCTGGACGGCCTCTTGGGCGTCCCGCTGCAGTTCAGGATCGAGGGTGGTGTAAATCCGGTAGCCGCGGCCTTGAAAGTCGTAGTCCTGAAACTCGTTCTGGAGCGAGTCATTTACCAGATCAATAAAGTAGGGCGCATCGGAGGTATCGCCGCCCCCCTTGACCACCGTCATCGGCTCCGCAATCGCTTCGGCGTAGGCCTTATCGGTAATCTTGCCGTTGTCGCGCATCAGTTGCAGCACCAGATTCCGGCGCTGCTTAGCGCGTTCCGGCCACCGGATGGGACTCGTGAAGCTCGGCCGTTGAATGGTACCGGCGAGCATGGCCGCTTCGGCCAGCGTTAACGACCGCACGTCCTTGCCGAGGAACGCCTGAGCCGCTTCGCCGAAGCCGCGGATGGCAAAACTGCCCCGGCGGCCGAGGTCCACCTGGTTGGCGTAATACTCGAAAATCTCTTCTTTGCTGAGCTTCTGCTCCAAAATCAGCGTGATCACCAGCTCTTCGAACTTCCGCTTCCAGTTCTTGTCGAGAGTCAGCCACAGGTTCCGCGACAACTGCTGCGTGATGGTCGAGGCGCCCTCGGCCGCTCGCCGCTCCTTGATGTCCACATAGATCGCCTTGACGATCCGCAGCGGGTCGAAGCCGGCGTGCTCAAAGAACCGTTTGTCCTCGACCGACGTCACGGCGTCCACCAGCGTCTTGGGGAAATCCTTGAAGCCGAGAATGCGGCGCTTCTCCCGCTTCTGGTCGAAGAGGTTTGTGATCAGTTCGGGTGGCAGCGAGATCTGCCGCCGGGAGGTCTGGTCCGATAACGAGACGATCGAAGTCGCCTTGTCGTTATCGATCGCCAGCAGGACACTCTCGACGTCCGGGCTCGCGTCCGGGCCACTGAGGATCCGAACGGAGTTGCCCTCCACGCGATACCACCCCAGCCGGTTGTTCTCCGATTCGCTGTAGCCGGCATTGCGGAGCGTGGTCACCACGCTCGACACCGTTAACTCATCGCCGACCGCGACAGACTTCGGCGAGGCGAAAATCATCGACGTATTCGGGAAGGGGCCGTTCTTCAACTTCTCGTCGATCAGGCTCGAGTAGTGGAAGTAGAGGAAGGTGGTCGTCAGCAAACCCGTGGTGACGAAAAATACCGCCGTTCCCACCAGCAACCGGAACCAACGGCCGCGGCCGGAGGGAGGAGCGACGGGGACTCGCGAAGCAGGAGGGCGTTGCGCCATACGTACCAATGGTACCTTAGCCTACTTCTCACTACCGCTCAGGCTCTCGAGTTCCCGCCAAATGTCGTCGTCATGCTTCCGCCAATCATCCTTCTCCCGGCCGGAAAATTGAATCTGGTGGACGTCCAGAGTCCCGTGTCCGAACGGGCAGATGTACTCCATCTTCGGGCGGCCGAACTGCAGCATCTGGTCCCACGAACCGGTCGACAGGGGCATGCGCAAGCGCCGGAGGCAGGTCCGGCAGCGGTAGCGCTGATCAAGGAAACAGAGAAAGACTAGACCTGCTCCGAGCAGGAAGAAGAGAAAGATACCTGTGGTCCAGTAAAAATCCTGACCGAACCTACCTAGTTGATACGTCGCGATGGTGGCCGGTTCAGGAATCACCTGCTCCATCACCCACCACACCCCTCGCAATACGGCTGCCACGATCCCCAGTTTTGCGAGAAGGAAGAGCCAGAATTTCATACCCGTGTAGACTCCAAAGAATGGCAGAAGGTTGCCGGAATCGGAGGAAAACTATCACCTCCGTCAGTTCTCAAGCAGGTTAGTAGCCAAAAACACGACGTTGGCCGGGCGCTCCGCCAACCGGCGCATGAAGTACGGATACCAAGCCTTTCCATAAGGCACATACAACCGGACACGTTGGCCCTCCTCCACTAACCGCTGCTGCCACTGCCGGCGGATCCCATACAGCATCTGAAACTCATAACGTTCCGGATCCAGCTTTAGTTCCCGGGCGTAGGCGAGCGCCCGCACCAGAATCCGCTCATCATGGCTGGCGATGGCGGGCTGCGTCCCCTCGCGCAGCAGGGTCTCCATCAGCTTTACGAAATTGGTATCGACGTCAGCCTTGGCGGGGAACGCCAGGTCCGCCGGTTCCTGGTAAGCGCCTTTGCATAACCGGATTGGCACACCGAGACGGTTCAGTTCGGCAACATCCGTTTCAGTTCGGTACAGATAGGCCTGCAGAACGGCCCGGACGCAGCCGAACTCGGCATGCATTTGCTTGACGATGGCCAGCGTGCGCTCGGTATAGGCGGTGGACTCCATGTCGATTTCGACGCGGGTTCCCATCTGCCGGGCCTGGGCAAATACCGGCCGGAGATTGCGGCGGCAGACCTCGTCTCCGAGATCGAGGCCGAACTGGGTGAGCTTGATCGCCACGGTCGCCTGCGTTCCGGCGCGCTCGATGGCCTGCAGCGCCTGGACGATTTCGCCGCTCGCGGCGGCGGCTTCCGCCTCCGTCGCCACGTTCTCACCGAGGTGATCGAGAGCCGTCAGAATGCCGCGCCCGGAGAGTTGGCGGCAGACCGCCATACCGGCTTCGAGGGTGTTCCCCGCAATGAACCGGGAGGTCAGTCCCGCCGCATAGCGGGAGGTCTCCATAAACTGCCGGAGGGTCCGGTTACGAGATAGAGAGAGAAACAGACCGCGGAGCATTTGCTGTTCATCCTTCGCCTACAGGCAGACCGAGCGCGTGCATCAGGGCCAGCGCATTGCTTCCCGGCACGACCCCCGGTTTCATCTTATAGTCGAAGTGGATGTTGCCGTCGAGGAGGGAATCGGCGAAGTGGACCTGGCGGGACTGGGACACCTCCGCCAAGGCCAGATCGTGGGTGGTCACCAGCCCGATGGCGCCTCGTTCGCGCAGGCCGCGCAGGACGCCCTCGGCGCCCATGCGCCGGTCGCGGGAGTTGGTGCCGCTCAGCAACTCATCCAAGAGAAACAGCACGGGCTCGCCGGACTCGGCCAAGGCGAGAATATCCCGCAGCCGGGAGATCTCGGCGAAGAACCGCGAGGCGCCCTCCTGCAGCGAATCGTGGGTGGAGATTGAGGCGCCCACCACCAACCGGGAGAGGCGCAGGCGTTGGGCCGCCACCGGCGCGCCGGCGTGGGCCATCACCACCGCGAGCCCGAGCGTCCGGAGAAAGGTGCTTTTGCCGCTCATGTTCGATCCGCTGACCAGGACAAAGGGATCGGCGAGCGAAAGCGCCAGAGTGTTCGGGACGGCGCGGGCGGGATCGAGCAGAGGATGCCGCAGGGCTTCCCCGTCGAAGTACGGTTCGGGAGCGTCGGCCCACTCGGGCCAGACTAACTCCGGGTTTTCGAAGGCGAACGCGGAGAGCGAAAGCAGCGCCTCCATCTCGCCCATGGCCGAGAGCCACCGGCCCACCAGCGGGCCGTTGGCCGCGCGCCAGGAGTCGGCGGCAAACGCCAGATGGGTGCCCAACATCATCACGGGTCCGATGACCCGCAAGGCGGGATGGTCGCGGGAGGTGATCCAGACGGCGAGCTTGGCCAGTTGACGAACCCGGGCGGACGGTGCGGCGCCATCGGCCCGCAGCGCCTTGGTCAGCTCTTGCAACTTCGGGGCTTGAAAGGTCCGGTTCTCGAACACGGCGAGCGCCGCGCCGAAAACCTCCAACTCCGCCGCGGCCGCCTCCGCCGCATGCAGCGCATGCAGCACCCGCGGCCGCAGCCACAAGCCGAACCCCGCCATTCCCGTCAGGACCAGGAGCGCGATGCTCCAGAAGCCGGTGAGGAATCCGGTGGCGAGCCCCAAGGCGAACGCGGCGTTCCAGCCGATCACCAGCCCGCGCCAACTTTGCGGGGGCATCTCGGGTTCGGCCTCGGCCCAGCGGCGCAGGGGCTCGGGGTGAACGCTGGCCGCCACGGCTTCCGAGACCATGTACATCCGCTCCCGCAGCGCGACATCCGGCGCCAGTTCGCGCACGGCGGCTTCCCGCTCCCGGACCTCCTGGACGGGGGCCGGATGCAACAGCCAGTTCGCCAGGGTCTTTTCGCCCATGCGCGTCCGCGCCTGGTTCATCCACTGAAAGAGATTGCCGCGCCCGAACAGGTCGAGGTCACTGGCGTAAAGGTGCCGCTCCGGCAGCCAGGCCAAGCCGTCGCTGCCCACGCCGGACCAGTTTCGGTTGATCCGGTCGAGCCCGCGCTCAAAGTAGCGGGCGCTGCGGGCGGCCTCGTCGCGGCGTTGCAGCACCCGGTTGTGAACCAGGGCCGCGACGACGAACGCCCCGACGGGCAGCAGGAGATACCAGGCCGGCCAGGCGGCTTGGTACAGAGTTTTCCAGGCAACATAGGCCAGCGCGGCGAACAGAACGAGCCGCAGATATCCGAACTGCTCGTGCCGGGCGACGGCGGCACTCCAAACCTGCTTCCGCTCGGCGAGCAGGGCGCTATACGTTTCCCGAGGTGTACCCACTTATCCCAAGTATCGCGCGGAATCATGCCATCCTAACCCTATCGGCCATCCGCAACAGTTCACTGCCCTTCTGATTTTCGCCCTCACGTTTAGCGTCATGGCGATTGGTTCGCTGCCGGGGCTCCGGCTGGACCGCACCGGCGCCGCGATCGTCGGCGCCGGGGCCATGCTGGCGGCTGGAATCCTGAACCTCGAAGAGGCCTGGCGTTCCATCCACTATGAAACGATTCTGCTGCTGTTTGGGATGATGATCGTGGTGGCCAACCTGCGCGTCGCCGGGTTTTTCCCGTGGGCCGCCCGGTGGTTCGTCCGGCGGGCACACGGGCCCCAGTCCTTGCTCGCGGCGGTGATCGTGATCACCGCGGTGCTCTCGGCGATGTTCGTCAACGACACGATCTGCATCGTCATGACGCCGCTGGTGCTTGAAATCACCGGCTCGCTGGGGCGGCGGCCGCTGCCGTATCTGCTAGCCGTCGCGATGGCGTCAAACGTTGGCAGCGCGGCCACGATCACGGGCAATCCGCAGAACATGATGATCGGCGGTTTTTCGGGGATTCCCTACGCCACGTTCTTCTTCACTTTGGCGCCGGTAGCGGTGTTCGGCGTCGTAGTGACGTTCGTTCTGCTGCGCTGGATGCACCGGGAGGAGTTCTCCGCAACGGCGCGGGTGGAGGTGCCGGAGCAACCGGTGGCGGTGGACCGGATGCTGCTGATCAAGTCGCTGACCGCAGCGCTGGTGATGTTCGCGGCGTTGTTCTTGGGGGCTCCGATCGCGGTCTCGGCGATGGTGGCGGGCGCGGCGCTGCTGATTACGCGGCGGGTGCATCCCGAGGCGATTTACGCGCAGATCGACTGGCCGCTGCTCGTCCTCTTCTCCGGCCTGTTCGTGGTGCTAGCCGGGGTCGAGAAGACCTCGCTCGACGAGGAGCTCTTCGCCTGGGCGGCGACGTTCCGATTAGAAAAGCTGCCGGTGCTCAGCACGGCGTCGGTGCTGCTGTCGAACCTTGTTTCCAATGTTCCCTCGGTGATGTTGTTTAAGCCGGTGATTGAGCGGCTGCCAAACGCAACAGAGGCGTGGCTGGCGCTCTCGATGTCGGCGACGCTGGCGGGAAACCTAACGCTTTCGGGCTCGATGGCTAATCTGATCGTGGCCGAACGCGCCCGGGAGGTGCACCGGATCACCTTTTGGGAGTACACGCGGGCCGGGTTGCCGCTGACGCTGCTTACGGTCGCCGCGGGTACGGCATGGCTCCTTTGGCTTAGACCATGAAGAGGGCGAAGCTGGCGTAGCCCAGCAGAGCCCCGAGCACGGAGCCGACGACGACGTCGCTCAAGAAGTGCATGCCGAGCAGGATCCGCGAGGCCGCGATCAGGAGGGCGCAGACAGTGAGGCCCGGCGTTAGTACCGGGTAGGCGAGGCTGACCGGGACGCAGACGGCGAACGCGGTCATCGAATGACCGGAGGGGAAGGAGAACTGGTCCGGCGGCAGCAGCGTCGCCCAGCAATGGCGTTCGAGGGCGCAGGGACGGCGGCGGCCCGTTATCTTCTTGAGGCGGAGAAAGAGCGCCACCCCGACCGCGGCGGAGAGCGTGGCCGCTCCGACCACACGAAACCGTTCCTCGCCACCCAAAGCCAAAACCGCCACGGCCAGCAGATACCACAGCCAGCCATCGCCGCCGCGCGTGGCGTAGATCATCGCCCACCGCACCCAACGCGGGGCCTCCCAGCGGTTGCAACGGCGCATCAGCCGGTGATCCCGCTCCTCGATGAAACTGACGAGAGTGACAGCCACTCGCATAGCATCATGCTAAGGGCGAAATGTTTACGGAAAAGTGACAAAACTGAAAAACATTTATGAAAGACTATGTTTATATCTTGTCCAAGCGCCCGCAGATCCAATTTTTGTTCTTTGACGCCGGTGGTGGCCACCGCGCTGCCGCTACGGCTTTGCAGCAGGTGATTGCCGCGCAGGGGCGGCCATGGGACGTGCAACTGATCGACTTGCAGGATGTCCTCGACGAACTGGATATCTTTCGCAAGCTCACCGGGCTGCGCCTCGAGGAGATTTACAACCAGTTGCTCGCCAAGGGCTGGACGCTCGGTTCGACGCAACTGCTGCCGCTGATGCACGGGGTGATTCGGATCTATCACCGGGCGCAGGTGCGCGTGCTGACGCGGTATTGGACGGAGAACCGGCCGGACCTGGCCGTCTCCGTTGTCCCGAACTTCAACCGGTCGATGTTCCAGGCATTGCGCGCGGCGGCCCCCGAGGTGCCGTACGTCACGATCCTGACGGACATGGCGGACTACCCGCCGCACTTCTGGATCGAGAACCAACGGCAGGTGTTTGTGTGTGGCACCGATACCGCGGCCGAACAGGCGCGGGCGGCTTCGGCGCCGGGGTCGGAGATCCACCGGGTCTCGGGGATGATTCTGCATCCCCGTTTCTATGAGGTCCCGCCGGTGGACCGCGACGTTGCGTTGCGGCAGTATGGGCTCGAACCGGGGGTGCCGACTGGCTTGGTTCTGTTTGGCGGCGAAGGGTCGAACAAGATGCTCGAAATCTACGACCGGATTGAGGCCTCGCAGTTGAACGTGCAGTTGCTGCTGCTGTGCGGCAAGAATGAGAAGCTGGCGGCCAAGCTGCGGGCGCGGCAGGGCCGGATTCGCAAGCATGTGGAGGGGTTCACGCGGCAGGTCCCTTCGTTTATGCAGGTGGCCGATTTCTTTATCGGCAAGCCGGGGCCGGGCAGCGTCAGCGAAGCGATTCAGATGGGGCTGCCGGTGATTGTCGAGAAGAACGCCTGGACGCTGCCGCAGGAGCGGTTCAACGCCGATTGGGTGAAGCAGCAGGGCGTGGGCGAGTCGCTGGGGAGCTTCTCGGAGGTGGTGCCGGCGCTCGAACGGATGCTGGTTCCGGCGACCTTCGAGAAACTGCGAAAGCGCGTCGCCTCGATTGAGAACCGCGCTATTTTTGAGATCCCCGAGATCCTCGCCAAGCTGCTGCCGCCTCCGCATACAATGCAGAAGTGACCAAACTGCTCCCGCTGTTGGTGGTACTTTCCGCTTCGCTCTCCGCGCAAAGCTTTAACGATTGGCTGAATCAGCAAGCCCAGCTACTGCTGGCGCAGCGCCGGGCTTCGCTCGAGCCAGTCCGGACGAAGGCCGAGGCGGTGGCCCGGCAGCAGGTGCTGCGGGAGAAGCTGCTCCGGGTGATCGGCGGGTTGCCGGCGTACTCGGGGCCGTTGAATCCGAAGATCACCGGGCGCCTGGAAGCGCCGACGCACTCGATTGAACTGGTCGCCCTCGAGAGCCTGCCCGGCTATTGGATGACGGCCAACCTGTACCTGCCGAAGAAGCCCGGCAAGCATCCGGCGATTCTGTTTTCAATCGGCCACTGGAACGAGGGCAAGCCGGCGGCGCAGCGGATTGCGGCGAACCTGGCGGCGCAGGGATTTGTGGTGCTGGCCTTCGACCCGATGGGACAAGGGGAGCGCAGCCAGGCTTATGACCGGCGGCTGAACCGGGCGCTCGTCTACGGCGGGGTGCCGGAGCACTGGCTCGCCGGGACGCAGGCGCTGCTGGTGGGCGATACGCTGGCGCGGTACTTCATCTGGGACGCCAAGCGCGCACTCGACTATCTGGTTTCGCATCCGGCCGTGGACCCCGAGCGGATCGGGGCGACGGGCTGCTCCGGCGGCGGGACGCAGACGACGTACATCTCGGCGCTGGACCCGCGGATTCGCGTGGCCGCGCCGCTTTGCTATATGAACTCGTTCGAGGTGCTCTTCCCGGGCTCGATTGGCGACTCCGAGCAGAGCCTGCCGAATTTTCTATCGGAGGGGCTCGACCAGACGGACTACGTGCTGCACTTCGCGCCAAAGCCTTGGCTGATCGGCTCGACCGAGGAGGACTTCTTTACGCCGGCCGGCGCCAAGGTGGTCTTTGAAGGGGCCCGGAGCTTCTACCGGATCTTTGACGCCGAATCGAGCGTGAAGTGGGTGGTGGGGCCGGGGGGACACGGCACGCCGAAGGAGGTCCGGACGGCTCTCTACGGCTGGTTCCAGCAGTGGCTGCTGGGCGGGACGGGGACGACGGCGGAGGACCCGAACATCCGGATGTTCACGAACGAGGAGTTGCTGGTGCTGCCGACGGGGCAGGTGGCGACGGATCTGAAGAGCCGGGATTTGGTCGAGCTGCTGCGGGAGCGGCAGAAGGAGAATGCCCGGCCGGGAGACCTGGCCGCGGAGGTGCAGCGGCTGGTGCGGCCGTTGGCCGCGGCGCCGGCGGTGAAGGGCACGGAGGAGACGTTCACGTTTGAGCCGGAGCCGGGGGTGGTGGTGACGGGCCACATTGTGCGGCCACCGGGAACGGCGAAGCTGCCGGGGGTGGTGCATGTCGAATCCGGCCCGGCGCTTTCGGCGCGGGCGAAGGAGATCGCCAAGGCCGGCGCCGTGGTGCTGGCGATCGTTCCGCGGGGGCTGCCGGCGCCGAAGGAGTTCGCCGAGTACGGCGACTGGATGGCGGCGACGCGGAGTTGGATGATCGGCCGGAACCTGCCGGGGATGCGGGCGCAGGATATCGCGGCGGCGGTGAAGATTCTGGCGGCGCGGCCGGACGTAGCGCCGGGGCCGATTCGGGGAGTGGCGGACGGGACGGCGGCGGTGTGGCTGCTGCTGGCGAGCGCAGCGGAGCCGCGGCTGGGCAAGCTGTGGCTCGAACGGGCGCCGTATAGCTTGGCGAGCGCGCTCGATTCGCCGGTGCATAAGTTCCTGCACGACGCCGTGATTCCGGGCTTTCTGCGGAGTTGGGACCTGGCGGATCTGGCCAAGGGCCGGACGGTGCGCTGGGTGCAGCCGACGGACTGGAACAGTAACATCGTGAAGCGGAGCGGGCCGCAGTATTACTACCGTTACTTCGACGAGATGAACGAGCTGATCATCCGCGACTACTTACTCCGGTGAGTTACAAGGGCCGTTTCGCTCCGTCGCCGACGGGGCCGCTGCATTTCGGGTCGCTGGTGACGGCGGTGGCGAGTTACCTGGAGGCACGTTCGCGCGGGGGGCGGTGGATCGTGCGGATGGAGGACCTGGACGGGCCGCGCTGCCAGCCGGGCGCGGCGGAGGAGATTCTGCGGGCGCTGGCGGGGTATGGCTTCGAGATGGACGAGCCGGTGCTGTACCAGTCGACGCGGGACGAGGCTTACGCGGCCGCGATCCGGGCGCTGGGCGATCTGGTGTATCCGTGCGCGTGCTCGCGGCGGGAGGTTTGCCACTGCGCGCAGGGTTTGCCGCCGGGGCGGTTGGCGCGCAGCTTGAAGATCCGGGGCGGCGACTTTGTGCTGCGGCGGGCGGACGGCCTGTATGCGTATCAACTGGCGGTCGTGGTGGACGACGCTGATCAGGGGATCACGGACGTAGTGCGGGGGGCCGATCTGCTGGATTCGACGCCGGGGCAGGTGTATCTCTTTCGGGCGCTGGGGTTGCCCGTGCCGCGGTACGTCCATATTCCGCTGGTACGGGATGCCCACGGAGACAAGCTGAGCAAACAGACGCTGGCGCCGCCGCTGCCGCTCGACGATCCGGCGCCGGTACTGCGCCGGGCGCTCGAGTTTCTGGGTCAGGAGCCGCCGGAGTTGCCGCTGGACGAGCTATGGCGTTGGGCCTTTTCCGCTTGGGACCTCAGGCGTTTGCCGCATGGTACTGAAATTGATTCCGGCCTATGCTGAGGCCATGGAGAGTCATCCGGCCAAAGGAATTTTCGGAATCGCGTTCGGCGTTTGCCTGGGCACGATTATCGTCAACCGTCTGATCTTCGGCGAGATCGATTGGGCGAAGGTGCTCATGACCACCGCGATTGCGGGGGCCATGAGCTGGTGGTTTGTAGTGCGCAAGCGAGCGAAGAAAGCCTAGCCTTTCACGACGACGTTCACGAGTTTGTCGGGAACGACGATGATCTTAGCGATGGGCTTGCCGGCGATGAAGAACTGCACCTTCTCATCGGCGAGAGCGAGGCGTTCGAGCTCCTCCTTGGCGGTGCCGAAGGGGGCGAGCAGGCGGCTGCGGACCTTGCCGTTGACGGAGAGGACGACATCGGCGCCTTCTTCCTGGGCTAGCGCTTCGTCATAGACGGGCCAGGGCTGTTTGAAGACCGGGCCGGTGCGGCCCATCTCTTCCCACATCTCTTCGCAGATGAAGGGGGCAAAGGGAGCGAGCAGAAGGACGACCTTTTCGAGGACCTCGCGGCGCGTGGACGGGGCGAGGGCCGCTTCGTGGGTGTAGAGCTCGTTGACGAGTTCCATGAAGGCGGCGATGGACGTATTGAAATGCCACCGGCTCTCGAAGTCCTCGGTGATTTTCTTGATGGTCTGGTGGAGCTTGCGGAGGACCTTGCGGTCGGCGTCGCCGGGCTCGCCGGTTTCGTTGAGGCGGTCGACGTTGCGGGTGACGAAGCGGAAGACGCGGCTGAGGAACCGGTAGGCGCCTTCGGCGCCGGCGTCGGTCCAATCGAGGTCGCGTTCGGGCGGGGCGGCGAAGAGTTCAAAGAGGCGGCCGGTGTCGGCGCCGAACTCGTCCATCATGGTGTCGGCGCTGATGACGTTGCCCTTGTTCTTGGACATCTTCGCGCCGTCTTTGATGACCATGCCCTGGGTGAAGAGGCGGGCGGCTGGCTCATCGTTGGTGATGAGGCCGAGGTCGCGCATCATCTTCGTCCAGAAGCGGGAGTAGATGAGATGGAGGATGGCGTGTTCGACGCCGCCGATGTACTGGTCGATGGGGAACCAGTATTTGATGGCTTCGGAGTCAAAGGGCACCTGGTCGTTCTTGTTGTCGCAGTAGCGGTAGAAGTACCAGGAGGAGTCGACGAAGGTGTCCATCGTGTCGGTTTCGCGCCGGGCGGGGGCGCCACACTTCGGGCAATCGACGTTGACGAACTCGGGGGTGCGGGCCAGGGGGCTTTCGCCTTTGCCGGTGAGCTGAGCGTCCTTCGGAAGAATGACCGGGAGGTCTTTATCCGGGACGGGCACGACGCCGCAGGCGAGGCAGTGGATCATCGGAATCGGGGTGCCCCAGTAGCGCTGGCGGGAGATGCCCCAATCCTTGATGCGGAAGGTGATGGCGGTTTCGCCGAAGCCCTTTTCCTTGGCGAAGGCGGCCATCTGCCGGCGCGCTTCGGCGGTGGGCAGCCCGGACCACTGGCCCGAGTTCTGCGAGATGCCATATTCGGTGAAGGGCAGTTCGGGCTCTTCGTTGGGCGCCGTAGTGACGACCGGGACGATGGGCAGGCCATACTTCGAGCAGAACTCGAAGTCGCGTTCGTCGTGGGCCGGGACGGCCATAATGGCGCCGGTGCCGTAGCCGGAGAGGACGAAGTTGCCGACCCAGACCGGGACCTTTTCGCCGCTGAAGGGGTTGATGGCGGAGAGGCCCGTGTCGTAGCCGATCTTTTCGACTTCGCCGTAGCCCTGCTCTTCGGGGAAGATCTCGTCTTTGCCGGCGAGTTCGGGGCGGGCTTTGACGATGGGGTGGGTGCGGGAGAGGATGAGGCAGGTGGCGCCGAAAATGGTATCGACGCGCGTCGTGAAGACGCGGATCTTTTCGTCTGAGCCTTGGAGAGTGAAGTCAACCTCGGCGCCTTCGCTGCGGCCGATCCAGTTGCGCTGCATGGCGAGGACGCGGTCCGGCCAGCCGCCTTCGAGGCCGCCGATTTCGTTCAGCAGTTCGTCGGCGTAGGCCGTGATTTTGACGAACCACTGGGTGAGCTCTTTCTGCTGGACGGGCGTGGTTTCATGGCGCCAGCAGCAGCCGTTGACCACCTGTTCGTTGGCGAGGACGGTGGCGCATTCCGAGCACCAATTGAGCAGGGCTTCCTTGCGATAGACGAGGCCCTTTTCCCACATGCGGGTGAAGAACCACTGGTTCCACTTGTAGTATTCGGGTTCGCAGGTGGAGACTTCGCGCGACCAATCGTAGCTGAAGCCCATGCGCCGGTGCTGGCGCTTCATTTCGGCGATGTTGAAGTTGGTCCACTCGTGGGGGTGGCGGTTGTTTTTGATGGCCGCGTTTTCGGCGGGCAGGCCGAAGGCGTCCCAGCCCATGGGATGGAGAACGTTGAAGCCGCGCATCCACTTGAAGCGGGCGAGGGCGTCGCCGATGGTGTAGTTGCGGATGTGCCCGATGTGGAGGGTGCCGCTGGGGTACGGAAGCATCTCGAGCACGTAGTATTTCGGCTTCGAGCTGTTCTGTTCGGCGGCGAAGATGGTGGGGTCCGCGGCCCAGCGTTCGGACCATTTGGCTTCCACTTCGGAGTGGCTATACGTTCTTTCGGGCATGCTTGGTAGAGAGGCTCCAGAGGGCGTCGACGTTCTTCTTGTCGTCCCCTTCGTTGTCGATGGGGGTTTCGAGGACGAACGCCTTTTCGCGCAGTTTCGGGTGATTCAGGATGCGCCGAAACCCTTCCATTCCAATATAGCCTTCGCCGATGTTGGCATGGCGGTCGAGCTTGGAGCCGAGGGCGCCTTTGCTGTCGTTGGTGTGGATCACGGGGACGTTTTCCAGGCCGAGGGTGGACTCGGCTTCCTTGATAAAAGCTTTCAGGCCGTCCTCGTTGGCGATGTCGTAACCGGCGGCGTAGGAGTGGCAGGTATCGAGGCAGTAGCCGATGGGGAGGTGGACGTGAGGGAGGGCGAGGTCCCGCATGGCGCTGAGTTCGGCGAGGCGGGAGCCGAGGACGTTGCCCTGGCCGGCGGTGTTTTCAAGGAGGATGGTGAGGTGGCCGCTCGCAAGGCCCTGGCAGGCTTCGGCAAGGGACTGGCTGAAGGCGTGGATGGCGGAATCGGGGGTTTGGTCTTTCGAAGAACCGGGGTGGACGACCAGGTATTCCGCGCCGATGGTGAGGGCGCGTTCGACCTCGCCGCGGAAGGCGGTGACGGACTTGGGGCGGTTGGCGGGGTCGATGGAGCAGAGGTTGATGAGGTAGTTGGCGTGGATGACGAGGGGCGAGAGATCGAGGCGGGCGCGGACGTCCTTCATGCGGAGGACGGCGGCCGGATCGGGGGGCGGGGCGGCCCAGGTGCGGGGGCTGCCGGAGAAGATCTGGAAGCAGTTGGCGCCGAGTTCGTGAGCTTTGAGGCCGGCCTTTTCGAGGGAGCCGGACGAGGAGGTATGGATGCCGATACGCAAGCCTTCAGGATACTGGATAGGATGAGTTATGCGCTTATTGGGATTGCTGTGGTTGGCGAGTGTAGGGTTTGCGGCGGAGTGGAAAGTGGCTCCGGCGACGGCGAATACGGTGGACCTGTACGTCGAGAAGACCGGCGTAATGTCCGGGAAGAAGCACTGGTTCCGGTTCCCGCAGTTGACGGGGTCGTTCAGCACGGATCCGGCCAAGGTGGAGCTGCAGTTTGACGTGAAGGCGATGCAGTGCTTTGACACGTGGCTGAGCGAGAAGGATCAGAAAAAGGTGCTCGAGCACGCACTCGGCAAGGAGACGTTGGACGTGGCGAAGTATCCGACGGTGACCTTTGTTTCGACGGCGGTGGCGGACGGGACGGTGACGGGGACGTTGACGATCCGGGGGATCAGCAAGCCGGTGAAGGTATCGGTGAAGCAGGCGGGCGAGGGCAAGTATGAAGGGTCGGCCGTGTTCAAGATGACGGACTTCGGGATCAAGCCGGCCAAGGCCGCACTGGGGGCCGTGGGAACAAAGGACGAGATGACGCTGCAGTTCAAGCTGACGGGCAGCCGCTGAGCCAGCGTTAGTCTCTGCGGCGGGCGACCCCGGTGCCGGTGTTGTCCTTCAGGTTTTCCACGAAGTCGAATTCGGCGGCGTAAGTCTCCTGGAAGCGCCGCCAGATGGGGAGAAGGGTATGGGCGGGATGAGTCAGGTCATCGAAGACCAGATAGCCGCCGGGAGCGATGACGGGGGCTACATTGACGAGGTCGATCCATGCGCCTTCGTCGCTGTGGTCGCCATCGACGTTGACTAAGTCGAACTGCAGTCCGGGATTCGCTTCGAGGAACTGCGGGACGGTGGATCGGCTGTCGCCGTCAAAGAAGCTGACCGCGCCCCGGTGGCCGACGCGAGCTCACTGGCGGCGGACGTGGTCCGGCCCGGGATTATCGAGGCCGGCGTAGGGGGAAACCCAAAGGTCGAAGCCAGCGAAGCCGACGTCGGGAGCGGCGGAGGCCACCATCGACGCCGACTTGCCGACCCGCACACCGATTTCCAAATAGTTTCGCGGCTGCAACCCTTCGCTGATCTGGCGGAGGGCGCAAGCCAAGTCCCAGTAGACTTCGCCCGCTTCGATCAGCCGTTCGATTCTCCCGGACCACCCGACGAGGGCGGAGTCCAGTTCGATTTGCCGGCAGACCTCCAGCACGCCGAGGGCGTTGTCGGGCCTGACGACATCTGCGCTAAACGTTGCCAGCGAGTAAGAAGACATGAGAAAGCTCCCTGTAGGGTAACAAGGCGCCCGGAAGGGTTCAATCGTTAAAAGATGAACTTCAAGGTCAACTGAATACGCCGGGGGTAGTTCGCCTGGTTGGACGAGATCGCTTGACCGAAGGCGGCGACGCTCGGGGTGGTGTTCGGCGCCGGCAGGAGAACCGTGTTCATCGCATTCAGGGCCTCGAAGCGGAACTGGGCGTTGAACCCTTCGCGGATTTGCGTGTTCTTGAGGATCGACAGGTCGTAGTTATTGGTCTGGTCGGCGCGGATGAAGCCGAAGCGGAGCGGGAAGGTCCGGATGTTGTTGGCCAACTGGAGAGCCGCATTGCGCTCAAAGCCGGCTTCGGTGTTAAACCAACGGCGGACAGACTGCTGGTCCGAGGGGAGCTTGATGTTGTTGATGTCGCCGTTGAAGATGATGTTGCCCCAGTTGATGGGAGCACCGCTTTGGAAGGTGTAGACGCCGGAAAGCTGCCAGCCGCCAATGAGACCGGAGACGACGCGGTTGGCGTTCGAGCCGAAGTAGCGGCCACGGCCGAAGGGCAGTTCGTAGATGCCGCTGACGACAAAGCGGTGGGGCCGATCAAGATCGGAGATGACCTCGGTGGGACGCAGGTCGTCGGCCTGGTAGGTTTCGGTCGCCTGCATGAACTTCGAAAGGGTGTAGGTGCCGGAGACGGTGTAACCCTTCGAGAAGCGCTTTTCGAGGGTGAACTGGGCGGAGTGATACCAGGAGTAGCCGTCGAAGCGGGACTGGTTGATGGCGTCAAACTGCGGGAAGGGGCGGAGGAGGCGTTCGCGGGAAAGGTTAGCGCCCGTGAACGTGCCGCTGGCGCCGGGAGGCATCAGACCAACGAAGGGGTTTGGCAGGTTGGCGCTGAGATAGTTGATGGTGGGGTTGTCCCGAGTGGGGCTGGTGCTGAGGAAGCGCTGAGGCGTGACGTTGAGATTCTGGCCGATTTCGATATGGGTGCCCCGGTTGCCGACGTAGGTGGCTTCAAACACGAAGCTCTTGAAGAGCTCCCGCTGCAGGCCGGCCTGCCAGCGCTGCATCATCGGCATGATGGGATTCTCGTTGAAGAACGAGATGCCATTGCCAACGAAGGTTTGGGAGCCCTGGCCGGCGCCGAGGGGTTCGAGGATGCCACCGGGGAAGGGGTTTGAGAGCGTACTCGTGAAGGTCAGGCCGTTGTCGAGGGTGGGGACGAAGTTGGTGTTGCGGGAGAATCCGGTCTGGATGACGTCGCCGCGGCGCTGGCCGAGGAAGCCGTAGAAGACACCGTAGCCGGCGCGGAGGACGGTCTGGTTGTCGAGCTTAAAGGAGAGCCCGACGCGGGGCATGAGATTGACCTTGGGGATGTTGTAGAGCGTAGACGGCTGGCCGTTGACGCCAGCGAAGGTGAGGCCGCCGCGCACATTGAACTCCGAGACGGGCACTTCGGGGGTGGGGTTGCGGCTGTAGGCGAGGCGGGCGGCGGCCTCGAAGGGTTGGACGGCGCCGAAGTCGAAGCCGCGGACGGAGCGGTTGTAGCGCTCGGTGAGGGCGTTTTCAAACTCCCAGCGCAGGCCGAGATTGAGCGTTAGGCGGGAGTTGACCTTCCAATCGTCGTGGAAGAAGAAGCCCCAGGAGAGGGACTGTTCGGCGTAGCTGGCGGCGCGGGCGACGAAGCTGGACGGCGACGGGAGGCCGAGCAGGAAGGCGGCGACGGACTGGCCGAGTTGGGCCGGGGCGTTGGGGGCGTTATCGAGGGGGCCGCGGGTCCATGTCGAGTCGAAGTTGAACTGGCCGGTTTGGTTGTTGGAGAAGAACTTGGTGTTTTCGCGGTAGGAGCGGAACTCCATGCCGGTCTTCCAGAAGTGGCCGCCGCTCGATTTCTGGAGCTGGACGTTGAGGTTGTGGGTGTCGTTGGGGCGGAATTCGCCACCGACTCCGGTGCCCTGGTAGCCGGCGATATCGAAGCGGGGGAAGCGGCGGGTTTCGGCATCGATCAGGTTGTTGTAGGCCGAGGGGAAGCCGAGGCTGGTGAGGTCGAAGCCGACGCTGCCGGGGTTGGAGTTGGTGACGCGGATAAAGCGGTTATAGCCGTAGCGGATATTCAGAATGGTGGTGGGGGTGATGTTGTAGACGTCGTCGATGACGCCGGCGCGGGAGATGAACTGAAAGACTTCGCCGGTGATCGGGCCGTCGAAGTAGTTGTTGTAGTCGCTCATGCGGTCGTACCAGCTGACGCGGGCGAAGAAGCGGTGGCGCTCGTTGAAGGAGTGGTCGGCGCGCATGGAGTGGGTGTAGTAGTCGGCGGTTTCGAGCAGGTCCGGGCGGAGGAAGTTCTGGGTGCCGTCGGGGTTTCCGGCGGTGCGGGGGGCGGGATAGTAGTCGTCGAGGACTTTTTCGCGATGGGGTTGAACAGAGAGGCGGGGACGCGATTGCCGGGAAAGGGATCCTGCTGGAAGCGGTTGCCGGCGACGGCGCGGCGGGTGAAGGGGTTGTAGATCTGATAGTTGGAGCTGAGGGCGAGGAGGCGGGAGAAGTCGCCGTTCTTCATCTCCTGGGAGGGGACGGTGGGGTTGCCGTTATTGCGGGGGCGGGCTTCTTTGATGCCTTCGTAGCCCCACATGAAGAACGTCCGGTTCTTCCCGTTGTAGAGCTTGGGGATCATGACGGGGCCGCCGGCGGAGGCGCCCCAGCGGTGATAGTAGAAGTCGGGGAGGGCGACGCGGTTGGCGTTGGCGAAGAAGTCGTTGGCGAACAGGGCCTTGGTCATGTTGGTGTAGTAGGCCGTGCCGTGGAAGGCGTTGGTTCCGGACTTGAGGGAGATGTTGGTGACGCCGCCTTCGGTTTGGCCGAAGCTGGCGTCGAAGGTGGCGGTTTGGACCTTGAACTCCTGGACGATGTCGGCGGGGGGTACGTAGGAGGCGATGATTTCGCCGCCGCCGGCGGTGGCGGTGGAGACGGCGCCATCGATGGTGACGTCGGAGCGATTAGCGCGGGTGCCGTCCATGGCGTAGCCGACGATGTGGGTGGGCTCGAAGGGACGGTCGAGGCGGGGGTCGCGGGTGAAGGAGACGCCGGCGGCGAGGCCGATGAGGAAGTAGGGGTTGCCGTGGGGGATGGGGAGTTCGGTGACGCGGCGGCCATCGACGACCGTGCCGAGGGAGGCGGATTCGGTGTTGAGGAGGGGGGTCTCGCCGGTGATGGTGACGCTTTGGTCGGCGGAGCCGAGTTCGAGGTTGACCTCGACTTCGATGCGATCGTTGACGCGGAGTTCAATGCCTTCGCGGACGAAGCGTTTGAAGCCGCGCTGTTCAACGGTGACGCGGTAGAGACCAGGGATTAAGAAGGAGGCCTGGTAGAGGCCGGCTTCGGAGGTGACCGGGGAGATGCGGGTGCCCATCGCCTGGTTGGTAATGACGACAGTGGCGGCGGGCACGGCGGCGCCGGAGGGGTCGAGCACTTTGCCGACGATGGTGCCGCGGGCGTCCTGGGCGTAGAGGGATGGGGCGGTGAAGAAGGAGGTGGTGAGAAGGAGGGCGAGAGAAAGTCGCAAAATAGCCATAGTGGTCCCTGATAGACTGTTCGAGTGCCTTTTAGAATAAGGGGTTCGGGGGGCTTCCAGACAAGAGGCGGAGACTGAATCTTTTCTAAAGAATTTTTGAATTTGACCGTATGTTGTTGAAAGATCATGCCGTCTATTGTTTCGGGGAGTTTACACTCGATCCGGTAGCGAAGGTTTTGTTTCGTAACGGGGAGCCCGTGGCGTTGACGCGAAAGGCGGCGGAAACGTTGTTGGTGCTGGTGCAACACCCCGGCAAGGTGCTAACCAAAGACGAGATTCGGGCGGCGGTATGGGCGGACCGGGTGGTGGACGACGCCAATTTGGCGCAGAACATTGCCGTGGTGCGGAAGGCGCTGGGGGTGGAAAAGGGGAACCCGGCGTACATTGAGACGTTCCCCGGGCGGGGGTATCGGCTGCAGGGTCCGGTGACGGCGCCGGTGGTGGAGCCGGAGTTGCCGGCCGAGGCGGAACCGGCGCCGGAGCCGCCGGCGGCTGGGCCGCGCGGCTGGCGACGGTGGGTGGGGGCAGTCGCTGGGGCAGCGTTGGTGGTTGGGGTAGCGGGTTGGGTAGGATGGCCGAGCAATGTAGAGGCGGTGCCGAAGGTTTTGGCATTGTCGCGGTTGCCGGGCAAGGAGTACCAACCGGCGGTGAGCCCGGATGGGACGCGGACGGCGTTTTTGTGGCAGCCGGAGGGTGCGGCGTCGGCTCAGGTGTGGACCGGGGACGGACAGATTTCGACGGGGGCGGCGAGCAGTCCGGCGTGGTCAGGCGATGGGCAGCGGGTGGCGTACCTACGGCTGGAGGGCGGGAAGGGTTCGGTGGTGATCGCGCCGGGGACAGTGGTGACGGAGGTGCGGCTGCCGGAGGTGGAGATCGACAGCCGGCTGCTGGCCTGGTCGCCGGACGGGAGATCGTTCGTCGTGAGCCGGGCGGAGGGTTTGGCGGTGATCGACGCGGCGAGCGGAGCGCAGCGGGCGCTGACGCAGGGATTTGACGATGTGGCGCCGCGGTTCTCGCCCGACGGCCGGCAGGTCGCCTTTCTGCGGGTGTTCCACCGGGGGGCGCAAGAGGTGTTCGTGATGCCGTTGGCGGGCGGTGAGGCGCGGCAATTGACGAACGCCGGGCACCCGATCAGCGACGTGGATTGGAGTCACGATGGCCGGAGCCTGTTGGCAGCGATGAACCGGGAGAGTGAATTCCGACTGTGGCGGCTGGGCCTGGACGGGGGTTCGCCGGTGGCGTTGGGGATCTACGGGGACTCGCCCATCCAGTTTGCGTTGGCGCGGGGGAGCGAGCGGCTGGTTTACGCCCAACTGCAGCAGGACCGGAACATCTGGCGGCTGGATTTGGCAGGTCTGGCGTGGCGGCGGGTGATTGCGTCGACGGCGCAGGATGCCTCGCCGCAGTATTCGCCCGACGGCCGGTGGATCTGTTTCCGGAGTGACCGGAGCGGAGAGGAGCGGCTGTGGGTGAGCCGGGCGGACGGGAGCGGGGCGCGAGCGGTGACCGGGGCGACGCTTCGGCCTTCGGTGGGCAAGTGGGCGCCGGACAGCCGGCGGATCGTGTTCAACGACCCGCACACGGCGGAGCTGTATGTAACGGATCGCGAGACGGGCGAGGCGCGGGCGCTGGGGGCGAAAGGGGTGCATCCGGTGTACTCGCCGGATGGGCGGTGGATCTATGCGGGAGGGACGGAGCGGCTGATCCGGATGCCGGCGGAGGGGGGGCCGGCGGAAACGGTTCTCGAGAGTAAGGGAGTCTCGTTGGAGTTGAGCGCCGATGGGAAGAGCCTGTATTTCGTTCGGGAGCCGAAGGAGGCGGTGTTGTGGCGAACGGAGTTGGGCTCGGGCCGGTTCGAGCGGTCTGTTGAGGGGCTGGTGCCGGGGTGTACGAGTTGCTGGGCGCTGGATCGGGCGGGGATTTACTACCTGGGCGGGCCGGCCGAGCAGACGTTGTTTTACCGGGAGTGGGCGAGCGGACGGGTACGGACGGTGCTGCGCTATCCGGAGTTTTTGTGGCCGCTGGGGAGTGGACCGTTTTCGCTGGCGCCGGACGGTAAGAGTCTGCTGACGGTGCGGGTGGACCCTTCGCCCGGGGATGTGTTGCTCGTGTCGCCGTTCCGGTGATCGCGCGAGGCGGATCGGATTTTACGGTTCGAAGCCAAGCGGGATTCGAGTGGCCGTTGGGGAGTGGTCCGTTTTGGCTGGCGCCGGACGGCAGGAGCCTGCTGACGGTGCGGATGGACCCTTCGCCCGGGGAGGGTGAGGCCGGATCGGATTTTTACGGTTCGAAGCCAAGCGGGTTTCGGGTGGCCGCTGGGGAGTGGTCCGTTTTCGCGGGCGCGGGACGGCAGGAGCCTGCTGACGGTGCGGGTGGCCTCTTCGCCCGCCGAGAGTGGGCCGGATCGGATTTTACGGTTCGAAGCCAAGCGGGAGTCGGGTGGCCGCTGGGGAATGGTCCGTTTGCGCGGGTGCCGGACGGCGGGAGCTTGCTAACGGTGCGGATGGACCCTTCGCTCGGCGAGGGTGAGGCCGGATCAGATTTTACGGTTCGAAGCCAAGCGGGATTCGGGTGGCCGTTGGGGAGTAGTCCGTTTTCGCGGGCGCGGGACGGCAGGAGCCTGCTGACGGTGCGGGTGGCCTGTTCGCCCGCCGAGAGTGGGCCGGGTCGGATTTTTACGGTTCGAAGCCAAGCGGGTTTCGGGTGGCCGCTGGGGAGTGGTCCGTTTTGGCTGGTGCCGGACGGCAGGAGCCTGCTGACGGTGCGGATGGACCCTTCGCCCGGGGAGGGTGAGCCCGGGTCGGATTTTACGGTTCGAAGCCAAGCGGGAGTATCGCCGGGCTGAGGAGTCGCGCCGGGATCTATCGTGCGGCGGCGCGTTTTTTGCCGTAGAAGAAATAGATCGCCAAGCCAATTCCCAGCCACACGAAGAAACGAACCCATGTTTCGAGCGGCAGGCTCAACATCAACAGGAAACAGAAGAAGATCGAAAGGATGGGGATGAAAGGAACCCACGGCACCCGGAAGCCCCGCGGCCGGTCCGGCTGTGTCTTCCGCAGCACCAACACCCCGACCGAAGCGAGCATAAACGCAAACAGCGTCCCAATGTTCGACAGGTCGGCAAACGTCCCAATGTCGAAAATACCCGCCGGGATCCCCACCAGAAATCCCGCCACCCAGGTGGCCGTATGCGGGGTTTTATACTTCGGGTGCACCGTGGCGAAGCGATCCGGCAAGAACCGGTCCCGTGCCATCGCAAACCAGATCCGTGCCTGTCCGTATTGGAAGACAAGCAGCGAACTCAACATCCCGATGACGGCCCCGGTGGAGACCACCACCTGCAGGTTGTCCTTCCCGATCGAGGTCAGCGCCTTGGCTACCGGCGCAGCCGTATCGAGATCCTTCCAATTGATCACCCCGGTGAGAACGGTCGCCACCGAGGCGTACAACACCGCGCAAATACCCAGCGTCATGAAAATGCCAAACGGCAGATCCCGCTTCGGGTTCTTACACTCCTCGGCGGCCGTCGAGACCGAATCGAAGCCAATGTAGGTGAAGAAGACGATCGCCGCACCCGTGAGTACCCCGGAAAATCCGTTCGGCATAAACGGAGTGTAGTTCGCCGCGTTCACCGAACCCGCCGCGCCGAACACAAAAATCAGGATAGCCGCCACCTTGATGAACACCATGATCAGGTTCGCCCGGGCCGACTCCTGCACGCCCTTGACGAGCACCCACGTGACACCCACCAGGATGATCAGCGTGGGCAGATTAAACCAGGCGCCCGAAAACTCGCCCCCCACGATCATGGGCTGCGACAGCACAAACGGCAGTTCGGCCCCAATCAATGTCTTTAAGATCGCATTGATATAGGCCGAAAAACCCACCGCCACCGCCATGTTGGAGACGGCGTATTCGAGAATCAGGTCCCACCCGATGATCCACGCGATGATCTCGCCCATCGTGGCATAGGCATACGTGTAGGCGCTGCCCGCGACCGGGATCATCGACGCCAGTTCGGCGTAGCAGAGCCCGGCCAGTCCGCAGATGAGCGCGAGGATGAGAAAAGAGAGCGCTACCGCCGGCCCCGCGCCGGGCCGTCCAATCGTCGACACGGCGTCCGGCCCGTTTAGCAACAGGTCCAACACCGGGGCGTGAAAGATGGAATGGGTGCTGAGGGTAACGCCGGAAGCGGCGGTACCCGTCAAGCTGAAGATCCCGGAGCCGATGACGGCTCCAATCCCTAGCGCGGTAAGGCTCCAAGGCCCGAGCGACCTTTCGAGTCGCCGGCCCGATTGTTCCGAATCTGCGATTAGAGCATCGATGCTCTTCTTACGAAACAACTGGCTCACGGCTGGAGCCTCCCGCGATGGATTTTTACCGCTTAGCGCTTACGGATCGTCTGGCCCTTGGCCATCTTCTTCACTTTCTTCTTCATCGAACCGCGCGCGACGGTTTCGGCGCGCTTGGGCTTGGCGGGAGCCTCGGCGCGAGCCTTGCGCTTCAGCGCTTTGCGTTCTTTTCTATCGGAGACGTGCTTCGTATTCATTCAGAAATTTTCAATCCTGCGTATTTGGCGACGAGCTTCTTCAAGCCGTGACCGGCAAAACTAACTGTCAGTTTAGCATCATCTCCGTCCCCTTCTTGCCGTAAGACGTTGCCGCGGCCATATTTTGGGTGATTTACGACGGCGCCGACGTAATTTCCGGGCTTCCGGACGGCTTGCCGGGGGGGCGCAGGGGTGAAGGGGACTTTGCTGGGGGCGATCATCGGCCCGCCCGGGGACCGCGGCGGCGCCGGGCGCGGAGCCGGGGGAGCCGGGGGGGCGGGCGGCTTGGCGGTCTCGGCCTCCATCTCGGCGAGCCACGGCGGACGGTCGTCTTTCGGCGATGGCGCGGGAGCGGGAGTCGGCGCCGCGGCTTTGGCCGCGATAGCCGGGGGCACCTTGATGCCTCGCTCTTCAAAATACCGGGCAATGTTGTCGACGGAGTTGTACGTCTTACCCGTGAATAGGTTCTTCTTCACCGACTCGCGGACTTCGTTCCGTTCGACGAACAGTTCCACTTCGGCCTCGTCCGCCGCTCCGCCCGACCCGTTGGCCCCGGCCCGCACGACCAGCGTCTTCGGCACTTCCGAGAGAAACCGCGACGGCATGGTCGGCTCCGCCGGGCCGCCGCCGAACTTCCGCCGGAACCGGGCCCAGGAGAGGGTGAGCTTCTGCTCGGCCCGCGTCATGCCGACATAACAGAGGCGCCGTTCCTCTTCCATGCCGCGGTCGTCGTTCAGGCTGCGCGAATGGGGAAACAGCCCGTCCTCCATCCCAGCCAGAAACACGACCGGGAACTCCAATCCCTTGGCGTTATGCATGGTCAGCAGGGAGATCCGCGCCGTCTCGTCCAGATTGTCCGAATCGGCGACCAGGGCCGTGTGATCGAGAAAATCCGTGATGGAATCGCCCCGTTCGGTGGCTTCGGCCGCGGCGTTGAGCAGTTCGTTGATGTTCTCGATGCGCCCCTCGGCCTCCGGCGCCGTATCGGTCTCGAGCATCCTCTTATAACCGGACTCCTCAAAGACCGTTTTTAACACGAGACCAATATCGTTGGTCGCCACCGCCTGCTGGCAAACCAGAATCAGCTCCCGGAACGCCTTCAAGGCGCTCTCGGCCCGCGCGCCCAGGGAGTGCTTCTGCAGCATATCCCCGATGGCTTCCCACATGGAAATGCGGAATTGCGCGGCGTGCTGCTCCACCTGGTCGAGCGTGGTTTTTCCAATCCCCCGGGCCGGGGTGTTGATGCAGCGCACCAGACCAATGGAGTCGTCGAGGTTCATCAGAAGGCGCAGGTACGCCAGCAGGTCCTTGATTTCGGCCCGCTGATAGAAGCTGAAGCCGCCCACGACAATATAAGGACGCCCGTACCGCCGCAGCGCTTCTTCGATCTGCCGCGACTGCGAGTTGGTCCGATAGAGCACCGCCACGCGCGAATCCGGATTGCGTCCGAGATGCTTATCAATCTCGCTGGCGATATACAGCGCTTCGTTCTCGCCATCGAGCGCTTCGTAGATGGTGACCTTCTCGCCGGAGCCGGCGTCCGTCCACAGGTTTTTGCCCTTGCGTTCGAGGTTGTTCGCCACCACGGCGCCCGCCGCATCGAGGATGTTCTTGGTCGACCGGTAGTTCTGCTCGAGCCGGATGATCTGCGCGCCTGGATAGTCCTTCTCGAAGTCGAGAATGTTGCGAATATCCGCCCCGCGCCAACTGTAGATGGACTGGTCCTCGTCGCCGACGACGCAGACGTTGTGCCTCACCTCAGAGAGCAGCCGCATCAGGTCGTACTGCGAACGGTTCGTATCCTGATACTCGTCGATCATCAGATACTCGATCCAGTCGTTGTACTTCTTGCGGGTATCGGTGTCGTAGGTGAGCAGCCGCACCGATTCGAGCAGCAGATCGTCAAAATCGAGCGCGTTGGCCTGCCGCAGCTTCGCTTCGTACTGCTCGTAGATCACGGCCAGCCGCGACATTTTCGGGTCCTGCGTCTGCTTGTAGAAGTCCGCCGGGGTTTCATGCTGGCTTTTGGCCCGCGAGATGACGCCCAAGGCCGCCCGGTACTGCATGAACTTCTCGTCGAGGCCCAGATTCTTATAGATGCTCTTGATCAGCGCGGTCTGGTCGTCGTCGTCATAGATCAGATACTGGGGCGTAAAGTTCGAACGGAGTTCGGCCAGCCGGGCACCGTCCTGCCGCAGCAGCCGGACGCAAAACCCGTGGAACGTCGAGACCCGGGGCAAACGCCCCGGACGCGACTCCTGCAGCAGTTTGGCGACGCGGTCGCGCATCTCCCCGGCGGCTTTGTTGGTGAAGGTGACCGCCATGACGGCCAGCGGATGCGTTCCCAGGTTCTTAATGATGTGGCCCATCCGGTGGGTGATCACCCGGGTCTTGCCCGATCCGGCGCCCGCGAGGATCAAGAGAGGACCGGAGGTGGCGGCGACGGCTTGCTGTTGCTGAGGGTTAAGGCCGGAGAGAAAGTCCATGGGGTGGGAGGGGTCGATTTGAGGGTAGCACGAGGCACTGGAACCTGGGTACTAGTACCTTAAGGTTATTGACTTATTACTAGTAGTACTGTAAACGTAGGAAAATGCCAAACAGGATCGAATTGCCCCCGGAAGTGGCCCGGGTCAGCCTGGACGAACAACTGGCGTATCTGCGGGAGCAGCGGGCCGGAATTGAGCTGGTGATTGCCGTTTTGGAGCGCCTGGAGTCGATCCGGAAGCGGCCGTCGCAGGAATCGGCGGCCTAGCTGCAAACAGGATTGCCAAATCGTGTAACCTACATGGGTGCGAGGTCGCCTATCTTCACGGAGAGCACGAATTGGCCAGTCTTGGTGTAGCGGCAGATCACGCAACCGTGGAGGGGATCCTTGGGACCCCAGTGTCGGTGCGGACGAAGGCCGCCATGCTTGTTGATTTCTCGCTGATCGAGAAAGCCCGGGAGGGCGACGACGCTGCGTTTAATCAGGTCGTTCAGGCCTACCGGCGACGGATTCTCGGCACGATCTCCCGTCTGATCAGCCGTCGCGAGGATGTGGAGGATGTGGGCCAGGAGGTTTTTCTCCGGCTGTACTACTCGCTCGATCAGTTGCGGGAGCCGGAGATGTTTGAGCCGTGGCTTTATCGGCTGACGGTGAACGCCGCCTACGATTATCTGCGGCGGCAGAAGCGGCGTCCGGAGGCCCGGATGGCGGATTTGAGTGAGCAGCAGGTGGTGGTGGCGGATGCCAGCGCCAGTACGCTCGCGCAAAACGAAGAGAGCCGGAAGGGACGGATTCGCGAGTTCGTGCACGCGCTCCTGGGTGGGGTGAGTGAAGAGGACCGGATCCTGCTCACATTGAAAGAAGTGGAAGGCTTGTCGCTCAAGCAGTTGGAAGCGATTTATAAAGTCAATGAGAACGCCCTGAAGGTGCGCCTGTTCCGGGCTCGCCAGCGGGTGCTCAAAGCGTTTGAGAGAAGCGAGTTAAACTGTTAGGGGACCGGCATGTCGTCTCATCACAATAGCGAAGAGAAGTTAAACGAGCTGTTTGCGGCCTACCGCCAGGAGATGCCTGATTTCGAAGGCGGCGCCGACTTCCTGCCCGGCATGTGGTCAAAGATCGATCGGAAGAAGGCCCAGACCTCGGCGTGGCTCTCCTGGACGCGGACGATTCTGGCGGGCGCCACGTGCGCCGGGGCGCTGCTGGTCGGATTTAGTGTATGGTCTCCGTTCGAGCGGTCCGCTTATTATGAGAGCTCCTATGTGGAGGCGCTCGACGACAGCGAAGATTTCGTGGTCATGGCCGCGCTGCACCCGGCGTCTCCTGTAGATCCCCCCAACGAGTAATTCATGGCAAGAAGTGATCGTCGTATTGGAGTGTATCTCCTGCTGGTCTTCCTAAGCGGAATCGCCGTGGGAGCCGGAGGGTTGCAACTGGTTCGCGGCCCGGCCGTCAACGCCAGCGGTCCGGCCAGGAAGAGCCCGGAGGAGTATCGCCGGGAGTATCTCGGTGAGATGAAGTCTCGCCTGTTGCTGGACGATCAGCAGGTTGGGAAGTTGCAGATTATTCTCGAGAAGACGCACCAGGACTACAAGCGCTTCCGGGAGCAGACCAGGCCCGAAATGCTCCGCATCCAGCAGGAGCAGGTGGATGCCGTGAATGCTTTGCTCAAAGATGAGCAGAAGCTGGAGTACGAGAAAATGCGCGCCGAGCGGGAAGCCCGGCGCAAAGCCCGGGGAGATCGCGGCGACGGCTTTTAGGCCGCCGCTGCATCCACTTTAGGGAAGCGGCACGATCGCCGTGGGCGCATCGAAGCGCCAGCGGGCCGAGGTAGCCGGAATGTTGCCGAACGCCTGCAGGTTGGCCGTGAACGTGGCCGCGGCCAGCGTTTGGCCCGCCGGCAGGGCGATGGCGAAGGTGACCTCCTGGCTTGCGCCGGGCGCAAGCGGCGCCAACGTCTGGAAGTTCGTGTTCGGGAAGGTGAGCCCGGCCGCGCCGGTGATCTGCAGACCCAGGTTGAGCGGGAGCGTGGGGTTGGCGCCGGTGTTCGTTACGCGGAAGACCAGCGCTCCGGTGTTGCCGGTGTTGGTCCGGCTCAACGCCTCCAGCCGGACGGTGGTGGGCGGGGGAGCCGGCACCGTGAGGTTGAAGTTCGCGGCGGGCAGGTTGTCCGCCTGCGAAGTCAGCGCCACCTGGAACGCGGCGTTCAGGTTCGGCTCGAGCGACTCCCCGATGAACTCAAAGGGAAGGGTGACGTTCGCGGTAGCGCCGGGGGCCAGGGTGCCGACCGGCAGCGGGAGCGGCGGCCGGTTGGTGTACCGCAGGCCCTGGGTCGGGGTCAAAGCGGTGATGCGGAGGTTGGTCACGGGAAGGTTACCGGTGTTGGTCGCCCGGAAGACGGCGGTGAGGCCGGTGCGGGAGACGAACGCCCAGTTGACGTTCGGCGCCGGGGCCGGGGCGGCCGTGGTGGTGCCGACGAGCAGCGTGGGCCCGGTGATGGTGAACGAGTACGGCGATAGTCCGCCCGTGCCTGCCGCGCCGGGCTGAATCGATCCGGCCAGGCGCCCGGCGGCGGGGACGATCGTCGCGGTGATGGCCGTGCCGTTGGGGTAGCAGTTCGCCGGCAGATCGGCCGGGCTCGCCGGGGAGAGCGTGATGGTACCCGAGCCGGCGGGCTGCACCTCCGTGAGCACCAGGAAGCAGGCGACGGCGTAGTTGGCCGTGTAGGTCGCCGAGCCCGAGGCGGGCAGCGTCACCGCCGGACCCGCGGGGGTCCAGTTCGTGAAGCGGTAGCCGAGGCCGGTGGAGGCGACCAGGGCGGTCGGCGAGGCGCTGAGAGTTTGCGTGCTGCCGGCCGGCAGGTTTGCCGTGACGGTGTTCACCCCGGAAGCGGCGCCGATGCCGACCGTGGAGCCGATGGCGGCGGGATTCGTGTTCACCGTGACGCCGACGTTCGTGGCGGCGGCGCAGTTGAACGTGATGGTCCAGGGGCTGCCAATGGTCTGCGGGGCGGGGAGCGGGAAGCCCAGAGGCACGTTGAAGCTCTGCCCGTTCGACGGATCGACGATGGTGACCACGACATTGGTAAGCGTGCCGCCGGTAGGCGGGGTGGCCGAGATGCCGGTCATGGGTGTGCCCACCGGCCAGATGCCGCTGGCCGGGATGGCCGGCGTCGTGCCCACCGAAGTACAGCCGTTGTTAACGAGCGTGACGCGGTTGCCCGTCACCTTGTACTGCGCTGTGTAGGTCGTGGTGACCCCGGCCGTCACCGTTCCGGGCTGCGAGAGCGCCGAGCCCAGCACGCTGTTGCCTTGGCGCCAGAATTCGAGCTCATGCTGCACACCCTGAGGCGTCACGATGGGGCCGAGGGTGTTCACCGTCACCGCGACCGGCCCGGCGGGCAGGTTCGTGGCCGTGAAGGAGTTGGGGGCTGAGCCCGAGCCGGTAACGCCGACGGTGACGCCGAGGTTCGCCGGGACGGTGTTGACAGTGACCGCGCCGACGGGAGTGGCTCCGCAGGTGGCTTCGACGACTTTGTATCGGTCAATGGTGACGGTGGAGTTGTTGGCGATCGGCGGTAGAGTCGCCCCGCCTTGCGGGGTGCCGAAGTTGAGGGAAGCGAGCTGGTTGTTGTTGCCCGGGACGACCGTGACGGTCAGCGTGGACCCGGCCGGGTAGAAGCCGGCGACGGGACTCACCGAGGCGCAGCCGTTGTTGACCACATCGACCTTGTAGAACGTGTCGTAGTTGGCGACGAAGGTGCTGCCGTTGGGCTGGATGCCTACCGGTTGCGGGTTACTCGTACCGGGAGCGACGACGCCGGCGCCGGTCCAGTTCTTGAAGTCCCAACGGGTGGTGTTGGTGCTATTGAAGAGTTGGACGGGGGCGACGGTGGCGGTGCCGGTGGAGCCGGGGACGGCGTTGGCGGAGTACTGATTCAGGCTGCTGCCCGCGCCGGGGTTGAGGCCGGCGAGGCCCACGGTGGCCCCAATGTTGGCGGGGTTCGTCAGCACCGTGACCGGGACCGTATTGGGCGTGCCGCAGTTGGCGACGATGGTGGCCGGACCGGTGAGGGTGATGCGGCCGGGGTTCGTGGTTTGGGTGGTGGTGCTGCCGCCCATGGTGATGGTGAAGCTCGTGAAGCTTTGCCCGGCGGGCGGGTTGGGGAAGATCTGCAACTCCGCGTTGGGGGCGAAGACGAGCGGGTTGGTTTGCACGGCCAGCGACATGGGTCCGATGGTGACGCCGCAGCCGGTGAGGGTGACGACGTAGCCGCGGAGCCGGTAGTTGGCGGTGTAGACGGCCGGGCCGGTGGAGGGGACCGTGATCTGGGGTCCGGCGGGGCTCCAGTTATCGAAGCGATAAAGGACGCCGGCGTTGAGCACCGGGTCCTGCGCCGTCAGCGTCTGCGTGCCGCCGGCGGGCAGGTTGGTGGCGTACGAGTTGGGATTGGAGCCGACGGTATCGATGCCGACGGTGGCGCCGATGTTGGCGGGATTGGTGATCACCGAGATGGGGACGCCGGAGCCGCCGCTGCAGTTCACGGTGAGGGTGCCGGGAGAGAGGATGGGGATGCGGCCGCCGCTGACTACAGAGAGGGAGCCGCCGGTGAAGGCCCAGGTGGCCGTGGGGCCGGTGGCCGGGGTGATGACGACCGGGAGTTGGGTGCCGGAGGGATAGAAGCCGGGCGCGGGCGTGACGGTGCAGGTGCCGTTGACGACGACCTTCACTTCAAAGAGCGTGCGGTAGTTGGCGGTGTAGGTGGTGTTCGTCGTGGGGACGGGGACGGCCTGGGGTGTCGTGGTGAACGCCGGATTGGCGTTGCCGTTGACGGACCAGTTGGTGAGTTCGTAACGGATGCCGGCGGCGGTGTTGGTCACCGGGCTGGCGGCGGTGACCGCGAGCGAGGTGGCGCCGGCCGGGAGGACGGTGGTGAAGGTGGGGGCGGTGGGCGTGCCGAGACCGGTGGCGCCGAAGGCGGCGCCAGAGACCGCGCCGACGGCGGCGGGGTTGCTGTTTACGGTGATGCGGACGCCCGTCGACGGGGCGGGTGGGCACTTGCCCTTGTCGCCGGCCTGGTAGATCCCTTCGATTTCGGCGTCGGTGAGGGCGCGCTGGAAGTACTCGAACTCGTCAACGCCGCCGACGAAGTGCTGCCCGGCGGCGCCGGTGTAGCCGTTGAAGCCGATGAAGAACGAGCGGTTGGTAGCGGTCAGATCGAAGACCGTCTTATTGGTCGAGATGGTTTGCTTGGCGCCATCGAGCCAGAAGGTCAGGTTGGCAAAATTAGTGGCCGGATCGCGGACGAAGCGAACCGCAACGAAGTGCCAGTTGGTATCGGTAATGGGGAGGGAGACCTGCCAGGCGTCATAGCTGTTGGGGGTGCCCAGGTTTTCGGCGTAGAACCCGAGACCGGTTTTCCCGACGCCCCAGGCCCAGGCCTGATATGGACCGGTGACGTGACGGATGCCCGCCAGTTGGCCGCCGGGCGCCGCCAGAGATGGATCCAGGCGTACCCAGGCATCG
Source organism: Terriglobales bacterium (assembly GCA_027485675.1). Lineage (GTDB taxonomy): Bacteria > Acidobacteriota > Terriglobia > Bryobacterales > Bryobacteraceae. The sequence goes on along the minus strand of JAIXQP010000033.1, from coordinate 273,618 downwards.
AGGGTGAAGTTGCCTTGGGCGCCGGCGTTGACCGGAGTATCAAAGATCGCGTTGTAAGGGACCTCGACCGAGCTGGCACCATCAAACTGCAGCGCGTTGCCGACCTTGCCGGGAATCGGGACCGGGTTCCCGCGGCGGATGCCATTTAGGCCGAGGGGCATGCGGTCGAGCACCGGGCCGGACGGGGTTTCAAAGGACCACCAGCCGCCGGGACCGGGAGGCGCGGAGACGCAGACCGGACTGCAAGCTCCGAAGAGGGGGCGGGGGAGGATGCCGCCGGCGTTGACCTGCCAAACGCGAGGGTTCGTCGTGTTGCCGTCGCTCCAGGCGGTGAAGCACTGACCGGCGGGCGGAGTGGCGGTGAGGAGGATGTTGTAGATGATGGCGGTCGAGCTGATGTAGTAACAGTCGGCGGGGGCACCGGCACGCCTGAAGAGGACACCGGACGTTATGGTCATGTTGGGGTGCGGCACCAGGACGAGGCAGGCGGGGCGATAGAGGGCGGTATAGGTGATGGCGGCCGTGGGGGCGGGAGCGGTGGTGCTCCATGGGTTCGATTGGGGGCCGGGTAGTTGGGACCAGGGGCGGGCCGGGGTGCTGATTCCCAAGAAGGTGACGTAGTTGGGGCTGGCGAGATAGCCGTCCGGAACGGTGAGCGACATCCCGGAATTGCTAACCGTGGTCACCGAGCCCGTTGGGCTGGAGGTGGCGTCGATGCGGACGGGGGCGGGAGCAAACGGGCTGACCCGGAGGGTGACGGGGAAGCCTTGCTGGCAGGTCATGGTGACCGTGCGGGGGCGGTCCATCAGCGTTGCGGTCGAGCTAGTGCCGCCGAGGATGGAGAGGACGGTCCAGCCGGGGTTGACGGTGCGGGTGAGGGACACGGTGGAGCCTTCCGCCCACCAGTTGCCGGGGGAGGAGAGCGCGCCGGTGGAGAGGGTGCCGCAGGCGGGCGGGTTCACCACGAGGGTCAGTTGGAAATCCTTTTCGTAGATGGCGGTGTAGTCGACCGGGGAGGCGCTATTGGGGACGATCAGGTTCCAACGGTTTCCGTCGGGCGTGGTCGCGTTGGGGGTGTTCGAGACGAGATCGGCGAGGCGGAGGCGCACTCCGGGCGTGGTGAGTTGCGGGGTGGGACCTTCGAGCGTGCGGGCTTGGCCGATGGGTTCGTTGGCGCTGCGGAGAGCGGACTGGGAGGCGCCGTCCCAAAGATGGGTGGCGGGGAAGGGGATGGCCCGGGAGGTAACGAAGACCGAGGTGACGGGCGTGGGGTCCGGCGTATACGTGCCGGCGAGTTCGGAGACGACACCCTGGGACTCGACCCACAGGTTGACGAGGCCGGAGGCGGGGTCGGCGGATTCGAGGCCTTCGGGGAGGGTGAAGGTGAGGCGGAAGGCGGCTTCGGGGCGGCCTTCGAGTTCGATGGGGAGGTCGCGGGTGAGGGCGATTTCGTTCGCCTTCACGATGTTTCCGGGCGGGTTCTTGCCGAGGCCGACCTTGATGTCGCCCACGCCATCGTTGATGCCGGCTCTCAGCTTGCGGTTAGCCGAGGTTAGGACCACGGTTGGGGTTTCGGCGGTCGGCTCCGTCTCGACGCTGCCGAGACCTTCGGCAAAGAGGACGAGGGTGCTGCCGGCGGGGGCGCGGGTTTCGGCGGTGACGGGCGTGAGGGAGCCATCGGCGTTGCGGAGGAAGGTGTGCGCGCCGGATTCGGCGTTGCGGAGGATGACGGGGACGGCCGGAGCGAGGGGGAGCGGGAAGGCGGCGGAGGTGTGGTTCCCGTCGCGAACCTGGAGAACATGGGAGAGGGTGGGATCGATGTTGTAGGGCACGCGGAACGTGAAGACGTCGCCGCGGCGGCCCAGAATGGGGACCGCGATGCCATTGAGCAGGAGTTCGCCGGTTTCCGAGACCGGGGTGGTCTCCGCCTCGACGATGTTGCCGGGCGCTATCGATTGATTGGAGGCGGGTTCCGGGCGGGCCCGGTTGCTGACACCGGGTTTGTTGACGGCCTTCATGGCGGGGACCGGCGTGGATTCAACTTCGAGGTCGTACGTATCTTCGCCGGTGAGTTCCCCCGCGCGGACCTCAATATGGAGTTCGCCGGTACCGGCCGAGGGCACCGTGAGAAATTGAGCGATTCCGCCCTTCGTGATCGCCTTGGCGGTGGTGGAACCGCCGAGGGTCGAGATGGCGTGCAGTGTAAAGTCGGTGCGCTCGGTGCCGCAATTGTCCCAGACTTCGAACAGCAGGTTCGCTCCGACACCTTGCAGCATTCGGCTGGGCCGGCCGACAAGAACCGGATACACCGCCGAAGCCTCGCAATTCTGGCCACGAGGTGGTACCGAGATGAACTTGAGGGGCTTCAGCACGGGAGTGTCCTCGGGGAGGGGTTCCAGGGTCTTGACGATCGGGGGCAATGTGCAAAGCACGAAGACCTCCCCACTTGGCTCTTTCTGGAGCTCAATGCAATCTGGAACAAAATCGCCCCCGCCGCCCTCGCCGCCATCCTCGATTGCGGCAACATCAATGTCAAAGGGAACCTCCGTGGACTCCCCACCACGCACGCGAATCAACCCTAAGGGCAGTTGGAAAGCGCCGGCGAGGGAGCCGCGGCTGGGCCGGACCGAATAGCTCTGGTCCGTGGTTGTGGGATTGAAGATGCGGAAGCTGCGGCGGATCCGGCCGGCACCGCGCGGCAGTACAAACTTGGACCGATCCACTTGAATGCCCAGGTCCGACCCGCGCGGGCGGATGTGGATCGAAAGCGGAAGTCGAACGACGTCGCTCCGTTCTTCGCCGCGCAGGGTTAACACGATCTCGTCCGCATAGGTGCCCGCCGGCAGCCCATCTGTATTCACGGAAACCCGGATCTCCGGCTTGTCTCCTTCGGCGCGGCCCGATCCGCTCGCCCCGGCCAAGTCCACCCGCCACCGGCGCTCGATGCCGGAGCGCAAGTCCGCGCTGTAGGTAAAAGACCGGTAGCCTTCACCCAGCACAGCCACGGTTTGCGGGAGTGGGGAGCGCTGCCCCTCGACAGCCACGTAGGAGAGCGCGTCGAGGGAGGTGAGAGTGCGGTCGGCGGTGAGGGAGCCGGTGAAGAGTCCGGCGCCGCTGAAGGTGAGCTCCCCATACGAGTAGAGGCCGTCTGTCGTCACCGACTGAATCGTGCCCGTACCACCGCTCTGGTAGTCCCAGCCTTTGATCACCTTCCTCGGCTTCGGCTTGGTAATCGAGGTGAGGGACGCCTCCGGGGACTCCCCGATAAACTTCAGGGCCGATCGGACCGTGCCCCCGAGGGTCGGCAGGCCGGGCAGATCCGGCGGAGCGGCGAAGCGCAGGGTATAGGTGCCGGCCTCCGGGATGCGGACCGAGAAGCCGCCGTTCGAGTCCGTGCGGACCAGCGTCGCCGAGCCGCTGGGCTGCTTCTTGATGATGATGTCGATGTCTTTAACCGGCTTGCCGCCCTGCTGCGCCCACGCGCCCGCACTCGTCAAAATCAGTCCCGCGAAAAAGAGCCGAAGAGGTCCCATGTCTCTTCACGGCGGAAGCTGGCCGCAAGCGGGGCCAAATTTTCCGCTCCCAAACAGAAAAAGGGCCGGTCGCCCGAGCGACCGGCCCTTTTTCGATTCGTTGCGTCGCAGTTACGCGGTGACGGTCTGGCGCGCCTTCTTGATGTCCGCCGACTTCTGCATCCGCTTGTTGAACCGGTCAACCCGTCCTTCGGTGTCGATCAGCTTCTGGCGGCCCGTAAAGAACGGATGGCAGGAGGAACAAATTTCAACACGCAGATCCGTCTTGTTGGTCGACCGGGTCTGGAAAGTGCTGCCGCAGGCGCAGATCACGTTCAAAAGATTGTAGGCAGGGTGAATTCCAGCTTTCATGACCAAACCAGAATAGCACACTCGCCTCTCCCCTGTCCCGAGAAACCAAAAACCCCTGCCGGGACAAACCGGTCAGGGGCTTTCAGCTTATTGAGTGTGGGCTTCGTGCAGGGAGGGATCTGGGTACCGCTTACGATTCCCTCGCCACTGATCGAGGCCTGAGCAAATCAGAGGAGCCGCTACTAGGAGCCAGCACCCTCCCTGCGCCCAGAAATACTACTGCCTTCTTTAACCATGAAACTGGACCACCTCCTTTTTCAGTGATGAAAGCAGAATAACGCCGTCGCCTCACCCTGTCAAGAAAAATTCCGCAAGGTAGCCCCAACCGATAGTAGTGCCCGTAATCGCTACCTCTATTAGGCGCCGCGGCACCAAAGAAAATGGGCCCCATCCGAAGTTGGGACCCAATCTAATAGCGGGGAGGCAATCGCCGCCAAAGCGTATGCAAAAGTGGATGCAACCCAATGGCCAAAGGGTAACCTCTTTTCTTGCTTCCCGATTCGGCCGCCTATCGCTTCCGGTATTCCAGAAATGGGATACGGGGTACACTAATCGGGATGGCACGACGCAAAGGCCGCAAGGTAAATCCGGACCGGGCCAAGCCAGTGGCTACCCCGCCGCCGGCTCCCGCCGCCGTAGTGCCGCCGGACCCCATTCCCTCGCCCGCCGTCGCCGTCGCCGTCGCCGCGCCGGTTGCCGTGGCGGCTCCGACCCAGCCCCCAGCCCAGTCCCCTGCCCCCCGGCCCACCGTTGGCGCCGTCCTGCATGCCGCCTCCGGCCGCCGCGCCCTCGGGGGCTTTTTCCTGTCCGGCCTGCTGTTCTCGCTTCTCGGCTCCATCCTCCCCTCCTGGGGCTACCACCTGCACTCGGACCACCTCACGGTCGGCCTGTACTTCCTCTTCCTCAACTTCGGGGTCTACGTCGCGTTCCACTTCACGCAATGGCTCCTGCCCCGCCGCGGCGTCCGCTTCGTGCTGGCCCTCGGCAGCGCGGTCGCCGTCGGCGCGCTGGTCTATCTGGCCAGCGTCTCCGGCCCGGTTCCGCCCTCACTCCGGATGGCGGGTCTGTTTGGCGTCGGCCTGAGCGCCGCGATGGTCAACACCGCCATCTTCCACGCCATCACCCCGATGTACCAGCACGATCCGGCCTCCACGATCAATCTCGCCGGGATCTTCTTTGGACTCGGCTGCCTGGCCAACACCGTCCTCATCGCCGGAGCGTTCAACTCCTACCCCGCCGAGGTCCTTCTCCTCATCGTCGCCTGCGTTCCGCTCTTCTACCTGCTCGCCTGGCTCCGCGCGGGCCGCGGCCCGACGCCCGCCTTCACGGAATTCCCCAGCCTCCGCGACGCCATGAAGGATTTCCGCTCGCCCGGCGCCATACTCTTCACCCTGCTCCTGTTCTTCCAATTCGGCAACGAATGGGCCATCGCCGGCTGGCTGCCGCTCTTCGTGACCCAGAAGCTCGGCGCCAGCCCGGCCACCGGAATCACTCTGCTGGCCTGCTACTTCGCGGCCCTGCTGATCGGCCGCATCGTCGCGCAGGCGCTGCTCCGCCGGATTAAGCATTCGCGCCTGCTGCTCTTTAGCGTGGTCGGCGCGCTGTTTGGCTGCCTGCTGCTCTCGCTCACGGCCACCGTCGAAGGCGCCTTCGTCGCCATCCTGCTGCTGGGCGCGGGTTTCGCGGCGATTTATCCGCTGACGGCCGAGAGCATCGAGCACCGTTTCCGCAGCTACCATCCCGGGTTCTATAACGGCATCTTTTCGCTGGGCCTAACCGGCGCCCTGCTTGCGCCCACGGTCCTTGGCCTGGTCGCGAACTCCTGGGGCATCGGCGCCATCATGTGGCTGCCGCTGTTTGGCGCCATCGCGGTCTTCGCGCTGGTGCTGGCGATTTGGCTGGAAGCGCGGCTGAGCCGCGGCTAGACGCGGCGAGGCGTTGCTGCCGCGGAAGGACCCTGCCGATGGGCGGGGCGATTGGTCATGCAGGAAGGGCTTGCGCTTTGCAGTGAGTGTGGTACTCTGTAATTACCTGACAGGGACAGGCTCAAGTATGGACCTCAATAAACTCACCGAGAAATCGCAGGACGCCCTCCGCTCCGCCCAATCGCTCGCCGTTCAACGCTCCAACTCCCAACTCGAAGTCGAACACCTCCTCCTCGCCCTCCTTGAGCAGGAGGGCGGCCTCACCGCCAACCTCCTCAAAAAGGCCGGCGTCGCCGTCGACTCCTTCCGCTCCCGCGCCGAGCAGGAGGTCGGTAAGCTCCCTGTCGTCTCCAAGGTCGACCAGGTCTACGTCTCCACCCGCATCACCAAACTCGTCTCCGACGCCGAAACCGAAGCCAAGCAGATGAAGGACGACTTCGTCTCCACCGAGCACTTCGTCCTCGCCATGGTCACCGACGCCGGCGCCACGGGCAAGCTCTTCAAAGAGTTCGGCATCACCCGCGAACGCCTGCAAAACGCCCTCAAGGACGTCCGCGGCTCCCAGCGCGTCACCACGCAGAATCCCGAAGCCACCTACGAGTCGCTCGAAAAGTATGGCCGCGATCTCACGAAGATGGCCGCCCAGGGCAAGCTCGATCCCGTCATCGGCCGCGATGAAGAGATCCGCCGCGTCATCCAGGTCCTCAGCCGCCGCACCAAGAACAACCCGGTGCTGATTGGCGAACCCGGCGTCGGCAAAACCGCCATCGCCGAAGGCCTCGCCGCCCGCATCGTCCGCGGCGACGTCCCGGAGGGCCTGAAGGAGAAGAAGGTTGTCTCTCTCGACATGGGCGCGCTGATCGCCGGCGCCAAGTTCCGCGGCGAGTTCGAAGAGCGCCTGAAGGCCGTGTTGAAAGAGGTCCAGTCCGCCGAAGGCCAGATCGTCCTGTTTATCGATGAGCTCCATACGGTGGTCGGGGCGGGTAAGGCCGAGGGGGCCATGGACGCCGGCAATCTGCTGAAGCCGCTCCTCGCCCGCGGCGAACTGCACTGCATCGGCGCCACCACCCTCGACGAGTACCGCAAGCACATTGAGAAGGATCCGGCCCTCGAACGCCGCTTCCAGCCGGTTCTCGTCGACCAGCCGAGCGTCGAAGACACGATCTCGATTCTTCGCGGCCTCCGCGAACGCTACGAGATCCACCACGGCGTCCGCATCAAGGACTCGGCCCTCGTCGCCGCCGCCATCCTTTCGAACCGCTACATTACGGATCGCTTCCTCCCCGACAAGGCCATCGACCTGATGGACGAAGCCGCCGCCAAGCTCCGCACCGAAATCGACTCGCTGCCGACGGAGCTCGACGAGGTCCAGCGCCGCGTCATGCAGCTCGAAATCGAACGCGAGTCGCTCAAGAAGGAGACCGACCCCGGCTCGGTGGACCGTCTCGCCAAGCTCGAAAAGGAGCTCGCCGACCTGAAGAGCGGCTCGGCCTCGCTGCAGGCCCAGTGGCAAAACGAAAAGGCCGCCGTCGACGGTCTCCGCAAGATTCGCGAGCAGATCGAAAACGTGAAGGCGCAGATCGAACGCGCCGAACGCGAGTACGACATCGAGAAGCTTTCGCGCCTGAAGTACGGCGAACTCGTCGAACTCCAGAAGAAGCTGGCCGCCGAGGAAACCGCGCTTGAATCCGGCAAGAAAGGCCGCCTTTTGAAAGAGGAGGTCGATGAAGAGGATATCGCCGAAGTCGTCGCCCGGTGGAGCGGCGTCCCGGTCTCCCGCCTGCTCGAAGGCGAGATGCAGAAGCTGCTCGGCCTGTCGAAAGAGCTGCATCGCCGGGTGATCGGCCAGAACGAAGCGGTCGACGCCGTGGCCGACGCGGTCATGCGCGCCCGCAGCGGCCTAAAAGATCCCAATAAGCCGATCGGCTCGTTCATCTTCCTTGGCCCCACCGGTGTCGGCAAGACGGAACTCGCCCGCGCCCTCGCCGAATTCCTCTTCGACGACGAGCGCTCCATGATCCGCATCGACATGTCCGAGTATCAGGAGAAGCACACCGTCTCGCGCCTCGTCGGCGCTCCTCCGGGATACGTCGGCTTTGAAGAGGGCGGCCAGTTGACCGAAGCGGTCCGCCGCCGGCCCTACTCCGTCATCCTCTTTGACGAGATCGAAAAGGCCCACCACGATGTCTTCAACATCCTGCTGCAGGTGCTCGACGACGGCCGCCTGACCGACGGCCAGGGCCGCACGGTCGACTTCAAGAACACCATCGTCATCATGACCTCGAACGTCGGCTCGGCCCGGATCCTCGAATACCGCGGCGGGTACGAAGGCGAGTCCTACGAGCGCATGAAGCGGACGGTGCTCGAAGAGCTCCGCGCGGGCTTCCGGCCTGAGTTCCTCAACCGCATCGACGAGATCATCGTCTTCCACTCGCTCGACGAGAAGCACCTGAAAGAGATCGTCCTCGTCCAGCTCGAAAGCCTCACCAAGCGGCTGGCCGACCGGAAAATCTCCCTCGAGTTCACCGACTCAGCGCTCGAATGGCTGGTCCGCACCGGCTACGATCCCAGCTATGGCGCCCGTCCGCTCAAGCGCGCCATCCAGAAGGAGATCGAAAACCCGCTCGCTAGAAAGCTCATCAGCGGGGAGATCCGCGATGGCCAAACCGTAAAAGTTGAGCTAAATCCGCTACGGGCGGGATTGGACTTCAATCCTCCTGTATCCGCGATGGCTTGACGCGCATCAAAGTTGACAGGAGAGCACTAAATGACCACCAACGAAGAGTTGAAAACCCTGCCGGTTCTGCCGTTGAAAAATACGGTCCTGTTTCCTGGGTTGATGCTGCCCCTGTCGGTCGGACGCAAATCCACGCAAGCGGCAGTGGACGCGGCGTTGGCGGCCGAAGGCAAGGAGATCCTGATCGTCTCCCAGCGGGACGCCGGTTTGGAAAGCCCCACGCAGGACGACCTCTATGGCGTCGGCACCACCGCCGTCATCCGCCGCAACACCCGCTCGAACGACGGCACCTGGGAACTCATGGTGCTCGGCGTGGACCGCGTCGCCGTCGTGAAGGTCAGCAATGAAGAGGGCTACCTCCGGGCGCGCGTTCGTCCTTTGCCGCTGCCTGAAGATGTGGGCACCGAAGTGGAAGCGCTCGAACGGACGATCCTCGAACTCGCCTCCCGCGCCATCTCTCTGGCGCATGGCGATGCGACGCCCGACCTGGCCAAGCTGCTCGCCGGTCAGGAAGATCCGCTGCGCATGGTGTTCCTGCTCGGCTCCATGATGTCCCTGCCCGTCGATAAGGAGCAGTCGCTGCTCGAAGCGGAAACCAAAGTCGACGCCCTGCGCCTCCTCCACAAGTACCTGTGGCACGAAGTGCAGGTGCTCGAACTGCGCTCGAAAATCACGTCGGAAGCCCGCAGCGAGATGTCCAAGGAGCAGCGCGAGTACATGCTGCGCCAGCAGATGAAGGCCATCCAGCAGGAGCTCGGCGACGGCGAAGAGGGCTCGGAGATCGATCAGCTCCGCGAGCGCCTCGAAAAAACCGAACTGCCCGAACAGGCGAAGAAGGAGGTGCAGCGCGAACTCAAGAAGCTCGAACGCACCAATGCCAACTCGCCCGACCACCAGGTCTCCCGCGGCTGGATCGAGTACGTCCTCGACCTGCCCTGGACCGCCACCACCGAGGACAACCTTGAAATCTCGAACGCCCGCGCCATCCTGGACGAAGACCACTTCGAACTCAAGGACGTTAAGGAGCGGATCCTCGAACACCTCAGCGTCCTCAAGCTCAACCCGGATGCCAAAGCGCCGATCCTCTGCCTCGTCGGGCCTCCCGGCGTCGGCAAGACGTCGCTCGGCCAGTCCATCGCCCGCGCCCTTGGCCGCAAGTTCGAACGCATGAGCCTGGGTGGCATGCACGATGAGGCCGAACTCCGCGGCCACCGCCGGACTTACATCGGCGCCATGGCCGGCCGGCTGATTCAGGCGATGCGCCGGGCTGGCTCGCGCAATCCGGTCATCCTGCTCGACGAAGTCGATAAGGTCGGCCGGGACTTCCGCGGCGACCCGACCTCCGCCCTGCTCGAAGTCCTCGACCCCGAGCAGAACAAGACCTTCCGCGATAACTACCTCGACCTGGACTTCGACCTCTCGAAGGTCATGTTCATCACGACGGCGAACTCGCTCGATACCATCCCGCGGCCGCTCCTCGACCGGATGGAGATCCTCCGCCTCTCTGGCTACTCCGAGGAGGAGAAGGTACAAATCTCGCGGAAATACCTCATCCCGCGCCAGTTGAAGGAAGCCGGCGTGACGATTGAGCAGTGCGAGATCAGCGACGCCGCGCTTCGCCGCATCATCAGCGGCTACACGCGGGAGGCGGGCCTCCGCCGCCTCGAACGCACGATCGGCAAGGTCATCCGCAAGGTGGCTCTCAAGATCGTCGAGAACAACCACAGCGTCGTGACTATCGAAACCGAGCACCTCTATGACCTGCTCGGCCCGGAAGCGGTCCCGCCCGAGAAGTTCCGCAAGGAGCTTCCGGCCGGCGTCGTCACCGGCCTCGCCTGGACGGAAACCGGCGGCGATGTCCTCTACCTCGAAGCCACCACGCTCCCCGAGGGCAAGGGCCTCACCATTACCGGCCAGCTCGGCGAGGTGATGCAGGAGTCTATGCGTACGGCCCAGAGCTACATTTGGGCGCATGCGGAGGACTTCGGCATCGATCCCGAGGCGTTTAAGAAGCACGGCCTCCACGTCCACGTTCCCGCCGGAGCCATCCCCAAGGATGGGCCCTCCGCCGGCATCGCGGCCGCCACGGCTATGACCTCGGCCTACACCAAACTGCCCGTCCGGTCGGACACGGCTATGACCGGCGAAATCACCCTAACCGGCCTCGTCCTCCCCATCGGGGGCGTCAAGGAGAAGGTGCTCGCCGCCCGGCGCGCCGGCATGAAACGGGTCATCCTCCCCGCCGCCAACGAGAAGGATCTTCGTGAGGTGCCGGACGCCGTCCGCAACGAACTCTCCTTCCTGTTCGTCGAACGGGTGGAGGAGGTTCTCGCCGCCATGATCCCCGGCCTTGAGGGGAAAATCGCGGTCGCGGCCTGATTCATCGTTCCGTTGCAAAACTGTAACTAAACTGAAATAATAACCTCGTGGGGCGCCTCGGGGTGATTATTTTTTTGTACGCTACACTCCTGTCGGCCCAGGACGTCGAATCGCTGCATCAATTCAACGCCTTTTTCAAACCCACTGCGAAGTTAACGCTGCAGGCCCACGCCCGTGTCCGGTCCAACGACAACATCAGCAACATCTTCCAGTTTCGGGGTGGCCCGCTGGCCTTTTACGCTGTCAAACCCCGTCTCAGCCTCATCGCAGGCTACTATTACATCGGCCAGGAGGTTCGCTTCCGCGGCGATATCGACGCCTTCCACCGTGGTTTCGGTGGCGTGCAGATTCCGCTCATTAAGAACTCGACCATGGTGCTCGAATCCCGTACTCTGGTCGAGCGCTTCGTCTTCACTCCCACCGGCAACTTCACCCGTGGCCGTCAGCGCCTCTATTGGCAGAAGCAGGGCCGCACCCTGATGCCATACGCCTCCGTAGAAGGTCTTTACGCCCAGCAACGCGGCACCGTCCGCCTCGGTCTCGGGCTCATCCGCCAACTCTCGCCCACCATGCAGTTGGGCTTCGGCTACGAAATGCGCCAATACAACAACGGCTCGGTCGGCCACATCGTTACGTCCAACCTTCAGTTCACGCAGAAGCGCGAGAAGTAGCCCCGCGGGCTTTTCTGCCCTCCGGCGACACCGGGGCGGCAAAGCCCAGATACTCCTGCCACTTGCGGTGTAGGGACACCGCCACGATAAACGGTCCCGCAAACGGAAGCACCAGATAGATCAAGTGGTACAGATACTCCAGCACCCACAGTTTCCCGCCGGCGGCCGTCGCGCCCGTCTTCAACACACTGCCATACCCGTTGATGTAGGCATACCCCACCACCGACAGCACGTTCAGCACCGTCTCAATCCCTAACCCTCGTCCCACCTTTGGCCACTCCGCGCGCCGCCATGCCCCCGCCGCCAGCGCCAACGCCAGATACGAAAACCAACTGCTGGCGAAAAATGCCATGCTTTCCGCCTCGGCCGAAAATGCGAGCGTCTCCACCCACTGCGTCTCGTTCGTCTGCTGGTTCCGCCCATAGGCGTTCACCTGCACCTGAAACGTCCACGCTTGCGTCTCCGCATCCACCCGGATCGGCGCCTGCCCCACCGGCCCCACCAGCAGCGCTAGCGGCACATACGCCAGCTTCGCCAACACCCACAGCGACGGCCCCTTCAAGACGAACCACCACAGCGTCATCATCGCCGGCAGCAACACCACTGCCCGCGCCACCACGGAACTCCGCCCCACAAACCCCGTCATCGCGGCTGCACCCGCCGCGCCCACATGGCAAACACCACCATCGCATCGAGAATGATCAGCAACTCCCAAACGTACAGGTGAGCAAAATCAAACAACGCCCGGTAGTACTGCCCCAAATAAAACAACGAAATGATCCGCAGCAGATTCAGCGCCTGAATCGCCCCGAAGCCCAACCCCAACCCCCACATCTTCATCCGCCCGGAAGCCGGAAACCCCAGGATCGCCGCCCACAGCAGGATAACGACGTTCACCCCGTTGCAACCGTCGCGTACTTCCATGGCAAAACCGCGCAGCGGGTTGCTCATTACGGCTTCCCGCTGCTCACAGATCCCACCGCTCAAACGCACCATCCAACTCGCCGTCGTGGCCAGGGCTCCGGAGAACCCCTCTACCAGCGGGCGCACCGGAGCCGACAAGAGCAGCAGGAACATTCCCAGCGCCGAAACGGCAAAGAGCACGAAGAATCGCTGGGATCGGCTCAACATGCTCATCTACCGTTAGGCCACTCCGGCCGAGTCCATCTTCCGCAGACGCTGCCACGCAAACAGCACGAGCAATCCGCCCAAGCCGATCATGCCCCATTCGCCCAAGGTCGGAATCGGGACCGGACCCGCACCGCCGACGGCCACCGGTTGGCCGAACACATAGAACGACACGGGAACCACGGAAAAGCTGGGGCTGCCGCCATAAGTCGTCACCACCACCGTGTAGTTCGTGTTGGCGCTCAGCGTCGAGGTCACCTTGGGGCAAAGTCCGGCTGAACCGCCGCAACCCGTAATCGTTGCTGTGCTGCCCGCTGGAGGCTGGCCATCGCTGTCGTCATTCACCACCAGGACATTCGCCCCTGGATTGGCCGGGTCAAAAGCGCCCTGGTAAACCACCAGGACCGCGTCGTAGGTGGCAGACCCCACCCCGAACGTATAAGAACCCGCCGTCGTCGGCGTAAACGTCTGGGCGGCAAACGAGCGGGTCGTGCTGCCTCCCACCAGGCCGCTAGGGCTGAAAAGCGCCGACTGACCGCCGCTGATTGTGCCCGTCGTTACGCCTGCAACGCCGGTGTTTAGCGAAAATGTCGTGGTCGTCGGCTGCCCAAATGCGCAGGCCAAGCCAAATACGCCCAAGGACAATACCGAACCGAATCGTGACATCACTTTCTTCATTCTTCTCTGCTTCTCCTTTCGTGGAAGGCAAGACGGCTCTCGACCGGACAAGCACTTGCAGGACCTTGTGAATCGCGTTGGGATGTCCGGTGTACTACCCAGGGAACATTAACATGGATCTCATCCTGTTTTTGACCCAAAAAACAGGACAAGAAAAGTCGAATTCGCTCTCGAATAAACCGGCCGATTCAATTTTGGCCAGCGCCCGGCCAAAGACCCGAAACGCTTGCGAATTACTTGCCGGTGTACCGCCAAACCCGCCCCAATTCCCCTCCCAACGGATCCGCCGCCGGGAACGGCAGCCGCCGCATCCGCTCCACCGCCGCCGCGTCTGGCGCCTCCCGGCATAAATCCCACCGCTGCGCCAGCGCATACGCCCCAATCACCAAAAAATCCCCCGACGCCGCCACCCGGCAATGCCCCGTCCCACACGGCAGCACCGCTACGTCCCCCGCCCGCACCGTCACCTCCTTCCCGCCCGGCGCCGGCCCGCCCAGCAATAGCCGCGCCTCCCCCGCCGCAAATCCCAACACCTCATGCGCCGTCGAATGGTAGTGGTGAAAGGGATACACCCCGTTCCGCCACTCCGGCGTCCATCCGCTCTTGCGAAACAACGCCTCCATGGCGTCCGCCTTTCCCGGCCCCATCACCCCCCGCCACAACAACACCGGTAACGCCTCATTGTTCGGCACCCATCCGTTCTTTTTCAGCAGCAACACCTCCGGCCCCGCCGCCGCGCTCAGTCCCGCGATTCCCGATAACAAACCTGCCATTTCCCGCCGCCGCATCACCCTCTGACCATACCCCCAAACCACGTAAAATGAAATCCCCACCATGCTCACCCGCCGCCACTTCGCCGCCCTTCTCGCCGCCGCCGCGAGCGCCCAACCTCTCCCCTACTCCACCATCGCCGAAGCCGCCCAAGCCCTCCGCCGCCGCCAAACCACCTCGCTCGAACTCACCAACCTCTGCCTGAAACGCATCGCCGCCACCCAACCCCGCCTCAACGCCTTCACCTCCATCCTGGCCGATTCCGCCCGCGCCGAAGCCGCCGCCGCCGACCGCGAACTCGCCGCCGGCCGCCTCCGCGGCCCCCTCCACGGCATCCCCATCGCCGTCAAGGATCTCTTGGACGCGAAAGGCGTCCCCACCACCGCCGCCTCCCGCCACTGGGCCAGCAACATCCCCACGCAGGACGCCCCCGCCCTCGCCAAGCTCCGCGGAGCCGGCGCCGTCCTCCTCGGCAAACTCAACATGGACGAGTTCGCCTACAACTTCAGCGGCGAAACCAGTTCCTTCGGCACCAGCCGCAACCCCTGGAACACGGCCCACTCCCCCGGCGGCAGCAGCGGCGGCTCCGCCGTCGCCATCGCCGCCGGCCTCTGCCTCGGCACCGTCGGCTCGGACACCGGAGGCTCCATCCGCCTCCCCGCCGCCTTCTGCGGCGTCACTGGCCTCAAAGGAACCTACGGCGCCATCAGCACCGCCGGCGCCGCCGTCCTCGCCGGCAGCCTCGACCATCTCGGGCCCCTCGCCCGCACCGCCGAAGATGCCGCCCGCCTCTCGGAAGCCATGGGCGCCCCGCCCATCCACGAGAAATCCGTCAAACCCAGATCCCTCCGCCTCGGCATCGCCCGCCAAGTCTTCTGGGACGGCGTCGACCCCGAAACCAGCGCCCTCCTCGCCGAAGCCATCAAAACCCTCGGCGCCCTCACCGCCGGCGCCCGCGACGTCACACTCCCGCCCCTCGAACGCTCCCCCGTCCTCGCCGGCTTCCCTCACGCTTACGTCGAAGTCATCTCCGCCGAGTCCTACGCCTATCACGCCGAACGCCTCAAGACCCACCCCGATCTCTTCGACCCCGTCACCAAAACCAATCTCGCCGGAGGCGCCGAAGTCACCCCCGCCCGCTACCAGGCCGCCCTCGCCGAACTCCACCGCCTCCGCGCCAATCCCGCCCCCTGGTTCCGCCAGGCCGACATCCTCGTCATGCCCACCGCCCCCGGCCCGGCCTTCGCCTTCGGCAAGAAAGACCTCGTCTTCCTCCGCAACGCCGCCCAGTGGAACCTCCTCGGCTTCCCTGCCCTCTCCATCCCCTGCGGCTTCACGAAGGACAATCTCCCCGTCGGCCTCCAACTCGTCGCCGCCCCCAACCGCGAAGACCAACTCATCGCCGCCGCCAACGCCTACCAGCGCCAAACCGACTGGCACCGGAAAACCCCGCGCGGCTAGTATACTGGCGCAAATGACCCGCCTGGCCTCCCTCTTCCTCCTCACCGCGCTCCTCCTCCCCGCCCAGGACCCCCGCTTCACCAACCTGATGAAGGACCTCCTCATCTTCGACGCCCACATCGATACCCCCCGCTACTTCGCCGACGAAAACTACCGCCTCCGCGACCGCCACAACTACTACGAACTCGATATCCCCCGCATGCGCGAAGGCAAGCTCGGCGCCGTGATGTTCGGCCTCTACGCCCAGCCCCAGGACTTCCCCCCGGAACGCTGGCTCCCCCGCGCCCTCGAAACCCTTGAAGCCCTCCACGCCGAAGTCGAAGCGAACCCCAACGACATGGAGTTCGCCTATACCGCCGCCGACGTCGAAAGAATCCACAAGTCCGGCAAACTCGCCGCCCTGGCCAGCCTCGAAGGCGGCCACCTCATCGCCGACAGCCTCGGCGTCCTCCGCCTCTTCTACCGCCTCGGCATCCGCTATATGACCCTGGCCCACTTCGCCTCTAACAACTTCGCCGACTCCATGACCGGCCAGCCCATCCACACCGGCATCTCCCCCTTCGGCCGCGAACTCATCCGCGAAATGAACCGCCTCGGCATGATCATCGACGTCTCCCACATCTCCGACAAGGCTGTCCTCGACGCCGTCGAACACTCCCGCGCCCCCGTCATCGCCTCCCACTCCTCGGCCAAAGCCATCGCCCCCATCATCCGCAACATGCCCGACAACGTCATCCAAACCATCGCCAAACGCGGCGGCGTCATCTGCCTCAACTTCCACGCCGGCTATCTCGACAAGGCCGCTTATGACGTCTTCTTCCGCAACCGTCCCGCCCGCGACGCCGAAATCAAAGCGGTCACCGACGTCAAACCCGTTGACTGGGAAAAGGTCCGCGCCATCCAGCGCAAATACTTCGAAAAGATGCCGAAGGTTGACGTCTCCGTCCTCGTCCGCCACCTCGACCACCTCGCCAAAACCGCCGGCGTCGACCACGTCGGCCTCGGCTCCGACTTCGACGGCATCTCCGGCATGGCCCCCGTCGGCATGGAAGATGTTTCGAAGTACCCCACCATCGTCAAAGGCCTGATGAAACTGGGTTACTCCGACCAGGATATCCGTAAGATCATGGGCCTCAATCTCCTCCGCGTCCTCCGCCAAAATGAAGAGGTTTCGAAGCAACAATGAACCGCCGCCAGTTCTTAGTTCTGCCCGCCCAACTGCGGAAGAAACGCATCGCCTGCCTATCTTCCACTTACCACGTCCGCTCCCACTCCGATAACTTCATCACCCGCTTTCTTGAAGGTTACTGGATCCACGAATCCCACTACGATCCCCCCTTTGAAGTCGCCTCCCTCTGGATGGACCAGATCCACCCCGCCGACATCGGCCAACGCCTCGCCGCCGCCTACAACGTCCCCGTCGCCAAAGACATCGCCGGCGCCCTCACCCTCGGCACCGGCAAGCTCGCCGTCGATGGCGTCGTCCTCGTCTGCGAACACGGCGACTACCCCCACAACGAAAAAGACCAGCACCTCTACCCCCGCTACGAGTTCTTCGAACAGGTCGTCAACGTCTTCCGGAAGTCCGGCCAGGTCTGCCCCGTCTTTGTCGACAAGCACCTCTCCTACGATTGGAAAAAGGCCCGCCAGATGCACCAGTGGTCGCAGGAGCTGAAGTTCCCGCTCATGGCCGGCTCCAGCGTCCCCGTCACCTTCCGCCGCCCGGAATACGACCCGCCCCGCGGCCTCGTCATGGACTCCGCCCTTGCCATCGGTGGCGGCTGGTTCGGCGATGGCGGCATCTTCCACATCTTCGAAACCCTGCAAGCCTTCGTCGAACGCCGCCGTGGCGGTGAAACCGGCATCCGCGCCGTCCGCCTCCTCAAGGGCGAAGAGGTCTGGAAGGCCGAAAAACAGGGCCTCTGGCGCCGCGACCTCCTCGACGCCTGTCTCGCCCGCCAACTCAAACCCACCGGCCAGCGCCCCGAAGAGATGACGGCCGTCCTCGGCCTCATCGAGTACCGCGATGGCTTCCAGGCCGCGACCCTCGCCTTGAGCGGAGTCTCCGAATACATCGCCGCCGTCAAACCCAAGCACGGCCCCCCGCAAGCGACCCTCTGCTATATCCCCATCGAAAACTCGAATAACTTCTCCATGCTCGTCCACGGCATCACCCAGATGATCCAAACCGGCCAGCCCGCCGTCGATGTCCGCCGCACCCTCTTAGTCTCCGGCGCCCTCGATAGCCTCATGCAGTCCGGCTTCGAGAAAGGCAAACGCATCGAAACCCCGGAACTCACAATTAGCTACAAGCCCCCGCGCGATAGCTGGTACGCCAAAGGGGAGGGATCCTAATGCCCCTGCCCATCGATCCCAACGAGAAACTTACTCAGCTCGCCACCGGCTTCGCCCTCGCCGAAGGCCCTGTCTATAGCCGCCGCGGCTACTTACTCTTCACCGATATCCGCAACCAACGAATCCATAAGTGGGAGCAGGGCAAACTGACGGTCTTCCGCGAAAACAGCAACCGCGCCAACGGCCTCACGTTTGATCACCAGGGCCGCCTCCTCACCGCCGAAGGAGGAGGCCGCGTCACCCGCACCGAAAAGAACGGATCGATCACCGTCCTCGCCGACAAGGACCTCCAAGGCCCCAACGACCTCGTGTACGCCATCGACGGCAGCATCTACTTCACCGATCTCCCGAAGGGCCGCGTCTACCAGATCACCCGCCAGGGCGAAGTCCGCGTTGTCGCCGAAACCCCTGGCCCCAACGGCGTCGCTCTCACGCCGAACCAGCAGCATCTCTACGTCGCCGACTACAAAGCCGGCGGCGTCAGGATCCACGCGATCGCCCCCGATGGCCGCCTCGGCCCCGGCAAGCCATTCGCCCCTCTCACCGTCGACGGCCTCAAAACCGACGAAGCCGGCAACGTCTGGATGGCCAGCCTCGACGGCATCGAGGTCTACACCAAAAACGGAGAGCCGCTCGGCAAGATCCCCACCCCCGAGCGCCCCACCAACTGCGCCCTCAGCGGACCCACGCTTTACGTCACGACGCCGTCCACGGTCTACCGCCTCCAAACCAAGGCCTTCGGCACCCGGACCTTCTAGCCCTACACCTCTTCTAACTCAATCCACTTCCGCACCACGGGAGCCACATACCCCTCCATCTTCGCCAGTAACTCCTCCCCACTCGCCCCCACTAACAGCATCTCCCGGTTCACGGGCTTCAATAACCCGCGCGCCGCCATCGTATCCGTCAGCGTCAACAGCCCGTCAAAAAAGCCATCCCAGTTCAGTAACCCCCACAGGCTTTTCGTGCAGTCCCAACTGCGCCCACGTCAGCAGTTCAAAATACTCCTCGATCGTGCCGAATCCGCCCGGCAGCGCCATCGCCCCATCGGACAGCTCATGCATGCGCTGTTTCCGCTCGTGCATACTTTCGACGACGATCAACTCGCTCAGCCCCTCGTGCGCAATCTCCTTATGCCGCAAGAATCCCGGCAGCACCCCGATCACACTGCCGCCCCCCGCCAGGCACCCGTCCGCCACCGCTCCCATCAGGCCCACCTTAGCCCCGCCATAAACCAGCCCAATTCCCGAATCCGCCAGCGTTCGCCCCACGCCAAACGCCACCTCCACAAACGCCGGATCGAATCCGGAACTCGAACCACAAAACACGGTCAAACGCTGAAATCGGGACGCAGCCATATCGACCCACAGTAGCAGCCGGCCCCGGCCACCGTCATGGCCGCCGGTAGAGCCGGCACGGCGCCCCCGGTAACTCCTCCGCCGGGCGCATCGCCGTCCGCACCGTCGCGATTAACTCCTCCGGCGGCAGCTCCGGCCACGGAGACTCCAACAGGCACACCTCCCGGATCTCCCCCGCCCGAATCGCCGCTCCCACCCGCGCCTGCCCCGTCGGCCCAAACGTCGTCGCCAGCGGATAGTCGTATCGCAACGGGTTCTTCAATCCTGTCCCCGCATAGAAGAACGCGGCATCCGGATGCAACAAAAACAGTGGCCGCCCGGCGCCATAGCTCCCGAGCGCCGCCAAATCCTTGGCGATCCGCTCGGCGTCCTGCTTTTCCAATCGATCTCCGCGGAGTCCCCGCTGGTGCAGCACCACGGCCGGCCCCTTCTGCGAGACCCAATACACTTCCGCCCCGATCTGCGCCACCAGTAACACCACCATCACCAACACCGCTCCCCGCGTGAGCCAGTAGTGGCGTGCCGCCACGGCCGCCGCCGCCAGCACCAATCCCGGCGCCGCCATCACGATGTGGACGGGGTCCGGCCGCGGATACACCGCCGCCAGCGACACGACTCCCAACAGGACCAGAGGCCACCATTTCCGGACTCCCACCAGCCCCACCAACCCCAGCGGAAGCAGATACAGAATCGCCCGCGGTCTCCAGTCCACCCCCCGCCAGTAGGAAACCCCCGCCTTTTGCAGATAGGTCACCTTCCCAGTGAAACACTGGTACACAAACTCCTCCCAGCCCCCGGAGGCTCCTACCAGTAAGGCGATCGCCACCACCACCGCGCCGAATCCCGCCACCATCCGCCCGCTCGCCCGCGGCGACAGCACCACAATCATCGCCAACGCCAGCAGTCCCACGTTCTGCTTGGCTCCAAACGCCAGCGCCGCGCTCACACCCGCTCCGTACGCCCACCGCCGGTCCGCGGGCGCCTGCGCCGCGGCCCAAAACGCTCCCAGCAGAAACACCACCCCCCATGCCGAGTACGTCGAACTGGTCAGCGGCGCCGCCCAGAGCACCATCCCGCCCAACCCGGCGCCCATCGCCAACCGCGAAACTCCCATCGTCTCCCCAATCAAGGCCACGAGCAGCACCTGCGCCACAAACAGCGCATGCAGCATCCCCCGCACCGTCCCCACCGTGTGCCCGAACCACTCCCCCGCCAGCGCCTGAATCCAGAACGCCAGCGGCGTCACTCCGCAAAACGTATCCCGATACAGCACCTCCCCCGCCGCCACGCGCCCCGCCACGTGCGCCATCCACGCCGCATCCACCGCCGCACCGGCTGGCCGCTGCCCAAGGTAAAGCAACCCCGCCAAGGCGATCGCCGTCGCGGTCACCGCCATCAGGTAACGGCCGCGGTTCAGCCCGGCCACTGCGCGCTCTCCACCGCCCGTTGAAACGCCTCGCGATCGGCCGCCACCGCTTCCGCCGTCCGCCCCCGCGCCGCCTCCATCATCGCCAGAATCCGCCGCACCTCCGTCCCCAACTCCCGTCCCGCCGTGTCCCGCCAAAACGATCGCCGCAAAAACGCAAACGAACACCTCAACCGGCTCAACTCCCCCGCAAGCAACTGGCACGGAATCGGCGCCCCGCCCTCCGGCACCGTCAATCCTCCAAAGCCAAACGGCGCCCGCACCTGCGCCCGGCAGGCGTCCAACGTCCCGTTCGCCACCGGCGTAAACAGGTTCCGGTTGCCGAGATCAATCGCCAGATCGTTCAATCCCACGTAAACCCGCCGCAGCGGCAGCTCCCCTAACTCGCCGGCCACCGCCAACCCCGCCCGCGTCTCCAGGAGAATGGACGCTTCCGCCCGCCCCTGCAGCAATCCGCAAAGCGCCTCCACCTCCGCCCGGCTCCCTACCATCGGCAGCAAGATCTCGTCCGCCCCCGCCGCCAGGGCGGTCTCCACCTCCCGCTCCCATCCCTCGCGCATCCCGTTCACCCGGCAGATCACCCGTCCCGCACAAGCCGCCCGCACCGCGCACAGCTCTGCCACCCCGTGGTGGTTGATCTCCGTGTCCGCCCCCGCCTGCCGGGTGTACTTGTCCTGGTTCTCCCAATCCACCACGATCGCCGCCGCGCCCGCCGCCAGCACGGCTGCCGCGCGCTCCGGATCCACGGTGAATACCAGCAGTTCGAATCCCGCTTCCTTCACGCTCTATCGCTTCTCCACACAGGCAAACACCGTCGATCCCACCGGCCAAGCCAGTCGAGTCCCCACCCGCGCCTCCCCGCAGTTAATCGCCCGAAATATCTGATTCACCGCCCACGGCGGCACGTCTTCCATGTCGCGCGTCGCCGGCGTCACGCGCCCGGCAAACCGGCTCAGCGCCGTCAACGGCAACAATAAACACCCGTAGTAACCCGCCTGCCGCACGGCAAATCCCGCCCCGCGCAACAACTCCTCCAACCCCCGCCGGGTGTACCGCCGTTTGTGTCCCGCCGCCTCGTCGCGGTAGCTCCACAGCCACGAAAACGCCGGCACGGTCACCACGGCCACCCCGCCCGGCCGCAGAATCCGGTAAAGCTCGGCCGCCGCCGGCTCGTCGTCGGTATGCTCCAACACGTCCAGCGCCAGCGCGCAGTCAAAGGCCCCGTCCCGCATCGCCAACTGTTCGGCGGTCGATCGCAACCGCCGGACCGCCGGCGCCACCGTCCCCAGCCGCCGCAGCCCTCCGGCCAAAAAGTCCACCGCCGTCACCCGGTAGCCCCGTTCGCTCAGCAGTTCCGCGTAGTAGCCCCCGCCTACCCCCACGTCCACCAACTCCGCGCCCCGCCCCGGCGCGTGCCGCCGCAGCAGCGCATCCACCAGGATCCGCCGCCCCGCGAACCAGAAGTGCTCCCGCTCCATCTCGATCAACCGTTCTATGCGGTCGTCGGTAAAGGAAGGCTTCTCAACGGGCATCGGGCTTCATCGCTGAAAAGATCTGAAACGGCAGCACCGGTTCAAGCCAACCTACCCGCTCCGCCGCCGCATCCACCGCTCCGCCCCAACTCCGGTTCCGCAAAAACGGCGGCAGGAATCCTAACCGCCGCACCGCCGGGGCGCGCAGCCCCGCCCCCGTCAACGCCGGAAAAATCTCCGCCGTCCGCATGTTCAAAATGCCCCGCTCCGCGTGCCACCGCATGTGCGGAGTCAACGCAATCTGCACGTAGTAGAGCGGATTGTAGGGGTTGGGCTCAATAAACACCGCCCGCCCCCCAGGCTTCAGCAGCGCTGCCACCCCGCCAAATGCCGCCCGCAAATCGAGCAGATGGTGCAGCATGAAAAAGCCCAGCACGACATCGAACTGCCCCCGCAGCTCCGCCGGCGGCGCCGCCGCGTCCGCGCAATGCGCCGGAATCTCCGGCGGCAGATTGCGAAGCAAATCGGCCGATAAGTCCAGCCCCTCCACCCGGTAACCCCGCGCCTGCAGCAGCACGGCGTGCCGCCCGGCGCCGCACCCCAAATCCAGGATCCGCGCTCCCGCCCCCGGCGCCGCCGTCGCCAGCACCTCGTCCAGGTGCCGCGTCACGTACGGCGTCTCGACCGGCGCGATATTAGCGTGCAACTTCCGGCCGCTGTAATAGCTCCGCTGCGCCTCGTTATGGATGTCGATTATCGGTCCTGGTTGCGCCATCTAACTTCGCCAGCAGCCAGAATAGCATTGGCGGCGAACCGCACCCGCCGCCACGTGGAGTACGCCGAATCCCCCTCCGGCCGCCGCGGCCGCTCCATCGGCACCGCCCCCAGCGGCAGCCCCGACCCGCCCAAAAGCGCCAGCATGTACGGCGATCGCACCCGCATCCGCAACACCCGGTCCGCCATCCGCCGCGTCATTACCACGTACGATCCCGCCCCGCGCGGCACCCCCAGCCAAACCTGCAACAACCCCTTGAACACCCGTGAGGTCACCATCCGCGTCCATCTCTGATACTGCCCCTGCCGCGCCGCAAACACCGCCTCCGCCCGGCCTTCCGCCAGCGTATCGAGCAACACAGGCAACTGCTCGGGCGGGTCCTGCAGGTCCGCGTCCAGAATCGCCACCACCGCACCCCGCGCCTCTCCCACCCCTCGAAACACCGTCCACTGCTGCCCCCGGTTCCGTTCGTTCGTCAGGTGCCGCACGTGGCCATCCCCCGCCGCCAGCCGCGCCGCCACCGCCCCGCTCCCCGCCGGGCACCCGTCGTCCACCAGGATCAGTTCGTATCGCTCCGTCCGCCCCGCCAGCACCGCCGTCAATCGCCGATGCAGCTCCTCGAGCGTTGCCGCCGTCCGGTAAAGCGGCAGCACTACGCTGATGTCGATCGCATCCATTCCCAATACGCCTCCAGCCCCTGCCGCAAGGAGTGGCGCGGCCGCCATCCCAGTTCCCGCTCCGCCTTCCCGATCTCCGCCTGCCAGAAGGAACCGTCCGCGGGCGACGGCGGATACGCGTCCCGGTCCGTCGCAATCCGCCGCCCCGTCGCCGCCTCCGCCTCGGCCACGACTTCCTCGTTCCGGTAGCTCACGCCCCCGCCGATGTTGTAAATCGCTCCGGCCTCCACCTCCCGCTCCGCCGCCGCCAGGCAAGCGTCCACTACATCTTCGACATACACAAAGTCATGCCGCGGCAGCGGCGCCAGCGGTAGCGTCGTCCCCTCCCGCGCCGCCCGCAGAACGGCCGGAATAAACCGCCGCGCCCCCTCCCCCGGCCCGTACACCGAGAAGATCCGCAGCTTCGTCAGCGGCAACCCGCAGGTAGCCGCGTACTGGTGCAGCAGCACCGCGGCCCCCGTCTTCGCCGCTCCCCGAAACGTCCGCGGTGCGAGCGGGTCCTGCTCGCTCACCGGCCGCTCCTGCGCCTGGTAGCTCAAGAAACTCCCCAGATGCACGAACCGCCGCACCCCCACCGCCAACGCCGCCTCGGCCAGGTGCAGCGTCCCGCTAATCGCCACCGCCGCAAACCGCAGCCGGTCCTCCGCCGTCGCCGGATGCCCGCCGGCCATCGCCCCGTGGAGGATCACCTCCGGCCGGCACGCCCGCACCGCCGCCTCCGTCGCCCCCCGGTCCGTCACGTCGCAAACCAGCGTCCGGCTCTCGGCGAGCGGCGACCGCGCCCCGCCCGGCCGCACCATCGCAAACGGATCGTAGCCGCCCGTCTCCTGCAATCGCCGCACCAGCCGCGACCCCACGAATCCGCCCGCCCCGGTCACCAGCACCCGCGTCAAGTCCGTTTCTCCTGCTTCCGCCACCGCCACACCCCCACCGCCAACCCAACACATGCCACCAGCACCACCTCCCGCACCGTGCCGTACCCGCGCCGGCTGACCAACGCCACCCCCGCCACCAGCAACGCCAACACCGGGAAATTGGCGAACAACAGCAGCCCCAACGCGGCTGGGCCTTCATACCGGTAGTTCGCAAACCGCACCTGCCAACTGCCCCGCTCCACCGGCGCGGCCTGCAAGCTCGTAAACACCGACCTCCGCGCAAGAAACACGAACCCCTCTCGCGGAATCCGCACCGCCAGCACCGCCGGCCACTCCAAAAACAGCAGGCAGGCGCTCAACGAAACCGTGTAGTAGAAGGTGGCGAAATCCTCCCGCAGCAGCACCAGCAGCCCGGTATGAAACACCGCGGTCAGCACCACCGCCGCCGGCCGCAGCGCCGGAATCGCCAGGCCCGTCCCGATCGCCGCCTCCGTCGCCATCGTCACCCATCCCGCCCACGGCGCCAGCGGCGCCAGCGCCTCCGCCACCGCCCCCGGCCGGTGATAGTCCAGCGTCGCGTTCACAAACGCCCCGTTCCACCAATCGCCGTCGATCAATTTACTCAGCACCGCTCCGAAATACACGAGGCAGTACTGCGCCCGCAAGGGCCCCAAGCCCCAGCGCGGCGTATACAACCCAATCAGCAGCAGAGTCAGTCCGTCGAGTAACCGACCGTTACTAAACAGCGGCATATTCCCCAGCACCTTCAGCAGCAGCCCCGCCCCGGCCAGCAAAGCCCCCATCTGCACGTATCGTTGGCTGAGCACGAGCAACGCCCCGCCCAGGAACAGCCACGGCGCCGCCTCGCTCAGGCCCTCCGGAAACGGAGCATAGGGCAGGTGCCGCGGGATCGGATCCATCCCCAGGCGGGCCAGCAGCATCAAGACAACTAAGGTAGCGAGGCTCGAGACCTCGGTCGGAAGCCGGCCGGGATACTTCATTCCGGATACGTCCAAACGAACGGCGCGCCCAGGTTCCGCCGGAAGGTCACCACTACGCGCCACCGCTCCCGCGGCTCCGCGCGCTCCTCGGCCACGCGGATCACTGTCTTCACGTTGTCCAGGGCGTGCCAATCCATGGCCAGCAGGCCGTACCGGGCCTGGATGGCAGCGGCGGCAACGGGCTGCTCCCCGGCAAATGCCGTGATGCGGTACTCGTTCCGCGAATCATGCGGCGACCAGGCGAAAAAACGGTCTTCGACGAATAGCTGCCGCACCACGCCCCCAACTTGGGCAAGCAGTAGCAGCGCCACCAAACCCTCGCACACCCGATCCATCGCCAAACGCACAAACCCAAGTGTAAAGCACCGCGCCACCCATCAATGCCGTTCGCTTTGCCAGAGCCTGCAGGGGCCGCTTCGTCTTCGGTCTGTAAATCCGACCAAACAATTAATACCATCGTCATTTATTTCGTGCTATCCATCCGTGTGATCTCTATGTTCCGCAAGCGCCCCCTCCTTCTCGCCTCCGTCGCCGCCCTCCTCTTCGCGGACTCGACTACCCAATCCCTCCCCTTCTCCCAAGCCTGGTCCACCGCCAGCCTCATCACCGCCAACGACGATTGGTCCGGAGTCCCGGGCATCGTCGGCTATCTCGGCGACTACACCGGCAACTCCCCCACCGGCGTCGACCCCCAAACCCTCCTCGCCGACTACTCCTCCTCCACCCTGGTCGACGTCATCGCCAATCAAACCAACCCCAACACCCTCACCGCCGGCGGCGTGGCCGAATTCGACGGCATCACCAATCCCACCATCGCCCTCAACGGCTCCGGCACCGCCGACGCCCCCCATATCCTCATCAAAATCGCCACCACCGGCCGCACCGGCATCCGCGTCCAGTACAACGTCCGCGACCTCGATAGCACCGCCGACAACGCTATCCAGCAGGTCGCCCTCCACTACCGCGTCGGCGACTCCGGCAACTTCACCAACGTCAGCGCGGCTTACGTCGCCGACGCCACCGAAGCCAGTCTCGCCACCAAAGTCACCGCCGTCGACGTGACCCTCCCCACCGCCGCCGAAAACCAATCCGTCGTCTACCTCCGCATCATGACCACCAACGCCGCCGGCAGCGACGAGTGGGTCGGCATCGACGACATCTCCGTCACCGGCACCGCCAGCGGCCCCACCAACCCCACCATCTCCGGCGCCGCCTCCCCCGGCTCCGTCGCCCAGGGCCAGAACTTTAACCTCGCCGCCACCGTCGCCCCCGGCGCCAACCCCGCCTCCACCAGCTACACCGTCACCGCCGACCTCACCGCCATCGGCGGCAGCGCCAACACCAGCGTCCCCCTCTCCTCCGGCCTCAACTACGCCCTCAACAACATCACCGTCGCCCTCGCCACCACGACCGGTTCGAAGTCCATCCCGCTGACCGTCACCGACGACCAGGCCCGCACCGGCACCTTCAACGTTTCGCTCACCGTCACCGCCGCCAACCCCACCTGCACCACCACCTCGACGATCAGCGCCATCCAGGGCACGGCCAACCAATCCACCCTCCTCGCGCAGACCCACACCGTCGAAGGCACCGTCACCGCCCTGAAGTCCAACGGCTTCTTCCTCCAGGGCGCGAGCGATAACAACACCGCCACCTCGGACGCCCTCTTCGTTTTCACCAGCAGCACCCCCGCCGCCACCCCCGGCGACCGCCTCTGCGTCACCGGCACCGTTAGCGAATTCCCCAGCAGCTCCTCCGCCGTCCCCTCCGATTTCGGCCTCACCCAGCTCTCCGGCTCGCCTACCTTCTTCCGGCTGGGCACCACCACGCTGCCCACCCCGGTGCTCCTTTCGAGCTCCGACGTCACCCCCTCGGGCGGCCTCTATCAGCTCGAAAAATTTGAAGGCATGCGCGTCCAGTTCGCCTCTCTCGTTTCGGTCTCCCCCACCGAAACCGGTGGCGTCTTCTACGCTGTCCCCCAAGGCATCAACCGCCCCTTCCGCGAACCCGGCATCGAAGTCACGCTCAATCGCCCCTCCGCCACCCCCGTCGGCGCCCCGTCCTTTGACGACAACCCCGAAATGATCCGCGTTGACTCCGACGCCCAGCCCGGCGCCCCGGTCCTCACCGTTACCTCGAACGTCACCATCAACAACATCACCGGCGTCCTCGACTTCTCCTCGGCCCGCTACACCCTCCTGCCGGACGCCTCCCCGGCGCCCAGCCTCAGTTCGCTCGCCACGCTCACCCCGGTCCCGGTTCCCGACGCCTTTGAATTCACCATCGGCACCATCAACCTCGAGCGCTTCTACGACAACGTCTCCGACACCAGCGCTTCCGACAACGACGCCAGCTTCCCCTCCCGCCGCGCCAAGGCCGCCCGCGTCATCCGCGATGTCATGCGCCTCCCCGACGTCATCGGCGTGGTCGAAGTGGAAAACCTCAACGCCCTGCAGGGCTTGGCCAACGAACTCGCCGCCGGCTATACGCCCTACATCTTTGAAGGCAACGACCCCAGCAAGATCAACGTCGGCTTCCTCGTGAAGTCCCGCGTCACGGTCAACTCGGTGGCGCAGGTGGGCAAGGATACGCAGTACTCGCCGCCCATCGGCTCGCCACAGATCCTGAACGACCGCCCGCCGGTCGTCCTCTCGGCCACCATCAGCGGCAACAACTTCACGGTCATCGTGAACCATCTCCGCAGCTTGATTGATGTGTCCAGCACCACCACCTCGGGTGAGAACCCCCGCGCCAAGCGCCGGGCCCAGGCCGAGTTCCTCGCCAATCTCATCCAGAACATCCAGACCACGAAGCCGCAGGAGCCCATCGCCGTGGTCGGCGATTTCAACGCATTCCAGTTCAACGATGGCTATGTCGACGTTCTCGGTACCGTCCGCGGGGTCCCCACCCCGTCCACGCAGGTCACCCTGGCCAGCGCCGACCTCGTGAATCCCGACCTGAATGTCCTGGTCGATACCCTGCCCGCGGCCGACCGGTACTCCTACTCGTTTGAAGGCAACGCGCAGACGCTCGATCACATTCTCGTCAACGCCGCCCTCCAGCAGCGTCTCCGCCGGTTCGCCATCGGCCGGGTGAATGCGGACTTCCCGTCAGCCTGGCGGACGGACTTCAACCGGACCGAGCGGGTCTCCGACCACGACCCCGCCGTCGCCTACTTCAGCGTCCTGCCGCCCGGCGGCCGCCGCCGCTAACCGGCGCCGCCCCGTGCTCCATGCCGGTCTCCTGAAGAAGTGCATCTTTCATAGCCCCTTAACCATCTATAATTGAAATTGATACACGCGGCCGCAAACTCTGGCCACCACCGTTAGGGGTATCTCGATCTATGAAACACAGCACCACCGCAAGGTTGCTGCTTGCACTCGCAAGCGTTGCCTTGCCTTCTCTGGCGCAGATCACTGGTGATCTCGTCATTCGCGTTAGCGACTCTTCGGACGCCGCCGTTGTCGGGGCTAAGGTCTCTATTCGCAGTTCCACTCAAGGATTCACCCGCGACGCGGTAACCGACTCGAGCGGAGCAGCACGATTTTCGCTGCTCAATATCGGGGACTACTCCGTTCGCGTGGAGAACACCGGCTTTTCGAGCCTGGTGACGACAGCGCTGATCAACTCCGGCGCCACCAAGGAATTGAAGGTCACTTTGGAGGTCTCCGCGACCAAGTCCGAAGTGGTGATTGAAGAATCGGCCTTGACGATTTCGACGGCCTCCGCGCAGATGCAGACCAGCGTGGAATCGAAAGCCATCACGCAGCTCCCCCTGCAGGGCGGGCCGCTCGCCCTGGCCGGCACGACGCCCGGCGTCACGCCCGTCAGTGTGCGGAACCCCTTCCTGGGTCTGGGCAGCTACAACGCCAACGGCGGCCGCGGCCGCGCGAACAACATCACGATTGACAACGCGAACGCCACCGACGTTTCGACCACCGGCGGCGCCGGCATCGGGACGGTACCGATCGACGGCATCAAGGAAGTCAACGTCATTTCGAACAACTTCAGTGCCGAGTATGGCCGGAACGGCAGCTCGCAGTACCAGATCATCACCAAGAGCGGTACCAACGATTTCCACGGCCGTCTGTTTGAGTTCTTCCGCAATGACAAGCTGAACTCGCGCGACTACTTCGACCGCACGGGCAAGGCCGCGATTCTGCGGGACAACCAGTGGGGCGCGGCCATCGGTGGCCGCATCATCCGCGACAAGCTTTTCTACTTCGGTACCTACGAGCAGCAGAAGATCCGCGGCTCCGGCGGCACCCGCATCGCGGTGGTGCCGACCAACGCGCAGGTGGCCGGCATCACCAGTCCCGCCGCCCGCACGTTGTGGCAGGCAGTCCAGGGCGTCGCTTCCGATTCGGGGACCGTTTCGAACGCCGCTCCGTTGGGCACCAACTCCATCGCCTACTCCGGCAAGATCGACTACAACATGACGGAGAAGGATACTCTCTGGGGCCGCTATGCGTACCAGGATTCAGAAACGCGCAGCCCTGGCCTGACCTTTATCTCATCGAACCTGCCGGTGAACGGCGCCAGTTCGACCAACCGCCCGCAGTCCATCACCCTGGGCTACACCCGCATCTTCTCCCCGACCCTGGTGCTGAACCAGCTCGGCGGATTCCAGCGCAGCACCCCGAACTTTACGCCGCTCGCGGCCATCGGCGCTGCCTCGGTGGGCTTCCAGAATGGCCTCGCGGAGCTCGGCTCCTGGGCCGGCCTTCCCCAGGGCCGGACGCAGAACGTATTCAACTCGTTGACCACGTTGACGAAGACCTTCGGCACCCACACCTTCAAGGGCGGCTACAACTTCGAACGGACGCAGGCGAACTCGGTATTTGATTCGAACACTCGCGGCACGTTCACGTTCGCCAACTTTGAACAGTTTCAGCAGGGCATTCCGGTCATCTACACCCAGCGCTTCGGCGGCTCCATCCGCGGCAACCGCGTGAGCAATCAGGGTCTGTTCGTGCAGGATGACTGGCGGGTTCGCCGCAACCTGACGCTGAACCTGGGCCTTCGCGTCGAGATCGCCGGTGGCGTCTCGGAAGTGAATGGTCTGCTCTCGAACCTGAATCTCGATCGCCAGGTCGCTCTGGGTGGCGCCGGTACGGGCGCACTGGGTTCGATGGAGGTCACGCCCACCGCCTTCAACACCGTTTATAACTGGGCGCCTCGCTTCGGCTTCGCCTGGAGCCCGGGCAACTCCGGCAAGTGGAGCGTCCGCGGCGGCTACGGCTGGGCGTATGACTTCATCTTCCTGAACCCCATCACCAACCTCCGTTTCGCTCCGCCCTTCATGTATCAGTTCACAACCACCGAATTCACCGGCGCCAACACGCTAGCGAACCTGGTGGCGGGGACCTCGGCGTTCCAGCAGACCGGCAACGCGACGGTCGGCAACTTCGGCACCACGGTGCGCAACTTCGGCGCCATCTCGCCGGTGGACTACGCGCTGCGCAACCCGCAGACGCAGCAGTGGAGCTTGAACATTGAACGGCAGATCGGCAACGGCTTCGTCGGCCGGATTGGCTACGTGGGCACCAAGAGCAACTTCCTGCAGCGCGCCCGTCCGCTCAACACCGTTCGGCCCGGTCTCGTTGTTCCGGCTACCTCGATTGCGGACGAGAACGCTCGCATTGCCGACTTCCGGACCATCAATGCCGGATTGAACGCGCCGCCCACCGGGCAGACCAACCGCATCGACCCCCGCTTCACCGGGGTTACGCTGAATGAGTCTTCGGCGAACTCGAACTACCACTCCTTCCAGGCCTTCCTGGCCCGGACCTTCCGGAGCGGCTTCGGCTTCACGGCGGCTTATACCTGGTCCAAGTCGATTGACGACGTCAGCGACGTACTCGGTGTGCTCGCCACGGATACCCCTGCCCAGCAGAACCCGTTCAACAACCGCGACAACCGTGCGGTTTCGGCCTTCGACGTGCCTCACCGGTTTGTCTTCACCCACTCTTACGATCTGCCGAAGTTCACCAACACCAACAAGTTTGTCCGTACGGTGATCGGTGGATGGAACCTCTCGGGCGTCTTCCAGACGCAGAGCGGCAACCCCATCAACCTCCTGAGCGGCGCTCGTCTGGCCCTGCCGGACCCGCTGCTGCTCGGCGGCGGTGGCGCGCTGCGTCCGAACCTGGACGGTCCGCTGAACCTGAAGTTCGAACCGAACCCTGGCACCGTCACGGCCGCGCAGTTCAAGACCACCAACTCGGGTCTGTCGCAGCCGCTGATCGGCAACTTCGGCACCTTGGGCCGGAACGTGATTCGGATCAACGGACTGACGCAGTACGACGCTACCCTGCAGAAGGACTTCGTGCTGACCGAACGGATCCGTTTGCAGGCCCAGAGCCAGTTCTTCAACTTCTTCAACAACACGCAGTTCAGCCGTCCTGGTGTCACGCTCGCCGGCCCGCAGGCCTTCGGCTACTATCAGGACACCGATACCAACACGCGGAACATCACCATGGTTCTCCGCTTGATCTGGTAACGAAACGAAGCCAACGCAACTCTAACCGAAGGCCGCCCCCACCGGGGCGGCCTTCTTCTTTGCTAGCTTAAAAACTCATGCCTACCCGCCGCGAACTCCTCCGGACCATCGCCCTCGCCACGCCCGCCCTCGCCCAAACCAACCTTCCGAATGGGGTCACCCGCCCCTGGATCGGACCCGACTACTGGGCCAACCCGCTGCAGGATTGGCAACTCCGCGACGGCCGGATGGAGTGCATCGTCTCGGGCGGAGACCGGTCCGTCGCGCTGCTGACGCAAGAGATTCTTCCCACGCCCGGCACCGTGCTCGTCGAAGTCGAAATGGGCCCGCTGGACGCCGCCTTGAAAATGGACGAGGGCTGGGCCGGCCTGCGGATCGGCATGCGCGGCAACTTCGGCGACTACCGCGACGACGCCATCTTCGGCCGCGGGGTGAACTGCGGCGTCACCACCGATGGCCGCCTGTTTATCGCCGACCTGTCGAACTCCACCGCGACCCTGGATCCCACCAAACCGATCCGCCTGCGGCTCACCGCCGAACCGGGCGTGCTGACGCTGACGGCCTTCGACCCCACCGGGCCGGTGCTCTCCGAGTACAAGCGCGAACGGGTCCCCGCGGATTGGCTGCCGGGCCTGGTGGCGGTGGTCTGTTCGCACGGCCCGGTGCGGCGCTCGCCGGAACGGTCCACCGCGGCCGACTTCGGTTTCGCGGCGCGCCCGTTTACCGAACGCGGTGGCAACGTCCGCTACTGGTTTCGCAACCTGAAGGTCTCCGGGACCCAGACGGCGGCCCGGCCGGAGCGCGCCTGGGGGCCGCTGCTGTTCAACCAGTTCACCGTGTCGAATCAAGTGCTGAAGATGACCGTGCAACTGGCGCCGGTGGAGGATCCCGGCGCCACCGTCGAGCTGTTCGCCGGACAGCGGAAGCTGGCCTCGGCAACCGTGGACCGGGATTCGGCCACGGCGACGTTCCGCGTGGCCTGGACCGCGACGGCCGATACCCCCTACGAGGTCCGCTACGGCGCGGCGCGCCTGACCGGGACCATCCCGCACGACCCGGTGGACAAGCCGAAGCTGACCATTGGAGCCTTGACCTGCCAGGGCGACTACGGCTATCCGCACACGCCAATCTTCGCGAACCTGAAAACGGTGCAGCCGGACATTCTCTTCTTCACCGGCGACCAGATCTACGAACGGAACGGGGACTACGGCATTCAACGGACGCCGGCCCTGGCCGCGCGCCTGGACTACCTGCGGAAGTGGTATCTGTTCGGCTGGGCCTGGGGCGAACTCACGCGGAACATTCCGTGCGTCTGCCTGCCGGACGATCATGACGTCTTCCACGGCAACGTGTGGGGCTCCGGCGGCCGCAAGGCGGAGGGCCAGGGGCAGCCGGGTCAGGATTCGGGCGGCTATACGATGCCGGCCCCGTGGGTGAACCTGGTGCAGCGGACGCAATCGAGCCACCTGCCGGATCCGCCGGAGAAGACCCCCATCGAACAGGGCATCGCGGTGCTCTATAGCCATCTGGTGTGGGGCGGCGTCAGCTTCGCCCTGCTCGAAGACCGGAAGTGGAAGACCGCGCCGAAGACCGTCCTGCCAGACGCCCGGATTGTGAACGGCTTCCCGCAGAATCCGGATTGGAAAGGCCTCGACGCGCCCACTGCCGAACTGCTCGGGCCGCGGCAGGAGCAGTTCCTCGCCGATTGGGCGATGGATTGGTCGAACGGCATCTGGATGAAGTGCGCCGTGAGCGCGACCATCTTCTGCACGCTCGCCACGCTGCCGGCTCCGGCGCTCACCGACGCCGTGACCACGAAGCTGCCGGTGCTGAAGCCCGGCGAGTACGGCGAAGGCGAGATCCCGACGATGGACCACGATTCAAACGGCTGGCCGCAACACGCGCGGAACAAGGCGCTGCGGCTGATCCGGCAGGCAAGCGCGTTTCATATCGCCGGGGACCAGCACCTGGGCAGCACCGTGCAATATGGCATCGACGACTGGAACGACGGGCCGTTTGCGCTGTGTACCCCGGCCATTTCGAACATCTTTCCGCGGCGGTGGTTTCCGCCCAAACCGGGGCGCAATCCCCTTCCCCACAGTCCACGCAATACGGGCGAGTTCACCGACGGATTCGGGAACAAGATCACGGTGCATGCGGTGGCGAATCCGATGCAGTTCGGAATGCTCCCGACGGCGTTGAACAACCGGGCGCCGGGGTTTGGCGTGGCGGAGGTGTCGCGCACCGACCACAAGATCACGCTCACCAACTGGCCGCGGTGGGCGAGCATTGCCAAGGGCGACAAGCCCTATCCGGGGTGGCCCATCACGGTGAGCGATGTGCCGAAGTCGGGCTACCGGCTGCCGGAGTTGACGGGACGGACACGGTGCGTGGCGGAGGTGCAGGACGCCGAGGGACGGGTGCTCTACAGCTTGCGGCTGACGGGCAACAAGTTCGCCGCTCCGGTGCCGGGGCCGGGTGACTATACGGTCCGGTTCCACGATCCGGCCACGCGGTATGAACAGTTCCACCGGCGGCTGGAAGCGCAGCCGCTGTAAGGGAACGGCGCCTCCCGTCCGGTGGGGCGGGAGGCGCCGCGGTAGACCGTCAGAACTGCAGCATGACGGTGATGTTCATCAGCGGCTGGCCGCCCAGCGAGGCCGTCCGGGGATCGGACGATACCTTGCCAAACGTCCGCGGATTCTGGAAGTCCACGGCCGTGGTGGGCGGGTTGAAGTTATAGGTTTTGAGCGCGTTCTGGAAGTCCCAGCGCAGCTGCGCTTTGACTCGTTCGCGGATCTGGAAGTTCTTCTGCGCCGAAACCTGCGACCAGACGAGCGGGAGGCCCGTCATGATGTTCCGGCCAGCGTTGCCGACCAGGAAGCTGCAGGCGTTGATGAGATCCGTCCGCGCCGGGGTGCCGGCGGCGGGCAGCGTTTGCGGGCAGCCGCCGGGTAGAGCGAAGTGACTCATCTCGACGACCGGATTCGTATTCTGCACGTTGAAGCGGTCGCCGCCGATGTCGCGCCAGTTATCCCGGATGGTCGGGGTGCTGATGACGTCGGGGCGCCGGTTGCCGGCGAAGCCGGGGTAGTAGTTATACGGCGAGTTCTGGAAGGTGAAGTTCAGCGGATTGCCGGATTCGAAGGTCTGGATCCAGGAGACTTCGAAGCCGCTCACGAGCCAGTTCAGCGTCCGGTTGGACGGGGAGAACTTCTTGTTCTTGCCCATGGGCAGCTCCCAGTTGATGGTGGAGATCCAGCGGTGGTTGCGGTCGTAGCTGGCGCGGCCTTTCTCGAGGCCCCGGTTCTGAATGGGCGCTACGCCCGAGCCGGCGTTGTCGGTGTCCTGGCTGTTGATGGCCTTCGAGAACGTGTAGAACGTGCTGAAGAACATGCCGTTGGCGTAGCGGCGTTCGAGCTTGGCCGTTCCGGAGTGGAAGGTGGAGTGGCCGAAGTTCGAGCGCATCATCACGTTGCCGAAGTGCGGGAACGGGCGGAAGTTCTGCGAAGCGGCCAGCACCTGATTCTGCAGCGCGACATTGCCGCGTGCGAAATCGATGGGGAAGGTGTTGATGTTCCAGTTTTCGAGCAGGCCGATGCCGGCCGAACCCTGGTAGCTGACTTCAAGCAGATAGTTCTGCGAAAGCTCCCGCTGCACGGTGCCGTTCCAGTTCATGGAATAGGCGTTGCGGAGGTTCGGATCCCAGTAGGCGACGTTGCGGGCGCTGAAGTTCTGGCCGCGGAAGGGCGAGGTGCCATTCGAACGCACGTTGAACTGCACCGGGTCCGGACCGCGGCTCAGGCCCCAAACGGGCGAGGGATTGCCGGGCGCGGCCTGCTGGTTGGTCTGGGCCACCCATTCGTCAAACTGGATGCGCGCGCCGGGGAACTTCGTATCGATCGTGTACATGCCGAAGCCGCCGCGGAGCACCCACTTGTCGCGGAACTGCCATGCCGCGCCGATGCGGGGGTTGAAGTTGTTATTGTCGCGCTGGCTGAGGCCGGAGCCGAAGACGAGACCGCCGGGCCGGCCGGTGACATCGTCAGTAGCCGTGGGGCTGAAGTTCGACAGGCCACCGTACTTGGCGCTGAAGGGCGATTCGTTCGAGTAGCGGAGGCCGACGTTCAGGGTCAACCGGGAGGTCACCTTCCAGTCATCCTGCAGGTAGAAGCTGTGGATGGAGGAGCGGGGCAGCCAACTGGTCAACTCCGAGAAGAATTCGGCGTTCGAGACCTGGCCGGTGAGGAAGCCGGCGAAGTAGTTGCCCGTGTTGGGCTGCAGCGCGCCGGTCGGCAGGACGCCGGAGGTGACGCCATCGAAGGAGAGGATCGCGGGACGGGCGAGGTTGGCCGAGTTCAGCCGGAAGCGGAGGAGCTCATAGCCGAACTTGAGGGCGTGCCGGCCGCGGATGACGGTTGTGTCGTTGCGGAACGACACTGTCTCGGTAAGAAGACGGCTCGGGGTGGCGCCGGTTATGCCGTAGAGCGCGCCGGGCGTATCGCGGCCACCGGAGCCGAAGGCCGGCATGACGGAGCCATCCATGTTGGGGATGCCCAACTGCTGCGCCCAGTTGCCGCCAAAGCTGGGCACTTCGGTTCTGTTCTCGCGACGGTAGTAGCCGACGCGGGCATCGTTGACGACGGTAGGAGAGACGATCCACGTCTTCCCGAGCGAATAGTTGGCGTTGGCAAACGGGGCGTAGTTGCCCTGCTGGTGGTCGAACTCGGCGCGGTCCTCCCGGATGTTGATGGGGCGCAGGTAGCCGGACTGGCCGTTGTAGGTGTAGGAGCCGTAGATCTTAAACGCGGAGTTAAACTGATGGTCCAACCGCAGGTTGTAGTCATTGAAAAACACGCGGGCGAACTCGTCGGCCATCAGGTTCCCGTTCGGGCCGAGGGCATTGAAGGTCCCAGCCTGGTTGGGGGAGACCCAGGGATCGAACTCGAGCACCTTGCGCGCGACCGGGTCGAAGCGGGCGAGGGGGATGCGGTTGCCCGGGAAGGGATCCCGTTGCCATTGACCATTGACGAGGCGGGTGGTGGCGGGGTCGAAGATCTGGTTGGGATTGGCGACCCCGGGGAAATTGAAGTCGCCCTGCTTCATGGCGAGCGTCGGGGTAGTGGCCTGCACCTGCGCCACCTTCTTCTCGTGGAGGCGTTGATAGCCGAAGAAGAAGAAGGTCTTGTTGCGGCCATCGTAAACCTTCGGGATCACGACGGGTCCCGACAAGGTGGCGTCGGGCATCATAAAGAAGGCCGGAAAGCCATCGGGACGCCCGGCGCGCGCTTGGCTATCGCGAAGGCGGTCGAAGAAGAGCCGGTGCTGCATGCGGCGGGTACGGCCGAAAAACGAACCCATGCCGTGGAGTTCGTTCGTGCCGGAGCGTTTGACGACGCTGATGACGCCGCCGGCCGTGTGGCCATACTCGGCGGGCGGTACGGTGGTGATGACCTTGACCTCGGCAATGGAGTTTTGGAGAGTCTTGACGTTGTTCGTGCCGCCGAGTTGGTCGTTGCCGCTGACGCCGTCTTCAAAGAAGCCGGTGGTGGTGGCGCGCTGACCGGCGATATTGTAGTTCCCTAGGGCGCCGCCATAAGCAAAGCCGCCGGTGGTGAGGCCGGGGACGATATTCAACGTGGAGTTGACGAAGCGCTGATAGAGCGGCAATTCGTACAGCACGCCGCCGTTGACCACGGAACCAGTGGCGGACGTTTCCGTTTCGAGCAGTTGCGT
This sequence comes from Terriglobales bacterium, assembly GCA_027485675.1. GTDB lineage: Bacteria > Acidobacteriota > Terriglobia > Bryobacterales > Bryobacteraceae. Next base: position 235,807 of record JAIXQP010000033.1, on the reverse strand, counting down.
TGAGCCGGAGACCTCGACGGTCTCGGTGACGCTGCCGACGCGCAGGGGAACGTCGACGGCCAGCGTGTCGCCCGTGCGGAGTTCGATATTGTCCCGCACGGCCCGGTTAAACCCCTGCGCCTCGAAAGTAATGCGATAAGACCCAGGCTGCAGGGACAGCACCCGGTAGATCCCTTCGGTATTGGTGGTGGTCGTCGTCGTGAATTGCGTGCCGGTTTGCACGACGGTCACCGAAACGTTAGGGATCGCCGCGCCGGAGGGATCGACGACGGTTCCGGTGATGGTGGAAGTTCCGATCTGCGCAAAGAGCGCGCTAGCGGATAAGGACAGCGATAGAAGAAATCCAGCAATGGTTCTCTTATTCATTTCGATCTCCCTTGCGAGGTAGTTCAGCCTTGGTATCGAAAGGGCGCCCTGGGAACTGGGAAGATCCCGAGGGCGAGTCCCCCTCATCAATATCGGGGGACTCTATAAGAGATGAACCACGGTGTCAAGGGTGGATTCGGTGGAAAAAGACGAACCCTAACCGGTTAGACCCGGAAGCCGCCCGGGCGTACTAGAATTCCCGGGCTTTGCGGACGGCCCGGAACACATCGAGGCGGCCGCTGCCCAAACCACTCTCGAGCGGGGCAGCCTCCTGCAAGCCACCCTTGGCCGTCTCCCAGTTCAACTGACTGTAGAGGCGCGCCATCAGAGCGACCGTGCCGGAGACCATGGGAGCGCTGAACGAAGTTCCCCACGCCGCGGCGTAGCGGCCGCCGGGGTACAGCGTGATCACGGCCTCGCCGGGCGCCGCCAGGGTCGTGACGTTACTGCCAAAGTTGGAGAAGACGCTGCGCCGGCCGGCGGCATTGATGGAGGCGACACCGATCACCTCCGGGTAGCCGGCCGGATACGTTACGGTCTCCCGGCCGCTGTTGCCGACCGAGGCCACGACGATGGAACCCTTGACGGCTGCATACTGCATGGCCAACTCCAACTCGCGGGAAGAGGCCACGAAGCTCAGACTCATATTGATCACCTTCACTTGCCGGTCAACCGCGTAATAGACGGCCTCCAGCAGGTTGAACAGTTTCGCCCGGCCATCGCCGCCAAAGGGTTTCAGCGGCATGATTCTCGCGCCGGGCGCCACCAGCCGGATGACCCCGGCCACCATCGTGCCGTGACCGAACTGCGGGGGTAGGCGCCGGGGGTCCAGGCGCGAGGCGGTGACTTGATCCAAAATTGCGGTCGTGTAGGGATTGGCCTCGCCAAATGTGTCGAGAATCGCCGTCGTGTAGGGATTGAAAATCTGACGGGTTTCCGCATCGAGGTCGTTCAGCTCCGAGGGAGGACCGGGACGATCCCGCACGAAATCGTAGCCATCCACCACGAAACCTTGCAGGAGAGGATGTTCAGGGTCGATTCCCGTATCGATCACGGCCACGGTCACCGCAGCGGTCCCCAGCTCCTGATGAGCCTCCGCCACGCGAATCGTCCGCAGAGCCGGTTGATTGACGAAACCGGTCCAGGCCGGGCGCCCGCCAAAGTCCACCATCCGCCGGTCCTGCAGGGCCTGCCAAACCGGCGACTGATCGGTATTCAGGGCCGGTGCGCCGGGCGGGGTATCCGCCAGGGTCACGGTTACGTCCGCTTCGACCGAGACATCATCATCATCGTCGTCGTCATCGTCTTCATCGTCTTCCGCAGGATCCTTTCCGTGGTCCCAGTTTTTCAGACGCCGGATGAGCTGCTCACTCGGCACCCCCGCCGGCCCCTCCACCAGAAAGATATTGTGGCCGGGGATCTGCTTGAGGATCGTGAGGCGAAAACGAGACGCCAACTCACGCAGGTAAGTCGGTTCGGCGCGGATGATGAGCTGGTTGCCCGCCAGGGCAAGCGGGCCGAACAAGAGCAGGAAGCACAGGGATAGAAGCAACTTCATAGTTCCTCCGATGAACCAGGTAAGTCCTTAGGATTTAGTTTTAGCGATTTCTGTTTCAAGGGTTGCAAAAAATCTAGTGGCACCTCGATCGACGCGCTACCCGGAGCGCCGGTGATCAACAGGCGCATTCCTTTGCGCTGGTCGAACTGGAGATGAAACTCCCCGAAAGGACTGGCGGCGACGGTCTGCACCAGTTTTTGCCGCTCGAAAAGATGGACCTCTCCGCCGTTGGCGGAGGATAGGCCGGTCAGGCTGACCGCTCTCCCGCGCGGGGCATCCACCACGAGTTCTACGTCGACACTGGCCGTGCCGAAGCGCAGGCGCCGTACCGAGGCCGGAACCGCCCGGGCGCCCTGGGGGGCGGCGGCGGCGAAGCTATCGAACTTAAGGGCCGCCACCAGGCGCTCGGCCAGGGACTCCGCCGCCGGCGCCGGACGCCGCCGGGGGAAGATGGACCGCGCCCGCGCCGTCAAATCATCCGGCACCTCGACCGGCGCACGGCACTCCCACACGGCGCCCAGCAGGGTCACCACGCGGGAGCAGGCCGGGCACGAAGATTCCAGATGACGCTTCATTTCAGAGCGTTGCGACTCGTTCGTTAAGTCACGAACGAAGTCTGTCCATTCCGCTAGCGAGTAGTGTTTCACGGGAGTGCTATCCCATTAGGGTCTGCAGGAGCGCCAGAAAATAGAGGGCCGATGGAATTTCTTACTTGGCCCGTCAAAAAAAATGCAGACCAGTAGTAAGGATGCGGCGACCGCTCGCGGGTGGCCAGCATGGCGGTGCGGCCGGCGGCGGCGACGGTAGAGCCGGCGCGGAGCGAACGATAGAAATGGGCCATGTAGCAGGCCGTGGAGCCGTCGTTGACGTCCCAAAGGGACAGATGCGCCGCGCGGGCCCCGGCGGTGAGCAGGCCCCGCGCGAGCCCCATCACCTCGCCGGCTCCCGTCGTCTCCAACATGCCGGTGGCGCAGCCGCTCAGCGTCACCAGATCGGCCTCCACCCGCATCGAAGAGAGGTCATAGAGGCAGAACCGTCCATCGTGCAGGCGCACCGAAGAGAAGAGCGGATTATCCTGCCGGAAGAGGCCGTGGGTCGCCAGGTGGACCACCCGACGGCGCCCCATCGCCTGCGTCCAGTTCTGTAAGGAAGCCGCCTCTTCGGCGAAGACTTCCGCCGGATCGAGAATCCCGGCCAACTCCCGCGCTTCGCTGGCGATCTCCGGCGCCTGGGCGTCGGGAACGCTAAAGAGGGCCACCCCCGCTCCGCCGCCGAGCGGCCGGTGCTGACACAACTGATGGACCAACGCGCTGGGCGCATAGCTGATGGTCCGCCGCTCGATCAAGTGGCCTTCGGCGGAGAGCAGGGCGGGAAAGGGAACCTGGTGCAGGACCCCATGCGGAGCGAAGGTCCAATGTCCACCGGTCAACTCCGCTTCCAACGGCTCGACGAGCAGACGGTACAACTGCCGCAAATGATGTTCGGTGGCCGCGAGCCACGTCCGCCCGCCCGGATGTTCCCCGGCCCAGAGGCCCCGCGAGATCTGGAAGCGAAGCAGATGACAGGTATGTTCCACGTCCGCCCACGGGGCTACCCGTTTGGCGCACAGCGAGTTTCGGGTGAGCACGAAGGCATACAGCCACCCCTTGGCGGCGAAATACTCAACCAGCGATTCGCCGGGCGCCAGGCACGCCTGCACCTGCGCGACCGAGATGCCTGCCCGGCCGCCGTAGCCATAGCGCAGCGCCCACTCGGCGGTTAACTGGCGCTCCAATCCCTCGATGCGCGCACGGAGGCTGGGAGTATCGGCGCGTTCCAGTTCGCGGTAACACCACGACAACGCGCCCCGCCGCGCCCGGGTCTCCTCCGGCTCCTCCGCGGAATCCTCCTGCAGCATGCCGTCGGCGAGACTGCGCGATTTGGCCTGTTGAATATACAGAAAGGCCTGCTCGAGCGGACAGTCCACCGCCCCCCGCAGGGCCATCCCGGCGAGCGCCTCATAGCAGCCGCTTTTGTCTTCGAGGAAGGAGATGCGCAGGCCGTCGCCTCCGAACTGCCCCCGAAGCACTTCGAGGATCTCATGGGCGCGCTGATAGTGCGCCCAGGCCGCCGCGGGCTCTTCGCGGGCCTCCCGAAACTCGGCAGCCACCATCGCCACCTGGTATCGTACCGGCAGCGTGGCGGCCTTTTGGCTCGCCGTCTCCGCCCACTCGAGATAGGCCCGGGCCTCCACCAGACGCTCTTCGCGGATGGCGATCCGCGTCAACAGCAGCAGCGCCGCCATATGCTGAGCGCCTTCGAGGCGTTCGAGCACCGATTCGGCGGCCAGCCGGGCGCCGGCGGGATCGCCCAAGTCCAGCAGCATCGTGGCGCGGTAGAGCCCGGCGACGGCAAGCCAGCCCGGATTGGCCTCGCGCCGGAACAGTTTTTCGGCGTCGCGCAACAGGCGCAGCGCCCGATGGCTTTCCCCCAGACGAAACACCGCGGCGGCCAGCGTCAGAAGCGCTTTGCCCCGCTCGTAGTGGACGCCAAGCCGCTGGAAGCGGTCGATGGCCGCCTCGGCCAGGTCGGCAGCTTCACTGAACAGATTCAGTTCGCAGAGGAGTTCGCTTTGGTCGAGACGCGCCACGGCGGCATGAAAGGTGTTGGCGCGGCCGTCCACGTTCGAAGCCCGGTAGGTTTCGAGTGCGACGATGTAGTCCCCCCGCAGGTGATGCAATTGGGCGATATTGTCGCCGACTTCGGCGGCCAGCAGCTTCAGATTCCGTTCCCGATACAGACGGGCGGCCTCTTCATAACAGGCCAGCGCCTCTTTCAACTCATACCGCGCCGCATGGCAGACGGCCAGGTTCCGAACCGTGATGGCCAGCGAATCGAGATCGCCGTATTGGCGCAGACCCTCGGCGGCCCGTTGATACTGCGCGAGAGCCTCGTCATGACGGTCCTGCCGGTGGAGGATGTTGGCTTCGTTACTATCGAGCCGGGCGAGGCGCAGCCCATCGCCGCATGCCGCGAACACGCGCCGGGCTTCGACGGCCCAGGCCAGCGCTTCTTCGTAGCGGCCCAGGTAAATCAGGCTCTGCAGGGCGCTGCTCCGGGTGCGGCCCGCATCGACGGTCTGCCCTAACTGTTCGAGCAGGCGGACGGCCGGGCGGTAGGCGGCCATGGCCTTGCGATACTGCCCGACGGAATAGGCTACGTGCCCCTTCATCCGCAGCGCTTCGGCGCGGGCCGCCCGGTCTCCCAGCTTGCGAGCGGCGGCCAGAGCGGTCTCGGCCAGTTCACCGGCACGGACCAGGTCGGTCCGCATCGCCTGCCGGGCCTCTTCACAAAGCGCCATCACCTCCGCGGCGGTCACAGCCCCACCTCCTCGAGCGCCGCGGCCAGCTTCTCGAGGCAGCGGCCCCGCAGGAACCCGATCGAACCGGTGGCCACTCCCAGTTGCCGGGCCACTTCGTCATAAGGCCGCGGCGGATCCTCAAAAAAGAGCATCCGAACGAGTTTCTGGCACCGGCCGCTCAGCCGCCCGATACCTTGCTGAACGAGCTGCTCCCGTTCAAAGGTTTGCAGCCAGGCCGGATCCCCGGCGGGAGGCGCCCCGTGCGCCTGCTCGTCGAGCCACTCCTCCGGCCGGCTGATCCCCCGTTGCCGCCAATGGAAGCATTTGTTCGCCGCCACCCGGGCCAGCCATCCGCGCAGCGCCCCGACCTCCCGCAATTTCCCCAACTCGGTGTACAGATCCACGCACACGGCTTGAAAGATGTCCGCCGCATCCTCTTCCGGCATACGGTACCGCATCAGCACCCCATAAATCAGCCGCTTGTATTTTTCGATGAGCGCATCCCACGCCCGCTCATCACCCGCCAAGCAGGCTTCGACAAGCGCCGCATCATCCCATTGGGCAACCGGTGTGTTCGCGCTCACTGCCGCCGCCAATACCACTCATCCGCGTTCCAGAGTACGAGATCGCCGATGGTACCCGGGCGAACGTTTTCTAGTCCGGCCCGGGAAGCCAGCAGGAGATTCGGACTAACCAGGCAGACCATGGGCGCCTCTTGCTCCAGGATGCGCTGAACCTCATGGAAGAGCCGGCGTCGCCGGGCCTGGTCGCGGGTCGCCATCAGAGCGCGCATCTTCTCATCCACGCTGGCCTCCCAGGGATGGAGAGCCTGCCCGCTCAGGTTCCACAGGCGCGTCCGCCCGGCGGAGACCCAGGCGTTCACGTCGGCCGCCGGATCCACATCGCCGGGGCGGAGAGCCATCAGAGCAGCGTCATAATCCTTGCGGTTGACGACACGGTCGACAAGACTGCGGAACTCCATCGGCACCACTTGAACGGCGATACCGATTTTCTTCAAGTCTTCTTCGACGATCGCGCCCGTTTGCGTGTAGGCGGGATTGGCCGCGTTGACCAGTAAGGTGAAGGAGACCGGCGCGCCCGTGGGATCCAGCAGACGGCCTTCGCCATTCCACCGGTACCCGGCGGCGGAGAGCAGCCTGCGGGGTTCGGCGGCTGGGGCGGCCGGCCCGGCGTACCACTTGAGGCGGGCCGGGGTGACGGGTCCGCGGATGGGCGAGGCGCGGCCCCGGTAGACGAGGCGGGCGATGGATTCGCGATCCATGGCCGCGGAGACCGCCTGGCGAAACGCGGTCTGCGCGAACCACGGGCGCTTGCCGCCGGGGTTGAGGTTGAACAGCAGAAAGGTGTAATCGAGGCTGGGCCCCGCATCGAGCAGCCGAATGCCGCGGCGTTCGCGATGGGACTCGATGGCGCGGTAGCTGCCGCCGCCGAAGCTCGCGGCAAGGTCGCCTTCCCCGGCCAGCAGGCGCGCCACCTGGGCGTCCTCTCCGGCGGTGAAGAGAAACTCCATTTCGTCCAGATACGGCAGCGGCTTGCCGGCTTTGTCCCGCTTCCAGTAATGCAGATTGCGTTCGAGCACCATCCGCCGGCCCGGTTCGACCAGTTTCAGCCGGAACGGTCCGGCGCCGGCGAGTTCGCTGGGCTTGGCGCCGAGCCCCCACAGGCTCCGGAACTGCCCCTGTTGGTAGGCGGCTTCCATCCGGTGCCGCGGCAGAATGGCGACGCCGGCCAGCAGCCGTTCGCCGGCGGCGTAGGGCTCCGCCATTTGAAACTGCGCGCGGCGCGGCCCGGCCGCGGTCACCACCAGCGGCTTCCCGCCCACCTGCAACACCTCGCGCAACGGCGAAGCGACCGCAGCGTCCTGATGCACCGCGAAGGTGAACAGAACATCGGCTACGGTCAGGGGAGCGCCGTCGGAGAAGCGGAGGTTTTCGCGCAGGTTCACCGTGATGGTGCGCCCGTCCGGGCTCACCTTCCACGATGCCGCCAGCACCGCCTCCGTTTCCTGCGTCTCGGAATGGATCCGCAGCAAGGGCGCATGCAGCAGGCCGATGACGGCGCGCGAGGGTTCGTCAACCGAATAAACGGGCTGGAATCCCCTCGGTTCCGAGCGCTGCACGACGATCGCCCGCCCCCCGCTTTGCGACCACGCCGGCACGAGAATGAGAGTTGCCAGCAGCAGTTCCCGCCACAGCTTGGCCAATCGCATCTCCATCCTCACCTTCCTTGGCGTTGTGTTTCCGCTAAAGCGCTGGAAACAATAGAATAACATCCGAACACCACAGCCAGCACCACCACCGGCAGGCCCATCCACCAGGCGTCAGTCAACACGTCGAGACTGCCCATGCTGCCCACCAGCGAACCCCAACTCGGCGTGGACCCGCTGAACCCCAGGCCCAGGAACGAAAGCGTCACTTCGGCGGCGACGTACTGCGGAATCGCCAGGCTCAAATAGGTAGCCAGCGCCGGCAGCGTCTCCGGCACGATGTGCCGCCGCAGCAGGTACCACTGCCCCGCCCCGAACCCTCGCGCCGCCAGCACGCTCTCCCGCTCCTTGACGCTCATCACGATGCCCCGGACGAGACGCGCCGGCCGCGCCCAGCCGATGGCTCCGAGCAGGAGCAACAGGGCCGTGAACACCACGCGGGCGTCCGTTTCCAAGGGGAAAAACGCCCGCGCCGCTAACAGAAGATACATCCAGGGCAGGGCCAAAAACAGTTCCATCAGGCGTGTGACCATCCGGTCTACCCAACCTCCCGCCAGGCCGGCCACCCCGCCCAGCAACAGGCCTAATCCGGCGGAGAGAACGCCCGCCGCCAGTCCGGAACAGAGGGAGATCCGCGCCCCGTGGACCAGCCGCGACCACTGATCGCGCCCCAGCCCATCGGTGCCCAGCGGGAAGCGGGCGCCGGGGGCTTCCCAGGCATTTTCACGATGCTGCTCGGCCGGGGGATAGGCCGTCACGAAGCCGGCCATCGCGGCCAGCAGGTGGATGGCCAGGAGGAACACAAGGCAGGCTTTCACGCCGGGCGCCTCCGGATGCGGGGATCGGCCAGATAGAGCAAGCCATCGCCAATCAGGTTCGCCACCTGGAGCAGGGTGGCCGCCACCATCACCGCGGCCAGGACCACCGCGACGTCGCGGGCCAGGATCGCCTCGAGCAGCAATTGGCCCATCCCCGGCCAACTAAGCGTGACCTCCACCACCAGCGACGCGCTGGTGATCCCGGCCAGCGAGAGACTCAGCAGGCTTACCAGCGGATTCAAACTGGCGGGCAGAACGTGGCGGAACAGGATCCGCGTTTCGCTCAGGCCCGCGGCGCGCAAGTGATCGACGAACGGCAGCCGCAGGGACTGCCCGACGCTGCTGCGCGTATGCCGGAAGACGGAGGGAAAGGAGACGGCCGCCAGCACCGCCACGGCGGGCCCGATCCGCCCGCTGACGGGTCCCCAACCGGCCCACAACGCGCCTTGCAGGACCAGCAACCCCACCAACAGTTCCGGCAGCGCCAGGGCAACCGTGGCTCCGCCGCCGAGGAGCCGGTCCAGCCAACCGCCGCGGTAGGCGGCGCACCAGACCCCGCAGGGCAGCGCCAGCAGCCAGGTGAGGCCGAGCGCCAGCAACGACAGCGCCACCGTACGGCCCAGGCGTCCGGCGATCAGCTCCGAGACCGGGATGCCATAGGCCATCGACACGCCGAACTCGCCGCTCGCCACCGACCGAACCCAGCGGCCATAGCGCACGATGGCCGGCTGGTCCAGCCCGAACTCGGCGCGCCAGCGAGCGACGGTCGCGGCCGGAATCTGCGGGTTCACGCGCATGTCTTCGAGGTAGTCCCCCGGCGCCAGCTCCATCAAGGCGAAGGCCAGCGCCGAGACGGCAACCAATTGGACAAGCGCCCCGCCCAGGCGCCGCAGCAGGAAGGTCATGGGAGCATCGCCTCCAGCAGCGCACGGCTGGCCGGATGGGCCGCGTAGTCGAAGAACTCCGCCATTGGCTTCGTTTCGACAATTCGCCCATCCGCCATCACCAGCACCCGATCCGCCAGGCGGCGTGCGCCCGCCAAATCATGCGTGATCAGCAGCAAACCCAACCCGCGCCGCCGGCGCCACTCGGCCAGCAGGGCGGCCAGACCCTCCGCGGCGCTGGGGTCGAGGCCAGCAAAGGGCTCGTCGAGCAAGAGCAGGCGCAACTCCGGTACGGCCAAAGTCCGGGCGAGCGCCACCCGCTGCCGCTCACCGCCGCTCAGGGTGGCCGCCGTGCGGGAAAGCAGCGCCGGGGGCAGGCCCACCTGTTCCAGGCGTTCCGCCAACTGCCTCGGCGTCTCCCGCTGCCCGGCGAGTTCGAGGGGCTCGGCAAGGATCGCGGCCACCGTCCACTGCCGCGGCAGCGCTAACGGAGAGTCCTGAAAGACGAGCTGGACCGCGCGGCCGCCCCCGTCCAACCGCCCTTCCGTCAGCGGCTCCAACCCGGCCAGGCATCGGGCGAGCGTGCTCTTCCCCGTGCCGGACCGCCCAACCAGCGCCACCGATTCGCCTTCCTGCAGGGTCAAATCAACTGGCCCAAAGGCCCGGACCCGCCCGCGCTCCGCGTACACTTTGCCGGCGCCGGACATCGCGATCGTCACAGCGACACCTGCCGGGTGGTGACGAAACGGAGAACGGCGCGGTCGTGGCTGACGAAGATCAGGCTCATACCGGTTTGCTCCTGCGTCTGCCGCAGGAGCCGCAGAAAGTCCAGTTGGGCGACCGAGTCGAGCGCCGAAGTCGGCTCGTCGGCCAGTAGCAGACTGGGCGAGGCGCAGAGAACCTGGCAGATAACGACGCGCTGCCGCTCTCCGCCGCTCAACTCATGCGGGTAGGCGCGGGCGATGCGGGCGGCATTCTCCGGAAAGTAGCGAACGAGGCGTTCCATCACGGCCGCGCGGAGCGCCGTGCGGGCCATGGGGAAGTGGACGCGGAGCACTTCGGCCACCTGCGTCTCCACCGGCAGCACGGGGTTCAGCGCTTCGGCCGGAGCCTGCGGGATGTAGGCGACCCGGCGGCCGCGCAGCCGGCGCATCGCCGACTCCGGTTGATCGAGCAGCTCCATGCCATCGAACCGGATGGTTCCTTCGATCCGGGTCCCGGCCGGGAGCAGGCGGGGAATCGACCGCAAGAGGGTCGATTTTCCGGCGCCGGAGGGGCCGAAGACGCCCACGGCCTCGCCGGCGGCGACTTCGAGCGCCACGCCGGCAAGGGGGGATACCGCGCCGGGGTAGGTGACGCGCAGGTTGGCGATCTGCAGCAGGGCGGCCATGCTTAGCGCTTAGCGGTCCGGCGCCGGTAATGGTCCCCGGCGTAGCGGCCGCCCCCGGCGCAGGCGAGGCTGAGGTAGACGAGGCCATAAGCTGCCGCGGGTTCGCCCAGACCACCGGCGAGAGTATGGTATCGGACCGCCATCAGCATCGTGAAAGCCAGCGCCACGGCGCACCAGCGCGTGAACAGGCCGCATCCCAGGAGGATCGCCGCCCCGGACTCCGCGGCCGTCGCCGCCAGGGCAAAAACCACCGGTACAGGGAAGCCGATCAGTGCAACCTCGGGCAGGAGATCCCACGCCGCGCCGTGGCGGAGGTAGGCCCACGCTCCGGCGATTTTTTCCGCGCCGTGCAGCCACGCCATGCCGAATCCGAAGCCGAGCCGCAGGCAGAGTAAGCCGATGTCGATCACTTCTTCTAGAGTCTACAGAGTTTGGCGATCGGGCGGCAGATCTGCATGATATCGTTGAGGGTTCATGCGCATTCTTCTTGGTTTTGCAGTTGCGGCGGCGGCATTTGCTCAGGATTACAAGACCTGGTCCGACTACGGAGGCGGCCCCGATTCAAGCCAGTACTCCTCGCTCCGGCAGATTACGAAAGAGAACGTCTCCCAACTGAAAGTGGCCTGGAGCTACCGGATCGGCGAGAACAAGAAGTACAACTTCAATCCCGTGATTGTCGATGACCGTATGTACGTCATGGGCGCCGGCAACACGATTGTCGCCCTCGAAGCGGCGACGGGCAAGCCGGTGTGGACGTGGACGCCGCCGGCCGATACCAAGGTGATCACCAACCGCGGCATCAACTACTGGGAGAGCAAGGACCGCAAGGAACGGCGCCTGCTGCTGGCCAGCAACCACGCCCTGCGCGCCATCGACGCCGCCACCGGCAAGACCATCGAGAGCTTCGGCACGGGCGGCAGCGTGGACCTGCGCGTGGGTCTCGATCGCGATCCGAAGCTGCTGACGGTGCTGCAGTCGATGTCGCCGGGCCGGGTCTTCGAGGATCTGATCATTCTGGGCTCGGCGACGAATCAGGGGTACGGTTCCGCGCCGGGGGACATCCGGGCGTACAACGTGCGCACCGGGAAACTGGTTTGGACCTTTCACACGATTCCCCGCCCCGGCGAGTTCGGCTACGATGGCTGGGCGAAGGACGCCTGGAAGACCGTCGGCGGAGCGAACGTCTGGTCCGAGATGTCGGTTGACGAGAAGCGCGGCATCCTGTTCGCGCCGACGGCCAGCGCCAAATACAACTTCTACGGCAAGGACCGCGCCGGGCACAATCTGTTCGCCGATTCCCTGCTCGCCCTCGACGCCCGCACCGGAAAACGCATCTGGCACTACCAGATGGTGCACCACGACATTTGGGACTACGACGATTCGACGGCGCCCAAACTGCTCACCGTAAAGCAAAGCGGCAAAACCATCGACGCCGTGGCGCAGGTCTCGAAGCAGGGTTTCGTCTGGGTGTTTGACCGGACGAACGGGAAGCCGCTGTGGCCCATCGAGGAGCGCCCCGTACCCAAAACCGACATGCCCGGCGAGACCACCTGGCCAACCCAGCCGTTTCCCACCAAGCCCGAGCCGTTCGCCCGGCAGACGTTCACCGTGGACGACCTGAGCCCCTTTTTGAGCCCGGCCGACCGGGCCAAGTTCCGCGACCAGATTCTGAGCGCCCGCAACGAAGGGCTCTTCACCCCGCCGGCGGCGCGCGGCGCCATCCAGATGCCGGGCAACAATGGCGGCGCCAACTGGGGCGGCGCGGCCGTGGATCCGTTTCGCGGCACGCTTGTCGTGGTGAGCAAGGACGTGCCCTGCCTGCTGAAGCTCGACCGGAAGATGGACGAAGTGCCCGGGCTGACGGCCGAAGAGCGCTACGAAAGCCAGTTCGGCTTTATGATCGCCAGTGACGGGCTAGCGGCGATCAAGCCGCCGTGGACCTCGTTGACGGTTTATGACCTGAACGACGGGTCCATCAAGTGGAAGATTCCGCTGGGCGAGGTGCCGGAGCTGGCGGCGAAGGGGATTAAGAACACCGGGACGCATTACCCGAAAGTCGGGCCCGTGGTGACGGCCAGCGGGCTGATCTTCACCGGGACGCGGGACCGGAAGGTGCGCGCGTTCGACATCGAAAACGGCAAGCTGCTGTTCGAACAGGAGGTGCCGATGGCGATTGAGGGCATTCCTTCGGTCTACGAGGTCAACGGGAAGCAGTACATCGTCTTTTGCGCCTCGGCGCAGGTGGGTCTGATTCCGGCGACGCAGAAGCCGATCGACGGCGCCTATATCGCGTTCGCGCTGCCTTAGGCCCGCCAGACGGCCGAGAGACGGAACCACGGCCGGTGGCGGCGAACCTGCACGCCGGCGAGGCCCGCGCGATCGAACAGCGCGGCGAGTTCAGCCGGCTGGAAGGCCGCCGCCACGCTCACCGTCCCATCGTGAATCGTCAGGGGATGCCAGCCGAGCAGCGGGGCGGTGAGGGGCAGAAAGCTCCAGGCCATCCGGCTGCGTTCGAGATCATTCACGACCACCGCCACCCGGGCCAGCCGGGCGAATTGGGCCAGCAGAGAGACAATGGCGGCGTCCTCGAAATGGTGCAGGAAGAGGTTGGCCATGACGATATCAAACGACTTCGCCGCGAAGGGCAGGACGAACGCATCGGCCACCACCCGATCCCCGGCGGCGGTCCGCAAATGGGACTCCGCGATATCAATACTGATCACTTTTGCCTGCGCGAACGTCGCGGCGTGGTCGCCCGACGCCGCGCCGACGTCGAGCACCCGGCTGCCCGGCCGGAGCAGCGGGCCCAGGACCGTTTGGAGCGTCTGCCGCCCGCCGAAGTAGCGGTTCAACCGGCGCAGGTCGCCAAGATTGGCGGCCACCTGCTCCGGGGTGGCGTCGGCGAGCAGTTCGGGCTCAATGTTCCGGTGGGTGAGCGCGGGGGGCCATGGCATCATAAAGCGATATGGATATTTTTACCGGACACACCGGTTGGATCGAGGTGGTGTGCGGGCCGATGTTTTCGGGCAAAAGTGAAGAGTTGATCCGGCGTCTGCGCCGGGCTCGCATCGCCAGGAAGCGGGTCCAGGTTTTTAAACCGCGTATCGACATCCGTTATTCGCACGAAGAGATAGTCTCTCATGCCGACCAGCGCATGGCTTCCGAGGTGGTGGACGGCGCCCAGGACATTCTGGGCATTCTCGACTGGCGGACGCAGGTGGTGGGGATCGACGAAGCCAACTTCATGGGTCCGGCGCTGGTGGAGTTAGCCGAGCAACTGGCCGATAGCGGCAAGCAGGTGATCATCGCCGGGCTCGACACGGACTACCTGGGCCGGCCGTTCCCCCCCATCCCGGATCTGCTCGCGCGGGCCGAATCGATCACCAAGACCCTGGCGATCTGCATGCGCTGTGGAAATCCGGCGAAGCATACGCAACGCTTGGTGGAAAGCGAGGATCTAATCGTAGTGGGCGCTACGGGTATGTACGAAGCCCGCTGCCGCCGGTGTTTCGAACCGGGAATTCCCAAGCAGGAGCGGTTCGAGTTTGCCACGGCAAAACCGCTCCGGACGGAAACCTGAAACCCACCTGACACCTGTCGCATATAGTTGTCAAGACGAATGTTATTCTAAGTTGCAACGCAGGAGACTGAACCCCCAATGAACCCCAATCCAAACCCGATGTACATGCCGCCGCCCCCCCCGCCCCCTTCCGGTGGAGGCATCAAGATCCCGATTCTTTTCGGATCGGTGCTTGCTCTTCTGGGGGCGAACGTCTACCTGTTCCTGCAGTTGGACAAGACCAAGACGGAAGTAGCCGGGCTCAAAGAGGCGATGACGCGCGAGATTTCGAGTGTTAAGGAGACCTCCAACGTCACGACAGCCACCAGCAAGCGGTACATCAGCGAGTTGAAGGACGAATTGGAAGCCGCCCGGCGGCAATCGGCCATGGCCGCCGGCCAAGCCAAGGTGGATGCCGAGAAAAAGGCGGTCGAGCTAACCGCCAAGCTCGAGCGGGAAACGAAGGCCGCCCAGCAGCAGATGGCCAGCCAGATCACGGAAGTGAAGCAGGAAGCGAGCACCGCGAACACCAAGATCGCCGCCGTCTCCTCGGAAGTGGGCTCCGTGAAGACGGAAGTGGCCAACACGAAGACCGAACTCGACAAAACCATCGCCGACCTGAAGCGGACGCGCGGAGACCTTGGCGAGCAGAGCGGTCTGATCGCCACCAACTATAAGGAGTTCCAGGCGCTGAAGGCTCTGGGCGACCGGAACTACTTCGAGTTCACGCTGCCCAAGGAAAAGACGGCCCGCCGCGTGGGCGACATCATGCTGCAGCTCAAAAAGGCCGATGTTAAGAAGAACCGCTTCACCGTGGACCTGACCTTCGACGACAAGAAGATGGAGAAGAAGGATAAGACGCTCAACGAACCGCTCCAGTTCTACACCTCGAAGGCCCGCCAGCCCTATGAACTCGTGATCAACTCCATCGGGAAAGACACGATCAGCGGCTACCTGGCCACGCCGAAAGTGCAAAACGCCCGCTAAGTCCCTTACTTCTTCGGAGTATCCGCAGCCAGCTTGACCTTCGTTCCGGTATCGAGACGGGCAAGCTGGCTGACGGCCAACCGTTCGCCTTCCGCCACTCCCTCCAGAACCTCCACATCCTGATCGATCCGGTCGCCCAACCGCACGTCCCGCGCGTCAATCACCCCATCCTTCACCACAAAGGCCTTGTTCGAACCCAGCACGTAGTAAACGGCGCGCTGCGGCACCACAACAATCCGCTCGTTCTTGCTGGTGGGGACATGCGCTTTGGCGTACGATCCCGGCTTCAACTCGCCGGCCTTGTTATCGATGAGCGCTTCGGCCACGAACGTCCGCTTGCTCTGGTCCACCGTGGGGGAGATGCGCCAGATCTTGCCGATAAACTTCCGCCCCTCGAAGGCTTCGAGCGACACGTCCACCTGCTGGTTCACCTTGATCCACGGCGCCATGCGCTCCGGTATTTCGATGCGAAGACGGATCGGATCGATCTTCACGAGCACGAACAGCGGCGTATTGGTCCGCACGAACTGCCCACGGCTCACCTGCCGCTCCTTCACAATCGCCCGGAAGGGAGCCTTGACGGTGGTATCCCGCAGCTTCTTGCGCTGCAACTCCAGGTTGGCGCGGAACCGCTCGACTTCCTGCACCAGATTGCGCGTTTGGTTGATGGTGGAATCGTAGGCGGCCTGCGCGGCCTGAAAGCGGGAACTCGCCTGGTCCAACTCGGATTTAGCGCCGATATTCTGGTCCACCAACTGCCGGGTACGCTTAAACCGCTGCTCGGCCTCGGTGAGGTCGGCCTTCGCCCGGCGGACGTCCGGCGTCTCGCGAATGTCGGCAACCTTCTCGTTTTCCGCCTTCAGCCCCAGCCGTTCGAGCGATTGGCGCAGTTGGGCCTCGCTCTGCTGCACCTGATACCGCTGCTCTTCATCATTGATCCGGACCAGCACCTGGCCGGCTTCGACCACGTCGCCGAGGTCGAAACGGACATCCTCCGCCTTCCCGTCGATTTCAGCACTGATGACGGCCTCTTCGAACGGGAACAGGGTGCCCGTGGTTTCGACAACGCGCGTAATGTCTCGCACCTTGACATCGGTCATGCGGACAGCCAAGGGGCCCGACTCCTGCTTGGCTTGCACAGGACCGGCCTGCTTGTTGCAGCCAATGAGGAGGACGAACAGTAGGGGTAGAGGGAATAGTACGACGCGAGAGTTCATGGGTTAACCTAGGGATGGCGTGAAAATCGAGTCAATGGTTACGAGGGTCGGGGCATGGGAACAGCCGAAGCGATAGCGGAGCAAACTTATTCCTTCAAGGCTAGCCCATGGAGCAGCCATTCCCAAATTCTAGAGTTCATTCCGGAGAGTGGCGCCGGGAAGTCGCTGCTCGACGTCGGATGTTGGGACGGCAGCATGGCCGCCCGCCTGGCCAATCGCGGCTACGAGGTCACCGGGCTCGAACGCCAATCCTGGCCCCCGGGACAGTTCCCCGCAAATGTCCGGTTGATCGTGGCCGATCTGCACCACGGAATCCCCGAACTCGCCGACAGATTTGACTATATCCTGTGCGCCGACGTCATTGAACATCTGCTCGAAAATGGCAAGGTACTTCGCCAGTTGCGCTCGCTATTAAAGCCCGGCGGCCGGCTGATCGTCTCCGTCCCGAATAGCGGCAACCTCTATTTTCGGGCCGTCGTGCTCTCCGGCCGGTTCCCGCAGGACGAAAAGGGACTGTTCGACCGGACCCATATCCACTTCCGGGTCTGGTCGGGCTGGCGGGAACTCTTCCTGCAGTCTGGCTATACTGTTAAATCAGTTCTCGTTACGCCGGTTCCCTTCAGCGTATTTCTGAATTCGCAGAACGCGGTGGCGCGGAGTCTGGAGTGGCTCTTTTGGAGATTATCGCTTTTGTGGAAGACCCTATTCGCCTACCAGTTCATTTGCATCCTGGAACGCTCGCATGACTGACGCCAAATCGAAAGTCGTTGTCGTAATGCCGGCTTACAACGCCGCCAAGACCCTGCGGATGACCTATCAGGAGCTTCCGCGGGATGTCGTCGATCTCGTAATTCTGGTCGACGATGGCAGTAAGGACGAGACCATTCAAATTGCCCGGGAACTGGGCCTTGAAATTTTCGTCCACAACCGGAACTACGGCTACGGCGCCAATCAGAAAACCTGTTACCGCGAAGCGTTGCGGGCCGGGGCCGACATTGTCGTGATGGTCCATCCGGACTATCAATACGACCCCACCCTCGTACCGCAGATCATCGCCCCCATCCAGGCGGGGACCGCCGATGTCGTGCTCGGCTCCCGGCTGCTCGGCGGCGACGTGATGAAACAAGGGATGCCGTGGTGGAAGTTCATCTCCAACCGCTTCCTGACGGAACTCGAAAACTCCGTCTTCGGCTTGAAACTGGCCGAATACCACACCGGCTACCGCGCCTACCGCCGCTCCGCGCTCGAAACCGTGAATGTCGACATGAACTCCGACAACTTCGTCTTCGACCAGGAGATCATGGCGCAATTCGTGGAAGCCCGGCTGCGCATCGCCGAAGTTCCCGTCCCCACGCGCTACTTCCCGCAGGCGTCGTCCGCCTCGTTCGTGCAGAGTACGCGCTACGGTCTCTCCATTCTTTGGGTGCTGATGCGGTACTTGCTGCATCGCAGCGGCCTGCGCCGCTCGCTCCAGTTCGATAGCATCCTGGGCCGCTACAACACGCCAGCCAAGCCGCAGGACCGCAAGATTTGAACGATCGCCGCTCGTCGCCCGCTCTTCACTTTACTCTCGTCTTGCTGTTGGCCATGGTGCTCATCTGGCCACTGTTCAAAACGAAGTATTTAGAGAACTGGACGTCGATCGACGCCACCTTCATCGCCGACGCCCGGTATCTGTCGGAAAACTGGCCCCATCCCGGCTGGCAACCCCTCTGGTACGGCGGAACCCGCTTCGACTACATCTACCCGCCCGCCCTGCGCTACGGTTCGGCCGCGCTCTCCAAATACACGGGCGTCACCCCGGCCCGCGGCTATCACCTCTACACCGCGATCCTCTACGTGCTGGGCATCGCCGGAGTCTGGCTATGCGTTTGGGTGGCCACCGAAACACGAACCCGGGCCTGGCTGGCGGCGGCCGGGGCGGCGCTGCTCTCGCCGAGTTTCCTGTTCCTGGCCCATATTCGCGGCGACGTGATTCCGTACATGCCGCAGCGCTTCAACGTGCTCATTCGCTACGGCGAGGGCCCGCATATGTCCGCGCTCGCGGTGCTGCCCTTCGTCTTCGCGGCGGCGTGGTGGGGGCTTCGCCGGGGCTATCCGGGCCGGTTGGCGCTCGCTAGCGTGGCGGCGGCGCTGGTGGTCTCGAACAACTTCTACGGCGCCACGGCGCTGGCGATCTTCTTTCCGGTGCTCACCTGGGCCATCTTCGTCACCACGCGGGATTGGATGGTCTGGGTGCGGGCGGCCGCCATTGCGCTGCTGGCGTACGGCCTGACGGCTTTCTGGCTGACGCCGTCCTATCTCGCCATCACCAGCCGGAATCTGGCCATCGTTTCGCAGCCGGGCAATCTTTGGTCGTTGGGCCTGGCGATCCTGTTGGCCCTCGTGATCGGGGTGGTCAGTTGGCGGAAAGCGGCCGGCGCGCCGGAGCATGCCTGGTCGATCTTTGTTTGGGGCGGGGCGGCCCTCATCAGTCTGAACGTGCTGGGTCACCACTTTACCAACCGGGCCTTCCGCGTGGCCGGCGAGCCGGAGCGCCTGGTGCCGGAGTTGGACCTGTTCCTGGTTCTGGCCGGAGCCGAGATCCTCCGCCGCGTCTGGCAGCGCGAACGCATGATCGCGGCGCTGCTCGTGCTGGCCTGTTTCCTTCCGGCCTGGGGGTACCTCACCTACCCGTGGCGGCACATTCACCGCACCCCGGCCTGGACGGATCGTATCGAATACCAGACGGCGGAGTGGGTCGCCAAGAACCGGCCCGGCGCCCGTTCGTTCGTCACGGGCACCGTCCGCTTCTGGTGGAACGGTTGGTTCAACGAAGCCCAAATCGGCGGGGGGAGCGAGCAGGGCCTGACCAATTTCGACCTGATGAACCTCTACTGGTCCGTGCTGCTCGGGGATAACCCCGAACCCGCCGTCCTCTGGCTGCAGGCTACTGGCAATGACCTGATCGTAATGAACAACGCCACCTCCGCTTTGCCTCTCCAGGACTATCAGTTTCCCGAGCGCTTTCGGAACCGGTTGCCGATCGTCTTCGACGACGGCAAGGGCAACTGGATCCATGAGATCCCACGCCGCTGGCGCTCTCTCGCGCGGGTGGTCCGCCTCGCGGAAGTCGAACCGCTGCAGCCGGCCCGCAACGGGGAGGACGTGGAGCGCCTGGCGCCGTACGTGAAGGCCCTCGAAGAAGGCCCGGACTCCCCAGCGCCCGCCCGCTGGTTGAACCCGCGCACCTTGCACATCGAAGCGACGGTGGCTGCCGGTGAGGCTTTGGCCGTTCTGGTCAGTTACGATACCGCGTGGCGGGCCAAGTCGGGCGGGCAGGAGTTCCCCGTCGTGCGCGACGCCTTCGGACAGACCCGGATCCTGGCGCCTCCCGGCACCCACCAGATCGACCTCTACTGGGAAACCCCGCGGGAAAACCAGATCGGCCGCCTGCTGTTCGGAGCCAGTTTCCTGATCCTGATCGGGCTCGGGTGGAAGGGACGGCGCTGACGATGCGAACGGATGCCTTCTGGGCCCTGCTGCTGCTGCTGTTGAACGTCGTGCTGAACTGGCGGCTCCTGCTGCCGGGGGTCCCGCCCTACCGCGGTTCCATCAGCAGCGGCTATGCCTATATGGCGAAATGGGTAGCGCACCAGCCGGACCCGTGGGGGTGGAACCCCTTACAATACTGCGGTCTGCCCACGCATTTCATGTATCTCCCGGTGCTGCCGTACTGGAATGCGATTTGGGTGCGTCTCTTCCCCGCCGTCGATGCCAACGAGGTGCATCGCGCCACCAGCTTCGCGGCACTGTGCCTCGGCGTCGTTTCGGCTTATCTCTTCGCACGCTACTTTGGCGGAGCGCGCCGCGTCGCCGTTTGTGCCGGCTTGGCGGTTACCTTTTGCAGCCCGCTCTACCGTCTAATCGATACCATCCGGAACGACCAAGGCATGATGCAAGTGCCCTGGCGCATTCAGGTACTGATCAAGTACGGAGAGGGGCCGCACACCGTCGGCCTGGCGCTTCTGCCCCTGGCCTTGATCGCCGTGCACCGGTGCGCGGTCCGGCGGACGTTCGGCTCCCTGTGGCTGGCTGCCGTGGCTCTGGCCGCGGTGGTGCTAACGAACTGGGTGGCCGGCCTCGCTCTGGCGCTGCTGGTGGTGCTGCTGCTGGCGGTCTACTTCCCCGCCCCTGACTTCTCCGTCGGGCGCGTACTGGCGGCCGGCGCGCTCGGGTATCTGCTGGCCGCCTTTTGGCTTACCCCATCGTTTGTCCTGCGCATGCTCGGCAATTGGCCCCAGGATGCCTTCGGCTATCAATTGCAGGGTCAGGAACGCATGGCCATTTTGCTTTGGGTCGGCGGTCTGCTGATCCTCTGGCTTCTTTGCCGCTGGCGCTTCGGCGAACTTCGCTACTTTTCGCTGCTGCTGCTGGCGACTTACTGCTTCGGGTTTCTCGTCAGCTGCTTCTATGCCTACGGGTTGAACGCGCTGCCGGAGTCGCGGCGATACGCCCTGGAGTATGAGCTGTTTCTCCTACTCCTCGCGGTGGAATCGCTCCGATTGCTGGGGCAACGCTATCCTTGGCTGACGCGCGCGGTTGTGTTGGTTGTACTCCTCCAGGCGACACCTCAATTCACTCGCTTCCTGACCCACCGGTATCAGCTGTGGGTGCCGGCACCGCGGGAGGAGACCTCCGAGTTCCGCGTAGCCTCCGCTTTGGCCGAACGGCAGCCCACCGGCCGGCTCTTCCTGTCGGGCGGCAGCCGATTCCGTTTCAACTCGTGGTTTCTCCATCCACAGGTCGGGGGTGTTTTTGAAACCGGGCTGCGCAACCGGATTCCGGTGGACATCTCCTACCAGGTGCGCACCGATCTGGAATCCCGGCGCGGCGAGGAGGCCGCCGACGCCGTGCTGCAACTCCGGGCGCTGGGCGTCGAGTACATCGTCGTGCACGGCCCCAAGTCGCAGGAGTTCTATCGCGACATGAAGTACCCCGACAAGTTTGAAGGGGTTCTCGAAAAGGTCTGGAGCGAAGGGGACGACCGGATCTACCGCCTGCAGCCGGTCCGTTACGCCCATCTGGTTTCTCCCTCGGAGCTACCGGGCCAACCTCCGCGGGGCAACAAGTTACGAGCCATAGCCCCGTATGTCGCGGCGATGGACGATCCGGCGCGTCCCGCCCTCAACTTCACCTGGCAGGGGCCCTCCGCGGCAACGATTTCGGGACCCGTGCCGCCGGGCCAACTGATCGCCGTCGCCATCAGCTTCGAGGACGGCTGGGAGGCCTGGCAGGACGGTGCGGCGATCCCGATCCAACGCACGCAGCTGGGTTTTTTCATGGTCGTTCCGCGCGCCGCCGCGCAGACCACGATCTCCCTCCGCTACCGGGCGCCGCTCGAGACCCGGCTGGCCGCTGGGGTGAGCGCGTTATGCTGGATAAGCTGTCTGTTGTTCTGGCTGCGTTCCCGGCGAACCCATGCGTGAGTTTCTGCTTCTCCTCCGTCGCGCTTTTTTCAACGCCATGATGGACGGCTGCTTCGGAATCGCCAAGGCCGCGGCCTACTCCGGACTCCTCAGCCTGTTTCCCTTCCTCTCGTCTTTGGCCGCGATCCTGGTGCAGGCGAACGCCGAAGCGGTGAGTGAGTATCTCGCGCGATTTCTCTTACAGGTGGTCCCGCCGGGCACGGCGGACATGGTGCAGTATCAGTTCACCGCCCGCGGCCAGCGGCCCTTCTGGCTGATCATCGGCGCCACGCTACTCTCCGTCTGGGCCGCGGCCTCGCTGATGGAGTCTCTCATGGAAGGGTTTCGCGCCGCCTACCGCCTGCCCACCGGCCGGGGAATCATCAAAGACCGGCTCGTGGCCATGGTCCTGGTCTTTGTCGCCGCCGTGCCGGCCGTGGCCGCTTCGGTGCTGATCTTATCCGGCAGCCGCCTGCAGAACTACCTGTTCCCCGCGGGGAGTTTGGCGCACATCGCCGCCCAGTGGCTTACTTCGGCCATCTCGTTTTGCACGGTTGTGCTGGTGGTGGCGCTGCTCTATTTCATTGCGCCCAACCGGCCCATGCGGTGGAGCGATGTCTGGCCCGGCGCGTGGATCGCCTCGGTCCTGTGGTTCATCGTCACCTTGATTTTCAGCTGGTATGTGCAGAACCTGGCCAACTACAACGTGATGTACGGCACCGTCGGCGGCGTCATCGCCATGCTCGTCTGGATGTATCTGCTGGCCGCCATCGCGCTGTTCGGCTGCGAGTACAACGCCGAACGGGAACGGCTCCTCCGCGCCCGATAAACTAAGGGGATGTCGTTTCGCGTCGCGGTTCCCTACTCCCCGAAAGGAGACCAACAACAGGCCATCGATGCGCTCTCGCGCGGCGTCTTTGAAGGAGCGCGGCATCAGGTTTTGCTCGGGGTCACCGGCTCCGGCAAGACCTACACCATGGCCAAAGTCATCGAGCGCTGCAACCGCCCGGCCCTCGTCCTCGCCCACAATAAGACCCTCGCCGCGCAGCTGTACCACGAGTTCAAGACCTTTTTTCCCGAGAACGCCGTCGAGTATTTCGTCAGCTACTACGACTACTATCAGCCGGAAGCCTACATCCCCGCCGGCGACACCTACATCGAGAAAGAAGCCACGGTGAACGACGAGTTGGACCGGCTGCGCCTGGCCGCCACCCGTTCCCTGTTCGAGCGGCGGGACGTGGTAATCATCGCGAGTGTGAGCTGCATCTATGGCATCGGCTCGCCGGAAGCGTACTACGGCATGTTGCTGCTGCTCGAAAAGGGCCAGCAGATTCCCCGCAAAGAGCTGCTCGGCAAGCTCGTCGAACTGCTCTATGAGCGGAACGACCATGAGTTCAGCCGCGGCAAGTTCCGCGTGCGCGGCGACGTGGTTGAGGTGTATCCCTCCTATGACGAGTTCGCTTACCGCATCGAGTTGTGGGGCGATGAGATCGATGCGCTCTTCCAGATCGATCCGCTCACCGGCCAAGTGCAGCAGACCCTCTCGCGGCTGCCCATCTATCCGAAGACCCACTATGTCATGAGCGTCGACATGAAAGAGCGGGCCATGGCGACCATTCAGGAGGAGCTCGACTGGTGGAAGGTAGAATTAGAGAAACAGGGCAAACTGATTGAGGCCCAGCGCCTCTGGCAGCGCACGAAGTTCGACCTGGAGATGATCAAGACCATCGGCTATTGCCATGGCGTGGAAAACTATTCGCGCCACTTCTCCGGACGCCTGCCGGGCGAAGCGCCGCCCACGCTGCTCGATTACCTCCCCGCCGACCATCTGATCTTCGCCGACGAAAGCCATCAGACCATGCCCCAGTTGCGGGGCATGTGGGGCGGCGACCGCTCCCGCAAAGAGACGCTCGTCAACTTCGGCTTCCGGCTGCCGAGCGCCCTCGACAACCGCCCGCTCACCTTCGAAGAGTTCGAAAACCGGGTGAACCAGGTGATCTACGTCAGCGCCACGCCCGGACCCTACGAACTCGAAAAGACCCACGGCGAGTTCGTCGAACAGATCATCCGCCCGACGGGGCTGATCGATCCGCCGGTGGAGATCCGCCCCATCCGGGGCCAGGTGGACGACCTGCTGAATGAGATCCGCCTGCGCACCGCCAAACAGGAGCGGACGCTGGTGACGACGCTCACCAAGCGCATGGCCGAAGACCTGGCGAGTTACTACTCCGAAGTGGGCGTGAAGTGCGCCTGGCTGCACTCCGAGGTAACGACCCTGGACCGCATCAAGATCCTGCGGGATCTCCGGCGCGGCGAACACGACGTGCTCATTGGGGTCAACCTGTTGCGCGAGGGCCTCGACCTGCCCGAGGTCTCCCTGGTCGCAATTCTCGACGCCGATAAAGAAGGCTTCCTGCGCTCCACCGGGTCGCTGATCCAAACCATCGGCCGCGCCGCCCGCAACCTGAACGGCCGGGCGATCCTCTACGCCGACGTCCTCACCGATTCGATGAAGAACGCCATTGAGGAGACCTCCCGCCGCCGCCGCATCCAGCAGGACTACAACGAAGCCAACGGCATTACGCCGCAGAGTATCTCGAAGCCCATCGACATGACGCTCGTGCGGATCGCCGCCGCTGACTACGTCGACGTACCCATCGAACCCGAGGATCCCACCGAAGAACTCGACGCCGGGCAGAAGCTGCAGTTGATCGCCTCTCTCGAAGAAAAAATGAAGGAGGCCGCCCGCCAGTTTGAATTTGAAAAAGCCGCCCAGTATCGCGACCGCATCAAAGCGCTAAAATCACCAGAACCATGAAATTCCCGCTATGGGTTGGCCTGATCGCCGCTGGTCCTATCAGCCCGGCGCTGGGACGTCTGCCGGACCTCCACACGCAGTTGGGCCCGGTTGCGGCGGCCAGCCTCCGGGTGGCCAGCCGCATCGCGAATCAGCTCAAGGCCGGACGAGCCGCCAAGGTCGAAGAGATGGGGGCCGCGCCGCTGCTGCTCGTCTCCGGACCGGACGCCGCACTTCCCTCCTTGCTCGATCTCGCCCGGAACGCGGCACTCGACTGGGACAATCGCGCCATCGTGCTGGTGGATACTCGACTCGATAGCATGGACCTCGCGGAGTTCGCCGCCCGCGGCGCCGAGGTGGCGACGCTTGACCCCGTCGAAGGCTTTGGCGACGTTCGATTCTGCGCCGAAGGCGATCCCGCCGCCCTCCGCAAGCTAAAGAAATTCCTCGCCGCCGTCCGCACCCCTTACTTTACTGTCGAACAAGGAAAAAAGCAGGTCTTCGCGGCTGGCCTCGCCTTCACGGGAACCTTGGCCACCCCCCTGCTCGCGGCCGCCGTGGACTGCTTCCGCAAGGCGGGACTCGACCCCAAAGAAGCGGCAGTCATTGCCGAACGAACCCTGCTCCACACCCTGCGCGCCTGGCAAAAGGCCGGTCGCCAGGGCTGGACCGGCGTGCTGCCCCAGCGGGATCTCGAATCCGTGCGGCGCCAGTTGGCGGCGCTTGAGGAAGAGAACACCATCCTGGGCGCCTACTTTTCGGAGACCGCTTACATGGCGCTCGAACTGTTCGGCCACGATGCGGACTGGCTGCGGGCGCTCGAGGACGAAGCGCCCGCTGACGCCTCCGCGCCTAAGCCGCGGGCGGCCGCGGCTGGCGACTCTTGAGCGTCAGGTACGCGGCCATGCTCCAGGCCTGAGCTGGGGCGCCGCGCCGGTGATGCGGTGCATCACCATCATAAATTTCAGCCACTGAGCCAAGGCACCCTTCGGCTAACTCGGCTTCGAGATCCGGGAACCGGTAAGGCTCGCCGAACTCCCGCTCCCAGGCCAGGGCAAATGGCGCCGCCAGCCACGGCCACACGGTGCCTTGATGGTACGCCGCATCGCGTTCGGCCGGCCCGCCCTCGTATCGGCCGCAATAGGCGGCATCTTCGGGCGAGAGCGTCCGCAGACCATAGGGAGTCACGAGGTGGCGCCGCACGGTGTTGAGCAGGGCGCGCCGCCGGTCCGCATCGAGCAGCGGATAGGTCAAGGCCGCCGCGAAAATCTGATTCGGCCGGATCTCGGCGCATCCCGGCAGGTCGAACAGGCAATCCGCCTCGGCATTCCAGAAGGCCGTAGCGAAACTGCGGCCCGCCCAGTCGGCCCAGGCGGAATACTGCATGTGCCGCGACCCTTCGCCGCGGAGCCCGGCCCACGCCGCCATCAACCGGAGAGCGTTGTACCACAGCGCGTTCACCTCCACCGGCTTGCCGTGGCGCGGGGTCACCGGCTTGCCCTCGCTGCGGGCGTCCATCCAGGTCAACTGCGTGTTCTCGTCGCCGCAGCGGAGCAGCCCGTCGCCCGGATCCATGCCGATCCCGTACATCGTTCCGCGCCGATGCCACTCGAGAATCTCGACGGCCACCGGATAGAAGGCGGTAAGCACCCAATCCCGTTCTCCCGCCTCGGCCAGACGGCTGGCGGCTTCAAACGCCCACAGTGTACCGTCGACGGTGTTGTACTCCGGCTCCGCGCCCTGGTCCGGAAACCGGTTCGGTAGCAGCCCGTCCCGCCGGTGCGCCAGAAAGCCCGCGAAGATCTCCTTGGCCTCGGCCAGCCGCCCGGTCTCGATCAGCAGTCCCGGCAGGGCGATAAACGTATCGCGGCCCCAGTCGGTGAACCAGGGGTAACCGGCCAGCAGCGTTAGCCGGCCGTCCTTGCGGCAAAGGAAAACGTCAGCGCCGGTCTGCGTGTGCGGCTCGCCCGGTTCGCCGAGTGAGGCGGTGAACTGAGCATTGGCGGTTCCCAAAAACGAACCCGGACTCCAAAGGTCTTCCCGGAAGGGAAAGCCGCGGCCTAACTCCTCGAGATACTCCAGGTTCCGGTACCAAACACCGGCCGGCTCCCAGGCCGCTCCCGTCATCGAAAACTGCAGCGGCGACCAGGCATCGGTTCCGAGCGCGTGATATCCCCGGGTCGCCGTGAAGATACGGACGCGCAGCGGGCAAGCCTCGGTGGCGGAGTAAGTCAGCCGCACCCCGGCCGGCCGCCGGAGTAGTGTGAGGCGCCGCGTCACCCGTACCCCGTCCACCTCCCAGGTCCATTCCGGCTCGGGCGCGGGGGTGAATCCCGCGAGATGTTCAAACCCTCGCGGCGTAACCACCCCGGGATATTGACAAGCCCCCAACTCCACCCAGCGGCCGCCGACAAAGATCTCCTCCTCCACCCTCGGCAAGAGCACATGACGCTCCCCGCTCTCCCCCCACGGCGCCACCAACAAGGCATGATACCGGCGTGTGTTCGAACCAGCCACCGCCCCCATGGCGTAAGCACCTTCTCCATTGGCGGCCAGCCATTCCAGCCGAGAGGATTTCAGGTAATCCCGTAGTTTCTCCGAACCCAATTGGCTATTGGACATACTCTGCTTGTAGTATAGGTCCAATGGGCGCTATTGTACCGGCGGAACAACAGGAGAAGCTACTCCTGCTTGGACTGCAGACCGCACACCTGATCCACGACTGGAATAACGTCCTGACTCTCTTGCAAGCCCAGTGCGCCGAACTGCCGCGCAGCGAGGCGGCCGACACCCTGGCGGCTTCCCTCGCCGAAGCGGCGGCGCTCCCCCGGCAGCTACTCGGCTACCTCCGGCAATCCCCACCGGCGAGCGAACGCCTGCTGCTCGATGAATGGCTTCGTTTCGTTGGCGGCGATCTTCGCCAACTGTTGGGTCCGCGGGTGCGCTTCCTGCTGCACGATGGCGCCCCGGGGGCCGCCATTACCGTCGACCCGCATCAGCTCCGCCATGCCGTAATCAATCTCCTGCTCAATGCCCGGGCGGCGGTTCGTGATTCCGGCCGGATCACCATCGAAACCGCCGCGGACTCCACCTCCGTAGCCCTGCTCGTCCGCGACAATGGCCGCGGCATGGACGAGGCGGTCCGCAGCCGGCTGTTCGAACCGTTCTTCTCCACCGGAACGGACTCTCACGGCACCGGCCTGGGACTGTCGAGCGTCAAGGCCTTCGTCGAAGCGCATCAGGGCATCCTGAGCGTCGAATCGGCGCCGGGGCAAGGGACGGCCTTCACCCTCCGCTTCCCGCTTTCTGCCTAGTGCAATTCGAGCGGGAACACCTTTCCGCTCAGTTTGACTTCGCGTCCGTCATCGGTCAGGTCCACCACCAGTTTGCCGTCGCGTTGCGTCCGGCCCCGGCCGGTCCAGGTTCCCTCCGCGGTCTCCAATTCAATGCCGTCCAGGTCGAGCAGCAGGTTGCCCGACTCCGCGCGCAGGCCAAACTTAGCCCGCAACCGCTTCGCCGTGAGAGCACCGGCTTGCGCCTGTTCGCCCGCCACCTCTCCGCTCACCTTCGCGTTCCGCGCAATCTCCAGGCCCATCCCGCGCGATTCCGCCTTCCATTGCAAACCCACGCGGCCCCCCTGCCAGGAGATCCCCGTCGCCCGGCCGTTCGCCGTATAAATCGGCTTCGCCTTCTGCAGATCGATTCCCAGGTCGCCCTCCACCGTCGCCTCCTCCCAGTCGAAGCGAAGCTGACTCAAGCTGACGCGCGAGGCATCCCACTGCACCGTAGCGCCGAGATCGCGGAGCGTCTCCGGCCCAATGTTCATGCGGCCGATGGACAACCGGCCCTCCGCCCGGCGGGACGCCAGCCAGTCCGGCACCGAACCCTCCCCAATGCCAAGCGTACGCGCCAGGAAGCCGCGTTCCCGCAGCAGCGCCGGGGCCAGCAGCTTCTCAAGACTCGCCGCCTCCACGGTCTCGAGACGTGCCTGAAAGCGGTGCGGACGCCGCTGACTTGGATCGTACTGGTAGTCGCCCGTCCATGCCACGGTACCGGCCCGCGCCGTGATGCTCCGCGCGGCCAGACGGTCCCCGCGCAACTCCACCGACGCCTGATTGATCTCAAGCGGCTCGGCGAACTCCGGCACCGCGACCAGCGCATCGCTCAACTGCAATGTCCCGCTCCATTCCGGCGCACCCTCCGCCAATCGCCGGACCCGGATCTGCCCCCGGATCTGTCCCCGCTTCAACTCCCCCACCAGCGGCGGCTTCTCAGCGGCCAGCGCCGCCAACTGCTGCAGTTGCTCGACGCTCAGGGACTTCGCCTGCAAGGAACCCGAAACCTCCCGGCCCGTCCAGTTCCACTCGTACTCGAGCGAAGCGGCGCCCCGCGGACCCATCTCAATCGCCGGGGCCTGCAAGCGTAGCTTGCCGCCCTCAATCAGAACTGCCAGATTGGCGGCCTTCAAAAACTCAGCGCCTTTGTCCGCCAGCGAAATCCCTTCCACCTCCAGACGGCCTTCCGCCGCCCGGTCGTGCGCTACCTCCAGCTTCCCCGAGAGAAACCCTTCGGCCTGCAAATCGGCGAAGTGCTCGGCGCCGGGACGCAGCCAGCCGATGGCCAGCGCCAGAGGCATCCGGCGCGGCTCCAACTCCACTCGCCAGCGCGGCGCAGCCAGATAGGATTGCAGTTGAACCGAGGCGCGCAACGGCAACGGCGTCTCCGCCCCATCGTCGGTCGACACGCGGAACTCCTGATTCAACAGGTTCCACAGACCCTTGTACCCCACCCGCAGTTTGCCGGGCCGCGGCGGCAGATTCCAGTAGTGAAGGTCGTTCAATTCGAGATAACCGCTCAACTCCATCGCGGACACCGGTCCGGCCAGGCGCCCCCGCGACGTCACCACCCCGTGCAGACCGATGTCGCGGCTGGCCAGCAGCGTGGTCAACTCCTCGACGGCCGAAGGCTCCAGTTGGAAGTCCATCTCGAGCCGCGGCTCGCCCGACTCCGGCCGCAGCCAGCGGCCGCGGCCCGTCAGCTGTCCAAAGCCCTGCGCCGGACGGTCGGTTCGCGCCGGCTCCCCGCGAAACCAGATATCAAACGACTGGCCACCCGTTTGGGCGGAGAAGTCCAGGTCCGTGCTCGTGAAGTAGTAAACCGACTTGGTTCCGTCCAGTTTGATGTTTAATCGCCCGCCCCGCACTTCGAGGTCAGGCAGGTCGCCGCCCGTCGTCGGGGACGAATTCCGCAGCAGCGCCTGAACGTTCCAGAGGCCGCTGCCCGTCTGCATCAGATTCACCGACGGCTCTTCGAGGCGGAGCGCCGAAAACTCAATAGTGCCCCGCAGGAGCGCTAGTAGACGCAACCGGACAACCAGTGAGGTGACATACGCGAGGGGCTCGGCCGAAACGGCGGGGTCTTCGTGGATGACCACGTCACTGAGGGTGAATCCCGGCCCGGTGAGCAGGTGCAGTCGCACCGCGCCCACCTCCACCTTCCGCTGCAGCGCCCGCTCCAGACTCGCCGCCAGCGCGGGCGAAAACTGGTCCGCTTTCCAGAACGGCGCCGCCACCACGGCCACCAGAAGGAACAGCAGCCCCAGCCAGATCCGTCGTTTCGTCATAGTTCAGCCACCACGCGGCGATACGCCTCCGGATCATCCACGTCCCGCAACACCCCCGGATCATCGCAGTCAAACCACGCGGGCGGCAGCGTCCGGAGGAGATCCTTCGGATTGCTGGTCGGCGCCATCGCCAACAGGCCTTCGGCGGTCTGGTGGCTGATGATCGTCGGATGGCCGCGCCGGCCGTCACAACGGGGATTGAAGACGGGCTGCCCCTGGTAAGCCGCCATCAGGCCCTTCACGGTTTCCTCCCGGATGTGGCCAAAGTCGACCGGGGTGAAGATCACGGGCCCCCCCGCGCCGGCCAGCCCCAGCTGCAACGAACTCAACATGCCGCGCTCCGGCTCCGGGTTCACCACCACCTCCGCCCCGTCCACCGGCGCCGCCTCACGCAGCACCACGACCACTCGCGAGCAGGCGCCAAAGAGCCGGACGAGCCGGGCCAGGTACGTTTCGCCTTTCCACTGCAACTGCGTCTTGGGAAAACCCATGCGCCGGGACGCCCCGGCGGCAAGAACCACGCCAGTTAGATTCACCGGGCTAACTCTTGAACCTTCTGATGCCCCGCGACGGTCTTCGAGAGTGCTCGCCAGCCGGTCTCCGGATTGCGTCGTACGGCGATCATCTCGGCCACCACCGAAATGGCGATCTCCTCGGGCGTGATCGCGCCAATATCGAAACCCATGGGCGCGTAGAGGCGCTCGAGCGCGAGGGCGGGAAACCCCTCCTTCGCCAACTCCTCCACCACCCCAATCACCTTCCGCTTGCTGCCGATCATCGCCAGATACCGGGCATTCGTCTGCGCGGCCCATTCGAGCACGCGCATATCGTCCCGGTGCCCCCGGGTCACGATGATGAGATACGTCGTATCGGTCACCGTCAGCTTGGGGAACACCTCTTCGTACTCGGCGGCAATCACGTCCTCGGCATCCGGAAACCGCTCGCGATTGGCGTAGGTTTCGCGGTTGTCAATCACCGTAACGGCGAAGCCCGCCATGCCGGCCGCCTTGGCCAGGCTCTTCGAGATGTGGCCCGCGCCAAAGATGTAGGCCTTCGGCTGCGGAACGATCGCTTCGACGAAAACTTCCAATTGCCCCCCGCAGATCAACCCGTTGTCGTACGCCGCGTCCTGGCCCAACGAGAACTTCATCTGACGCGGCTTCTCGGTGGCGATCACCTCGCGGGCGGCGTTCCAAACCTCAGCTTCGACGCAGCCGCCGCCGATGGTGCCGGCCATCGAGCCGTCCTCGCGAACCAGCAGCTTGGCGCTCTCATAGCTGGGAATTGACCCGTTCACCTGCACGATCGTCGCGAGCGCGCACTTCTGCCCCAACTTGCGCAACCTTACGATTTCGTCAAATAAATCCACGCCTTGAATTTTAACACTCTAAAGCTTTTTCCCTATATAGCCGATCTTGCTGGATATGGGAGATACTCCGTTATCCACTCCGAACGCCGCCAGCTACGAACTGGCGCTCGCGAACCGCAAACTCGTCACTGTGGTCATGGGTATGACGTTGTTGATGGGCCTGGTCGCCTGCCTGGCCTATCTGGCGGGCCGGTCCGTGACCGGAATTCGAGCCCAGCAGGCCGCTCCGGCCGTGCTGCCCCCACCCGTCGTCGTGGAAAAGAGTCCGGTTCCCGTTGCAGCCGCCGTTCCGGCGCCCATTCCAGCTTCCGTCCCGGCTTCCACCCCGTTTGCTGCTCCCGCTGCCGCACCGCAGGCCGCCCCGGCGTCCGTGGCCTCCGAGGGGCAACGCCTGTTCCTCCAGGTTGCCGCCGGTGAGGTGTCCGACTTTCAGCCCCTGCGCTCGAATCTCGAAAAGGACGGGCTGCCTTTGGAAGTTGTGCTGATCGAAGGCAAACATCGCCTGTTGGTGGGTCCAGTTAGGGACGCCGCCCAGAAACGGGAGTTCGAGGCGGTGCTAACGGCCGCCGGGCATCCGTTTTTCGCCCGCCGGTTGTAAACGGGCCGCCGGCTAGTTCGGCAATGCGCCTGAAACGTGCGGAAAGGAATCGCTGACAAAGCGGCGGGCGGCTTGCACCGCGGCCTCGACGTCGTTTTCCACCACCGGGGCAATCACTTTCACGAGGGAGGTATCTGTCCGGTTCGTCGTGATCGCGTCAGCCATGACATAAGCCTTCGCTTTGTACTCGCTCGCAACCACCCGGCCCCGCGACTGATACCAGTAGACGACTACGTTTTTGATGTCGCCCTTCTGCACGATGTATTGATTCACTTCAATCCCTTCCGGGACCCCGGGAACCGGGAAACGGACGATCTCACTCCGCTCGGGAACCCAGCCATTGCCCGGAAGACAGTTCTTCGGCGAATGCGGGGCAACGCCACTCCGCTGGCTCTTGAAAAAGGCGATAAAGAGGCTGATCGCGTAGGGAGAGGTGGAGTCCTTGTAGATCCGGCTGAGCGTGTCTGATGCCTTCAGCACGTCCTGGACCTCTTTTTCGATCGGATACTCGCCCGCTACGGTCCAAGAGCCAAACTGGTTGGCCAGAGTGGTCAGCGGAGGAGGGCTCGGCTGGTACTCCTTTCGATTCGCGAGGAAATAGGCCCCTAAGCCCTGCAAACCGATCAGGCTGGAAAAGAGGAGAGTCAGAGTCCTGGAGCTGAGTTTCACGCTGAGACCTTCGAGGATGAGAGTAGAGAAGCAACCCGGACGATCAGGCGATGGCAACCGACGAGGAGTACCAGCGCAAAAACGAAAATGACCCAACCTTCCAGACTATGGAAGAAGCCTTGCGCGAGTTCGGGGTTGTACTCGCTCAAGACGCCGGTCAGCGAGACGCGGAAAGAGTTCGCCGCAATGGCAATGGGAACGGTGGAAAGAAACAACGCCCAGCGAATCACCAGGCGGCGTTCTTCAAAAAAGTAACCGTAGACAAGCGAGAGGAACGACAACGACAGCAGCGATCGAATGCCGCTGCACGCTTCGACGACGGAAAGCTTCTGGCTGGCCAGTTCGAGCACGTTTCCATCGCGGAGCACCGGGATCCCAATCGCCAGCAGAGCGACCTCCGCCACGCGGCTAGCGAGCAGCTGCAGCGGAAACGTGATCTGGTTATAGATCACCGCTGGAATCGGGATCATGAACACGAGCATAGCCAGCGGAAACTGCAAGGCGCGCAGCATGGTCCAGCCGCCCAGCATCACGATGGATCCCACAACGGAGATCAGAAACGCCGTGCGCTGCAGAAACAGTTCGGCGCCCAGCATGCCCACCGCCATCTGTAACGCGCCCCAAACCAGAAGGGGAACTCCCAGCCAGCTTGGTTTTGGTTTCAGGGCGAGGAGAGAGTCGCGCATTTGCCAAACGACGTAGAGGGCAACGATGGGCACAAAAAAGCCATGACCCATGTCGTCGTCGTTGTTCCACTGATTGACCATGAGGGTCAGAATCGGTAGATAGGTGGCGATAAGTAAGGCCGAACACCACAGCAGCAAGAGCCACGGGATGGGGTTCGTTGAAGCCGCTGATTGCGTATCGGGGCTTTTCTCGGCTGGCAACGGCATACGTTAATCCTTAGTTAATCATAGTCCCCGCTGTTCTGGCACGGCTGGAACTTGCACAAAAGTCCTAGGTCCGAATCTCTCCCACCCGGTGGAGGATCATCATGTTCGTTGTTCCGGACCGCCACATCGGCTGGCCGGCCACCAGAATCACCGTGTCGCGGGCCTTCAAAAGTCCCCGGTCGAGCAAGGTCCGGTCCATCACGGCGAGCATCTGCTCCGTCGAAGGCTCCGTCGGCGTGACTAACACGCGGACCCCGTAAATCAAGGACAATTGGCGCGCCACGGTCTCCGAATTCGTGAAGGCGTAGATCGGAACCGGCGGCCGGTAACGGGCGATAAGCCGGGCCGTCGAGCCGGAAGTGGTCATCACAACGATCGCGGCGACATTGGCCGACCGGGCGGAGTGGTAGGCCGCATCGGCCAGAATTTCCGCAATAGTTGGATTCGAACGGGGCGGAAGGTCCTGGTACCCGCGCGGGCGGATGGACGACTCCGCCTCCACGGCAATTCGCGCCATCGTCGCCGCGGACTCCACCGGAAACTTCCCGGCCGACGTCTCCGCCGAAAGCATGACCGCATCGGTCCCATCAAAAATCGCGTTGGCGACGTCGCTGACCTCCGCGCGGGTCGGCACCGGGCTTTCGATCATCGACTCGAGCATCTGCGTGGCCGTAATCACAAACTTTCCGGTTTGGCGGGCCCGTTCAATGATCGACTTCTGAATGAACGGTACCTTCTCAAACGCCATCTCCACGCCGAGATCACCCCGAGCAACCATCACCCCGTCCGATTCGGCCAGAATCTCGTTCAACTGCTCCCAGGCCTCCGGCTTTTCGATCTTGGCGATGATGGGGAGCATATGCTCCTTCTCTTCGAGGTAGAGCCGCAGCCGGATCACATCGGTGGGTTTTCGCACAAACGAAAGGGCGACGTAGTCAACGCCGTTCTCAATCCCCCACTGCAGATCGGCCATGTCCTTCCGCGTCAGTGACGGGGTGGAAACATTGACGCCGGGCAAGTTGATGCCCTTCTTGTCCCCAATCCAACCGCCCGCATGCACGACACACCGGGCCGAAACGCCGTCGGTGGAACGGACGCGCAGTTCCACCGTTCCATCGGCAATCAACACCCGATCCCCGGGGCTCACGTCCCGGGCAAAGTTCTGATAAACGGTCGATGCCCGTTCCTTCGTCCCGAGGCATTCTTCGGTCGTAACTTCGAAATCCGCTCCGGTCTCAAGGAACACCTTCCCGCCGTCGAACAGACCGAGCCGGATCTTCGGACCCTGCAAGTCGAGCAGCACCCCAACCGGGACGTTTAACTCGCGCCCCAGTTCGCGCACATGGCGCAAGCGCCGGGCGTGATCCTCATGAACGCCATGAGAAGCGTTGAGCCGAAAAACATCGACTCCCGCTGCAAACAACTTCGCAATCATCTCTTTGCTGTCACTCGCTGGCCCGAGCGTCGCTACGATCTTGGTTGTTCTCATGCTGGATGTTTTTTGGTCGAGGAGTGGGATCTACGCTACTCTGATCTTTCCATTATGCCGATTTACCAAGCGCTCGTCCTGGCCATTCTCCAAGGCCTGACCGAGTTTCTGCCAGTTTCGAGTTCCGCCCATCTCGCCATGGCGCCCTGGCTTTTAGGTTGGAAAGACCAAGGCCTCGAATTCGACGTCGCACTCCACATTGGCACGCTGTTTTCCGTGCTCGTGTATTTCTTCAAGGATTGGGTGCAGATTCTTTCCCAAGCCGCCGGCTTCCGCACCGGCAATGATATCCAGTTAAACAAGAATCCTCGTCTCCTCTGGTATCTGATGGCCGGTAGCGTCCCGGTGGCCGTCGCCGGATTGCTCTTCAAGGATGCCGTCGAAACTACCCTGCGGAGCCCCTATGTCGTCGGGGTGATGGCCATCGTCATCGGACTGGTTATGTATGCCGCGGAGCGCTACTCCAGCGCCAAGCGGGACTTAGGGGAAGTAACGCTCACCGACTGCCTCTTCATCGGGACCGCCCAGGCGCTCGCCATTGTCCCAGGCACGTCGCGCAGCGGCATCACCCTGGCCGCCGGCCTGTTCCGCCATCTCGACCGGGCGGCCGCCGCGCGCTTCAGCTTTCTGTTGTCCACCCCGGCCGTCGGCGCCGCGGCCGCCAAGGCCGTTCTCGACCTCCGCAAGCACGGCATGGCCGAGGATATGCAAGCGCCCATGCTGATCGGGATCGCCGTCAGCGCGCTCACGGGTCTGGCCGTCATCGCGTTCTTCCTGCGCTTCCTGCGCACCAATTCCATCCGTCCCTTCGTCATCTACCGGATCGCCTTTGGCGCTTTCGTGCTTGCTCTGGCGCTCTCCGGCCGCTAACCCGCCCGGCCGCCGGTTCTGCGATACTGGTAAGGCTCTGGCAATGACGCGGCCATAACGCGCATGGACATCTTGAAACCCTCGGCCAACAATCGGCTGAATGAAGTAACGGGCGTGGTGTTCCTGGCCGCAGGAGCCTTCCTGCTGCTCAGCCTGGTGAGTTACCACCCCGGCGACCCTTCCTGGAATACCGCCACGGGTCTCGTGCGCGCCGGCAACTGGACCGGCCGGGTCGGCTCCACGCTGGCCGACCTGATCTATAGCGCGCTGGGGCTCGCCGCGCTCAGCCTGCCGTTGTTGGTCGTCGCCGCGGGCGTTCAGCGGCTGCGCCATCGCCCCATCGGAGCGCCTTTCGTGCGAGTGGCCGGAGCCATTCTGCTGGTCGCCGGCATCTGCACGTTGCTCTCTCTGTTTCCCGTGTGGCGGCCCTTTGAAGGCACCATTCCCGCGGGCGGGGTGGCGGGCTTGGCGCTCGCCAACGCGCTGATTGCGAACTTCAACGTGGCGGGCGCGGCGATGATCAGCCTCACCACCATCTTCCTCTCGCTCTATCTGGTGTCCCGCTTCTCGATGGAGTTGGTGTACGGCTGGGCAGAGGGCCCGCTCGCCTGGTGGCGCGCCCGCGTGGACGCCTGGCAGGAGTGGAGAGAGGAGCGGCGCGAGCGCCGCGCCGCCGCGGCCAAGGTCGCCGAGGCCAAAGCGGCCAAACCCCGGCCGGAACGCCGCGCGGCGGAAAGGCAGCGGAACGAGCCGGCGGCCGAAGTCGACGGCATTCCCGTGGTTCCCCTGCACGACGAGGCCCCACCGTGGATGACCACCAAGCGCTCCGCCGTGGAAGCAGAGGCACCGGTCGAAGAGTCCGCGGACGACGAGGTAGAAGAGGACGAGATTCCCATTCGCGCCCTCGAAGAACCGCCCTGGGAGAAGCCGCTGGCGCCGGCCCCGGTGGCCGAACCGGAGACCGGGCGCCGCCGCAAAGAGCGCACCGGGCGGGCGTACATTATGCCGGCCACTTCCTTGCTCAACGAGGTGCCGCCGCGCAACCCCTACGATGAACAGGAGCTGAAAGAGACCGCCTCCAAGATCAAGTCGAAGTTTGAAGAGTTCAACGTTCTCGGCTCGGTCGTCCAGATCAACCCCGGCCCCGTGGTGACGACGTTTGAATACAAGCCCGACGCCGGCATCAAGTACAACAAGATCACCAATCTGGCCGAAGACCTCTGTCTCGGCTTGCAGTGCGAAAGCGTCCTGATTGAGCGCATTCCCGGCAAGCCGACGGTGGGCATTGAAGTGCCGAACAAGCGGCGGGAACTCATCAGCCTCCGCCAGGTGTTGGAGAGCGAGGAGTTCCAAAGCTCCGCCTCCAAGCTCACCATCACGATGGGGAAGGATATCAGCGGCCGCATCAAGGTGGCGACGCTCGAAACCATGCCGCACGTCCTGATCGCCGGCTCCACCGGCGCCGGCAAGAGCGTCATGCTCAATACCCTGATCATGTCGCTGCTCTATAAGGCCACGCCCGAAGATGTCCGGCTGATCATGGTGGACCCCAAGCGAGTGGAACTCGGCATCTATGAGGGCATCCCCCATCTGCTGACGCCGGTCATCACCGAACCGAAAAAAGC
The DNA here is from genome assembly GCA_027485675.1 of Terriglobales bacterium. Taxonomy (GTDB): domain Bacteria; phylum Acidobacteriota; class Terriglobia; order Bryobacterales; family Bryobacteraceae. The sequence continues at coordinate 198,081 of JAIXQP010000033.1, read as the reverse complement.
GACCTATGCCCTGCGCAACGCCGTGCTCGAAATGGAGCGCCGGTTGAAACTGCTGGCGGCGCAGAGCGTCCGCAACATTGAGCAGTACAACAAGAAAGTGCGCCAGTTGATGGCCACGCCCCGAAGCCTGTTTGATCAGGAAGAGGCCAATCCGGAGCTCGAGGAGTTGCGGCCGCTTCCCTTCCTCGTCATCATCATCGACGAGTTGGCCGACCTGATGATGCTCGAACGGGCCGGGGTGGAGGAGAGCGTGACGCGCCTCGCCCAAATGGCCCGCGCCGTCGGCATCCATCTGGTGCTGGCCACGCAGCGCCCGAGCGTCGACGTCATCACGGGTCTCATCAAAGCCAACTTCCCCACGCGCATCAGCTTCCGCGTGGCCACCCGCGTGGACTCGCGCACCATTCTCGACAACATGGGCGCCCACTCCCTGCTCGGCAAAGGCGACATGCTCTTCCTGCCGCCGGGAACTGCGCGCCTCATCCGCGTCCACGGCGCCTACGTCAGCGAAACCGAGACCTCCACGGTGGTCGACTATTGGAAGCAGCAGGCCGAACCGGACTACGATCAGAGCTTCCTGATGGCTCCGCCGAGTGAAGACGGCGAAGCCGACGGCGGTGAGGAGATCGTCGACGGCGCCGAAGATCCGCAATACCGGGATGCCGTCCGCGTCGTCTGCGAACTGGGCAAGGCCTCGACGTCGGTCCTGCAGCGGCGACTTCGTCTCGGCTACGGCCGCGCCGCCCGCATCCTCGACATGATGCACCGCGACGGCATCATCGGCCCGCCCGATGGCAGCCGCCCGCGCGAAGTTCTCAAGAGCCCGGCGTGGCTCGACGAGGTCGACGACCAACTTCGATAGAATTCGGGGGTATGCGCTTCCTTCCCCTTTCTCTTCTCATCGCCGGCAGCTTGCTGGGCGCCGATCCCATCGTCTCGGCGTTCAAAACCCGCTACGAGACCGCCAAGATGAACTTCATTGAATCGGCCACCGCCATGCCCGCCGATGCGATGGATTACAAACTGACCCCGGTCCAGCGCAGCTTCGGCGACTGGGTCAGCCACACCGCCGGAATGAACTATAGCACTTGCGCCGCCATGGCCGGCCAGCCCACCCCGGCCCACGAAGCCGCGAAGGCAACCACCAAACCAGCGATCGAGAAAGTGATCCGGGAATCCTTCGCCTACTGCGACTCCGTCATTCAATCCATGACGGACGCCAAGGCGTTGACCGAAGTCACCATCGGCAATCGGAAAGTCCTCCCGGTGGATTCGATGATCGGCTACATCGCCAACCTCAACGCTCACTACGGCAACATGGTCGGCTACATGCGAATGAAGGGCGTGGTTCCGCCCTCCACCGCACGCGCCGCCAAGAAGAAGTAATCGAACACCCGGCCAGGTCTTAATTGATCTGCACCGGATGTCGAATGATGGTGATGCTCCGGACAACCACTCCGGAGCCGGCCGCCGTCGAGTTCAGCCAACCCGAGACCAGCACCGACAAGCCCGCTTGAAACGGATCACTCGCCGGCACAATCGTCGCCAGCATCGCTCCGTTGGCATTATGGTGCTGCGCGGTCAACGTCGTTCCCCCGCTGTGCAGCGACGCTTGGCCGCGCACGGCCAGGCTGACATCGCCGATGCCCATCGCTCGCTGCATCATCTGGGTCGAACCCCACTGCACCCGCAGGTTCCACGGCACGAAAGTACCCGTCTGCTCGGCGTCCACCGCAATCTCGATCCGGTCACCCGCTTGCAAAAAGCCCGCCGGCAGCGCACAAGACGCCAGCACCTGCGCCGTCGTCGTGCTATTCGCCGAACCCTCCTCCGAGCAGATCACCTGCGACGTCGTATGAGATTGCCCGGCCTGATGGGTTTTTCTCGTCTTCGACGCCGAGTTGTACCAGCTATCGCCATCCACGCGCGACGTCGGGTCCACCGCCAATCCGGCATCCCGCCACGGCGCCCGCGCGACCGACGGACTGACCTGCACCGCCGTACCCACCCAGGCTCCATCCGGCTGAATCGTCGCCAGGTCCACCCCCGACGGATCCTGCCACCGCGTCAACGGCGAATTCCCCTGCTGCGCTCCCGCTCGCACCAGCAACCCGGTCGTACCCGTCTGGTCCTGCACGTTCAGCGTCATATCCGCTAAGCTCGAACCCACCGAAAGCCGCCGGTTCGAACCATCCCAGCGCAGTTGGAAGATGTTCTCACTCAGCGAACCGCTCGCGTTCACAAACGGAATCGCACCCGGCTGAAACCCCGTGAACAGGCAGGTGTTCCAGATCGCATCCACTCCGTTCGAGGTCAAGCAACGGCCCGCGCTGCCCAGCGCCAGTTTGGTCCAGGATGCCGAAGCCCCTTGGCCCACAATCAGGTCGCCTCGCGCCACGGTGCCCGCCGACGTATCGCTATGCTGGGCACCCAGCAGCGAATGCGCCAACGGGGTTCTGGCATCGGTCAACCGGCCATCGCTCGTCGTCACGTATTTGTTGGTCGCCGACGGCGCCCCGGCCGTACCCGAAAGGGCCGCCTTCTCCGCCGCCGTCGGATCATTCGCACTCGTGTGCGTGGGGAAATTCAGCGCCAGTTTGCTCTCGACGATTCCCGCCACCCCGGCAATGTTGACGTTCGAAATCACCCCGGCCGCAATCTGCGGATTCGGATAGTTTCCCGTCAACGCTCCTCCCGCCGCCGAAGTCGGATTCGATGCCGCCGCCGTCCGGTACCGCGCCGTCAGCACATCCCCCGTCGACGGCACCGCGCCCGACAACATCGTGATCGAATTGGCGCTCAGATTGTAATCCACGCCCTGCGTCAGGTAGATCCCGTTTCGATACAGCTCCAAGCTCAACGCCGGCGACGGCTGACTGCTGAGCCCGAACACGGTATTGGACCCGTTGATCGCCCCCGATGGCGTCTCTCCGTCCACAAACCCGGGTCCCGTGTAGCCGCCGCTTTCGGTGCCGCACGGCGCACTCGTGCCATCCACCCGCACACAATCGGTGAGGTTGCCCGTCACCGCTTCGAGCGCCCCCGCCACCCCCGACCGAATCGTCCGATTCGACGCATACCCCGCCCCGCGCACCGGCCGCGCCGCCAACTCCTCCGTCAGGCCGGTGACTTCGCCGATGCTCACCGCCGCCGGAGCCAGAATGCCACCCCCGGTCTGTTGCGTAGCCGCGGACCGCACCGTCGATAAGTTGATGGCCGTTGTGCTCGGCGGCACCGCCCACATCTCGGAGAACTGAATCCTCCCGTCGCTGTGATACCGCACGTGGTAGTACCCAGTGGTGGAACTGTTCGTCGTCGGCACCAACCGCACCCGCAGATTGCCATCCACGATGGCCACCGTCAGGCTCTGTGTCCCAATCGGGACCTGGTTCGGAGTCTCAAACGACTTCCATTCGATATAGGCGACCCCGTTAAAGCGGGTCCCATCGGCCTTGTAGATTACATCTTGAATCGTGGTAAGCGGCGGACCGGCGATTACACGCTCCGCGATCAAACCAAATAGCATGAAGTGGAACACGCAAGTCCACAGCTTCCAACCTCGCATTGTCAGGGCCTCCCAGAAATGAAAAGCCTGCCGGCGGATTCTTGATCCGGGCAGGCCGCAAACGTTACGTTCGCTGACTTAAACTTATCCGGGCCCGCCACGCATTCCGGAACACGGGCCGTCCGACAAAACGAGCAACCTTCTTTTTTTCATAGACTTGCGGGGATAATAAAAAAGTGCAATCGGTCGTGAACGGCCAACTTCTCCCCCCGCAAAAAGTCCGTTTCGCACCCCGGCCGGCCACCGTCCACCCCGCAGGCGGGTGTATCCTGAAAGAAAGTGCTGGTTACCATCGAACCCAAGGTTGAACGGCCCAAGTGGCTTCGCGCTCCGGCTCCGGTTGGAGACAACTACCGGGAGCTGAAACAGTTGGTGACCGACCTCAAACTCCACACCGTTTGCGAGTCGGCGGCCTGCCCCAACATCGGCGACTGCTGGAACCGCCGGACGGCGACGTTCATGATCCTCGGCAACGTCTGCACCCGCCGCTGTGGCTTCTGCGCCGTCCAGAAAGGCGCGCCGCTCGAAGTCGATATGGATGAACCGCGCCGCGTCGCCGAAGCCGTCGCCCTGATGGGCCTCCGCTACGCCGTCGTCACCAGCGTGAATCGCGACGACCGGAAAGACGGCGGCGCGCTGCTGTTCAAGCTGACCATCGAGGCCATCCGCGAACGCGTCCCGGGCTGCCAGGTGGAGGTGCTCGTACCCGACTTCCAAGGCAAGCACGAAGCCATGGACATCGTGATGGAGGCTGCGCCGGACGTCCTCAATCACAACACCGAAACTGTCCCCCGGCTCTACCGCATGGTCCGGCTCGGCGCCCGCTACGAACGCTCGCTCGACATGCTCGCCTACGCAAAGCAGCTGCGGCCGCAAACGCCCACCAAGTCGGGGGTTATGCTCGGCCTGGGCGAAACGCAGGAGGAAGTCATCCAAGTGATGAAGGATCTCCGCGCCCACCACGTCGACATCCTGACGCTCGGCCAATACCTCCGGCCGTCGCCCAAGCACCTGCCCATCATTCGCTACATCCCGGTCGAAGAGTTCAACGAGTACCGCCGCCTAGGCTACGAGATGGGTTACGCCCACGTCGAAGCCGGGCCGCTCGTCCGCAGCAGCTATCACGCCGACGAGGGCGTTTCGAGCGCCTTCAAAATGGCCGAAACAAAGTCGTTGACCACGGCGTGATCGGAGTTCGCCAGCACGACGATCGTCAGCTTGGATTCCGGGTAGAGCACCAGTAGTGTGCGCGCGCCCTGTTGCGAGCCGCTATGCGAAATCGCCGGGCGCCCGGCCAGCGGCATGACGTTCCATCCCAGGCCGTAGCCCGTCAACTTCCCATCGAGCATCTTCTGCCGCTGCGTCATCATCCGCATCGTGGGCCGCTTCAGCAGTAGGCCGGAATCGAAGGAGTTAGCGAAGCCGATCAGGTCAAACACCGTGGCCGTCAGGCCGCCGCCGGGGATCTTGTTGCTCGTATCCGCCAGGCCCGTGTTGATGATCCGCCCCTCCTTACTCTTGGCGTAGCCGCGGGAGCGGTGGCGGATGATCTCCGCCTGGTGGTCGGCCCGGATGGTGACCATGCCCGACGGTTTGAAGATGTTTTCGCGCAGGTAGTACAGAAAGGGAACACCCGCCGCCGCCTCCACCGCGGCGCCGATCAGGTTGTATCCGTACGTTGTGTAGAGGTACTTCGAGCGCGGCTGGTGCAGCAGCGGGTCTTCCGCGAAAATCCGGAGCGGATCCGTCAGGTTGGTATAGGGCGTCGTCGAGGCCAGTTCCTCGCCCCGGTAGTGGCGCACCCCGGCCAGGTGACTCAGCAGATCGCGGACCGACACGCCCCACTGCTTCTGTGGAAAGCTCGGCACGTAGTTCTGCACCGGCGCGTCCAGGTTCAGCTTCCCCCGCTCGTACAGTTGCAGGGCGGCCACGGCCGTAATCGGCTTCGAGATCGAAGCCAGGCGGTACATCGTGTCGGGCGTCGCGGCAATATCGTGCTCGAGATCGGCCTTCCCAAAACCATCGGCGAAACGAAGCAGTCCCCCCTCGGCAATCGCCACACTCAGCCCAACCACCTGCTGCCGCTGCCGCTCCGCCTCAATCGCCTGTTCTACCCGCCGCGCCTTCTCCGCGGACCACTCTTCGGCGCGGAGCGATGCGGCCAACAAGAAAATTACTGACCACCGCATAGCTTTTGAGTTTAGCCGAACTGCAGCCTGATAAACTGCGTACTTCCAGTTGAAGGGGGTATGATCATGCTCAAATTTCTGCTGTGGTGCGTCCTGTTCATCCTGTGTTGGCCGCTGGCCATCCTGGCGCTGGTGCTCTACCCGGTCGTTTGGCTGATTCTGCTGCCGTTCCGCCTGGTTGGCGTGGCTGTGTCGGGCGTCCTCGAGTTGATCTGGTCGCTCTTCAGTCTCCCCGCGCGCCTGGTCAGGAAGATTGCTTAGCGTCTATCTGTTGCTCAGCATGGTGGTGGGTGCGGGCATCGGGCTGCTCTGGCCGGAGTTCGCCCAAAGTCTCGCGCCCATCGGCCGCATCTTTCTCAAGCTCATCCAGTCTGTCATCGCGCCCGTGCTGTTCGGGGCGCTCGTGGCCGGCTGCGCGCGGGGGTCCGGCCTCGGCCGGCTGGGACTCCGCGCCGTGCTGCTCTTTGAAGTCGCGACGTCCCTGGCCCTGCTGCTGGGCTGGGGGATCGTCTGGTGGCTCGCACCGGGAGTGGGCGTCACGCTCCGGGCGGAACCCGTGGCCGCGGCGGCGCCCGTGGGCTTCGGCCAGGTGCTCGTAAACCTGTTTCCCACGAGTATTTTCGACGCCATGGCGAAAGGCAACGTGCTCCAGATCGTCATCTTCAGCGTACTGGTGGGCATTGCGGCGCAGGGGCAGGAGCGCTTCGTGCGGTTCGCCGAATCGGTGGCGGCGGTCTCCTATCAGTACATCGGCTATGTCATGTGGCTGGCCCCGGCGGGCGTCGCCGCCTCCATGGCGGCCACCGTCGGCGCCGGCGGCTTCTCGGTCATCGAAGGGCTTAGCGCCTTCGCGTTGGCCGCCTGGCTCGCGCAGGGTATCTTCATCGGCCTCATCGCGCTCGCGCTCTGGGCGGCGCGGATTCCCCTGGGGCGCTTCGCCGCCGCCGTGCGCGAACCCTTCCTGGTGGCGCTGGGCACCACCTCCAGCGCCGCCGCGCTGCCGAAGGCGATGGGCGCGATGGAGGCCTTCGGCGTCCGCCGCGAAGTCGTCAGCCTGGCGCTGCCGCTCGGCCTCAGCTTCAACCTCTGCGGCAGCACCATCCACCTCGCCATGGCGACGCTGTTCGTCGCGCAGGCCGCCGGCATCCCCTTAACCCTCGGCCAGCAGCTGATGATCCTCGCCACGCTCAAGCTGACCAGCAAGGGCGTGGCCGGCATTCCCCGCGCGAACTTCGTCATCCTGTCGAGTCTCTTCACGGGCTTCGGCCTGCCCCTCGAAGGACTGGCGATGCTGCTCGGCGTCGACGCCGTCATCGACATGATCCGCACCGGCGTCAACGTCCTAGGCAACTGCGCGGCAACCGCGATCCTGGGCAACGATCAGAACGCGCGCAAGTACTGATTGGGCGTACGCGGCGTAGCGCGCAACGTCTTCGCCGCGTGCAGCGCCCAGGTGGGATGCCGCAGCAGTTCCCGCGCCAGCAGCACAATGTCCGCCTGCCCGGTCCGAATAATCGTGTCCGCCTGCTCGGGCGAAGTAATCATCCCCACCGCGCCCGTCGCCAGGCCGGAGTCGCGGCGCACCCGCTCAGCGAACGCCACCTGGTAGCCCGGCCCCAGAACGATCTGCTGCCGCGGGCTGTTGCCGCCGGACGAGCAATCGAGCAGATCAATGCCGAGCGCCTTCACCAGGTGGGCCAACGCCACCGTGTCCTCGATCGTCCACCCGCCCTCCACCCAATCCGAGGCCGAAACCCGCAGAAATAGCGGCCCCGTCCACTCCGAGCGCACCGCCGCGATCACCTCGCGCAACAGCTCCCGGCCATCGGCATAGCGGTCCGTCCGGTGGTTCGAAAGCGGCGAGAGAAACGAGTTAAGCAGGTAGCCGTGCGCCGCATGGATTTCAAGGAACGCGAACCCCGCGGCCAGGGCGCGGCGCGTCGCGGCGGCATAGGAGTCCACCAGCCCCGCAATCTCCTCCGCCGTCAACTCGTGCGGCGTGGCGTAGCCCTCATCAAACGGGATGGGGCTGGGGCCAACAATCGGCCACGCGCCCTCTTGCAAAGGCGCGCCCCCCAGCCACGGGGCCTCCGTCGCCGCCTTCCGGCCCGCGTGAGCGAGTTGAATGCCGGGGATAGCGCCCTGCGCCTGAATGAAGTCCGTAATGCGCCGCCAGGGCGCAATCTGCGCGTCGGACCAGATCCCGGTACACCCTGTGGTGATGCGGCCTTCGGGACGAACCGCGGAAGCCTCCGCAATCACGCCGCCTACCCCCAGCGACCGGCCGCCCAAGTGGACCAGGTGCCAGTCATTCGGCATCCCGTCGATCGCCGAATACTGGCACATCGGCGAAACAAAGATTCGATTGGGAAAAGTAACGCCGCGGACCGAGAGAGGGGAGAAGAGGGAAACGCTCACTCCTTTTCGATGCTGGCCAGCGCCGCGACGATCCAGGGCTCCCGCTCGGCTTCCACCTTGTCCCCCTCCTCCACCCCGAGGCTCAGGTTCACAATCTCCTGCCGCAGCCGGTATTCAATCCAATCGGAGCTCGCAAACCACTCCCCAAGGCCCGGCTGAATCTTGTTCTGGCTCAGCCACGATCGAAACCGATCCAGCAGCGGCTTCGGCAACTGCCAGCCCGGCGCAATCGCGGGACGCTCCGCGCGAAGATACTCGGTGGCAAAGGCGGCGTACGCCCCGGTGGCGTCGAGCACCATTTCGAGGCGCTTGTACGGCGGCGGCGTCACGCCCTGGTCCGGATCAATCCCGCCGCCCCCGCGCACAATGCGCCCGGCGTCGGTCTTATACTCCTGCCGCGGCGCCGCCGTGACGTGTTCGAGCTGCATATCAACCAGCGGCTTCTGAATACTCCGCCCGCTCGGCGTATAGTAAAACGCCATCGTCAGCGCCAACCCCGTCGCCTGCGAAATCGGAAGCACATTCTGCACGAGCCCTTTACCAAACGTCGGCTCGCCCAGAATCGTCGCCCGGTCGTGGTCCTGCAGCGCGCCCGCGACAATCTCGGAAGCGCTGGCGCTTTTGCCGTTCACGAGCACCGCCAGCCGAAACTTGTATGGCTGCGCCGTCGCCGGAACCTTCTCCTCGCCATTCATGCGGCGGCCCCGGGCGCTCAAAATCGTCTGCCCCGGATTGAGAAACAGCGACGCGGTATCAATCGCGCTCGCGACCACGCCGCCGGGGTTGTTCCGCAGATCGAGCACCAGGCCCTTCAAACTATGGCCGCCAATCTTCTCAATCCCGGCCTGAATATCCTTGGCGGTCTTATCGTCGAAGCTCGTCACCCGCAGGTAGCCGTACCCCGGCTTCAACAGGAACGCCCGCTCGACGGAGCTCGACTGCATCTCCTCCGGAATCAGCGTGAACTGGATGGGCCGCGCGTTGCCCGGCTTGCGGACGTGGACCACCGCCGGAGCTTGCCGCGCCTGGCTCAGCACCTGCGTCAACTGCTCCGTCGTCAGCGGGCCGAGAGCGATGTTGTTAATCGCCAGAATCTCGTCCCCCGCCGAAATGCCCGCCTTCGCCAGCGGCGCGCCGGGAATGGCCTGCAGCACCTGCACCCGCCCCGGCAGAATGCTGACCACGCTGCCGAACCCCTTCGATTCGCTCCGCTGCATCCGCTTCAACTGATCGAACTGGCCCGGATCGAGAAACACCGAATGCGGGTCCAACCGGCGCAGTAAGCCCGGAATCATCCCTTCGTAGAACAGCTTGGTAGAATCGACGGGATCGGCATGATGCTCGCTGGCGATCGCGTAGACGTCCAGAATCTTCTTCACCGCGGACGCCAGTTCATCCGGTTCCTGAGCCGGCAACAGGCTCGCCAAAAACAGGGCCAGAAGACAGCGCGGCATCATCGGGTAAACTGCGTCGCCTTCTTGCGCTCATGCCGGGCGAGCGCCAACTGAATCAGTTCCTCCACCAGCGCGTTCAGCGGCACGCCGCTGTACTCCCACATCTTGGGGTACATGCTGATCGAAGTAAAGCCGGGGATCGTGTTGATCTCGTTCAGGTACAGCCGGCCCGTCGAGGCTTCCATCAAGAAATCAACGCGGCTCATGCCCTCGCAGTTGCAGGCGAGGTAGGCTTCGACGGCGAGACGCTGAATCTCCGCCGTCGTCAGCGGATCGAGGTTGGCCGGCAGCTCCGTCTTCGCCGCATCGAGAAGATACTTGTCCTCGTAGTCGTAGAACTCACGCGAGGGCAGGATCTCGCACGGCGTCGAGGCGCGGGCGCTCTCGTAGTTGCCAAGCACCGCGCACTCCAACTCACGGCCGACGATCGTCCGCTCAATCAGAATCTTCCAGTCATAACGCGCCGCGAACTCGAGCGCCGCCACCAGTTCGGCATGGTCGTGCGCCTTTGAGATGCCCACCGAACTGCCCAGGTTCGCCGGCTTCACAAACACCGGGTAGGCAAAAACGGCCTCGATCGCGTAGGGGTCCAACGCGCCCCGGTACTGCGTCACGTACTCCGTCACCGGCAGCCCCCGCTCGGCGCAGACCCGCTTCAGCAGCTCCTTATCCATCGCCAGCGCGGACGCCATCACCCCCGGCCCCACGTACGGCAAATCAGCCAGCTCCAGCAGCCCCTGCACGGTGCCATCCTCGCCGAAGGTGCCGTGGAGCACCGGGAAGACGACGTCAATGCCCGGATTCGCCCCCGGCTCCGGCAGCAGCGGAGCCGGGCTCCACCTGCCTTCGAGCGAGATGACGTACGGCACAACCTCGTGGCCATTGGCGGCCAGCGCCGCCGAGACGGATTTGGCCGAACGCAGCGAAATCTCATGTTCGCCGCTCCGGCCGCCTTGAAGAACTGCAACGCGCATTTTCACAGAATTTTCTTTCCTAAGGCCGACGTCAACACTTCGACGGCGAGATCAGCGGTTCGGTTAGCCACATCGAGCACCGGATTCACTTCCACCACTTCGAGGCTCACCAGTTGGCCGGAGTCAGCCAAAATCTCCATCGCCAGATGCATCTCCCGGTAGCTCAGCCCGCCCCGCACGGGCGTGCCCACGCCGGGGGCCTCGTCCGGGTCGATCGAGTCCATATCAAAGCTCAGATGGATCCCGGCCGTGCCGGCGCTCGCCAGCGCAATCGCCTCCTGCATCACCGCCGGCATGCCCCGCTCGTCAATATCCCGCATCGTGAACGCGCGGACGCCCGTCGCCTTCACATGCCGGGCCTCCAGCGCATCCACATCGCGCAGCCCAATAATCGCCACGTTCCGCGGATCCACCTTCGGCGAAAACCCGCCCAGATTCACAAGCTCCGGCGGACCATCGCCAATCAACGAAGCCAGCGGCATCCCATGCACATTGCCGCTCGGCGTCGTCTCCGGCGTGTTCATATCCGCGTGGGCATCCATCCAGATAATCCCAATGGCTTCGTTTCGTTGCTGGTAAAACTGCGCCACACCGCTCACCGAACCGGCCGAAATCGAATGGTCCCCGCCCAGGATCAGCGGCAGCTTCCCCTGTTCGAGCACCGCCGTCACCAACGCGGCCACGCGCCCGCAGGCGTCGGCGATCTCGGGCAGATGGTGCGAGTTCGCCGGCCCCGCCGGAATCGCCTCCGCCTGCTCCACGGCCACGTTGCCCCGATCTTCAATCGTGTAGCCAAGGGCGGCCAAACGCCGCCCCAGGCCGGCGACGCGAATCGCCGAAGGCCCCATGTCGACGCCGCGGCGTCCCGCGCCCAGGTCCACCGGCGCGCCGATAATGGCGATGGTCGATTTCGAATGCACTAGGGCCTCGTCCGGTAGAGCATCCGGGGATAAGCGATCGTCTCCCGGATATGTTCGAGGCCGCACATCCACGCCACGCACCGCTCAATACCCATGCCAAAACCAGCGTGCGGCACGCTGCCGAAGCGGCGCAGGTCCAAGTACCAGTCAAACGCTTCCTTCGGCAGATGATGCTCTTCAATCCGCTTCAGCAACAGGTCATAGTCGTGGATCCGCTGCCCGCCGCCGATGATCTCGCCATATCCCTCCGGCGCCAGCATATCGACGCCGAGCGCGAGTTCCGGCCGCTCGCTATCCGGCTGGAAGTAGAACGCCTTCACCTGCGCCGGATACTTTTCAACCAACACCGGCCGGTCGAACTCTTCGGCCAGCAACGTCTCATCGGTCCCGCCAAAGTCGCTGCCCCACTCGATCTCGCTGCCCTTGCGCTGCAGGATCTTCACCGCCTCGTCGTAGCTGATCCGCGGGAACGGCCCGGTGATCGCTTCGAGCTTCGAAACGTCGCGTTCGAGAATCGCGAGCTCCGTCCGGCGATTGGCCAGCACCCGCTGCACAATGAAGCAGACGAGCCCTTCGGCCAACTCCTTCACGTCCTCGAGCGTGGCATAGGCCATCTCCGGCTCCACCATCCAGAACTCGGTCAGGTGCCGGCGCGTCTTCGACTTCTCCGCCCGGAAGGTCGGGCCGAAGCAGTACACCTTCCCGAACGCCATGGCGTTCGCTTCGTTGTATAACTGCCCGGACTGCGTGAGATACACCTTCTCGTCTTCGAAGTAATCGACCTCGAACAGGGTCGTCGTCCCCTCGCAGGCCGCCGGCGTAAAGATCGGGCAATCCACCAGCGTGAAGCCGTTCTCGTCGAAGTAGTCGCGCGTAGCTTTGATCACCTCGTGCCGCACTTTCCCAATCGCGAACTGCCGCCGCGAACGCAGCCACAGATGGCGATGGTCCATCAGAAAATCGATGCCGTGGTCCTTCGGCGTAATCGGATACGGCGTCTCTTCGGGAACCCGCTGCAGAATCTCGCAGGACTCGACGTCGAGTTCGAAGCCGCCGGTGGCGCGCTGTTCAGCGCGAACCTTACCCGTGATCTTCACCGACGATTCCTGCGTCAGATTCTTGAGCGCTTCGAAAGTCTCCTCCGGCAGGTTGGCCTTCACGGCGACACATTGGATAATGCCGGAGCCATCCCGCAGAATCGGGAAGCAGATTTTGCCGCTTTTGCGGAGGTTATAGAGCCAGCCGGCGAGGGTCACGGTTTGACCGTCGTGCTGGGCGATGTCCGCGATCCGGACGTGAGCGAGGGACATTTACAGTTTCTCCAGGTTTTCAAAAATGCGTTGGATGGCTTCGAGCGGTTGCTGGAAGTCCGGGCTCTCTTTGAGTTCAAGCAAGAGAGGATACTGGTGCTCGCGGGAGCGAAGCAGGCTCATGGTTTCCGCCCAGTTCACCGTGCCGCCTTCGGCCAAGGTAGGAAAGAGATGTTTATCGTCCTTGCCGTTGTTATCGTGCACGTGCGTGGACTTGATGCGGTCTTTCATCAACTCAAACGTCGGCGCCACGCCGTCCATGAGATTCGCATGGCCCACATCGAGACAGTAGCCGAGATTGAGATGCGTAATGCCGAGGAAGTAGTTCAGCCGCTCGGCCGAACTCAGCCCGTTCGGGATGTTCTCAAGCAGCACCTCCACCCCCCGGTGCCGCGCAAACAGGCTGATCTCTTCGAGCGAACTGAACGCCGCCTCCAGCTTGCCCTCGTCAAAATCGTCCACCGGCGCGCCCAGATGCTGCACCAGATACCGGCACGGGATCCGGTCGGCGATCTCGAGCGCCCGCTTGATCTCGTCGACGGCCGCAATCCGGCGCGGCTTGTTCCGGTCGGCGATGTTGATGATCGACGAGGGGCCCGTGCGCCCCCACACTTCATCGTTGAACATGGGCGAATGCAGCGAGTGCAGCTTCAGCGGGGCGTCCGAAAACCAGTGCGCCAGTTCATTAATCTGCGCCTTATTGTGCCAGTCGAGATGCTGTTTGGCACAAAAGATCTCCACCGCCGGAATGCCGGCTTCATAGATCTTATCGAGCCAGACGTTATTCAACCGGTGGTTGACGAAAAAGTGCGTGGAAACGGCGTGATTCATGATGTTAGTACCCGGCCGCCTTGCCTTCCACGCGAGGGTCCGCCGCGCCGGCCAGCCAGCCGGTGGCCTCCACCTGAATCGCGGAGATCTCGCAAATGCTGGCGGCGGTTTCGAGCGTATGGCCCTTCTGTTCGAGCAGCCGCCGGGTGTCCGGCGAAAAGCCGGGTTCGAGATACAGCTTATCCGGGCGCCATTGATGATGGAAGCGGGGGAAGTTCACGGCGTTCTGAATTGGCATCCGGAAGTCGATCACGTTCTGGATCACCTGCATGACACTGGTCAGAATGCGGGTGCCACCCGGCGTGCCCACCACCAGCGCCAGCTTGCCGTCCTTCAGCACAATGCTCGGGCTCATCGAACTCAGCGGCCGCTTGCCCGGCTGAATCGCGTTGGCTTCGCCCCCGATCGCCCCATACATATTCGGCGCGCCGGGCTTCACCGAGAAATCGTCCATCTCGTTGTTGAGCAGAATCCCCAGGCCCGGCACCGTCGCCCCGGAACCGTAACCGCCGTTCAACGTGTAGGTCACCGCCACGGCGTTGCCGGCCTCATCGACGATCGAATAATGCGTCGTCTCGGTGGATTCGTATGGCGCCAGATTGCCCGGCTTGATCTGATCGGAGTTGGTCGCCGCGTTGGGGTCAATCGAATCGCGCAGCTTGGTAATGTAGCGCGGGTCCAGCAGCCGCTTGGTCGGCACCGTGAAGAAGTCCGGGTCCCCGAGGTGTTCGGAGCGGTCCGCGTAGTAGCGGCGCATCGCTTCAGCGGTGTAGTGGATCGCCTGCGCCGATCCCGCGCCGGAGTCCGCGTACTTGGTCTTCTCGAGCACCCCGAGCATCTGCAGAATGCCAATCCCGCCCGAACTCGGCGGCGGCGCCGTGATGATCTCGTGGCCGCGGTACATGCCCGAGAGCGGCGTCCGCTCGACGGCCTTATAGTTCTTGAGGTCGTTCAACGTGAACAGGCCGCCCATCTTCTCCATGGCCGCCACCATCTTCCGCGCGGTCTGCCCTTCGTAGAAGTCCTTGGGCCCCACCTTCTGGATCCGCTCCAAAACCGCCCCGAGTTCGGCCTGCACCAGCCGGTCGCCGGGTTCGAGGTAGTTGCCATCGCGTTGGAAGATCCGCTTGGAATCAGCAAACTGCGGCAGGTTCTTCGCACTCTTGAGGCTATTGGCCAGGCCGTAGCTCACCGGGAACCCCTGCTTGGCCAGCTTCACCGCCGGCGCCACCAGCGTCGCCCATTTGGCCTTGCCGTACTTCTGATGCGCCAGCTCAAAGCCGCGCACCGTGCCGGGGATCCCGGCCGCCCGCCAGCCAAGCAGCGAGTCGCGCGTCGGCTTGCCGTCTTTATCGAGGTACATGTCGCGCGTCGCCTTCTCCGGCGCGCGTTCGCGGAAGTCAATAAACGTAGTCCGGCCATCGGCGAAGCGGACCAGCATGAATCCGCCGCCGCCAATGTTACCGGCCGAAGGATGGGTCACCGCCAGCGCCAGGCCGACGGCGATGGCGGCGTCCACCGCGTTTCCGCCGGACTTCAGAACAGATACACCAGCGTCCGTGGCATGGGCCTCACGAGAGACAACCATGGCTTTACGGGCGCGAACCGGAACAGCAGCATCAAGAGGGGCGAGTAGAGTAACTACCGCGAGACACAGCGCAAGGATGGGGC
The DNA here is from genome assembly GCA_027485675.1 of Terriglobales bacterium. Taxonomy (GTDB): domain Bacteria; phylum Acidobacteriota; class Terriglobia; order Bryobacterales; family Bryobacteraceae. The sequence continues at coordinate 182,749 of JAIXQP010000033.1, read as the reverse complement.
GCATTCTTCCTATGGTATCGCTCTAACGGCTCGCCGCAGCGCGGCGCCGCCACTCAAATAACGCAATGCCGGTAGCGACACTTACGTTTAGCGACCCAATTTTTCCGTACATCGGGATGTTGACGAGCACGTCGCAGTTCTTCGCCACCAGATCGTGCAGCCCGGCCCCTTCCGCCCCCACCACCAGCACGGTCGGCAGGTTGAACGGGACTTTGTCGTAGGTCTCCGTACCCCGCTCGGTCAACCCATAAATCCAAAAACCCTGCTGCTTGAGTTTCTCGAGCGTCTGCGCGACGTTCCCGATGCGCACGATCGGCATATGCGCCAGCGCCCCGGCGGCGGCCTTGGCGGCCACCTCCGTCACGGGAGCGGCGCGGCGGTCCGGCAACAGCACCGCATCAGCACCGGCGGCGTGCGCCGAACGGATAATGGCGCCGAGGTTATGCGGGTCCTCAACGCCATCGAGCAGCACCAGAAGTTGCGCCTTTTCCGGAATCTCGGCGAACTGGGCATAGCGCTGCCCCGTCGTAAACGCCACGACGCCCTGGTGCGTGGCGGCCTTGCTCGAACGGTCGAGCGCTTCCCGCGGTTCGTAGCGCAGCGGAACCTTAGCCTTCTTGGCGAGGTCGATGATGAGCTGCAGCTTCGGACCGCCCGCTCCTTTCGCAATCAGGATGCGCTCAATCGGCTGGCCGGCGCGAAGGGCTTCGGTAACGGGGTGGATCCCGGAGAGGACTTGCATGAAACTTCTATGGTAACGCCCCGGGGTAGCGCCGACGCCTTTGCCGGGTGCATACTATGCACAAGGTGTCTGCGCGCAACCGGCCAGAATCGACTCCCGAAGGCGAGATCCTTCCGGAGAACCAGGAAATCCCCAACAAGCTCTACTTCCGCATCGGCGATGTGAGTAAGCTCGCGGGAGTGAAGCCGTACGTCTTGCGGTATTGGGAATCGGAGTTCTCGCAACTCCGGCCCAAGAAAAGCGGCACCAACCAACGCCTCTACCCCCGGAAAGAGGTGGAACTAATCCTCGAAATCAAGCGGCTGCTTTATGATAAGCGCTTCACGATTGAAGGGGCGCGCAAGGCGCTCGAACAGCGGGCGAAACCCGCTGCCGCCCCCAAGCCGGCGGTAAAGCCCCGCAAACAGCAGGCGGCGCTCTTCGCCATGGAGGAAGGAATTCCCCGCGAAAGTTGGAGCGAAGTCCAGGCCGAATTGAAGGCCATCCTCAAGCTCCTCAAATAGCCTCAAGAGTTGACCGCGTAAGCCGAAAAGGCTCATGAGGCTTCCACTCAAATGATTGCTCTGACCCGCATCAACGGTTTACCGATGGTGCTCAATGACGATTTGATCGAACAGATCGAATCGATGCCGGATACGATCGTTCGCTTGACCAATGGCCAGAAAGTGGTGGTGCGCGAGACGCCCACCGAGGTGATTGATCGAGTCGTAGCGTTCCGCCGGCGTGTCCATCAGACTGTCCCGCAGTTGACGGCCGCTCATGGCAGGTAAAGGCAATTTCCGGCCGGACCTCGCCACCCTGGGTGGCTTGGCACTCGCCGTGTTGGCCATTCTCGGGGGACTTCTGCTCGAAGGAGGTTCGCTGCAGGATGTCGCGCAGCATACCGCCCTGTTGATCGTTCTGGGCGGAACGGTCGGCGCCGTGATGGTCCACTATCCCTTGCGGACCCTCCGCGGCGGCGTTCTGCGGTTGCGGGACGTTGTATTCGAATCGCCGCAATCGAAGCCCGACATTGTCGAAGAGATCGTCAGCCTGGCGACTCGGGCCCGCCGCATGGGGCTCATCTCGCTCGAAGACGAGTTCGACAATATTCAGGATCCCTTCCTGTTGAAGGCCCTGAAGCTCGCCGTCGATGGCGTCGATACCACCGAACTGCGCCGGATGATGGAGTTGGACATTCAAGTGCGCGAGGCTCGCGCCGAACAGGAAGCCAAGATCTGGGAGAGCGCCGGCAGCTATTCGCCGACGGTCGGCATCATTGGCGCCGTGATGGGCTTGATTCAAGTCATGAAAAACCTTGCTGACATCGACCGGGTCGGCCACGGTATTGCGGTCTCCTTCGTCGCCACGGTCTATGGCGTCGCCTTGGCGAATCTGCTGTTCCTTCCGGCCGGAAACAAGATCAAGGCCCGGGCGCGGCTGGAGAGTGAGTCCCGCGAAATGATGATCGAAGGGGTACTGGCCATCGTGGACGGATTGAATCCCAAACTGATCAAGGACAAGCTTGAGACCTATCTCGATACCGACCCTGCCGCCTCGCCCCGGCCTTCGCGCCAGAGGGTGGCATGAGAAACCCGCGGCGGCGCCCGGAAGAACGCGAGAACCATGAGCGCTGGCTCGTCTCCTACGCCGACTTCATTACGCTCCTGTTCGCCTTCTTCGTCGTTCTCTTCGCCAGCTCCCAGGCCGATAAGGGCCGCCAGCAGATGATCTCGGACTCGGTCAAACGGGCGCTCGAGAACGATCGGCTCGTCGCCAAGATCGCTGGCATTCTCGGCGGTACAGTCGATGACAAAGGCAAAGGCAACGCCCAGTGGCGCGGTCCCGGTGGCAGCCAGCCCGATCTGCGCCCGACGTTGGAAAAGCTCCTCACCGACCTAAAGAAAGAGGTCGGCAACGGCTCCATGGAAGTACAGATGACGCAGCGCGGGTTGGTCGTCAGCCTGCGGCAGGCCGGTTTCTTCCCCTCCGGCGACGATGGCGTCTACGAAACGGCTCTGCCCAGCATTGAGAAGGTAGCCAAGAGCCTCCAGCGCCTGTCGAACCCCATTCGCCTCGAAGGCCACACCGATTCGATTCCTATTCAAACCGAGCGCTTCCGCAGCAACTGGGACCTCTCGGCCGCGCGAGCCATCTCGGTGATGGCCCTCTTTGAAGAGCGTTACGGCATCGACCGGGGGAGAATGGCGGTGATGGGATACGGCGACACGGTGCCCCTGGCCGATAACAACACCGAAGACGGCAGAGCCAAGAACCGGCGCGTGGATATCGTGATCCTCAACGCCACCGCCGCGCAACTGGAGCCCAAAAACTAAAACGGCCGCTCTAGTGAGCGGCCGCCTTCTTTGCTGGTTCCTCTTTGCCGTGTTCGTCCTTCCCGTGTTCGTCCTTGCCGTGCTCGTCTTTGCCGTGTTCGTCTTTGCCGTGCCCATCCGCCTTCTTCTCCGCTTTCGGCGGCGCCGGCGGCGCATCCAGATACTTGATGATGATCGAGATCCGACGGTTGGAAGCATCGTTCGGCTTATCGGCCACCCGCAGCGCCTGGTCCGCAAAGCCGCGCACCTGCGCCACTTGATCGGCCCGGACGCCATAGAGCTGCATCACCCGGCGGGCCGTGTTGGCGCGATCGGCCGAAAGCTCCCAGTTCGTGTAGTCGCCCACGAAAGGCTTCGAGTCCGTGTGGCCTTCCATGAACACCTTGTTCGGCAGCTTCCCGATCTCCTGCGCCAGCGTGCCGAGCAGAACCGTCGCCCGCTCCGTCGGCGCCGGACTGCCGGACTCGAAAAACGTACCCACGTCGCTCTCGAGCAGCTCCACCCGCAGCCCCTCGCCCGTGACGATCATCTTCACCTGCTCCTTGATCTTCTGGAACTGCGGCGTATCCCGCATCGCCTCTTCCAGCTTGTCCTTGAGCTTCTCCATGTCGTTCGCCGCCAGGCTGATCGACTCACCGCCCGCCCCGGCCTGCTGCGTACCCACCTGCTTCCCGCTGCCCTCCGGGTCCGAGAAGTACCCGCCCACGGCCTTCTGCACCTCTTCGGACGAGCTCAACAACCACAGCACCATGAAAAACGCCATCATGGCGGTGACGAAGTCGGCATAAGCCACCTTCCACGCCCCGCCATGATGGCCACCGCCTTTGACGATCTTCTTGATGACGTATATCGGCTGCTCTTCTGCCATGACTACGCGCCTCCCTTAACGGCCTTTTCCATCTCTTTAAACGACGGGCGGAAATGCGCCGGGATCGATCGCCGCGCAAACTCGGTGGCCAGAATTGGCGCCGAACCCTTGATGAAGCTGATCAGACCAACCCGCAGGAAGTTGAAGTACTCCTTTTCGGCCGCCGCAATCTTGGCCATGTTGCCGGCCAGCGGCCCGAAAAAGCCGTAGCACATCAAAATGCCGAGGAACGTTCCCACCAGCGCGGCCGCCACGTGGTGGCCGATCTCTTCCGGGGGACCGCCCAGCGATCCCATCGTGATCACGATACCCAACACCGCCGCCACAATGCCCAAGCCCGGCAGCGCGTCCGACATCGTGTTCAGCGCATGCACCGGCTCCTCGGCCTCGTGATGGTGCACTTCCATGTCGAGCTCCATCATCTGGTCGATCTCGAAATGGCCCACGCCGCCGCTGATCGCCATGCGCAACGTGTCACAGACAAAATGCATCGCATGGTGATTGCTCGTCAGCGTCTTGTACTTGCTGAAGAGCTGGCTCTTATCCGGCTCCTCAACGTCCGCCTCCAGCTTCACCAGGCCGTTCTTCCGCGCGTACGTGAAGACGTCGTTCAACATCTTCAACTGCTCCGTGTAGAAGGCTTTGTTGTACGGGCTCCCCTTCAGGGTTCCCAGGGCAGCCTTCACGATGCCGATCACCACCGAGAGCGGATTGCCAATCAGCAAGGTGCCGATGGCCGCTCCCAGAATGATCATCAACTCGAAAGGCTGAAAGAGAATCGGCAGTTTTCCGTGGGAGAGCAAATAGCCGCCCAGAACGGATCCGATAACGACAAGCGCACCAATAATTACAAACATAACTATGGGCGTTATCGACCACAAACCGCCAGATTTTAGCCGCTCAACTGGGCCAGCAGCAGTTCGGCCGCGCGCTGGCTCGCTTCCTTCTTCGAAACCCCTTCCGCCACGGCCTGCAGCGCCTTCCCCACCCGCACCTCCACCGTGAACGTCTTGGCGTGCTCCGGCCCCCGCTCGGCCACCGTCGCATACTTCGGCGGCGGGTACTTCAACGCCTGCACCTTCTCCTGCAGCATCGACTTGTGGTCCGTCACCCCGGCCGGCACCCCCGCCTCCAGGTCCACGCCGTCCCGCAACACCCGGCTGTCGACAAACGCCCGCGCCGCCGCCATCCCTCCGTCCAGGTACAACGCCGCCAGAATCGCCTCCACCGCGTTCGCCAGCAGCGCCCGTTTCCCCCGTCCCCCGCTCATCTCTTCCCCACGGCCGAGCAGGAGATACTCCCCTAGGCCTAGAGACTCCGCAATCGCCAGCAGGTGCACCGAAGACACCAGCCAGGCCTTCAGCTTCGACAGCTTCCCTTCCGGATAGTGCGGAAACCGGGCAATCAGCGCCTCGCTGACCAGGAAGCCCAAAATGGAATCGCCGAGAAACTCGAGCTGCTCATTATCCCGGGTGGGATCGGCCTCGGATTTCTCGGCGATACGGGACTTATGCGTTAGGGCGCGGACCAGAAGCTCCGGACGTTGAAACTGGTGACCGATCTTCTCGGCCAGAGGCTTCCAAGCCGCGTCCATCCGGCCTACTTGCCAGCCTTCGCCTTCGTCGCGCGTTCCTTCTCCGAAGCAGCAATCTGCTTGATCGTCGGATTCACGTCAGGCACCGCCATGGCCCGGTCGGCCGCCGCAATCGCGTTATCCGGCTGGTTGGCCAGATTGTAGGCGCTCGCCAACCGCACCATCGTCGCCGGATCCGGCTGCGCCGCCGTCTCGACGGCCGTCTTGAAGGCAGCGATCGCCTCCGGATACTTCTTCCGCACCATCGCCACCAGTCCCAATGCCTGATGCGCTTCGGCCGCGTAATCCTTCTTGATCATCTCCCACTGGTCGTCCGGAATCTGCGGATTCGGCTTGGTCGCCGTCTTCAGCGCTTCCATCGACGCATTCGCCATCTTCTCGGCGCGTCCCAGCTTGTCTTCCTTATCGAGGTCGAACTCGCGGGTCTTCTGCGCCAGGCCCGAAGCGATCATGTTCATGCACATGAAGTTGGTCTTATCGACTTCGAGCGTCTTCTCCGCCCAAACAATCGCGTTTTCAACGTCCCCCTTCTGCTGGAAGGAAGAGGCAATCACATACAGCGCAAACGGCTTGAACTCCGTATCCGCGAACTTGGTAATCAAAGCCTGAGCGGCCTTGATGCGCGAGTCCGCATCCTGCGCATTCTGCATGGCCATAATGGCATCGACTTCTTTCTGCGATTTCGGCTTGGGCTGGGCCACCATAACAGCGGCGGCGAGGCCCACGCTGAATGCGAGGCGGACAAAACGGGACATGATCATTCCTTCTCCTTCGGGGTATTAGCTAACTTGGTGAGCGCTTGCCGGGCGGTCTCGCGAGCCGCGGCCGTGGCGCCGGGGATGGCCATCGCTGCTTCAAACTGAACCACGGCCTTCTCCGGTTCCTGCGCCCGCTCGGCAAGATTGCCGAGGTAGACGTGGGTCCAGGCTTTGGTCTGCGGATCCGGAGACAGCTCCAGCACTTTCGTGAACAATTTCTCGGCCAGGTCCAGATTGGCCTGTCGAGCGGCGACGCGGCCCAAACCATAATATGCCTTCGCATGCAGCGGTTGGTCTGCCGTCTCCTGTAACGCACGCAGGAATCGTTCGCGCGCCGGTTCCAGCTTCGCACCCCGGTAAAGATCCTCGGCCTCTTCCAGGGTCTTGAACACCCCGGTCAGCTCCACCTTCTCTTCCTTCGGGGCCACCTTCACGGCCTTCACCGGCCGCTCGGTCAAAAAGTCCACCGCCGCCAGCCGCTTGTCCTCTTTTTTGAGGTCGATCGCGTCGATCATCTCTGGATAGTAGAGGCGCATCGACGCCTCCTGCGTTTCATACTTGGCCAGCGCCTCGGTGAAGTACGGCGTCAGAATGAATCCCTCGCGCAGCGCCTGCGCCGGGTCTTTCCGTTTGTCGAGCCGCGCCTCAATCGCCCGGATCAGGCTCGCCGTCGCCAACAGCGAAAAGTCGGCCTTGTAATGCTCCTCTAGGGCGGGCGCCGCCTGCGCCAGATCAATCAGCGGCTTCTTCTTTTCGAGCTTCTCGGCGAACTTGAACGTCAGCGGATCAAGCAGGTATTGCAGGTACGCGTACCGGATATACTCCGTCTGCACCTCGGGCGACGGCGTCAGCACCAGGTAGTAGTCATCCCGGTAAGCGCGCGTCTGGATGTGGTTGGGCGGACCGAGGAGTTCGACAATCACCGAGAACCGGCGGCCCGCGTATCCGCTCGTGGGATTGCGCAGATATCCATTCACCTGACCCAGCGTACTCACCACCGGCCCCTGATAGGCCTCGAGCATCTTCTCAATGGCGGGCTGAGCCTGCTTGTAAAGCTCTTCCACCTGCGCCTCGGCGTAGAAGCGGCTCACCAGCCGCTCGAAGCCCTGCAGCGGCACCACATCCGGCGGCATCTCGTGCGACTGAAACTTGTAGTTGAAGTTCGGCGGCCCGTCCACGGAGAGCGCAAAGGAGATGAACCGGTTCAGATCCAACCGCTTCGGCCCCAACTTGCGATTCTCGAGCCACTCGCGCAACTCGCCCGCCGTCGTCAGCTTCCGCGCCGCCAGATTCTTCACCGCCGCCGCCCGAATTGGATGGTTGTTCGGCGAATCGATCTCGGCGTCATAACCGGCCGCGTGCAGCGCGCACATCACCGTGAACAGGGACACGTTGGCATCCAACTGTCCCGGTTCGGCAGCGCGAACCAGAGAGAGACTCCCCAGGAGGGCGATGGTGCAGAGGTGGCGAAACAAAAAAGGGTCCTTCGATAGTTTATCGCGGCCGATAGAGAACTAGTTCAAGCCCGCCCACAAAACTGCGCCCGGGCATCCGTACCCCAATCAGCTCTTCATACCGGGTGGACGTCAGATTCGCCACTTGCAGGTACGGACGAACCCGCCCTTTTTGATAGGCCAGAAACGTATCCCACACGGCATAGGGAGACCGCCCGAACCGCTCGATCGCCCCCAACCGCGTCCGCGCCATCATGCCGTTACTCCAAGCCGCCTGCCACGTCCCTACGCCCGCATGCCGCGGATAGTTGAACACGTACTTCGATTGCAGTCCCGATAGGACGGTCTGCGCGCCGTTCAGCCCGGTGTAGGAGAGTTCCACCCGGTGCTTCCGCGCCGCCACCACCGTCATCTGCGCCTCCACCCCGGTGAAATTCAGCGCCTGAAAATTCGTCGCCCGCCAGATGTCCGCCGCCGATCGCCGGACGAAATCAATGCCGTCCCGCTCGCGCCGCTGGAAAACCGTCAGCGCCACTTTGGCTTCCCGCGGCAGCGTCAGGTCCAATCCACTCTCGATCGTCCAAGCCCGCTCCGGACGCAGCAACGGATTGCCGATGTTCGCCGGGTCCCGGTAGTAGAGGTCCGTGTAGGTCGGCAGCCGGAACGCCCGGCTCGCCGAAGCGCGCAGCTTCGCCCGCGAGTTCAGCCAGAAACCCAACCCCGCCGACGGGTTCAACTGGTGCTGGAAGTTCTGGTAGATCTCATCGCGCAGCCCGATCGTCAACGAAAACCGCTGCAACGCCCGAATGTCGTAAGCCGCATAGACCGCCGACCGCGCCCGCGCATGCCGCCCCAGATTATTCGATTCAATCCGGTCGCCCAAAAACTCGGCGCCGTAGTGCAGCCGCGCATTCCGCGGCAGATTCTCCGCCCGCCGCACGCTCGCCTGCCACGTCTCCACCGCATGACGATTCGTGAACACCTGCGGACGGTCCCGGTACAACACAAACAGGTCGGTATTCCGGCGATACGCAAACAGAATGTCCGTCTTCTGCCCGATCCCCTGCCGCACCCCGGCGAACCATCCCTTGGTCCGCTCCCAGGAGTTAAAGTTCCCGTAGAACTGCTCGGCGCCGTAGGGCCGGTCGTTCATCGCCAGCGTCACCTCCGTCTGCCGGAACTGCGTCTGCGAAGCCACGGAAAGATTCCGGTAATCCCGGTTCTCCATGAAGCCCCGCGAAAAATCCCGCGCCATCGTGAAGTGCTGCGCAAGGCCCTTGCCGACATAGGCCACCGAGGCGTGCTGCTGCTGCGTCCCCCAACTGCCGAAGCCGCTCCGGAACCGAACCTCGCTCTGCGCCGGCGGCCTGGAAATCACATTGATCACCCCGGCCGTCGCGTCAGAGCCATAGAGCGTCGAACCCGAGCCCTTCAAGATCTCCACCTGCGTCATCGACTCGAGCGGAATCGGCAGATCCATGCTCAAATTCGACGTGTGCACGCTATTCAGCCGCAGACCGTTCCACAGAATTAACGATTGGCCAAAGCTCCCGCCGCGAATCGACAGGCCGCTATTCACCGCTCCCGGCGCCCGCTCCCGCAGGTCCACTGAAGCATCGAGATTCAATAGATCGCTCACCGAACCCGCCAGCGGAGCCAACTCCCGCGCTGGAATCGCCTTCACCGAACGATCGGCCTCTTCGAGCGGAATCGCCTGATACGACCCCGTCACCACGATCGTCTTCTTCTCCGGCTCCTGGGCCAGAGCGACACAACCAATCACCCAAACAACAAGTAAACGCATTCCACTCTCTTTGTCTAACGGCGCAACCGGGCGCCCACCAACTCCTGCAGCAACGGAGTTGCCGGATACGGATGGTGCTTATACTGCCGGAACCCCTCCGCGTACGGCACGGCCACCGACTGCCCCCGCGCCCGCGTCCACTCCTCCATCGACTTCAAATAGTCGTCCATCCCGTGCTGCTTCTGCAACCAATCGCGTTGACTGGCGTGCGCCGCCAGCATCTCCCGCTTCTGGGCGAACTCGGCGCCAATCTCCACGGCGAAGTCCGCATGCACCGGCCGGCCATCGCGGTCCCGCCCCTCAATCGAATCCATAAAGTACAGGTGCGGAATCCCCGGCAGTGGCGGCGCCTCTCCGCAGCGGTAGTTCGGACAGGACACCGCGAAACAGGCGTCCCGCACCAGAATGCTCGTCGCCTCGTGGTCGCAATGGTAGTCCGTCGGCGACGAAGTCAGAATAATCGTCGGCTGCTGCCGGCGAATCAACTCCGTCACGCGGCGCCGGCTGGCGTCGTCGTTGAAAATCGCCAGATCGCGAAACTCGGCGCACTCATAGCCCGCGCCAATCAACGCCGCCGCGTTGGCAGCCTCGGCCCGGCGGGTCGCCGCGGTCTCCTCCGGCCCCCACTCCATGGACCCGCAGTCGCCCGGCGTCATCGAGACGATCGTCACCCGGTGGCCCGCCTTTGCCAGCAGCGCCAGCGTCCCTCCGGCCAAAATCTCCGCGTCGTCCGGATGGGCATGAATCGAAAGAATGTGATGCATCATGAAATTGAATTTTCGAGATCTTCGAGCATGGCGTTGGTCCGCTTCCGGCTATGCAGCGTGGCCGTCTCAATGGCCGAAATCAACATGCTCCGCAACCCGTGCCGTTCGAGTTCGTGAATGGCCGCTATCGTCACGCCCCCCGGCGTGATCACCTGGTCCCGCAGGATCGCCGGATGCAGCCCCGAATCCCGCACATGCTTCGCCGCGCCCAGCACCGTCTGCTCGGCCAGCCGCGTCGAGATCTCCCGCGAAAGGCCCATCTTCAGCCCCGCCGCAATCATCGCCTCGATAAAGATGTAGACGTAGGCCGGACCCGATCCCGATAGCGCCGTCACGGCGTCCATCTGCTCATCGTCCACCCACGCCACCACGCCCACCGCGCGGAACAGGCTCTCGACGATCTCCCGCTGCGCCCGCGTCGCCACCGCGTTATGACAGATGCCGATGGCGCCCTCTTCGACAATCACCGGAATATTCGGCATCGCCCGGAACACTGGCATCCGCAGCCGGACCTCCGCCTCAATCACCGCCAGCGGCAGCGACGCCGCCAGCGAAATCAGGATCTGGTCTTCCCGCAGCTCATCGCGAATCTCCCGAATCACCTTTGGGATATTCACGGGCTTCACGGCCAGGATGACGATATCCGCCCCCTTAGCCGCTTCGCGGTTGCCGCCCGCCGTGGCCAGGATGCCGAACCGCTTCTCGAGCGCCGCGGCCGACGCCTCCGTCCGCGTCGTGGCCACGCAATGCGCCGCCTCCGCCACCTCGGCTTTCAACATGCCGCCAATGAGCGCGGCGCCCATATTGCCGGCGCCGAGGACGGCTACGCGAGGTGGGGAGGACATCCTTATAGATTCGTCAATAGCCCTTCTGCTTGTCCACTACATTGAGCATCGGCCGGCCATCCACGAACCGCTTCACGTTCTCTTTAATCGTCCCAATCATCCGCGCCCGGTCCTTATCGCTGCGTCCGGCAATGTGCGGCGTAATGATCGCGTTCTGAAATTTCCACAGCGCATGCCCCTGCGGCAGCGGCTCCGGATCCGTCACATCCACCCCCGCGCCCGCGATCCGCTTGCTGTCAAGCGCCTTCACCAGGCCCCCCATGTCGTAGATCCCGCCCCGGCTCACCGCAATGAAGTAGCTGTCTTTCTTCATCAGTTCGAACTGCTTCGGCCCCATCATCTTATGGCTCTTCTCGGTATGCGGCGCCGAGATGAAAATCACATCCGCCTCCGGCACCACCTCGTCTAACTGGTCCGGCTTCACCACTTTCTTGACGAACGGCGAATACGGCAGATCCTCCGGGTCGACGCACACCACCGTCATCCCGAAAGCCCAGCTCCGCAACGCAATCTGCTGCCCAATGCCGCCGCAGCCGACCACCACCGCCGTCCGTCCATTCAACTCAATCCCCGGATACGGCCGCGGCTGCCACGTCTCCGTCGTCCGGTCGCCCACAAACTTGTAGATCCCGCGCGACAGCGCCAGCAGCATCGCCAGCGCGTGGTCCGCAATCTCCGGCCCCTGCACAATCTGGTTGTTCGTCAGAATGATGTTCGAATCGCGCAGGTCCGCCCCACCCGCCAGATGCAACACCCGCTCGACGCCCGCGCTCATCGTCTGCACCCACTTCAGCTTCTTCCCCGCCCGCACATCCTGCGGCCGCACCTCGCCCACCACGGCGTCCGCATCAGCAATCTCATTCGCCATGGTTTCCCGCGTAACGGTCACCACCCGCACCTTGTCCGAAACGCTCTGCAACTCCTTGGCGACCTCGGCGTCGCCCACCACCAAAATCTTCTTCTGTTGCGCCGGCAGCAGGGCGGCGCACGCGGCCAGGATCACGAGGAATCGTTTCATGGCGGGCATTGTATCGCATGAACCCGATAGAATAGGAGGGCTCTATGTCACTTCGCAGCTATACCATCACCCAAGGCCGCGATCGCGCGCCGGCGCGTTCCATGCTCAAGGCCATCGGCTTCACCGACGAGGACCTCCGCAAGCCGATCATCGGAATCGCCAATACCTGGATTGAGACCATGCCGTGCAACTACAACCTGCGCGCCCTGGCCGAAAAAGTCAAGGAAGGCGTCCGCGCCGCCGGCGGCACCCCCATGGAGTTCAACACCATCGCCATCAGCGACGGCGTCACCATGGGCACTGAAGGCATGAAGGCCTCGCTTGTCAGCCGCGACCTCATCGCCGACTCCATCGAACTCACCGCCCGCGGTTACATGTTCGACGGCCTCGTCACCCTCGTCGCCTGCGATAAGACCATCCCCGGCGCCGCCATGGGTCTCCTCCGCCTCAACATCCCCAGCGTCATCCTCTACGGCGGATCCATCATGCCCGGCAAGCTGGGCGACAAGCTCCTGTCGATCCAGGACGTCTTCGAGGCGGTCGGCGCCAACGCCGCCGGCAAGATCACCGACGCCGAACTTCTCGCCATTGAAGACCACGCCTGCCCCGGCCCCGGCGCCTGCGGCGGCCAGTTCACCGCCAACACCATGGCCACCGTCATGGAAGTCATCGGCCTCGCCCCCATGTTCACCGCCAGCGTGCCTCAGGTTGACCCCCGCAAGGACGACGTCTCCCGCTACTGCGGCAAAGTCATCATGGATGCGGTCAAGAACGACATCAAGCCCCGAGACATCTGCACCCGCACCGCGTTTGAAAACGCCATCGCCTCGGTCGCGGCCAGCGGCGGCTCCACTAACGCCGTGCTGCACCTGCTCGCCATGGCCAAGGACGCCGGTGTCGCCCTCGACATCGACGACTTCCAAACCATCAGCCAGCGCACCCCGCTCTATCTCGACATCAAACCCGCCGGCAAGTATTTCGCCGCCGACGTCGATGCCGCGGGCGGCATCCCGCTGATCGCCAAGCGTCTCGTCGATGGCGGCTACGCCGATGGCAGCGCCATGACCGTCACCGGCAAAACCATCAATGAAGAGCTCGCGGCCGTCGTCGAAACCCCCGGCCAGCAGGTCATCAAGCCGCTCGACGCGCCCATCAAGAAGACCGGCGGCCTGCTGATCCTCAAAGGTTCGCTCGCCCCGGAAGGCTCCGTCCTCAAGGTCACCGGCATCGCCAAAAAGAGCCATCGCGGCCCCGCCCGCTGCTTCAACCGCGAAGAAGACGCCATGGCCGCCGTTCAGGCCGGCAAGATCCAAGCCGGCGACGTCGTCGTCATCCGCTATGAAGGCCCCAAGGGCGGCCCCGGCATGCGCGAGATGCTCGGCGTCACCGGCGCCATCATGGGCGCTGGCCTCGGCGAAGATGTCGTCCTCCTCACCGACGGCCGCTTCAGCGGCGCCACCCGTGGCTTCATGATCGGCCACGTCGCACCCGAAGCCGTCGACCACGGCCCCATCGCCATCGTCGAGGATGGCGACATCATCTCCATCGATCTCGAGAAGTCGTCCATCGATGTCGAACTCGCCCCGGAGACCATCGAGGCCCGCTTCGCCAACTGGACCAAGCCGCCCTGGAAGTACACCAACGGTGTCTTTGCCAAGTACATCGCCCTGGTCGGCTCCTCGGCGAAAGGCGCCGTCACCAGCCACTTCGAAGAGTAGCCCAAACGCGCGAAAGCCCCGGCTGATCACTCAGCCGGGGCTTTTTCTTTGCTTGCGGGAGAAACTTTAGAGAGCCGCGTCCAGCATCGAGGCGATCTCGGTCTTCGAAACCGCGCCCACCTTCTGCGCGACCACTTGGCCGTCCTTGAACAGGATCAGCGCCGGAATGCCCCGGATGCCGTAGCGCATCGTCGCATTGCCGTTCTCGTCCACGTTCAACTTGCCCACCTTCACGCGGCCGTCGTAGTCCGCCGCCACCGCATCAATCGTGGGCGCCAGCATCCGGCACGGGCCGCACCATTCGGCCCAGAAGTCCACAAGGACGGGTTTATCAGATTTCAGCACCTCGGTGTCCCATGCGCCGTCGGTGAACGTAAGTGTGTTTTGTCCTGCCATTCCTAATCTCCACTTGCTTGGATGTCACGCCCCGGAAAAAGATTCAACGACCGAGCAGTTGCGCGTACAGTCTCTGGTACTCCCCGGCCGAGCGATCCCACGAATAATCCTTCGCCATGCCGCGCCGCATCCGCTCCTGCCAGCCGTCCCGGTCATACCATCTCTCGATCGCATACCGTACGCCCTTCAACAGAGCATCGGGGTGATACTCCCAAAACTTGAATCCGGTTTCTCCATCGATCGTATCATCCAGCCCCCCCGTGGCGCGGACCACCGGCGGCGTCCCGTACTTCAAGCTGTAGATCTGGTTGAGACCGCACGGCTCATACCGGCTCGGCATCAGGAAAATATCCGAACCCGCCTCGATCTTGTGCGCCATCTCGTTCGAGAACCCAATCCAGTTGGCGAACTTCTCCGGCCGCCAACTCGTCAAGTGCCGGAACATATGTTCCCAATGCGGATTCCCCGAGCCCAGCGCCACCAGCGACATCGGCTCATCCGCCAGCGCCCCGGCAATCTGCTCAATCAAATCAAAACCCTTCTGCTCAGCAAACCGCGACACAATCCCGATCAGCGGCCGCTCCATCGCCTCCGGCGGCAATCCGAAATACTCCACCAAATGCCGCTTACACTCGATCTTCCCGCTCAAATCCTCCGGCGAGTAGTTCGCCGGCAGATACCGGTCCGTCGCCGGATCCCAATCCCGGTAATCGACGCCGTTCAAAATCCCGGTCAAGCTCCCCGACCGCGCGCTCAGCAACCCCTCTAGCCCAAACCCATACTCCGCCGTCTGAATCTCCTGCGCGTACCGCGGGCTCACCGTCGTCAACCAGTCACTCTCCACCAACCCACCCTTCAGCAGATTCACGTCCCCGTGATACTCCATCACCCCCGGATGGAATAGGTTCGGATCCAGCCCCAACTCCCCCATCGCCGACGGCCCGAACCGGCCCTGATACCCCAGGTTATGGATCGTCAACATCGTCTTGGCGCCAATCAACCGCGGATCCCCGCCAAACCAAGTCTTCTTGTACACCGGCAGCAGCGCCGTCTGCCAGTCATGCACGTGGAAGATCTCCGGGGCGTCCATCTCCCGCGCAATCGCCAACGCCGCCAGACAAAGGATCGCGTACCGGATGTGGTTATCGCCCCAGTCCTTGCCGCCGGAGGTGTACACCCCGTCCCGGTTGTAAAACCACGGCGCGTCCACGAACAGGTATCGTACCCCCTCCCGTTCGCACGCCACAATATCCACGCTGTGCCGGAAGCCGTTCAGCCAAATCGCCAGGTCGGAGCGCAGAAGATAGAAGTCCGGCGCGTCCACGCCCCGGTAGCGCGGCATCACCACCGTCACGCTCTCCCCCGCCCGCGCCAGCGCCGCTGGCAGAGAACCCATCACGTCCGCCAGGCCGCCCGTCTTTACAAACGGAGCCACCTCGCTCGCCACCATCATGATCTTCGACATGGAACCCCCATCATAAGCTTGCCTTCCGCACATCGGCGATCCGCCGCCGCCGAACCTCGGCAAACTCCGCTACCTCTTCCGGATGGTTCGAAAGCAACTGCTCCGCCTGCACCTCATCGATCGCCCGCGCCACATCGGCCACGTTCAATCCCTCCCGCACGCCGTTCTCAATGCAGTGCTCCATCTTGTTCGCCGTCGCCCGGTCCACAATGTTCTGCACCAGCGCCCCGCTCGCCAGGTCCTTCAGCAAGAACCCTTCTTGCGTGCCATCCTCCCACTCGACGTCGTACAACCGGTGCGCCGCCGAAAACAGCTCCCGCGCCGCCGCCGTGCTAATCGCCTCCAGCGTCAACCCCTCGGCCAAAAACACCCCGTCCAGATGAATCGCAAAGATCCGCTGGCAGCCGCTCTCGTCCGGCCGCGTAATCCGAATCTTCCGGTCCACGCGCCCCGGCCGCGTCACCGCCAGGTCCAACGCGTCCGGCCGGTTCGTCGCCAGAATCAGAAACGCGCCGCTCTCGTCCATGCCGTCCATCTCGGCCAGCAGCGCCGGCACCAACGTAAAGCTCGAATCCCCCTGCGGCCGCCGCTTGAACAACGCATCGGCCTCATCGAAGAACAGCACCGCCGGGTAGCCCTTGTCCTCCTTCCACCGTCGCGCCCGGTCGAACAGCTCCTTCACGCCCTTCTCGGAGTTGCCCACGTACTGGTCCAGCAGCTGATGGCCCTTCACGTACTGAAAGCCGCCATCGTCCGCCTTCCGCCGGTACAGCGCCGCCAACAGCTTCACCACCGCCTTCCCCAGCAGCGTCTTCCCACATCCCGGCGGGCCATACAGCAGCACCCCGCGCGACCGCCGCCGCTTGAACAACAAAAACAGCTCCGGATACAGCACCGGCCACTGAATCGCCCGCACCAGCTCTCGCTTGGCCTCCTCCTGCCCGCCAATCTCCGCCCACACCGCATCCAACGAAGCCTCGATATCCCGCGCATCGATATCGAACGCCAGCACCTCCACCGACTGCTTCCCCGTATGCTGATGCCGCCATCGCCGCCAGATCCGCCCCCCGAACCGCACCCGGTACGATTCGGCCGACTCCGGATCTTTCGTCAACTCCCCGTGCTCGCCGTCCGGCAGCGCGTCCACATCGCAAACCGGCCGCCCGTCCCGCAGCGCCCACGCGTTCCGCAGGTTCCACGGCTCCACCAGCGTCTCCCCATGCAGCGCCGAAAACTCAAACTGCGGCGAACTCTGCACGCCCGTGATCTCCCACTGATGACTCCGCCACGTGAACGTGCACGCTCGCGACCCGTACACCATAATCCCCGGCCGGTCGTCCTCCTCCACCGGCACCGGAATCGGCCCGAAGTGGTGCGACCCCACGCCGCTCCGCCCCCACCGCGCCGTGAAATACTGCGCCACCCCGTCCACGTGCAGCAGCGCGAACGCCGCCGTCCGTCCCTCCTCGTCCACCCCCACCGCATGCAGCACAAACACCGCTTCCCGGTTCGAGTTCGACAGCATCTCGAAGTGGTCGAAACAAAACTCGACCAAACTCTCGCCCCGGCCAATCGCCGCCGAACGCCCGCCCGCTAATGTCGCGCCACAGCTTCCCATCGTTACGCCCTCAGGTACCAACCGCGCCGGTGCAGCCCCAACGCAATCAGGAAATTCACCAGCACATAGGCCACCGCATAGAGCAAGGAAGCATTCATCGGCGAAGCCAGCGGCGCGAACAAGCTCTCGTACAGCGGCACCCGCCACTTCAGCGCATGGAGCGAAATGTCAATCAGCTCCGAAGCCATGTACACCGCAATCGCGTTCCGCCCCAGAATCACAAACGGCGCAAACGGCTTCTGCACCTTGTACTCGTCCACCAGCCAGGCCATCATCGCCAGCATCACAAAGTCCAAACCGGCCATCAGCAACGTGAACGAGCTCGTCCACAGTTGCTTGTTAATCGGCAGCCAGTGGTCTAGAACAAACGCCGCCGCCAGCAACAAATTCCCGGTCAAAAACATCCACGTGCACCGCCGCGCCAACTCCTCCTTCCGCGCCAGCACGTGCCCGGCCAGCACCCCCAGCAAACACGTCGCAATGGCCGGAATCGTGCTCACAATCCCCTCCGGGTCCCAGGTCTTCGTGTTCGCGTAGTTATGCACCCCCAGCAACATCCGGTCCACCGTATGGGCAAAGTTGCCCTCCACATCGAACCGCCCCTCCCCGCCCACCACCATCAACACCCAGTAGCCCACCAGCAGCCCGACCGTCCACAGAATCTGCCCCCGCACCCCCGTCCACAGGTAGATCGCCACCGTCACCACATAACAAATCGCAATCCGCTGCAGCACCCCTAAAATCCGCGCCGTCGAAAAATCAAAGTACGGGTACAAGTAAACCAGCAACCCCAACCCGAACAGCACCGCCCCCCGCCGCAGCGTCTTCCCCATCGTCGGCCTTCGCGCGAGAGTAATCGCCACCCCCACAATCCAGACAAACGACGGAAACACGACGTCCGTCGGTGTCCACCCGTGCCATTCCGCATGCCGCAACGGCGGATACACGTACGCCCCGGTGCCCGGTGTATTCACCAGCACCATGAACGCCATAATCATGCCGCGGAACGCGTCGAGAGATGTCAGCCGGTTTTGCAACTTCCCATTGTAGAATCGGTTGGATTGCCGAGTCTTTACGCCCTGAAGCCGCGCTTTCAGCAACTGCTGCGCCCCCTCGCCCGCTCTCTCGCCCGCGCCGGCGTCTCCGCCAACCAGGTCACCCTCTTCACCGCCCTCGCCTCCTGCGCCGTCGGCGCTTATGTGCTCTATAGCAATTTCTTTCTCCTCCTCCCCGGCTTCCTCTTCCTCCGCATGGCCCTCAACGCCATCGACGGCCTCCTCGCCCGCGAGTTCAGCCAACCCACCCGTCTCGGCGCCTATCTCAACGAACTCGGCGACCTCTTCGCCGACGCCGCCCTCGCCGCCCCCTTCGTCTTTTTGAACCCCTGGGTCATGGGCGCCGCCATCGTCCTCGCCTCCATCACCGAAGCCGCCGGCCTCCTCGGCCCCGCCGGCCGCCGCAACGATGGCCCCCTCGGCAAAAGCGACCGCGCTCTCCTGTACGGCGCTCTCGCCGTCGCCCTCGGGGTGGGCCTTCCCATTCCAGGCTGGCTCCCATGGATAATAGTGGCTCTGCTTACCCTCACGATCTTTAACCGCGTCCGCCAGGGCCTCGCCGCATGAACCCGAGAATCGCCGAAGAACTCTGGTTTGAAACCACCGACGGGGTGCGCCTGTTCTACCGCTACTGGCCCGGCGCCGGCGTCAACGGCATCCTCCTGCTCCACCGCGGCCACGAACACTCCGGCCGCCTCCAGCACATCGTCGACGAAGTCAACCTCCCCCACCACGCCATCTTCGCCTGGGACGCCCGCGGCCACGGCCGCTCCCCCGGCGAACGCGGCGATAGCCCCAGCCTCGCCCGCTCCATCCGCGACCTCGATGATTTCGCCCGCCACGTCTCCCAGACCCACGGCATCGCCATCGAGAACCTCGCCGTCCTCGCCCAAAGCCTCGCCAGCGTCATCGCCACCGCCTGGGTCCACGACTATGCCCCCAAGCTCCGCGCCATGGTACTGGTCGCCCCCGCCTTCAGCGTCAATCTCTACGTCCCCTTCGCCCGCCTCGGCCTCTCGTTGATGCTCGCCCTCCGCGGCAATTTCTTCGTCCAGTCCTACGTCAAAGCCAAACTCCTCACCCACGACCCCGCCCGCATCGCCTCCTACGAGTCCGACCCCCTCATCACCCGCGCCATCTCCGTCCGCGTCCTCCTCGGCCTCTACGACACCGCCGACCGCATCGTCTCCGACGCCGCCGCCATCCAGACCCCCACCCAGGTCCTCGTCTCCGGCCAGGATTGGGTCGTCCGCTCCGGCCCCCAGCACGAGTTCTTCAACAACCTCGGCTCCCCCACCAAAGAGCTCCACGCCTTCCCCGAGTTCTTCCACGACACCCTCGGCGAAAAGGACCGCGCCCAGGCCCTCACCAAAGTCCGCATCTTCCTCAATCGCGTCTTCAATGCGCCGCCGGAACGGCCTTCCCTCCTCAGCGCCGACAAGCGCGGCTTCACCAAAGCCGAATTCGACGCCTACTCCGAGCCCAAGCCCCTCCGCTACGCCGGCACCAAATGGAGCATGCGCACGGGCGGCCGCCTCTCCGATGGCATTCGCCTCGGCCTCCGCACCGGCTTCGATTCCGGCGCCTCGCTCGACTACGTCTATCGCAACCAGTCCTCCGGCATCACGCCCATCGGCAAGTTGATCGACTTCGGCTACCTCAACGCCATCGGCTGGCGCGGCATCCGCATTCGCAAAACCCACATCGAAAAACTCCTCGCCTGCATCGGCGCTGAACGGCCTCTGCATCTCCTCGATATCGCCGCCGGCCATGGCCGCTACGTCCTCGACGCTCTCCCCGCCAACGCCTCCGCCCTGCTCCGCGACTTCGACCCCGCCAACGTCGAAGCCGGCCGCGCCCTCATCGATTCGCGCGGCCTCGCCCATCGCGTTCGCTTCGAACAAGCCGACGCCTTCAATCCCGCCGCCTACCAGGGCCTCCGTCACAACGCCGCCATCATCTCCGGCCTCTTTGAACTCTTCCCCGAAAACGATCCTGTCCGCAAAGCGCTCGCCGGCGTCGCCGAAGCCGTCGAAGCCGGCGGCTATCTTCTCTATACTGGCCAGCCCTGGCACCCGCAGCTCGAAATGATCGCCCGCACCCTGCCCAGCCACCGCGGCGGCGGCGCCTGGGTCATGCGGCGACGCACCCAGGCCGAACTCGATCAACTCGTCGAAGCCGCCGGCTTCACCAAAGTCGACCAGCTCATCGACGAGTTCGGCATCTTCACCGTCTCGCTCGCCCGCAGGAACCCCACGTGATCCGTCCCTTCCTCTGGCTTGCCTTTCTCGGTCCCTTCTTCTTCCTGAGCTACGGGTTTACCAATTGGGTCACCAGCCTCCGGGAACCCGTCGGCAGCTTCGTCTTCTCCTGGGAGCATCACATCCCGTTCCTCGCCTGGACCATCCTCCCCTACTGGTCCACGGATCTCTTTTACGCCATCTCCTTCTTCCTCCCCGGCACCAAGGAAGAGCTCGACCAGCATGGTCTCCGCCTCCTCACCGCCCAGCTCGTCTCGCTCGCCGGCTTCCTCCTGTTCCCCTTGAAGGTCACCTTCCTCCGCCCGCCCGTCGACGGCATCCCCGGCTGGCTCTTCGATAGCCTCTCTTCTTTCGACCTGCCCTACAATCAGGCGCCTTCGCTCCACGTCAGTCTCGCGGTCATCCTGGCCGCCCGCTACCGCTCCCGTTGGGTTACCGCGTGGCTGACGCTGGCCGCGCTCTCGACCCTGACCACCTATCAGCATCACTTCATCGACCTGCCCGCCGGCCTCTGGGTGGGCCTGTTCTGTCTTTGGTTGATTCCCCGTCCCGCTTCGACGGTCCGCACCCCCAGCGACAAACTTGCGCTGCTCTATCTCGGCGGCGCCGGCATCTTCGTTTTCGCCGGCTGGTGGGCCTGGTGGGCGGCCGGCGCCTGGCTGCTGGTTGCCGCGATCTACGCCGTCGGCGACCCCCATCTCTTCCGCAAGGGCAATCCCATCGCGTTTTGGCTGCTGGCCCCTCATCGCTGGTTCGCCAAGATGAACTCTTGGGCGTTCACGCGCCGCGAGGCCATGGCGCAGGAGATCGCCGACGGCGTCTGGCTCGGCCGCGCCCCCCGCCGGGGCCAATGGCCTGGGGCGATGGTGGATGTGACGGCTGAACTCCCGGTCACCCCCCGCGATTCGGAGTACCGCAACATACCGATGCTGGATCTCGTCGTCCCGTCGCACGACCAGCTCCGCCGCGCCGTCAACGCGATTGAAGCGATGCCCCGCCCGACGCTGGTGTTCTGCGCGTTAGGCCGGTCGCGCAGTGCGATCTCGGTAGCCGCCTGGCTCCTGGCGACGGGCCGAGCGGCCACGGTCGACGAAGCCTTGGAGCACATCCGTTCCCGCCGCCCGCAGATCTATCTCCACCGCGGCCACCGCGAGCGCCTTGAAGAATGGGCCGACCTCCCATGATCCGACCCCGCCCCAGCACCCTCACCAACCCCGCCGCCCAACCCAAGCCGAGAGTACGCCCACTCGCCCCTCGCCGCCACTCCCCCACCCAAACCAATCCGCAGAATCGCCCACTCACCCCGCACCGCCACTCACTCATCCACCCCAGCACCCTCGCCAATCCCGCCGCTCAACCCAAGAACCACAGCACCCCCACCCCGCCTGCGCCCACCCCCGCCGCCCAACCTAACCCGCAAGCACGCCCGCTCCACCCTCGCCGCCACTCCCCCACCCAAACCAATCCGCAGAAGCGCCCACTCACCCCGCACCGCCAATCCCAGCCCAAACCCAGCCCCCCAGCCACACGCCACTGCCTCGCGCAGCACCCAACCGCCCACCCATGAACCCCACCCCCAGCATCCTCCGCTCCGGCGCACTCATCGCCCAAACCGGCCACGTCCTCGCCCTCATCGCCGCCTACGCCTGGTTCCAAACCCACCACCCCGCCCTCCCCCTCAGCCTCCTCATCTGGCTCCTACATTGCTATATAGCACTCCGCGTGGCCATCGACGCCGCCCTCTTTGACTCCCTCCCCGGACACGAAGCTCAACTCGACGCCTGGCTCCTCCGCTTCGGCCTCCGCCGCCGCCTCGCTCCCCGCTCCCTCGACGAACGCACCCGCGCCTCCCTCCGCCTCTGGAAGCTCCAACTCGCCGCCTGCGCCCTCCAAGCTATCCTGTTGGCGTCAGCCTGGTTATGATCGCAGACGGCATCGCCCTCGGAGCCCGCCTCCTCACCCTCTCCCGCGTCCGCCGCGAGTGCCCCGCCCCGCCTCCCGGCCCGCATATCTTCTTCTCGAACCACGCCAGCCACTTCGACTTCGCCGTCCTCCGCCTCAGCCTCCCCCGCCCCACCCACCCCGTCGCCGCCGCCGACTACTGGCAGGCCAACCCCCTCCGCCGCTTCCTCGCCCGCCAAATCTTCGACGCCGTCCTCGTCGACCGCACCGTCGTCGACCGCGCCCACGACCCCCTCGCCCCCATGCTCGCCGCCCTCGACCGCGGCCACTCCCTCCTCCTCTTCCCCGAAGGCACCCGCGGCGACGGCCGCCAACTCCTCCCCTTCCGCAGCGGCATCTATCACCTCGCCGCCCAGCGCCCGGACTGCGCCCTCTATCCCATCCGCATCGATCACCGCTGGACCGGCTGGACCGTCACCTTCCGCCCCCCAACCCGCCTCCAACGAAACGAAGCCAAACCCGAATTTCTCGCCCGCCTGCGGGAGTTGGTGGCATGAACCTCTGGCCAGCCGCCGGTTGGGTCTTTGGCGGACTCTACGCCGTCCTCCTCCTCGCCTCCCTCATTGGCTTCGTTTCGGGAAAACGCTCTCCGGGCCCCGGCATCGCCCACATCAACGCCCGTATCCGCGGCTGGTGGATCATGATCACCCTGATGGGTCTCGGCCTCCTCGCCGGGCCCGCCGCCATCATCGCCTTCTTCGTCCTCGTCTCTCTCCAGGGCCTCCGCGAATTCGGAGCCCTCACCCCGCTCACCGCCCTGCTCGTCGCCGCCCAATATGGCGTCGTCATCGCCGGCCTGCCGCCGGCAGTCATCCTCCCCGCCCTCCTCGCGCCGCGCCAGCGCTGGGCCCTGCTCCTCGCCGTAGCCGGCCCCGCGCACATCCCGGCCCTCCACCCATTGTTGATGGTCTTCCTCGTGCTCATCGCCCAGGCCAGCGACGTCTTCCAGTTCCTCGCTGGCAAAGCGCTGGGCCGCCACAAACTCGCGCCCGCCATCTCACCGAATAAGACCGTCGAAGGCCTCCTCGGCGGCCTGCTGGGCGCAGCTGCCCTCGGCGCGGGCGTCCACTGGCTCACCCCTTTCCCGCGGCCCACCGCGGCCGCCCTCGCCGTGGCCATCGCCTCCGCCGGCGTAGCCGGAGGCCTACTCCTCTCCGCCATGAAGCGCCGCCGCGGCCTCAAAGACTGGGGCCAAATGATTCAGGGGCACGGAGGAGTGCTCGACCGCGCCGACTCGGTCTGCCTCTCCGCGCCCCTGTTCTACTACCTGCTGCGCCTGCTTTAGGCCTGATTCACCTTCTCCCAGGTCATCGGCTGGCCCGAAGTACACGCCATCAAGCCCATCACGGCCGACAGCGTGCTCTCACCGCCCCATAGGCCGGCGTTCTCCACCTGGCCCGCGCGTACGCCCGCCACAAACTGGTTCACGCCGTCCTGGGTGATGTCGTACTTCGTCTCGATCTCCTCCACCGGCTTGCCAGGACGGTAGATTTTAACGCCCTTCCGCGACACGTTCACCACGCCCTTCTCGCACACGAACGTCTCGGAGACGTCCGTCCATCCAGGGTTGCCGAACTGGTTGGCCGTGAAGCTGAAGATGGTGCCGTCCTCGTACTGATAGCTCAGCGAGAGGTTGTCATAGATGTCGCCGATCTGCGTCCGCTGCATCCGCGAACCAAAGCCCGAAACCCGCACGGGATGCGTCCCCATGAACCAGTTCACGACGTCGATGTTGTGGCAGTCCTGCTCAATCAGCATGTCGCCCGAAAGCTCCCGGTAGAAGAACCAGTTCCGAATGCGCTCTTCTTTCGGATCGTGTCCCTTCTTGATCGGCGGCCCGCCGCCCATCCACGCCGCCCGAATCTGGCTGATGCGGCCTAGCTCGCCCGATTTCACGAGAGCATGGCCCTTCCGGTACTCGGTCCCGTAGCGCTGCTGATAGTCCATCGAGATCCGCTTCGTCGGATCGGCGCTCCGCGCCGCCTTCAAAAACCGCAGCACCCCGGGCGCATCCACGCCCGCCGGCTTCTCGCAGAAGATGTGCTTCTTCGCCTTCACGGCGCGCTCGAAATGCTCCGGATGCAGGAAGGCCGGCGTGGCGATCAGCACCGCGTCAATGCCCTTGTCCGCCAGCATCTCATCGTAGGAGTTGTACCGCTTGGCGCCCGAATACTTCTGCGCCGCCGCCTGAAACCGGTCCTCGTAGATGTCGTTAAAGCCGGCGACGCGCGCGTTCTCGTTCTTGGCAAAGATCCCGCTTACGTACAATCCCCGGTTCCCGCAACCGATCAGCCCAAGAGTCATCGCCGAGTTCGCCTGCGAGCCACGAACCGCCTGCGGGCTGACGATGGTGAAAGCGGCCGCGGCTTTCACAAAATTGCGCCTGGATTCAGAATTCATAACGAGATTATGTCATGACTTTTTCGTCCCCTCTGAAACGCGACGGACGGGCAAACGATCTAGATGAAAAAGATTGCATCCTGCGGCTCAACTTGCCATTCTAGAAACTTGGAGCGGTAGGCCCGTGCTACGCTGAGCCCGGTGAGAACCGGAAAGGTTGGGTGAGGCCTCCTTCTCAGGAGTCGGCATCTCCGGCCGACTCGTACGGGTGGCTCTGTGTGCCCCACCTGCCCTCCCCCGTTCTCTCTGGGATGATTTTTTTAAGGAATCCCTCATGCATATTCCCAAATCGTTCCCCTTGGGCCTTCTGGCCTCAGTTCTTCTGGCGGGAACCCTCCTGGCTGACTCCGTTACGATGAAAAACGGAGACCGCCTCACTGGAACTGTCATTCGCGTCGAAGGCGATTCTCTCACCCTGAAGTCTGAATTGGCGGGTGAGGTGAAGATCCCCTTCGCCGCTATTACCAGCATCGACTCCGGCGCTCCCCTGAGTCTGGTCCTCAAAGATGGCCAGATCATCGTTGGCGCCCTCAAGGCGGAGGCCGACCGCTACACCGTCACCACGGCCGCCGCCGGCAAGGTCGAGACCACCAAGGACAAGATCGCCACCATCCGCTCGGAAGAGGAGCAGACCCGCTACCTCGCCCGCCTCGATCGCCTCACCAACCCCCGGCTCCTCGACCTCTGGACCGGCTTCTTCGATGCCGGTTATGCCGCCACCCGCGGCAACGCCGAGACCAACACCTTCAACCTCGGCGCCAACCTCGCCCGCGCCACCTCGCGGGACAAGATCACCCTCTATTTCACGAGCATCAACACCAACGCCCGGCTGCAGGGCCGTACCCAACAGACCGCCAACGCCATCCGCGGCGGCGGCCGGTACGACCTCAACCTGAGCAAGAAGTCGTTCGTCTTCGCGCTCTCCGATCTCGAATTCGATGAGTTCCAGCGCTTGGACCTCCGCTTCGTCCTCGGCGGCGGCGGCGGCTATCACGTCATCCAGAGCAAGCGGACCCTGTTCGACCTGTTCGGCGGCGCCAACCTCAACAAGGAGTTCTTCTCCACCGGCCTTCGCCGGACTTCGACCGAACTCATCCTCGGCAACGAGCTCAACCATAAGCTCGCCAGCAACATGGTGTTCACCGAGCGGCTGGTCTTCTACCCGAACGTCTCCAACACCGGCAACTACCGCCTGAACTTCGACACCGGCCTGTCCACCAACATCAATAAGTGGTTGGCCTGGAACGTCGGCTTCAGCAACCGCTACCTGAGCAACCCCGTTCCCGGCGCCAAGACCAACGACCTGCTGTTCACCACCGGCATCCGCCTCACCTTCGCCAAGCCGGCCGACTAACTGCAGTGGCTCCCGGCGAGCATCTGCCGCACGGGTTCATCCTCACCGAGGCGTTCATAGCGCCGCATCAGAGGGCCGCGCGTTTCGAAAGGAATGTGGCGGCCCTGAAAGTCAATCCAGGTATTGTGCCGCAGGTCGGCCCGCACGGATACCCACTTCCCACGCCGCGCCTCAAAGCACCGCGCCGAACTCGCCACCAGCCGCACCCCGTCCCGCACCAGCGTCAGCCGCTCCCACCGCTCGTTCTGCTGCCATTCGACGCCCTCCCCCAGCCGCTCGATGACACTCGCCGCCACGGTCAATTCAATCTCGCGAATCGCCAGCCTGGCGCCATAGAACCGCGCCGCCGTATCCCCCGTGACCTGAAAGTCCACCTCGCTCTCCGTCAACCAGTCCACCGCCCGCAACAGCGCCCTCGCGGCCCGCTGCGGAATCACCGCCTCTTTACCCATCCCTTCGAGGATATCGCTGATAATTGAAGGTTGGTATCGATCCAACACGTTTCGAAGATCTATTCGCTCTTCGCCCAACCCGCCGACCGCCTTCTCGCCGCGCTTCCCTTCCTCGACGAAAAGCGCCCCAAGGAGTTTTGGGCCCTGCGCGATGTCAACCTGACGGTGGAGTCCGGTGAAGTGTTCGCCCTGGTCGGCCCCAACGGCTCCGGCAAAAGCACCCTGCTGCAGATCGTCGCCGGTATCATGCAGCCCACGCGCGGCCGCGTCGTCGCCGCCGGGCGCATCGCCGCCCTGCTCGAACTCGGCGCCGGCTTTAACCCGGAGTTCACCGGCCGCGAAAACGTCATCCTCAATGGCGAGATCATGGGCCTCTCCCGCCCCGAGATCGAAGCCGCCTTCCCCGCCATCGCCGCCTTCGCCGAAATCGGCGACTTCATGGACCGGCCCGTCAAAGAGTATTCGAGCGGCATGTACGTCCGTCTCGCCTTCGCCACCGCCATCCACGTCGATCCCGAAATCCTCATCGTCGATGAAGCCCTCGCCGTCGGCGACGCCATCTTCGCCAACCGCTGCATCCACAAACTCGAAGAGCTCAAGGAACGCGGCATCACCATCCTCTTCGTCTCCCACGATCTCGGCATGGTGAAGCGCCTGGCCACCCGCGCCGCCCTGATGCTGCATGGCGAAGTGGTCGCCGTCGGCACCCCGAACGACGTCGTCAACCGCTACGTCGGCCTCGTCCACGAACTGCAACTGCGCGAGGCGGCCACCCCGCTCGGCAGCTACCGCCACGGCGACGAACACAGCAAAATCGAATCCGTCCTCCTGCTCAACCACCGCGGCGAATCCACCACCGCCCTCGACTCTGGCCAGCCCGCCACCGTCCGCATCACCGCGAAATTCCTGCGCGACTGCGACAACCCGATCTTCGGCATGCTCATCCGCAACCGCCTCGGCCTCGACGTCTACGGCACCAACACCCGCGTCGAGCAGCGCCCCCTCGGACTGGTCAAGGCCGGCGAGACCATCGAACTCGATTTTCGTTTTGATTGCCTGCTTAGCCGCCAGGAATATACACTGACGGTTGCCACGCAGCACTGGGACGGGGCCAGCCAGGACTGGATTGACGATGTGTTGACCTTTGCCGTCATCGACCCCAAAGAAACGGCTGGCATGTTGCACTTGCAGATGGAGATTGAATGGCGACGGCGAACTTAGACACGCGATTTTTCGGCCACCCCCGCGGCTTGGCGACCCTGTTCTTCACCGAGATGTGGGAACGGTTCAGTTACTACGGCATGCGCGCCCTGCTGCTGCTGTATATGATCTCGCCGACAGGCCTGCAGTTTGACAAAGGCAAAGGCGCGGCCGTGTATGGCATGGTCGTCTCGCTCGTCTACCTGATGAGCATCCCCGGCGGCTGGCTGGCGGACCGGTTTATCGGCCAGCGCAAGGCCGTCATCTACGGCGGCATCGGCATCGCCGCCGGCAACTTCTGTCTCGCCGCGCCCTCGGTCGAAATGTTCTATCTCGGCCTGACCCTCGTCAGCCTCGGCACCGGACTGCTCAAGCCTAACGTCTCGACGCTCGTCGGCTCGCTCTATGAGCCCGGCGATAACCGCCGCGACGCCGGCTTCTCCATCTACTACATGGGCATCAACATCGGCGCCTTCTTCGCCCCTCTCGTTGCCGGCTACGTCGGCCAGATGATTGAGTGGCGCCTCGCGTTCCTCGTCGTCGGCGCCGGCATGACCCTGGGGCTCGTCCAGTTCCTCCTCGGCAGCAAGCACCTCGGCGACGCCGGCCTACAGCCCGCCCCCTTCTCCTCGCCCGCCGAAGCGGCCACGCAGAAGCGGTATCTCTGGATCGGTCTCGCCGTGCTTCTCGGCGTCCCGCTTCTCATCAGCACCGGCATCATCTCCGCCACGGTCACGCAGTTAGCCGACGCGCTCGGCGTCCTGCTGCTGGCGGTCATCGTTGTCGTCTTCGCCGGCGTCTACTTCGGACCCTGGACCGCCACCGAACGCAAACGAATCCTCGTCATCTTCGTCCTCTTCCTGGTGGCTTCCATCTTCTGGTCTTCGTTTGAACAGGCCGGCTCCACGCTCAATCTCTTCGCCGATGAGAAGACGGACAACCAGCTCTTCGGCCTGCCCTTCCCGTCCACCTGGTTTCAGTCGCTCAACTCCATCTTCCTGATCGCTCTCGCCCCGGTGTTCGGCTGGATCTGGATCAAGCTCGGTCCGCGGGAGCCTTCCGTCGCCGCGAAGTTCGTCCTGGGCCTGGTGTTCGTGGGCGCCGGGTTCCTGACGCTGATGCCTGCCGCGAGCCTGGCCGCCACCGGATCCAAGGTAAGCCCGCTCTGGCTCACGCTCACCTATCTGCTCCACACCATCGGCGAGCTCTGCCTGAGCCCCGTCGGCCTCAGCGCGATGACGAAACTCTCCCCCGCCAAAGTCGTTGGCGTCATTATGGGCGTCTGGTTTCTCGCCACCAGCGTCGGGAATTACATCGGCGGCCGTCTGGCCGGCTTCTATGAGAGCATGCCGCTCGACACGCTCTTTGGCTACGTCGGCGCCTTTGCCATCGGCGCCGGGCTCCTCCTAGTTCTCTTTATCAAACCTCTCCGTACCATGATGGGTGGCGTCAAATGATGAATCTCTCTGCAATCCAAGCCGCGCTCCGCGAAGAAAAACTCGATGGTTGGCTCTTCTTCGACCACCATCTCCGCGACCCCCTCGCCTACCGGATCCTGAACTTCGATCCGCCGCGTACCCCCAGCCGCCGCTGGTACTACCTCATCCCGGCCGAAGGCGAACCGCGCAAACTCGAACACCGCATTGAACGGAACATGCTCGGCGCCCTGCCCGGCTCGACGCACGTCTATTCGAGTTGGGCCACACAGGTCGACGGCCTCGCGACGCTCCTCGCCGGCTGCCGCCGCGTCGCCATGCAGTACTCGCCGGACTGCGCCATCCCCTACGTCGCGATGGTCGACGCCGGCACCGTCGAACTCGTCCGCGGCCGCGGCGTCGAAGTCGCCACCTCCGCCAACCTCGTGCAGTATTTCGAAGCCCGCTGGAACCAGGACAAGCTCGACTCCCATCTCGCCGCCGGCAAGCTCGTCGACGAGATCCGCCGCCAAGCCTTCGAAGAGATCGGCGACCGCCTCCGCGGCCGCGAACTCGTCAACGAATGGATCATCGCCGCCTTCGTCCGCCAGGCGTTTGAACGCGCCGGCCTGTTCACCGACCATGGCCCCATCGTCGCCGTCAACGCCAACTGTTCGAACCCCCACTACGAGCCCCGCGCCGAAGATAGCGCCCTGATTCAGCAGGGCGACGTCGTCCTCATCGACATGTGGGCCAAACTCGCCCGCCCCGGCTCGGTCTACTACGACATCACCTGGACCGGCCACACCGGCCACGAGATTCCCTCGGAAGTCCAGAACGTATTCAACGTGGTGACCGGCGCGCGCGACGCCGCCATCGCCAAGGTGCAAACCGCCATTGCCAACGGCCAGCCGCTCTACGGCTTCGAAGTAGACGACGCCTGCCGCGGCCACATCCGCGAGCACGGCTTCGCCGAGTACTTCGTCCATCGCACCGGCCACTCCATCGGCGAGGAGGTCCACGGCTCTGGCGCCAACATGGACAACCTTGAAACCCACGACGAACGCCGCGTCATCCCCTGGACCTGCTTCTCCGTCGAACCCGGCATCTACCTGCCCGAGTTCGGCATCCGCTCGGAGATCAACATGTTCATCGGCGATACCGAAGCCCGCGTCACCGGCGAAAAGCAAGAAAAGATGCTCCTGATCTAAATGTGGCTCGCACTCCTTCTCACCCTCCCCCTGGCCGACGGCAAGATCGACTTTGACTTCCTCTCGCCGTCGACTTTCAAATTCATCCGGACCTGGGGCGCCTCCCCCGGTCCGGCCCAGAATCAGGAACTGAAGTCCGAACACCTGATCGTCCGCATCAGCAGCACCGGGCAGTTGAACGTGCTCGCCGTCTCCACCGGCAAGGTACTCCTTTCAGAAGCCGCGCCGGCCCGGCGCATCGACGGCGAGATCGTCCTCAGCCGCCACTCGCCGACCACGGAAGAGTTCTTCGGCCTCGGACCCCGCACCGACGTCCGGCTCGGCGCCCGCGGCCGCGAAATCGCCTCGCAATCCCCCTTCCTGATCTCGACGGCCGGCTACGCGCTCGACCACAAAAACTACGGCCGCTACCGCTTCGACCTCGCCGCCTCCAACAAAGCGCTAGCCCGCATCTCCATCGCCGGCGCCGATCGCCTGGAATACCTGTTCCACTACGGCCCCTCGCCCAAAGAGATCTACGACGAGCGGTTCAAGATCGGCGGCTCCATCGAGTACTCGCCCAGCGACGTGGAACTGCTCTCCACCCGCAACGTCCCGCGCTACGCCCGCAAGATGGACAAACAGGCCGACCCCTGTTCCCTGGTTCACTCTCTCGTCCACGCCGCGCTGTCCGGCACCACGGTCCCGGCCGTGAACCTGGACCACTACCCCGCCTCCGAGGCCTTCGCCGCCGGCCTCCCAATGGTCTATCGCGATCAACCCATGGCCAACCCCGCCTGGCGCGAACGCCTCCGCATCTTCCTGGTCACCTATCTGCAGGAGGTCCGCGACCGCGGCTATCCGATGATCCATCCGCTGCCCTTCCAGTACCCCACCGAGGTCGAAGCCCGCGAGCGCGCCGACGAATACCTGCTCGGCGATGAACTTCTCGTCGCCCCGCTCTGCGGCCAAAGCAAACGGACGGTCTATCTCCCCCGCGGCAACTGGACCGACATCCACACCGGCATCACCCACAAGGGCCGCCAGACCATCGAAGTCACCGGCAACGAAACGAAGCCAATCTTCTTTTTACGAAACGGAGCCATTCTCCCGCTCGCCGAGGGCGAGACGATGCAGCTCCACTACACCCCCAAGCTCGGCGCCGAGTTCTTCCTCTGGGAGTCCGACCTCGAAGACATCTCGCAGGTGCACGCCGGGCCGTCGGCCGAATTCCTCCGCCTGGAGATCGAATCGAAGTTGGATCGCAAGTACGAATGGATCGTCTTCCTCGGCGAGGGAAAGACCCTGCGGCGCACCGTCGACTCCAAAGCCGGCGGCAACGAAATCGTCAATTTACCGCTGCCGTGGTGATTCCCAATCCGCCCTCGCCTCCACTAAACTAGTCAACGGAGAGGTCCACTATGAAAACTCTGTTTTTGAGTCTGGTCGCCGCCACTGCGCTTCTTGCCCAGGGCGGAAAGACCCATCTCAAAGTCGGCGACATGGCGCCCGGCTTTGAGAAACTGCCCTCCTCCGTTCCCGGCAAATCGTTCTCGCTTGCGGACTTCAAAGGCAAACAAAATGTGGTGCTCGCCTTTTTCCCGCTCGCGTTTACCGGTGGTTGAACGGCGGAAATGAAAGGATTCCAGGCTGGAATCCAAACGATCAATGAGTCGGAGACTCAGCTGTTTGGCATCAGCGTCGACGCAGCCCCATCCCTCAAGCGGTTCTCGGATGATCTGAGTTTGGCGTTTCCTTTGTTGAGCGATTTCCCCAATCGCGCCACGGCCAAGGCCTATGGCGTCCTGATGGAAGACCGGGGCATCGCCAGCCGTACCACCTTCGTGATTGACAAGGAGGGCAAGATCATCGAAATCGTCGCTGATCCCAAGCCCGCCGCGCATAACGAAGCGACCGCTGCCGTTTGTTCGCGCCTCAAAAAGAAGTAAGCCGTACGAGCGCCAGGGAGTCGCCCGCACGGCTCCCTGGTCCTTACCGCTGCACGCGAAGGCGCGCGGCGCTACTCGTGCGGACCCCGTTGACCTGTGCCACCACCGGATAGTCGCCGTTGGCGAGATCGGGCACGACGACGTTGAACTGGCACAGTCCCGCTGCGGTCACCCCGGCATAGGTAACCTGCGCCACGGTATTGCCGAACCGGATCACCGGCACGTTCTGCAGCGGACTGGCGTTGGTGACCACCTCGCCGGAGGCAAGCGCCGGATTCGTCGGCCCGAAGCCCGTCCCCCAAAGCGTAATCGTCGACAACGGCTTGGCCGGAATCGTCAACAATCCCTCCACCAGATTGCTGGGGCCCACGTAGCCGCCGGCTGGGTCCGTCGCCACGACATACTCCTGCGCCAGCCGGAAGAAGCCGGGCCGGGCGGCGCTCATCTGCACGGAAGCCGCGGCCGAAGCGCCGTTGGCGTTCCTGACGACCACCGTGGAGGTGCCGGTGAGCGTATCGGCCGGCGCGAGCACGTTGAGCTGATTCGGGCTGACGTAGTACACGGCGGCTTCCCGTCCGTTGATGGTCACGCTGACTCCGTCGAGGGCGGTGGGCAGCCGGCCGTTCACGATATCGGCGGCGGTCCAGGTGCGCGTCGTCGCGGCGAGGCGGAACCCATGGATGCTGACCCAGGCGCCCGGCGCCACGCCCGTGTCAAAGCCCGCGGCGTTCACCACACCGCTCCGCGAAGAGATCACCGGCCCGGTGCCGGCCGGCGCGTCTTCCGGCGTAAAGCCCATGACGATGTCGAAGCTTACCCGCTTCTCGTTGAGCGAAGAGCTCTCCACGGCCTCGATCGGCCGGATAATGGAGGCCCGCTGTGCCGCGTCCCGCACCCCGTTCAGCACGCCGTCGTTCGCGTTGAGAGCTTCGCCGGTGAAGTGAAGCTGCGTGACCAGGTCCCCCCGATTAGGCGTCTTGATCTGATAGTGAATATGCCGGGTCCGCCCGGGGTAGATGCCCGGCTTCACGGTACGGAACAGGTAGCGGCCGTCCGAGGCCGTTTCAAACTTGCCGTATCCCTGAAAGTTGGGTTCCCGGTTGGTGAGCGGGCTGCCGGTGTGGATATAGGCGCCGTTGTTATCCGCCTGCCAGATCTCCACCACCGCGCCGCGAACGGGATTCCCGGAGCGATCGAGGATGCGTCCAGTCACCCACAGGATCTCGCCAACGCTCGGCGTCAAGGAGTCATTGATGAGCAGCAGGTCATTATCGAGGTCGAGCGGAAGCTGGTTGGGGTAGTAGGGGCCAATCGTCAAGGCCGGGGTGGCCGTCAGAGCTTGGGCGAAAGCGCCCTTGGCCGTCCAGAAGAAGGGAGCCAGAGTGGCTCCGTGCAGCAGGGAACGGCGGGAGGGTAGCGAAAAAGTAGACAAAGTAGGTCTCCGGTAGCGGTTGCTTACTCTCTCAACTTACCGGCAATTTCGCCCGAATCCCCCAAAACTTGGAAGTTCTTAACACTCTTTGACAGTTAACCCGGTTCCGTTAAAGTTAACCCGGGTGACCAATGTTCCGCCTGCTGAACGATGGCCGCCTGTAACTGCTCGGCGCTGACCGGCTTGGTCAAATAGCCGTCCGCCCCGCTCGCAAGGCAACGCTCCCGGTCTCCCTGCATGGCGTTGGCTGTTAACATCACAATCGGCGTCCGGCGTCCGGAGCCCTGCTCGGCGATCCGGATCGCCTGCACCGCTTCGAGCCCCCCGAGTTCGGGCATCTGCATATCCATGAAGATCAAGTCGATGCCCCCGGCCGCATGCCGGGCCACCGCCTCGCGCCCGTCCACGGCGGTGCTGACCACATGACCTTGACGGGTCAGGAGCCGGTACGCCAAGCGGCGGCTTACCTCGTTGTCCTCCGCCACCAGGATCCGTAGGGAAGCCGCCGCCGGGGTGATGGCGAGCGGAGTTCGCGGCTCCACCACGGGCCAGGAGTTCGCCAGGCGCAGCGTGCACGTGAATTCGCTGCCCACCCCCAGTTGGCTGGTCACGGTCAGCGCACCGCCCATCAACTCCGCCAGACGCCGGCAGATGGCCAGACCCAGTCCCGTGCCGCCATACCTCCGCGTCATCGAACCATCGGCCTGCCGGAAGTGGTCAAAGATGATCGGTAAGCTGGCGGGAGCGATTCCGATGCCCGTGTCCCGCACCCGGAAGGCAACCAGGGGACCGGCGGCCCCGGTTTCGCGCAGTTCCACCGTCACGACGATCTCTCCGTGTTCGGTGAACTTGATGGCGTTGCCTATCAGATTGGTGAGGATCTGCCGCAGGCGACCGGGGTCGCCGCCCACCTGCTCCGGCAACTCCTCGCCGCATTCCACTCGGAGTGCCAAACCCTTTTGTTGGGCGGCGAAGCGAAACGGTTTGACGGCCTCTTCCACGAGTTGACGCACGCCGAAACCGACACATTCAATGTCCAACCGGCCGGCTTCGATTTTCGAGAAATCGAGAATGTCGTTGAGCACCTGCAGCAAGCTGCTCGCCGAGTGGTGCACGGTGTCGAGGTAGCCCCGCTGCTCCACGGAAAGCTCGGTGGCCAACGCCAGCTCGGTCATGCCCAGTACGCCGTTCATCGGGGTCCGGATCTCGTGACTCATGTTGGCGAGGAACTCGCTCTTCAGTTCGTTGCTGTGCTGCGCCTGTTCGAGCAGCCCTGCAATCTGTTCCTTTTGCGCCTCGATATGCTGGGTTCGTTCCTGCACCGCGTGCTCGAGCTCCCGCCGGGTTTCCAGTTCGCGCCGCCGCCGGAAGCGGAAGAAGAGAGCCAGGCCCAAGGCGCCAGCCAGCGCAATCGAGATCCGGAACCAGGGTTCCTGCCAGAATTCGGGAAGAATCTCAAAGTGAAGCGTCGCTGGCTGCTCGGTCCAGGTCCCATCCACCTCCTGTGCCACCACATCGAGACGGTAGCGCCCCGGGGCAGGCTGCGACAGGTTCAACTCCGGAAGCGAAGCCGTCCGCCAGACTGCGCTACCGGCGGAGTCGTCGCGTTCGAGCCGGTAGCGAAACGAGGCCTCTCCGGTCAGGCGCAGATTGGCAAACTCGATCCGCAGGTCGCCGGGAGGCATCCGGGCCGCGGTGAGGCTCTGCGGTTCGCCATCGAGGGAGAGACCGACAAACCGCACTAGCGTCGGTATCTTGGGGGGATCGAGAAGCGAACGGGCCAAACGGGAAAAGCCGTTTTCTGTGCCCACATAGAAGTCACCACTCGGATCCTCCCCAAACGCGTTCAGCACACAGTCATGCCAAATCATTCCGTTCCGGATCCCCAGGTACCGCCAGCGTAACCCATCGAAAACATCGATGCCGGCATTCGTTCCCACCCAGATCCGTCCCTGACTGTCCCGGCTGAGAAAGCTGATGTTGTCGCTATGCAGCGCTCCTCCCTGGTTGAAATGCTCGACGTTCTCCACCGAAAAATCCGGCCGGAGGAGCATGCGGGAAACCCCTTCCACGCCGCCATAGCCAACCCAGACTTCGCGGGAACTCCGAACAGCCAGAAAGACGAAATTATCCGACCGGAGACCGCTCGCCTTCCCATAGAGCAGCCACCGCTTGCCGTCCCATCGCCCCAAGCCCCCGGTGCCTGCTACCCAGAGCTCGTCCCCTTCGCCGGCCACGACGCGATAAATCGTCTTCGGTCCCTTGCTAGCATAAGGAACCGGAAAGGGCTCGAAGCGGATTGGCGCCTTGGACGTATCAGCGGAGAAGAGGCCGCTCCGGGTGCTGACCCACAGCCGTTGCCGGCGATCGAGCAGAAGGTTGGTAATCCGGCCGTCCGGCAGACCATCGGCCTCGCCATAGGCGCGCGCGATCCGCCGGGTCCCGTCGAAATGAAACAGGCCGTCTTCCTTCGTCGCCACCCAGATTCCGCCATCGGCCGCCGGCTGCAACTCCCGCACCTCATCGGCCGGAATGCCTTGCCCGCGCCGCCAAACCTCGAACCGGTCGCCGTCCGGGCTGAGACGGTTCAGTCCGGCCTTCGTGCCCACCCACAGCGCCCCCGAAGCATCCCGGGCAAATGAAGTGACGGCATCGTCGCTGAGCCCATCGGCTTTCTGGTAGCTCGGGCTGCCGGGGAATCCATGCCACCGCACCAAGCCCCTCGACTCCATGCCAACCCACGGCACCCCGTACCGATCCCAGAAAATCGCGGTCGTGGCGTCGGCCGGCATTCCCTGATCGCGGCTGTAGCGTTTCCACTCACCCGGCGCGGCCCCCGCCTGCGTCAGGATGCCGTGGTAGGTGGGGAGCCAGACGTAGCCCTGCGGGCCCACATGGATCGAGTTCCCTCTACCGATGGGCGAAAGGGCTACTCCCCCGGGAGAGAAGCGTTGGGCGCCGGACGGCAAATAGTACGCGGCCGTCCGGCTGCGCACCCACAAACTCCCTTTGGCATCCTCTACGAGCCCCGAGTACTCCGCCGGCGGAAGTCCAAATCGTTCTCCAATCGGTTCCACCGCTCCGCCGGGTTCCTGGCGGCACACGGTAGTTCCGCAGGAGAACCATAGCGCTCCGGAGCGGTCTTGCTGGATGCTCCGCCCGCCGGCCAAGTCGATCGATGCCAGGCGGACAAACGTCCAGCTCCCGTCCGGCTCTTTCTTGCCCCGTAACGGGCCTTGCGCCGAATTCGCATACACCACTCCGGCCTGGCCGGCCGCCAAACATTGGGGCCCCGGAAACCGGTACTCACCGGCCGGCAGGCGGGCCGCTACAAAGTGCCCATCCTTGTACGTCACCAAACCGTGGCTCGTGGCGACGATCCGGTCCCCCGCCGCCGTGTTCAATTGGCAGGTTACGCTCGCATCGGCCAAGCCTTCGTTAGTCCGGAAGATGACAAAGCGGTGCCCGTCGAACCGGAACAGACCACCGGTGGTCCCGACCCACAGATAGCCCTCGGTGTCCTGAGAAATGGTCCGGATCGCCAGACTGCGCAGACCAGACTCGAAGCCAAAGTGCTCCAAGGCGTAGCGCTGGGCGGCTAACGGCGCCCCAAAAAATAAAAAAACCGCCAACGAAACGGAAATTCTCTGCAAGAGTCTGCGTTCCCCGCCGCGAAGGGCCTCCAGACAGTGTATCGCCAAAAAAGCCGGGACCCTTAAGGGTCCCGGCGCGAAAGAATCGACACAAAACTGAACCGGTACTTACATCTTGGGCATGATCACGGTGTCGATCACGTGGATGACGCCGTTGTCGGTGCCGATGTCGGTCTTCACAACCTGGGAGGTGCCGTTCAACATCACCTTGCCGCCGCTCACCTTCACCGCAATGTCGCCGCCCTGCACGGACTTGGCCGACTTCACTTTCACCACATCAGCCGCCATCACCTTACCCGCAACCACATGGTAGGTCAGAATCGCGGCCAGCTTGGCCTTGTTCTCCGGCTTCAGGAGGGAGTCGATCGTGCCGGCCGGCAGCTTGGCAAACGCCTCGTCGGTCGGAGCGAACACCGTGAACGGGCCCTTGCCCTTCAGGGTCTCCACGAGACCGGCGGCCTTCACAGCGGCAACCAGGGTCTTAAACGAACCAGCCGCAACGGCGGTGTCAACGATGTCGGCGGCGGCCGCTTGGCCAACCGTCAGGAACAGGGGAAGGGCCAGAGCGGCCGCGCGCAGGACAAACTTTTTCATTCTCAGATCTCCTTAGCAATCGATTGCTACTGCGGGAAGAGATGGCGCGACAATCCATTACGATTTAAATTGATTTTATTTTAACTGAAAATTAAAATACACCCGGGAAGTCTCCACGGTCATCTCCCGCCCGCTCGCCGGGTGTCGGAACTCGAGTTGGCTCGCGTGCAGGCACAGCCGCGGCGCCGGCGGTCCTCCATATAGCCGGTCTCCCAGAATCGGATGGCCGATCGAGGCGCAGTGGATACGCAGTTGGTTCGTCCGGCCGGTCACCGGCTCCAAGTTTACGAGCGTTGCCGTGCCCTGCCATTCGACGGGCGTCAGGCGGGAAAGCGACGGACGGCCTTCGGGCCGAACCTGCCACGGCGGCGTCTCTCCCCCCACACGGCCAATGGGAGCGTCGATTTCTCGCGGTTCGGCCACCAGGCCGGCGACCAGCGCGACGTAGGTTTTGTGGACCTGCCGGTTCTCAAACTGCAGGGCCAACGAGGTGGCGGCCGCGGCGTCTTTGGCGACGACCAGCACGCCGGAGGTGTCGCGGTCCAGACGATGGGGAAACGTCGGCCGCCGGTTTTCGCCCCGCCAGTGGCCCAGGAGCGCGTTAGCCACGGTACCGTGGCGTTCGCGCGCCGTGGGGTGCACCAGCATGCCGGCTGGTTTGTTCACGACCGCCAGCGAGTCGTCCTCATAGAGGATATCGAGCGGCAACTCCTCCGCCAGGATAGTGCGCTGGGGCTCGGGGTCGAGCGAAAACTCCACCACCTGCCCGGCGCGCAAGCGGTAGCTGGCCGGCACGGACTCCCCGTCCACGCGGCAGGCCCCCGCGGCAGCCGCCTGCCGCAAAGCGAACCGGGAGAAGGCCGGCAGATGGCGAAAGAGAAACTGCTTCACCGAAGTCCTTTCTGTCCCGGTGACCACAAACTGATAGGTCATTCCCTCCTCCATGCTACATTGAGGTTTTGCAGCGCCGCCAAGCCGATGTCGCTCCAGGTCTTCCTCCAAGCCAAATTTTTCGGAATCAACGCCCTGCTGGCTGAAGACGGCTTGGGTGGCGAAGCGTTTTTGAGCCGGTGTCAGTGGTTCGCGCTGCTGGGGGAGATCGCCCCGCGGGCGCTCCTCGCGGAACTGGGCTTATCGCCCCTCCTGCTGGGAGCGGCGACCGGCGGACGTTTCTTACTGGTTCTGCCGGAAGCCTCGGTACCGGCGGCCGAACAGTTCCTCACCACGCTGAGCGAGCGCCTCATCACGGTGACCAACGGCCGGGTGGGCCTGGCCTGGAGCAGCACGGAAAATCTGGGGCTTTGGCCGGACATTCGCAAACGCCTCGATGCGGGTTTGCGGCAGCGGCGGGATACGCCCCGGCTGCCGCTGGGCGTCCTTACCGATGGCGGCATGCCCTTTCCCTACGACAACCTGGTGGCCTCGCTCCGGCCGGCGGCGAATGTAGGCTGGTCCGCTGAGGATCCCACGGGCTTCCTGGCCGACGCGGGGAGACACCAATGGCCGCTGCCGATTGCCGTCAGCCAGCCGCTGCCGCATGCGCGCAAGTGGGGCGTCCTGACGGCGGACCTCGACAACGTCGGTCCGCGGCTGCTGGCCGCGACGACGGCCGAAGAGTATCTGCAGTTGTCGTTGACGTTCAAGAATTTTGTCGCCGGAGAGTTGGCGCGGGTAGCGGCCAGCGAGGAGTTCGCCTCCCGGGTGACGGTGCTGTTTAGCGGCGGCGATGACTTCGCCGTCGCCGCACCCTGGGACGCGCTGCTCGATTTCGCCAAGGAGATGCGCCGCGTGGCCGGCCTGATGCTGCGCCAATTGGACGAACAGCGGGAGGGCGCTTCGCGGAGCGTCTCGATGGCGATCGTCCACGCCCGGCGCGGCGAGTCGCTGGCCAGTGTGTTTTCCCGCTCGGCGGAGGCGCTCGAAACCGTGAAGGCCTCCGGTAAGAACGCGATCTCGTTGTTTGGCCGGACGCTCGATTGGACCCAGTTGAAAGAGGCCGCCGAGATCAAAGGGCAGATGCGGAAGCTGCTCAGCCGCTTCCATGCTTCGCCCGAATTCCTGGCCGAACTGGAGAGTTTCTATACGGACCCGGCGGCGGGAAGCGACCTGGCGTCCGCGCGGGCCCGGCGCCGCGGCCGCACCCTCGATAAGCCCTGGCGGCTCCACCGCCGGCTGCGGCGGGCGATCGACGTCCGCGAAAGCGACGCATTTGAGAAGCAGTGGGATACTCTGCTCGGGCAACTCACCGCCGAAGCGGCCGGACGGCGCCAACTGCGCCCCACCGGCTACGTGGCGCTGGCCTGGGCACGCCTCGAAGGCACACCTTCATAACGGAATCTGTAAGGAGCGAATATGGCCGAAGAGAGACAGCCTCGCCGCGACGACCGCCCCAAACGGGACGGCGGACGCCCCCCGCGGCGCGACGACCGGGAACGCGACCGGGACCGTCCGCGTCAGGAATCGAACGTCGAGATCGACCTCGCCAAACTCTGTTCCGACAGCCTGTATCTGGACAACCAGGCGCACGTTCTGGTGGCCCGGCTGCACGATATGGACTCGGGCACGCGGAGCCAGTTGCGGCGACTGTACAACGCGGTACGGCGCGCCTGCCGGGCGCCGGAGAGCGAGCGCCAGCACGAGTTCGTCATGTTCCGGGCGCGGCTGGCCTATACGTTGGCCCGCCATTCGCTGCGCAGCCTGGACCCGCTCGAAAAACTGCTGCTGCAGGTAACCCGCAAAAACGAACTGGCCGCTTACGAGCGGTTCCGCGACCTGTTTGAAGCCATCATTGCCTATAACGAGTAACCAGCCATGAGCGAACCGAAACCCACGCTGCGCCTGCGCGGCAAATTGATTCTCGAAGC
The DNA here is from genome assembly GCA_027485675.1 of Terriglobales bacterium. Taxonomy (GTDB): domain Bacteria; phylum Acidobacteriota; class Terriglobia; order Bryobacterales; family Bryobacteraceae. The sequence goes on along the minus strand of JAIXQP010000033.1, from coordinate 141,606 downwards.
GGTGTTGCACTGCGAGACCGGCCTGCACATTGGCGCGGGCAAGGGATCGCTCGAAATCGGCGGCGCCGACAATCCGGTGGTTAAGGATGCGTTCGGCCGGCCCATCGTGCCGGGTTCCTCGCTCCGGGGGCGGCTGCGCAGCCTGCTCGAACACGCGCACGGCCTCACTTCGCCCGAGGAGTTGATTTACCTCTCCCGGCGGCGGGGCCAGGAGGTGCGGATTCACCAGAGCGACCGCCCGGACGACGCGATCTGTCTGCTGTTCGGCCGGAGCCCGAGCCGTACGGAGCGGGTGCGCGGGGAAGCGCTCGATGGCCGGTCCGCCACCCCGGCGCGTCTGACCATCTACGATGCGCCGCTCGATCTCGACTCGATCACCGCGCCGATGCGGGAGTTTCTCGACGACGAATTGACCGAAGTGAAGAGCGAGAACGCGATTGACCGGATTACGGCCCAGGCCAATCCGCGGACGCTCGAGCGGGTTCCGGCCGGGGCGCGGTTCCGGGTTCGTTTCGTGCTCGATCAATTGGCCGAGGGCGATGCGTCGCTCGCCGGGCTGCTGGTGCAGGGCCTGCGGTTGCTCGAAGATGATGCTTTGGGCGGCAGCGGTTCGCGGGGCAGCGGGCGGGTTCGGTTCACCGATTGCCGGCTGACGTGGCGCGGCAAAGGCTTCTATCTGGGCGAGAGCGCCGAGGCCGAGCTCCTCGCGAGTGGAGACCTGGCGGCGCTGCAGGAATTGGTTCGTGGCGAAGGATTCGCCGCGGCGCTGGCGGAATAGCGGCATGGCGCAGGCGATCCTGTTCCGGTTCGAGGCCCGCGGGGCGTGGAGCGCCGCGGCGGCGGGTCCGTCGCTGGTGGCCAGCGATACGTTCTACGGAGCGGTCTGCGCGGCGATGGACCGGTTGGGATGGCTGGAAGAGTGGTTGGCCATGGGGAGCGCGGTGCGGCTGAGCAGCCTGTTTCCCTGGCAGCACGGGACCTTGTTCGCGCCCCCGCCGGCGTCTGCCTGGCCCCCGGCCAGCGGACTGCAGCGGCTGCGGCCGAAGTTGGTGCGATTTCTCCCCTTGCCGGCGATCCGGGATCTGGTGAGTGAAGGCGGATTGGCCGAGTCCCGTTGGGTGCTCGATCCGGGCTCCGGCTGCCTGCTGGCGGCCGACCGGGCGGGAGCGGGCGGACCGTTCCGGCCGTTGCACGTCGAGAAAGCCGCGGGGCCGAAGACGGGGATCCAGTTTGCCGAGGGCGCGGGCGTCTGGGGTTTGGCCGTTTGCGAAGACGAAGCGTGGGCCGGACGGCTCGAGGCGGCGTTGCGGTGGCTGGGCGATTCCGGGATGGGCGGCAACCGGGCGTTGGGCTGGGGCGGCAGTGTGGGGGTGCGGTTTGAGAGGGGAGAGAGCGTCGAGGCGCTACTGCGGCGGGGCCCTTCCGGCGATGGGTCGAAGGGATGGTGGCTGCTGAGCCTGTTTGCCCCGGCGGCGGAGGAAGAGGTGTTCTGGGAACAGGGCGCCTACCGGCTGGCGGTGCGCACGGGCTGGGTGGAAGGGACGACGGCGGCGAAGCGGGCGCAGCGGGTGGTGACGGAAGGATCGGTCGTGTATACGGCGCTGGCTCCGGCCGGGAGTTTGCAGGACGTCGCGCCGGAGGGATGGGCGCATCCGGTGTACCGGAACGGCTTGGCCGTGGCGGTGGCGCTGTGAGCATCCCGATTCGCTGGCGGTTGACGGTGCTGACGCCGACGCTGATTGGCGACGGAAAGCGCCTCGCGCCGATTGATTATATGGTCTGGAAGGACCAGGTGAATGTGCTTGACCAGAGCCTGATCTTCCGGCGGCTCGCCGGGACGCCCCGGATGGAGGGGTATCTGGCGGAGTTGAGCCGGGCGCGGCGCCTCGAATTCAAGAGCTGGGGCGGGTACGCGCAGTCCTATGCCGTACGGCGAATTCCGCTCGAAGATCCCGGGCTGGTCGCCTTGTGGGAGCAGGCCAAGGATGAAGAAATATTCATCCCGACGTTTTGTACCGGACCGGCGGGGAAGCAGGTGCCGGCGACGGCGCTGAAGGGGGCCTTGAAGACGGCGCTGCTGAGCGCGCGGACCGCCCCGGCCGATTTGGCTTCGTTTCGTAAAATGACGGCGGCGAAGCTGCTGCGCGGCTGGCGGCTGGGCGACGGCCGGCCGGAGCAGGGCGACCGCTATCAGGTGTATTACTCGCGGGTGGCCGCGCCGGTAAAGCCGGGCGGGTCGGAACTGCGTTGGAAGGCGGCGCCGACCTTTGTCGAGTGCGCGATGCCGGGCACGGTGTTCCACGGCCGGGGCACGGTGGAAGCCGATTGGGAGACTGAGTTTGCCGCGATTTCCGAGCAGTCGGGCGTAATGCTGGCCCGGCAGCGGGAGTTCGCCACGGTGCACCGTTTGGGGAGCCTACAGAAAAATCTGGCCGGAGTGGAGGCGGCAGGCGGCTGTTTGCTGAGCGTGGGCTGGGGCGGTGGCTTCCTGTCGAAGTCCATTGCGACGGGTCCGCGCTTAGCGGCGGCCCGGGCGCTGTTGGAACCGGTACCCGGGTACCGGCAGGCGCTGGCGACGGCGTTCGCGTTTCCGAAATCACAGCGGATTCTGTATCTTGGCGGCGAGCCGGGAACGGCGCCGGGTTGGGTTCGGCTGGAGTTTTCTAAGGTGGAATAGGCCTGTACGGGAAGTCCTCACGAAAGTGCCAGTACCAGCCGATAGAGTCTGCAGCAGGCATCGGTAGCTTGGCATGGTAGGATGAAATAGTTCGCAGCTGCCCTTATGTACAACGCTTTCTTTGGGATAACGGATAACCCTTTCAATCTCTCTCCGGATCCGGCGTTTCTTTATCGGAGTGCCCAACACGAAGAGGCGTTGGCTAACTTGATCTATGGGGTGCAGAGCCGCAAGGGCTTCATCGTGCTGACGGGCGAGGTGGGTACCGGCAAAACCACCATGCTTGAATGTCTGCGCGAGTATCTGGAATCGCAGTACATCGAGTTTGCCTTTCTCTTTAACTCGCGGATTAACCCGCAGCAGTTTTTTGAGATGATTGCCTACGATCTCGACCTGCGGTGCGACCGCAGCTCGAAGACCGAAGTTCTGTTTGCCCTGAACAACCTGCTGATCCAGCAGGCGAACGAGGGACGGACGACCGTGCTGATCGTCGACGAGGCCCACAATCTCGAATGGGATGTGCTCGAGGAGATCCGGCTACTGGGCAATTTGGAGAACCGGAAGGGGAAGCTGTTGCAGATCGTCCTCGCCGGCCAGCCGGAGTTTGACCGGAAGCTGGACGCGCCGAATCTGCGGCAGTTGAAGCAGCGGATCGTCCTGCGCTACAACCTGAAGCCGTTCTCGGTGGAAGAGACCGCCGAGTACATCGACAGCCGCCTGGCGAAAGTTGGACTGGCCGAGCAGGCGGTTTTCACCGACGAGCTGATCCGCGAGATCCACATTCGTTCCCGCGGCATCCCCCGCGTGATCAACGGCATCTGCGACAACCTGTTGCTGACGGCGTTTGCGATGGAATCGAAGGTCTGCACGCAGAAGATGTTGGACGAGGTGGCGGACGATATGCGCCTGGAATGGCCAGGTCGCCGGCTCCGTCCGATGCGGAGCATCTACGAAGACTCGTTCGAGGCGCCGTCGCTGCGCGACCGCGGGGACTAGAACACCACCCCGAGTGGGTGATCGAGTAGTGACTAAACTTTAAGGCAGGGCTTTCCTGAAGCAATTCAGATAAGTCCTGCCTTTTGTTTTGTTTTCCGGGTAATGAGAACGGGAACAACCGACCTCTCCCTAGGAAAAATCCTAAGCATACAAATGGTATCCCTCCGCTTAGAATAAGGTTGAGACCTGAGGAGATCTAGGGCAGGAAGCCTGAGAGCCTATAGGTAAAAATTGAGTGCGAAAAGCACCGGGTGAGCGGATACCAATGAAGCAGCTAAACCTTATACTTGGAACTGTAGTATGCATGGCGCTAGTGCTCACGGTGAGCGCTGGTGTTTCGGAGATTCGTGGAACGAACGATAGCCATTTCGTCAAGGGCGGGCCGATCCCCCCTCCGGATGACAACGGTACGTTTGCGCTTTTCGGCGGCCCGATTCCTCCTCCTGACGACAACGGAACGTTTGCTCTTAAGGGCGGACCGATTCCTCCTCCCGACGATAATGGAACGTTCTCGCTTCACGGCGGGCCGATTCCTCCTCCCGACGACAACGGGACTTTCGTCGGCTAGTTCATTTTTTACAAGCATTTTCACCGCAAAACATCTTGGCGGGCCTAGCTTTAGCCGAGGAGTTTTGCGGTGAATGCTTTTTACTACCTGTCCACCGGTCTGACGACCCTGTTCATCATCGGGGCGATGCACGCGATGCTGGGGGGAGCGTGGCGACGCTTTCCGGTTCTATTCGCCTATTTGTGCCTGACATTCAGTTTGTCGGCCCCGATGAGCATTGCCTTTCTGGTTTCCGGCGCGACATGGACCGGGGTGAGCCGTTCGGCTTACTGGATCCTTTCGCTTTCGATGCAACTATGCGGGGTCCTCTTGCTGCTGGTGTTGACGCGAAAGGCGGGAGAGTTGCGGCCGAACATCGGACGAACGGTCACCTTGTTGGCCGTCGGGTTCTTGGCCGCGCTGATCGGTTCGGGCGCCTGGCATTTTGATGTGCTCTCCCGGGGGTTACCAAACCGTTGGATGACCTTTATCAGCCGGGACGTGGCGTTTGTCTCGGCCGGGATGAATTTGATCCTATGGTCCTTTTTGCTCTCGAATCGGAAGCGGGACCAGACGATCCTGCTGATTAGCGCCGGACTGGGTCTGCAGTGCACCATTGACGCGATGGGTCACGCGCTGCGGTTCTTCCCAAATGAGGTAAAGGACGTCGGGAACCTGGTGATCTCGGCGGGAAGCATTCTGACGAGCTATGTCTGGTACCGGATTTTCCACCCGGTCGCCCTGCGTTCCCCCGGAGACATGCGGACCGCCCCATAAAAGGTTGGTTCAGCGGGATTACAGGTGTAGACTCAGAGAAAGGGTCTAAACCCGCAACTATAAGTGTGTCCGGCGTCCGGGTTGTGACGCTGACGGAAGGAGTCCCCTGAATGGAACGTCGAGATTTTCTGATTAACGCCGGCAGCGCCGGCGCCGCCCTATCGGCCGCAGGATCCGCTTTTGCGGCGAAGCCGGCCCCCGCGAAAAGCGGCCGGGTGATTGGCGCCAACGACAAGATTAACGTCGGCGTGGTGGGTGTAGGTGGCCGTGGCCGCTACGTCGCCAACGTCTTCGCAAAATTGGGCGAGCAGACCGGCAAGTGTCAGATCACCCAGGTTTGTGACGTCTACCAGAAACGCGTTACGGAAGCCGCCGCGCGGTTCAAGTGCAAGGGCACTCTCGACTGGCGCGAAGTGGTGAACAACCCGGAGATCGACGCGGTGATCGTGGCGACCCCGGACCATTGGCACGCCAAGGTGGCCCTGGCGGCGATGGACAACGGCAAGGACGTCTACGTCGAAAAGCCGATGTGCCACACGGTGGAAGAAGTGAAGCAGTTGATGGACACCGTGAAGGAGACCAAGCGCGTCCTGCAGGTGGGCTCGCAGACGACCTCCGGCAACCAGTGGCACCAGGCGAAGAAGTACATCGCCGACGGCGCTATCGGCAAGATGCTGTTGAGCCAGGGCTCCTATCACCGCAACTCCATCGAAGGCGAATGGAACTGGCCGATCGATAAGGAAGCTGGTCCGGACGGCAAGGGCGATAACTACATCGACTGGAAGATGTGGCTCGGCAACGCCACCAAGCGGCCCTACGACGCCGACCGTTTCTTCCGCTTCCGCAAGTATTGGGACTACTCGGGCGGCATTGCCACCGACCTGTTCTTCCACGTCGTGGCGCCGATGAACATCTGCTGGACCAAGCCGCAGTACCCGACCCGCGTTATGGCTGGCGGCGGCATCTATGAGTTCAAAGACCGCGAAGTGCCGGACACGTTCAACCTGCTCGCCGACTACGAAGAGGGCCACTCGCTGGTGCTGAGCTCGTCGATGGCGAACTCGCAGCACATTCCGGGCCTGATCCGCGGCCACGAAGGCACCATCATCATGGTGGAGCACGGCCGGTTTGAAGGCTTCTCGCCCTTCATCACTCTGAAGCCGGAAGTGGCGGGCCGGGGTGATGTTCGCAAGCCGATCGGCGGCGACAAGTACAAGTTCGGCGTCGAGGACGTGAAGATCCCGGTGAAGGACCTGAACACGATGGACACCCACGTGGGCAACTTCCTGGACTGCATGGTGAGCCGGAACAAGCCGACGCTGGACGTGGAGACGGCGGCGCATGCGCAGGTGCTGATCACGATGGCCGTGCAGAGCTACCGGCAGGGCAAGGTGCTGTACTTCGACGAGCAGAAGTTCAAGATCGTCGACAAGAATCCGAAGGCGTAAACCGCCTTCGGCGAGACGCAAAAAGGGCGCTGGCTTCGGCCAGCGCCCTTTTTGTTTGGCTACTTCTCTGTTTGGCTACTTCTTCGTGGCGAGCCGGATATGCAGGTCGCGGAGGCTCTTGTCGGGAACCTCGCTGGGCGCCTCGCACATCAGGTCCGTACCCTTGGCGGTCTTGGGGAACGGGATGACATCGCGGAGCGACTTCTCGCCGGCCAGGATCATCACGAGACGGTCGAGACCCAGGGCGATACCACCGTGCGGCGGGGCGCCGTGTTCGAGGGCTTCGAGCAGGAAGCCGAACTTGGTCTGCGCCTCTTCCATTGACAGGCCGAGCGAACTGAAGACGGCCGACTGCACGTCACGGCGATGGATACGGATCGACCCGGAGCCAAGTTCGGTGCCGTTGAGCACGATGTCGTAGGACTTGGCGCGGCAGCGGGCCGGATCGGCCGTGAGCTTGTCGATGTCTTCGTCGTGGACGGAGGTGAAGGGGTGATGGGCGGCAACCCAGCGCTTGTCCTCTTCGTCCCATTCGAACATCGGGAAGTCGAGCACCCAGAGGAAGCGGAAGTCGGTGGGGTCGAGAAGCTTGTGGCGGTCGTTGAACTTCTGGCCGCAGTGAAGCCGCAGTTGACCGGCGGCCTGGAGAACGGTGTACTCGGGGATCGGCCCCTTCCCTTCTCCGACCCAGCCGGCGAGAATGAGCAGGTCGTTTTCCCCGGCGCTCGCGCGTTCGCGCACCTTGGCCATCACCTCGGGGAAGTCGCGTTCGAGGCGCTTGACGTCATCGAAGACGCGGAGGCCGCGCTCGACGCCGAAGGCCTTGATCTCGTCGCGTTCGCGGCGGGCGATGGGGCCAACGTTGGGGATGACAATGGCCGCGATGGGCAGACCGGGGGTAGCGAAGTTTTCGTCCACCGGGAAGAGATCTTCGACGCAGTAGAACGGGGGCAGGCGAAGGTCCGGCTTATCGATGCCGTAGCTGCGCATGGCCTGGGCGTAGGTGAGGCGCGGGAAGGGAGCTTTGACGCCGGAGAAGCCGGCGACGGCGCAGACCCGTTCGAGCAGCGGCTCGATGGTGGAGAAGATGGTCTCCTGCTGCGGGAAGCTCATCTCGAGGTCGATCTGGGTGAACTCGGGCTGGCGGTCGGCGCGGAGGTCTTCGTCGCGGAAGCAGCGGACGATCTGGAAGTACTTTTCAAATCCGCTGATCATGAGCAGTTGCTTAAAGATCTGCGGGGACTGGGGCAGCGCGTAGAACTCGCCGGGGCTGGTGCGGGAGGGCACGAGAAAGTCGCGGGCGCCTTCGGGCGTCGACTTGGTGAGGAACGGCGTTTCGATTTCGAGGAAGCCCTGGCGGTAGAGCTCTTCGCGGATGGCGAAGCTGAGCTTCGAGCGCAGCATGATGTTGCGCTGCATGCGGGGGCGGCGCAGGTCGACGTAGCGATACTTGAGGCGGGCGTCCTCGCTGACGTCGACGTTCTCTTCCATGGGGAAGGGCGGGGTCTTGCTTTCGTTGAGGATCCAGATCTTGTCGGCGACGATTTCCACTTCGCCGGTGGGGATGTCCGGATTGATGGTTTCCTTGTCGCGGAGGACGACGCGGCCTTCGACCGCGATGACGTATTCGCTGCGCAGCATCTCTGCTTTCTCGTGGACGGCGGCGAACTTTTCGTCGGAGTGGAAGACGACCTGCGTGACGCCATCACGGTCGCGAAGGTGGATGAAGATCACGCCGCCGAGGTCGCGGCGGCGGTGGACCCAACCCATCACGAGCGAGCGGGAGCCGGCGTCAGAGGCGCGCAGTTGGCCGCAGGAATGGGTGCGGCGCAGGTCTCCGAGGAAATCCAAAGGTACTTGTTCAGGCATGGAGAATTGAGGAAACGAAGCGAAGTGCCCCGAAAAATGGCAATCTTTATAGTTTCGCAGATTGGCTTCGGCGGTGCACGTTTCCGGGCGCCAAAGGCGGGGTTCCCTGCGGCGTCTGCGGGTCAGAAAAACTGTTCGTCGTGGGGCCGCAGGGCGCATTCGAGCACAGGCGCCCCGAGGGTTGGCCACGATCTTTCCGGCTATTGAACTGGCGAGCCGGTGCAGGCGGGGCGGAGGACTTCAGACCACCGGTTCGACGCGGATCTCGGAGCGGACGGAGCTGGCCAGGAAGCAGTCGTGGTGGGCCTGATCATGCAGGGCGGCGAGTTCGGCGGGGCTGGGCTGCCGAGCGCCGGAGAATTCGCAGTGCGGCCGGAGGGTGACCACCGTGATGGCGGCTGCGCCGGCGGCGTTGCGGCCAAGGATGCCACTGGCGGAGTCGCGGTAACTATCGACGAGGTAGCCGGCTTTGGCAGCGAGGTACAAGAAACAGAGCATGTGGCAACTGGCGAGCGAGGTGACAAAAAGCTCTTCCGGATCCACCGCGCTGGGGTCGGAGTAGGGGACCGGTACGACGTGCGGCGAGGCGGACAGGGGGACCGTCACGTCGGCATCGTAGGTGACAGCATGGCGGCGTGAATAGCGGTTGTCAACGAAGACCTCGCCCTCGACGCGGCGCCATTCAACAACGGCGGTATGTTCACTCATCCCGGTCATGCTAGCAGATGGGCCGCGAGGTCAAACGCGGCAACCGCCTGCTGCTCGCCGGTCGCGAGATTCTTGAGGCCGAAGCGGCCGTTGGCGATTTCGTCGTCACCGATCAACAGAGCGAAGCGGGCTCCGGATTTGCTGGCCAGTTCGAGGAGCTTTTTGAACTTGCCGGCGGGGGCTACTTCGACGCTGAAACCGGACTGGCGCAGTCGCTTGGCTTCGCGGGCGCCGAGTTGGAAAGCGTCCTCCGTCATTGGGGCGATGAAGAGATCGAGCGGCTTCGGATCGAAGCCGGCGGGCTTGGCCTCTTCGACGGCCATCAGGAGACGATCCTGGCCGATGGAGAAACCGATGCCGGGGGCGGGGACCTTGGAGCCGAGGGATTCCGCCAAACCGTTATAGCGGCCACCGCCGCAGATGGCGTTCTGCGCGCCGAGGGCGCCGTGGAGAAACTCGAACGTCGTGTGGGTGTAGTAGTCGAGGCCGCGGACGAGGCGCGGGTTGACTTCGTAGGCGATGCCCCGGTCGGTGAGATAGCGGCAGACGGCGGCGAAGTGATCGCGGCAACTATCGTTCAAAAAGTCGTGGATGCTGGGGAGCTTTTCGACGATCGGCTGGTCCTGCGGATCCTTCGAGTCGAGGACGCGGAGGGGGTTGGTGACGGCGCGGCGCTGGGAATCGGCCGAGAGCTCGTCGATGTGGCTGGCGAGTTCCTCCTTCAGCTTGGCGACGTAGCGGCCGCGGGAGTCGGGGTCGCCGACAGAGTTGATGAGCAGACGGGAATCGTGGATGCCGCAGGAGCCGAGGAGCGTCGAGACGAGTTCGATGATTTCGGCGTCGAGCACGGGGGATTCGAGGCCGATGGCTTCGGCGCCGATCTGGAAGAACTGGCGGTAGCGGCCTTTCTGCGGGCGTTCGCGGCGGAACATCGGCCCGAGGTAGTAGAGGCGCTTGGTGCCAGGGATCTGGTCGAGGCGGTGCTCGATGTAGGCGCGGATGACGGAGGCGGTGTTCTCCGGGCGGAGGGTGAGCTTGGAGCCGTCGCGATCGTCAAAGGTGTACATCTCCTTTGAGACGATGTCGGTCTCTTCGCCGACGCCGCGGGCGAACAGAGCGGTCTCCTCGAAGATGGGGGTGCGGATCTCGTGGTAGTTGAACGTGCGAAAGACTTCGCGGGCGGTGGCTTCGACGCGGTTCCAAACGCCGGATTGGGGCGGCAGGATGTCCCGCGTACCCTTAACTGCTTTGATCATTCTTGTAAGTTTGTCCTAGGTTGACGTAGTGGGCGGCGTTCAGGCGGAAGCGTTCCTGCTCTTCGGCCGAGACCTCGCGGCGGATTTTGGCGGGGACGCCCATGACCAGCGAGCCCGGGGGGATCTGCATGCCTTCGGGCACGAGCGAGCCGGCGGCGACGACGGAGCCCTGGCCGACGCGAGCGCCGTTGAGCACGATGGCGCCGATGCCGATGAGCGAGTCGTCTTCGATGACACAGCCATGGAGAACAACGGAGTGGCCGACGGTGACCCGGCAGCCGACGTGGCATTCAAAGAGCTTGTGTTCGACGTGGACGACGGCGTTGTCCTGGATGTTGGAGTCGTCGCCGATGAAGATCTTGTTGACATCGCCGCGGAGGGTGGCGTGGGGCCAAACGCTCACGTTCTCGCCGATGGTGACTTGGCCGATGAGGACGGCGGCGGGGTCGATGTAGGCCGAGGGGGCGATGGTGGGGTGGATGCCTTGGAAAGGGCGAATCATGAGCGTCTCCACGATATTATCGCGCAGGGGTCCACTACAATAAGAAGAATGCTGCGGATTCTTTGTCTTTGGGCCGCTCTCGCCGTGAGTCTCACGGCGGCCAAGCCGTTTGATGTCCCGGGGTTGATGCGGATGAAACGCTTGTCGGACCCCCAACTGTCGCCGGACGGCAAAACGGTGCTGTTTGTGGTGCAAACGGTGGACCTCGAAGGCAACAAGAAGACGAGTCAGATCTACTCGGTGCCCCTGGCGGGGGGGACGCCGTTTGCGTTGACGAGCGAGGGCAGCAATGAACGGCCGCGGTGGTCGCCGGACTCGAAGCGGGTCGCTTATATTTCCGACCGGGCCGGATCGTCGCAAATCTGGATGATGAACCAGGACGGGACCGAGCAGCGGCAGGTGACCAAGATTGCGACCGAGGCGGGCGGCGTGACCTTCTTCCCGGACGGAACGCGGCTGCTGTTTGTGAGTGAAGTGTTCCCGGAGTGCACCAACGAGAGCTGCAACGAACGGAAACTGGCCGAGGAGAAGGCGGCGAAGACGAAGGCCCGCGTGGCCACTTCCCTGCTCTACCGGCATTGGAACCAGTGGCGGTCGAAGCGGCGGAGCCATCTGCTGGTGGTGCAGGTGGAGGGCGGCGAGTCGCGCGACCTGACGCCGGGTCCGCATGAGGTGCCGACGTTCTCGCTGGGCGGGCCGGACGGGTACGCGATTGCGCCAGATTCGAAAGAGATCTGCTACGTGGTGAACACCGATGCCGACCAGGCGCTTTCGACGAACAGCAATCTCTACACCGTATCGCCGGAGGGCGGCGAGGCAACCAAGATCACCAGCACGCCAGGGGCGGACGTTTCGCCGGCCTATTCGCCGGACGGACAGTGGATCGCCTGGCGGGCGCAGAAGACCGCCGGATACGAATCCGACCGGTGGCGCCTGTTCCTGATGAAGCGGACCGAGGGCAAGGTCCGCGATTTGACCGAGAACATTAACCTGAATGTGCAGAGCCTGACGTGGACGCCGGACTCGACGCGGCTGTTCTTCACGATTGAAGACCGGGGCCGGCAGAGCATTCAGATGTTTGTGCTGAGTGGGACGGGCGGGGCGCGGTCGATCGTCTCCGGCAATGCCACCTACGATGATGTGCAGTTTACGCCGGACGCCAGGACCATTATCTTCACGCAGCAGAACGGGTCGCACCCGACCGAGATTTACCGGGTGAACTCGGGCGACGGGAAGATTACGCCCTTGACGAAGATGAACGACGAGATCGTCGCCGAGTACAACCTGCCGAACTTTGAAGAGATCACGGTAACGGGCGCCGAGGGGGCGAAGGTTTCGAGTTTCGTGCTGAAGCCGGCCGGATTCACGGTGCAGGAGAAGTATCCGGTGTTGTTCCTAATCCACGGCGGGCCGCAGGGCGCCTGGAACGAGGCGTGGAGCTACCGGTGGAATCCGCAGATTTTTGCAGCGGCGGGATTCGTGGTGGTGATGCCGAATCCGCGGGGTTCCACGGGCTACGGGCAGAAGTTCACCGACGACATCAACAACGACTGGGGCGGGAAGGTTTACGAAGACATCATGGCGACCGTCGACCACGTGGCGGCGCAACCGTGGGCGGACGCGGAGCGGTTCGCGGCGGCGGGCGGCAGCTACGGCGGCTACATGGTGAACTGGATGCTGGGCCATACGCAGAAGTTCAAGGCGTTTGTTTCGCACGCCGGGGTGTACGACCTGCGGAGCATGGCGGGCGAAACGGAAGAGCTGTGGTTTGTGAACTGGGAGTTTCGGGGGATGCCGTGGGACAACCCGGACGCCTACGCGAAATGGTCGCCGAGCTACTTCGTCAACGAGTTCCGGACGCCGACGCTGGTGATCCACGGAGACCTGGACTACCGGGTGCCGCTGGGGCAGGGGTTGCAGCTTTTCACCGCGCTGCAGATGAAGAAAGTGCCGTCGAAGTTATTGACGTTTCCGGACGAAGGGCACTGGATCGGGAAGCCGCAGAACACCTTGCTGTGGTACCAGACGTTCCTCGACTGGGTGACGGAATGGACGAAAAAGCCGGTGACGGTGGTACCCTAACTAGAAGTGTCGTCTCCGTTGCAAATCCATATCGAGCAGTATGAAGGGCCCCTGGACCTTCTGCTTGACTTGATTCGCAAGCACCAGATCAATATCTACGACATTCCGATTGCGAAGATTACGTCGCAGTATTTGGAATACATCGGGAAGGCGAACGCGCTGGATATTGAGCTGAGCGCCGAGTTCGTGTACATGGCCGCGACGTTGATTCACATCAAGTCGAAGACGCTGCTGCCGCGGGACCCGGAACTCGAAAAGATGGATCCGCAGGAGGATCCGCGGCAGGAGCTCGTGGAACGGTTGATTGAGCACGAGCGGTTCAAGAACGCCGCCGAGATGCTGCAGCAGAAGCGGCTGGTGGAAGAGGCGGCGTGGTCGAACCCGGCGCTGAAGGACTTCCTGGCCGAGGAAGAGCAGGGCCTTTCGGTGACGCTGTTTGACCTGGTGCAGACGCTGCAAAAGGTGATTGAGCGGGCCAAGAACCGGCCGCAGTTCGAGATCACCAAGGAAGACGTGACGGTGCCGGACATGATCCATTACCTGAAGAACGTCATGCGGGATCTGCGAAAGGGCGCGAGTGTTTCGGCCACGGAGATGTTTGAACGGCAGCGGAGCCGGAACGCGATGATTGCGATGTTCCTGGCGATTCTCGAGATGGTGAAGAATCAGGCCATCAAGCTGGTGCAGTCGGAAGCGTTCGGCGATATTGGCCTGGCGAAGACGGACCGCTTCGACGAGGCGTTCCCCGAGGGCGAAGCGATCGCCCGGTTAGAAGAAGAATACAGTTAAGTAGGAAGCTATGGCAGACGAATTGGAACCGCGGGAACAGGCCGAGACGGCCGCCGCGGAAGTGGAAGCAGTAGAGGCTCTGGTGGAGCCGGTGGGGGAGTTGGCGGTGGAGATGGAGGCGGAGCCGGAGCCCGCATCCGAAGCGGAGCCGGAGCCGGCGGCGGAGTACTCCGATACGGAGTTGAAGGCGATTCTCGAAGCCGTTATCTACGTGACGGAAGAGCCGCTTGAAGCCAAGCAGATCGCCCTGGCGCTGCGGCAACCGCTGGCGCGGATCGAGTCTTTGCTAGCCGAGCTGGTGGACGAGTTTGCCAAGCCGGAGCGCGGCCTGCAGATCAAGGAGATCGCGGGCGGTTTTAAAATGGCGACCAAGCCGGAGCTGCATGAGCAGGTGCGGCTGTTTGTGAAGAATTTGAAACCGCCGCTGAAGCTATCGCTGGCGGCGCTCGAGACCTTGGCGGTGATTGCCTACAAGCAGCCGATTACGGCGCCCGAGATCATGGAGATCCGCGGGGTGCAGGGCGGCGGCGTATTGAAGACACTGCTCGACCGGAAGCTGGTGCAGGTGGCCGGGCGGAAGAACGTGATCGGCAAGCCGATTCTGTATAAAACAAATAAAGAGTTTCTCGTGCAGTTTGGCCTGAGTTCGTTGAAGGAGCTGCCATCGCTCAAGGAGTTTGAAGAGCTGCGGCGGTTGGCGTTCAGCGAAGAGGAGGCCGAGGCCACCACGGAGGCGTTGGAGTTGCGGGAAGCCGAGACGGCAGAGACGCCGGCGCCCGAGGGGGCGGCGTAATGCAGGAGCGTTTGCAGAAGATCCTGTCCGGCGCCGGGGTGACCAGCCGCCGGAAGGCGGAGCAGTTGATCGTCGAAGGGCGCGTGAGCGTCAACGGCGAGATCGTCACCGAGTTGGGGACGAAGGCGGACCTGGACACGGACCACATTAAGGTGGACGGCAAGCTGATCAAGAAGCCGAAGGGCTTTTTGTATCTGGCGCTGAATAAGCCGGTGGGATACGTCACGACCATGCACGACCCGGAAGGGCGGCCGACGGTGCACCAGTTGATGAAGGGCTTGAAGGAGCGGGTCTATCCGGTGGGGCGGCTGGACTATGCCTCCGAAGGGCTGCTGCTGCTGACCAACGACGGCGAGTTTGCCAACCGCGTGATGAGCGCGCATAGCCAGTTGGTGAAGACCTACGTGGTGAAGACGACCGGCAACCTGACGCATGAGCAGGAAGAGCAGTTCCGCCGCGGGGTGCCGCTGCACGGCAAGCGGACGGCGCCGGCGGGGCTGAAGATGCTGAAGAATCAAGAGAACCCGTGGTATGAGGTGCAGTTGATTGAAGGGCGGCAGAACCAGATCCGCATGATGTTCCGCTACTTCGGCCGGCTGGTGGAGAAGTTGAAGCGAGTGAAGGTCGGGTTCCTCGAGTTGGGCGAATTGAAGCAGGGGGAATGGCGGTCTTTGAATCCGAAGGAAGTGGCGAAGTTCCGGCGGATTTTGAAGCTCGAGAAGCTGGTGGCGACCAGTGAGTGACCCAGAGATTCGGGCGCTGCTCGAACGGGTGAAGACGATCGCCGTGGTGGGATTGTCAGACCGGCCGGACCGGCCGGCGTACGGGGTGGCGGCGTATCTGCAGAAGCAGGGATATCGCATCATCCCGGTGCACCCGCTCGAGAAAGAGGTGCTGGGCGAGAAGACGTACCGTTCGCTCAGCGCGGTGCCGGAGACGATTGACCTGGTGGACGTGTTCCGGGCGTCCGATGCGGTGCCCGGCATCCTGGCCGAGATGAAGACGCTGGGCTTGCGCTATGCGTGGCTGCAGGAAGGCATCACGTGCGAGGAGATCCCCGAGGGCCTCGACGTGGTGCAGGACCGCTGCCTGCTGAAGGTCCACCGCCGGCTGTTCGCCTAGCGGCCGGCGCTGGCGCCGATGCCGCCTTTGAGATTGTTGAGCATCGATATCATCGCGGGGACCAGCGTGATGATGAAGACCACCGGCAGGATGAAGACGACGGTAGCGAGCACCATCTTGATGCCGGCCTTGCCGACCATCGCTTCGCCGCGCAGCCGGCGGCGGGCGCGGAGCGCATCGGCATAGACCTTAAGCGCCTGCGAGAGGCTGGTGCCGAAGCGTTCGCTTTGGATGATCATGGCGGCGAGCGACTTGATGTCTTCAATGCCGGTGCGGCGGACCAGTTGCTGGAAGGCTTTCGAACGGTCCTGTCCGGCCTTCACCTGCATGACGACCGTGAAGAACTCGGCGGAGAGTTCGGGGTAGATGAACTGCATCTCTTCGCAGACGCGGGTGAGAGCCTGATCGAGCGCGAGGCCGGTGCCAAGGACGATGCCGAGCAGGTCGACCGTATCGGGGAGCGACTCCTGCAGCTTGTTGCGGTAGCGCCTCATGAGGCGGTAGAGAACCTGCTTCGGCAGGAGCCAGCCGAGGAGGACCGCCGGGACCAGGCCGAGGAGACGGTTGATCAGCGGCTTATCGTCCGGCTGGATGAACCAGGAGCCGGCGAAGAGCACGATGAAGAAGAGCAGGTTGAACATCGCATAGTAAGCCAGCGCTTCGCGGCGGCGGATGCCGGCTTGGCGGAGCAGGAGTTCGCTCTCTTCGAGAATGCTGTCCACGCCAGGAACGAGATTGAGGAAGTAGAGAAAGCGCTCCCAGAAGCCGGTGCCGAACTGACGGCGCTTCTGCGGGCCGGCGCCGCCGCGGCTGATGGACATGAGCTCGTCGAGCCGGTCATCGAGCGGATTGTCGGGCGGCTGCAGGAGTTGAAAGCCGCTCCAGAGGAGGGCGGCGATCGCCGCGAAGGTGAGGAGGAAGAAGAGCGCGGTGATCATATTTTCGGACTCGACAGCTTCCGGATGACGAGAATGCCGACCACCTCGGAGACGACGCCATAGGCGAAGAACTTACTGCCGACGGGATCGTTGACGAGGACGTCGATGTATTCGGGCTTCATGACCCAAAGGGCAAGACCGAAAACGATGGGCATGCCGCAGAGCAGCGCGGCGGACCAACGCTGCTGGGCGGTGGCGGCTTTCATCTTCTCCTGCAGGGCGAGGCGTTCGCGGACGAGCGTCGAGAGGTTCTCGAGAACAGCGACCATGTTGGCGCCAGTTTGCCGTTGCAGGATGAGGCCGGTGATGAAGAACTTGAGATCGATGAGCGGGACACGTTCGCCGAGATTGTGGAGCGCGGCATCGAGCGTGGAGCCGAGCGACATCTCTTCCATCAACTTCTTGAACTCCTGTTTGACTGGATCGGAGGCTTCCGTCGAGATGGTTTCGAGACCCGACTGGATGTTGTGGCCTGCTTTCATCGAGCGGTTAAAGAGATCGATGGCGTCGGGGAGTTGATGTTCGAACTTGCCGAGCCGGGCGGCGCG
Organism: Terriglobales bacterium; assembly: GCA_027485675.1. Classification (GTDB taxonomy): domain Bacteria; phylum Acidobacteriota; class Terriglobia; order Bryobacterales; family Bryobacteraceae. The sequence continues at coordinate 124,554 of JAIXQP010000033.1, read as the reverse complement.
CTGGCGAAGGATATAGGCCACCGGAACGAAGCCAAACAGACCGGAGAAGAGGACGCGGAGCAGGAGGGAGGGGACGAACAGACTGAACAGCAGCAGGAAGCCGACGAAGAGGATGAGGCAGAGGCCGATGACGTCGGTGGCCTGATAGCGGAGGTCGGCCTGGCGGATGGATTTCTGCAGCCGGCCGACGAGGCCGCCCCAAGTGAAGAGATCGGCGAGGAAGGCGAACGAGCCGCGCTCCTCGCGGCGGACGAGATTGCCACGGCCGGTGGGACGGGCGCCGGTACGGGCGCGGAGTTCGCGGAGCCGGGAGCCGAGCACATCGGCGGCCTGCTGCTGAGGGACGCTGAAGACGTAGTAGCCGGCGGCGAGGAAGGCGACGCTGAAGATGACGAAGGCGACGAGGAAGAAGCCCATTAGTCGACGACCTCCCGCACTTCGTCAAAGATGGCATCGTCGAGTTTGGTGCCGTAGGCTTTGATGCGTTGGGCAACGTGGGGGCGATAGCCGGTGCCCTTAAAGCGGCCGAGGACGCGGCCCCCCGGCGAGATGCCTTCCCGCTCGAAGACAAAGATGTCCTCCATGCGGACCAGGTCGCCTTCGACGCCGACGACTTCGGCGATGGAGACGATCTTGCGGGTACCGTCCGTCAGGCGGGAGCAGTGGACGACGAGCTGTACGGCGCTCGCGAGCATCTGGCGGATGACCCGGTCCGGGATGGAGGAGCTCGCCATCATCACCATGGTTTCGAGACGCGAGAAGGCGTCGCGGCCGGTGTTGGCGTGGGTCGTCGTCATGGAGCCATCGTGGCCGGTGTTCATGGCCTGCATCATGTCCATGGCTTCCGGGCCGCGGCATTCGCCGATGACGATGCGTTCCGGGCGCATGCGAAGGGCGTTGATGACGAGGTCCCGCTGCGTGATGGCGCCCGCGCCTTCGATGTTCATGGGGCGCGTTTCGAGGCGGACGACGTGCTCCTGCTGCAGGGTGAGTTCGGCGGTGTCTTCAATCGTCACGATGCGTTCGTCTTCGGGGATGAAGCGCGACAGCGTATTGAGCATGGTCGTTTTGCCGGAGCCGGAGCCGCCGGAGACGACGATGTTCAGCCGGGCGCGGACAGCGCCGGCGAGGAACTGATACATGCCCGTCGTGAACGTTTCGAGTTTGATGAGATCGTCGATCGTGAGCTGCCGTTTGCCGAAGCGGCGGATGGACATGACCGGGCCGATGAGCGAGAGCGGGGGGATGACGGCGCACATGCGGCTGCCGTCGGCGAGGCGGGCGTCGACGATGGGCGAGGAGTCATCGATGCGGCGGCCGATGTTGGAGACGATGCGATCGATGATCATCCGGAGGTGGGCCTGGTCCTTGAAGCGGATGTCGGTTTCGACCACTTTGCCGTTGCGTTCGACGTAGATAGAGTCCGGCCCGTTGACCATGATGTCGCTGATGGTGGGGTCTTTGAAGAGGATTTCGAGGGGGCCAAGGCCGAAGACTTCATCGAGGACCTCTTCGATGAGCCGGTCGCGTTCGGCTTGGGTGAGGGGGATGTTCTCTTCGCGGACAATGCGCTCGATGTGAATGCCGAGTTGTTCGCGGACCCCGTCTTTATTGAGGGCGCGGAGTTGGTCCGGGGTGAGCAACTGCAGGAGTTTGGCATGGACCTTCGAACGGATGCCATGCCACCGGGCGTTGCCGGTGGTGGCGCCGGGGTTGGGTCGAATGGGAGCGCGGGTGGCCATGCGGGGTTAAGCGGCCTGCTCCCGTTTGACGCCGGTGGCTTTGTCGACGAAGGCGCGGAGCGTCTTGTCCATGTCGGCGAAGGCCTGGCGGTCGGTCACCAGAGGCCGGGATTTGTTGATGCTCGCCAGGACGGCGCCAGACTCGGGGATGCCGTAGAAGACCGGCTGGTTGAGCGTCTGCTTCACCTGATCGAGGGTAGCGTACTGGGCGGCGGGCTTCTTCTGGTATTTGTTGATCAGGATTCTGATCTGGTCCTGCGTGAAGCCAAGGCGCATGAGATAGCCGAGATAGCGCTGGGCGTTGCGGACGGCGGGGAACTCCTGCGTGGTGACGAGGAAGACGGAGGTGGAAACCTGCAGGGCGGCGAGGGCGAGATCGTCGTTGATGTTGCGGCCGGCATCGATGACGATGCAATCGTACTTTTCGACGAGGAAGGTGCCGAACTCGCGGAGCATGGAGTCGGTAAAAGCGCCGCGATTGGCTTCGAGGGAGTCGGGCGGGCCGACGTAGAAGAAGCCGGTGGGGTCGCGGGAGACGAAGCCTTCAAAGAGCGTCTGATCCATGCGATCGAGGTTTTCGCCGACTTCGGCAAGGGTGTATTGCGGCGCGGCGCCGAGCATCATGGCGACGTCGTTCGAGGCCCAATCGAGATCGAGCAGGACGGTTTGCTTTTTGCGTTGGGCCTGGATGGTGGCGAAGTTGACGGCGAGCGACGTGGTGCCGACCCCGCCTTTGGCGCCGAGGAAAGTGTAGATTTTGCCGAGTTGACTGCCGCCGGTGATGGCCCGGCGGGGGGCGCGGTCGAGCCGGAGAAGAGCGTCCCGCAGGTCGCTGCGCTTGAGCGGCATGGTGAGATAGTCGGTGGCGCCGGAGCGAATGGTGAGCAGGATGCTTTCGCCATCTTCGCTGTAGTCCGTGGCGACGATGTAGAGTTCGGGAACGGCCTGGCGTAGCTTTTCAAGGGCCTTCAGGCCGCCGACGGGATCGCCGGAGATATCGAGCAGGAGCGCGGCTTCGGGAGTGCGGTCGAGTTCCTGCAGGACGCGAATGTAGAGATTGGCCGAGACGTCGACGAACTCCGTAAGGACGCGGGCGCCGGGGGTGGCGGCTACGGCGTCGCGGACCAATTCCCGGACTTGCTCGTCGGCGGAGGCGATCATCAGAGTGAAGGACATGCGGGGTTGAAGGTCTCCTTACGGGGTACAGGTGCCGGATTCGGCATCGCAGCCGGCGCTTTCAACGGGCAGCGAAGTTTGGAAGTTAGGAAGGCTCACCGGAGGCAAGCCGAGGAACGCCATGAAGGCGCGGAACTGATAGCCGGAGACGCCGATGGTGACCGCGTCCGGGACACACTCGGTGGAGCAGTCGCCGCCGGAGCAGTTGAACTCGATGAGGGTACCGGTTTCGGGGTCGCGTTGGAAGTAGGCGATTTCGATGGTGGCGCCGCCGGATTGAAACTCTAGCTGGTCCAGGTTCGGCGGGACGTTTGAACGCATGAAGGTGCGGACATTTTCGCCCGCGTTCTGGTAGCAGTGTGTGACGGCGTAGCGGGCGCCGAGTCGGGTCCATTCAACCACCGAGTGCCAGGTCCAGAGCAGCTGCGCCGTGAAGACGATCATGAACGACAGGGGGATGAGGACGCCCGCCGAGACGATGACGTATTCGAGCGAGGCCTGGCCCTTGCGACGGCGCATCAGTTGCCCCCCACGGGCATCCGCACGAGCGGGCGCAACGCAAACGATTCGGCGGCGTTGAAGAACGGGATGTTCGGCCGCATGGGGAATCCGTCGGTGAAGGAGACGACGATGAAATCGGGGTGACGGCCGCCTTGGGCGATGTCGCAACCGGTGGCGGAGCATTCGCATTCGCCGAGTTGGGAGGTATCGGGGTCGACCCGTTCGAGACGGATCCGGATCTGGTCGGCGGAGAGATTGGTGATGATCTCGGGGCCGGTAGTTTCTCCAGCGCCGCGCAGGGCGAGCGTTTTGGCCTGCGCGAGCTGGACATCGGACTCGTCGCAGAAGTTCAGGCCGGGCTGCTGGGCGGTGTAGCGGGCGACGGTCTGAAGCATCTTGTGGAGCGTGTAGTAGGTGAAGGTGATGCGGCCGAATTCGATGAGGCCCCAGAGCAGCAGCATCAAGATTGGCAGGAAGAGCACGGCTTCGAGCAGGGAGTTTCCGCGTTGGGTGTGGCGCCGGCTCATTGGTGCAATACTACCTTGCCGGGTCCGGCGGCTTGGGTGCATCCATCGATGCGGCCTTGTTTGACGGGGATGCGGCTGCCGAGATAGAGGGCGGCGAAGCGGCCGTTCTGGTCGGCGGCGTTGACCGTGGAATCGTTGGCCGCAGGCTCGACGAGGAACTGGCGAAAGCCGAGGACGACCATGGTGGATTCCGCGGCGGTTTCGACGATGGGGACGGTAATGATGCGCCGGTTGTTGCCGGTGTAGGCGGTGAAGTCTTCGATGTCGGCGAGGTCGGAGTCAGCGGGGTTGGCGGCGAGGACCGTTTCCGATTCGGCGACGGCGTTGCAGACGGCGGGCACGGTGGCGTTGTCGAAGCGGGCGGCGAGTCCGCACAGGAACGTGGAGACCTGGTTGGCGACGCGATTGGCATTGCAGGCGAGCGGGGCGGCATTGACCCAGACGGGTTCTTCGCCATTGACGCGCATGCAGTAGACGGCGGGATCGGAGGCGGGGGGCAGTCCTTGGGATCCGATGCGGTAGAGCTGCGTGAGCTCGTCCGCAAGGAAGTTGGCGCCTTCGTTGAACCGGTTGAGCATGACGTAGGGCACGCGAGTGGTCGTGTTGGCGAGGGCGCCGGGCGTGGGGCCGCCGTTGCAGAGGTAGCCGAGCGTGTAGCGGGTCCCGGGGACGAAGCCGAAGTCTACGGTGTCTTCGATGGAGACGGCCTGAACGGCGATGGGTTCGATGCCGCAGGCCTGGCAGACCGGGGAGCTGTGACCGGCGACGGACTGAGCGGCGAGGTTGACGCGTCCGTCCAGGCCGATGGCGAGGAAGCGCCAAAAGATGGTGGGCGCCTCGCCGCGGACTACAACGCGAACGTGCTTGGCCGTGGCTCCGCCGGCCTCACCGCCGGAAGCGCCTTCGGTGCCGAGGGCGGCCGAGGAGGCATCGTAGAAGGTAAGAACAGGCTCTTCGCTGTTCAAGGTGCCGTTAGTTTCGCCGATGGTGGAGCCGCCGAAATCGTACTTGTTGGCGACGCCGCTGGTGGCATCGATGGGGATGCGGGCGTAGAGCGTCGCGGCTTCGATAGCCGACTCCGTACCGTTCAGCCGCTGAGCGGCGGCGATGGCCATCGCGTTGGCCGCGGTCTTCAGTTCATTGCGGGCCATGTACAGCCGGCCGAGGTCGATGGCAAAGCCCATGAACCCGAAGAAGACCGGGACCATGAGAACCAGGACCTGCATGGACACACTGCCCCGCCGGCGGCGACGCCGCGTTGCCGGGGGCCGATTACTTCTTGGGTTCCTGATGTCCACTGGGGCCGATGAACTCCGGGCTGGACTTTTTCTTCTTGGCCTTGGGCTTTTTGAGGCCGGCGTCTTTGTCGTCCTTGGTAGCCGGCAGGAACTCTTCTACCGTATCCGGCAACGACACCTTTTCTCCCGCGGGCACGGGGCGAACGAAGCGCGGGGTGACGACGACGAGCAGTTCGTCGTTGGTTTTGCGGACGGAGCGGCTGCGGAAGAGCTGGCCGAGGATGGGCACGTCGCCGAGCCACTTGACGCGGCTGAGGCTTTGGATGACCCGGCTGTCGATCAGGCCGGCGACCGCGAAGCTTTCGCCGTCCTTGAGAATCGCTTCGGTTTCGGCGACGCGGGTGGCGACGGCCGGAATCAGGAAGCCTTGCAGGGTAACGGCGTTGGCATAGTCGAGCGAGCTGACCTGCGGGCGGACTTTGAGGTGGATGCCTCCGGAGGCAGTGACCGTGGGGGTGAAGTCGAGTTGGACGCCGAACTTTTTGAACTGCACCGTAACGACGGGCGCGGTGGCGCCGCCGGTGGAGGTGGCCGTGAGCGTGGGGAACGGGAACTCGCCGCCGGCGAGGAAGCTGGCTTCTTTCCCTTCGAGCGCGATGAGGTTCGGTTCGGCCAAAACCTGGAGCAGATTGCGCGCCTGCATGGCGCGGATGGTGGCGCCGAGGTTGAGATCGGGGCGGAAGACGAACAGGTTCAGCAGGTCAGAGAAGTTCAGCGTGGAGTTGGCGAACTCCTGATCCTGAAACTGCAACTGGCTGAAGCGAGGGGTGGCGAACTGCTGGGTGCTGCCCAAGCCGAGCATCTTCGAGTTTCGCGAGACGAAGTTGAAGCCGATCTCCTGCAGGGCCGAGCGATCGACGGAGGCGAATTTCACTTCAAGCAGGATCTGCCGCGGATCGGCCGGGGGCGGCACGGTGAGCAGATTGACCACCTTCTTGCTGTAGGTGGAGGCGATCGCTTCGGCGCGCTTCGACTCGTCGAGGGACTTGACGGCACCCGAGAGCACCATGGTTTCGATGTTGCCCTGCACGCTGACGGCGCTATCGCCCACGGCCTGCTGGACGGCCTGGCGAACCAGATCGTACTGCTGCGGATCGCCGGTGACATTGATCTCGTAGCGCTTGGGTAGCGCGCGGTCTTCCCAAATGACGATGGTCGCTTTGCCGACGCCTTTGGCATTCACCATCACTTCGCGCGGCGAGACGACGACGACATCGGCGATTTTGGGTTCGGAGGCGGCCACGGTCTTCACGTCTCCTTCAAACTGCAGGAGTTCACCGCGGCCGACGGTGAGCGTGAGTTCCTTGGCGGGTGCGGCCTGTCCCCACGCCATCGAACACAACACCAAGAGTGGGATTAGAAGAGAGAGGGGCTTCGAACGCATGAGTTGCCGGGCTATTCCTGAAATGACTCTTGAACGTGCTTTTCTCCGCGGAAGACGTCGACGACAAATTTCGGCTTCGGGGGATCTTTCTTTTCGGGTGGGCGGAGGACGGCAGCGGGCTTGTTGGGATCCGGGTCTTCGCCAATCAGCTTGGCCCAGGCCTGGTCGTCACGCAGGTTCGGCACGGCGCGCAGGCGGTTCTGCGCTTGCATCTTCAGGCGTTGGGAGCGATAGGCGCCGCCAGGGTCGATGGCTTCGGCAGTGACGGAGGGCGGCTCGGGAGCATCGGACTTCGACTCATCCTTGGGGTTCCGCAGGGCGAGCGAGACGCGTCCCTGGTTCTTGGCCAGTTCAAGAATGCGGGCCTGTTCGGGGGTGACCAGAAGAGTAACGGCGCGGCTCTGGCCGGTGTTCACCGGCGGCGGAGCGGCCGTGCCGCCCGCGGGTACGGGGGCCGGGGCGGCGGCGGGTTCGACGACGCGGCCGACAGAAAGCACGACGACATCTTCGAGGACCGTGGTGGTGACCGCTTCGAGCATGGAGCCGGGCTTGGTGAACAAGACATCGACATGGGAGCGGGCCTGGATGAGGCCGCTGGCGCTGGAGGCATCGTTGACCGAGACGCTGACGGCGCGCTTGCCGGGTTCAATGAGGGACGCTACGCCATCGGCGCCAGAGACGCTGGAGAGGCGGCTCGCGAGAACCGGCTCGTTGAGGCCGAGCGGATAGAGCAGTGTGCGATCGATGCCGGCCTTTTCATCCTGCAAGACACCGGGCGGAACATCTTTCGCGGCGACGGTGATTTTCTTGAAGTGATTCTTTTGCAGGCGGGTTCCGGCGGGGAGGTTCGCGCTCGAAGCCAAGACCTGCACGAGCTTCTCGCTCTTGGGAGCGACGGTGGAGGAATAAAGAAACCACGTCAGCAGAGCCGCAGCAACTGCAGCACCGCCGAAGATCATCAGAAGCTTCTGCCGGTCCATTCTTTATCCTTCAATCGGTACGCGGGGTGGAGAAAGTAATAACACAGCATAGCGCTAGAAGTTCCGTTCGAGAAGTATAGAAACTTCATCCCGGTAGAGCTCCCGCCAGCCTTGCATGGTGAGGGCTTCGACGAGGGAGTAGCGGACCGGCAGCAGGGCGTGGGTGAACCTGTACTTTTCGAGAATCGCGCGGTAGCCGGGGCGCACTTCGACCAGTCGGACGTACTCCTTCATGAACTCGGCGCCGTAGTAGTCGCTGCGGCCATCGAAGTAGACATTGCGGCCGCGGTAGATCAGGTAGCCGCCATAGGCATCGGGCGCCAACAGGCGAGCCGTGGGGGGCACATGCGCCAGAGCGGCCACGGGGAATTGGGCCGGTGGGAACTGGGCGGTTGAGCCCAGCGCAGCCAAGCCGAACACCACGGCCAGCACAGCGGCCAAGGCGCCGCCGTGCACCTGACGGTCCCAATTGCGCAAGCGGGCGAAGTAGGCGAACTGCTCGGGCCAACGGACCGCCAGCGCGGAGGAGAGCGCGGCGTTGGCCATCGGCAGGCCGGCCAGGGCCAGCACGGGGAGGCCGCGGGCGGAGCGGAGAGCGAGCGCCACCAGGCCGAGCATCCAAAGGGCGTGCGGCCAACGGCCGGATTCGAAGGCACAGACGGCGCCCGCCATCACCAGCAGCAGGGCCACCATGACCTGGCTGGCGCCATCGGCATGGAAGTTGAACGATTGGAATTCAGCGACGCGAGAGAGGAGCTCCGTGTTCCGCAGATAGCTCCAGATATGGGCGTGGACGTGCCACCCGTAGGGATTGAGCAGCGTCGCCGCACCGCAGCCCAGGGCCCAGAGCCAGCAGCGCCGGTCGCGGAAGCCATAGCAGATCAGCAGGCCGGGCAACAGGATGAAGCTGCCGTGCAGATTGGCCCAGAGGACGGCGAGCGGGAGAAGCCACCCGTAGCGGGCGCGTTCGACGCAGTACAGCGCCAGCAGGAGGCAAACCCAGCCGAAGACGTGCGGCCGGGCCAGCCAATGGAGTTGCACCGTCGTCAACAACGGGGCGGCAAACAAGGCAGCGAGGCCGAACGAGCCGCCATAGACCCACTGCAGACGCATCCAGAGCCAGGAGGCGAAGGCGATCAGGACGAGGTAGAGCAGGACAACGCCGCGCAACCCGGCGCGTTGATGCGCCCACGCCATCACCACATCAGCACCCCATTCCCACGCGAACCAAGGCTCACCGGGCTTGGAGAACGACCATGGATCCGCGTGGGGCACGGATCCGGACGAGAGAATCAGGTCGCCATTCCGGATGTGCCATCCCGCGTCGGAATCGCGGAATAGCTGCGTCGGCGCGTGGTAGAGCACCAACGCGTAGAACAGCGTAGCGGCGACAAGCAGCAGGCTCAGGTCCGGCAGGAGCCAACGGACCATCGTCGATGGCGAACGCGGCTCCATCAGAACAACGGGACTACTGACCGGTGGCGCCGATCGAGGTCAATCCTTGGGTGATGGACGAATACAGGCTGACGATGGCCGTCGAGAGCTGATTCACCGTGGTGATGAGAGCAAGGCCCACCGCCGCCACAATCAACGCGTATTCGACGAGGTCCTGGCCGTCTTCCTCATTCCAAAGCCGAAGCAAAATCTGTTTCATCATGGGAACTCCTCTAAGCACTTACCGGGCAGCTTCCGCCGTCCCTGTCTGTTGTCTCACGTCCGGGGTGCCGAACGCTACTTTAAACGCATGGCTGACTGATTGCCACAATCCGGGGCGCGGCGGCGGCATCACGATGGGCTTGCCATCGGCCACGGCCACAAGCCGCAGGTTTTCGAGAATTTGGGGCAAATCGCGGCGGATGGCGAGGGCGGCCTCGAGCTCTTTCCGCGCGCCTTCGAGATCGCCCTTTTCATAGAGCGCGGCGGCGACGTTGTTGTGCGCGATGGCCGGGTCGGCGGCGCGCTGGAACTGGGATACGGCGTCGGCGGCGCTCATGCGCATCAGCGTGCGGCCGAGGTTGTTACGGGCCGTTGTCGAGGAGCGGTTCAACTCGAGCGCTCGGCGGAAAGAGGCCGCTGCTTCGGGGTAGCGCTCCTGCAGCAGCAGGTTGTAGCCCAAGTTGTTGTGCAGGTAGTCTCGACGCGCATCGAGGGCGAGAGCCCGGCGATGCATGGCTTCGCCGTCGCCGAGGCGATCGGCTTCATCGAACAGAATACCGGCCCAGGACAACGTTTCGACGGCGGGCTTCTGCTGCTGCGCGACCAAGCCGGAGAGAACTTTGGCCGCTTCCTGCGGCGAACCGTTCTTTCGCAAACTTTTCGCCAGACGTTCGACGGCAGCCGCCGACTCCGGGAAGCGCTCGACGGCGATGCGGCAATGCTCCAGTTCGAGTTCGGGGAAGCCCATGGCGGCGTACTCGGAGGCGAGTTCGAGGCGCGCGTTCACGTCGCGGGAGTCCGCTGTCAGACGCTCGCGCAGCCGCTGGACGCGGAGGTTGCCATCGCCGGCGTGGACGGCGTTGAGGACCTGCTGTTGCATCATGGGCGGCAGGGCCGGCCTCTGCATCCGGGCGGCCCGGTGGTGGCTTCCGCACCCGATGGCGGAGAGCGCAGCCAGGGTGAGGAGCAGCAGTCTCACTCGGCCACCTGCCGTTTTTCGATTTCGAGTTCATCCCCAACGACGGTGCCCGTCTGCGCCGCCATGCCGGCGGGAAGCTCGAGGACGGAATGTGCAGTGAGGCAGAAAGAGATCCGGCTTTTCTTCATGTTGTCGCGGATCTTCAGCACCTTTCGTTTCTTGCTCAAGTACAGGACGTCGATCGGAAACTTCATGGCAAACGTGTGGACGCCTTCACAAGGAACTATCCACAGCCCTTCGCCGGGGCGGAGTTCGGAACGGGGCAGCAGACCCGTTCGCCGCTTGGCGCTGGTGTCAGCGATATCGGCCTCGGAGGCAACAAGAGTTCCCCGGGTCAAGTTTTTCACTGACAGTTTGACGATCACGATGCGATGTCCCTCTTGAACCCAACAGCCGGGAATATGTTGCGCCGGCCAGGGAAACTTTTGCGATGCTAATGGGTTAGACTAGCGAACTCGCTTATGCTCCTGCAATCGGTCCTCGCCCGCTGTTCTGCCGTTCTCCTTCTGGCCGCTTTCCCGGTGCTGGCCCAGAACACGGGAGCGACATTCGGCACCGTTTACAGTTTGGGCGGCACGCCATCCGACATCGTGCTCGACGAGATCCGGGGCAAGTTGTACCTCGTCAACTCGGCCGCGAACCGCGTGGATGTTTTTTCTACCGCCGAGAAGCGCGTGGTGAACCGGATTGCGGTTGGACAGTTTCCGCTAGCGGCGGCGCTCTCGCCGGACAACAATTACCTGTACGTCACGAACACGCAGAGCGCTTCGCTTTCGGTGATCGATCTCGGGACGGAGAGCGTGGTGAATTCGATCTCGCTGCCGGCGCGGCCGGAGGGTGTGGCGGTCGGTTCCGACGGGCGGGCACTGGTGACCACCCAAGGCACCGGCACCAACAATGGCTTAAACACGCTGTTGCTCTACGACCGGACGCAGCAGTCCGGGCAGCAGATCTACTCGGTTCCCTTCCCTCCCGCGATTACGACGCCGAACCCGCTGCCGGCGGTTTTCTTCGGTCGGCCCGCGACGCCGTTTCCCGGCCGCGTGCTGCCGACGCCGGGTGGGAGCTTTCTGATCGGCATGGTGGCGATCAACCAGACAACGAATGCCGCGCAGACCACGCTGTTCGTCTACGAGGTCGCCTCCGGCACGGTAGTGAAAAGCCGGACAGTGACCGGACAATCGACCATTCTTTCGATGGCGCCGGACGGCAGCCGGTTCATGGCCGGCTCCACGCTCTATGACACGACAACGCTGGCCGTGATTGGCCAGATGAGCACAGCCAACCTGCCGTTCTTCGTGGGGGCGGGGTTTAACCCGGGCTTCAACATCCAACGCAATTTGGGCGGCAGCGCGTTCAACCGCGAGGGGGAAACGATCTATAGCGCTTTTAACACGGCGGCGACCACGGCGCGTCCCGTGTCGAACGTGCTTTATGTCACCAACGCGAGCAATCTTGGCGTGCGGCTCGGGCTGAAGCTGCGCGAGTCAATTCTGGGCCAGATGGTTTCGTCGGCGAGCGGTGATGACCTGTGGGCTCTTAGCGAATCCGGATTGCTGCATCTGCCCGTTTCGACGATTTACGACTATCCGATTCTGGTGCCGGAGACGACGCAGGTCTTCCTGGCCAACGATGAGTGCAACAAGGGGGCGGCCCGCGCCACCGTGCGCATGACCAATATTGGCAAGGGCCGATTGAGCTATAGCATTCCGAATACGACCACCGCGCTGATCATGCAGGTATCGAGCGGACTGGCGCCATCGACCATCACGATGACGATGGATTCCGGGCGGAGCGGAGTGGTCCGGCAGCCCGGCACCAATCTCTTTACGGCAGCGGCGGGCGGCGGGGGTGCGGCGCTCAACGTCAACATCGCCTCGAACGACGCGATCAATTTCCCGAACACCATTCGGGTGTATATGAACTTCCGGGTGCGGGACCAGCGCGGGGTGATCTATCCGATTCCGGTGGCCTTGAATAACAACGAAGGTCTCTGGGATATGGTGCTCGATGAGCCGCGGGGACGCCTCTATATCTCGAACGCGGGCTTCAATCGGATCGAGGTGTTCGACATTCGGCGGCAGAAACTGGTGGAGCCGATTGAGGTTGGGCAACTGCCGCACTCGATGGCGATGACGCCGGACGGCAGCACGCTCTACGTGGGCGACTCGGGAGGCGAGTCGATTACGGTGATCGACCTCGATTCGCAGAAGCCGTTTGGAAAAATCGAGTTTCCGCCGATTCCGCGCGTCGGCGCCCAGGGGGCGGTTCGGCCGCTGGCCCTGGCATATGGACTTTCGGGCTTGCAGTTCATGATGTCGAATGGCAGCTTCTGGCGAGTGATCGGCAACCAGGCCTTGCCGCGGCGGGCGAACAATATTACTCCAGTTACCATCCCGGGGCCCATTTCGATGGTGGCCACTCCGGGAGGCGAGGCGATCCTCACGATGGCGGGGAATTCGAACGCCTACCTCTACGATGCCCTGGCCGATACGTACACGGCCAGCCGCCAGCTCTATGATCAAGCGCCGGTGAGCTACTTCGGTCCGCTCGCCGGTTCTAAAGATGGCGCCTACTTCCTGGCCAACGGGCTGATTTTGAGTCCCTCGCTGGCGATTATCGGCGGCAGCGAGCGGCCCGGCGTCACGCAGTTCGGCCCGCCTCCCGCTCCCGGCCAACCGCCAACGCAGACCATCGTGTCCAATGGGCAGCGGAACGTTGCCAGCGTTTATCCACTCGATGACAAGCGGTTTCTCCGCATGACGACGCCGGTGCGCCAGAACCTGACCAGCGTGACGCGGGACGACGCGCGGCCGACTCTCGAGTTGGTGAACATCGAGACCGGCGCGGAGACCGTGATTGCGGTGGCGCCGGAGAATCCGCCGTTTAGCGTTTTCGGCGCGACCCGGGTGAATTCGCCGCCACGCCAGTTGGTGGTGGATAGCCAAGGGAACGCCTACAGCATTGGGGTGAGCGGGTTGAGCGTGATTCCGGTGTATCCCAACGGCACGGCGCCGCGGCCAGTGGTGGCGACGGGGACGCGCGGGGTGGTGAACTCGATTGACGGGACGCAGAACTTCCGGCCCGGCTCGTTCGTGACGATTACCGGCTCGCGTTTGGCCGCGCCGGCGGTGGCGGATACGTTGCCGGCGCCGACGGTGCTGGGTGGTTCGTGCGTCGTGATTAACGAGCTTCCGCTGCCGTTGATTCAGACCTCCGATGGCCAGATTTCCGCGCAGATTCCGGAGACGCAGCAGCCGGGGCCGGCGGTGCTGCAGGTGCGAAGTTTGAGCCGGGCTGAGCAGAGCGACCCGATCGTCATTACGATTCGCCGGTAAGGGCGTCGAGCCGATGCCGTGGGAGCCCGCGATCTGGCTGGTGGTTCTCCTGGCGGCGAGTGCGGGCGTGCTCGGGTACGCGACCTTTCGGGGCCGCACTTGGCTGCGTCTGGCTGCTGGATACATCGCCGCCGTTACGGCAGGCTTTTGGGTAACGAGCATGCCGGCCGGGTCGGTGGAGATCAAAGACCTGGTACCTTATCTCGCACTGAGTCTGATCCCCCTGCTCGCCGGTATCGGCGCGTGGATGTCTTCCCGGCTGCGCTCCCGATGGACTCGGGGGCCGGTGGGAATGGTTGCTTCGCTGGTGAGTATCTGCACCGGCTTCTTGCTTGTCCTAATGCTTGTCCTGCAGCCATCCTGCATTCGACGGGAGAAACCGCTGTACTCTCCTGGTGGCCGACACGCCGCCGTCATCCGCTTTTCGACGCAGGGCGCCGTTGGTCCCGAAGGCGCACGGATCTGGGTGCGGAAGACGTGGTCGCCCTTCGCCTCCGATGCTTACGTTGGCTACGCTGCTCTGCCGCAAACCGGCCAAAAATCGCCCCGATTAGACTGGCTTGGCCCGTCCCGGCTGCGTATCCAACTGGTGAACCACCCACCGGACCGGAAACACGTATGCGCCGAGCAGGTGGGCGAGATCACCATCCTTTGCGAATCCGTTTCCCGCCAGTGATAGAATCCCGGCGATGCTGACCCGCCGCCTGTTCGCCTTCGCCTCCACCGCCGCTGCGCTCCCCGCGCAACTGCCCAACCAGCGCGGGCCCGGCCGCAAGATCGACGAGTACGACCCGGCCAATATCAAGCTCTCGCATCGCATGCCCATCAAGAGCCTGTCCGACGACGACCTGCTCTTCCTCCAGCAACTCGGCATCCGCTGGGCGCGCATCGAGTTCGGCGCCGATGCCTCCTACGAGTTCATGAAAGCCACGCAGGAGCGCCTACGCCGCTTCCGCATGGAGATCTTCTCGGCTGTCGATTACACCTATCGCGAACTCGATGTCCAACTCGGCCGCGGCCGCCGCGACGAACTCATCGAGAAGTACTGCCGTTTCCTGCGCGACTGCGGCCGCCTGGGCATCCCCGTTTCGGACTACGACTGGCACCCCGCGAACACCTACACGACGGCTCTCGTCGATTCCCCACGCGGCTATCGCGCTCGCGAGTTCTCCGAGCCCGACTTCCGCGCCAAGATCGAGAAGCGGGCCTTTGATCGCGACTACTCCGCCGAAGAGATCTGGGCCACCTATACCTACTTCATGAAGGCCGTGCTGCCGGTGGCCGAGAAGGCCGGAGTGAAGCTCGCGCTCCATCCGGACGATCCGCCGCTGGCGATGATGAACGGCGTCGCCAAGGTCTTTGTCCACGCCGATGGCTATGCCCGCGCCGAGCAGATCGCCGGCAATTCGAAAGCCTGGGGCCTCACCTTCTGCGTGGGCACGTGGATGGAGGGCGGCCACCAGATGGGCAAAGATATCTTCGCCATGATCGCCGACTACGGCCGGCGCGGCAAGATTCTCGACGTGCATTTCCGGAACGTTTCGAGCCCGCTGCCGCGCTTTGTCGAGACCTTTCAGGACGACGGCTACGTCGATATGTACCAGGTGATGAAGGCGCTGCGCGAGGTGCGTTTCAACGGGATCATCGTGCCGGACCATGTGCCGGAGTTCGCCGGAGACAGCGGCATGCGCCGGGCGGGAGTGGCCTATTGCATCGCGGCGATGCGCGCCATGCTGCGCCGGGCCAATGAGGAGGTGGGGTAGGCGGATGCTAAACTGGTAGCAATCTTGAAAATCGGTTTTGTAAGTCTCGGCTGCCCCAAAAACCTCGTCGACTCGGAAGTGATGATGGGCGATCTCGTCTCGAAAGGACACGAGCTCACCCCGCATCCCGAGGACGCCGACGTGATCGTCGTCAATACCTGTTCGTTTATTGACCCGGCGAAGAAAGAGTCCATCGACACGATCCTCGAAATGGCGCAGTACAAGGAGACCGGACGCGCGCAACGCCTGATCGTGGCCGGTTGTCTTGTCGAACGCCATCGCGCGGATATCGTGGCCAATATGCCGGAGGTGGACGCGGTGATCGGCACCAACGAACTCGCCAACATCGCCGCGCTTTGCGAAGGCCTGGAGCCGGCGAAGAACCCGATCGAACCGTTCCTCTACCACGAAGGTTCGCCGCGCGTACGCACCACGCCGAAGCACCACGCCTATATCAAGATTGCCGAAGGTTGCGACCACCCCTGCACGTTCTGCATCATCCCCCAGTTTCGCGGCCAGTTCCGCAGCCGCCGCTTTGAGGGGCTGATCGTGGAAGCGCGCCGCCTGTTTGATGACGGGGTTCGCGAGATCAATCTCATCGGCCAGGACGTCACCAGCTACGGCGAGGATCTTGGTCTGAAGAACGGTCTGGCGACGTTGCTCGGGCGTCTGGCGGAGATCGAAACGCCCTACGAGAAGTGGGTTCGTTTCCTCTACGCTTATCCCAATCGCGTGACGCCGGTGCTGCTCGAAACCATCGCGGCCCACCCGCACCTCGTCAAGTACATGGACATGCCCCTGCAGCATGCCTCCCGCAACGTGCTCAAGCGCATGAAGCGCGGCCAGCATGGCGACGCGTTCCTGAAGCTGCTCGAGAACATTCGCAAGACCATCCCCGGCGTGGCCGTCCGGACGTCGATGATTGTTGGCTTTCCCGGAGAAACCGAAGCCGATTTCGAAGAGCTGTGCCAGTTTGTCGAGGCCGCGAAGTTTGACCGGCTTGGCGTCTTCTCCTACTCCGACGAAGAGACGAGCGAGAGCTTCCACCTCGATCAGAAGGTGGATGCCAGAACGATCTATAACCGCAAGCGCCGCCTGATGTCGATCCAGCGCAAGATCAGCCGGAAGGCTAACCAGGCCCTTGTGGGCCAAGAGATGAGTGTCCTCGTTGAGGGTCCGTCAGCTGAGTCGGATCTGCTGTGGCAGGCTCGGCTTTCCACACAGGCCCCGGAGATTGACGGAGTTTGCTACATCTCCGACCCCGGCGAAGGCGTGCTGGCCGCCGGGCAGATTCGCCGCATGCTCGTGACGGAGGCCCACGACTATGATGTGGTGGGCAATCTCATCGATACGGGCGCCCCGGTGCAAGCGATCCAGAATCATTTCCCCATCCTGGCGGCCCACTCCACGCCGAACGTGCTGCCTCATCGATAACCGATCATGAAGTGCCCTATCTGCAAGAAGCCTGTCACGCTGAGCGACCCCTTCATGCCCTTTTGTAGCGAACGCTGCAAACTCGTCGACCTCGGCAACTGGGCCGATGAGAAGTATGTGATCTCGACGCCGCTCAGCCCCGGCGAACTCGCCAATCTGGAACTGGATGACGAATCAGATCGCTAGCGCGCTGGCGACCTGGTTCGGCTGCGGCCGGGTTCCCAAGGGCCCGGGTACGGCGGGTGCGCTGGGCGGTCTGCTGGTCGCCTGGCTCGTCCCTGTGCCACCCTGGATGCTGGCCGCCGCCTTTCTCCTCCCGGGCATCTGGGCGGCGGACGTGCACGCCCGGGTTACCGGCAAGAAAGACCCGCAGGACGTGGTGATCGACGAGGTGCTCGGTCAGTGGATCACGCTCGCCGCGGCCGTCCATACCCGCACCTGGCAAGCCTGGCTGCTGGCGTTCGTGCTGTTCCGATTTTTCGATATTGCCAAGCCCTGGCCTATCCGCCGCGTGGAAAAGCTCCCCGGCGGATACGGCATTATCCTCGACGACGTACTGGCCGGCGTGTTCGGCGCGGTTGTCATGTGGGTGGCCGGGTGGAACAATCTTTATTAGGCCCTGTATATCCATCATGCCCCCCCGCAAAGTGTCCGACCCCGCCCCGCAGATCTCTCAAGTGTCCCCGGAAGCCGCCATTCCGGGTGGTGAATTCCGCATCCGTGGTAAAGGCTTCGCACACGGCTCCCGCCCGCGCGTGATGCTGGGGGAGAGCTTCGCCCCTATCGTGGTGGGCTCGGATTCGCTCGTCATCGCCCGGGTGCCGGAGAACGCCTCCGGTGAGTTGATGATCGCCAGCGGGCAGACGGTGAGTTCGCCGTGGTTCTGCGACATCGGCATCCCGCTCGCCGAGGGACTGCATCCGGTGACCAGCCCGGCCGTTGACAGCTTCGGCCAGATCTTCACCACGTTTTCCGGCTCCCGCGGCCAGCGCACCCCGGTGAGCGTTTATCGCATCGACGCCAATGAAGGAGCGCAGCCGTTCCTCTCCGACATTATGAACGCGACGGCGCTCGCCTTCGATGCCGACGGGATTCTCTACGTATCGTCCCGGCACGAAGGCATCGTCTATGAGGTCTCGCCGCGCGGGGAGATGGCCGTCTATGTCGAAGGCATGGGTGTGGCGACCGGCCTTGCTTTCGACGAGGACGAAAACCTTTACGTCGGCGACCGCTCGGGCACCATCTTTAAGATTTCGCGCGATCGCCAGATCTATGTCTTCGCCACGATCGAACCTTCGATTGCCGCCTACCATTTGGCCTTCGGCCCGGAGGGCTATCTGTACGTGACCGGCCCGACGACGTCGAGCTACGACTGCGTCCACCGCATCTCACGGGATGGCGAGGTGGAGGTGTTCTATCGCGGCCTCGGCCGGCCGCAGGGCTTGGCGTTCGACATTGAGGGCAACCTGTATGTCGCCGCTTCCCACGCAGGACGGCGCGGCGTTGTCCGCATCACGCCGGACCGCGAACCCAGCCTTTTCGTGAGCGGTCCGGGGATGGTCGGCTTGGCGTTTACGCCGGCGGGCGCCATGGCTATTTCCACGACGAATACGATCTACCGGCTCGATGTTGGCATCCCCGGCCGCCCGATCTCGTAAGCCTATGAACGCCGAAATCATTGCCGTTGGCAGCGAACTGCTGACGCCCGGAAAAGTCGATACCAACTCGCTCTACCTGACGCAGCACTTGAATGACCTCGGCATCGAAGTGGTCGCCAAGTGCATCATTGGGGACGACCGCGCGCGCCTGACCAACGAAATCCGCAGCAGCACGTTGCGCTCGGAACTCGTCATCCTGACGGGCGGCCTGGGGCCCACCGAGGATGATGTCACCCGCGACGCCTGCGCCGCCGCCCTGGGCGTGGAGCAGCACTTTGACCCGTCCGTTTGGGACGCCATCCTCGAACGGTTCGCGAAGTTCGGCCGCACGCCGAGCGAAAACAACCGCCGCCAGGCCAACGTTCCGGCCGGTGCGGAAGTGCTGCCCAATCCGAACGGCACGGCCCCGGGCCTGTGGATCTCGCCGTCGCCCGGCCACTACGTCGCTCTGCTGCCGGGTCCTCCGCGGGAGTTGAAGCCCATGGTGCAGGATCAGATCCTGCCCCGCCTCCGCCAGCTCATCCCGCCATCGGTGATCCGCACCCGCTGGTATCGCGTCGCGGGTATCGGCGAGAGTGATCTGGATGCGCTCATCGCTCCGATCTATACCCAGTACTCGAACCCGGTGACGACGATCCTGGCCGCCCCCGGCGACGTGCATATTCACTTCCGGGCACGCACCGATGAGGAAGCCGCTGCCGAACAGCTCCTGGCCGCGGTGGCGGACCCCATCGTCGCCCTTCTGGGAGACCGCATCTATAGTTCCGACGGCGCCACGCTCGAGCAGACCGTGGGTCGCCTGTTGCAGGAACAAGGAGCCACGCTGGCCACCGCCGAGAGCATCACGGCTGGCTTGCTGGGCGCCCGGGTGACGGAGACCTCCGGCAGTAGCGCCTACTACGTGGGCGGGTTTCAGACCTACACGGAGGCGATGAAGACGCAGTTGCTGGGCGTGGATCCGGCGCTGTTGGCCGCGCACACCGCAGTCTCCGAACCGGTGGCTTTGGCCATGGCGCGAGGCGCGCGGGAACGCACGGGCGCCACCTATGCGCTCTCCCTGACCGGGTATGCCGAAGGCGAACAGGCCGGACTCTGCTACGCCGGCCTCGCCACGCCGAAGCATGTCCACTGCCGCCAGTTGAAGCTGTTTGGGGACCGCCACCGCGTCCGCGGTCTGGCCGTCATCCAGGCTCTCGACTGGCTGCGCAAGACGCTGCTGGCGGGATAGCGGCCCCCATCCGTCATTGCTTGTCGTAGTGGTAGTTGTAGGTGGCCTTCTTCCCATCGGGCAGGGTTAACGACCCATCGAGCTTTAGGCTCTTCCCGTCAGCAGAGAGCGTTCGCGTCACGGTTCCGATTACCTTTCCAGCCCGTTTCAATTGCACGGTCGTCTTCGCGGCCTGGCCGCCGGTGACGGTGATCGCATCCCAGTAGGGGAATCCGGTGGTCTTCACCTCCTCACCATCCTTCCGATACGTGAATCCGCTCGTTACCGGTTCGCCGGTCGCCGAAATCCCCTTGGCCGTGTATTCGTAGCCGCTGCCCTTGGGTGTGTATGTCGTAGTCTGCTCCTTGGGCATTGGCATGCCTACCACCTTCGACTTCGCGGTGTCCAGTTTCCAGGTTCCGGAAAAGTCCGCGGCCATGGCCGCAAATACTCCGGCAAGCAACAGCACTGTTACTTTCCTCATCTTTGCAATCTCCTTGTCTATCGGTCTAAACAGGACCGCTTTGCACGTTACTCCCTTTCTCGAAGCAACACAAGCCGATTGCCTTACGATGGGAGTACAGATGAAGGAGAACTATCGGATTGCGGACCAATTGCGACGTGCAGTTTATGGCGAGGCCTGGCACGGCGATGCAGTTTTCGAACTGCTCGCCGGCATCTCTCCGGAGCAGGCAGCGGCTCGCCCGCCACATGCCGCACACTCAATCGCCGAGTTGACGCTGCATATCGCCATCTGGCTGGAAGCCGCTACCCGCCGGCTCCAAAGCGACCCGGCGCTGCTGCTGAACGATGCCGATTGGCCGGAGCCCGGCAGTTGGGAAGAGACCCGGCAACGGCTGGGCGACGCGACGGAAACTCTGCTGACCGCCATCGAAAGGGCCGACCTGCACGCTGCCGTCCCCGGGCAGGCCTATGACGTCTACTTCCTCCTGCACGGCGTGATCCAACATACGCTCTACCACGCCGGCCAGATCGCCCTGCTCAAGCGAATGATCCCTGTGATCCAATGAGAGGGATGCGACGGCGTACTCTCCTTGGTCAACTGCTGACGGCTCCCCTCCTCGCCGAGGATTGGCCCCAATTCCGCGGCCCCGGCGGGCAGGGACATTCCGCCGAAAGCGGCCTGCCCACCACCTGGACCGACACGAAGAACGTTCGCTGGAAGGCGCCGCTGCCGGGCGCCGGATGGTCCAGCCCCGCCGTCGCGGGCAACCGGATCTATCTCACCACGGCCACCGAAAAGAACACGTCGCTGCGGCTGCTGGCGGTCGACACGGCGTCCGGCAAGATCACTCTCGATACGGAGGTCTTCCGCGTTAAGGACGTCGGCCCTGGGATCCACACCAAAAACACGTTCGCCTCGCCCACCGTCATCGTGCAGGGCGACCGCCTTTACGTGCACTTCGGTTTCTATGGCACCGCCTGCCTGAACACCAAGGGCGAAATCCTCTGGAAGCAGGTCTTGAAGTATGAGCCGCAACACGGTCCGGGCGGCTCCCCCGCCCTGTTTGAGGATCTGCTCATCATCAGTTGCGACGGGTTCGATGCTCAGTTCGTCGTCGCCCTGGACGCCGCCACGGGGAAGGTCCGCTGGAAGACGCCGCGGGGCAAAGGCAATCAAGCGTACACGACGCCGCTCGTTATCAACGTCAACGGCCAGCCGCAGGTGATCAGCCCCGGAGCGCACCACGCCTATGCCTACGACGCGCGCACCGGCAAGGAGCTTTGGTACATCGAGTACGGCGAAGGCTTTTCGAACGTGCCGCGGCCGGTCTACGCCCACGGCCTCGTTTATATCTGCTCCGGGTTCTTCCAACCGGTTCTGTTCGCCGTGCGGCCGGGGGGCCGGGGCAACGTCACCAAGTCCGAAGTCGCCTGGACCTTCCCCCGCACCGTGCCGCTAACGCCGTCGCCGATCGTGGTGGGCGAGGCACTGTACATGGTGAGCGACAATGGCGTGGCCACGTGCCTCGACGCGAAGTCCGGCAAGCCCATTTGGCAACACCGCATTGGCGGCAACCATTCGGCTTCGCCCACGCTCATCGGCGGGAAGATCTACTTCCTGAGTGAAGAGGGCGAATGCACGGTGATCACGCCGGGAACCACCTACCAGGAAGTCGCCAAGAGCGAAGTGGGCGAACGGACGCTCGCCTCGCTGGCGGTCTCCGGCGGGGCCATCTACCTGCGCGGCGACCGCCATCTATACCGTCTCCAAAGCTAGGAGCGTCTCCCATGCGGTTCGTCCTTCCCCTTTTCCTTTGCGCCTTTGGCGCGTTCGCGCAGCCCGAACTGCCGCCCGGCTCGCAGAACAAGCCGGAGCGGCTCGAAACCTTTCGTGATCTCGGCTTCGGCCTGTTCATTCATTGGAGTGTCGATTCGCAAACCGGCGTTGTGATCTCCCACTCGCTCGCCGGCGCGGACGAAGCCTACACCGACCGCTTCTACAACGACCTGCCGAAGACGTTTAACCCGCGCAAGTTCTACCCGCAGGATTGGGCGGCGCTGGCGAAACTGGCCGGCATCCGGTACGTCGTCTTCACGGCGAAGCACCACTCCGGCTTCGCGATGTGGCATACGAAGACCACCGACTTCGGCATCCTGCAGACGCCCTTTAAACGGGACATCACCAAGGAGGTGCTCGACGCCTTTTCGGCGCAGGGCATTCGTCCCGGCCTCTACTTTTCGCCCGACGACTTCTGGTGGCTGCGTAAAAACAAGATCGACATTCAACGCAACATCCCGGCCGTGCAACCGCGCAACAATCCGGGGCTGATGGCGCTCGACCTGGCCCAGATGCGAGAGCTGATGACCAAGTACGGCCCCATCGACTACGTCTTTCTCGATGGCGAACCGCACCAGTTGCGGGAACTGGCCTGGCAGTTGCAGCCCAACACCGTGGTGACGCGCGGCGCGATGCAGACCCCGGAACTCTACGTGCCCGGCGTGCCCATCGAGGGCGCGTGGGAGGCCTGTTTCACGATGGGCACCGCCTGGCAGTATCAGCCGCAGAACGAAAGCTACAAGTCGGGCGGCCGGGTGATCGACATCCTGGTGGAGACCCGGGCCAAGGGCGGGAACCTGCTGCTCAACGTGGGTCCGAAGCCTGATGGCGAGTTGCCCATTGAGCAGGAGGAGCGCCTGCGGGAACTGGCGCTCTGGATGCAGGTAAACCAGGAGAGCATCTACGGCGTGCGGCCATGGGTGATCACCAATGAGCAGAACATCTGGTTCACGAAGGCCAAGAACGAAGATACGCTCTATGCCATCGTGAAGCAGGATACGCCTTGGGTCCGCGGGCAGTGGCGGGACTTCGTGCTGAAGAGCGTGGCCGCTACACCGGCGACAAAGGTGACCATCCTTGGGCAGAATGGGCGCGTGCTGGAGTACCGGCCGGAGGTGAACCCCACGCCTACGTTCCGTCAGGAACCCGATGGCCTGCACATCCGGGCCATGTTCACCCACCGGCTACAGGACAACAGCAAGTGGCCGAACCCGATCGTCATCAAGATCACCAATGCCAGGCCGGCCTTCATCCCGCCGCGGCTCGAAACGGGCGGCAGCCGTTGGACCGGAACAACCGCCACGCTCACCGGCAAGCTGACCGACATGGGTAAAGCCGCACAACTGGAGGTGGGCTTCGACTACCGGAGTATTGTTGGGTTGGACGCGAGCGACCGGTCCATCCCTTGGCAAGCCGGTCCGGCGCGGACCATGACCGCCACCGGAGAGTTCACGCTGCCGGTGACGGGATTGAATCCGAACGGGATCTACGAGTTCCGGGCGTGGGTGAAGCATCCGCTGCTAACGATCTACGGCGCCGAACGCCGCATCGAAAAGCAGTAAGCGAACAGCTACTTGCTGAGCCCTTTCCAAACGATATCGACCAGTTCCTTGGCGAAGCTGGGCGGCACCGTGGAAGAGGCCAGATAGCGGGCGTAGAAGGCGCCCACGAGCATATTTACGGCTGCATCCAGGCTGACGCCCGGCCGCAGCTCCTTGCTCTGTTGGGCCCGGCGGAGAATCTGATGCAGTTGCTGGCGTCGGTGCGCCACCAGGCGTTCCCGGAAGAGCGCCAGCAGCTCCGGCGTATGCGCTTCTTCGGCCAGTACGGTGCCGATCAGGGACATGCCGTTGGGACGCAGTAGAGACCGGGAAAAGTTCTGCAGCGTGGCGGTCAGGTCCCCCACCGTCGATCCGGTGGCGACGGCCGGTTCGCTGGTTTGAATTGTGCGGAGAGCGGCGGTGGCCAGGTCGGCTTTCGAAGACCAGCGGCGGTAGATGGTGGGCTTGCTCACGCCCGCCTCGGCGGCCACGGCATCGAGCGACATGCGGGAGTAGCCATCCTCGGCGAGCAGGCGCAAGGCTACCTGGAGAATGCGGGCTTCGGCCTCGGCATCGCGCGGGCGGCCGGGAGGGCGGACGGAAACTGGTACAGACGCCACACTTCTATCTTGACAATTCGTATCGATACGGTACAGTATCGTAACTATACAGGAGAGCTATGCGAATTGGAATTTTGGGATCAGGGAATGTGGGGGGAGCGTTGGGGAAGCGATGGGCGGGGGCCGGCCACGCGGTGGCGTTCGCGTCGCGGGAGCCGGGGTCGGCGGCGATGGCCGAGTTAGTGGCCGCCGCGGGTCCGAACGCCCGCGCGACCACGGCAGCCGAGGCCGTGGCGGCGAGCGAAGTTATCCTGGTGGCGACGCCTTGGCCGGCGACGAAGGGGGTGGTGGAGAGTTTGGCTTGGGAGGGGAAGGTGCTGATCGACGCCACCAACCCGCTGCTGCCGAAGTTGGCGGGGTTGGAGTACGCCAACTCGACCTCCGGGGCGGAGCAGGTGGCGGGATGGGCAGTGGGGGCCAAGGTGGTGAAAGCGTTCAACACCGTGGGTTACAACGTGATGGAGAATCCGGATTTCGGCGGCCAGCCGGCCACCTTGTTCTATTGCGGGGACGATGCCGCGGCCAAGGCGACGGTGCGGGAGTTGGCCATCGCCGTGGGATTCGCGGTTGAGGATGCCGGCCCGTTGAAGCAGGCGCGCTTGCTCGAACCGTTCGCTCTGCTTTGGATCTCGCTGGCAATGGTGCAGGGATATGGCCGCGACATCGGCTTCTCTCTGCTGCGGCGATAGGCTACTCGACTGTCACGGACTTCGCCAGATTGCGGGGTTGATCCACATCGCAGCCCAGGCGGACAGCGATGTGGTAGGCCAGCAGTTGGAGGGGAACCATCTCGAGGATCGGCAGGAGGAGTTCGACCGTCTGCGGCACTTCGATGCAATGGGTCGCGATCTGGCGGACATCTTCGTCACCGGCGTTACAGAGCGCGATGACGATTCCTTCGCGCGCCTTTACCTCCTGCATGTTGGAGAGCGTTTTCTCATAGCGGAGGCGGGAGGCGGCATCGGCGGGGTCATAGGTCGCCAGGACGACAACCGGAAGTGAGCCGTCGATCAAGGCGTTCGGGCCATGCTTCATCTCCCCGGCGGGGTAGCCCTCGGCATGAATGTAGCTGATTTCCTTGAGCTTCAGGGCGCCTTCGAGGGCGATCGGGAAATGGATGCCGCGGCCCAGATAGAGAAAGTCCTTCGCCCGGAACAGGCTCTTGGCAAGCTCGTCGCACTGGTCGGAGATCCCGAGCACCTGCTGTATTTTCGCGGGCAGGCGGCCGAGTTCGGTGACGAGTTGGTGAGTCTGGGCCTCGGTGAGCCGGCCGTGCACCTGGGCCAGATGGAGCGCCAGTAAAAACAAGGCGGTGACCTGGGAGGTGAAGGCTTTGGTGGAAGCTACCCCGATCTCGGGTCCGGCGTGGGTCAGGAGGCTTCCGTGCGCTTCGCGGGTGATCATCGATCCGGCGACGTTGCAGATGGCCAGCGTAAGGGAATGCTGCTGGCGAGCTTCGCGGAGGCCGGCCAGGGTGTCGGCCGTTTCGCCGGACTGCGATACGACCACGGTCAGCGTCTGCTCATCCAGAATCGGGTCGCGATACCGGAACTCGCTGCCGTAGTCGACCTCAACCGGGACGCGCGCCAACTTCTCGATCATGATCTTTCCCGTAAGGGCCGCGTGCCAACTCGTGCCGCAGGCCACGAGCCGAATCTGCCGGCAGGAACGGAGCTGGTCCGCGGTGATGCCGATCTCATCGAGGTGCAGTTCTCCGGACCGGGGAGAAATGCGGCCCAGGAAGGTATCGCGGACAGCTTGGGGCTGCTCGAAGATCTCCTTGAGCATGAAGTGCTTATACCCCCCTTTTTCGGCCATGGCGGGGTCCCAGGAGATGCGGGTAGGCTTCCAGGAGAGTGCGGCGCCTTCGAAATCGGAGATGGTCACCGCCGTGGGGGTGAGCACGGCAAGGTCCCCGTCCCGGAGAAAGAACATATCGCGGGTGTGGGCCAGAATGGCAGGTACGTCGGAGGCGACGAGAAACTCATCCTTCCCTACCCCAATGACCACCGGCGGGCCGGAGCGGGCCGCGACAATCTTACTCGGATCGGAACGGGCAAGGACGGCGAGGGCAAAGACACCACTCAGTCGCTTGACGGCTTGGCGGACAGCTTCTTCTAAGTTCCCATCCATGTACTTCTCGACTAAGTGAGCAACTATCTCGGTGTCCGTCTCCGTGACAAATTCGTGGCCCTCTGCTTGTAACTCGCGGCGGAGAGCGAGATAGTTTTCGACGATGCCGTTGTGAACGAGCACGACGTTGTTCGCCGGGCCGGCATGCGGGTGAGCGTTGGCCTCCGTGGGCCTTCCGTGAGTGGCCCAGCGGGTGTGCCCGATGCCATAGCGGCCCTCTATCGGCGCCCGGCGGACAGCCTCCTCCAGGTTGCAGAGCTTGCCGGACGCCCGGCGAACCGATAGGTTGCCGTCTTGTCCGATCACCGCGATGCCCGCTGAGTCATAGCCGCGATATTCGAGCTTTCGCAGGCCATCGAGGAGGATCGGCACGGGCGTCTGATTTCCGATGTAGCCAATAATTCCGCACATGGGGGTTCCTTTGTCTTCGGGGGGTGGACTGAATGAGGAGGGGGTTGGGCGGCCGCCGAGGACCGGCGGCCGCCGTGGAGAGAAGCTAACGCCGAAAGCGGCGCCAGGAGGCGAGCAGACCCAATCCGCCCAGGAGGAGGCAGGCGGTAGTAGGTTCCGGGACGGCGCTGACGGTTACGTTATCGATTCCCCAGTTTTCATCTATGGCGTCCTGTAGATTGAGACCGGAGAAACGTAACGAAAGGCTCGCAGAGTTGGGAGTAATCGGCAGGATCAGCCGGTAAGTCGTGTCCCCTTCGGCGAAAAAGCCGAGAGTGTTGACGGCAAAAGCACCGGAACGAGCTGCGTTGGAAACCGGAGCACCGGGGTTCCAGGGATCCGGAAAGGACTGCTCAAATCCGGACAGTTCGGTATTACTAAACGTACTCTGCAGCAGAATGGGACCGCCGACAACCTCGACGGTAAAGATATCGGGGCCGAAGGCGGTGGTGTTCCCGTCCCAGCTTCGATTGATGTACAGGTCGAATTGGAAATAGAGGAGCTCGCCGGGGGTGAGCCCGGAGAGCGTGAAGGTAGTGGAATTGTTCCGGTCGAACAACCCAAGGAAGCGGGTGGAGCCGTTCGGCGCCAGCACGATCCCACCCGCTGACCAGCCCGCCAAATCCGAAGATTCGAAGTCATTCTGGTAGAGAGGAAGAGCGAAGACCGGCAGGCCCATGAGAGCAACAACGGGCAGGAGCCAATGCAAATGCATAAAAATACCTCCGGCAGCGGATCTGTGACAGATCCGGGCCAAACACTACAAAACACAGGAAAAAATGGGTACACGCATGCCGCTCAAAGCACTACTGGACGTACGTATACACTTGTCCTCAATCTGTTTTTAGGCGAAAACCTGTTGACAGAGAAGAGAATAGACGTTTAGATTTAACACCAATGGTACGCGTTCTCAAGATGGAATGCAAGCAAAATCGACTACCGCTGTTCGACAAAATTCAACCAACAGGTAATCAATGAACCGATTCCGACCGGATCCCCTCCTTTTCACTCCTTTCGCTTCTACCGTCCGACATCCTGTCATCCGATTCGCTTTCGCCCTTCTGGGCTGTTTATACTCCGCTTCCGCCGCGGAGTACTACGTAGCGCCGAACGGATCTCCCTCCGGCACCGGCCAAATCCAAAACCCCTGGAACTTGCAGACCGCCTTGAACCACCCGGCAGTCATCCGGCCGGGCGACACGATCTGGGTCCGTGGGGGAACCTATCCCGGCAAGTACAACAGCGTGCTTCGCGGGGCAGTCAACCAGCCCATCATCGTCAGGCAGTATCCCGGCGAGCGGGCGACGATCGACGCCAACACGAATACATCGACCCCGGCCGTGCTGACCGTCTCAGGAGCTTGGACCTGGTTCTGGGGTTTTGAAATCACCAATAGCAATCCGGTCCGGCGCCTCGGCGACAGCCGGCCCACCGGGATCGATGTGTACGGGCCCAACATCAAGATCATTAACATGGTGGTCCATGACAACGGAAGCGGATTCGGCCTCTGGAACGGGGCGGACGATTCGGAGATCTATGGCACCCTGATCTACTACAACGGCTGGGAGGGCGGAGATCGGGGCCACGGCCACAGCATCTACTCTCAGAATCGGTTGGGCGTGAAGCGGATCACCGACAACATCTACTTCAAGTCCTTCAGCCACGGGATCCATATCTACGGCTCCGAGAATGCATACCTCGACAACTACGTGATCGAAGGCAACACCGGGTTTGACAATGGCGTGCTTTCGCCTTCGGCCGGGGCCAAGACCCAGTTCATCATCGGCGGCGGCAGGGTTTCGAACAACCTGACGCTGCGTGACAATGCCAGCTTTTTCTCCGGCAATGCGGGCCGGAACGAGATCGGGTACGGCGCCGGATGCACCAACCTGCTGGCCGAAAGAAACTTCTTCGTCGCACCGCTGGCCATGAAACTCAGCTGTACGGCAGTGACGTTCACCGGGAATCTTTTCTATGGCACTTTGGACGGCATGTCGGCCGCCCAGTTTCCGAACAACACCTATACCACCGTCCAACCGAGAGGCTTGCAAGTCCTGCTGCGGCCCAACCGGTACGAGCCGGGCCGGGGCAATGTCACGGTATACAACTGGGACAACCTCAGCAGCGTCAATGTGAGCCTGGCCTCTATCCTCCCGGTTGGGACGGCCTACGAGATTCGGGATGCGCAGAACTTCTATGGGCCGCCGGTCGTGACTGGCGTCTACCAGGGCGGAACCGTCACCATCCCGATGACCGGGACGGCGGTCACCCCGCTGACGGGCGTCGCCGAAGTGGCGTTGGTTCATACTCCCGTTCGATTTGGCAGCTTCCTTGTGCTGCCGGCTTCGGGATCCGTTGCCTTACCGCCTCCGAATCAGCCCCCCACGGTGACGACCGGACCGGCGCAGACCATCACGCTTCCCGCGACGGCTACCGTCACCGGGTCGGCGATTGACGATGGTCAGCCGACGGCGGCGCTCAGCTACTCCTGGTCCCTCAGCAGTGGCCCGGGTCCGGTCACGTTCACCAACCCGAGCGGGCCTACCACTGGAGTCTCTTTCTCGAGCCCCGGAACCTACCAACTCCGACTGATGGCCTCCGATGGTCAGCTTTCCCGTTCGGCGACAACGCAGGTGACGGTGAATGCGGCGCCGGCTCCCCCACCCCCTCCTTCGACGCCGGGCGTCATCCGGATCAACGCGGGAGGCGGCATTCTGACAGACTCCTCCGGGCAAGTTTGGGAAGCGGACAGGGGATTTTCGGGAGGGGCGACCTTCACCGTCACTCGCTCCATCAGCGGGCCGGCGGGAATGGACCCCTACCAAACCGTCCGGTACGGAAACTTCACCTACCGGCAACCGTTGGCCAATGGCGCGTACCGGGTGATCCTGCGCTTCGCCGAGATTTACCACCAGCGAGCCGGATCTAGGGTCTTCTCGGTCGACATCAACGGCCAACCCAAACTGAGCTCCTTTGATCTCTACGCCGCAGGCGGTGGTTTCTCTCCGATAGACCGGCAATTCGATATCGCGGTCACGAGCGGGGAAATCGCCATTGGCTTCGTTTCGTTAATTGACTATGCCCTCGTCAACGCCATTGAGATCCAACCGTTGACCACGGCGCCGCCGCCCCTACCTGCCGTTTCGGTGAACGTCACCCCGGCCACGGCCACGGTAGCCTCCGGGGGCACACAACAGTTCGCCGCCACTGTCACCAACGCGACCAACCTCGCCGTCACCTGGACACTCTCCGCCCCGATCGGCAGCATGAGCCCGAGCGGATTGTTTCAAGCGCCGGTCGTCACCACCGCGACCGTCGTAACGGTAACCGCAACCAGTGTGGCCGATCCAACCGAGAGCGCCACCGCACAGGTTACGATTCAACCCCCGCCGCCGCCATCCCCCTCATTCACTCCCATCCGCCTGAACACCGGCGGACCGGGCTATACCGATGCCACCGGTAACGTTTGGATGGCCGATGGCAACGTATCGGGCGGCGCGCTCTATTCGACAACCAACTCGATTAGTAACACAGCCGACCCCACCTTGTATAAGACAGTCCGCTATGGGACTTTCCGTTACCTATTGCCTGTCACTAATGGCGGCCGGACGGTGCGCCTACGGTTCGCCGAAATCTACTACAACCAAACAGGCCGGCGGGTCTTTGATGTCCGCATCAATGGCACCCGGGTCCTGGCGGGATTCGATATCGTCGCCGCCGGCGGCGCTTTGTCGGCGGTCGACCGAGAGTTCCCGGTCTCTGTTGACAACGGTTCCATTCTTATCGAGTTCATTCCGATCGTGGAGAACCCCAGCCTCGCCGCGATCGAAATCAGGTAGTACCGCCGCAGCCCAACCTAGACTCCCCCGGCAAAGGCCGGGGGCGCGCTACCATGCTTCACTAACTTCACCGTAATCACTTCGTACTCACTTTCCTACCCTAAGGCGCGCTGCACGCCTCCTTAATGTCATCTCCCAATTGCCTGAGCCAGGACTCCGGGATTCACTACCATTATCAGCCTTTCCCATTCAGTTGCCGTACTCGTTGAGTATATCGACTACGCTTGTATTCGATCTTACTTGGCTGCCTTCTTAACCATTTACCACCAAGGAGAATCTACGTGGAAAAGAGATTTATACTTCGCCCTGCCCAGAAACTGGCTGCGCTTGCCATCTGGGGCGCGCTGGCGCTCGGCGCCGCCGACTTCTATGTCGCTCCGACAGGCACCCCTGGAGGCGTCGGATCGCAGGCCTGGCCCTGGGACTTGCAGACGGCGCTAAACCATCCGTCGGCCGTCAAGCCGGGAGACACGATCTGGCTTAAGGGAGGAGTCTATGCGGGAAAGTATCAAAGCCGCCTGAAGGGTTCGCCGACAGCCCCGATTCAGGTCCGCTCGTTTCCTGGCGAGCGCGCCATTCTCGATAGCAACTCCGATGTCCTATTGCCCGCAACACTCCAATTAAACGGCCAGGACGCCTGGTTTCGTGATCTGGAGATCCGCAATTCCCATCCGAAGCGGGTATTCGAGACGAGCGGATCGAACCCCTACAACGCCCGCCCCACGGGAGTGAACGTCGAGGGCATGAGGCTCAAAGTGATCAACTGTATCATCCACGACCATGGCAACGGCATGGGGTCATGGGCCGGGGCCGACGATTCTGAGATATATGGCAACCTGATCTTCAACAACGGCTGGGACGCTCCGGACCGGGGACACGGGCACAACATCTACGGGCAGAATCGTTATGGCACGAAGCGCATTGCTCACAACATCTACTTCAACGCCTTCAGCCATGGCATTCACATCTATGGTTCCGGCACGGCCTACCTGGACAACTTTGTTCTCGACGGCAACATCGGGTTCAACAACGGACGGATTTCGGCCACGGGCATCACGCGCAATATCCTGCTTGGCGGCGACAAAGTCGCCCAGAATGGGGTAGTAAGGCAGAATGCAACTTACTTCAGCCCGGACAGCCGGGTTGGGCAAAACAATTTCGGTTATCGGGCAGGATGCAACAATCTGATTCTGGACGGCAACTACTTTGCGAACAGCGCCAATCTTCTAGTTAGCTGTACGTCCGGCGCACAGATACAGGGGAACCTATTCCACTTTTCCTATAACTTCGCGGGGGATCACTTCCCGTCGAATACCTTCACGCAGAGCCGCCCGACGGGCTCCCGTATCCTGGTCTATCCCAACCAGTACGAGGCAGGCCGGGCTCATGTCGCTGTTTTCAATTGGGACGGGCTACCCTCGGTGACCGTTGCGCTGAATAACGTCCTCAATCCTGGTGACCGGTATGAGATACGCGACGCGGAAAATTATCTCGACGCGCCCATCGCGACCGGAACTTACAATGGCTCGGTGTCCATCCCGATGACCAGTACCCGCTTCGCCCCGGCGATTGGTGCGCTCCAGGTGGCACAGATTCATACGTCGGGTGAATTCGGCGCCTTCGTCATCCAGCGGGCTGGCGTCGTCACCGACATTCCGCCGGGCCCGACGCCGACCCCGAATCTTCCGCCGTCGGTAGATGCCGGGCGAGACCAGGCACTCACCCTGCCTTCGCAGGCCAACCTGAACGCCACAGTCACTGACGATGGTCTACCCAACGGCACGTTGTCGAGGACATGGACGAAGGTTGCCGGTCCTGGCACGGTAACCTTTTCAGCTCCGAATGCGGCCGCAACCACGGCAGCATTTAGCCTTGCCGGGCAGTACACTCTCCGGCTCACGGCCAACGACGGGGCGAGCGCGGGATTTGATGATCTCGTGGTGACGGTGAACCCAGCGCCTGTCAATGTTCCGCTCCCGACGACCGTCAGAATCAACGCTGGCGGCGAGGCGTTCACGGATACGAACGGCGACCGCTGGGAGGCCGACCGCAACTTTACGGGCGGGAGCGTTTACCAGATCGACGCGCAGGTGGCGGCGCCGAAGGCCGCAGCGGCGCTACGCACCCTGCGCTACGGCGGCCTCGGCTATCGGATTCCCATGGCCAACGGAAGCTACACGGTACGACTGAAGTTCGCCGAACTCTACTTCACCACCGCGCAGCAGCGGGTGTTCGGAGTGGATCTGCAGGGACAAGCGGTGCTTCGCAACTTTGACATCTTCCAAGCGGCGGGTGGATTTCGGCAGTATATCGAGCGTGAATTCCCGGCAACCGTCACGAACGGACAGATCCAACTGGACCTGGTCACTCAGCGAGAGTATCCCCAGGTGAACGCCATTGAGATTGTACCCGCGGAAACTGGCCCGATAACACCGCCAGCAACGACGATTGCTGTTTCCCCGTCCATCGCCACGGTCCAACCGGGCCAGACGATCCGATTGACGGCGACGGTTACCAACGCCGGCACGACGGCGGTAACGTGGACGCTTACTCCGCCGGTCGGCACGATCTCCGCTACTGGCGAATACACCGCACCGGCCAGCGTCGCTCAATTGCAGACCGTCGTGGCCAAGGCGGTGAGCGTGGCCGACCCAACCAAGTTCTCCACCGCCTCGTTAACCTTAGAAGCGTCTCCTGTTGTCCAACCTACCTTTGCGCTGCGCATCAACGCAGGATCGGCGGCGTTTCGGGACCAGGAGGGAAATACGTGGCAGGCGGATACCGGGGCAACGGGAGGAGCGGCCTTCGAAACGCGGCAAGCAATCGCCGGAACGCCAGAGCAGGCGCTTTACCAGACCTGTCGCTTCGGCGTCTTCAGCTACCGCTTGAACGTACCGGCCGGAATGCGCAAGGTGAAACTGCGGTTCGCCGAGACCTATTACGCGATCGCCGGGCAACGCCTCTTCGACGTTCGGATTAATGGCGTCACCGTACTCAGCCGCTTTGATATCGCGAAAGAGGCCGGGGGCGGATGGCGTCCGGTGGACTATCAGTTCGATGTACCGGCGCCGAATGGCCAACTGGTGATCGAATTCGTGAAGCAAGTCGAGAACCCGTTGGTGAACGGCATCGAAGTCTTTTAACCTCAAAAAATGGAAAGGGAGCACTTACACGACGTGAGGCTCCCTTTCCTCTACTGTCGGGGAGAGAGCGCCCGCGACAGAGTTCTCTTGGCGCATGCGA
The DNA here is from genome assembly GCA_027485675.1 of Terriglobales bacterium. Lineage (GTDB taxonomy): Bacteria > Acidobacteriota > Terriglobia > Bryobacterales > Bryobacteraceae. Next base: position 90,783 of record JAIXQP010000033.1, on the reverse strand, counting down.
CAGAGGAACGCCGTGAGGTAGAGCGCTCCCGCCAGCAGGGTCAGAGACCGAAGCCCAGTAGCCATGGATATCGATTCTGCGAGGCCCCCGATCAAGGCCCCCATCAAATTCGACCCCAAGGCCGAACCGGAGAAACCAGCGGCAGAGAAGCTGCGGATAAAGATCATGCTGGCAAACAGGACCGGCAAGCACAGGACAAATCCACCTACCGCCGCACGAAGCCAAAACGACTCCAACAGCAGCGCGGCTACGGGCGTGAAGTAGGCGACCAGAATGCTCATCCAGATCCCTGCGTAAGGAACCATAGCGGGGAGGTTCGGGTAGCGCCCCACCAAAGTGTTTCCCAACATGATGAGTAGCAGCAGGGCGGAGATGACCACCGAGTTCACGATCCAAGTGGTGCCAAACAGCAACGCCATCTTGCTGACGATCTGCGCTTCCAGCAAAAGGAAGGCCGCTCCCAGACAGAAGAAGTGCCAATGGGTGCGGCGCCCCAAAGTGCTCGCCCCGAACAGACCCGATTGGCCGGTAGCGCGGAAGGCAAAGGCACAGACCAGAGCAATGATGATGGAAATGAGGGCGACGCTCACCGGAAGGCCGGGGCGTTCCTGGTAGAAGAACGGCCAGTCGTCCGTCGTGACAGGCGCCGCGGAGATGTGCATTTTGTTGTGGGCAGCCAGGTAGTCCCGCAAGCGGGGATCGCTCAGTGCACGACGAAGAGTCACCTCCGATCCGGAGATAAAGAAACTGCCTTCGGTGGTGTAGGACGGCTCGGCCTCCAGTTGCAGAGGAGGTTGTCCGAAGACCTGGGTCAGCGAGGCCTGCAGACGGCCGGCGATCCAAGGACGATCCACCCAAAACTTCATTACCAGCAGCCCGTCCGGCTTGAGCAGCTTCTTGGCCGCGGCCAAGGCCTCGACGGTATACACGTAGTTGTCGATGCGGATGTTCGAAAAGTGGGACGAGGTAGTGTGAGAGTCCAGGAGAGAGAACAAAATGAGGTCGAATCTCTCGGGGCTGTTTTGCACATAGGCGCGGGCGTCGTCCAGTACGGCATGAACCTTCGGCGAGTCGTAGGGCCGTTCGGGGTGAAGCCGTTTCCCTTCTTGCAAGATCAGGGGGTCGATTTCCACCGCCACCACGCGGCCGGCGCCATTGCGCACGGCAGCGGCCACGTCGTTACCGGTGCCGGCGCCGAGCACGAGGACCGAAGGCGGACGGCTCACGAAATGGTAAGGAAGGTTGTAGGCATTCCATTCGATGGGGACACCGCGGAGCAGGTGCGGATGCGCGGCGACGAACGAGTCGGACAGGTCAATAATCACCTGATACCAACTGTCATTCGTATTGACGTTGTGTCCGATCACGGTGCCATCCGTATCGCGCCACTCGGAGATCGACAGTTTCTGGTAGGGCGACCACAGGACCTCCCGGCCGGCGGGCGTGATCTGGGCCAAAGCGGCACACAAGAGGAAGACCAAGGCAGCCGCCGCCGCTAAACGGCGTAAGGGCAGCAGCAGTAGCACCAGCGTCAGGCCACCGATGAGGAACCAGACCGCCGGTGGCTGATAGTAGAAGCAGAGCAGCGTATAGAGCAGAATCCCGGCCAAGCTGGCGCCGACGTTTACTGTATATGCCGTGATGCCGCGCCGGGCATGTTCGAGGTACCAAGCGACGAGTTGTCCGATCGGAACGAACAGCAGAGAGATCAACGCAAAGATGGGGATGACCACGGCCATCGCGCCGGCTAAGGCCTTGATTGACTGGGGCGTGAATGACATGGAGGGAACGCTCCAAATGTGCACGCTTGAGAAGGCGCCCAGATAGTCCGGAAGCTCGCTTACCAATTGCCGGAGGGCCGGAATCGGCAACTTGATGAGCAGGGCGAGCCAGCAGAGGGGCAGCAAAAGAAGGCCGAAGCGGATGGGCCGATTGGACAGATGAGACCCGAGACCGAATCCGAGAAAACAGGCGATGAGGACGAAATTTTTGAAGTAGGCGAAGATCCGAATCTCCGAGGAGACCCAGCGAATCATGAGTAACTCCAAGAACAAGCCAAATAAGCTGACCAGGATCAGGGCGCGGTAGGAGAAACCACCCAGTTGCCGGGGCGTAAACTCGCCAAGTAGCCAGCGGCGGATACGGTTGGAGGGTAGCTGCGCGCTGGCGCAATAGCTTCGAAACAGGAAGAACGCTAGAAGCGATCCACTAAGAGAGATCAGGATGAGGGAGGCGAGAAGGGTCATGGCGGTGCTGGGTTCCTTTGCCGTTTGCGGCGTTACGGTTTCATGGGCAGGCGGCCGGAGCCGCCGTCATCGCCGCGGACCCGAGTGGACGCGGCGTAAGGGAGCACAAGGAAGGCGCCGAACTCAGACGGCGTGTGCCGGGACGCCACACCGGGCTCGCCCACCGGGGTAGCGACTACGGTGAGATGCAGAGGGATGCTGAGCGGCTGCCCGGAATAGACCCCAGCCAACACCGGCGGCCCAAGCGGATTCTGCAAGTCGCGAATCTGGAACGATTGGCCAGGACGAAGCACGGAGGAGAGGTCGGCCAGAATGGCATTGTGACGATCCCAGTTGAAAACTGCAACGTGGGCGCGGCCGGGCTCATACTCGTTCGGGCGGAGAAAGATCCGGGTACCGGTAGGTCGGGAGCGGCTGTAGGTGTTAGAGGGAAGCTGTTCGATGGGAAAGCCAAAGATGTAGGGGTGGAAGAAGTTATCCTCAATGACGGCGTTGCGGCATTCAATGGCGACCAATCCTCCGTTGGCGAAGTAGTTCCGCCTGACGGTGATGCCATTACATCCAGCGCGATAGCCAATGTTGTTCTGACCAACCAAGGAAGAAGGAGAAAAGTAGGTGTAGTTATCCGCAAGGAGATTGTCCAACGCGACGGTGCCGCCGCCGAGCAGGATATTGCGGGTGATCCCGGTGCGGGATAGCGCGCCGTTATCGAAGGAGATGTTTCCTTCGACCCGAAAGTGATTGAGCGAGGCTTCCTCCGAGCCATAGATATGAATCCCGTGGCTGAAGGAGTTGAAGAAGACGGAGTCCGTGATCCGCTTCAGGCCCTTCTCGTTTTGGGCATAGACGCCATGGCCGTGTCCCCGTTCTGGCCCTTCCCATCCGTTGTTGTAGACGATGGTGCCGTACACCTGCGAGTCCTGCGAGTTGGCCCAGAAGCCGATGCCGCTTCCATTGTCATGCAGGATGCAATTGATGAGGCGGACGCCACTTCCAAAGATGTCAACCCCAGTGGGACGGCCGCCCGCGACGGAGGGATAGATCCGCGCGGGATTCGAATTCATCACTTCGATACCCCAAAACCAGGTGTGTGCCCCACGTACGGTGAGCACGGCGGGCAATTGCGTGTCCCGGTCGGCATCGATGACCACCCGGGTTGCAGGTTCGGCGCGCACGACGATGGGCAGGGCGGCGGTTCCGGCCAGGCGACTTGTGAATGAGCCCCGGTATGTGCCTTCGCCGAGCCAAATCGTATCGCCGGGAGCAACGGCCGCGGGATGGGCGAGCGCGGAGGCGAGATCCCAGGGATGAGTGGCCGTGCCGTTGCCGGAGGGCGACCCGAAGGGGGTTACGTAGAACTCCGCGGCACAACAGACGCACGAGGCAACGAGCAACGGTGAGTAAGAGAGCAGGCGCATCGGATCCCGGGAGAGACTTAGTTTTCCTGTAACGCTGCGCAGTCAACCGGATGCGCGGAGCCGACAATCGCCTGGCCGGACCGGTCGTTGTAGCCCACTTCGATCCAGCGGCTTCGGCCCAACGAACAGGCAACATCCCGCCGGAGAGCGGCTCCGGGATCCACCATGATGAACAGCGGCGCTAGACGCCAGTCCGGGACATTGGGATTCAGGTCGAACGCCCGGAAGCGTTGACTGCTTTGGAGAAAGACCACCGCGCGTTCCGCACGGATCTGGCTCAAGGCACTGATGACTTGGCGAGAGGGTTCATGCGCTTGGACCAACCGGCCTAAGAAAGCGGGGTAGAGCATCGCCTGGGACAGGACCAGTGCAGCCAGCACACACTTGGCCGTGGCGAAGAGCCGGTGCCGCCAGAGCAGCACCCACCCCCAGGCACCGAGGATGGCGACAATCGAGAAGGTTTCAAAGTAGTAGCGTTCCCCGGTGAGCGAAAACGAGGAATGATTCTGGCCCAGATAGGCGACGATCAGCGAAGCGACCAGGGCAGCCAGCAGCAAGACGATTTTCGACCGGCGGCGGTCGCGCCAGACGGCGAAGGCGGCCAGCGGGAACACGAACGGAAAGCTGGCCAGGACAGTTTCGCCCAACGAGGTGGCAGTCAGCGTGGTCAGGTTGACCCAGAGCTGCGAGGGCGAGAACGCCACCTCTGTAATGCCGGCCGTGCCGGTATAGAGGGCATAGGTGTATGGCCAGTAGGCGCCCGTCAAGAGTTTGTTGAAGGCTAAGAGAAGGAAGACTGCGAGCGCCGCGGTGACCCCGCCTACGGAGATCAGTAGAAGCGAATCCTTGGCGCGGAAGCGCATCACCCACAGGGCCCCGACGCCGAGGATCGTTCCCGTCCAAGCTGCGACATATGGCCGCACGAGACAAAGAAGGAAGAGAGACAACATCATGCCGGCGAGGTACCAGCCCGCGGGGTACCGCGGGAGTGGATGGGCACTGGGTTCCGGCAGGTTGCGCCGCCAGGCTAGCAGAAGGCAATAGAGGGCGAGGATGAGGAGTAGACCCGCCAAGGCGTGCGATAAGTAGTCAACGCAACTAAGGGTAAAGAACGGCGAGGCGACCAGAAGCAAGAGCGCGAGTTCGGCGACCATGGCGTTGAACAGGAGTAAACCTATGCGCCACGTTACCCAGAGAATAGCGAGACCGGCGAGCGGATTCACCAGGCGTTCCAGATGCAAGAGCATGGCGGGGGCGAGCACGGCGGACCATCCGGGAGGATACTTTCCGAACCAGCGACCCTGGTAGGTCAGGTGATGCTGGTAGCGGAAGACCTTCTGCCGAACGGCGGAATCGGCCAGCAGAGAAGAGGCCGCTACGGGCCCTGCTCCTGGGGCCTCAGCGGTCAGCTTTCCCTGGGCAAACAATTGGGCCTGGAAGATGTAGGCGCTTTCGTCGCCGGAATAGGTGGCCTCGCCCAGAAAGCCTGCGAGCGGGAAAACCAGGCAACAGAAGAACGCGAGCGTGGCAGTTCGCCAACCGTAAGTAGTGGGTTCGATCCGGGACGCTGGAACGGCGCGCCAGAGAGAGATTGCAACTGGCAACACGACCGCGTACTGGACGAAGAGCAGGGCGAACTTCGTATGCCGGTCCCACGTCAACCAACCAGTCGCCGCGACACCGGCCAGGGCGAGGCTGGCGACCAGGCCCAGGAGCCACAGTTTCGGCGACACGATGGGTACGGCACGGGGAACGGCGGGAGTGGAGATCATGATCGTTCTCGACAACTCGCTTAGTGGCGCTGGGTGTAGCCGGTCTCGAAAAGTCCCTGCCAGGTGCCGATGCCGTAGGCGAGATGAATCGAGGCCGCGACGGGCAGGAACAAGAGGCAGGCCAAACCGTAGCGCGGAATCTTGGCAAACATGGCGACAATACCGACCGCCAGATAGGCGGCCACGCCGAGCAGAGCAGGTACCCGCAGTGCCGGCACAAAGACGGCGCCGACCGCGGCAAAGAGCAGGAAGGCAGTCCAGGCGGCGGGCGCCAGTTGACGCCAGCTTCCGATGCGGCCGTTCTTGCGAAACACGTTGAGCTTGTAGCGACCGTACCGCCAGTATTGATCGAGCGCCTTGCCCCATGTGGGGCGGGCGTTGTAATCCAGGCGGATGGCGGGGTCAAAGTACAGGATCTCGCCGTTCGAGACCAGGCGAAGGTTCAGCTCGTCATCCTGGTTGGTCAGAAAGTTTTCATCGAACAGTCCGTACTTGTCAAATACCTCCCGCCGATAGCAGCCAAAAACAACGGTATCGGTCGGACCAGGCTGGCCACCCACGCGGAAGCGCACGTTGCCGACGCCGAAAGGGGAACTGAGAGCGGCGGCGATGGCTTTGCCGATGAAGGTGTGGCTGATCGTGTTGAGGACGCCCCCGACGGCGGCGGCTTCCGGGTGCTCGGCCAGGGTTCTCAGATTGGCCGCAACCCAATCGGGGGCCGGCACGGAATGCGCTCCGAAAATGGAGATGAAGCGGCCCTGGGCTGCGCGGATGCCAATGTTAAAAGCCATCGGCGTGCGGCGAGCCGGATTGTGCAGGAGTCGAACCCGAGAGTCTTCGGTGGCCGCGATGCGCTCGACGATGGCGGCGGACCCATCATCAGAGTCCCCATCGACGACGAGCACTTCAATCTCACGAACGGTGCCGTTCAGGAAGCCGCGAATGCAGGGTTCGATGTAGCGGGCTTCATTGCGGCAGGCGATAACAATGGACACAAGGGGAGACGGCATGGAGGGCCTCTTTATCGATGGGCTTCGGATAGGGACGGTTCGGGCACCCGGCAAAGCACGGCACGAAACTTTCCGCTCGGCTCCCTGGGTACTTGCGCCACGGCTTCGAGCCGAACCTCTACCGGACCGATCAGTTTCTGGGTGCGGTGGATGATGGTTTGCGCGGACTGGTCATTGAACCCATCCGCCGGCACGTAGAGAATGCGAACGAGATCGAGCGACTCCTGGATGATTTGTGCTTCGGCTACAGGCAGGCTGTAGAACACCGGGTTCAACCAGAACACTCGCCGCCCATCCCGAGTAACCAGGGAATCGTTGGCGCGGCCCTCCACGGACTCCAGGCGCGGCAGCGTTCGTCCGCAGGCGCAGGGTTCGGAAGCGGCAGATAGGCGCCCACGATCACCGACGGCGTAGCGAATCAAAGGCATATCCGGGTTGAGCAGGCCCGTACAGATGAGGTCGCCGGTGACGCCGGGTGCGGCCGGCCGGCCGTCCGCCAGGACTTCCATAACCCCGGCATCCGGCCACAGATGGAGCGTACCGCGTTCGCACTCGGAAGCGGCCACAACAGCCTCAGCCATACCGTAAGTAGCGTGTACGGGGCAGCAGAATGCCTCCGCGATCGCCTCTCGCTGCTGCGGAAAAAGCGGCTCGGCGTTCGTGACGACCACCTTCATGGGAAGCCGCAGACCCTTGGTCAACAGGTGACGGGCGAGAACATGAAGCGCGGCGCTGTAGCCAACCAGGTACTCGATGCGATGTTGGCGGAGGGCGTCGGCGTAGTCCGGAATGTGTTCCGCCTTTAGATGGAATGTCGACAGATACAACTGATGCAGGGCATGATTCCACACCCAAAACGGTGGCTTGCGCTGCGAGAGCGGCGTAACGGTCTGGCCACCAAGGATGGCCCAGCGGGACGATCGCGAGACTCCGTACCACAGGCGGGTCCGGGCTTCGAACAGACCGTACCACTCGCGGATGGCGCCCCGCCGCTGCCAGATGGCCAGCGGTGTGCCCGTGGTGCCGCTCGTGCGGTCCACGAACATGGTTGATCGATCGCAATCGTCGGCGACCAGGGCCGGGCCCACTTCGCGAACGGTTCTCTTGTCGAGCACGGGCCAGTTGGCCAGTACCTCCCAGGATGCCTTGTCGCCTTTGAGCCGGCGCTGCCGCCATTGCTCGCGATAGTAGGGAACGCAAGTGGCGGCGCGATGGAGCTGGCGGGACAGGCGCTCGTGTTGCCACTGCTGCCATTGCGTGGCGCTCCATCGTTCCCGCTCAAGCGCTTGCGCGACGATCTCCGGGGTCTCCGGGCCATAGCGCCAGGAGCGCAGATAGTAGCCGCGCAGAGTGGCTGGAACCGTACGAAGCGACGGGGGCAGCTTCGCGTAGAGGTCGTAGAAGATGGGATTCATAGGCGGCGCCGCGCACGTACGGATTGCAAGAGGTTCTGCCACTGCGGCAGGACACGTTGCCAACTGAATGAGTTCACCAACTCACGTCCGGCGGTGGACAGACGAGCTGCTTTTGCGGGTTCCGTGAGCAGAGAACGGATGGCCCCAGCCATTTCGGCAGCGTCGCCGCTGCTGGTAAGCAATGCCGTGCGTTCGTGCTCGAGCAGGTACGGGATGCCACCGACATTCGTGCTGACAACGGGCAACCCACAGGCCATGGCTTCAAGAACACTGATCGGCGTATTGTCGACGCGCGTCGTGTTGAGGAAGATGTCCCCTTGATTGAGTCCAGCCGGAACATCGCGCTTGGGGATGCCGCCGGGAGTGTGCAACCGGTCCGATACGCCGAGTCGCTGAGCGAGTTCTCGAGTGCGTTGCAGACTGCCATCGCCCTTGTCCCGGCCGATCATGGTCAGTTCCACATCAGGAAACTCGTCCTCCAGAAGCGCAAGGATTTGCGGACCGAGCGTGGGGTTGTAGATCTCATGAAAGGCGCGCAGCCACACAAGACGCGGCGAAACGTTGGGCCGGGCGCGGTAAGGATAGGCCGCCAGATCGATGGCATTGGGGATCAACTGGATGTCGCTTCGATAGGGCAGCATCTGCTCCCGAAGGTAGGCGGACGGCGCAGTCACCAGATCGGCCGAGCGAAGCAGGCGGGCGGCCCGGTTCGGCCATCGCGCGGCAAACGACGGGAGATTTCCGCCGTGGAGGGTGAGCACAAATGGCTTTTCGGCCCGCGAGAGCACCTGGCACACTGCCTCAGCCCACAGGAAGGACAGACCGCTGTAAACGTCAACAACGGCAACCTCATATCCATCCCGGTGGCGCCAAGCGGCGGCTACCATGTCGAGCAATCGCAAGGGCCGGGAGAGAACGTTCGAGGTCCGCTGCACAGACCATCCGGCTTCCTGCAGCCGCTCCGAGAGGTCCTCGCAAACACAGCGAACATCGACCGACCGAGACAGAAAGTTCCCGACAACGAGAACCGAACCCGGGATCCCAACGATAGCGGCTTGCCTAATGGTGCTCATGAAATACTTCTCGGGCGACCGTAACTGGTGGCGCGCAAATGTCCCTGGGTAGGACGACTTGCAGCTGTTCGTTCCGCACCAGTTCCTTGACGATGGCTAAAGTCCGCCGCAGGCAATCGAACGATTGCGGTCCCGGAACGGAGAGGGAATGGGGGTGCCCATAGAGTACGGCATAGCCACCTTCCCGGGCGCAGCGTCGAACCATGTCGATAGAGCGATCGGCGAATCCACAACCCGCATTCAGTCGAACGCAGGCGACGCCAGCGATGGACTTGAGGGCGCCGGGATAATCGCACGGGCGGCGCAGAACGGCCTCCAGGATTCGCTGGGGGAACGGCCGATAGGCCGCGCGGCAAAATCGATAGCCGGTAAGTTTTAAAGTGCGGCAGAGCTCGGAGAAGCCGATGTGGGTCCGCCCGGCTTCCCGGCGCTCGGAACGGCTAAACGAGAGGGCAGCGGGATAGTGGAACGGTTGGTTGTAGGGGGGCACGAAGGCGCCGACAGCTGCACCGATACAATCCTCGAGCAGTTCGCGGCTTCGCGACAGATTGATTTCGAGCTGGCTCGCAGAGAGGCCGGGCAACCAATCGTGGTGCAGCGAGTGGCTGCCCACTTCGTGCCCGGCGCCGTGAATGGCGCGAATCTGCCGCGGATCGTGATACGGACGGTCTCCGGCTCTGGCGGCGGCCGCCACCACGGCAAAGCAAGAGGGCACCTGGTACTCGGCGAGGAGCGGCAACAGACGCTCGGTGTTGACGAACTCATCTTCGCCCCAGGCTTTCGGACCGTTCCCGCTGCGGGAGCGATCGGCTCCCCACTGGGTGTCATAGTCCCAAAACAGAAGCAGGCGGCCGGTCATCGGTCGCACCGCCTCGCCACGAGCAGCCACGCCGCGGAGGGCTCTTCGATCCGGGGACTGAGAAGGCCAATCGACCCTAACGTGAGAACGAAGGGGTAGGCAACGGCACGAGTGATGGGATTCTCATCGGTGGCGATGGCGATTTGCTTGGCAAGGGTGGCGGCCTTCCCGATGACGGGAAACAGCCCGTAGGCGCCTTCTATCGCGGTCTCCAGACGATTCGCCCGGCATAGCTCCAACAAATGGAGCCGGGAGAACCCCCAGTCGTTCGTTAAATGCGGCAGCCAATTGACTACCGGGATCGACTCGGGTTCGCGGGGACCATAAAGGAGGAGTGTCCCCCCGGGAACTAACCACTGCGAGAACCGGGAGAAGAGGGCCTGCGCCTTTCCCTCCCGGGCCAGATAGTGCGCCGAGGCAACCGACAGCAGAACGTCGAATCGCTCCGACGGCTCGAAGTCCAAAAAGCTGGACAATTCAAACGTGCAGTTCTTGATGGCCAGCCGCTTGCAGCGAGCCCGCGCTTCGGCAATCGACCGTTCATCCATATCCAGGCCCGTGACATGCCATTCGGGCCGGCGGGCGGCCAGTTCAAGGGCCCACCGGCCGGTGCCGCATCCGGCGTCGAGCAGGCGGACGCCGCGTCGGGGCAGGCTGCCCAGTAATGGCCGCAGGAGAACCCACTTCTGGCGGGTATGAATATCCAGGAGCCCCATGGAGGATTGCAGCCAGCGCTGCGGGGCCGAATGGAGAGGGGCCTCCGTTCGCCCGATGACACACGGCAGATCGGACTTCGGTACGAACTCGAGCCGGAAAGGGACCACTTTGAGTCTGGAGCTCATATCTCCTCCTTGACGTAGAACTGCCGGTCGAAGCTGGCAGCCTGCCAGTGCAGCGCCCCTAGCCCAAGCAAAAGAGAAGGCGCCACCAGCCGCATTCCGTTGACGGCCATATAGATCAGAGCCCAGGACACCATGACCGCCACGAAGGCGCGATGTCCGCCAGGCTCGGCCGCAAGAAGCATGCGCGCGCCGATCAGCAACAGGATGCCCATCGCGACGATGCCAAACAGGCCGTGATCCGATAACAGACGGCTGAACTCGGTATGGGCGATGCTGCTCGAATGGGTCATCGACGCCCGTACGGACTTGGCTACGCCCGGGCCGCTGCCCCCGATGGGGTCCTCGAGCCAGATGGCGAGATCCGCGAATACAAGGTCGTCGCGATGACTGAGGTTCGTACTTTCAAAGCGGTGCACCAGCGCGCCTCCGGTGAAGGAGTCGAGGGCCGGAAGGATCAGATAGGTCACCGCCAGATAGCCGGAGACGCAAAGGGTCACCAAGCGGACCCGGGCCTTGGAATCGCGCAAGAGAAACAGCATTCCCGCCATTCCCGCCAGTAAGGTAAGGATCAGCCCGCTCCGGGAGAACGTCATGGCGCTCTGCACGCCAAAGGCGATTGTGACGAGGATGAGGAGCATTCGGCCGGCAAAGGAGATGCGCGGTGTAATCGTCAGCGCCAAGAATCCGAACAACACGCCTAGGCCGAGGCTGGAGGCCACCTGATTCGGCCCGAAGCCTCCGCTGGTAGCGAAGTTCGAGTTCGTACCGAAGACGATGGGCCCGGCCAGAAAGGTTGCGATCCCAGTGATGGTCACAACACTGGCCAAGGGAATCATGAAGGCCAACAGGAGATGCGATATCTGTTGGCGAGTAAATCGGCAATTCGTGAAGAACCAGACGCTGATTGCCAAGGAGAGGGGACCTGACAAGTTGAAGCTGATCTGCTTGCGAGCCTCATCGAAGTCGAGCACCTGCAGAGTCATCACACACGAAGGGAGCAGCACGGCGAAATAAGTGAGCGCCAAAGGCGACACTCGCCACGTGTGATTTCTGATGATTGCGGTAGCGAACAGGATCACGACGGCATACTTGCCGAACTCCCAGAACAGGCCCGAACTCGTCATTCTCCAGAGGACTTCCGCGCCAGCGAGATAAGCTGCCGTGTAGGCAACGCGGTCCACGCGTCCAGCGAGTGCGGCGTAGAGCCCGAACGCCAACAACAGCAGACCGTGAACCGCACCAATAGTGGGGTCGGCCTGCAGCAGGAGCGCCAGAGGCACATGGGCGGCAAACGCGAGGAACCAGAGCCGGGTATCGAACGCCCCGGTTTCGCGCTCCCGGAGAAACTCCTCGGGAATGTGTAGTTGTACGTAGCCAGTGCTCATGTCAAGGCCATCTCATAGAGGTTTCCAAGCGAACGGGGCAGACTCGCCGGGGAGTGATTCAGCAAGGCCCGGTCGCGCGCCTGAGCCCCCATGCGGCGGCGCAGGTCCCGATTTCGCAGCAAAGTCTCCAGCGCGACAGCGAGGGCGACTTCATCACTCGGACGCGCCACCAGTCCGGTGACTCCGTTATCCACCAACTCCGTCACCCCGCCGGTGCGCGTGCCGAGCACAGGGAGGCCGCTTGCCATCGCTTCCAGAATGACGTTGGGGCTGCCCTCGGAATCCGAGGTCAAGGCAAGCAGATCATGGTCGCGATAGATCGGCGCCATATCCGCCTGGGGCCCCAAGAAGCACACCGTCTGGTCGAGACCGAGTTCTCGGGCCTGGCGTTCCAAACTCGGCCGGAGCGGTCCATCGCCAGCGATGCTGGCTCGCACTATTGGCCGTAGCTCAACCGGGAGATTCGCCAGGATCCGCAGCAGCCGGTCGAACCGCTTTTCGGCGCTGAGCCGGCCGACGGCCAACAGACGGACTGGTCCCTCCCGGGACGGCGGATCGCCGGCGGGATAGAACTGGCTGGTGTCGACCACATTCGGCAGATGAAACAGACGGTTGGGACGGACGCCGAGTTCGATCGCGCTTTCGAGCGATGCACGCGAATTGACGGCAATGGACCGCAGGTGATGGAGGCTCCAACGCCGGATCATGGAGAACCGGCCCGAGACCGTCTGTTGGGTGTCGGATCGAATGGCGCCCACTTCGCGAATCCCTGTTATCCGGGCCGCCGCGGCAACATAGGCGTTCGTGAAACAGTGGCAGCTCTGCAAAACTTGTGGCTTGTTCCGCCAGAGCTCAACCACGATTCTTTCGAGGCGAATGGGTTGTGCGGACGACTGCCCTACCCAAGTCACCGGGATGCCCATCGCCAGGATCGGGCCCTCCCAGAATTCATTCTTCGTCAGGGACAGTACGGACGGCACCGCGCCTCGGCTTTGCAACATCCGCAGCATGTGGATGAGTTGCCGTTCGGCTCCGCCCTGGCCTAGCGACCCGGCCAGAAAGGTGATGCGCAGGCGGTCGAGATCAATGGACAACGGATTGCCCTCCCCAAGCCGCGGCGAGCAGTTGGCCCACTTCGGCGTTCCACGCCTCCAGCGAGTACCGCAGCGCCTGCCGGCTGGCGGCGCTCGACATCAACCCATAGACCTCGGGGTCGGCGGCGCATCTCTCAATTGCGCTGGCGATATTGGCGGGCGAAGGATCCGGCAGCAACACCCCAGCGACCCCGTCCGGAACCAGGCGGGGAAGCACGGAAACCGGCGTCGTTACGACGGGCAACCCGCAAGCCAAGGCCTCAAGAACGGCCTTCGGAAAACCTTCGGTAGCGGTGGGGTAACAAAACACGGAGGAGTTTTGCAGCAACGGGATCACGGCGCTCTGAGGAACATGGCCGTGGAAGCGGACACGGCCTGACAGGCCGAGATCCTTTGCCGTCCGGCGCAGCGCTGGAATGGACGACCCATCACCGACGATATCGAGCGTCACATCCGGAAATCGCTGCAAGAGCAAGGGCATGGACTGAATCACAAGCTCCGTCCGTTTGTAGGGCTCCTGACGGCAGGAGTTGATCAGCCGCAGGGGAGCGTTGGTCCGTGATTGCGCGGCTGCGCAACGTTGCAAATCGGATCGCCGCAACGACGTCGAGAAGATCCATCGAACGTTCGGGTAACGCGGCGAAGGCGGGGCCGCGTCTCCTCCGGTAGCCAGCATCACGTTCCGCCCGCCGGCGGTCCGCTCCATGAGCCATCGCGTAAAGGTTTGGTAGGGCGACTTCATCTCGTGCCAGTTGCCGCAATATCGGGCAAACAGGGGCTTCCGCAATAAAAGGCCCATCATCAGGCCAAGTAAGCCAATGTCGCCGGGAATCAAGGCATAGATCGCGTCAGCCGACCGGGCCTCCCGCCAGAGTGTCCCGATGTTCCGGGCCAACCATCCCGGCATCTCCAATTTGCGACGCCAAGCCAGACCGGCGGGCTCCGTGAGCGGAACCACGGAGAGAGCTAGGCCACGAATGGGGCTCTCGCCCTTTCCCGGCGGATGAATGCCTACGGGAACTGCAACGCGGGTGCTGGTGAAGAGATGCGACACGGCCTCAATTTGGGCGGGAAATCCACCGTCCGTGGCGAAGCCGGTGGGCGAATCCGCGGAATGCCAGCAGAGTTTGTGGGAGATTACGAGAAGTTGCATGTTCGGCTCGCATGAATCTCCGCCCACTCCCGCAGTTCGCGGCTCAATTTGCCATAGGTCGACGGGAACCCGTAGCAGGCGGAGACCAGTGCGCGTGCGCGCCGGCTCTGCTCAGCGGCAAACTCGCCGTCGGACAACAGATGAAGGGCGTGCTCAGCCAACCCCTGGTCGGTGTCCGCCAGGAGAACGCCCTGCTCGTGCTCCATTTCCATTCCGTCGACGGCATCCGGATTCGCAACGATGGGCACACCCACGGCCATGAGTTCCACCAAGCGGCTTCGAAAGCCGTAGGTGCCCTTCCATGGGCAAAGCATCAGCCGCATCGTGCCCAGCAGGGGCTGCACTTCGTCAACGAACCCTGTGACATGAACTCTCGAATCCACCTGCAGCGCCTGCAACACAGGGGGCGGATTACTACCGACGATCCACAGTTCGGCGAAGGGAAACTCGCACCAGATGAGCGGCATAATCGTTTGCGCGCATCGCAAGGCACTCGCGGCGTTGTGGGCGCTGCCGAAGCCGCCATAACAACATAGGCGCACGCCCTCGGGACGCCACCGGTAGCGCCACCGGTGCTCGACATCCACGCCCATCGGCGCGTAAAAGTGCCGGACACTCGGAGCAACCGCCTGCATATAGTGATGCTCTTGCCGGTTGATTCCGATCAGCCCGTCGAACTGCCGCCAGGCCTCTTCTTCCGCGGACTTGTAGAGTTCCACGACCCGCTTCTTCCACCAAGCCGGTATCCACTTTTTGCGATCCAGGTCAGCGCGGTAGGCCTGCCACAGAACATTGTGCGTATCCAGTACCACGGGGATATCGCGATCGCGGAACACGGTCATGGAAGCCGTTGCGTGCCAATACTCCAACAGCACGCAGTCGAACTCACGCTCGCCGATGAGCGCACGCAAGCGGGAAGCCGAGAACTCCACTTGCGACAGCACATAGTTGGAGGGGCGCAGTCCAGTGCGGGCGCAGAAGGCAACCATCGCTACCTTCCGCCGCAAGGCGTCGAATCGGCCGGCAGGCACAACAGCGGGCGCAACGATCGCCTCATCGCACCAGCCGGCCAGAGCCGCCCAGGTGTGCTCCACCTCGGCGGACGGCACGATGGTCGCAAAGGTGACGTGAAAGTCCTGACGGAGAGCCTGCAGCGTGAGTCCAACGCGCTGGCGCTGGCCAGCGGACGCTGGGAAGGGCAAGACGTGAGAAACCACCAAGATCCGTCGCATACTATGCCGCGGCCGACTCGCGACCGGATTCCTGCTGAGCCGGCAGTTCACCAACCTGCACATTCCGCAACGGCTTTCTTGCCCGTACCAGCACCATGATGCCTTCGGGCGAGGGATTCCGTCGATCCTCCCGGCGCAACTCCCGGTAGAGCCGAATCTTCTCCGGCAGGCTCACACTTCCTCCGGAGACGATGCGCTTGGCAAACTCCTCGCTCGCGCGGGCACTGGTGAAAATCGGGTAGCACTCCGTCACGTCGAATCCAGCGCTGGACAGCCGCTGGCGGATCGAATCCGCGGTGAAGTACTCGATCACGCTGTGGTCCTTCCGGTGCCGCTCGATCAACGCCGGGTCGTGGATGGTTCCGAGGGAGTCCACGGTGAAGTGCATCGTACCGCCGGGCTTCACGATGCGGGCCAACTCCGCGAGGACGACATCGAGATTGGGAATGTGTTCGAGCACACAGAAGCTGAAGACATGATCAAAGTGGTTCGCGGGAAGGCCGGCTGCCTCCAGTGGCGAACAGTAGTAGTGCAAGCGCGAACGAACGGGGCTGAATCGCTGGCGCCATTTCGCTTTTTCAATAGCGGAAGAACTTACATCCACCCCGACCACATTGGCGCAACGACGCGCCAAGAGTTGGGTCTGCAAGCCTTGTCCGCAGCCCAAGTCGAGGACAACAGCGCCAGGCTGCAACCTCGCCCGGTCTACCAGTTCTTTGAACTCATGCACCTTGAATGCGTTGCCGACGCTCCATCCATTGGGATGAAGGCCCAGCCAGGTGAAAAGGTTCGTCAAGCCGTCTTTGATTTTCGTTTTCGTCGTCATTTGGGCCGCGTGCTGCCTTGCGATAGCCGTGCGGCGTTGACCAGCGCCTCTGCGACACGGACGCCACTCTTGCCATCCAGCAAATTTCCGAACATTTTTTCGATGAGCGTTCGGCGTTCCTGCCGCTTGTATTCGGGTTGCTGCAGCGCGCGACGGAGGCAGACGCCCATTTCGTCTTGCGATGGGACAACGGTTACGGCGCCACTTTCGACTACTTCGCGGTAATGGTCGAACTTGTAATAAGAGGCGAACGAAACCGGCGATATATCGGCGCCCGGCGGGTTGTATCCGACGTTGAGGACGGGCTTATCGAACATGCACAGCTCCAGCGAGACCGTCGACGAAATGTTGATTCCGGCCGCGCAATGGCGGAGCGTATTGGTATACATTTCGACATCGTCCGGTTTGGGGGTAAGCCAGACTTGCTCCCAATTGACCGGCGAGAAAATGATGTCGCGGCGGCGGTGGCGCAATTCGTCAAACCGCGTGGTCCGGTCCTTCGGGTAGACCCGCACAAGGAGTTGAGGAGAGCCAAGATCCGTCATGCCGGCGAGAAGGTCGGCTATGCCTTCCACTACACGCATCTCCTCCGGCATGTAATTGGGCATGCCGGTCGTGTAGACGAAGAAGGGTCGCGCGGGATCCAGCCCGAGGCGCCGGCAATACTCTTCGCGTGTCCAGTGGTATTGGGGATCGAAGTGAAAATCGAACTGGGGGGTACCGGTGACGAAGATGTGGTCCGCAGGGATTCGCGGGTATAGATCCATCAATTGAGCCCGCATGTCGTCGCTCCAGACGAGGAAGAAATCGTACGGCAGCATGATGCGTCCCTGGGACGTGAGGTTGTCCCACGAGAAGACGAAGGTGGCCGTCGGGATTCGCAGCCACTGGGCCGCTTGAACGGCCTGAATGGCGACGCGGCAGTGCACGTGGGATCCATTGAAAACAAGATCGGGCCGCCGTTTCCGAAACAGATCCAGGTAGTAATCAGAAGTGCGAAGCACCCGGCTGCTCAGTCGTTCCGCTGCGCAAAGAACATCCAAGCCGACCCGGTTGGCAAACGGGAGGCAGATCGCTTTCGACAGAATTCGCTTGGCCTTGAGCGACAGGGAGGTCGCTTCATGGTCGCGGAGCCGCCAGCGATCTTGGGCTGCTTCTGACCACAGCCACCGGCCATGCGCCATCTCCACCACGCCTCGAATGGCACGCACCAGCCAGCGTTCCGGGATCTCCGTCAACTCCATCACGGAGTCGTATCGGTTTTCCATGAGTTTGTTGATGGCTTCGTCCGGAAGTACGCTGATGACATCCACATCCATCTGGGAGCGGATTCGGTCGAGGGCCCCGGTATAGACGAAATTGCGAATCGCTTCCCCCCGCGGCAGGATCGCTTCGATGCGTAACCGGGCGGCAGCGGAACTCGGAAGCGCTCGATCCGACGAATCGAGCGGAGAGGAATGAGCAAGTGAACTCGGCATATTTCCTTGGCGAAGTCTCCTTAACGAATTGCGGCGGGCACACCTGCGGACTCGGTAGATCCGACAGTTTGTCGAAGCATCGACCACTCGGTCGCTGGAGTCAGCACCGCGCCCCATCCGCTGCTTTCCCCGGCGAAATCGAGGTGAAGCACGTCGGACACGTAGCGGGAACTGGCCAGATTGCCTCGCAGCAGAACCTTGAAATAGACGCCATACATCCCCGGCTCCAGCCAGAGTGCGGGGATCTTGATTCGAAGGTCGTACACTCCCTGCCACTCCTTCTCCGAACCGAAGTCCGAGCTCTCCCGGCGAAGATGGAACACGTTCCGTTGATGCATGTCTTCCATCTGGCAGAGCAGCGTGAAACCGCAGACCGGCTGGGCGAGGTGCAGGGTAGCCGTCACCTCGAAACCTTCTTTCTGATCCACGGTTCGGCTTTCCCGGTCGGCGAGTTGCAACGGACCAAAGCCGAAGCCCGACTTGGGTGGGCCCGCGTCTGCATCCTTACCCGATACCGACGTTACGTTGTAGTAGGTCTCGATAGCGGAACCGATGTCGCCATGGTACAGCAGGCGTCCGCCATCGAGAACAATCCCCCGGCTGCATAAAGACCGCACCGCCCCCATGTTGTGGCTCACGAAAAGGATGGTTCTTCCCTGCTGCGCCACTTCGCCCATTTTCCCCAGACACTTTTTCTGAAACGCCAGATCGCCAACGGCCAGCACCTCGTCAATCAGCAGCGTCTCCGGTTCCAGGTGAGCGGCCACGGCGAAGGCCAGTCGTAGATACATCCCGCTCGAATAAAATTTCACGGGAGTATCCACAAACCGGTCCACCTCCGAGAACGCGACGATAGCGTCAAACTGGCGCCGAATCTCGGCCTGCTTCATGCCGAGAATAGCCCCGTTGAGGAAGATGTTCTCGCGGCCGGTCAACTCATTGTGGAAGCCGGTTCCGACCTCGAGTAGTGAGCCGATGCGACCGCGAATTTCGGCGTAGCCGGTTGTGGGTTCCGTAATCCGGGATAGCACCTTCAGCAACGTGCTCTTCCCCGCCCCGTTCTTGCCGATAACCCCGACCACCTCTCCGGCCTTCACCTCAAAGTCGAGGTCCCGCAACGCCCAGAGAATCGATTCCTCCGCGGCAGGTCTTGACCGTCCAAGGCTCTTCAATCTCTGCCAGGAGGCGGTCACCCCGCTGGCGATGCTATCCCGAAGCGTTTGATAACGCTGTTGGGGCGCACCAATCCGGTATCGCTTGGAGAGGTTGCAAATTCGAATTGCAGTTTCACTCATGCTATCTTTGCCACCCTGTTTTGGACCGCGAGGCCCAGATTGATCCACTGCCAGACATAGAAGCTGTTGTCGCTATTGCCCCGTTGAAAGTCTCGCCATGCTTCGGCGATGGCCGCGGAGTCTAACCACTCGCCACGGTACTCTTCGACTGCCAACTCAATGCACTCATGGGCCCATCGCCGCAGAGGTCCCGCCAGCCATTCTCGTTGGGGGGTTTGTACCGGGCGTTTCGGAGACTCGACCACCCCGGCGGGCGCCAAAGCAGCGCCGATCCGTCGCAACATCCACTTGTGACAGCCGTCGCGGACCTTCCGGTCGGCCGGCTGCCGCAGCGCCAGTTCGAAGAGGCGGTGATCGAGGAACGGCTCGCGCAGTTCCGTCGAATGCCGCATCGAAACGCGATCGTTGAACCGAAGCGCGCGGGGGAGTTTGGTGAAGCAGGTGTCCAGGTACTGCCGGTTACGCATGGCATCGGGGAACCGTTCCTCCGGCAGCAGCGGCTCGGCCAAGGCCCGGAACTCCGGCAACAGACATTCCGGACGTAGCGCTCGAGTGCGAGTCCCTTGCAGCGGAGCATTCACCCCGAGGCCGGAGGCCCCGCGCTCAGCCAGGGGGCCATAGTAGTCGTAACCTGCCCACTGCTCGTCCATTCCTTGCCCATCCAGAAGCACCACAACGCCGAGCGACCGGGCGAGTTGAAACAGACCGGCGTAAGCCAGCGTAGGAAGGCCGCCAAACGGGCCGTCCGCGTTGGACTGCACGGCAACCGCCAAGGACGGCACATCGCGCGGATGCAGTTGACTCTCTACCGAACGATGCCGCGTCCGGGACAACATCTGCTCCACCCAAGGCGTTTCGTCGTATTTTGCGTCACCCGTCGTATAGGTGAAGGCCAAGACTTCACTGCCCGCTCCTTGGGTCATGGTGTCGACCAAGCCAAGTAACAGGGACGAATCCAGCCCGCCGCTGATGTTGATCGCCACCGGAACGTCCGAGCGGAAGCGTAAGGCCACCGACTCGCGCAGGAGCGCGGTGTACTCTTCCTGAACCACCGCAACGCTCCGCTCGTCGAACTCGGGCCCCACCCGCTCCGCTAAGTCATACCACCGTTCCACGAGTAACTTTCCGGCCCGCCAAGTCATGCGGTGGCCGGGCGGAAGGGATAGAATCCCAGAGGAAAAGGTTTGCTCTGTGTGATCGTGCAAACCGTAGGTCAAATAAGAACTCCACGCTTGGGGATTCGCTTGTTCGGGGACACCGCCCGCGTAGAGGGCGCGCATTTCACTGGAAGCCAGCATCGTGCCATCCGTCCGCTGGTGATAGTAGAGCGGCTTCACGCCGAAACGATCGCGTGCGGCGAACAGACACTGTTCCCTTTCATCCCAAAGCAGAAAAGCGAACATCCCTACGAGACGATCGAGGCACGCTTCCCCCCAGCGGTCGTAGGCCGCGAGAAGCACTTCGGTGTCGGACTGCGATCGGAACGGATATCCATCCAGTTCGCGGCGGAGTTCCAGGTAGTTGTAGATCTCGCCGTTGAAGACGATCCACCGATGTCCCGAAGCGTCCCGCATGGGTTGGCGCCCGGACTCCGATAGGTCAAGAATACTGAGACGGTTATGACCGAGGCCCGCGGTGCCGCCCGGCGAAATGTAAACCCCACGAGTGTCGGGCCCGCGATGCTCCTGCGTGAAGACCATCGCCATCAGGTCAATGGCATCCCAGCCAGTTCCAAAGATTCCAGCAATGCCGCACATCAACGTCTCCTTATTGCCCGCCGCGCTGTTCTTCAATCCAACGGGAGACCTTTCCTGCCAGGAACACTTCCGTTCGTTCCATAGAGGACGCCGTGCATCCGCCGATATGCGGAGTGATCAGCAGATGGCTGCTCCGGCGGGCATACTCCAGCAGGGGATGGTCCAGGGTCAGCGAATGTTCGTCCGCTAGGACGTCCAAAGCAGCACCCGCTAAATGCCCGTTCTGCAAGGCGGCGAGCAGCGCCGCTTCCTCAACCAACTCCCCGCGAGCCGTGTTGACGAGCAGCCCACCGGGACGCATCGCGGCAATCTGCGGCGCTCCCAGCAGCCCCACCGTTTCGGCGGTCAGATTGACGTGAAGGCTGACCAACTCCGATTGAGCCAGCAACTCATCCAGTCCGCAGAGCCGGACATAAGAGGGAACCGCCGCTGGATTGACATAGGGATCGCAGGCGACAACCGTCGCCTCAAAGGCATGGAGGTACCGGGCGACCAGTTGCCCCAAACGGCCCAGGCCCACCAACCCGACTGTGCTGCCAAACAGTTCCTGTCCGCGGAACCGGTCTCGGCGCCAGGGTTCAGAGGTCGAGTGCTGCATGGCTGACGGCAACTTCCTGAGGAGCGCTAGCATCAAGCCGATCGTCAACTCCGCGGTGGCGCGAACCGTTCGCAGGAATTCGGTCTCCCCGCGTAAACTCAGAATCGCGATGCCACGTTCCCTGGCGGCTTCGAGGTCGATGTGTGTCAGCCCGGTCGTTGGGGTCGCAACGGCCCGGAGTTCGGGCGCTGCGGCGAGAGTCGCCTGATCGATCCGGCTGCGTAAGCGCACCCAAAGCAAACTGTGCCCGGGTAGCAGCTTCGCGAGCGAACGGGAGTCCGCATCGGCCCAGGTCACATCGGCGGCGGACTCCAGGATCCGCGCCGCAGCGGGGGAAAAGTCAGCCGATTCGGCAACGAGAATTCGCATGGGTGTCAGCTTCGGCGAGAAGAAACTCCACCAGACGAAGATCGAACGCTTCGTCGATGTTGCAGGAACGTTCGGGGGGCATGATCCACGCTTGGCAATGGGCCCCTTTGAGGGAGTTATGCACCATTAACACGTCATGGCGCGTTAGATAGATCGAGCCTTCCCGCAGGTACAGCGGAGGAAGTTGCTGTCGAGGTTGCCCTTCGAAGCACTCGCTGAAGGGCGGATCCGCTACCCATCCGTCCGGATCGATCAGCTTCATCCGGGCCGGGTGCCTTTCGCCAACCGCGGTGAACGAAATCACGGAGTCGGCCTTCGTCACTTCCAACAGGCTGATCGCGCCATCGATATCCTCGGCCCGGCGCAACGGGTTAGTCGGCTGCAGGACGAGAACCGCGTCGTAATGGTCGCCCTGATCTTCGAGGTGACGAACCATATGCTGAAGCACGGGAATCGTCGGAGTATCATCCTGGGCGAGTTCCGCCGGACGAAGCACTGGCACATCCAGTCCCAGTTCTTGGCCGGCGTTGGCGATCTCCACGTCATCCGTCGAAAGCACGACCCGAGACAGGCGTTTGGCCTGCAACGCCGCCTCGGCAGTGTAGGCCAGCAGTGGACGGCCCAGGACAGGAGCCAGGTTCTTCCGCGGAATTCCTTTAGAACCGCCTCGTGCGGTCACAATACCCAACACGGATAGTGGCGGCATTTGCGTTCTCCGATCAGACGATCGATCCGACCTTCGGCTTCGTGCGGGCTTGAAATGGGATGCTTTTGATGTAGCAGTAGATCAGGATCTCGCGAGCCGCCAGACGGAACGCGGCGCGGGGAGCGCTGATCAACAAAGCCTTCAGCAGCTTCGGGAGAGTAGGACGGGGAAGAGGCCAGATCTCGCCCGTGCTCCGAAGAATGGCGAGCCGCTCCCGGGTCATGATGCGGATCGCTTCCACCATCCCGCGGCGGCGCATGTGCAGGTACATGGCCTCGGAGCTGACGACAATGTAGCCTCGCTTCATCACTTCGCGAGCCCACAGCTTGTCCTCAACGGCTTCGAGCGTTTCGTCAAACGGGACCTCCTCCCAAAGGCTGCGCCGAATCGCACAACCGCTGGCAATCGGGCCATTCTCGACGATGGTGTAGAGATCCAACGGCCAGCGCAGGACTCTTTGTTCCATCCAGGACTCCACATCCCTTGTCTTGCTCACGGTGGTGCAGCGGACCGCTGCCACCTCGGGATTGGCGAACTCTGCAATGGCAGTTCGAAAGAAGTCTTTGCCGACAATCAAACTGTGGGAGCTGATGAAGAACACGATCTCGCCGGTGCACTCCCGGATCCCCATGTTCAAGGCCCGACCATAGGTAAAGTCCGCGCGGGCAATCGACAGCACCCGGGCGCCATGGCGCAAGGCGATCTCGCGAGTTCCATCAGAGGACTCGTTGTCTACGACGATGACCTCGTTCGGTTGAATGGATTGCAGCGCAATGGCCCCCAGGACCTTATCCATGAATTGTTCCGCGTTACGGACCCGGATGACGACGGAAAACGTTGGTGTATTCTGACCCATGGCCGATGTTCCTCTCACGCGCTACAGGCTTCCGCCAACGGCCACACCGCTGGGCGGCGCAGCAACAGGGGTGCCAGGCGGCACGTCGTAGATGTAGTGAAGCCGCTTCTGCACGAAGGGCGTTAAGGCAACGAGCGCTTCGGCGATTCGCCGCGATACTCTTCCATCGCCGTACAGCCCGCTGGCGGGGTAGCGACCGTGCGCCAGTTGCTGCCGGATCAGGACCGCGAGTTCGTCGGCCACGGGCGCGGAGTTCACCACATGCACGTCCGTTTCGCGCCCTTCCTGCCGCTCGCCCACCAACACCACCGGGGTACCGAAGTAGCCTGCATCACGGACGAAACTGCTGGAGTTGCCGACGGCACAAGCCGCCTGGCTCAGGACCGCCAGATACTCTTCCGGCATTAAATTCGTGATGGTGCGCAGCCAGGTGGGAGCGGCCTGATCGCGGAACACCCGTATCGCCTTGCTGATCTGTTCGCTGCCGGCGTCGATGTTGGGCCAGAGCAGCACTGTCGGCATGGCGATCTGGCGCAAGGCTTCGAGGAGTTCGCCCATTTGTCGATTTTCGCCACCAAAACGGGTAGTAGTCGGATGGAAGATCACCAGCAGGAACGCCTGATCCGTATCGATCAGCGCTCCGCTGCCGGAGGCGTTGACGATATCGGCGCGAATCGATCGATCCATCTCCCGGGCGATATCGCTGCCCGGGCAGCCGACGCCCAGGATGCACTCCGGCCGCTCGCCCATGCGGACAAGGTACTCCGCGGACCGCACCGTACTCGGGAAGTGGTAGTGCGACAGCTTGCTGATCGCGTGCCGAGCACTCTCATCAATCGAACCCGATACCTCCCCGCCCTGGATATGAACAAGGCAGAGATTCATGTAGGCCGCCGCGATCGCAGCGGAGAGCGCCTCATAGCGATCTCCGATCAAAAGCACGAGGTCCGGCCGAAGCCGCTGGAACTCGCTGGCGAACTCCACCACGCCAAAGCCAACGGACTTGGCCATGGTCGACGGCTTCGAACCTTCGAGTTCGATGTGGATCTCTCCATCCACCGGGAACCCGTCGTTGCGGACAATTTCAGCCGGATAGCCGAAGCGCTCCAGCACCATCGTTCCCGCGGCGACCACGACCATTTCCAACTCTGGCCGTGCCATGATGGCGGTCATAACCGGCTTCAGTCGGCCGTAGTTGGCCCGGTCTACCAAGACGACACATACTCTTCTACGTTTCATGGGCATGTTCCTGACACTTGTTGCTTTGGCTTCACGCAGCCTGCTTGCAATCCACTCGCTGCAGCGCGTAGCGGTCCGATCCGGCTTGATTTCGGCCAACCTCGGTACTGAATGCGCAGCAGAAATTGAGTTCGCGCAAACGGCGAACCGCTTCGCCGGTGAACGAATCGCGCTTGCCGTATGGATAACTGAACGGAGTGAAGGGCTGCGGCCGCAACCGCAGGTCCAGGATCCGCCGGCACTCGTTCAAGTCGCTGCGCAGCTCCGCAGCGTTCAGCGAGGCGAGGGGTTGATGCCGATGCGTGTGACCGCCCAGAACCATTCCATCGCACTGCATCTGCCGCGCCTCTTCCCAACTGAGATACAGTTGCCGGGCGAAGGCTGATTCGTCACCGAATTCCTCGATAAACAGCTCATCGACTATTGCGTCGCGTTCGATCGCTGGCAGCTCAAAATTGAATGCGTACTTGAACTCTGCGACCTTGGCCGTGTCCCAGGGATAGGTCCGGGCCGCGGCGCCGGGATCCACGACAGGCATCGCTAACCCGCATGTCCGGGCTCGGCGGAAGAACCGCCGCCGCCACTCGGGGAACCCGAGTCCAGCGGTTAAGAAGTGGTTCTTGTGAACTGCCGCCACGACTCCCTCCTCCATGCAACCCGTCACGAGAAAGAACAGTCCTTGTATTCCGCGTTCGGCAAGCACCGGACCAACCTCACGGTAGTGGTCCTGCACCCCATCGTCAAAGGTCAACAGGCACAGTGGCCGCCGAGGGTGATACTCACCCTCCAAAAAGGCAAGGGTGGAATCCATCGTTGCCATCTCATACCGGGTCGCTAAGTCAGTTACCTGCTGGACGAAGGCATCAGTATCCATGGACTTCAAGGCAGGAAACGGATTCCGGGGGGCAGTGCGTACGTAGTGGTACATCACGACGGTCAGCGTGGATTGTTCCATCGTCGCCTCTCTAGTTGGGGCGGTCCTGGTCGGAGTCCGCCTTGGTCCAATACCAGGGGCATGCAACATTCGCAACGCAGGCGGGCGTGGCGAACTGGACGAGCATTGCGCTCATGATCCCGCCCCCCTTACCGTCCAGCGGCTGGAATCGGGTTGGGATCAATTCTCCGCCTTCTACTTCTGAAACCCTTCGCAGGCCGCTTGCCTCCAAGAGCTTTCCGTAACGGCCATGGTAGCCGTAGTAATCCACGGCGAACGCGCCCGCTTGTTGGGCCTGCGAGAGAACCCCCGTGAAGAGCTCTTTGGCGTTCTCATCGGAAGCGGGTAGGAATTCCACCAGGCGGGCGATCCGATCCACCGGTTCTCGTGCTCCATCAACCACCCGGTGAATCGTTTCCATTCGCCAGATCGCCAGACCCGTTCGGCTGCCTTCTCGGACCGTCACCGTTCGATAGCTGAAGAGCGGATGGTCGAAGTAACGCCATTGCAGAAAGCTGGCATCGCGGGCCGCTCCCACGGTCTCCCGGGCGAGGATCGCCCAGTTCTTTTCGTCCCAATCGGCGAGGTCGAATTGATCCGATACGATATCGGAAACCTTCGGCATTTCGCGCAATTCAAACGCAGCAGCCAAGCTCTGGCGGCGGCTCTCCTCCCACTCCGGATGGGCCAGTTCGAGTATGTGCGCCATGCGTTCGCTCGCACCGGGAAACACTAACAGCTGCCGCGGTATGTCGGCGAGCACTTCACCGCGGAGCACTCTGTAGATAGTTGCGGTCGCCGGGTTGATTCCGAAGGCCACCGTGATGTCATAGTCATGTTCTCCCCGCCCGGAGTTCCCGCGGAACATGCTGAGTAGTTGCAAGGCCGTCGATCCCTTCCGATGATCCGGTCGAACAACGTAGTTCGTAATCCAGACACCCCGCTTACTTTCTCCGAATTGGTTAAACACGAACGGCATTCCACCCAGGATTCCAACCAGTTCCCCCTGGTTCTCCGCGACCGCCATGGTGCTGGGACCGCCCTCGTTCGGCCCCCCACGCGGCGTGCCCCGGCCAAAGGCCCACCGGTATAGGTCTTGCTGGCGGCAATAAACGTGGTCTGCCGCCCAGTAGTCGTTCAGAAAACGGCTTATCTGGGGATACTCAGCCAGGTCTGCATATCGGAACGTAACGCTCATGAACTATCTCCCCCCGGAGTGATTCCCATTCGCCCGTAACTTCTCTTCGAGTAGGGCCACGATCAGTTCTATCGAGAGCAGTTCTTCCATCTCTTCGGGCGAGAACTGAACGCTCAATTCCTGCTCCAAGGCGAGGACCATGTTCAGATGGTTCAGCGAATCCCACGACTCGATGGAGTCCGGCGAACTGGACGGCGTCAACCCCTCCATCGGAACAGCAAACACGTCTGCCGCAATCCTCAGGACTTGGGTCGTGAGCAGCCCGGGTCCGGTCTGGAGGGCTCGATCAAGAGGCAAGAGATTCACCGTATATACCGTCCTTACACCGCGAGATACGAATCCAGGGCGGAGCAACCACCGAGTTCCTCTCCACATCGAGACGCCATCTGGAACCGGTCGCGCTGGACTCGATGAGTTCAAACTGATGGTCCGCGAAGAAGTTTTTCGCTGGTCCATTCTTCGCGGTCGGAATGAAAGTTCCCTCGAGGAAATGCAGACCGAGTTCGCGGCTGCATTGGAGGAGCGTCGCTAACATGGCGGTTTCCACTGTTCGGCCAATCACCCGGCAACTCATCAACATCGTGTCGATCTCTCCGGCATCTCCGCTGTGCAGCAGCACGATCACGCCCACGATTCCGTTGTCGCCAAACCGGTCGCGTACGGAGACCTGAAACACGCAAGCATCCTTCCGGCGGGCCAGATCATGAATCTCCAGTTCGCTGTAGCGCTTGCCCGTGAGGTTAAACTGATTGGTCTTCTGCGTCAGTTGGGCGACTCGCTGCTCGTGGACAGGCTCAACCGGCGACATCGCCAACTCTTGACGCAGCGATTCATAAAAGCCTTCGATCGATCCGGATTGCCCTTGGGCCAAAGCGCGGGCCCGTTGCGCCCGATACATCTCCCCGCGTGCGCTGTCTTCTTTGCTCAGTGCCAATCGTTCAAACGCTGGATGGCGCCGCACGGCTGCGGCATAAGCGGCCGGCTCGGCCGGCAGTTCGATCACCGTAACCTCAGGAAGCTCCCGGCGCACCCGCTCGCACTCAATCGGGCTATCGTCGACGAACGCCAGGCTATCCAGTCCGACATTCAGTTCCTGAGCAATCTCGCGCAGGTTCTGGGCTTTGTTCGTCCAGTTGATCCGGATTGCGGCAAATGCGGTGCTTCGCAGCAGCATGCCCGGATGTCGATTAATCGTCGCGAGAGCCTCGGACTCTTCGTTTTTGCTGCAGAGCGCAAGCAGGATCCCGCGCCTCGAAAGGTCCGCCAAGACCTGCTGTAAAGCCCGGTAGTGAGCACCGGGATGTTCGAGGCCGACTTGAATGCCCTCGTGACCATCCTCTCCGAGGACACCGCCCCAAAGGGTGTTATCCAAGTCAGAAACCAGAACCTTGGCGCCGCAACCAGCCAGCGGCACCAGATAACGCAGCCACTCGTGCGCCATGAGGTGTTGATACTCGGCGCGGATTGGTAACCGGACAAGCAGCCACTTCCGCTCGTCATGCCAGTTCTGGCGGCCATGGGCCGCCACGAGGCGGTCATAGTCCAAGACATACACTCCTGGCCACCGGCTCGCTAACCGCCGCAGACTTCGATTGATCGACTGGACCGCCGCGGCTTGGCCGTCTTGGCATTGCGCATCGAACACCCCAAAGCTCGGATGGACCGGCTCCTCCAGGGAGTGTAGGATCAGGTCCGCCCGGCTATGGCTCCGGAAAGTCTGAATCAGCGTGGTGTACTGATCAATCACGTAATCGGCCACAGCGGTCAAAGCCGCGCCGGGAACCCCGTTCTCCCACAGCGAAGGAGCGATGTCGCGAGTTTGAATGGCCACGATTACCGTGTCGGGGTGAAAACGATATAAGTCGCTGTCTCCAGAAAGAACTTCCTGCATGTAGGTCCCGAGCGGCCCTGCGCCCACGGTCAGATCCAGTCCTTCCAACGCCCCGGCCGCGCGCAGCAGCGGGATCATCGGCTCCAACGTGAAGGAGCGCAGAAAATAAACCCGCCAAGGCCGTCCGGGCAGCGCCGGCCGCCAGCGAGAAACGCACTGCAGAACATAGTTGGCAACCGCAGCGGTTGGCTGCCCTTTCCATAACATCTCCACGGTAGATCGCGCCTCACCGTATCGACCGGCATCCAGCGCCTCGTTGATGGCCTCTCGCATTCGCTGCATTCCTGCCTCCCTACATGTGTGCGCCACCACATACCGGCACATCCACACCGGTCATGTGACGACTTGCGTTCGAGCACAAAAAGGTCACCACGGCCGCGACATCCTGTGGGGACGCCAGCCGCCGTAGCGGCGCCTGCATCGCTTGTAGTTTGCGTATCCGTTCGGGCACTTCGGCTAGCGCATCCGTCTCCGTGAGACCGGGCGACACGAGGTTCACCCGAACTCCAAGCGGACCTAACTCTTGCGCCACGGCCCTAGTCATTGCCTTCAGCGCCGCCTTGGCCATGGCCGCTCCGGCCGACTGCGCAGGGGGTACGTCCCACGTAATCGCTGAGCCGATGTTGACAATCACCCCGGACCTTCGCGCCACCATGCCTGGGATCACCGCATGCATGCAGGTAAACGCCGCTTTTAACTGCTTCTCAAATGCAGTAGCGACATCGTCCCACCCCAGTCGCACAAACTCACGAGGCACCAATCGGTCAGCGGCATTGTTGACCAGGACATCCACTGGCCGCCCGAACTCCTCCGCTGCCGCCTCCAACATACGATTCACCGCATCGGCGTCCGTGGCGTCGGCACAAAACGCCATGGCACGTCCACCCGCGCCTCGCACTTGATCACAGAGCGAACGCGCCAGTTCGCCCGATGTCCGATAGTTCACCACGACGGCCGCTCCGGTCTCTGCCATCGCCGCCGCCACCGCCGCGCCCACACCTTGGGCCGCGCCCGTCACCAGAACCACTCGTTCCGCCAGGGGAGTCTCGCGATCCTTCTCCCGGACCTCGAGCAGCTTTACCGTTCCATTGCCTTCCATAATGATGTTTCCGTGTTGGTTCTTTGCGATCACTTCTAACGAGATGGTCCGGGTCCCCTCAGACTTGTGAACGATCCGGAGTAAAACGTTAACCGTATCGCCGATGAAGACCGGCGCCCGCCATTGAAATCGTTGCTCCGCCCATAGGGCCCCAGGCCCGGGCAGATTCATTCCGATCAGCGTCGACACGAAGCTGCCTATCAGCATTCCGTGCACTACCCTTCGCCGAAACGTGGTCTGCCGCGCGAACTCATCCTCCATGTGCAATGGATTAAAGTCCCCGCTCAGCCGGGCAAACGCATCGACGTCAGCCGCCTCAATGACCTTCGAGAGCGACGCTTCCTGCCCTACGGCCATCGCCGAAAAGTCGGCTACGTTGCAGGCGCAGTTCATGAATGCCCCTGCAGTTCTCGCACCATCGGTGCGGCGAAATCGTCTTCCGTCAGAAATTGGCCACATGCCACCGCCCGCACCAGACGCCGTCCGATCAATTGGTCCAACAACTCCGCAGGCAGACCGGTGCCTGGCTTGCGCAAACCCAGATGCCACTCATTCAACACGGTACCGGCCGGCAGATCCGCCTCCGCAACGATGCTCTTGGTAAACAGACGGCGCATACCCATTAGTTCCTGGCAAACGCAATCCTTGTTCACCGGATTCCCCGCCATCGTCTCGAGAAACCGGACCCCTTCTACCAGTTGGCGGAGTTCCGCAGTCGTTAGCGAACTTTGGACATCGGGACCAAAGCACTCGCGGCTGAACGTCACGTGGACCTCCAGCAATTCGGCTCCCAGGGTCACCGCGGCCAACGACGGGTAGATGGTTCCTGAGTGGTCCGATAAACCGACGGCACAACCATAGCGCCGCCGAAACTCCGGCAGTACATTGATGCCAACCTTTTC
Source organism: Terriglobales bacterium (assembly GCA_027485675.1). GTDB lineage: Bacteria > Acidobacteriota > Terriglobia > Bryobacterales > Bryobacteraceae. The sequence continues at coordinate 60,136 of JAIXQP010000033.1, read as the reverse complement.
TGGCGGACAGGGATAGACCGAGGTGCATTGTAAAAGCACGTAGGGCACACGGTGCCGCTCCAGGCGCTCCACCACCCCGTCGATCTCCTGCCAGGAACTCATTCCCGTTGATACGTACACCGGCAAGCCGGAATCGAGCATCGGCTTGAACAGCTGCGGATTGTTCACTTCGCCAGAAGCGACTTTCCAGCCGTCCACGCCAACCCGCTGCAGCACCTCCATCGCTCGCTTTGAAAACGGCGAACTCAAGAAGCGCAGTCCTTTGCTGACGGCGTGGGCTCGTAGCTCCCGCCACTGGGACTCCGTGAATTCCATTCGCCGCCAATAGTCATAGCGCGTGTCGTCCTGCCGGCTGAAGCGAACTCGCCAAGTCTCGAAACTGGAGCTCTCCGCGTCCGCGTAATGCGTCTGGAACTTGATGGCGTCGGCACCGGCCTGAGCCGCGGCATCAATGTAAGCGTGGGCCGTGCCCAAGCTGCCGTCGTGCGCCTGGGCGACCTCCGCCATAATGAGACAGGGTAAAGGGCTACTCATGCGATTCCTACCTCACACCACGTCGGCAAAACTCTTCTCCATTCTTCGGAACACGAAGGCGCCGCCTACCAGCACAAGCAGTGCTACCGTGGCCGAAACCAGCAGCATCGGCCCCGGCGCCGTATCCGTATCCAAGAGAGCCCAGCGAAACCCTTCCACCACCCCGACCATGGGATTCAGCGCGTACACTAGCCGCCACTTCTCCGGCAACAGACTGCTTGGATAGGCGATCGGGGTAGCAAACATCCAGAACTGAGTGATGAAAGGTACAACGTACTTAACATCACGGAACTTCACGTTTAAGGCAGAGAGCCACAGTCCCACGCCGAGCGCGGTAACTAAGGCAAGGATAAGCAGCAGCGGCAACCACAGAATGTTCCACGTTGGCGTAACCCCGTAGTAGAGCATCAGCAGCAACAGAACAAGAAACGCCAGCGAGAAGTCCACCACGCCGCTGGCCACCGTGCCCACCGGGATCGCCAGCCTCGGAAAGTACACCTTCCGAATCAAATTGGCGCTGCCCACCAGACTATCCGACGCTTGACTTAGGCCCTGCGCGAAGAACGTCCAAGGCACCAAGGCGGCGTAGGCGAAAACGGGATAGGGCAACCCGTCAGATTGAATCTTGGCGAGCTTTCCGAAGAACAGGCTGAACACCAACATGGTAAAAAACGGTTGAATAATGGCCCATGCGGCTCCGAGCGCCGTCTGCTTATATCGGACTTTAATGTCCCGCCAAATCAGGAAGTAAAGAAGCTCCCGATAGGCGAACAGTTCTTTCAGTTGGAGGGAGACCCAACCCTTGCTGGGGGCAAGACGAATGATGGGCAGAGAAGAGGCAACTTCGTTGGTCATGACACGTCCTTAAGCCGGATGTCCCTGACGGACATCGGCCAAAATCTCGCGATATCGGCCGGACGGTTGGTACTCCGGCACGATGTCCTTCAATAGACTCAGCAACTGCACCTCATCGCGAAGCTCAATCGCTTGCCGAACCAGTTCCACCCAGTCCCGCATACGGGCGCGTCCGAGTCGATGGCCGCAATAGATCTTGATCTTGTTGTGGTGGGTTGGTTGAAAGTCCTCGCCCTCGGCCGATAACTCTTCGTAGAGCTTCTCGCCGGGCCGCAAGCCGGTAAATCGAATCTCAATATCTACGCCCGGCGTCTTACCCGACAATCTGGCCATGTTCTGGGCCAAGTCCAGAATCTTCACCGGCTCACCCATATCGAGGACGAAGATTTCTGTTCCCTTCCCCATGGCAGACGCCTGCAACACCAGCTGCACAGCCTCCGGAATCGTCATAAAGTACCGCTGCATATCCGGATGGGTAACCGTAATCGGCCCTCCCGCGGCAATCTGCTTACGGAACAGGGGAATCACGCTGCCATTGCTGCCAAGCACGTTACCGAACCGTACGGCGACAAACTCGGTTCGCCCCGTCTGAGCGGGCATCGAAGTAATAATCAGTTCGGCGACCCGCTTGGTCAACCCCATGATGTTGGTGGGATTCACCGCCTTGTCCGACGAGATCATGAGGAAGCGGGACACCCCGTTGCGCGCCGCCGCCTCCACCAGATTGAACGTGCCGAGTACATTGTTGCGAACAGCTTCGAACAGGTGACATTCCATCATGGGAACGTGTTTGTACGCCGCGGCGTGGAGCACGACCTCCACCCGCTGATGTCGAATGATTTCGTCTAAGCGCTGGAGATCGCAAATGTCGGCCACCGCGGGCACCAGTTGGTCTTCCGGCATGCGGTCCAACAACTCCAGATGGATGCGAAACAGGTCGCTCTCGGCCTGGTCGAGCAAGATGAGCCGGCGCGGGCCATAGCTGGCAACCTGTCGGCAAATCTCGGATCCGATCGAACCACCCGCCCCGGTCACCAGCACCGAACGGCCCTGCAGCCGTTCCCGAATCGTGAGCTCATCGAGCTCCACCGGATCGCGCCCCAAAAGATCGACTACGGAAACCTCTCGAATCTGACTGGTCAACACTTTGCCAGTCAATAACTCACCCACCCCGGGAATCGTCTTAAAGGGCACTCCGGCGGCGCGGCAGTTGGCAACAGCCTCGCGCATCTCCGCCGCGTTCGCCGATGGCATGGCAATCAGAATCTCGGCCACCGGACTATGGGACTTCTTCGCCAGGTCGACAATTAACGCCGCCTCACGCCCGGTACCCAGCACAGCCGCCCCGCCCATATTGACGCCCTGTTTAGAAAACGAATCATCCAAGAACCCGATCACTTGATACCCGAGCGAGGGATGAGTCCGGATCTCCTTGGCAATGTTCAATCCGGCCTCGCCTGCTCCGTAGATCAACAACCCCTTGGCGGGCCCCTTACCGTACAACTCGTGCGCGATGCTTTCGTGGTAAAGCCGAACGGAAAACCGCAAGCCAGCCGTAGCTAGAAAACACAGCAGCAAATCAATGCAGAAAATAGAACGGGGGAAGTTCGACCCAACTACCACCGTGGCAACCAAGGCAAGGATCACCGAAGCGATAATGTTCGTGACGATCTTTCTTTGAAGATCCACGATCCCGCAATACCGCCACCACCCTTTGTCATGCCGCCGGAACAGAAATACGGGCAGTTTCACCAGCAGAGCCAACCACAGCCCGGCCGTCAGGATCGGCACCTGATCCCGCGGGACCGAGTAGTCAAACCGCAGCAGGAAGGCAAACAACATTGAAAGCACAATGAGAATGCTGTGCGCCAAGGCGATTAAGAACTGCCGGTGCTGAAGAACAAACTGCAGTGTCCGATTCTTAGTCATGACTGAGACCTCCGCTCGTCCATGGGCCTCGCCGTTACTGCCAATTGGCCAGCGCGGCGGGCGCAGCCACACCAACAGCTACCCGATGCTCGCGAACAATTTCGCTGACCGCGCCGATCACCCGGTCTACCTGTTCCTCCGTCATCGCTGGATACAGGGGCAGAGAAAACATCCGCTCGTACATCGCAATCGCTTTGGGACAGGGGTTGCGAAGACCCAGCTCCTGATACACCGGATGCAGCGGTACCGGAATGAAGTGAACGCTGATGCCGATACCCCGCTCTCGGAGTTGGGCCAAAACCTCATCTCTTCCAATACGCAACTGGTCTAGCCGCAATCGAAGTAGATAGAGATGCCACGCGTGTCGTCCTTCCTGCGCTTCGGGCGCACACTCCAACTCGGGGATCGCTGCGAACGCTCGTTGGTAACGACTCGCCAAGTCCCTCCTTCGGGCCGTGAAGCGTTCCAGCTTTTGTAATTGTTGAATACCGATCGCGGATTGCAAGTCACTCAGGTTGTATTTGAAACCAACCTCCAGCACCTGATAGAACCAGGTGCCCTTCTCTGAATAGCGATTCCAGGCGTCGCGATTGATGCCGTGCAGTGCCAGGCATTTCATGCGGAGAAACAACTCCTCGCGGTTAGTCGTCACCATCCCGCCTTCACCGGTCGTCAGGTTCTTTGTCGCGTAGAAGCTATAGGCGACCGCGTCGCTCTCCGAAGCCCCAACCGCCCCCAAGTGGTGGCCCCGATAGTGCGTTCCCACCGCGTGTGCGGCGTCCTCCACCACCAGCAGCCGGTGGCGTTTGGCGAGTTGCCAAAGCTCATCCATTTGGCAAGGCAGGCCGGCAAGGTGAACCGGCAACAAGGCCTTCGTGCGCGGTGTGATCCTCGCCTCCACCGACTGAGGATCCAGATTCCCGTTCTCATCCACGTCGGCCAGCACCGGCGTCGCCCCCGTGTGAACGATCGCGTGAACCGTTGAGCAAAACGTCAACGGCGTTGTGATCACTTCGTCCCCTGGTCCGACGCCAAGCGCCACCAAGGCAAGATGCAAAGCGGCGGTGCAGGAGTTCAGCGCGAGAGCGAACCGCGCGCCGGTGTAACGTTGAAAATCGCTCTCGAAGGCAGCCGTGCGGGCGCCGGTGGTCAACCAGCCGGAACGCATCGTCTCTATTACGGCCGCTATCTCTTCGTCGCCAATCTCGGGAACATTAAAGGGAAGATAAGACGGATTAGTCATGAAGATCACCTACGCAGTTAGTTGCCGTTTAATGGCCTCGGGCTCGAAGCCATGGGGAAAGAAGCTGTAGCGAAGAGTCAGGAGAATTAATCTCAGGTCGCGCAACGGTGTTGCGCGCTGCAGATAGGTCAGGTTGAGTTCCAACTTTTCGGGTAGTACCGTCTCTCGGTAGAACCGTTCCGGATCCTCAGCTTGCCCCAACAGTACTTCCTCATTACGAAACACCAGGGTCGCCAGATCGGTGATTCCTGGCCGCACGCTCAGCACCCGCTGCCAAATGGCGCTTTCCGGTACAACGTAGCGGCTCACCTCCGGCCGCGGACCCACCAGACTCATGTCGCCCCGCACTACGTTCCACAGTTGCGGTAACTCATCAAGCTTGGTGTCCCGTAGCTTTCGGCCGATCCGGGTGATGCGGCGGTCGCCGGCGGCAGTAATCTCCGGGCCCTGGTTACTCGTCCGCATCGTTCGAAACTTCAGCAGTTCAAACGGACGGCCGCGGCGGCCAATCCGCACTTGACGGAACAGGACCGGGCCACCATCTTCAAAGCGCACCAGCACCGCAACCACCGCCAACAGAGGGCCAAGCACCAACAAACCACACAGGCACACTACCCGGTCCAGGGCGTTCCTCATGGCGTCGTTCTCTAGCTTTCGGAGTCCGGGTTTCCGTATGGATATCGATATGCACCGTAGCGCGACTTGTTTTTCAAGTCCCACGCGTTCAAGATCGTTCCCAGAACCGGAATACCGTCTTCCTTCAGCCGCCTGCTGATATTCAGGGCTTCATCGCGTAAGGTTCGCGAGGCCCGAATGACAATCACCACACCATCCGTCAAACGGCCCAGAACGCGCGCGTCCGAGACATACTGCATCGGCGGAGTATCGATGATCACCATGTCAAACTCCTGCCGGAATCGGTCCAACAGCTCTCCGGCCCGCTTGGAATAGAGCAAGCTCGAGATACTCACCGTACCGGGGCCACTGGGCAGGAGAAACAGTCCGTTGACTCCCGTTGGTCTCGCGAGCGCCTCGAGAGGAACGTCGCGCAACGAAGTCTGTTCCTTCAGAAGGTCACTGAGGCCCCAGGTGTTAGCCGCTCCGAAAGCCTTATGCAAGTGGGGCTTTCTCATATCGGCATCGATCAGCAGCACACGCTGATGGATCTCGGCCAGGGACACCCCAAGGTTTGCCACCGTTGTGCTCTTTCCCTCCCCGCGGTTAACGCTGGTGATTAGAATCACCCGCGGCGCCACCGCCTGGTCTCGCGCGAACAGGATGGACGCCAAGGTGCTGCGAAACGACTCGGCGACCGCCCAGGGCCTGTTCTCGGTTGTGATCCCGCCATTGGAACCCATCTCGCTCCAGTCGGGCTCCCGCAGTAGCTTGGCCAGGGAGTCAGACGAACGGTCGGCCTCGGGCAAGCGCTTCATGTCGGGGATCACGCCCAACTCCGGCAACTTCAGGAGATAAGAGGCCTCGCCGGGCGCTTTGAGGCTATGATTGATGTTCTCGGCTCCTAGCACTAACCCCGCCGCCAGCAGCAAGCTCATGGCCAGACCCAGCGCAAAGTTCTTAATGATGTTGGGACGATAAGGCTCCGTTGGCACCTCGGCGGGATCCACCACCCGCACGTTCGTGGTCTGAATGGCGGCCGTCAATCCGGCGCCCTTCACGCGTTCGAGCAAGTCGTCGTAAAGCCGTCGATTGCTTTCTGCTTCGCGCTTCAGGATCTCGTAAGTACCCAGTTGTTTGGTGTGGTCGCGCGCCCGCGCCGTCTGCTCCACGAAAGCGGTGCGCAACAGTTGTTCCCGCCGTTTGGCCCCATCGAAGTCATTTTTCATACGGGCGATGATATTGGCCCGCTCCCGCCGTAGTGTCGCTTCGAGCTCCCGGATCTGCGCTTCGACGCGCATGACGCGATAGTGCTCCGGGGTGTACATCGACTTCAGTTCGGCCAACTCCCGGCCCAGTTCGGCCAGCTTCACCTGGTAGCCGCTCAGTCTCCCGTTGTCGATGATCTGCGGCACCGCCTCCGCCAGACTCGTCTCTGCGATCTCGTAGGCCGACTGCTTGGCCACCCGGTCCACTTCGGCGCGGGCGAGTTCATCTTGTAACTGGCGGAGCTTGGCTTCTTCGACACTTTGTTTGTCGTCAGTGAACAGCATCCCGGACGTCATCCGGTACTTTTGCACCTCGCCTTCGGACTGTTGCAGTTTGGTCCGCAAGTCATCTAATTGGCGGGTTAGCCATTGCGTCGTCACTTCGGCAGACTCCCAGCGCGTCTGCAATAGCATTTGCGTGTATTCCTTGGTGAGCACATTCAAGTAGCGCGCCGCTAACTCCGGGCTCTCCGCTTCCGCTACGAGTTCGATCATCCTGGTCCGGTCGAGCGGGATCACTTTTACTTCCACGTTATCCGAGGGTTCTTGACGCCGTTGGGGCAGACTCAGGGCAGTCCGCAGCGACGAAAGATTGTCGATTGCCGGGGTGGAAAGCACCGGCTGCTGCGCCATGCGCGCCGCCATCTGTTTGCGTAGGCTATGGCTCTGCAGAATGCGGACCTGTGTTTGCAGATACGAATCACTGCCGCTCCCCCGGCTGTCGGGAGCGTCTTTACCCATGCTCGATAGATCGGGCGGTGGATTTACCTCAATGGTCGTCCGGGCCAGATACGTGGGAACTTGCGTGATCGTCACTAATGCGGTCAGGAGTAACCCGGCCGCCACGGTTGTTAGAATCAGGCCTTTCCTGCCCAGAATTAACCACCATAGGTCCAACAATACGCCTTGTTGCTGCGCCTGCTCGGCCGGACCCGTTTCTACCGGCTCCAGCCGGTACGTACGGGTAGCCGGCGCTGGGAGCAGCGCTCGGGGATGCCGGCTCGAATCGATCCCTGGCAGATTACTGGTTGACATGACTCCCTCTTCCTTTGTAGACGCTCAGATTGCCCCCTAGAACCGTCCGAGCAGTAACATTCCGGTTGTAACCGCCGACATGGAGGCTGTCTGCATGTAAGCCAGGACCGTGTTCGACGGGACGATCACTACGTCGCCGGGCATCAGTTCCAAATCCTTCGCCTTTCCCCGCATCACTTTCCGCAGGTCGACGAACGCCGCCGAGGTTTGTACCCCATCGTCGTTCACGTGAACGATCATCGTCTTTCCCGGCGACGCCGATCGGGTCAGGCCACCCGCCAGCGCCACGAGTTTCACTAACGACATCGTCGGGGCTTGCACCAGTTCCACCGATCCTGGCCGGTTTACTTCGCCCGACATATGCACTAGCTTCAACTGCTTCACCGTGGCTACCGAAACAACGTCGTCAGCATGAACTTCCAGTTCTGCTTCCGCCCCCCGGCCGCTCATAACATCCTTGAGCTCGAGTACCAATTGCGTCGAGGACTTTCCGCCCTCTTCGAGCTTGGCCCGGGCCCGCGAGTGAGGGATCGGTCCGGAACGCTCCGATCGGGTCAGTGTGACCGTCGGGCCGGCATCCTTCGGACCGCCCGCCAGCAGAACCGCGTCGAACAGCGTGGTATGGCGGGTTAACTGGTATACGCCTGGCTTCTCCACGGCCCCCACCACCGACACCGGATGACTACGAAATTCTTGAACATAGACGGTCACCTGCGGATCGTGTTGATACCTTCGCAGCCGCTCCGTCAGTAACTTTTCGCATCCCGAGACGGTTAACCCGGAGACCTTCACCCTTCCGATCATTGGAAGATTGAGTTCCCCGCTCGAAGCCACTCGCCACTCCTTGCTCAACTCGTCGCCATTGAGAACTTGAATCACCAGGGTGTCATCGGCCTCGATAGTTACCTCCCGTTTTCCATTGGCCAATTGGCCCATCGCCATCTGCGGCAACAAGCTGAAGAACAGGCACACCACCCGCAACATTCTCAGCATTCTGAGTCTCCTTCCGCGTTAGCGAATACTGACGCTCATCGGGCTCGAGCTTCCGCGAGCATTGCTTGCCGTTACGGCCACGCTCTGCAACGCGTTCGCGTCGCCGCCTTGCACGTTAATCGTTACGGACGCAGTAAACTGACTGCCAAAGGTCCGCGATGCCGTGCTTTGGTACCAAGCCCCGAACGCGGATTCGACATTGACCGTCAACGCCGTGGTGTCCAATCTCGCTCCTGGAGCCGCGGTGAACTGCAACCCAAACTGTGTAATGCTCCGCAACGACGACAGTCCGGTCACCAGGAGTTCAATCGAATTCGCACTCCGCGTGCCCACGGCGACGTTCCGCAACACGGGCGGCGCGCTCGCTACCAGGATCGCCTTCGCCGGGGCTGGCGATGGCGTCACGTTCACCGTGCTGACTTGCAGCGCCGCCACCAGCGAAATCGTGCCTGCCACCGTTCCGGCCTGGAATGGAATCGTCCGGACTCCATCGTTGAAAACTGCTTCGGTGGTCCCGGCCGGTACCCGAAACTCTACAGTCCGTCCCCCGGTGGCGAATTGAATGTTCGGATCGTCACCAAAGGAATCGGGCGAGAAAGACAACGTAAGTCTCCCCGTCAGGTCCACGCCGTAGGGTTTCTCCAGGGCTACTCCCACCGCAGGTTGCTCCAGGCTGTTCACCGTTCCGGCAAGGCCCGTGAACAGCAGCCCAGGCACCGGTCCCGGCGTCATACCTACCCCGAGCAGCGGCAGCGTTCGCTCGTCAATCTGAAGGGATCCCGTTACCGGCCCGACCGACTCAGGAGCAAAGCGAAGGGCAAATTCCTGGCTGGCGCCGGGCGGAAGCGACAGGGGCAGTGACGGCAAGCCCCGGGACACGAATCCACGTCCGGTCACGCTGAGGCCAAACACCTGAGCCGGAGCGTTTCCGCCGTTGGTCACCACGAATCCAATCTCATTGCTGCCGCCCACTGTGACGTTCGGGAAGATCACGGGGCCGGCGTCGGACACCGGCGAAATCGTCTCGCCGATGCGCACCGCATAGGTCAAACGAGGCGCGAGGCTGATCGCCTCCAACTCAAAAAAGGTCTGGTCGATCACCAGCCGGCCTATCGATTTGCCACTTTCGCGGGCTGTAAACACAACCTGCAGGCTCACCGTCGCTCCGGGTGCAATCGTAGCCGGCAGTACCGGGAGATTCACCAATCGAAACGCTGAATTCGTTGTCGATATCGTGGCGATCCTCCCGGCCGCAGTCCCGTCATTCTTGATGACAAGCGCCGCCGTAACCGTACTGCCTGAGGCGGTATCGGGAAGTTGCAACGTTCCGCCCGGCAGCAAACGAAAACCCTCTCTACCTTCCACCTGGGCCGTGAATGTGAGGGCGGCGGTCACCCCACGCCCAGCGAGTTGCACATCGATCCTTTTGCCATCACCAAGATCCAGGCTCAGCTGACCAGTCGCGAGTTCTCCGGTCAATGGCTCAAACGAGATGCCAAATCGCAGGTCGCGGTCCGGTGCGATCGTTGCCGGGAGTAGGGGTAGCCCCGTCATCCGGAACCGTTCGCCCTGCAGCGCCACCGCCCTAACGGTTCCCGATGCCGTCCCCCGATTGGACACCACGACGGTCACCGCCGAGGTCTGGCCCGTCTGCGTCTCTGGATACGTAATCCGTCCCCCGTTTTCGAGCAGCACCTGATTGCCCCCCGCCGTCAGAAAGTAACTCGCGATGAGTTCGGCGCCCAAGGCAGTCCCTCGCACAAAGAAGTTGTAGGTCACCGAACTGGTTCCGCTCGCATTGGCCACCGTCAGCGTCAGTACTTCTGTCCAGTTGCCCTGCGCCGTTGGGGCAAATCGGACGGCGTACGTTGCGGAAGCGCCGCCGGAGAGCGTCTGCGGCGGCGACGTCAGCAGCGTGAACGCCTGCCCGGTCACGCTGGCACGGCTGATGGTCCACGAGTCCGTACCGCGATTCTCCGTCACCAAAAAGAACGTGAGCGGCGTACCCACCAGCGTCGAGAGGGTGACTTGGCCGTTCACCGGCAAGGGCGTCGACGCCGGAATCGTCTCGGTCCGATAGCTGAAGGAGAAGTTCGGCAGCGGTTGGCTCAGCCCACTGGATAACGTCGCCAGCAAAAGGACGGCGATGGTTGAAAGAGTACGCATAGGATTAGTCCAAGGGAACAAAGTAAGTGGTGCGTGCCACGCAATCAAACAAGAGAAGCGGCGCTGGGCCTGGCTGATTCAGTGCATACAAACCGTACTGATTCAGACGAACCATCCGGCTCGGCCTGCCCCAGACTGACAACTGCTCCATGCGGCGGCTATCCAGTTGGAGGATGTCCACTTGGGCGGTGGCGCCGTCGACGATACCCACCTGCTCGCCGTCCCCTGCCGCACACGCAGCCATGGCCACCGGTTGGTCCACGCCGCTCGCCAGCGTCAGAATTCGGACCGCTTCGGCCCCCGTCTCTGCCCGCTCGAGCTTCCACAGTTCCTTGGCCCACGGATCAGCAAAATACACGCCACCGTCGCGCGAGAACGTTGCGGCCCTAATGTTGGCGCCACCCGCCAGTCGCTGCGCACCCGCGATGCGGTCTACCACCCAAAGTTCGCGTTCGTTCGCCATCAGCACCCGGTTGCCGTCTGGCGCGAAGGCCAGCAGCCGACTGCCGGTGCCCGTGTCCGGAGAAGCACTTACTGTCCCTGCGCCCGCCAGGTCACGAAGAAACACCAACCGACCCTCCGATTCGCCGCCGGATTGGAAGTGAACGGCCGCATGTTCGCCGTCGTCGCTCAGTAGCACCGCCTCGGCAGATCCCGCCAGTCCAGGAATCTCCCGCGTCGTGACCGCATCGCCGGACCACCTCACGACCATCCAGCTGCCGTCCCCCGATGTCCGGCAAAGCGCCAGCCGCTGTCCCGACGAAACCACACAGTCCGCCAGATCTTTGTCTCCGCCAAGCCCGCTGCCCAGACGCGCCGATCCCGGCAGTCCCTCAATAGGCCGAATCGTCGCATGCCGAGCGTCGAAAACGTATCCCGTCACCGGCCCGCCCAGTCCGTCGCCGCCCATCGCCGCCAGCGCCGCTCCCACAAATCCGGCCACTACCTTCCCGAACCTCATCGTGGACCTCCAACGGTCACGCTCCCCACAGACAAGGACGTGCCTGTGGCAACTGCCGCACTGCCGCTTCCCGAACCGCCCCCTCGCGTCGCGGCCATGCCTACTGCGGCGCCGCCACCCGCCAGCGCCAGAATCCCGATCCATAGCTTCCGATTGCCCCCGGACGCTCCCGGCTCCTCTCTTCCGCCCGCCAAGGTATTGCTCTGCGGAATCACCGTCCGGCCCGTCAGGCCATCCTTGGACGCTTCCACGGCGATCACGAACCGTCCCTCCACCTCGTTCGGCGTCATGCCCACCACGGTGATGCGACCGTCGTCGTTGGTCTGCCCCTGAAACTTCCGCCCGCCGGCAACACTCGCCGACGGTCCGGAAAACGGAAAGGTGAAGACGACCGTGGCTCCCGCCACCGGCCGGCCATCCGCATCGTTCACTACCACCTCCGGGTTATGAGCCAGTTTGCGTTTGATGTTGTTCAGTGCGCCCTCTCCAGCAAGGACGCGGATCTGCAACCGCCCCGGATCTTGCGCCAGCAGAGAACAAGCCAAAAGGGCGCCTAGTATCGATCGAATGCTACTCATGATCGCCTCCATTCCGTCGGGTGCCCTATAACTTCACGATTTTTTCGGACTGCATGCCTTTGAGTGCATTGCGTGTATCCACAATCAGTCCCGCGGTCTGCAGCACTTCCGCATAAGGGAAGTCGCGATGATCCGTGATAATTACGACGCAGTCGGCCTCCGCCGCACCGGCGAGAAGATCCACCGACTCCATTGACTTACCCTCAAACTCCATCCGAGGCACGTAAGGATCGCTGTAACTGACCAGCGCTCCCTTCATTTGCAGGACATGCATCACATCCAGCGCCGGTGATTCCCTGACGTCATCGATGTTGCGCTTATACGCGACACCCATCACCAACACCCGCGACCCGCGCAGAGGCTTACTGCGGTCGTTGAGCGCGTTCTGAATTTTTTCCACCACAAAGTGCGGCATCTGACCGTTGATCGTTCCCGCCAACTCGATGAACCGTGCTTCCATGCCGGACTGCCGCGTCTTCCACGAAAGGTAGTAAGGATCGATCGGAATGCAGTGTCCGCCCAGGCCCGGCCCCGGGTAGAACGGCATGAAGCCGAACGGTTTGGTGGCCGCCGCGTCAATGATCTCCCAGACATCAACATTCATTCGCTCGCACATCAACGCGATCTCATTCACCAGTCCGATGTTGATCATGCGAAACGTGTTTTCAAGGAGCTTCACCATCTCCGCCACTTTCGTACTCGACACGCGGATAACCCGGTCAAGCGCCTGCTCGTACAGAAGCGCTCCCAGTTCGGTGCATGCCGGCGTCACCCCACCCACCACCTTCGGAATGTTTGCCGTCTGATAAACAGGATTCCCAGGATCCACCCGCTCGGGCGAGAAGCAGAGGAAAAAGTCCACGCCTACCCGTAGGCCCGAGGCTTCGAGCATCGGCAGCACCAGTTCGTCCGTCGTGCCCGGATAGGTGGTCGACTCGAGGATCACCAATAGGCCCGGATGCGCATACTTTGCCACCTGCTCACATGCGGCAACAACAAAGGTCATGTCCGGATCTTTGGTCTTGCGCAGTGGCGTGGGCACCGCGATGTTCAACGTATCCAACTCTCGAATCACCGAGAAGTCGTCGGTGGCGCGCAGCCGCCCGGCCGTCACCATGGCCGCTACCTTGGGCGAGTCGACATCCTGAATGTACGATCGCCCTTGATTAATCGTCTCCACCTTCCCGGGATGGATGTCGATGCCGGTTACATCCAGGCCGGCTTCACACAACTCAACCGATAGCGGGAGACCAACATAGCCAAGGCCAATCACCCCCGCCTTCGCCGTCCGGTTGCGAATCTTTTCCGCCAGACTCAAAGCAGTAGCCGGATGCCCGGCAAGCTCGACCTGACTTACACAAACTGTTGCCATGCTTGGTTCCTCCTGCGATGGGACATTGCTCTGGTCCGGCTTCCTAATCAGCAACCGGCTTCTTTAGAATTTGAGAGAGCTTTCCGTCCATCTCCCTCATGGCTTGATCCAGCCGTTCAATACCGGCTGTAATCGCTGGCAAGTCAGCCTCTTTGGGCAATCTTTCCGCTTCCACCCTGCGCATAACCGCTTCGCGGGCGTAGTCAGAAAGACTTCGGCTATTTGCAGCTTCGCTGGCTCGCTTCACCAGCTCGTACTCATCACTCGATAGACGGAACGTCACAATCGAGCGCCTTGCGCGAAAGGTTGTTCGCATACGCGCCCCCTTTCTCACGGAGGGTTTTGTGTGGCTTCTTGCCCCCCTCCGTGGATTCACACTTCGCTCCACCCCTACTTCGAAGAACTCATGCCGACCAGCGAAATCGAACATCGCTGGACCCTGGCGTCTTGATGCCTGGGGTCGAAATACTCTCCAATTGGGACCGTTCCACTTCCACGGAAACGGAACGTTGCAGGAGAGAGATCGTAAGGATCAACCGCCGCCCGTGCCGATACTCCATCAGGATGCCCTCCACCCCGGTGAGTGGACCGGCAACAATCCGCACCCGTTCTCCGGCCGAAACGAAGGGAACCGGCTCACATTGAACCTGCTCCTCCATCGCTCGCTGCAACGCCACGATTTCGGCCTCATCCACAGGTATGTAGTCTGCTCCAAAGCCGACGATGCGAACTACTCCGTGTGCCGCAAGAACACCCACGCGATCAGCCACCGACATCCTACAGAACACATACCCGGGAAACAGAGGGAGATCAACATCTTTGTACCGGTCACTCCATCGTCTATTCGACAGGTATGATGGCAGGAAGGCCTCGTATCCCCTGCCCGTCAGTTGCATCTCCACCTTTCGTTCGTGGCGAACACGGACATACAACGCATACCATTGCAACGTCGTCCGCAATGCTGTATCAGGCATGACAAAGAACTCCGGCCTTAAGACAAAAGGAGAATTCTGACGGCTCAATGGCTTGAAGACCGGCAGTCGTAAACGAAAAGCCTTGACTGCTAATCCTGGACCCACAAATCGGGATAAGTACGCTAACGAGAAAGGTATCGCTCTCAGCCGACGTGCTTCCGCCAATCTCACTCCCGTGAGCAAATTTCCTTGGCTCTAGCCAGGCCAGGAAAGGGCAAGATCATCTCGGCAATCACTACTCTGTTTCAGAGGTATTACCGACTAAGATACCGCCATTGGTGGAAGGAACAAGAGAGGCCTGAAACAAGAGGCACATCTCGCCTCTGATTCAAATCTACAGTTAACCTTAAGTGGACTTCCTGATTTTATGCATAAGGAATACGATTGTCAATCTAAAAAGTGAGCTAGGAACCGAAGAAAGATCAGGCTGCTGGCCGCATGCAAGTAATGGTACTGTTAGTACCAACAACCGCCGTACTCCGTCCTCTTGAAATGGTGCAGTAACGACCAATTCCGTTTCGACCATGACCTAAAAAGTTGAGCCCAGTAGAGTATTTTCGAAAGTCAGCAACGAACTTCGTTCCTGCACAGGCCCGCGGTGCCAGATCACCGCTCCCATGGTTGCCGGATCTTGCCTGGCTCCAAACGGGTTTGGCCTTCTTCGGCTACGGGCTCGGAGATTGCCTGTCGGCGACGACAGTCACCTGAATGTTGCGCGCCGCCCGGGTCACCTGCATGGCAAGCAACTGCTTGGCGCCAAAGAGCCGGCACCGCGGCTTTCGGGGTTTGGTGAGGAAGATCTGCGTCACCGCATTCGTCTGCGCAAAGCCGACAAGGGCCTCAGCCGCATCCTCGGCGTCAAGGATCCGGGTATCGATGTGCAGTTTACGGGCGAAATCGAGATGGCGTTCGAGTGCATCCCGCTGCTCGCCCGGCAGGGATGCGAACCCGGGGTGAGGGACGACGGCAACGGCGAAGCAATCCGCGCGCAGGTAGTCGGCGACGCGGCGGCCCCGGCGGATCAGCCCGACGGCCGAGGGTGAATCCGTCACATGGATGAGAATCCGCTCTTTCTCCTGCGAAGTAGCGGCCGACTCGGCCTGGTCCGCCCGGTCTCCTGTCACTTGGCGCAAGTCCACCTCATGCGCGGTCTGCCGGAGGGCCATCTCCCGCAGCGCCGCAAGCGTTGGCTCCTTGAAAAAGTTTTCTTTGGCGCGCTGCGCCTTTTCCGGCGCATAAACCACTCCGCGGTCGAGGCGGTTCAGCAGGGCGCCCGGCGTGAGGTCGACGAAAACGATCTCATCGGCACGCTTTAGTACCCAGTCCGGGACGGTCTCTCACACCTGGATTCCGGAAATCTCGCGCACCTGGTCGTTCAAGCTATCGAGGTGCTGAGTGTTCATTGTCGTAATCACGTCGACACCGGCTTCGAACAGCACCAGGACGTCCTCCCACCGCTTGGCGCGCGGCGAGCCGGGAACGTTAGTGTGGGGAAGCTCCTCAACCAGGCAGATCTCCGGAGGCCGGGCCAGGCTCGCCTCTGTGTCCATCGCCTCAAAGATTTTATCCCGGTAGGGAACCAGGCGGCGCGGGCAGCGTCCAGGTCCCGGCCCTACGTGGCTTGGTCGGCAGCAGATCCCCCCAAAGATCACCTCCCCGGACTGGATGATGAAAAGTGTCACCAGTCCGCCGAGGGGAGTGAAGCTATCCTGCATCCCATTCGCGGCGCTACAGCTTGCCGCGGTCGTGATCGTGGCGAACAGAGACGTCATGGTGATCCCCAAGCGCACCTCTTTGCCCTCCATGTTGCCGAGGTGCTGCAGGTCGCTTGCCGACGTTTCTATGCCGACCCTCGCGAGGTTCGGATTTCCCGCTTGTTCGGCGGCGTAAACCACAAACACCCCGACAAGAAAGAGGAGACTCTTCGCGGCAAAGATAGCCCACCCCTGCCGCTGATCATCGGCCATGCGGCCAAGGGTATAGGTTAGTCCCGCGGAGATCAGAAAGATCATCAGCATCTGGACCAGATTGGTCAACGGCGTCGGGTTTTCGAAAGGATGCGCCGAGTTCGCGTTGAAGAATCCGCCTCCGTTGGTGCCCAGCATCTTGATCGCTTCTTGGGACGCCACCGGCCCCTGGGCAATCACCTGACGATTGCCCTCCATCGTGGTGGCATCAGTGTAGGGAGCGAGATTCTGGATCACCCCCTGCGAACACGAAAAGAGCGCTCCAAGTAGCGAGAGAGGAAGGAACAGATACAGAACGGCACGCGTCAAGTCGACCCAAAAGTTTCCGATCGTAGTGGCCTGCTGACGGACGAACCCGCACACCAGCGCCACCGCCACTCCGGCGGCGGCCGAAGCAAAGTTTTGGACGGTTAGGGCCACCATCGGAACCAGGTAGCTCATCATCGACTCCCCGCTGTAAGCTTGCCAATTGGTGTTCGTCGGAAAGCTAACCGCGGTATTGAAGGCAAGATCAGGAGTCAGCGCGGCCCCAAGTGCGGCCGGATTCAGAGGCAGTGCGCTCTCGAGCCGTTGCAGCACGTAGACGAACAGAAAGCTGAAGGCCAGCAGGCTCCCCGTGTACTGCGTCCACTATATTTCGGCGGTCTCAGTGACTCCGGCGAACCGGTAGCAGAGGCGCTCCACCGGCCGCAGCAGCGGGTGCAGGAACGTTCGTTCACCGGCAAACAGCCGGGCCAGGAAGGGCCCCACTGGCTTCACCAAAACGGTGACCAGCAAGAAGTAGAAGAGAATTGGGAACACCCCATTGGTTGTCATACCATCTCATCTAGAACTTCTCCGGCTTGAGCAGCGCGTAGAGTAAGTAGAGAAACAGAAACAGGGCGTAAAGCGCGCCGTGCCAGTATTCCATGATGTAAACTCCGCACGTTTACTCTCACAGTTTTTCGCAGCCTTAGTAAGTGCCCAGCAGAGTGCGAAGAACGCGGCGGAAGCAGCAACGTAAAGCAGATCGAGCATAAGCCATCCATCCGCATGGTAAGGCGCAACCCATCTGGAAGTCATAAAGAAACGCTAAAAACGAGATAAGGCGGGGCGCGTTCCTACCGTTCGCCGCTGGCGCCCGGCCCCTTCTGGCCAACCTCAATGCGGTAGCCCACCCACGGCTCGGTCAGCAGAAGCCGCGGATGAGCAGGGTCTGGCTCGATCTTCTTGCGCAACTGATTCACGAAGACGCGCAGGTACTCCACCTGATCTCCGTAATCCGGACCCCAGACCGCCTGCAGGAGCTTGGATTGCGGGAGCGGCCTACCCGGATTAGCAACCAGTTATTGCAGCAGTTCGAACTCTTTTGGCGTTAGCCGTGTCTCCCGCCCCTTGCGGCGTACTCGCCAGGCCAGCAGGTCCACTTCAACTTCGCCCAGATGGATCATCTCCCTGTCGGTCCCGAGCGGCACCGGGAGCCGCCGCAGCGCCGCCCGAATGCGAGCCGACAGTTCGGGAATCCCAAATGGCTTCGGAGTGTAGTCGTCAGCGCCGGCGTCAAGCGCCGTCACCTTTTCTGCCTTAGAGTTGCGAACCGTGAGCATGATGATCGCCACATCAGATCCGGCGCGGATCTCGCGGCAGGCGGCTAACCCGCCCATCCCCGGCATATTCACATCCAACCACACCAGGTCAAACCGTTGATCGCGGATAGCGAGCAAAGCCTCCTCGCCCGTCCGGACGTCAGAAACTTCGTAGCCCTGCGAGGAAAGGGGGGGGGCGCAGAACGCGGCGGATCTGTGGCTCGTCATCCACCACGAGGACGCGGCCCGTGCTCATGTCCGACTGACTCCCTGCCGCGGCAGGTAGAAGCAGTATGCCGCGCCTTGGGGCGAGGCGGATTCGACCCGCAGGCCCAGCCCGGTGCCGGGCACTCGGTCGGGCGTATCGGCTCGCCGGTAGAACTTTTCAAAGATGCGTTGGCGGTCCCGGCCGGGAACGCCCGGCCGCGGTCCTCCACCCGAAGGATCAAGTCCGCGTCCCGCACCTCCACCCGGCACGAGATTGCCGAAAAGGGCTCGGAGCACTTGAGCGCATTGTCCAGAACTTGCCGCAGCGCGAGGGTGATCAACTCCCGGTCCACCTGCAGGGATGCATCTACCTCGTCTTCGATTCGGATCCGTTCGGCGCCACGTTCGTCGAAGGCCTGCCGCGCCGCCTCCAGCAAATCCTTTGTCGAGATCACCGCGCGTTGCAACTCTACCTTGCCCGCATCAATCTCCGCCATTTTGACGGCCTCGGTCACCAGTTGGCTTAGCCGGTCGGCTTCTTCTGAAATAACGGCCGTCAGCTCCTGATAGTCCTCCGTGCGGCTGGGATCCAGAGTCTGCAGGCCGGTGGCCGCGGCCCTGATCGAAGTCAACGGTTTCTTGAACTCGTGCGCGATCGCCTCTAGTAAGGTCGACTACAGTTCTTCACTTTGCCGTGCGATTTCCGCCCGATTCGCCGCTTCCTCCGTGCGCACGCGTTCGATAGCAATGGCCACCAGATTTAACAAGGACTGCACCGCGCCATCGGACACGGCAATCCCCACCGCCGCCAAGGCCCCCGCCGGACTGCTGCCCAGTGAGTCCAGATCCTCTGCAGCATCGCGTTCGTGATTGCCGATGCGCACCAGCTTCTCCATTCGAGCCTCCCATCCATCCGTATCCCCCCGCGCCGCCGCGAATGCTTTATCCGGACTTCGAATCGAGGATCAGCACGGCGGGGGAAGCGAAGATCTGCGCGATGCTCTGCGCCGCCTGGTTGCCGATCGGCCGCGAGGATTCGGTCAATAGAGTCGCGGCTCAGCGCATCGAGCGGTTCGGTCTCCACCTGTCGCCGTTTGCGATCGGATAAAAGACTCGCCACGAGCGCGGTGAGCAGAAACGTGAAAAGCGCCACCCAGTTTTCGGGGTCCGCAATCGTCAACCGTCCGATCGGGGGCAGGAAGAAGAAGTTGAAGCAAAGCATCGCGACGACGGATACCGCCGCCGATACGCGAAAGCCCGAGGTCGTTGCCGTTCCCAGAACGACGGTGAGAAGCAGAAAGCCTACCGTCGATGCGTTGACCGTCAGGAGATAAAGGGACGAAAAGGCCACGGCGGCCACCCCGGCCAGTCCCAACAAGAGACCGCGTATGTAGCCAAGCCTGGTGGGTAGGTTCTTCACGGGACAAATGCCTCTTCCATGGAAGCATAATGCGCGGTTCCCAAGTCAGTATTCGGGGAATCGAGCGGCGGCAACACGCTCGTTCTGGCAGCATGAAGCTAGGCCTTCACCAGCCGTCACCAGAAGGAGCTGTGCTACTCTCAGAAAATTCGACCTAGATTTTGGCATGGATTCGGTCCAGTCTCGTCGCCGAAGGGATCCGCGCAGGATCTCCTGACCTCGAACGCGAATTTGCGGAACGCTTTCTTCCCCGCCTCCAAGTCTTTTTTCGCGCTCGCGTGTCTAGCCCCGAACCGCAGGAAGAGTTAACCCAGGAAACCTTGGTTGCCGCGCTGCTTGCCCTGCGAGCCGGCAAGCTGCGGGAATCTGACGCCATGGAGTCCTTCGTCCTGGGTATCGCGCGAAACCAGATGGCCGAGGCGCTGCGCGTCCAGGCCAAGAACCTCGCCACCCCCGCCGGTGATGCCGTCGAACAGAGACCCGTCGCCCCGGAACTAGCGCCGGAATGGCGGCTGACCGTCCGGCACCAACTCCAGGATCTCGCCGAAACCGATCAACGCCTCCTGTGGCTGATTCTGATCGAAGGCTTCCGTCCCGCGGAGGTCGCCCCTCAGCTCGGACTCAGCGAAGAAGCAGTGCGGCAGAGAAAATCGAGGCTCCTCCGCCAACTGCACGAAAAATTGTTCGGTGGGCCCGTCACACCTTCGCTTTTGCTTACGACTCTTCCTCGGAGAGGTACCTCGGGTACGGCGCCATGAACTGCCAGCGAGTCATCACCGAAAATCTCATCGAACGGTACCTTCAAGGAACTTTGGAGCCATCGCTGCGTGACGACTTCGAAGATCACTATTTCGCCTGCGAATCCTGCCTGGCGCAAGTGCAAACCGTGCAGGCCATCAAGCCGGTGTTAGCCAACATGCCGCCCCCCGCTCCGGCAAAACGGTCGTGGGCTCCTCTCCCATGGTTCGGCCTAGCCGCCGCCGCGCTCGCTCTATTCCTGATCTTCTGGCCCAAACCCAGCCCCTCACCCGGCCCGGTGGCCACCCTTCCCCTCACCGTTCCCGCCCCTCCAGCGCTTCTCCTCCTCTCGGAAGTCCAACCCGCCCCGTACTCCCCGGCCCTCTTCCGCGATGGCGCCGGCGCTCCCGGCCCCGCGTTCAGCGAAGCCATGCGCTCCTATCAAAAAGGCGAATGGAACCAGGCTGCCCAATCCCTCGCCGCCGTTGCGGAAAATTCGCCATCCAACTTTGCCGCCCTGCATTTCGCCGGCATCAGTTCTCTGCTCGCCGGAAAATCCGAGGCCGCTCTCGCCTTCCTTGACCGGGTGATCGCGTTCGGCCAACAATCCCCGTTTGAAGAAGAGGCTCGTTTTTACCGCGCCCAGACCCTCCTCCTCTTGCGCCGCTCCCCAGAGGCCCGCCAGGAACTTGAACGTATCATCAAAGCTAGGAGAGATTACGAGGCACCAGCCCGTTCCCTCCTGAAACGCCTTTGATGCGCCTTCTCGCACCCTTCGTTCTCCTCCCGCTTCTGAGTCTGGCTCAGACGCCCGCCCAACTCCGCCAGCACCTCGACGACTGGGACCTCCAGCGCGCCGTCCCGGCGGCCCGCAACTACGCGGCGTCCTTCGGTCCCACCCCGTCCCTAGGGCACGCCGAAGCGCTCGACCTCCTCGGCGAAGCGCTCAGCCTGGCCGACGATCCTGCCGCCCTCCCCACCCTCGAAACTGCCCTGCGCATGAAGACGAATCTGCTGCCCCCGGCCGACGTCTCGCTTGTTCCTACCCTCCTTCGGCTCGGCGCGGAGCGAGCGCAGCGGCGCGAATGGCCGATCGCCCTCGAACAGTATCAAAAAGCGCTCGCCATCCTGGAAGCCCGCCCCGGCCCGGTGGCCGAAGCCCTCCGCGCCCAGGTCCTGCTCGGCCTCGGCACGACCGCCACCGCCCTCGGCCGCTACGCCGAAGCCAAAGCCGCCCTCGACCAGTGCCTCGCCATGGCGGAACAGCAATCCGGCCCCAACAGTCGACCCACCGCCGACGCCCTCCGCGCCCTCAGCACCCTCGCCTATCTGCAATCGAACCTTCCTCTGGCCGAGCAACATCTCGCGCGCGCGAAAGCCGTCGCCCCCAATCATCCCGTCGAACAGGCCCACGTCGTTCTGCTCTCGGCCGGCCTGGCCATGGAGCGCGGCCGGTACGACGAAGCAGCCGGCGGCCTTCGCCAGGCTCTCGCCTTTTTCGAGGAACGCCTCGGACCCCACAATCGCCGCCTGCTCCCCGTTCTGCGGAACATCGCCCGCGGTCAGCGGTTCCAAGCGCAACTCCCCGCCGCCATCAAGACCAGCGAACGCGCCCTCGCCATCAGCGTCCGGTCTTTCGGCGAAGAGAGCTCGCCCACGGCGGAACTCCTCGGCATCCTGGCCGCCGCCCAGGCGGAGAGCGGCCTGCTTGCCGACGCCCGTCAGCTCTACGATCGCGCCATTGCCGTCCTGACCAAGCTCCACGGTCCCACCCATACCCAGGTCGGCTTCGAACTCTTCAGCCTCGCCAACCTGGAACAGGTGATGGGCGATTTTGAAAGCTCTCTCCGCCACGCCGGCCAGTCCCTGGCCATCCGCGAGGCCATGGATGGCAAGGAATCCCCCCGCACGGTTACCATCTACGCCCTCCTCGGCCGCGTCAACGCCCTCAACGGCAACGTCACCAAAGGGCGCGAGCTTACCGAACTCGCTGTCGCCATCGGACGCCGCACCGTTGGCGAAGGCCACCCCCGCACCACGTTCGCCCGCTCCGATCTCGGCGAAGTTCTCTATCTCGCCAAGGACTACGCCGGCGCCCTCCAGCACTTCACGGCCTCGCTCGCTGGCCAGGTGAAGCTGTTCGGTCCGGGAAGCGTCCGCACCGCCCAAGGCGAGTACAATCTCGGCCTGGCTGAACGCGCCCTCGGCCATCACGCCGAAGCCCTGCTCCGCTTCTCGAACGCCGGCCGCATCTGGCGCGAAGCCTTCGGCCCGGACTACCTCTTCCTGGCGGAAACCAATGCGGGCCAAGCGGCCTCCCTGGCGGCCCTCAATCGCCCCGCCGAAGCCATCGCCCCTGCCCTCGAAGCCGCTCGCGTGCGCCGGGTCTCTCTCGAAGCGGTGGCGATGAACGCCGCCGAACGCGAAGCCCTGCTCTTCGCTCGCGTCGATCGGGATGGCCTGCTGCTCGCCCTCGATCTCGCCGCCTCCTCGAAGCTCGACCCCGCCACCACCACCCGCGTCTGGGACGCCCTCATCCGCGATCGTGCCGCCGTCCTCGATGCCATGGCCCGCCGCCGTACCGCCGCCGAGGACCCCGCTAACGCCTCTCTCCTCAGTCAAATCGCCAACTTGAAAAAGGAACTCGCGCAGGCCGTCCTCATCGGCGATCCCAAGCTTTATCTCTCCCGCGTCACCGGCCTCCGCCAAACTCTCGACGACTCAGAACGCGCCCTCGCCCGCCAGAGCAGCCGTTTCGCCCGCCAGTCGCTCAGCACCCGCGCTGGCTGGGCCGAAGTGCTGGCCGCCCTGCCCGCCGGCTCCGCCCTCGTCGGCTACGCCCGCGGCGACACGCAGTATGTCGCCTTCGTCGGCCGTCCCGGCGCCCCGGCCCCCCGGCTCTTCCCCCTCGGCCCGTCCGCTCGCATCGACGCTTTCGTCCTCGCCTGGCAGCAGGAGATGGAGCGCGAACGGAACTCCGCCGGACGCAACGCCCGACGAAACGAAGCCACCTATCGGCAGGCCGGCCTCGCCCTCCGGCAAGCAATCTGGGACCCGCTCCTGCCGGCCCTGACCAACACGAAAACGGTCTATGCCGCCCCCGACGGCGCCCTCCAACTCGTGAATCTCGATACGCTCCCCATCGGCGCCACCCAATATCTCGCCGAAACCGGGCCGCTCTTTCAGCTTCTCTCCTCCGAACGCGACCTCGTGACGGCGCCCCCCCGTCGCCGCCCAGAAGGGTGGCCTCCTCGCCCTCGGTAACCCCTCTTTCGCCACCCTCGCCACCCCCACCGCCTGCGCCGATCTCGACCGCCGCCGGTTCCCCGCCCTCCCCGGCTCCGGCGCCGAAGCGCTCGCCGTCGGCAAGCTTTGGAGGGCGCAAGGTGGCCAGAGCCAAGTTTTGAGCGGCGCGGCCGCCTTGGAATCCGCCCTGAAAACCCAAGCCCCTGGCCAGCAGGTGCTGCATCTGGCCACCCACGGCTTCTTCCTCGCTTCTTCCTGCCTACGGGACCGCGAGGCCGCGCTGGCCGGCAACCCTCTCCTCCGCTCCGGCCTTGTCCTCACCGCTGGCGGTCCCACCCGGGAAGACGGGCTGCTCACTGCCGAAGAGGTCTCCGCCCTGCGCCTCGATTCGACCGAACTCGTCGTGCTCTCCGGCTGTGACACTGCCCGCGGCGCCGCGCAAGCCGGACAAGGCCTCCTCGGCCTCCGCCGCGCGTTCCAGGCCGCGGGCGCTCGCCAAGTCGTGAGCAGCCTCTGGCCTGTAGACGACGCGGCGACGCAGCAATGGATGCTCCGCTTCTACCAAGCCCGTCTGCAACGCAACGTAGGCGTTGTCCAGGCCGTCCGCAGCGCCTCCGCCGCCGAACTCCGCGCCCGGCGCGCCGCCTCCCGAAGCACCCACCCCTTCTACTGGGGCGGTTTCGTCGCTTCGGGCTTCTAAGACCGAAATTTTCTTCGCACTCCCGGTCACAAAATGGCCCTGGGCTCCGACTCTGTTCTGCCGAGCGACCTTCCCGTCGCTCGGCCGCCTTCTTACCTGCGGAGATTTTATGAAGAGTCTGGCTTTTTCCTTTTTTTTAATGGCCTTGGCGGTTTCGCTACTTGCCGCGAACGTCCAATACAGCTACGACGACGCCGGTCGACTGATCAAAGTCGACTACGGCGACGGCCGCACCATCTCCTACTCCTATGACCCCGCCGGAAACCTCTTGAAGCGCGAGCGCAGCGGCGCCGCCCAGCCCGCCGCCGCTGCCAGCGCCACGGCCGTGACCTTTGAAGCCAACCAAGGCCAGATCGATAGCCGCTACCAGTTCCTCGCCCGCCGCGGCGCCTACAGCGTCGCCGTCTCCGCCCAGGAAGCGCTCTTCTCCCTCCCCGGTTCCACGGTTCGCCTCGAGTGGCTCGGCGCCAATGCCAACGCCCGTCCCGCCGGCCTCCAGCCCCAGGCCGCCACCACGAACTACCTCACCGGCGCCGACTCCACGAAATGGCGCACCGGAGTCCGCCACTACGGGCGCATCCAATACGCGAACCTCTTCCCCGGCATCGATGTCGTTTACTACGGCAATCCCCAGCAGCTCGAATACGACCTGATCGTCCATCCCGGCGCCGACCCCTCCCAGATCCGTTTCCGTCTCGACGGCGCGAGCCAAGTCACCATCGCTCCCAACGGAGACCTCGTCATGCAGGCGGGCGGCCGAACCGTACTGTTTCACAAACCCGTCCTCCACCAAACCAAGAACGGCGTGAAGCGGCCCGTCACCGGCGCCTACCATCTCGCCGATGGCTCCGTCGGCTTCCGCGTCGGCGCCTATGACCGCTCGCTCCCCCTCACCATCGATCCCGTCTTTGGCGACTACACCCTCGCCGGCGGCTCCGGCGACGAGTTCCCCACCGCGGCCGTCGAAGATGCCCAGGGCTTCCTCTATGTCGTCGGCACCACCAACTCCACCGACCTACCCGGTATCGTCCGCCCGGTGCAACCCACCAATGGCGGCGGCGCCACCGACGTCTTCGTCATGAAGCTCAGCAGCAACATGAAGACGCTGGTCTGGGTCACCTATCTCGGCGGCAGCGGAGCCGACACCGCCGGTGGCATCTCCGTCGACCGCGAAGGCATCGTCACCATTAGTGGATCCACCACCAGCCAGAACTTCCCCGTCAGCCCCGACGCCCTCCAACGCACTTACGGCGGTGGCGCCGGTGACGGTTTTGTCGCCCGTCTCAACGCCAAGGGCGAACGCCTGCTCTACTCCACCTATCTCGGCGGCTCCGCCGACGATGCCGCCCGCAGCATCGCCGTCGACGCGACCGGGGTGATCTACGCCGCCGGGGTCACCGGCTCCCCCAACTTTCTCACTCGCCCCGGCGCCGTGCAGGACAGACTCAACGGAGCCACTGACGGCTTCCTCGTCAAGTTCACCCCCGGCGATCCCGTGGCGATCTACTCCACGCTCCTCGGCGGCACCGCGGCCGACGCCATCCAACGCGTCGCCATCGACGCCGCCGGCAACGCCTATGTCGCAGGAACCACCGCCTCGACAAACTTCCCGACCACCCCCGGCGTCCTCGCCGCGGCGGCCCTCGGCGGCTCCGATGGCTTCGTTTCGAAATTTAACCCTGCCGGTTCCGCCCTCGTCTACTCCACCTTCCTCGGCGGCAGCGCCGACGACCAGCTCCTCGGCCTCGCCGTCCTCGGCAACGGAAACGCCTTCGTCTCCGGCGTCACCGCTTCGCGCAATCTCCCCATGGGCGGCAGCGTTCTCAACCGCCAGTATCTCGGTGGGCCCTCCGACGGGTTCCTCCTGCAGCTTTCCGCGAACGCCAGCCAGGTCCTCACGGCCTCCTATCTCGGCGGCAACGGCGAAGACAGCGCCGAGGCCATTGCCATCCGCACGGAAGGGACCATCCTGGTCGCCGTCAACGGCACCTCCTTCCCCGGCGAACCCGCCCGCATGTACGCCTTCTCAGGAGATCTCAGCCGCGAACTCGGCATCCAGACGATCGCGTCCGCCTGCACGGCCGGAGGCAGCCGCATCGTGGCGCTCACCCATAGCTCAACACGCTCCCTCGCCATTGGCTGGGCCCGCGCCACCGGCGATTGCCGAGCCCCGCAGTGGCTCGCCCTTCCGGACAAAACGCCGCCCGTCCGCATGGCCACCTCCGACCGCGAAAGCACCGGCCACGCCGAACTCGCCGTCGGCACCTCCGGCAACAACTCCGCGCCCCCACTCCCCACCCTGCCCCGCATCCGTCCCTACAAGCAAACGCAATCCAGCGGCCAGGCCGGCGACCCCTTCTCCACCGCCACCGGCGAGCACACCGACGAGTTCACTGATCTTACGATCGGCGGCCCTTACCCGCTGCAGTTCAGGCGCTATTACAGCAGCGCCCTGCTCAGCAACGAAATCGTCGGCGGCCTCGGGCTCAATTGGGCGCATAACTTCGACCTCTCGTTGACCAATGCCTCCGGCACGGCCACCGTCACCCTCGAAGGCGGCGCCAGCGTCACCTTCCGGCTCGTCTCCGGCGCCTGGCAGATGCAGGCGCCACAGCGCTCCGAATACCGGCTCCTCGAGTCCGCCAACGACTTCAAACTCGCCGACATCGCCCAATCCCGTATCCTCACCTTCAACAAGCGCGGCCAACTTACCCGCCTCGAAGACCGCAACGGCAACGCCCTCCAAGTCACCCCCGCTGCCGCTGGCCCTGGCGTTGTTACCGACGGCCTCGGCCGCTCGCTCCGGTTCACCTACGCGAACGGCTTCCTCACCGAAGTCCGCGACCACTCCGGCCGCACCGTCCAATTCGGGTATCGCGGCGAAAACCTCATCAGTGTCACCGACGTCTTAGGCCGCGCCAGCCGCTACGAATACGCCGCCTCCGGCCGCCTGACCCGCCACGTCCTCCCCACCGGAACCCCCACCTACACCAATACCTATGACGCCACTGGCCGCGTCACCGAACAATTGGGCCCCGAAGGACAAGTCACCAAGGTCGCCTACGAATCGCCCACCGTCACGGCCGTCACGGATCCCCTCAACGCCGTCACCCGCTTCACCCACGATGCCGCCGGCGACCTAACCCGCCTCACTGACGCCACCGGCTCAGTCATCGAAATGACCTACGACCCCGCCCACCGCCTTATCAGCCGCCGGGATCGCCTTGGTAACGTCTCCACCTTCACCTACCACGCCCCCACCGGTCGGATTCAAACCGAGACCGACCCCCTCGGTAATCGCACCGCCTACACCTACACCGCGCAGGTCCAGGGCAGCTTTACCTTCTTCAACCTGACCAAGGTCGAACTGCCCGGCGGCGCCACCATCAGCTATGAATACGACCCGCGCGGCAACCCCACCACGGTCACCGATCGCTCCGGCCAGCTATGGAGGTTCACTTATAACTCCCAAGGCCTGGCCTTGACCCTCACCTCGCCCACCAACGCCGTAGCCAGCTGGCGGCACGCCGCCAACGGTGACCTCGTCTCTGCCACCGGATACTCTGGTGACGTCGTCACTTACGAACGCGACACCCTCGGTCGCCTCACCAAACTCACCAAGCCCGATGGCTCCACCCGTCAGTTCACTTACGACCTCGCTAACCAGATAACGCTGGAGACCGACGAAAACGGCAAGACCATCCAATACGCCTACGACGCCAACCAACAGCTCACCGCCTTCACTGATGAACTCGGCGCCACCGAGTCCCTGGCCTATAACCTCAACCGGCTCCCCGGCCAAGCCACGGACCGTCTCGGCGGTAAGTTCGACTTCGCCTACAACCGTAACAATCTCGGCGTCGGCATCACGGACCCCACCGGTGGCCAACTCGAGTTCTCCTACAATTCGCTCCATTCCGTCACCGCCGTCAAGGATTCCATCGGCCTGCAAGCCCAGTACAGCTACGACAAAGAGAGCGCTCCCCTCACGCAAACCGACGCTCTCGACCGCGTCTGGAAAATGGAGAACGACAAGCTGGGCCGCCCCGTCAAGCTCACCAGTCCCCTCGGCTCTACCTCCTCCCAAACCTGGAACGCCGCCGGTCTCCTGGCCTCCTCCACCAACGGACTCAATCAAACAGCCAGCTTCTCCTACGATGTTGCCGGCCGTCTGAACGCCATCGAAGCCCCCGGCGGCTTAAAGACGGCGCTCGCCTACGACCCCTTCGGCTCCCTCGCCTCCATCACCGACGCCGGCGGCAACCTCTGGAGTCGCACCTACGATGCAGCCGGCCGGCTGGCCACCCTCACGGACCCGCTCAATCGCTCCTTCACCTACGCCTACGACAAGGCCGACCGCCTCGCCGAAGTCAAACTCCCGCAGGATCTCGGCTCGATCACTCTCACCTATGACCCCGTCGGCCGCCTCGCTTCCACTCGCTCCTCCGACGGCTCCGAGGTGCTGCTCCAACGCGACGCCAAAGGCCGCGTCGTTGAATCCGCCGGCATGACCCTGGCCTACGACGCCGACGACAACATCATCGTCTCGAACGGCATCACGAACGTCCGCGACGCCCTCGGCCGCATCACCGTCGTCACCCTCGCTCCCGAGAAAACCATCCAGTACGTTTACAACGCCCGCGGCCAAGTCACTAAGGTCACCGATTGGCTGGGCGCCGTCACCGAGCTCTCCTACGATGCCACCGGCGCCTTGACCCAAATCAAACGGCCCAATCAGGTCATCTCCACCTTCGCCTACGATGGCGACGCCCGCCTCGCCTCGATTGAAGAAACCAAAGACTCTCTCCTGAGCCGCCTGAGCTTCACCTACGACTCCGCCAATCGCGTCATCGCCGAAGAGCGTTCTTTGCCGACGATCCCGGCCCCGGCCCCTACCAGCGAAGAGTTCACCTACGACGCCGCCTCGCAACGGAGTGGAGCCACCTACGATCCCGCCGGCCGCCTCGTCAGCGATCCGCTCCGCACCTACTTGTGGGACGTTGAGTCCCGTCTCGTCGGCTTCAGCTCCCCCGACACCACCGTTACCCTTGCCTACGACGCCCTCGGTGAGCTTATCGCACGCTCGCAAAACGGGGTCACCACCACCTTCGTCGTCAATCACGCCTTTGATTCGCCGGTTCTCGCCGTCGAACGTTCCGCCGAAGCCGACAGTCGCTACTATGTCCATCTCCCCAACGGGGTCCTGCTCTACAGCATCGACGCCGCCACCAACGCCCGCCGTTTCTATCACTTCGATCGCTTGGGCACCACCACCCTCCTCACTGCCGACGACGGTGCCGTGACCGATACCTATGACATCACCCCCTACGGCGAGACCGTCGCCCAACAGGGCACGACAGACAATCCCTACACTTTCCTCGGCGCCTCCGGCGTCCGGCAGCAGGATCGGGCCGGTCTCTTCCTGATGAAGTACCGCCTCTATGACGCGACCACGGCCCGATTCCTCTCACGGGATTCCGTGCTCGATCCCTCGCCCCGTTCCGTTAACCCGTACCAATACGCTCTCGCCAATCCCGTCAGCTACTCCGATCCGGACGGCCAGTGGGGTTGGATCGGCGATATTTGGAACAAGGTTTTCCCTCCGAAGAAAAATCCGCCCGCTCCCCCCGCGGCACCCAAGAAGAAAAAGAAAAAGCCCGCCCCGCCAGCCACGAAACCGGCGACCGGGAACTGCGACCTCTCGGCAAGCTGCCTGCTGAAGGCGCCTCCGCTCCTCCAAGCGCCCTTGGTTGGCCAGAATCTCGTTGGCCTGCAACCGAAACTGGCGAAGCCCATCCGGGTCACCGCGCCCACCGCCGGCATTCTCGGCCCCTATGCCTTCGTCGACTTCGCCGCCATCGCCCGGCTCAACGTCTACGACCGGACCACCCTCTTCGGGCTCGACGGAGGAACGCTCAAAGCCCTGGAGCTCTCCGGCTTGATCGGCAACGACGGCAGCACGCTGATCGGCAATGACGGTTCTACCTACAAGTTCACCCCTCTCGCCTTTAAACTCATCGGCAACGACGGATCGACTCTCATCGGCAACGACGGATCCACCCTCGTCGACTTCGTCAAGGGCTTCCTCATCGGCATGGACGGCAGCACCATGAACGCGATCCGGGCGGCCGCCATGGTCCAACCCAGCCAGCTCATCGGCAACGACGTCGCCGGCTTCAACCGCGCCGGCTCCTTCAAATAGCTCCTCATCCGAGACAAGAACATGAACAGACGCATCCCTTTCTTCTTACTGCTCCTGCTGGCCGCCACGGCGAGCGCCCAACCAACCACGCGTTCCTACGCCCGCGCCGTGCGAGCCCAGCGCCTCCCGCAGAAAGCTGGCGCCACTCGCCAGCTTTCGGTCGTCCCCAACGTAGACCACGTCTTCCCCTACTTCCTCGTCAGCAGCGCCTGGAACACCACCCTATACCTCACCAACCTCGAAGACCGGGAAATCAAGGTCTATTGCGAATTCGTCAACGCCAACGGCGAAGAGCTCCCATTGCAATTCAACTTCTCCGCCGACGAAAAGGATGTCACGGCCTATACGGAGTCCATCATCCCGGCCTTCGCCACCGCCTCTTTCCACACCGTCAGTACGGCCGCCACGAGCACCACCGGCTGGTCTTACTGCTCCACCGATCCCAAGACGGACCGCTTTTCCGGCTACGCCGTCGTCAAGAACACCGCCTCCAACGGAGCCTTGCGCGAGTTCATTACCAGCCTCCAGCCGGACGAAGAACCCGTCTTTTCGGTGCCCTTCACTGACGCCGCCTCCGGCCGCACCGCTCTGGTCCTTGTCAACAATTCGCTCGAGGAAGAAAGCAAGCTGGCCGTCTTCGCCATCGACTCCGACGGGAATCCCGCCGGCAGTGGAACCATCACCCTGAAACCCAGCAACCTCCGGACCGTCGTCCTGAATGAGGCGTTTAAGGACCTAACCAGCGGCACCATCCGCGTCGTTCACGTCGAAGGAACCAAGTACGTAGGCGGCATGGCCCTCCGCACCAACGCCTCCGGTTATACCGCCTTCCCGTCGCTCACCGCCAAGGAAGCGCCCCCCGCCCCGCCCGAGGAGTAACCCCACTACTCCCAAACCAGCTCGGCGATGTGCGTCTCATGCGGCGCCATCGCCGGACGCACCACCAGCGTCTCCCCCCGCAGTTGAATCCGCAGGGGAGACTCGGCCGTCTTGATCCGCACCGCATCGAGCGTCGGCACCCCCGGCTGCAAAGTCGCCACCGGCGCCCCGTTCACGAGCACCGGGTCTCGATCCTTCGCCAGATACCCCTGCGGCCGGTGCACCGTCACCCCCGGACCCTCCGCCTGCGGCACAAACCGGAAATTCAAAAGCTTCGTCGACCGCAACAAGCCGGTCATGAAGTAGCTCACCGACCTGCCGTCTTTGCTCAGCACGAACTCATACGTCTGCTCCGGCTTCGCCGCCAACGGCCCCCACGCCCCGGACTCGTCCGTCGTCTGATCCACCAAAGGCGCCGCCGACCGCTCGGCCGATTCCGCCGCCAAGGCGAATACCTGCAGCCGAACCCCCGCCAGCGGCCGGTTCGTCGGCGCCATACCCGCAAAGCTTGTCACCACCCCCAACAACTGCGGAGCCTCCTCCGCCACCGGCTTCGTCCGCTCCGGCGTCTTCCCCGTCAGAAACCGGTACATCTCCGCAAACGCCAGCGGATGAAACGCCACCTCGCGATGGTCGAGCCCCGGCAGCACCACGTTCTCCGCGCCCTGCAGCGCCGGGCTGTCGAACCCCACATTCGCCTGCGCGAACTTATCGAGCTTATCGCTACGCAAGGTCAGAAACTTTACCCCGGCGATCAACTCAGAGCCTTCGTTCAACTGCCGCAAGAAGTGACCCTTGCCGTTGAACTCCATGTCCAGATTCGTATCCATCGCCAGCACCCCGTGGTTCGGCGTGCCGCACAGTACGGCATGGGAAACCACTGCCGCGCCCCCCGCATTCTTCAGGTAATTGCGAATGG
The DNA here is from genome assembly GCA_027485675.1 of Terriglobales bacterium. Taxonomy (GTDB): domain Bacteria; phylum Acidobacteriota; class Terriglobia; order Bryobacterales; family Bryobacteraceae. The sequence continues at coordinate 27,770 of JAIXQP010000033.1, read as the reverse complement.
TCATGCCGCCGCGGCTGCTGCCCACCAAGGCCACCTTCTCGGCCTTGGTCTCGAGCAGCACCCGCGTCACCATCGCGCTCAGCTCCGCCGCCTGGTCCGTCGTCGAAGACCGGAACGGCTCCGGCTTCGAGTTCTCGCGGCGAGCCATCGGATCCGTGAGCCGGATCGCATGAAGCCGGTCAGCCGGGTAGCCGTTCGACTCAAACATCCAGATTACCGGCAGCCACTTTGTCGCATCATCTCCGTTGCCGTGCACGAAGATGATGGGGGTAACCAAGGCAAGAAGTAACGTATGCATCGCGAACCCTCTAGAATTGCAGCTTCAGCGCCAGTTGGATCTGCCGCGGATCGTAAGTCGACGTGATCGTTCCGTACGCCGGGCTCGATACGTTTGCATTCGGCGCCCGGAAATTGGACTCGTTGAACAGGTTGAACGACTCCGCCCGGAACTGCAGGCGGAAACGCTCCGTCAGCGTGAAGGTTTTCGAAATGCCCAGATCGACTTGGTAGAACGGGAAGCTGATCCCGATGTTCCGTCCGGCGCTGCCAAACGGCTGGTCGAAATTCGGAATCGAAACGTTCGCGCGGTTCAGATAGCTGTTCACCGTCCGCTGCTCCTTCGGCGCCAGCGGATCGCCACTGATGTTCGGACGGAAGATGTTGAAACCGAGTAGCGTCAGGAACGGGGCCACCTGGCTCCGCGCGCCCGCCGTGTATGTCAGGTTGAACGGTTCGCCGGAACGCAGATTGATGATCGAGTTCACCTGCCATCCGCCCAGAATACGATTCTTCTTGAGGAACGGAATCTCGTAAACCACACTCGTCGTGTTGCTGAACTTCCGGTGGTAGTTCGATAGGCCGCGGTCGGCGTCAATATCGTAAATGTTCTGGAAGCTGGTCCCGTTATTGTTGCTGTTGTCGAAGGCTTGCGACGAGTTGTCAATCGCCCGCGACCAGGTGAACGAGTTCAGGAAGTAAAGCCCGGCGTCGGAGCGCTTCTCGACGCGGATCTGCAATCCGTTGTACCGCGATAGGCCATTCGCCAGGGTCCCCGAGATGCTGCTGTAGGCCAGATTCGGCCGCCGGTCTTCAATGTTCAAGTTCTCGGTGGGGCCATTGGGCCGCGCCTGGTTTATGTCGTTAATCGTCGCCAGGTTGTCGCCGCGATTGCCGACGTAGGCGATGTCCACCAGCACCCCCAGCGGTAACTCCCGCTGGAACGAAGCGAACCAGCTCTGTACCGTGCCCCAGGGCAAATTCGGATCCACGTGCTGCACCGTCGAGCGCCGCGGATTAAATGCGGACGGCGCCGTGAGGCCGGCCGGGAAGCCCTGCTGCGTTGTCAGAAAGCCCGGCGTGCCCGGCGTTTGATTGACGCTGGCCAGAACGAACAACGGGCCGTTGTAAGCCAGATAGCTCGTGCCCGTCCGGTTGAACGTGTTGAAGCCCGTCCCGTAGCCGACCCGGAACACGGTCTTCGGCATCAGGTTCCACGCCAGGCCCAAACGCGGCGCCAGATTGTTTTTGTCCAGGTTTACGCGCGCCCGGTCGAAAATCGAACCGGCCTTGGCCAGGATAATCGTGTTCGTCACCGGATCCCAGTTCGAAAGCTGGTTGTCGCGCTCATAGAACGGCGTCGTCAACTCGTACCGCACGCCCAGATTCAACGTGATCTTCGACGTCAGCTTGAAGTCATCCTGCAGATAGGTAAACCACGATTGCTGCCGGTGGTTCACGATTCCCGGATTCACCAGTTGGAACGTGTTCCGCGCCCCGAAGATGAAATCAGCGAGCGAATAGAGCCGCTGCGTGTTCGCGTTCGGCGTCACGCCCGGAGGCGCCGAGAACAAGCCCGTGTAGGTGTTGCGGCCGATCATCGGACTCACGTCGAGCGCCTCCACGCCGAGCCACTGATACTCAAAGCCCGTCTTCAGCGTGTGGCGCCCCGCCACCCGCGTGTAGTTCACCTTGGGGTTCCAAAGCCGCGGATGCTGATACTGCGGATTCGTCGCCTGCCGCCCATAGGAGGTAAATCCAACGAGTGTCTCCGCCGTAATGCCGCCGGTCAACGCCGGGTCCGTGGGCAAGCCCGGAATCCCGAACAACTCCCGCATTGAGGGGCCACCCACCAGTGGCGGGTTCTTCCCGGCCTGCGAGTCGGAAAAGCCCAGCCGCGCTTCGAGGATCGACGACTGGTTCACCGTCCAAGTGATACCTCCCGCAAACGACTTCAGCGGCACGAACTGGAACCCGTTGCCGTTGCCGCCCGCCAAGCCTTCGAAGGTGCCGGGGTCAAACACATCGAAGCGGCTCTGCGAGAAGCGGAAGAACGAGCGGAGCGAGTTCGAGAAGTAATGGTCCACCTTCGCGTCGCCCTTGTCCCGGTAGTCCGTCACCCGGCGCAGCGTCTGGAAGTTGTTGGCGGCGGCCGTGGACGTGTTCGCCGGCAGACTGGCCAGAATCGCCCGGGCATACGGCGTGATCGCGGCCGCCGGAATCACCCCGTTCGAATACAACTCCCCCGTTAGCGGGTTCCGCACCGGCACCCCGAGCGAGCCGCCCCGTTCGCTGGCATTAGGGAAGGTCGCAAACGCCACCGAGGAGTTCACCTCGCGGTAGCCTTCGTAGTCGGCGAAGAAGAAGGTTTTGTTTTTGATCACCGGTCCGCCGAAGGTTGCGCCGAACTGATTCTGGTTCTGCACCGGGCGGCCGGTCAGCGGCTTGAAGAAGCCGACGGCGTTGAGCTGCGTATTGCGGAAAAAGTGCCAGGCGGCGCCGTGGAACTGGTTCGTACCGGAGCGCAGGCTCGCGTTTACGGTGGCGCCGCCGGCGCGGCCGTACTCGGCGCTCATGTTGTTGGTGATCACCCGGAACTCGGCCACCGCATCGGGCGGCGGCTGCACCACTTGATTCGAAAAGCCCTGGTTCGAGGTGCCGAAGTAGTTGTTATCCAGGCCGTCGAGGAGGAAGTTGTTCGCGGTGGAGCGCAGGCCGTTCACGGAGAACGAAGCTTCGCGCTGCGACGACCCGACCCCGGAGGACGGGGTACGGACGATGCCGGTTGATAGATAAATGAGTTCGGAGTAGGCGCGGCCGTTCAGCGGCAGCTCCCGGATCTGCTGCGCCGCGATGGTCTGACCGCGATCGGAGGAGTCGGTTTGGATCAACGCGACTTCGCCGGAGACTTCGACCGTTGTTTGGACGCTCGCGAGGTCGAGCTTGAAGTCGACCCGCTGCCGGGCGCCGATCGTCAGTTCGAACTCGGCGGTGGACTGCGGCCGGAATCCCGGTTGCTCGACGTTCACTTTATAGCGGCCAATCGGGATGGCGACGAACTCGAAGCTGCCGGCGGAACTGGCGACGGTTTTGAAGGAGACGCCTTTCCGGATGTCCTGAATCGTGAGGTTCGCCGAAGCGACCGGCGCCCCAGTGGCATCCTGGACCGAGCCCAGGACCGTGGCGCTGTCAAACTGGGCGAAAAGGGACGAAGAACAGAGGAAAATCAGACCAAGCGAGCATCTCATTCCCCTACCGTAGCCAGCCAAGCATAACTGGACGATGACTAGGAGTTGACAGCTTAATGTCGAATCACCCCCAAGAATTTAACCACCCTGTCTGGCGGGGTCTTCAATGTGGGATGCCCCACACATCGGACGGGACCGCATGTCAACTCGCCACTGCTGACCAGGCCGGCCTATCGAAAGCGAATCAGGTCTTCGTAGCCTCTGGGCCCGATTTCGAGGGGGCCGGAACACGAGCGGCCCGCGTATCGAAGTGGGCCCAACTCTGCTCGACCCCTTCAGTCCAAACGGCAGAAAGCGTAGGGAGGAACTCGTCAATCTTCCGGCCGGTTTAACCGGAGGCCACGTGCAGGGCGATCTGTTCCGGAGCCACCCGGGGCCTTGAAAATCCATCCGATTCCATGGTGTCGAAAGCCGCATAGACGGCCATCATCAACGACCGGCTCAGCAACTCGGCCGAATCGCCATCGGCCCTCATCGCGGTGCTCGCAACCCGCCTGGCGGACCCGGCGCGTCGATGGTGGCTCATATTCAGACCGAAACGAACGATAAGGACTTTAAATATGTCTTGGTCGCTTCCCGCCGTTCCCGTGGCTCCTGACTACCTCGCCAGTCACGCGTTGCACCACCGGCACGGTGCCGCTGCCGAGCACGAGGAATTCCGCCCGGATGTGCCGCGGTTGACGGCCGAATGCGATGCTTTGCGTGGTGGGAGGCAGCGCGGCGAAGCCGGATTCCTGCGGATTAGCAGTTTCGCCGCAAACGGCCACCGTTTTCTCGACGTTCTCGGTCAACCGGGACGGTCGATGGAAAGAGCCGCCGCCAGCGACGGGATCGGCGACAGTATTGAATGTACCTTCAAGCTCGCCACGCCCGTCTTCGGTCGGCTCGCCGAGGGCGCCGGGGCGCATCGGCAAGCGATCGCCAGGCTCGACCGTAGCGCTCGGGTGTTGGCCAGCCTCGCCCATGGTCAGCATGAACTCGGTAACGTTCTGCCCTCGCTCGGGCCCTCGGCAGCTCTGCCGAGCATCGACGACCCAGCGACGGTTCTCGAAGCCCGAGACAGTTCGGAGACGCTCGCCGAGAACCTGCCGAAAATCACTCAACGGTTGCGCGACTGGCTTGACCGCCAAGCGGAACAGACGGCAAAATCAAGCGGCCGAGCCGCCCAGGAGAACTGGACACGGCTCACCGCCTTTGACAAAGAGGTCGCGGGCCGGAAGCCGGTCATCTCCGGCTGCGTCGGAAGGGCCGTAGTCGCTTTGCAGAACCGTAATTCCTTTCCTCACCGCATCGAACAAGACGCCGCGGCGGTCGACGCCGAGCTCGACGGCCCAGCCACCAGACCATTACCAAACCGGTTCGCTTCCCGGGTTACGCCTCTCGAAGCCGAGCATTTAGCTGGCATCGAAGAATCGATCGGCGAATCCATCGCAGTATTCCGGGACCGGCTGGGCCGCACGGCATCCGGGCTGACAGTAGTTGTCGATTCCCTCGGTTTCCGGGAGGCTCGTGACGCCTCCGGAGGCGCTTCGCAGGACGCCTGCATCGACAGCGCCTTAGGCCCCTTAGCCGGGACGCTCGACCGGATCGCCTTTGTGGTCCGCTTGACCTTCGAGACCGAGCGGGAAATGATCATCCCGGCGTTTGTGCGGTCGGCACGAAACGTCCGAAGTCCATTTCCCTCCTACCGGTCAGAGCTTCGGACGATCGATTCCGACCTCGCCCAGTCCGCCATCAAGGCCAGAATCCGTTCGGCCCGCAAAAGCGCCGCGAGCGCTTTCGAGATCCTCGGTGCCCGGGACGGGAAGATCTCCCCGGACGCCAGTCCGATCTCGGCCCGCCGGGCCCTTGAATTCTCCTCCCTCGCAGGCGCTCCCTCGGCGCTGCTCGAGGCGACCGAAACCGGCTTGGCCGCCCCTCGCGGTCTGCTCGCAGAGGAGCTGCGGGGCCGAGTGGCCGCCGTAGCCGGACCGGCCGGAGAACCGCGGCAGGATCTCTCCCGAATGCAGGCCGAAGTTAATGGCATCGGAGTGGCGTTCGCGGTGGCACCGGCCTCGCGCTGCCAGCTCCTTGCGAACCCAAGCCATGCGGCCCGGCAGCCGCTCGATACTAACTTTCTGTCCTGCACCGAAGCGCGTCCGGCGGATCTACAGTGCCGGGACACAACCGCCGCCGAACAGGCCCTGTCCGACCTCGCCGTCGGCCCGGGGCGTACCAGCCCGCTGAAACTGACCAGCGGTGAGGAACCAGCCGACAGCGGCTCGGTTGAACTGCTTTACTTCCAACCCAGTCGCGAGGCCCAGCCCCGGGAGACATTATGCCGAAAAGAATTTTGACTGTGGATGACTCTTCCACCATGCGCCAAATGGTCGGGGTAACCCTCAAGAGCGCCGGCTTCGAGGTGCTCGAAGCGGCCGACGGTGTTGAGGCACTCGACAAGTTGCGCCAAAGCCCAACAATCGACCTCGTGCTCACCGACCTGAACATGCCTCGTATGGACGGCCTCGAATTGACACGGCAGATCCGCGCGCTGGCTTCGGGCCAGGCGGTCCCCATCATTCTCCTCACCACCGAATCGAGCCCGGAAATGAAGCTTCGGGGTAAGGCGGCCGGGGCGACAGGCTGGATCGTCAAGCCATTTCAGCCCAACCAGTTACTCGAGGTCATTGGCAAAGTGGCCCGGTAAGGATTCGAACGAAATTTACTCACATCCGGCCCGAACACTCCGATAACTCAAATAGAGGGAAAAGACACATGCCTCCGAAGAAAACTGAACGTGACTATGAATACGATTATCTGAGCCTCTCCTATCAGATTGAGGATCTCCTCCAGAAGAAGACGGCCGCCTACAGCGTCCAATCCGAGATCGAGCAACTGCACTTCAAGTTACTTGATCTGGCTCGGGAAGCCGTCAACGCCGAAGACCCGCGCGACCGCGAATACGATTATCTCGCCGCCGCCTACCGCATCCAAGAGCTGCTGCAACAAAAGACAGCAGCGTATTCACTCGCCCACGAGTTCCAAACGATGCAATCGCAACTGGAAGAACTCGGCCGGAAGCTCGGCTGGAACCGACCCAACGGCATGGGTGGGCCCGAAACGCCCTTTCTCACCGACCGGCTCAGCCGCCTGCAAAGCGAAATCCAGGACCTCCGGGCCGCCCTGGTCTAAGGTGTCCGCCATGCCAACGGCGGTTTGGACTCGCACCGAGAGCGAACAGCGAAATCTCGAGTACAACTACCTGGCGCTGAGCTATCAGATCACCGCCTTGATCGAACAGCGCGGCGAAGAGCGAAAGCTTATCGAGGCGCTGGCCGAGGTAGCGAAAGAGGTGGAATTGTATCTGGCCGCCGAACCTGGGCCGATCGAGCGCGCCTCGGTTGCTCAGCTCCTCGAAAATGCAGCGGGCGAAGCCGCTTCCTTCCTGGGGCTCAGTCTGGCGGCCTCGGCTTACACCGATCAGCTACTCCGGCTGCATCTCGACTTGGCCGGTTTGGGCGGCTTGCTGGGCTACCAGCACCGGAGCTAGCGGGTCGAGTCGGTCGAGCCGCTGCTCCATCCGCGTCAAAGCCGCCTCGAGACGGGCCAAGCCGCCTCCATCGATGCTCTTCTCGCTTAGCTTCTGATAGGTCGGGTTGTTCACCCACCAGTCCATCCCCATCTCTCGGGCCTTGTCGACCGAACAGACGACCAGCCGAATCTGGATAGCGATCAATTCAATGTCGGCGATGCGAACTCGAACGTCGCCCGCCACGACCACGCCTTTGTCCAAAACCCGTTCTAGCACGTCGGCCAGGGTAGAACTTTGAACTCCGTGCTGTATGGAACTCGCCATTACCATCTCCTCCTAAAACAGCGACCCGAGCGGACCGAGGTCTACGTTCACGTCCTGCTTGTCAAAACCATACTGCCGGCGCAACGCTTCCAGTTGCTCGCTCTGCGCCGCCAAGGCTTGCCCTAAGCGGTCAATTTCCTCTTCCGTCAGGCTGCCCGCCTCCATTCGCCGGATCGATTGCCGTTCCATCAGCTCATGCAAAAGCTGCGTCAAACCCAGAACTAGCTTCAAGAGCCCGTTCCCGCCCGCCTCCAGTCTCGGCGGACTACTCACCGCTTGGTCTGTCATATACCTCCGCCATTCGTCCGGCAGACATCAGTAGCGCATTCAAATTCAGGTAAACCAAGTCCACCCCGGCTAACGACAACGTCACCTCACCGGTCGCGACCACCCCTTTATGCAGGACCCGGTCCAACACATCGCATAGCGAAGGCCGTCGGCCGGAATCGGCCTCGGCCGGGAAAAGAATCTCTTCGCTCATTTGACCTCCTGTAGCTCATCATCGTCCTCAGGGCGCGGACCATCGGCGAGACGGCCCGCGTGCCCGCCAACATTGTCCGCTCGGGCGTCGTCCCCCTCGACGGTATGATCATCGCCGTCGTCCCCTTCGCCATCGCCATATCCGTCGTCATCCCCTTCAACTTCGTCATCCCCTTCAGCGTCATCATCCTCATCAGCGTCGTCGTCGGCGCCGTCGTCCGCCCCCTCGGCCTCCTGTTGGGCCTCCCATGCGTCCAGCCGGTCCAACAGCACCGACTCCTGCGCCGAAAACGATGCCTCGTCAATCGCCCCCTGCTCTAGTTGAAGATATAACTCCCGTAACTCACCGCGAATTGCTTCCCCTTCTTCGGCCCGCTCCTTCTGGGCCGCTTCCATCAGCTCTTCGACGATCCAAAGCAGTCCGCTGGCCGGCAAGGTGACTAACTTATCCAACAAGAACATCACCCATCTATCGGATGAACTTCCTCACCGGCTTTACCCGCCACATCACCAAATAGACCCAGATTATTCCTGGCCCCTCCTGCGGTGGCCGCCCCAGGAAATTCCGGTCCGTAAGTCGGGAAAATCGGAGCGCCATGAGTAGTAAGTGGATCGGGCGAAGGGTAATGGCTGGCGTGGATACGGACGATAGATGGACTGATGAAAGGGAAATTAAAAGGCGTTGCCGGATTGGAAGGAATCCTAAACGGACTCGGCGAGTTAGTCGAGAAACTCTCGGAAATAGAGAAGAAGACCGGCGGCGCCATCCGCTCGGAAACCACGGCCAATCCCGGCGGCAAGGCGCGGGGTATCTATGGTATCCGCGTCCAGTTCGGACTCGGCGGAGAGGATATCGACGTCGAGACGTTTGGTAACGTGAAGCAGGATCGCTCCACTGGACAGGTGGTTGTTGACGAGGTGCGCGAGCCTGTGTGCGATCTGTTTGAGGAAGACGGCTATCTCTTATTGGTTGCCGAAATGCCGGGCGTAGTCGCCGCCGATCTGGAATTGAGCCTCGAGGGCGATCTGCTCACCCTCCACGCCGAACGCAAGGATCGGAAGTACCACAAGGAACTGCAACTTCCCCGCCCAGTCGATCTCGCCAAAGCCCAGCCATCGGCCAACAACGGCGTCATCGAGATTCGGTTTCCCCTATGAGCACCCTCCGACTCCGCGTCGCCGAAGCCGCTACCAAGGACGTGGGCCGCGCCTTGGCGCGTCTCGACCCGGACGACCTCCGGCGGCTGGGACTGCAAACCGGGGATGTAATCGAGATCCGCGGGAAGTCGATTGCCGTCGCTAAGGCCCTGCCTAGTCATCCAGCCCATCGTGGTCACTCCCGGATTGCGCTCGACGGACTGACCCGCGAGAACGCTCAAGCCGCAATCGACGATCTGATCGAGGTCGCACCCGCGCCGGCCGCCGCCGCCGACCGAGTCGAGATTGTGCCCCTTGGCGTCGAGCCATCCCGGCGGGACCTCGACTACATCGGACGGCTCCTTGACGGCCTTGTCGTCCGCGAGGGCGCTCGCATCCGCGCCACCGTATTTGGCGCCCGCTCGGCCGAGTTCCGCGTGGTTCGCACCAGCCCGAGGGGCAATGTCGTCCTCCACCCGGTCACCCAGTTACACGTGCTCCCGAAGGCGGGGTCCACCGCTTCCGCCGCTGAGCGCAAGCTCTCCTACGAGGATGTAGGCGGACTGGGGTCCCAATTGCAGCGGATCCGCGAAATCATCGAACTACCGCTGCGGCACCCGCAGTTGTTCGAGCGGCTCGGCATCGATCCGCCCAAGGGCGTGTTGCTCTATGGTCCACCGGGCACCGGAAAAACGCTCATCGCCCGCACGATCGCCCAGGAAGCCAGTGCACGGTTCTTCAGCGTCTCCGGTCCGGAAATCGTTCACAAATTCTACGGCGAAAGTGAGGCCCATCTCCGAAAGATCTTTGCCGAGGCGGCCCGCCAAAGCCCGAGCATCATCTTCCTCGATGAGATCGACTCGATTGCACCGAGGCGCGAGCGGGTTCAGGGTGACGTCGAAAAGCGGATCGTCGCCCAACTCCTGGCTCTTATGGACGGCCTCGAACGCCGTCAGAACACGGTCGTCATCGCCGCCACGAATCTCCCCGACTCTCTCGATCCGGCCCTGCGCCGTCCAGGTCGGTTTGATCGCGAGATCGAAATCCCGGTGCCGGACCGTCCCGGGCGGGTCGAGATCCTTGAGATCCATTCTCACGGCATGCCTCTTCATAGTGAGGTGTCCCTCCCCTCGCTCGCCGCCCGCACCCACGGATTCGTTGGAGCGGATCTGCAAGCCCTGTGCCGGGAGGCCGCCATGCGCTGCCTGCGGCGCCTTCTGCCAGATGTCGATCTCGGCGCCTCCGAACTCCCTTACAGCCTGATCGAACAGCTCCAGATCCTCCCGGCCGATTTTGAGGAAGCGCTTACTGAGATTGAACCGTCCGCCCTGCGCGACGCCTTCGTCGAGGTCCCGAATGTCGCCTGGGAACAGGTGGGCGGTCTCGACGAGGTCCGGCAGAGGCTGGTCGAGGCCGTCGAGTGGCCTCTTCGCCGGCCTGAACTATTTGCGCAAGCCGCGGTTCGTCCACCTCGGGCCCTCCTGCTAACCGGCCCTCCCGGGTGCGGCAAAACCCTGCTGGCCAAGGCCGTCGCCACCGAAAGCAAGGTCAACTTTCTATCCGTTAAGGGCCCGGAGCTGCTCTCGAAATTCGTCGGCGATAGCGAGCGGGCCGTGCGTGAGCTGTTTCGGAAAGCCCGTCGCGCCGCCCCGTGTATTCTCTTCTTTGACGAGATCGACGCCGTCGGTCCAGCCCGCGGACAGGGCCAGGATCCCGTAGCCGACCGGGTCCTGGCCCAACTGTTGACCGAGATGGACGGCATTGAGGAGCTATCCGGGGTCTTCATACTGGCCGCCACCAACCGCGTCGACCGGCTCGACCCGGCCCTCCTCCGCCCGGGACGATTTGACGACATTATCCCGATTGATCCGCCCAATGGCGCCGGTCGCGAGGCGATTCTCCGCATCCAGTTTCGCGGCAAGCCCGTCCCGAGTGACCTCGATTGGCCTCATTGGGCCGCCTTGGCCGAAGGCTTCACCGGAGCCCAGTTGATGGCTGTCAGCGACCGCGCCGCCTTCGCCGCCTTGCGACGGGCCTGGAATGGAGAGCCCTTGTGGATTCGCCCGGACGATCTCCAGGCTGCTATCGATTCCGTGCGGGCGGGGACCCAGAGACCATCATGATCTACGTATACGCCATTACAGAGGCCGCGCCCGGCGATCGGCTTGGAGGCTCGGCTCTTTTTGAATGGCCGCCGGCCGTCGAAGCCAATCACCCGGTAATGCTCGTTCCGCTCAGCGAACAACTGGCCGCCGTCGCCAGCCAAGCCGACCCCGAGTCCTGGTCCGATGATCCGGCGGCACTCGCGGCCGCCGCCTACGCTCATCACGAGGTGGTCTTGGCCGCCCACCATCGCGCCCCGGTAGTTCCTTTCCGCTTCGGAACTGTGTTCTCGACCCGGGAGGAACTCGTGCTCCGCTTGGCGGCCCAGGCCTCAATCTGGCTCGACTCGCTCCAACTCGTGGGCGGATGCGCGGAATGGGACCTATGCGTCGATGTCGACCCGAATCGCTTGCGGGAGAGTCTCCGCAGCCGGCTGAGCTCACCGGTATCGGCTCTATCGCCTGGGCGTCGTTACCTGCTGGAACGAACCTTGGACCGGGACTTGCCCGCCCTGGTCGCCGAGCAGTCGAGCGCGCTCTGGGCGCGGTTGTTGACCGAAACCAGATCGATCGCGCGCTGTTCGGTAGAGCTCGTCAACGGTCATCGAGCGTTTCTTATCCCCCACAAAATGACTAAAGTATTCTCTCTACTCGTCGAGGAGATAAACGAGCTCGAAGTTGGGCTAAGAGTTACGGTTTGTGGAGTCTGGCCACCCTACAGCTTCGTTGGCCGCAGCCTACCCTTGACAGCTCAATATGACCAGGCACAGACCGAGAAGTGCCCGACGAACCCGCCCCGCGCGGCGATTCAGCCGGAAGCGATGGCCGCGTCCCGAGGATAACCGACGGCCGGGTCACCGTACAACAGACCAATTACACATTTAGTAAGTTTAAGGAGAGAAGTATGGCTAAAGTAAGCAAATCGACCGACTCGTCCAGCTTGGCCGAGGTCGTTGATCGCATTCTCGACAAAGGCATCGTGATTGATGCCTGGGTCAAAGTTTCGCTGGTGGGGATTGAGCTGCTTTCCGTTGAAGCGCGCGTCGTCATCGCTTCGGTGGAAACCTACCTCAAGTATGCCGAGGCAATCGGCCTAACCAGTACCGCCGCGATGCCGTCCTAAGGGCAGCCCGGCGCACTAACAAACGTATTCTGGAAGCCGCCCGCCCGATTCCAACTGCGCGCGGTGGCTTCCAGAGGCTGAATTACTCCCTTCCTAGTTAGCCCCCCCGTATACCCTTCCCCAGAACGAATCGCCCAGCCCGGCGGAACCCCGTTTGGATCTTCTTCGGTTGAAATAAGTTATGACACGAGATTCGAGCTCCTTTGAAAAAATGCGACAAGAACGGAGGGACCTGTTGGCCAGTTTGGCCAGACAGTCTGAAGCCCGGAAGCGCAAAGTGAAAGAACTCTTAGAACAATGCGCCGAACAACGGGACAAACGCGATAAGCCATCCTCGGGACCCCAGCCGCCGCCGCCGGAACCCTCCCTTGCACCCAGGCTGGATTCGCTCAACTCGATTCCGCCCGCCGCCATCCCCGTGTCTCAACCATCCCCCGGGGTAGATAACTCACTCATCGAAAGGCTAAGTATGTTGGAGGAAGCCGTGGCTTCCCTGCGCCAGGGGGCGACTGGAGGAGTCGAGGTGGTGGCCATTCAGCGCTGCGACGCCCTCGAGGCCCGAATGGGCTTGGTGCAGGAAGCGCTCGACGAGATTGTAGGGCGCCTTCTCAGCCTGAATGGGGACTTGTCAGGCGTTCGGGACCACCTGCGGAAGCTTGAAGCGGGCCTCGACGGCCTCCAATCCCGCGCCAGCGGCTGGCAAGCCGCTGCCACCGGCGTTGATGAGGACTACCGCAGGATGTCTGAAGTTGTCGAATCGTTCAGTGGAGAACTGCGACAGTTGCAGGAACGTTTGGAAGCAGGCGAGCAACGCCGGACGGCGCACGACACGAATGTCGAGGGCGAACTGTCGAATCTGGCGCAACGATTTTCGAAAGTGGAATCTGGTCTGCTTTGGACCATTGACATGGTTCAATCTTCCGAACACGGCGCCGGACGCTTGGCGAGCCTACGCGAGCGGGTGCGAGAGATAGAGTTGGGTTTTCAGCAGATCCTGCAGACCCTCGATTCGATTCAACGCCCATCGGATAGCGAGGATTCGCCCGTCGGCCGCCAATCGACCGCCAGCGTGTTGGCCAGCCTGTCCAAACTGGTGAACGGCTTGCGGGGCGCCCAGCCGGAGCGCCACCTGGCGACGAGTTCCGACCGCACCGCTGGAGTACATTCCCATGATTGAAGAATTGACCACGAAGTCCTCCGTCGTCTCCGACCAAGTGCTTCTTGAACCAAGTCAGGATTTCGTCTTGACCCGCGAGATCGACGAGGTCTCCGAACGGGCCCTGACCTACTTGGCCATCGGTTCGGCGGTTCACTTTGCCGGACCGGCGGGAACCGGCAAGACCACCCTCGCCTTCCATATCGCTGCCCGCCTGGGCCGGCCAGTGGTCCTGATGCACGGGGACGACGAGTTCGGCAGCTCTGATCTGATCGGGAGGGACTCGGGCTTCCGGCGCTCGAAGGTCGTAGATAACTACATCCACTCGGTGCTGAAAACCGAGGAAAAGGTGAATTCGATCTGGACCGACAATCGCTTGACGACCGCCTGCCAATTGGGCCACACCCTGATCTATGACGAGTTTACCCGGTCGCGGCCCGAAGCCAACAATCCCTTGCTAAGTGTGCTCGAAGAGCGCATCCTGAACATTCCCAGTCTTCGCCAGAACGGTGACGGCTACCTCCGTGTTCATCCTGAATTCCGCGCGATCTTCACGTCAAACCCGGAAGAGTACGCCGGAGTCCATCGAGGGCAGGATGCACTGATGGACCGGCTGGTTACGATTCAAATGGGGCAGTTTGATCGGGACACCGAAGTAGCTATCGTTGCCCGCAAGAGTGGCCTGGCTATCTCTGACACCCAAGCAGTCGTTGATCTGGTACGAACTCTGCGCCTGGCCAGTGAGAGCGGCAATCAGCCCAGCATCCGCGCCTCGTTCGCAATCGCCAAGGTTCTGGCCCTTCGCGGCGCATCCGCCGCGCTCGAAGACTCGACCTTTCGTTGGGTATGCCGGGATGTCCTCGGCACCTCGATTGCACGTGTGACGCGAGACGGAAACCCGCTCCCTGGTCACGTCATTGACGACATTATCAGCCGCTTCTATCGCGAAGCCGCGTCGGCCTCTCTGCAGTAAAGCAAAACCATTCTCCTGGGGGAACCTTCATGCCTGTCAGTGTTATCACTAAGGTTAAGTCTTCGGCTGGGCGTCGTTCCCGGGCCGCAGTGCCCAAACACTATCGTGATCATGAACTCTTTATGCAAGTCACCTGCTTAGAGATGGAGAAGGCCCGCCGCGGCGTCGAACGCGCGGCGGCGTTGGTGCGGATTCAGGATATCGACTCCCGGCTAGCGGCGATCGACCGGGAGCGGGAGGCAATTTTGTTAAAGCTAGCCGCCTCTGGCGCCCTGGACCCTTCCTCGGTCCCCGAGTCCTCGCCGTCTTCTTCCCCTTCCGCTGCGGGCGGCTTTCGAATTCAATATTAAGGGTTACGCGATCATGGCACAGTATCTCTACGCGATCACCTCGGCGGCCGATCCGCTCCACTCGTTAGTGGGCGGCTTACAGCAGGCTCCGATTTATCAAGTTACCAGCGACGGACTCACCGCCGTGGTCAGTGACTGGACGGAAGCACGGCTCCGACCCGAGCGACGTCACCTCGGCGCACATCAGGATGTACTGCGCGCCCTCTTGGAGCAGACAACCCCACTCCCGATTCGTTTCGGCGTCATCTCGGCCGGAGAAAAGTCAACCCGCAGAATGCTGCGGTCCTTCGCCGACGAGCTTGCCGGGCAGCTCGAAAGGGTCCAAGGGTGCGTCGAGATGGGTCTTCGCGTCCAATGGAGCGTTCCTAACATCTTTGACTACTTCATCGCCGAGCATCCCGAACTCGGGGAGCTCCGGGATGAGATTCGAGCCAGGGAAGCCTCTGGGAACATTCAGCATCAAGCTCGCATCGAACTTGGCCGTACGTTTGAGCGCATCCTCGAGCAGGAGCGCGAACGGATCGACGAGCAGGTCTGCTCGTTTCTGGACCGAGCCACCAAAGAAATTCATCGCGGGAAAGCCCGGGCGGAGAACGATATTCTGAATCTGGCCTGTCTCGTCGAGCGCGGCCGGCAAGAGGACTTTGTAGCGCGGGTGATTGAAGCCGCCAGCGGGTTTGATGCCAACTTTTCGTTCGACTATAACGGTCCTTGGGCGCCCCACAACTTTGTGTCCCTCGACCTCAATTTCGAAGAGAGTTAATCGAACAGGCCAATCCGAGTGATCACGACGCTTCGACCTTCAGTGGATAGCGAAGAGCAATGGTTTCCGGCAGATACGGCGCTAGGTCATGGAGCATACCCAGGAACACCAGTCCCTCTTCACCTTCCGCGAGCGTCGAGTCGATCCGATGCGCTATGAATCGGTCCCGTTCAGCGGTTAACTCCCGCAGCCGCTCTTCAGTGGCTAATTGAGGATTCCGGACCCATTCGAGCTCTCGCAGCAACAGCTGCGGCGACTCCGTCCCCACCAACTCGGCTCCCCGAGACATGAGTTCGGCCAGCAACCGAAAGTTCGCGCTGCCCTGAGATGCCAGATCCGAAACGATGCTGTGCTCAAAGCCACAAATCGGCAGACTGTCCTGGTAAAGCCGAAGCCGGGCATAATCGAAGTCCAGTTCAAGCACCAACTCCCGAACCTGCGTCCAGATCTCATCAATCTGGTAGGTCGATTGCGACGCCCGGCCAGATTGGATCCTCGGCGCGAGACTCCCCAAGTCGGCCGCCGCGTGAAGGATGGGAATAACCGACAAACGGCGCAAGCTAGTCGACCTCAATGCGGTTCTCGGACCAATCTTCTTCCGCGATGGCTTGGGCGATGGCGGTGATCTCGGCGGCCAGACTCCGATCGGCTAAAATCCGCGGTGCCCGCTGGCGAACCCAGCGAACCAACCGAAGCCCGTCCCGGCTGATTCCGGCCTCCCCCATTTCGGCCAACTCGTCCACCGCCTGGGCCAGGGCGATCGCCTCAATGGCCAAAACAGGAAACAGATTGTCGAGCGCCCTCTGGGTTTTCCGAGCGGCAATTGTCCCCATCGGGACGACATCCTGATTGTTATTGTTCGTTGGGATCGACTGAATCGAAGCCGGGCCCGCATCAGATCGCATCTCCCCCACTAGAGCGCTGGCCGTCACCTGAGCGCCCATGAGTCCACTTTGCAAGCCATTGCGCCGCGCCTGGAGGAACGCTGGCAGGCCCCCGTTCAGTTTCGGGTCACACAACCGCGCGATCCGACGCTCGCTCGTCAAAGCCAGCTGGATCACCCCGGGATGCAAAGCATCCGACGCCAGCGCAACGGGTAGCCCGAAAAAGTTGCCGCCGTGGCGAACCGTCCCAGCTTCGCCTTCTTCGCCGGCAGGGAAGAATATCGGGTTGTCGGTCACCGAGTTCAATTCAGTCTCCACCACTTCATTGTGGTATCGAATCAAATCTCGCACCGCGCCGAGAATCTGCGGGGCGCAACGAATCGTGTACGGATCCTGCAATATGGGCCGGTCGTCGCCGAGTCCGGTCTCAGAATCGACCGAAACGGTCGCTTCGTCATTAATGCAAGCAAGTCTTGTCGAGTCGCCTGCCAAACCTTCCAGGCGCGTCGCCGCCCAGATTTGCCCGGGATGAGGCCGCACCGAGGCGATCCCCATCGAGTAGGCCTCTCGCTTGCCCCGCAGGACTTCGGCATACAGCACCGAGAGCCGGGCCGAAACTTCCAAGGCGCGCCCGGCCAGCACTCCGTTGCGCGCCGCGATCGCCGTCATCGCGGAGGTCCCGTTCACCATCGCCAGACCCTCTCTGGCCAGCAATGCCAACGGTTGTAAATCCTTTTCCGCCAGAACATCCGCCGCCGGACGTTGCCTGCCCTGATCCCAGATCGTTCCCTCGCCCAACAAGCCAAGGGCGACGTGCGCCAGCGGCGTCAGGTCCCCGCTCGCTCCGACGGTGCCCTGTGACGGCACTACCGGAATCACGTTTCGGTTCAGGCACTCCGTCAGGAAAAGAAAGGTCTCGACTCGAATCGCCGAATGCCCCCGGCTCAAACTGAGGAGTCGGGCGGCCAAGATGCCCCGGGACTGCTCAACCGATAGGGGTGCGCCCACTCCTGTCGCCAAGTGATAGATCAGATTCCGCTGCAATAGAGGGGATAGCTCAGGATCGATGTGCTGGGTCGCCAACGGACCGAAGCCCGTCGTCACTCCGTAAATCAGTCGCCGGTTTGCGGTCAACTCCTCGAGCAATCGCCGGCAACACTGCAAACGGTCCAACATTTCTGGTGACGGAGCCATCTGCGCCTTGCCTTCGCTGAGCAACCAGAACTCCTCCAAAGTGACTCGCCGCCGTCCATCGATGGGCACCTCGGCGATCGCAGAACCTGTCATGCGCTCGTCAATCTCTAAAATCGTCACCAGTTCGCCTCCTTGCCGTTTCCATCAACCGGCAACGCCGTGCCGAACACAATCTCTCTCGGGACGGCGGCCCCCGGAAGCCGACCGCTCAACCACCGCATCAGCGCCTGGTCCGTCAAAGCGCGCTCACCGGGCCGCGGAACGACGAACGCCCGGACCCGCGCCTCGTTCGCTCCCCCCGCCTTCACCCGGCAATCCGCCACCGCTGGATGTTCCCGGAGGTTCGATTCCACTTGGCCGAAATGCACCAACGTTCCTCCGACCTTGACGGCACCGTCGGACCGCCCGGCCAACCGAAACTCTTCAGGCTGACACCAATCCACCCGATCCATCAACTCCACGGTCTCCGCCCCACGCCAAACCAGCCGGTCTCCGCTGCCATCTGCCACGACGGGACGGCTCCAGCCCGGCGCCAGCCGGTAACGGGCCGACTCGCTCTCCCGCCAACCGATCCCACCCGTCTCGGTCGACCCATAGATTTCCAGCATCCGCCCCATGCCAGTTGCCCGCAACTGACTCCATAGCGAATCTCGCAGCGCACCGGCCGAACTCACCCCGGTCACCCCATCCGGTATCTTTTCACCATACCGGCCAATCAATTCCCACCGCAGCGGGATTCCTACCACCAAATCGCCCGGCCGCATCTCTCTCACAAGCCGCGGAACGGACCAGAAACGTCCATCAACCACCGGCCAGCCCGCAAGTTCCGGCAAAGTTACGGTCCATTGATACCCGTACAGATGGTGGGCAGGAACCAGACTGATGCAGCGACGCACTCCCTCAAACAGACCCATCCAACCCCGCGCCTCCCACTCCAGCCGTTCCCGATCATGCGTTATCCGCTTCGGTACACCGCTGGTCCCGGAGGTCTGAAACGTCAGCTTCCGCCAATCGTCCTGGATTGTCTGCCCCACTACGTCAACCCAACCTTGCAGCGTCCGAAAACGGAGCAAGTTCTCCTCGGTGCCCCACTCGTGAAGATGGAAAAACTGGTTTACACGAGCTCCTAACTCGAGCAATTCCAGTGAGTCCGCGCCCAGAGTCCCTTCCGCTCCTTGCTCCTCGCCATCCCGGATCCGGGTCTGGCCCGTCCAATCCGCGCGGAGGAGGGTATCCGTCCCAGTCCGCCGGCTCTCAGCCAACTGGGCCTCGACTAGGTCGGATACCACCCGCAGGATCTGCGCTTGTCCGTGCACGATTCAGGACCTACGACTACAGCCGCTTAACGAAAATCCACACCGAATCGCCCATCGATCCCTTCTTCATCTGAATCGATACCCGCGTCGGCTTCATGTTGTAGTCGAAGGTGTAGTCGAACATCGCAGTGGTCTTGCCCTGGTGGACGATTTCGTCAAAACGACCTTTGAATTCCGGACGGTTCGTGCAAGGAGCCACGTCGCGGAAAAAGTTCCGGCCCACATGGCCACGAACTTCGCGGTTACAAATGTCCGCCTCTGCTTGGTTATAGAACAGGATCGTGCCGTTGCGGTCAATCTCAACCGCGCCGTACGGCAGGTTGGCGATCTCGTTCCGATCCATCTTCTGCATCACATCATCTATGTTGAAACGTTCAATGACAGCCATCTTTTCACCTCAGTTTGGAACCGAGTCGTCGTTGCCGCGCTCGTCCTTCCACTATCAAATCGGTAAGCCAAACCGAACCTTTAA
This sequence comes from Terriglobales bacterium, assembly GCA_027485675.1. Classification (GTDB taxonomy): domain Bacteria; phylum Acidobacteriota; class Terriglobia; order Bryobacterales; family Bryobacteraceae. Next base: position 8,461 of record JAIXQP010000033.1, on the reverse strand, counting down.
GGAAATCAGTACGTCATCTAAAAACTAATCTGGGTCCCCGCAGGGCGCCCCTTCCCTTGATCATCAACCGCGTCAAGGAACGCCACCGCCTTTGCGCAACTCCAGCCAACGGCGGTCACACGCCCCAAGCCCGCCAGCACTCTGGCCGAACTCGTCCACCTGCGACTACGTCCATCTCCTCTGCCAAGAAACGTCGGTCGCGGTAGTCGATCCACGCGCCCGTCCTCCCTCAGACGACGCCGCCAGCGCCGAAGAAGTCCGCAACGGCTACGGGCTCCTCCGCGGCCGCCCTCCTTCCGCCTACGACCAGAACTTTCCCGTCTTCGACGCCGGCCGTAGGGAGGAAGACGTCCTCTCCCGCGCCGGCTGTGCCGATATCCACAATCTCTTCCGGCATAATCCCCCGAATCTCCGCCGTCATGGGACCCTGCCTCGGCGGCGCCGACTACTCTACCGACTCACCGACTTCGTCGTCATGGTCATCCGCAAGGGCCTCCCGCTCGTCACCGGCCTCGGCGTCCTCAACACAGTCACCCACCAAGAAGTCTCGGAGGAAGAGTTCGGCCGGGCCCCAAACTCACAACCCCGCTCCAACTTCGCCCAACTCCCCGCTAACGATCCCATCGACCGCGCCGACCCAAACTCGATGAGCTGGTCCCTGAAGCCCCAACGTCCACGACTCCATCGAAAGAGCTCTGCGCCTCACGGTCGACTACGGCGACTGCCTCGAGACCAATTCGTCGCTCCAACCCGCCAGTTTCGTCCGCATCGTGATCTTCCCCGGCATCCTCCTCGGCGCCGGGCAGGCGCGGGATGCCTTCGAGGCCGGAAACTTTCCGTTCCTCCGCAGCGTCTCGCCACGCCGTTTGTAGCCGCCAAAATGATTTTCTCAATGCGGTGACGGAACGTTTGCCAAAGCTGCCTGAAGCGGATCCGAGACAGCAGCAGGTTCGAAATAGAGGTAACGTCGCATCCTGCAACCGGGCCGTTCCCGCAACCTCCTCCATGGAGTTTTCGATTCCGATTCTTTTTTTAAAGAAACGGTCGTCACGACGATGAGACTCTTAGTACGCGTTAACCTCGAATGTCTCGGCCCCTCACCCAACACGAACTCCAACAGCAACTCGTCCGAGAGCTTGTCGTCGAGAGCATGGAGTATCTGGATCAGTTCGACCAGGACCTTCTGGCGATCGAGAACAAGAGTAACGACGAAGAGACCCTGCACCGGATCTTTCGGGCGATTCATACGATCAAAGGCTCCAGCGGTTGCCTCGGCCTGCGCGAACTCGAGCGCATGGCCCACGCCGGCGAAAACCTGCTGAGTTGGCACCGGGATCGCGCCATGACCCCAGGTGCCGATACCGTCCGGGCTCTGTTCCGGTTCTGTGACGCCTTGCGCGGTCTGATCCACCAACTATCCAACGGACCCGAGGCCGCCCAAAGTCTTAAGCTGACCCCCGAGCATCAGCAAATCCTGGCCGATCTCAACAGCCTGCACCAGGCGCTCAAGCAGGAGCAGTTAGGGGGCTTTCAGGACTCCGACGCCGGCTCCTTCGGCCTATTCGCCGACGAACCGGCGCCGCCGGCCGCCCCGTCCGCCGTCCCTGCCCCGCCCGTGGCCAGTGACGAACCGGCCCCCAAACCAGCCGTGGAGACCTCGGTCGCCTCCGACACCGCCATCCGCGTGGCCGTCTCCCAGCTCGATGTCCTCATGGATCTGGTCGGCGAGCTCGTCCTGACACGCAATCAGATCCTCGGTCACACCTCCGCCTTACTGGACCCGGGGATGGCCAAGTCCGCCCAGCGGTTAAACCTGATCACCTCCCAGTTGCAGGAGAAAGTCATGAAGACCCGGATGCAGGCCGTTGGCCACGTCTGGAACAAGTTCCCCCGGGTGGTTCGCGATCTGTCAAAGGAGCTCGGCAAACCGGTTGCGCTCGTCATGGAAGGCAGCGACACCGAAATTGACCGCACCTTACTCGAAGCCATCAAGGACCCGCTAACCCATATCGTGCGCAATTCGCTTGATCACGGAATCGAATCGCCGGAGCGGCGGCGGGCGGCCCAAAAATCCCCCCGGGGTGAAATCAAGCTTCGCGCCTTCCACGATGGCGGCCAGGTTGTCATTGAAGTCTCTGACGATGGCGGCGGCATCGATCGCGAACGGGTGTTGCGCAAAGCCATTGAGCGCGGTCTGGTCTCCCCGGATCAAGCCAGCGCCATGCCGGACAGCGAAGTCTACGGCCTCATCTTTTCGCCGGGCTTTTCCACCGCCGAGGCCGTTACCAATATTTCCGGCCGCGGCGTCGGAATGGATGTCGTCAAAAGCAACGTCGAACGGATCGGGGGCGCGGTCGTTGTCGAGTCCGAACCCGGCCGCTCCACGACCGTCCGGCTCAAAATCCCGCTCACCTTAGCCATCATTCCGGCCCTCCTGATCCTGGCGGGCGGCAACCGGTACGCCATCTCTCAGGCGAGCCTAGTCGAACTCGTGCGCATCGATGAGGAAAAGGCGGCCACGGCGATTGAATCCATTCGCGGCTGCCCGCTCTATCGGTTGCGCGGTCAACTGCTGCCACTGCTCTACCTGCGCGAACAACTTGGCCTCTCGCCGGATGGCTCCGGCGGCGCCCTCCTGCTGCTGGTGCTCGAAGCGGAAGGTCGCCAGTTTGGCATGATCGTCGACGACATCCTCGACACCGAGGAGATCGTCGTCAAACCGCTCGGTCAGGAGCTGAAGAATTTGTCCGTCTACGCCGGCGCCACCATCCTGGGCGACGGCCGGGTCGCGCTCATCCTCGACGTGCTCGGCATGGCTCGCCGCGCCGGGCTGCTCGAAGACGGTTGCAAGAAACGCGCCACCGAGGATGGCTTCGCCGCAGCCGCCGATACCGAGGTGCTGCTGGCGCACATCGGGTCCAATCGCCAAGTGGCGGTCCATCTCGATTCCGTTGCTCGCCTCGAACAGATCCCCGTCGACCGCATTGAGTGGTCGGGCAACTCCGAGGTCGTCCAGTACCGCAACTCCATCCTCCCCCTGATCGCCGTGGGTTCGGTGCTCGGCGTCCCCCCCAGTGGAGACACCCGCGAATCCGGCAAAATCCCCGTCGTGGTCTACTCCCACGAGGGCGCTCAGTATGGCTTGGTCGTCGATCGTATCGTCGACATTGTCCGATGCGCGGCGGCGATCAACCCCTGCGCCAACCGGCCAGGCATTCTTGGCTCCGCCGTCGTCGCCAAACGAGTCACCGACTTCCTCGACGTCCCGGCGTTGGTCTCGGTTTCTGGCGTCGTCTCCTACAAATCGAACTCTTGGGGGTTGTTCTAGCCATGTCCAAGCAGGTCTGCACGTTTTATCTCGAAAACCAGATCTATGGACTCTATGTCCTTCAGGTCCGCGAAGTGCTCCGTTGCCAGGAGTTGACCACGATTCCGCTGGCCCCGGGTGCGGTGCGCGGCCTGCTGAATCTGCGCGGTAGCATCGTCACCACCGTCGATCTCCGCCGCCGCCTCGGGTTGCCGCCCGATGAGTCCGGCGAACCAGCCACCAATGTGGTCGCGCAGACGGCCACCGGCCTGGTGAGTCTGCTCGTTGACCGGATCGGCGACGTCGTTGAGGTCGAGGCCGAGGCTTTGGAGCCCCCGCCCGGCGTCCTGCCGGAACCGCTTCGCTCTCTGATTGCCAACGTTTGCAAGCTGCCCACCGGGTTGCTGCTCATTCTTAATCTCGAACGCGCGATGGAACTCGACGCCTTCCCCGCCTGAACCCAATCTTCTAAGGAGCCCTCACATGTCCCTGCATACCCCTGACGCCCCGCCCGCCGAATCCGTCGAATCGACCCCCCCGGTCCGCCGGCGGAGGGATCCGCAATCGAGCAACGAACCAGACGAGATCAAAGCGCTTCGCCGGGAGATTGACGACGCCTATACCAACACCCGCGCTGTGCTCGCGCTCCTTTCGGCCCTCAATGACGCGACTTCGGAAAAAGAGGCCCTCCAAGCCTCAGTCGATACGCTGCGCCGCGTCTTCGATCTTCCGTACGGCTCGTGCTGGGTGCTTGACCCGGGGGCGAAGCTCCTGCGGTTCCATCTCGACTCCGGGGCGATCAACCCGGAGTTCCGGCGCCTGTCCCTCGAAGGGAGCTTTTTTGAGGGCGTCGGCCTATGCGGCCGCGCTTGGCGGAACCGCGACGTTTTCAGCGTCCCCAATCTGGCCGATGTGAAGGACTGCTTCCGGGCCGAGGCAGCAAAGGACGCGGGCATCCAATCCGCGGTTTGCCTGCCGGTGTTGACTGGCGGCATAGTCGTGGCTACCCTCGACTTCTTCTATCACAAAGAGGTAACCCTCTCGGACGGCCGCCTGGGCGTCCTGCGCCACGCGGCTGGCCTCATCGGCCAAGCCCTCGAACGGATCCGCGAGGACCGGCGCCAGGCCGAGGCCGCTGTGAATGGCCAAGCGCTCAACCAGATCCTCGAACGGGTCAGCCAAGCCACCAGCGGCGAAGACGCCGTCCAACTCTCCCTCGACACGATCAAGGAGACCTTCGGCTGGAACTATGGCGGCTACTGGGTGATCGATCCGGAAGGTATGATCCTGCGTTTTCGGCAGGAGTCCGGCTCGTTTACGGAAGAGTTCTGCCGCCTCAACGCCTCGGCTCGTGTCCGCGAGGGACAGGGGGTTTGCGGCCGGGCCTGGAAGCAGCGGGATCTATTCTGGACCGCTAATCTCAGCGAACTCGCAGAGTGTGGGCGCGCGGCCGAAGCGCAAGGTGCCGGGGCGGTCAGCGGCATTGGATTCCCTTTGATTATCGATGGCGAGGTCGCCGCCGCCGTTGAGTTCTTCTCCCTCGAAGTCGTCGAGATTTCGCTCGAACGCGCCGAGACGCTGCGCAAGATCGCGACGCTGATCGCCCAGGCGATCAATCGGCTCCGCAACGCCGAACTGCAAGCCGAGGTGATGGCCAACACCCAGGCCGTTAACCAGGTGCTCCAACTCGTCGGCCAGGCCACGACTCCTGAGGAGGCGGCCAAAGCCGCCCTCGATGAGGTCCGTCTGGCCTTTGGTTGGGTCTATGGTGGCTATTGGATGATGGATCCGGCCGAGCCTGTGCTGCGCTTCGCTGTCGATTCCGGCCTCGCCAACGAAGACTTCCGCCGGGCCACCCGCGAGTCGATCTTCCGCGAAGGCGAGGGCCTCAGCGGCCGCGCCTGGCGTAATCGCGATCTGTACTTCATCCGTGACATCGGCTATGTGCACGACTGTCCGTTCGTCGCGCAGGCGCAAAAGCTAGGCATCAAGAGCGGCATCTCCTTCCCGATTGAAGTCGAAGGCGTTGTCGTAGCGACGATGGAGTTCTTCGCGGTGGAGTTCCTTTCTCTCACTGAGGAACGCATGCAGGCGCTCCGTCTGGTGGGCACATTGGTCTCCTCGGCCCTCGAACGGCTGCAAAAGGTCCACCGCGAGCGGGATCTCATCAGCCGGCTGCGCGAAGCGTTTCACTCTGTCGCCGATAAGGCCCAGTTCCTGGCCAAGGCCTCCGAGCAGTTGACCGACGTCAGTCAGCAGATGGGATCGCGTGCCACCGAGACCTCCCAGCAAGCCACCCGGGTCTCGGCGGCCTCCGAGCAAGTCAGCCAGGGCATCGGCTCCGTCGCCGCCAGCGCCGAAGAGATGAACGCGAGCATCAAGGAGATTGCCCGCAACGCGATCGAAGCCGCCCGCATGGCGTCCACCGCCGTCGGCGTGGCCGAGCAAACCACGCAAACCGTCAACAAGCTCGGCGAAAGCAGCGTCGAGATCGGCAAGGTCATCAAAGTGATTACCTCGATCGCCCAGCAGACCAACCTGCTCGCCCTCAATGCCACCATTGAAGCCGCCCGCGCCGGCGAGGCCGGCAAGGGCTTCGCCGTCGTCGCGACCGAAGTCAAAGAGCTCGCCAAGCAAACCGCCGCCGCCACCGAGGACATCAGCCAGAAGATCGAGGCGATTCAGAACGACACCCGCGGCGTCGTCCGGGCGATTACCCAAATCGGCGAGATCATCAAGCAGATCAACGATTACCAGAACACGACGGCCTCGGCGGTTGAAGAGCAGACCGCGACCACGAATGAAATCGCCCGTAGCGCCAATGAAGCCGCGATGGGGGGCAACGAGATCGCCCGGAACATCACAAGTGTCTCCGACGCGGCCCGCCACACCGCCCAAGGCGCCGCCGACACGCTCGATTCCGCACGCGAACTCACCAAGCTCGCCGCCGATTTGAACCTGTTGGTCGAGCAGTTCCAACTCAACTAGCGGGCCCCAGGGCCCGCTGCCCTTCTCTCGATCTTCGGACTTATGCCACCCTCATCACTAGAAAAGATCCGGGTGCTCATCGTCGACGATTCGGTCGTCATGCGGCAGCTCCTGGTCCGGTTGATTAGTGACGAACCGGACCTTGAGGTCGCCGGCATCGCCGCCGACGGTCGAGCCGCCTTGGCCAAAATCGAATCCTGTGCCCCCGGCATCGTCACCCTCGATGTCGAAATGCCCGGTATGGGAGGACTCGACGTTCTGTCGGCGATCTGTCACCTCCATCCAGGCCTGCCGGTTGTCATGCTGAGCAGCGCGACGCAGATCGGCGCGGTCCAGACTGTCGAAGCACTCTCCCGCGGCGCCGTTGGCTGTTGCCCCAAGCCGGCCGGGGCCGGCAGCGCCACCGCCACACTCGACGTTCTCCGCACTCAACTCTTGCCTCTCTTGCGGTCGCTTGGCAGTCCCGGTTCGACTCCCGGGTCGACTCGCTTACCGCGGCCGATCGCAGTGCGCCAGCCGGCTCCCCATACGCCCCGCATCGTCCTCATCGGCACCTCAACCGGAGGGCCCCATGCGCTCCATCAGATCCTCCCACGCCTCCCGGCGACTCTGCCGGCGCCCGTGGTGATTGTCCAACACATGCCGGCCCAGTTCACCGCGCCGCTGGCCAACCGGCTCAATGAGCTGTGTGCGCTCTCGGTCCGGGAGGCCGTCGATGGCGAACCGCTAACCAACGGGACGGTCTATCTGGCGCCAGGCGGCCGCCATCTCAAACTGGCGCAGTCGACCTCCGGCGTCCTGCTCCGCCTCGACGACGGTCCGCCGGAAAACTCTTGCCGCCCAGCCGTCGACGTCCTGTTTCGCAGCGCGGCGCCGCTTTACGGCCCGGCCGCCCTCGGAGTCATCCTTACCGGCATGGGCCAGGACGGCCTGCTCGGCGCCACAGAACTCCACCGCGTCGGGGTGGAACTCCTCGTCCAGGATCAAGCCTCCTGCGTCGTGTGGGGCATGCCGGGGGCGATCGCCCGCTCGGGTCTGCCCCACTCGATAGTCCCGCTCGCGAACATCGCGGAGGCGATCACCGACCGGCTGCGGGCATGATGCCAGAACCCCGGTCTGCTGCTCGATAGACCGGCCTCATCCGCCCCGTCTCGATTGCCTCCGCGGGAACCGGAGCCTGGGGAGGTGGCATTAGAGGGAACGCTCCGCTCTCCGGACAGAGATGTTTAGACGGTGCTGGTCCACCAATTCGGTCCGGCCCCTTCGCCTTGCCTCTAGTCGTGTCCGTGCTGCTTCCGCGAATGGCGAAGATTTCAGCGCAGAGCCAAAGTCACCAAGTTCAGCCGCTCCCGGACCGCTTGTTGGCTCCTGCCCGCTGCGCACAGCGACTCGAAACCCGGACCGCCTGCGTGGGAAGCAGGCCGCTTCTCGCAAATCGTTGCTCATAGGACAGGTATTGCCGCAGTGAAAGCACCGCTGCGCAACCAAAATGCGTCCTTAGGTGGACTGTTGGGTGGGTTGTTTATCGTTCTCCTGTCACGCTCTTCGTTGAGACGGGATCTATCGCTACAGCTGAGACGACCATGCTGCCGCTTCGCGAGCGAGAACTCTTCCGGCCATTGACAGGCAGAACCGCCCTGCATTCCGTCAAAGATGCGCAACCGGATGCGATTCGCAGTTCCGACAGGCTCCGTAAATCGTCAGGTCGTGCCGGATGGCGCGAAATCCCTCGGGGACCATCTGGCGCAGTCCGTTTACGCAGCCGGGCAGATCGAACACCCGGCCGCAGTGTTCACAGTAAAAGTAGTGGTGATGGGGCTTCCCTGCCCGTTCGTAGCGCGGAGGTTGGCCGGGTATCACCACCGCGTTGATCTCACCCGCTGCTATCATCCGGGCGATATTGCGATACACCGTCGCGATTCCCAGACCCGGCACCTCCGTCTTTGCCGCCTCCAAGAGTTCGTGAATCGAGAGCGGCGCGGCGCTCTGCGAAATCACCGCGGAAAGAACCCGCGCTTGCATCGTTTGCCGTCCATCGGAATTCTTGCTTGCTCTGATCATGATAGTAATTTATCATTCTAATCAAGGAGCGGGCCAATTGCACATCAGTGAAGGATTTCTGCCCTGGCAGCATGCTGCCCTCTGGACTGTCGTCAGTCTACCGTT
>JAIXQP010000054.1 GCA_027485675.1 Terriglobales bacterium | reverse complement strand
GGATACTTGAGACAGGGCTGGGGGCCTCCTCGGGTGGAGTCGATTCTTGCCGGAACCTTCTCCTTACCCTAGCAGGGCCTCACCCGTCAGACCGTTGCGCTAATTTGGACACGAGTGACGCTACCCATGGAGGCTGCCACTCCCTTCAGTTCATCCGTTCTGCCTCCTCGATATAGGGTGCTGAAATTCGTTCCAAATGGCTACAAAAGACGCGGATGAAGAGTTCCCCACATACTCCGCCTCGCCTGGAGTAACGCTGACCTCCAGTGACTAAAGAGCGGTCTCACACAAACTGTCCGCTCAATCTTCGACGAATTTCCGGAACACAGTACCGCAATCGAAAGCGACTACGACTCCCCCGGCTGCGGCGTGCCGGGGCGTCGAGCCCCGGCCCACCGCCCTCCCCAAAACCCGCCACAATAAAGCATGCCGTTCCTCCTCGCCCTCCTCCTCTTCGCCACCCCCGAATGGCCCCAGTTCCGCGGCCCCGGCTCCACCGGCACCGCCCCCGACGACCCCCGCCTCCCCACCACCTGGTCCTCCACCCAAAACGTCGCCTGGGCTACCCCCATCCCCGGCACCGGCTGGTCCTCCCCCGTAGTCTCCGGCAACCTCGTCTTCCTCACCGCCGCCCTCACCCCCAGCAGCACCGCCGCCCCCAAACCCGGCCTCTACCTCGGCCCCCTCCCCCCCAAACCCTCCACCGAACACCGCTGGGTCGTCTACGCCCTCGACTTCGACTCCGGCAAAATCGTCTGGGAACGCGAAGTCCACCGCGGCATCCCTCCCCAGTCCCGCCACGACAAAAACACCTTCGCCGCCGAAACCCCCGTCACCGACGGCGAACACCTCTACGCCTACTTCGGCAACGTCGGCCTCTTCTGCCTCGACCGCACCGGCAAAATCGTCTGGAAGAAATCCTGGGACCCCGTCGCCACCCGCCTCGGCTGGGGCACCGCCGCCTCCCCCATCCTCCACCAGGACCGCGTCTACGTCGTCAACGACAACGACACCAAGTCCTCCCTCACCGCCCTCGACAAAAAGACCGGCCAAACCATCTGGACCGTCGACCGCGCCGAAGAGTCCAACTGGGCCACCCCCTACATCTGGCAAAACGCCCAACGCACCGAAATCATCACCCCCGGCACCAAAAAGGTCCGCTCCTACGACCTCGACGGCAAGCTCCTCTGGGAACTCGGCGGCATGTCCTCCATCGCCATCCCCACCCCCTTTGCCGCCCACGGAATGCTATATATCACTTCCGGATACGTCGCCGACCAGACCCGCCCCTACTTCGCCATCAAGCCCGGCGCCAAAGGCGACATCTCCCTCAAACCCGGCGAAACCGCGAACGCCCACATCGCCTGGCACCTCCCCCAAGCCGGCCCCTACAACCCCTCCCCCCTCGTCTACGGCGACACCCTCTTCACCCTCCTCGACCGCGGCTTCCTCACCGCCCACAACGCCAAGACCGGCGCCGAACTCTTCGGCAAACAGCGCATCGACCCCGCCGCCGGCGCCTTCACCGCCTCCCCCTGGGCCTATAACGGTAAGGTGTTCGCCGCCAGCGAGGACGGCGACACCTTCGTCATGGCCGCCGCCCCCACCTTCCAACTCCTCCACAAAAACTCCCTCAACGAGATGATCATGGCCACCCCCGCCATCGCCCGCGGCAGCCTCTTCATCCGCACCTACTCGAAGCTCTACCGCATCACGAACAAGCCAGCCGCGTGGGACCGTTTCCGCGGCCCCAACGGCGCCGGCGTGGCCGAAACCGGCCCCCTCCCGGCCGACTTCGGCCCCGGCAAAAACAACTCCTGGAAAGTGGCCCTCCCCCCCGGCCACTCCTCCCCCATCGTCGTCGATGGCCGCGTCCTCCTCACCGCCTTTGAAGGCGACCAACTCCTGACCATCGCCCTCGACCAGCGCACCGGCCAGACCCTCTGGCGTCAACCCGCCCCGCGGCCGCGCCAGGAGCCGCTCGACAAGCGCAACTCCCCCGCCTCCCCCTCGCCCGTCAGCGACGGCCAGCGCGTCTACGTTTTCTTCCCGGACTACGGTCTCCTCGCCTATTCGCTCTCGGGCCAACTCCAATGGAGCGTCCCCCTCGGCCCCTTCGATAACTCTTACGGCATGGGCGCCTCGCCCATCCTCGCCGGAGACAAGGTCGTCCTCGTCTGCGACCAGAACCGCAACTCCTTCGCCATCGCCTTCGATCGCGCCACCGGCAAACAGCGCTGGCGCACCGCCCGCCCCGAAGCCCTCTCCGGCCACTCGACCCCGGTCCTCTACCAGCCCGCGCAGGGTCCGGCGCAGATCGTCGCGCCCGGTTCCTTCCGCATGGATGCCTATTCCGAGGAAGACGGCCGCGTCGTCTGGAGCACCGGCGGCCTCGCCAGCGAAATGAAGTCCGTCCCCGTGCTCGCCGCCGACGGGACTATCTTCATCAACGGCTATAACATCCCGGATAATGACCCCGGAAAGCAGATACAGCTCCCGACTTACTCGGAAGCCGTGAGTAAGTACGACAGTAACAAGAACGGGAAACTTGACTTCGCCGAACTTACCGATGAAAAGGCCCGTAAGTACTTCGACTATCTCGACTTCGACAAGGACAAGGCGCTCGACGCGGACGAATGGAAATCCTTCGCGCTGACCCTCTCGGCCGAAAACGGCCTGCTCGCCGTCGAGGCCGGCACCGGCCGCGTCAAGTGGAAGTACCACCGGGGCATCCCGCAGCTCCCCTCGACGCTTCTCTACCAGGACGTCCTTTACATGATCACCGATAGCGGCATCCTCACCACCCTCCGCCCCTCCACCGGCGAGGTCTTGAAGCAGGGCCGCATCCGCGGCTCGGCCGACAACTACTACGCCGCCCCCGTCGCCTCCGACGGCAAGGTCTTCTTTGCGAGCAAGAGCGGCGTGGTCACCGTGCTGAAGGCGGGGGGCGAGCAGGAGGCGCTAGCGCAGATCGAGCTCGACGACGAGATCTACTCGACGCCGGCCATCGCCGATGGCCGCATCTACATCCGCACCCGTAGCGCGCTGTACGCCTTCGGCTCCTGATATCATCCGGCCATGGACCGTCGGGTATTCTTTCAGGCCGGCCTCGCCGCCGTCCCCCTCCTCTCCGCCCAACCCGGGCGCAAATACAAGACCGCGTTGATCGGGTCCGGCTGGTGGGGCATGAACATCCTGCGGGAAGCGCTCGCCTCCGGCGACTGCTCCGCCGTCGCCCTCGCCGACCCCGACCCCAACCAGATGGACAAGGCGGCCCTCGAGATCGGCAAGCTCTCCTCCGACAAGCCCCGCCATTACCGCGACTACCGCGAGATGCTCGCGAAGGAGCGGCCCGACATCGCCATCGTCGCCACCCCCGACCACTGGCACGCCCTCCCCACCATCGACGCCGTCAAGGCCGGCGCCCATGTCTACGTGGAGAAGCCCATCTCCCACACGATCGACGAAGGCAAGGCCATGGTGCGCGCTGCGCGCGAGGCCGGCCGCTACATCCAGGTCGGCCTCCACCGCCGCGTCTCGCCCCATCCCATCTCCGGCATGGCCTTTCTCAAATCCGGCAAGGTGGGCAAGATCGGCATGGTCCGCACCTTCGCCCACGCCGCCGGCGGCCCCGGCGTCAAGACGCCGGACACCGAACCACCCAAGGGCATGGACTGGGACCTCTGGCTCGGCCCCGCGCCCAAGCGCAACTTCAACCCCTCCATCCACCCCCGCGGCTTCCGCCAGTACCTCGATTTCGCCAACGGCACCCTCGGCGATTGGGGCGTCCACTGGATGGATCAGGTCCTTTGGTGGACCGACGAAACCCACCCGAAGTCCGTCCACTCCACCGGCAACCGCTTCGTCCGCCAGGACTCCACCGACGCCCCCGACACGCAGGTGGTCTCCTACGAGTTCGAGTCCTTCACCGCGACCTGGGAGCAGCGCCACTACGCCGGCAACAATGCGGAACAACATCTGATTGGCGCTTACTTCTACGGCACCGAAGGCACCTTCCACATGGGCTGGCGCGACGGCTGGACCTTCTACCCCGCCAAGAAGTCCGAGAAACCGATCCACGTGGAACCTCAGTTGAACGACCCCGACGGCCAGAACATTAAGGAGCTCTGGGCGGACTTCCTGACGGCGATTCGCGAGAAGCGCAAGCCGGTGCGCGACATCGAGATCGGCTACCGCGCCACCAATGCGGCCCTGCTGGGCATGGTCTCCTGGCGCCTCGGCCGCAGCATCAAGTGGGACGGAAATCAATGTCCCGGTGACGCTGAAGGTAACGCGCTGCTGCGCCGCCCCTACCGCGCGCCATGGGTGTATCCGGTCTAACGATCCGGGCTTTTGGACCGATAAGGAATGCGTGATGGGGCGTCTCGCAGTACTGGTTGTGATCTTCCTGCTGCTCCCGGGCTGCTCAGGCCAACGGGTGCGCTCGAAAGTGCGTATTGCGACGAACAATAGCCCGCCTTTCAATTACTTTGACGAGCAGCAAAGGCCGACCGGGTTTGCTATCGACGTGATGAATCGGGCGGCACAGCGGGCCGGCATCGAGTTGGAGTGGGTTACGACCAACGAGGGTCCCGAGGAGGCGTTCGCTGCCGGACGAGCGGATCTGTGGCCCGTCGTCACCTACTTCGAAGCTCGCAATAAGGAACTGCATATGACGGCGCCATGGTGGCGATTGGCGGCCATCATGTATTTTCGGAGCGCCTCGAATTTCACATCGCTCGCCGACCTGGCCGGCAAGCGGTTAATGCTGACCAGCCCTTCGAAACGATATTTGCCAAACGCCTCGTTTCACCCCACCACGGAGATCGGGATTGCGACCAGTTCGACGGAGGGGATGCGCCGCCTTTGTATTGGTGATACGGATGCCGTTTGGATCGATCTGCGCGTGGCGGAAGGAGCGCTGCTGAATCGGCCGCGGGAGTGCGACGGGATTCGTTTTGGAGCGTTGCCGATGGAGGAAGGGGTGCGGGAGTTCTCAATCGGCGCCCGCTTCGGTTATGAGCGAGAAGCCGAGAAACTCCGGGATGCCATAGACGAAATCGCGCTGGAGGGCGAGGTTGTGGCAATGGCCGCGAAGTGGAAGTTTCTCGATCGGACGGACGCGTCTTTGCTCGAGTGGATGGATCAGGTGAAGCGGAGCAGCGAATGGTGGCGGAGTAGCTTTGTGGGGCTGGGCGTATTGCTTCTCGTGAGTCTGGTTTCGCTGCTGCTGGTGCAGCGCGCCAAGCACCGGGCCGAACTGAGCGCGCAGGCGCGGGGACAGTTTCTGGCCAACATGAGCCACGAGATTCGGACGCCGATGAATGGCGTGCTGGGTATGACGGAGTTGGCGCTGGCAACGCAACTCGATGACGAGCAGCGCGAGTATCTGCAGACGGCGCATGACTCGGGGCGGCACTTGCTGCGGATTCTCGATGACATTTTGGATTTGAGCCGAGTGGAGAGCGGGAAGCTGGCGATTGAGAAGATACCCTTCGCGTTGCACGATGTGGCGCAGCGGTCGATCCTGGCTTTGACGTTCCAGGCGCAGGAGAAGGGACTGCGGATCCGGGATGAGATCGCTCCGTCGGTGCCGGCGTGGGTGGAGGGAGATCCGAGCCGTCTGCAGCAGATTCTCGTGAATCTGCTGGGCAATGCAACGAAGTTTTCCGAACGAGGCGAGATCGTGCTGCGGGTGTGGTCGTCGGGTGACCGCATTGCGTTTTCGGTCACGGACCAGGGTATTGGCATCCCGGTCGAGCAACAGGCGCGGATTTTCGATGCGTTCACGCAGGCGGACGCCTCGACGACGCGCCGCTACGGCGGCACTGGTCTGGGGCTGGCGATTTCCTCCCGTCTCGTACAGATGATGGGCGGCGAATTGCGGCTCGACAGTAAGCCGGGCATCGGAAGCACCTTTGGGTTCGAGATTCCACTCCGCACGGTAGAGGCTCCGCCGGAGCCCGTCGCGGCGCGGGTCGCCGAAGCCGGGCGGCCGTTGTCGCTGCTGGTGGCCGAAGATAATCTGGTGAATCGAACGCTGCTCGAACGAATGATGGTGAAGGCGGGTCATCGGGTGAGGACGGTGGAGGATGGCAGCCAAGCGGTGGCGGCGATGGCGGAGCAGCAGTTTGATGCGGTGTTGATGGATGTGCACATGCCGGTGATGGATGGGCTCGAGGCCACGCGGTTGATCCGGGAGCAGGAGCCCAAGACGGGCGGGCACGTCCCGATCATCGCGCTGACGGCGCTGGCAATTCGGGGCGATGCCGAGCGGTGTTTGGCGGCCGGGATGGACTCGTATCTGGCAAAGCCATATCGTCGCGAGGACCTGTTGGCCGCGCTTTCGCGTATCGACGCCCCCCTTCCTTCGGGCCACGAAAGGGGATAGAATTTCGGTCAGTTAACCTATGAGACGGATCTTGGCCCTCGTTGGGGTTGTCGCATCGTTCGCCGCTCCCAACACGAACGAAGTCGCCCCTTTGGGAAAGTACACCCCGATCGAACGCCGGCACTGGGCGTTTCAACAGCGGAAGCCAGTGGTCCCTCCGTCGTTGCAGGATCCGTGGATCAAAAATCCGGTCGATGCGTTTATCCTCGAAGGTCTCCAGAAAGCGGGGCTGAAGCCGGCCGCCGAAGCGGACCGGACGACGCTGATCCGGCGGGTGACCTACGACCTGCATGGTCTGCCACCCACTCCGGAGGAGATCGCCGCGTTCGTAAACGACAAGGCGCCGAAGGCCTACGAGCGGCTCGTTGACCGGCTGCTCGCTTCGCCACGGTACGGCGAGCAATGGGCGCGGCATTGGCTGGACGTGGTGCGGTTTGCGGAGTCGGATGGATATGAATATGACACGCACCGTCCGGATGCGTATCGCTATCGCGACTATGTGATTGCGAGTCTGAATGCAGACAAGCCGTATGACCAGTTCCTGCGGGAGCAGTTGGCGGGCGATGAGATGGATCCGAAGAACGATACCTACCTCATCGCGAGCGGATTCAATCGTCTGGGTCCGCTGCGGAAGAACGCGGGCAATCAGGACGTGGCCAGTTCGCGGACCGAGGTTTTGACCGAGATGGCGAACATCGTCGGGGCGTCGATGCTGGGGATGACGATGGGTTGCGCGCGGTGTCACGACCACAAGTTCGACCCGATCCGGCAGTCGGACTACTACCGATTGCAGGGGTATTTCGCGCAGACCCATGCCAACGACATTGTCGTGGCGTCAGCTGAGGAGCAGGCGAAGTACAAGCAGACGATGGAACCGCTCGAGGCTGAGATGCGCAAGCTGCGGTTTGCCATGCGGAAGGCTTCCGAGGAGGAGAAGGGCAAGATCCTGACGCGGCTCGAAGAGCTCGACGAGAAGATTCCCTCGCCGCCCGCGGCGATGTACGCGGTACGGAACGAGCCGAAAGAGATGACGCCGATCCATCTGCTGGCCGCCGGGGACTACCGGAACAAGGGCGCGAAGGTGGGCATGCGGCCGCCGGGCGTCCTACTGCCGGAAGATACGCCAGAGTTGCCGCTCGAGACGGACAAGCCGCGGCAGCGGCTGGCGGAATGGATTACCGATCCGGCCAATCCGTTGCCGTCGCGGGTGATGGTGAACCGGATCTGGGGCTATCACTTTGGGCGGGCGATTGTGGGTACGCCGAACGACTTTGGGAAGATGGGTTTGAAGCCGACACACCCGGAGCTGCTCGATTGGCTGGCCAATGAGTATGTGCAGGGTGGCTGGCGGATGAAGCCGCTGCACCGGATGCTGATGACCTCGGCGACCTACCGGCAGAGCAGCCGGTCGACCGCGGGGGCGGAGAAGGACCCGGAGAACAAGCTGCTTTCGAACATGAACCGGCGGCGGCTGGCCGCTGAGGAGATTCGCGATACGATGCTCGCGGTTTCGGGCCGATTGAATCCGAAGGCGGGCGGGCCGAGCGTGATGATCAAGATCGACGAGGAGCTGATCAAGGACCTGAAGCGGCCGCAGTATTGGGTGACAACGCGGGACCGCAGCGAGCACGACCGGCGGACGATCTATTTGATCTACAAGCGGAACCTGATCATGCCGTTCAACCAGGTGTTCGATGCCCCGGACACACTGCTTTCCTGCGCGCGGCGGGACCAATCGACGCATGCGCCGCAGGCGTTGGAATTACTGAACGGCACGCTGTCGAACGATCTGGCGGTGGCCTTTGCCAAGCGCCTGACCGGCGACAAGGTGGATCAGGCGTTCCGCCTGGCGACGGGCCGGGCGCCGAACCCGAGAGAGCGGCAGCTTTCGCAGAAGTATTTGGACGACCCGGACCCGACCGCGGTGACCGAGTTTGCCCTGAGCCTGTTCAATTCGAACGCCTTCCTTTACGTGGACTAAGATGCCGGAACACATTCGCTACGCCCGTAACCGCCGTGAGTTTCTGACCCAGTGTTTCTGCGGGTTCGGAGCCATGAGCTACGCTTCGCTGCTGGCGCAGGACGCCAAGCGGCTGAGCCCGCTGGCCGCCAAGGCGCCGCACTTTCCGGCCAAGGCCAAGTCGATCATCTTTCTGTTCCAGGCGGGCGGTCCGTCGCACCTGGAAACCTTCGACCCGAAGCCGCTGCTGAACGAGTTGCACGGGCAGAAGCGGCCGGATAGTTTTGGCAAGGTCGAGTACCAGAACGTGAACCAGAACTCGCGGATTCTGGGGACCAAGCGGACCTTCGCCAAGTACGGCAAGTCCGGCATCGAGGTGTCGGACCTGCTGCCGCATCAGGCGAAGGTGGTGGATGACCTGTGCATTCTGCGGTCGATGCATGGAGACATGGTGGTCCATTCGGCGGCGCAATACCAGATGATGTCGGGGCGGGTGATTCCGGGATTTCCGGCGATGGGGAGTTGGTTCACCTACGGGCTGGGATCGGAGTCGGAGTCGCTGCCGGCTTACGTGGTGATGCCGGACCCGAACGGGACGCCGGAGGCGGGGCAGCCCATGTACACGAACGGGTTTTTGCCCGCGGTGTATCAGCCGGCGATGTTCCGCGCGGGCAAGCGGCCGGTGCTGAATCTGGAGTTGCCGAAGGGCATTACGATGGAGCGGCGGCGGAAGACGGTGGACTTCATCCGGCAGTTGAACGAGGCCAACCTGCTGGGCGAGGATGCCGAGTTCGCGGCGCGCATTTCGGCCTATGATACGGCCTTCAAGATGCAGACGGAGGCTCCGGAGATCTTTGACGTTTCGAGCGAGCCGCAAGAGACCCTGGACCTCTACGGAGTCGGTAAGCCCCTGACGGACGACTACGGGCGGCGTTGTTTGCTGGCGCGGCGGTTGGTGGAGAAGGGTGTGCGGTTCATCTGTGTGGTGGCGGGCGGGGGCGGGGCGGAGACGGAGTGGGACGCGCACAGCGACATCGAGAAGAACCACCTGCGGATGGCAAGCCTGACGGACCAGCCGACGGCGGCGTTGATTCAGGACCTAAAGCGGCGGGGGCTGCTGGATTCGACGATCGTGCTGTGGGGCGGGGAGTTTGGCCGGTCGCCGGAGTCCGAGCGCGGGAACGGGCGCGACCATCACAACACGGGCTTCAGCATGTGGGTGGCGGGCGGTGGGTTTAAGGGCGGGATGACGTACGGGGCGACGGACGAGATTGGGTTGAAGGCGACGGTGGACCCGGTACATTTCCGGGATCTGCATGCGACCTTGATCCACCAGATGGGTCTGGACCAGGACCGGTTGAGCTATCTGCACCAGGGACGGCGTGAGCGGCTGACGGAGGTGCATGGCCGGTTGCTCAAGGAGATCCTGGTTTAGCCGGGGCAGTGGACGGTGGTGGCGAGCGGCAGGGCCTGGGTGATGGACGACGCGGGCGGCTCGCCGGGGCTTCGGGGGAGGGCTGGTCGAGCGGGTCGTTGTCCGCGTCTGGATGACGGGTGGTGGGAAGGGCTCGGAGGTTTGCGCGGCCGGTTTGGTGGCGGCGGGTTGGGCGGCTCGCGGGCTCGTTGCGGGGCTGGTCCGTTGCACAATGGGCGGCGCTTGGATCGGGAGCGGCACGAGGGGAGCGCCTGGGTGTCTTCGGCCGGTTTGGTGGTGGGTCGCGGGGGCTCGTTGTGGGGCTGGTCCGATGCACAATGGGCGGCGATTGGATCGGGAGCGGTACGAGGGTAGCGCCTGGGTATCTTCGGGCGGTTTGGTAGTTGGCCGCGGGGGCTCGTTGGGGGGCTCGTCCGATGCACAATGGGCGGCGCTTGGATCGGGAGCGGTACGAGGGGAGCGCCTGGGTATCTTCGGCCGGTTT
>JAIXQP010000004.1 GCA_027485675.1 Terriglobales bacterium | reverse complement strand
GGATACTTGAGACAGGGCTGGGGGCCTCCTCGGGTGGAGTCGATTCTTGCCGGAACCTTCTCCTTACCCTAGCAGGGCCTCACCCGTCAGACCGTTGCGCTAATTTGGACACGAGTGACTTTGGGTGGGAGATCCCAGAGGAATTGGCCACACAAGTGATTAGCACCCATTCGTTTCTATCAACGAGCGGCGGACGCCGGCCAGGCGAAGAGAACGAATTCAGCCACCGCCGCAAAGGTATCACCGGTGATTGGCTCAACCATTTCAACCAGGAGACAGGCGCGATCTTCGAAGCAGTGTTTCCCGACCTTCTACTCCATACTGGCTACGAAGACCACAGCGAGTGGTGGCGGGAGCTTCCCCAGCATCCGATCGCTGTGGGCAGCGTTTCGACAGAAGTGCGGCTAGCGCGCCTGCTGGAGGCTTTCGAGGCGCAACAGAGAGAGCTCGACATTCAACGCGAGGCGGCAGCCGAAAGACTACGAGACGTTCAGTTATTGAATGAACTATACGGGGGGGTTCGGCACGGCGGCTAACTTTGGCCTATCTCGCTACTCGTTCGGCTCCCCGCCGATTCCAGCGCTTGGCGAGTTTTCGATTTATTAATGCCGCCGGCTCTGTTTTGACTCGCCGGGAGCATGAGGACTGGACATTAGTGGATGAGGGAAGATTCCGCCCCACGGGCGGGGAGTTTCAGGGCAAAAAGGTCTATCGTTCCGACAGCAGCCCGTGGCAAAAGTGGTCATTTCCGGGAATATGTTTCAGGCTGCCCACAGACATGCCCCATGGACTAAAGGCGCAGCCAAGCAACTCCCGTCGCCGAAAGTCAGACCATCCTCGCCCCAAATACGCCAGCAAAACTGCCATCCAAGAGCACATATGGGTGATACCGATGCTCTTCCGCCCCTCGAACCTTCGCAGCGTCTCCACCTTGAACATCCCCCGCAACACCAACCTCAAATGGAACGCACTGGCGTGCATCGAGATCCGCTTCCGACCGTTATCCCGCCCGCGTAAGTGGGTACACCGCGTCGCCCCCGTCTCACACAGACGCGCAAACGACGCGTTCCCCTGCCACTACCGCCATCCCCGGCCCGGTTCCGGAATCTCACGCCGCACACCACTCTCAGGCAGCTTCCGCAGCACCGCGTTGCTGTGGCAGCCCCCTTGTCCGCCATCACCGCTTGCGGACCCTCCGGGCTCACCCGCTCGCTACCACCGGATGCACAGCTTGGTCGGCCCTGTGCGTGGAGCCGTACTTCCTCTTCGCGATGGGCGCATCCGGGTCGCGCGGGTCTTTCCAATCCTCATTCGACATGCGCTTCCGCCGCATCCGGTCCAACTGGGATAACTGATCGCAAGTTGGCGTTTCGATGCCCGACTCCTTGGCAAATCCGGCCAGGAATTCCGGGTAGTTGTCGCCGGTGTCCCAGCAACCGATGCCCCACATCGCCGCGTTGGTTTCCACGGTGGTGGCGTCCCCGCCGACAGTCTTGCCAGTCAACAATCTCCGTGCGGCAAAGGGGCGCAGCACACACCCGAGGACCTGCTCATCCATCTCCACCGCAATCAGCCTGCGGGTGCGCGAGAGGGCTGAACGATCGGGGCTGCGTTCGCCGAGACCGCTTCCCAGCAAGTGGCGAACAACCAACGAATCGGTGGCCCGCCAGGCGATGCCGCGTTCGGAATCGATGCCTTCGAAATACCTAACGCGGCTTCGGCAAACTGGTCGACCTTTTAGCTTCGACCAGCTCCTTGAACCGTGTATAGAAGGGCTGAGCGGTCGAGGCCGGCAACTCCTATCTGGCGACCCACAATGTCTCCTGCCGGTTACTTTGCTGGCGTGTTCCCAGCACCATACCCAGTTCACGGTAACTCTGCACGTACGGATCTCTGCGGGGAGCGGTGAGCAATGACCGTTCCCACCGCGACCTCTGCACCGGCATCTCCGTCTCTTCTGAAGGGACCAGCGCAAGGTGCCGCATCAATTCTCGCTGACAATTCCAGACATTCCTCAGGACCAAAGTCGGTTACCGTTACGGTAAGGGTATTTGACAAAAGCCGTCGTCTAAGCCCCCTCAAGAATAAGCCCACCTGGGGAGATACCCATCACGTTGTGCCGTTGAATTTCCAAGCTTCTAAATTCTCAATCGCAGTTATCACCCTTGCTTGTTGGGCTACTCCCTGCCACTTGGTAGCTGGCGGCTCTCCACGGATTACGGGCATACGGCACATTGAAGCCGCGGGAACTTCCAAAGTGCAGCTCACGCTTACGGGCCGCCCGGACGTGAAATCGTTCTGGTCTAAAAATAGCGTATCAATTCTTTTTGAGGGCGCCACCCTCGACAAGGGTCTGCCGGCAAAGTTCTCAGTGAAAAGCCCAATCGTCCAACGGGTCCGGACTGGTGTTTCCCAACTAGGAAGTCCTTACGTTGCGATTGACGCACTTCCGGGAACTAAGCTTGAAGCGACGGTGGTCGTTGACCAAGATCGGATCACCTTCAGTGTCTCTCGCTCCGAGGGTAACCGAAACCGAATTCGGGTGGTGCGGACTAACAGTGATGAACTACAAGGTTCCGGGCAGGTTCAGATGTCCAGTATCCGGTCCTTGGCAGATGGCGAGGGCCGGAAAATTGAGTTTGTGTTCACTGGTCCACCCAGAATGACTCAAGAGCGTCAGACCAGCGGTATTGTCCTTGATTTTGGCGGCGTTTCGATCGCCAAAACACTTTTAAGTGAGTTCCACACACATTGGGGGCCAGCGCCGCTGCTGAAACTGAGTAAAAGCGCACGCGGAACGTCAATGGCATTAGATTTTGACTCCACTGAGGCGATTAAATGTGACGTTTCAGCCCGCGGAAACATCGTGACGCTGCAGCTACAAAGGGAAACCAGACCAAGCGAAGCGGGTGCAGTTTCCCCCCCGTCGCTTGTGAACTCGCCCGGCCCCACATCGGCTCCTCAATCGATCCGCGATTCAGGCATGGATCAGTCAGCGCCAGTAGCGCCACCGGTCGGTTCCGAACCTATACCAATAGATGGTGCTAAACCTCTGCCGGGCCCGATGGCCTCCAACCAGCTATTGATCTTATTGCGGTCGGAGCATCTTCGGGTGACTTTTGAATCGGACATTGAAAGAGTCGCCGTCGGGGACCCAACCCTACTGCACGCTGAACCTATTGGCACCCGTGAGTTACTCCTGCTCGGGACAGGATGGGGCCGTAGCAGCCTGATTGTCTGGTTCAGCAATAAAACAGTAGCCGAATATCGCGTGTGGGTTCAGCGGGACATGAGTTTGCTGCGATCTGCCTTGAAAGGATTGAACTCAAATATCGAGGTGGATTTAGCCACCGATCGAGATGCTGTAGTGCTGTCTGGAACTGTGCCGGACCTCGCGATGAGTCAGGCCGCAGTTCGGCTGGCGCAAAACTATCTGGATGCGGGCGGACAGGACGGGGACGTGTTGACGAAGGAAGCGAATCCGCCGCCGGCCCCAGTCCCTCCAGGAGTAGAGGTTGCCGGGCAAGCGCCACAAGATACGTTTCGCTTACCGAATAAATTCGTACGCAGTGGCGGCGCTGTACTGAACATGCTGCGACTGGAAAACCTGCCTGAGTTGATGGAGGAGAAGCTGAGCCGCGCCATTGACGGCTTGGGAGCGGGCGCCGTCCGCGTGCGGCGGTTGCTCAAAGGGGATTTGGCTGATGACACAAAGGACGTGTTCATCTTTGAGGGTAGCGTCCGAACCCAGGTGGAATTAGTGCGTATTCTCCTCGTAGCTTCCCAGGTTGTAAGCGGGCAGACGGCCAGCCAGAACGATTTACGGGTGATGGCCGATGAAGCTGGCGGGTTGTTCGGTAATGGCGGTGGAGCAGGGGGGGGCGGCGGTGGGGGGGGTGGTGCTGGGGGTGGTGCTGGCGGCGGTGCTGGCGGCGGTGCTGGCGGCGGCCTGATGAATCAAGTTGGCCGCAATCTGGGCAGGGCCAAGGCCATCGAGGTGAGCAACGGCCGCATCTTGTCATTCCTTAAGGTTGAAGATTTGCCCCAAGTGCGGGTGAGTATCCGCCTGTATGAGGTGAATCGGAACCGGCTCAAGAGCTATGCACCCAGTTTTGGGATGTTATCCTCCTCATCGAACCCAGCTGGTCTGCGACCCTTAGGCACGGTCAACCCGCAGCAGGGCCAAAGTGGGGGAGGCGGTAAGAACGCGGTCCAAACGGTTCTTTCGTTCCTCGGTGGCGCGCTCACTAACGAAACGCAGTTTACGACCTCCCATCTCGCAATCGATGCAGCGCTCTCATACCTCGAACGGATGGGCGTAGCGCGGAGTCTTTCTTCCCCAAGTCTCACTGTACTTTCCGGTGAGATGGCCAACTTTCAAGTGGGCGGGCAGATCCCGCTCCCGCAGGCATTTATTCCAGCATTCGCCAATGGAGCCGCGGGGAACAATGGGGTTTTTAGTTCTATCACTTTCCAAGAATTCGGCGTGCGCCTCAGCGTCCGTCCGCTGGTAGACGACAATGATACGGTAACGCTTGACATTCAGCCCCAAATTACGACGCCAAATGCGGACTTGACCGCCGCGATTCGGAGCTCTTCCGGGACCAACCAAGCGACTACCGCTTTTTCCACCCGGTCCCTACAGACCAGTGCTCGACTGAACGATGGACAATCCCTGCTAGTGGGCGGGTTGCTGAGTCGCGACACTGGCGACAGCCGAAATGGTACGCCCGGACTGCAAGACACGCCAGGACTTGGATGGCTATTCAAGAATTTTACGAAGTCCGACAATTCACAAGAACTGATCATCGTGGTGAACCCCGTCGTGGTGCGAACTAAGACCGCGCGCTCCGAGATGTGGGCGTTCCCTGATGCCAACGATTTTTTGCGGGTCACTCTTCCCCAGCCGTAAGGATGACAAGCGAAACGTGTTCGAGGCTGGAATCAACGCCAAGCCAAGAGCAAATCAATTCAACATTAAGGAAAATCAATGATTCGACCATTTGTTGTTAAATTACTTGGAGATAAGCGGGGCGCCGCGCTGGTAGAGTATGGCTTGCTGATAGCCGGTGTGGCTTTGATCTCGGCCGCCGGGGTTTCCATCTTTGGGGCGAAGACTAGTAATCTGGTTGGCGCCATCGCCTCAGTTCTGCCCGGCGCGTACTCGACTGATAACGCACCGATTGTTTCTGGGCAGCTGATCGAGACGACCAATGCAGCCACCGGAGCCATTTCGCTGGATGCTAAGCAAATCATCGCGAACAAGGGAAAGGATCGTCTGGGTGACAACCTTCTCGGAACCCAGAATACTGGTGGCTTTGCACTCACCAACCTCGTGATTCAGTCGGCGTCGTCCAATTAATCGGACTCGTTTTCAATGTCAGCCGCCCCCAGGGGTGGCTGACTCCTTTATGGCATCGTACTGGCTGTTATTACTGTTCCTGAGCTGGATATCAATTCAAGATCTGCGTCGGCATGAGATTTCGAACCTCATGGTGATGGCCATCGTCTTTCTAGGAGTTGTCTTGACCGCAACCGGTCTGAACGGACTGTCTTGGCTGGACTCGTTAGGCGGTTTTGCCGTGGGATTCCTTTTGGCGCTTGTGTTCTATTGTGTTGGCGGCCTCGGCGGCGGTGACGTAAAGCTGCTTTCGGCGATGGGACTGGTTTTAGGTTGGCGGGCGGAGTTAGGAGTCATCTTTTACGTGGCTATCTTCGGTGGCTTTGGGGCGGCTATTGCACGATGGCGGAAGCGGGACGAATTCGCGTATGGACCGGCCATTGCTCTTGGCCTGCTCGCCTACATGGTTCATGAATATCTGCGAATGTTCTGGTAACGAAATGCGAAGAAACGATAACGAAATACGGAGAACAGAGTGTGGTGCCGCCTTGGTCGAGTTTGCTCTCATTGCATTGATTTTGTATGTCATTCTCTCCGTGACGATCGAGTTCGGCCGCATCCTGTACGGAGCACAGGTTCTCCAGGACGTCTCCCGGCTTGCCGCGCGGGAATTGGCGGTGACCGCGATGCCCGCCAATATGACTTTTGATTGTGCATTAGGCCGGGATCCGGGCTGCGAGAACGATTACTCGCCAGTGACCTCCAGTCAGATTCTCGATATCCAGGCCGACGTCAAGGCTCGCATTTGGGACGATGCCAAGCTGGTGGTGGACGCAGGTGGTACCAACAGCGCGGTGGACGCGGCGTTTGCCAACCTGCCTTTGGTGAACCGGGCGTTGCGACCGCTGCTGATCTATGACGATTTCACCTGCACGACCAGGAAATTTTTTCGTTATCCAGGGCACGTGCAGGTGGTCGGCTCCAGCGATCCGTGTGATTGGAATGGCAGTACAGTGACCTTCAAGATCACCGTCCCCGTGGTGATCTCGGGCGGCGCCACGCTGGCTTACTTGGACGTACTTGGGGAGGTACGGAATCCGACCGATGTCTCCTCCGGGCCGTTCCACCTCACGATGACGGGAGACGGCAGGCCGGAGCCGAAAGGCGTAGCCGCGGTGGTCACGCGTTATCCTTTTCAGGCGGCGTCGATGAGCGGATTTACGCCACAGGCGCAGTGGGAACCCACAATCGGAGGACCTATCGAAGCCGACGGCGCGACGCCCGTCGGTACTTATACGGGGCCAGACGGCCTTGGGGCGCAGTACGCAATGGCGAAGAAGGTCCGGCCGTATCGGCGAATTTTAACCGGACAAGCATTTTTTCGGAGAGAGGTCATGGAATGAGACAGGCTCATCGGCCTTTCGGTGGTAAACGGTTCGGCTGGCCGCCCAACCCAGCCGTAGTAACTTTTGCGGTGATATTCCTGGGCTTCGGAGCCTTGTGGGCGACGGGGATCGTCGATCCGAAACGGCTCTTCACCGGCGAACCGGAGCCGTCGCGATCCGGGTTGGTGGCAGTACCCATCTCGGCGGTGGCGATCTCGGCCTACAGTCAGTTGGTTCGCGAGCATTTTTGGAATTCGCAACTTGGGGAGATGAGTTTTATCTACCTGCCTCCCAACCAGGTTTCACCGAACATGATCCGCGATTTTGGGCAGCTTCTCGGCCGCGTACTCCGTAGAGAGAAGCCGGCCGGATATGTTTTTACAGAAGATGACTTTTTCGCTCCTGGAACGCGTCCGGGAATCGTGGCGGGGATTCCGGCTGGCAAACGGGCGATGCGCGTTGATTCCGAACGAGTATTCGGATTGCAGGGTCTGGAGCGGGGGGACCGCTTTGACCTGCTTTCGGTGATTGCCTTGGAGGACGGCGCCATAAGTGTTTCGTCGGTAGAGGGCTCTTCCGACCCGCGCACGGAATCGCCGACGAACCTGCGGAACGGGAAGAAGCAGGCGACTGTAACGCCGATTGTTCAGAACGGTTTGGTGATCGAGCCGGTCGGCGTTCGCAATCTACCGACCACTTCGACTTCGATCATCCGGGGGCAGCAGACGTCCACAAAGCCGGTGCTCGAGGCCGTCATCGCTGTGGCTCCGGAGGAGGTAGTGCGTTTAGTGGAAGCCTTGGCCGTGAACGCTCAACTTCATTGCCTTCCGCGTTCCGGGCGGCCGGACGACGATCCCATGGTGAATATCCCGTCACTGATCCCACGGACCCCGTCTGCCCCTCCGCGGTCGGGACCGCCGAGGGGTCAGGCAAAACAGATCGAGATGATTAACGGTACTCAACGCCAACGGCGGACCGCGCTGGAGCGCAAGTAGCCATGATGATTCAGGTGATGTTGTTTATGTTCGGGTTGCTCGGTATTGCCGCTGTGGTGATCGACCTGGGATTTGCCCGGCTTGCGCAAGGACAGATGCAGGTCGGAACTGACACAGCCGCTCTCGAGGGGCTGCGGCTTCGTGACGAAGGCAGTGAATTGGCGCGGCGGCAGGAGGCCCGGCTGTTCGCCCTCAAGACGTACGAGGACCCGGTGACCCGGATTCTGAACGACGGCAATCCAGCCAATGACGGTGGCTTGCCCCCGTATGCACGACTGACCGGCGCCGGAGCCAAGATCGGCCTCTCCGGCGGGCAAACCCCGCTGCGGGCCTTGCAACAGATCAGCATTTCCGCCGATCCCGTGTATCGGCCCTGTTTGGCGCTGAATCAGGCGAACATCGTCAATGGAGACCTCGTGGGCGGGGCATATGATCCATCCGGGCTGAAGGCTGCCGCGGGATATCAGCCGGTAACCAAGACCGATTACAACCGGCACATGACGCGAACAGAGGAACTGGCGGCGGGTGTTCCAGCGGATGCGTTTCTAGCCCGCATGCGGAGAACCGGGTACACGCCTCCGGGGTCGCTTGACACGCCAGACCAGGACGATGGAGCGGACGTCGCGTGCGCCAGCACGGACACTACGGTATCGGCCGGACCCTCGTCGCCCTTGCTCTTCGGGTTGGGATCAACGGTGCGGCCAACCATAGGCAGCGGTTATTCTGTCCGGCAGCATGGGTTCACTGTGCGGGCAACCAGTTTGGCCCGCGGGCTACCGGCGCGGCAGATAGCGGCCACCTACGCGGCGCCTTTCGCGCTGGAGCGAACTTTTTGGGAGAGCTCAGTTTCGGCCGCGTCCTTCTCTTTAACGAACAAGCCGGATGGAAGCTTGGTGCTGTCGGCATCGGTGCCGGAGCAGTTTGCCGGATGGGTCGTGGGGACGGAGAAGCTGACCCGCGTGGGGCAGACGTTTACGGCGGGAGGCATCGTCGGCACGATTAGCCCCGCACTTACGTACTATGTGCCAATCTACGAGACCGTAAGCGGGACGGCCCAGGTGGTGACCGGCTACGGCTGGGCTCTGGTATCGACGACCGCCGGCGGTGGCGCCTCTTCCGTCGAGGTGACACCGTACCGGGATCGGATGGCATCAGCGGGCGCGAGCAGTCAGCTTCCTTCCGGATGGAGCACGAATCCGGTGTTTGCCGGGGAGGTTTCCCGGAGGAATGCCACCCTGATGTACTCGATGAAGTCGCCGGGACTTGCCCGGTGAGAGGCGCCGTGGCCAGTGAGAAAATCGATGGATAAAGCCATACGGGTCCTTTTTGTTGGCCCGGATACCGGACTTGAGGACGAGATCAACGACGCGCTGCAGCACTTGGGTAGCTGGCGCGTATATCCGTACTTGGCGAATTCTTACGCCAAAGCGCTTGAAGTCGCGCGCGACCGCCAGCCAGGGCTGGTCTGCTTTTACTCGAATGGTCAGGACGACGATTGGCGCTTGTTTGCCAAGGATCTCCACGTCATCCTCCCCGAGGTAGCGCTGGTCGTAATGTATGACCCGGGTCTGTTCCGGCAACAATCCACGGAGCATGAACTGATCATTCAAATGTTGCGGGAAAACGTGAAGGACTTCCTGCGGCGACCGTTGGCTAGCACCGAGATCAGGCAACTGCTGGACCGCCTGCTTGTCTCTCAGCAACGGCGTTTAAGTCCCCATGGCCTCGTTCTTACCGTGATGAGCAATAAGGGCGGTGTCGGTAAATCTACGTTGTCGGTAAACCTTGCCACGGAACTGGCCACCCGTCATCCGGGGCGAGTGTTGTTGATTGACGCCTCGCTGCAGTTGGGTATCTGTGCAATGATGCTTGACCTCCCGACCACCCCGACCATGTTGGATGCAGTCAGGGCGAGGGAGCGGCTGGACGAAGGGCTACTGCGGCAGTTAACGCTGGCGCACAGTTCGGGGCTCCACCTGCTGGCAGCGCCGATCGACGCCTCGCAGGCAACAGAGATTGATGATTCGGCGTTTGCGCGAATTCTGAACTTGGCGCGACGAGAGTTTGATTACGTGGTAGTCGACACCTTCCCGCTCGTGGACCCCTTGGTGCTTTCCACTCTCGATGTTTCCGACATGTTGTTTTTGCTGCTTCAGGGGACCGTGCCGAACGTAGTCGGCGTGGCCAGATTTTTGCCGATCATTGACGGGATCGGTGTCGCCCGGGAAAAGCAGCGCATCGTGTTGAATCTGAACCACGCTAAGGTGGCAAGCGCCTTAACGGTGGCGGACGTCGAATCGCGACTACAGCGGTCGATCGACCACATTCTGCCCTACACCCCTGGGCTACTGCGGGCCTTGAACAATGGAAAGCCATATGTATTGCAGTCCATCCGGCTGTGGGGCTTTACCAAACGGATTGTCGTAATAGCCAACGAAGTCGAAGCGCTGCGGCAGGAGATCTTGCGGCAGTGGACGGATGAGGGCGCGACAAGGGGGGCGCGATGAGCGACCGAAGCATCAGTTTTCGTTCCAGCTTTCAACGGACGATTTCCGCCGATACGCTGGACCGTGTTGCACCGTCGCAGGCCAAGCCACTGAGTCCGCAGCTCTCTCTGCTTGACGAGCACCGGAGCGGCGCAGCGAATGGGGACCCACAACGATGGGATTATCTGTCGGTCAAGGCTGCGCTATTGAAGCGGCTGTTGGATGAATTGAGCAAGAACAACCTGGTGGACATGCGGGAGGCCGACGTCGCCCGCACCATCCAGGAGTTCGTCGAGCGAATTTTCGCGAACGAAGCGGTTCCGTTGAACTCAGACGAACGGCGGCGACTGGCGGAGGAATTGACGGAAGAGACGATGGGGTTGGGGCCCCTCGGGCCGCTACTGGCGGACCCGGCGATTACCGATATCTTGGTGAACGGGCCGGACCAGGTCTACGTGGAGCGGTTTGGACGGCTGGAGCGGGTGGCGGTGCGGTTCCGGGACCAGGAACAGATTCAGCGCATTATCGAGCGCATCGCGGCGGGAGTTGGCCGCCATATCGATACCTCCTCTCCCATGGTGGATTTGCGTTTGCCAGATGGTAGCCGCGTGAACGCTACATTGCCGCCGGTGACGATCGACAGCCCGACGATCTCGATTCGGCGGTTCGGGCGGCGTCGGCTGCGCCAGTCGGATTTGCTGCAGTTCGGAATGATGTCGGACGCAATGATCCGGTTCTTGGCATTTGTTATCGAGCACCGGGCGAATGTACTGATTTCCGGGGGTACGGGTGCGGGAAAGAGTACCCTGCTAGGCGCGATGGCGGAATCGATTCCGGGGCACGAGCGGATCGTTACTATCGAAGACACTGCGGAGTTACGGTTGGACCAGGAGCACGTCGTGCGAATGGAAACGCGGATGCCCAACGTGGAAGGGCGGGGGCGGATCGAAATCAAAGACCTCGTCGTGAATGCGCTGCGTATGCGACCGGACCGAATCATCGTGGGCGAGGTACGCAGCGAGGAGGCGCTGGCAATGTTGCAGGCTATCAACACAGGCCACGACGGAAGCATGACGACCATTCACGCAAACTCTCCCCGCGACGCTTTGGCGCGTCTTGAGACCATGGTGCTCATGGCGGGTGTCGACCTGCCGTCGCGCGCGATTCGAGAGCAAATCACTTCCGCGCTCCAAATTCTGGTCCATGTACGGCGCGGCGAGGACGGAGTCCGGCGGGTGGAGAGTATCGTCGAAATTGCCGGGCTTGAAGGCAATGTTCCGACGATGAACGAAGTGTTCCTGTTCCGGCGGATGGGGCGCAAGGGCCGAGAAGTCATTGGAGAGTTCGGAGCCACCGGCATCGTTCCGCGTTTAGTGCAGACGCTGCGCGCGGAAGGATGGGAGTTTCCGCTGCAAGCGTTTCAGAAGCCTGGAGCGGCGAGATAGCCCATGCTGCTGGAACTTCTTTTGCCGCTACTCTTTATCGGCGCCTTCGGTGCGATCACTTGGTCGTTCTCCGTAACGCGGCAGCGCGAGCGGATGCTGGCGCTGCTCAACCCGGGAAGCACCGTCGTCGGGCAACGGACGGTGACTTATCCGCGGCGATTTCGGTGGGTGTGTGCTGTGCTGTCCGTATTGGCCTACGGCGGAACGAAACTCTCATTTGGGTGGTCGGAAGCGTATAGCGGGGCGGCAGCCATGTTGATGCTTTCTTTAGCGGCAGTGGGTG
Organism: Terriglobales bacterium; assembly: GCA_027485675.1. Taxonomy (GTDB): domain Bacteria; phylum Acidobacteriota; class Terriglobia; order Bryobacterales; family Bryobacteraceae. The sequence continues at coordinate 19,765 of JAIXQP010000004.1, read as the reverse complement.
AGGAACTCATTGCTGAGGCACGAATCGGCCGAATGGAACAGCAACTCTTAGACGCAATCGACATCATGGTCAGCACTCTGCGCGCCGGTGGATCGCTGCCAGCCGCACTGGAGGCGGTTCGGGATGAGGTCGGTGATCCGTTCCAGGCGGAAGTGAACCAAATCGTGGGGCGGATTCGGGTTGGCGAAGATCCTAGCGACGTGATTCGTTGGTTGGGGAACCGGGTGCCCCTCGAATCCATGCGTCTGTTTACGCACACGTTATTGGTGCACTGGTCCGCGGGTGGCAGTCTGGCGGGCACGCTGTTGCTCGTCGGGCGGACCATCCGGGACCGCATCGAGGTAAGTAGGCGGATTCGGGCCCAAGCGGTCGAGAGTCAGGTATCGGTGGTCGCCGTTATGGGCATCAGCTACATAACGGGCGGCCTGATGTACTACTCAAATCCGAACGCGCTGCGTGAGTTCTTACAGAGTACGGTCGGCACGGCAATTACTGTGGGCGCAGTGGGTCTGCAAGCGGTGGGTATTTACTGGATCTGGAGGATGAGTCAGGTTCGCTTCTGACCGGCAACGCCATGCTTCCCCTGATCGCAATAGGATTCGTAGTCGCGCTGGGTTTCTTGGCGACTTGGGTATATATTCGGCTAGTTCGTTACCAGACCTTGGAACGGGCAAAGCGGCAAGTCCAGGGTGTCGACGCCCTGGAGGGCCGCGGGCCGGGCGCTCTGGTCTTGTGGTTGAACAGCGCCGGCTTCCGGCACCCGACCGCCCCCGCTCTATTCATCGGAGCGATTGTGGGTGGCGCGGGGGTCGGGTTAGTCTTCCACTGGGTTTTGTCACAGCCGAATGTTGAAGATTGGCTGGCGACGATGGGCGACAAAGTCGCCGTAGGCTTTGGCGGTCTGCTTCACGTATTCGGTCTGTTGGGCCCGGTCGCGGTGGGAGCTTCGGTCGCGTTGGCGCCGTACCTGTATGTGCGGATGGCCCGACGTTCGCGACAGGACGCCATGGAAAGAGAACTGGCTATCACCTTGGAACTGCTAGCGACCCTGGCGGAAGCGGGGTATGGTTTCGATGCGGGGATCGCCACGATCTACGAATCAGACGTCCAGGCCAGCCCGTTGCGGATCGAGTTCGATGTTTATCGCCGGGACGTGCAGGCTGGCGTGGCGCGCGCAGCGGCACTTCGCCAGTTATCGGCGCGGTGCGACATGCCAACTGTCAGTTCTTTCGTGGGCAGTCTGATCCAAGCCGATATCGCGGGCGCGAGCGTAGCGGATATGCTCCGCCGACAGGCTGACGATTTGAGGGATCGCCGGAAAATGCAGGCGCTCATTCACTCTCAGGCGCTGCCCGTGAAGCTCGTCTTCCCGCTATTGGCATGCTTTTTGCCGGGACTGTTCGTCGCCACCTTGGGACCGGCGCTGCACCAACTGGTGAAAGTTGTGGACGGGGCCTTGCGGCAAGGCCAATGAATTAGGTTATAGGAGACGATCGTGACCCTTGTATTTTTCGAGAGCCTGGGACTTAGAGGACTCGTCCTGGCCGGAGCTGGGCTACTGCTGTCAGGGTGTGCTACCCGGCAGCTCAAGGCGGGGCCGAACTCCTGCGCCTACGCGTTGAGCGATCTGCGCACCACGTGGGCCAATCTGCAGACGGCGCGCCGCGAGCCGAACGGGTGCACGGGAGCCAACGCCGGACGATGCGAGCAGTATCGATCCCGCATCGAGTACCTTGGACAGAACTGTCCGGTGAGCCAGGAGACTCTCTTGGCGGGCGCGATCCTTGCCTTCGACGAACGAAACCTGCCAAAGGCGCAGTCCTATCTCGACAATCTCCTGTCGACCTACCGCACCGACCCGGACGCGGCCACACTGCGGGGCATGATCGCTATTGAAGAAGGAAACATCCCATTTGCACTGCGGTTCCTGGGTGAGCAGATTCAGGTGACGGGCGACCACTCCGGCCTGCGGGAGGTGTATGCGGCGGCACTTTATCTCAGCGGGGATTACCCCGAAGCCTTACTGCAGTTGGGACGGGCGGCAAAGTTCGGCGCGCCGATTTGGCGGATTGACTACGGACTTGGTCTGATTGCTGAGGCGATGCGCGACCTGCCCGAGGCGAGAAAACGCTACGAGGCGGCACTGTCGACGCGACCCGGCTGGACGCTGCCCATTGGACGACTGCGAGCGCTCGGCACGAGTGGAAGGTAGGCTGTTGTGAATTCGGACGAGGCACTTACTTCCCCGGGCGTAGACGCCGGAGAGCGCACGATTAGCCGCTGGATAGGGTCACTAAAGACAAGCTTTGGGATGCTGGTAGCAGGTAGGCGATGGAACGGTAGTATCTGGACGTTTTTGCTTCTCCAGGTAGTCCTGCTTGGGGCCTTCTTCTGGCCGGTTCTGAGCGGCGCAGCAGAGTTCTATCACCGCGACCTCCCACTGTATTTCGAGCCGCTGACCCGGTATTTGGGAGAGGCCGTTCGGGATGGGCGGTTTCCACTATGGAACGACATGCTGTACACGGGAATGCCGCAGGTGGCCGTCGGTCATCCGAACGTCTTTTACCCATTTACGTGGATCGTGGCGCTGCTTCCTTTCAGCCAGGGGCTGGGGCTTTATCTCCTCCTGCATCAATTGGTACTGGGAGCGGGAATGTTTCTCCTGGTGCGGCGTTTCCGGTGGGGAACGGTGGCGTGCTGGATCGCTGGATTTGGCGGGACCTGGAACGGCTATGTTACCGGATTACAAAGTAATTATCAGTTGATTACCGCCGCAACGTGGATACCGCTTTTGCTTTGGTTTCTCGGAGGAGAACGCCGGTACCGCTTTACCAGACGCCACTTTGTGGGGACGGCACTGTGCGGATATCTATTGATTGGGAGCGGGGCGCCGGAACTGATCGGGCCGGGTTTGGCGTTGGCGGTGTTGTGGGTTGCGTACCTGACATACGAGCAGTACCAGGTCGGGGCGGTGTGGCTCGTCCCTCTCCTATGGCGAGTCGCCGCAGGGACCAGTGGGCTACTGCTGGCGTCCCCAATGATCCTTCCGGCTCTGGAGTGGATTAGGCTTTCGCCTCGGGAGGCGGGTCTATCACCGGTGAATGTGTTGGCGTGGAGCACGGAGTGGTATCAGTGGCTCGGGATGCTGATCTCGCGACCGTTTGGTATGGACCCAGTGCTCGGCGTCCCGCGATATGTGGATTCGCCGTTCGTAGGACCTGTGGTCTTGGTCCTCGCCGTGTTGGGCGTTTGGCGGGCCAGGAAGTACCGCATTGCGCTTTGGCTGGCGGTATTCGTGTTTTCCTGCCTGATTACGGCGGGAGCCACTACAGTCGCTGGCCCATGGATGGTGAATCACATCCCAGGCTTTTCCATGGTCCGATTTCCCGTCAAGCTTGTCCTGCTGCCGCTGGGCCTGATCGTATTTGCTGCAGCGAGGGGAATTCATGTTTTAGATGTCAAGAGGATGACCGGTAGGGCTATGTTGCTTTCTACGCTTTGCCTGATAGCGGTCGTAATTGCAGCCATGTATAGCGCACAACAGCCGCACCGCCAGTGGTTCTGGGCGACTGTCGCTCCTCATCCTTGGTCCATGCCGATCGAATGGAGCCAGACTGCGAACACCATGTTGGCTCAAAAGCTTTTCGGCGCGGCTCTATGGCTCCTCCTACTGGTCTTCGCCCTATTCGCGCGTCGCCGGCTGTGGATCTCACGCAATGGGTTGAAAACAGCCGTTCTGGCAGGCGTGAGCATCCCCCTTGTAACGAGCACGTGGCGGTATGAGCGAAACTGGATGCCAATTTCCATTTACAGCCCGGAGCCGTCGTGGGATCGAGTCCGGGCTCTGTTAGATGGCGCCGGCATGGAACGGATGTTTCGGATCCTCCCGATCGATTACACCACCGATGCGCTCATCACTTCAAAACCATGGCTGCAGGGGCGGTATCGTTACGGCGGGGAATTCACGCGGAACGAACTGTTCTGGGTCGGGCACGCGGCATCCTCCCGTACGCTTCTTCTCACGAACACGGCCATCGATGCAAACATTCCCTCAGCAACCGGTTATGAGGCAACGCCCACTAAAAACTACGCCAGTCTCATGACGACCGCGGCGATACGGGCATCGATCGCTCCGGATCGAATCAGACAGGCCGGGGTCACGCCCAGCGATCGGGTCCTGGGGCGGATTTGCGCGATCACAGCGGCAAAGATCATAATCGTCAAACCAGACCCACGAGCGACTGCCGCGAGATACTTCGAATCGGGTTCGTTTTTTCAAACTGTACTCGATTTCCCAGCGTTTACCGCCGACGGCTCACAGGCTCCGCGTGTTTACGAAGCGCGAACCGCGCGACCTCGGGTCTATCTCACTCGAAGTCTTTCGCTGCTGCCAGACGAACGGTCAATTGGCCAGATCCTGACCACCAGCCAAGAAACGACATTCGACCGTGAACTAAACCATGTCTATCTGGTCGAGAAAACTGGTGCGGGGGTCGCTGCTGCCCTTGATGGCAGTGGTGGGAATCTCGCGCCGTTTGCGGATGAGATCACCTTGACCCAGGATCGCGGCGAACGGATCCGGATAAAGGTCTCAATTCCGAGGGCTGGACTACTTGTTCTCGCTGATCAATACTACCCGGGCTGGGTAGCCACCGTTGACGGCACCGTGGTGGACATGCTGGCCGTGAACCTGATCAATCGCGGAGTCCTGGTGCCTGCGGGAGAACACTTGGTTGAGCTTAGATACCGACCGAGTTCTCTGCGGTGGGGGCTGATTGCGTTCGTGGTGGCGATAGCTGGCATCGTCCTCGCGTCGTGCCTGTTGAAACCAGCCAGAGAGTCTCAGCGTGCCTAGGGATCTTGTTTCTGCTCGACACTGCATAAGTCGTCTCGGGCCACCGATGCTTCTATTCGCCACCGGTTTCGCCATTCGACTGTATTATGCCGATACTCTATATCTGCACTTCGACGAGGCAATTCAGCTCAATGCGGCATCTGCGTGCCAGTGGCTAGCCTACCACCATCCGCCGCTATTACTGTGGTGGGTCTGGTTAGCCAGTCAGTGGACGGAACAGGCATGGTGGCTGCGGTTTGCACCATGCCTGGCAGGAAGCCTAACGCCAGTTCTTCTTGCCTTGTGGCTGCAGCAAAAGTCTGAAAAGGTTGTCGCCTGGACCTTGGGCTCTCTCCTTGCGCTTTCGCCCAACATCGTCCTGTTGACGATCCAATTGCGCGGGTACACCTTCGCGATGCTTGCGGCTGTTGTCGCCCTTTGGACGGTGCAGATAGCTTTCAGTCGCCACTCCCGTCGGGCCATGGTCGCACATTGGTGTGCAATTTCCGTGGGCTTGCTGGCGGAACTGTCGTTCGTTTTTGTCCTGTTTGCAACGGTTCTATACGGAGCGTTTCATGTCTGGGACCATCGCTGCCCAGCCGTCCTGCGTCGTTGGTGGTTAATCGGCCTCGCCGTATCGTGCGGCCTCTGTATCTGGCTGCTCTTCGCGTTGGTGCGGCCCATGATGGAGCTTCCCCGCGAGGTGACCGCCTACTTGGAGCCATTGCTATACGACCACCGTCAAAGCGTGTTTCGTTTTCTCTTTGGCACTGTTTACGCGCAGTTTGTTTATCTTTTCGGAATCGAATTCGGCCTCTTTGGTCTGGCGCTATTCGTTGTTGGATGCGTTCGCATGGCTCTGTCTCACGACCGAAGCCTAATCCTAGCCGTGGCCCCGTTTGTCGCCATCGGCTTTTCCTATCTCCGCCTGTACCCTATGGGAGCGAGCCGACATACTGCAGTAGTTGGAATTGCGGCACTCTTGGCCGTGGTGGTTGGCATCGAGTGGCTGGGGCGTCGTCATTGGTCGGCACGGTGCACGATTGCGCTATTGCTCGTTTGTGGCGCCATCTACTCACCACGCCGAGATACTATGGACTTCCCGTTGGAAAGTTGGCAGCAAAGGGACTGGAATCGGGCGATCGAGACACTTTCCCGAGAAATTCCTCCGGGCGACCTCCTCGTAGTGGACGACTATCTATCCGAGATGTTGCTAGCCAGGTTTCAATCTCCTGCTGCGCGATCGTCGTTGGATTTTCGGCGCCCCCCAACTGAGATCATCGCGATTGGACATTGGCAGGCTCTCCGTGTCGGCTCATCTCTTTCCGCCGCTGAGATATCGCAGCAGATCTCCAAACTTCCGCCCCAAGGGGGTTCTGCGCAGAGCAGCAAAGCTATCGTTTGGGTAGTGTCCGGCTTTTGGAATCCCATGCTGACGGAGAAGGTATCTGTTATGTTTCGAAACTCAGTGATGGTGATCGGGAAGTATGTGGGGCAGCCCTCTAAGACTCTAGTTCGCTGACCGCCCAAGAAATCAGGACGGTGGGCAATCGATTCGAACAGCGCCTCGGCCTTAACGGAAAGTTGACCAAGTCTACTCGGATAGAGTTGACCCCACTGGAAACTGTTGGAGACGGGAGACAACGCGGAAGGCCCATCATCATCCGCGCCAATCACGCCACGCTTTGCATTGCCGCTTACGCTTTCTGATCGCAGAACGGAGCCGTCTTTCCGCCTCGTCCCGCGCTGGACAACTCCAACTTGCCCTACCCGAAGTTCAACCCGACTGGAAGCCGCGCGGGGCGAGCGCAACGCCACTATCCCGACTCGATCGCTACTCTTCGAACCCTGGTCGCCAGAGTGCGGACAGGTCGACTTCCGTACTGCACGCGTTGCTGCATCCTTCGTTTCTGCCACAGTAGTAATAGGAGACTACCCGGTGGCCCGTCTTGCCAGACTCCGTATTCCTTCTATCCTCGGGTAACTTCTAGGTGTGCTCTGGGTCCATTTGTTTTGCACGGCGACAGCTGCCAGCGCTTGCCGGTCTAAGCCGATATTGCGGAACACTCGGTTAGGTCCTGGTGAGCAGGGGAGCCGATCATTGCCATCCTGTTCAGCTGGCCAGCGGGCACCGTTTCCGACCTTGGCCGTCGGCAAGTTCTACGACTGGCGAAAGCGCTACGGCGAACGGAACTGCCATAGCGGCAAGGTCCCCCGTGACTTTTGGCGGCGCAACTGGGAGCGCCAGAAGATCCTCGATTTTCAGACGCAGTACCCCGACGCCGGATACCGGCGGCTTACCTACATGCTCCTCGACGCCGATATGGTCGCCGACAGTCCAGCCAGCGTCTGGCGCGTGCTCCGGCAAGCAGGCCGATTGCGACGGAACGGTTCTTCGCCCAGCAAGAAAGGGACCGCGTTCGTGCAGCCGCTGGCCGCCCATGAGCACTGGCAAATCGACATCGCCCACATCAAGATCCACGGCACGTTCTACTATCTGTGTGCGGTGCTGGATAGGGCGAGCCGGTACCTGGTGGCCTGGGACCTGCGGGCGAGCATGAACGAAGGCGAGGTGGAGGTGCTATCGGAGCGAGCCAAGGAGCGGTTCCGGAAGCGCGGCCGCGGATCATCTCCGACAACGGTCCCCAGTTCATCGCAAAGGACTTCAAGGAGTTCATCCGGCTTTCGGGCATGACCCATGTGCGGACTTCGCCGCACTATCCACAGTCGGACGGGAAGCTCGAGCATTGGAACCAATCGATTAAGCGCGAGTCTATCCGGCCTGGCGTGCCGCTGTCGTTGGCCGACGCCAAACGACTGGTCGAGCACTATGTGGCGGTGTACAACGACGAGCGGCTACACAGCGGAATTGGATACATCACGCCGCAGGACTGGCTGGCGGGCCGGCAGGCGGAGATTCACGCGTCGCGGGACCGCAACTCAGCCGAGGGATAGCCCGATGGGCTCATCGAGACGATGAAACAAATAGGGTGGGGCGGAGAACGTCAGAACGTGTCACCGACAACTTCCCCTGTCGGATCGATAGACCCCTATGCCTTGAAAAGCCCCGCCCGTAGGGTGGAATCTTCCCTATTCCACCAATTTCCAGTCCTCATTTTCCCGCTGCGCCAAACCACAGTGTCGCCGATCCCATTCCACGCGGCATCTTCGCCGAGGGCCATGACGAACCAAACATTAGCGCCCCGACACGAATTGCCGCCGGAGATGCAATTCCGAGTTTCACGCCCCATTTCACGAAAACAGATGCAGATCTTTGACGGGTGAGCGGCCAAGGCGTACTGACCAGCAATTGTCGTTACGCGATACGACGGCGGCCGGTTAAAGGAACGGATACACTACGGATCAGTGCTCCCATATGGATTGGACACCCGCTTCATCTCTTTCTGGTCAGAACGTATCCGATACCACGGGCTGAGCGAATTTCGCACATTTGACAGCCTGCTAAGGTTAGCTTCTTTCGGACCGACATAACCAGGTTGTCCACTCCCCTGTCCATCGGGTTAAGACTACGGCCAAGCGAACTTTTACACAGGTCGTCACGAGAAACAATCTCCCCGACGGAGCAAGCGAGGCTGCGTAGCGTCTCAAACTCGGCCATAGTCAGCGACACTAAGTTGGACGCCACCCGGACCAGCCTATCCGCCTGAGCGATCTCCAGATCTCCTAAAACAATCAAGTCAGCGTCGGCTGTTCCAGCACTCGTGGGAACCATGCGCCGCAGAAGTGCACGAATTCGGGCTACTAGGATTTCGTCATAGAAGGGTTTGGGTAAATAGTCGTCCGCGCCCAACTCGAAGCCAGTTAACACATCCCGTGGATTTCCACGCGCGGTGAGCATCATCACGGGCATGCTAGAAAATGCACGAATGCGGCGCAACGTCTCGAATCCCCCCGGTTCGGGCATCATGACATCCAGCACAACGAGTTGGTAGGGAGAGTCATTCAACCGCCGGATTCCTTCGGGCCCCGATGGAACATGGTCGCATCGAAGTCCATAACAGCTCAATGTTTCGACCAGAAGCTCTCCGAGCACGATGTCATCGTCAATTAAAAGGATGTTGTGAGACATACCGAAGCTAGGCGTTGCAGGGCAAGTTCGCGGGTACGCCTGGGCCCTCAGGGGACGGTCCCCGCAAGGGCAGGTCGATCACTACCCGAAGGCCGCGCGTGGGCCGATTTGATGCATGGATTGATCCGCCGTGACGCTGAATCGACTCCCGGGCTATGGCGAGGCCCAGACCGGTCCCGCGATCTCGCGTTTCGGAAGAAACCGGAACCTGGAAAAAGGGACGGAAAATGTTTTCTAGACAAGCGTGGGGTACTCCTGGTCCCTCGTCAAGTACGGTGACCCGTGCATGTCGTTCATTCGGTCGGTCCAGAATCACTCTAACTTCGCTCTTCGGGCGGGTAAACCGAACCGCATTTCTAATGACGTTCTCGAAGGCGGCGCGCAACAGGAATAGATTCCCGTTTATGCTGCTCGCTTTCATCAGTTCGAAGGAGACATGGCGATCCTGTTCCTCCGCTTCAAAGGCTGAATCAACACAGATCGCATCCACGAGAGTGGTTAGATCCACTAATGCGTCTGTATCAAAATGATCCACGCCGTCCGCCAGCTGCGCAAGGACTAACACCTGATCAAGGCGCAGACGCAACGCATCCAGTTCGGCCTCGATACGCGGTGGTATCGTCGGTAGAGTTTCCTGGGCCCGAAACTCTCGACGCACTGCGAGTTCGAGTCGTGTTAGTGGAGAACGGAGTTCGTGAGAAATATGCCAAAACAGTTCTTTTTGAGCCTCAAGGCTTTTTTTCAATCGGTCCTCCAGAGCAGTAGAGGCAATGGCTCGTCCCTCTAGGAGGGCCTGAATCCTTTGTCGTCGCCTGATGGCGTACTGGAAGGGGACATTGATAAAGACAACCGCTATGGCCAGGTGTATTGCGAGCGCTAGTGGGCTTGGTGGTATGTTGACTTTGGGCAATAGAGTGTTCGTCTGTAAATAGGCCCATGAGAGAAAGATCGGAACCAACAGTGAGCTTAAGAAGCGAACCCATATCCGGTCAAGTGCAACACTTGCGCCGATAAGGACCATCAAGATGTTCAATACCGCTGGACTGGATAGCCCGCCCGAAACGGTTGCCACGGTCACCAGTCCAGATAAGCTCGAGCCGGAAAGTACTCTCAGAGCCACCACTCGCCCGAAATGATAATGAACCCAGTGCGTCAGTAGAGCCAGCATGAAACCGGCAATGCCAATAACGAATAGCGCACTGCGCCAACGGAATAGGGCAGCAAGCACAAGGAGCACAATGGCGCCGAACCCTAGCCACGTTGTGAAGTGTATGACAACGTCCGCTTCGATGTCCCCTTCCGCCTCCTCTCCGGACCGGATTAGGGGCGATCGTTTGACAAACGGCGACAGGAGCATCCACCACCAAGATGGAGATCCGAAGGCCCGACTGAGCAAATCGCTGAAACTGCGTTGAGAAATGGTGTTTGCGGTCACGTCACCGAATACCCTTCTTGACATCCCGGGCCCTACAGTATCTGCGTCACACGTCGTGACCAGAATTCAGCACAACAGGCTCTACCCATGCGCATTCTCCTCGGTACAACTTCTGGTCGTTTGGATTGTAAACTGCTTTGGCAAAGACGCATAGTGATCTGGATGGGACTCGAGAAACAAGTCAACGCCCTCTGAGAGGAAACTCACAGACTAAGTGGTTGGAGTTACGTTAGGCTCCACAATGATTCTTTAAAGCCGCCTGTATAGAACAGCTTCAGATTAGACAATGAGAAGGTTTCGGAGAACAGAGGGGCTCTCTCCTTGGGGCTGCTCGGCTGCCGCGGTAATTGTCCCGCGGTTGCCGCTCCGCGACGCAGTGAACTCACCCCCAACAGTCAGATAGTGCTTCCCCGATTGTGCAGGAGCGTTGACATTCAGGCGTGAGCCGCCGCCCGATGTCATGCTTTCCAAGGTGTAAGCATTGAACTTGCTCTGATTCGCCAAACCCCTCATTGCAATTGACGAAGCCGCCGTCCGAGAGGGGACGCTTCGCGTGCTACACCCGAGTACTGAACCGGGGAACTGCGGGGACTCAGCGAGTCTAGCGGTCACCCGACGGAGGACTACCGACGAGGCACTATCCTGACTGTTCAGGCAGCCTAGCCGCATGGTCTTTTTCAGTTCGACCCTATAGACTTGGGCGAAACGCACGCGTGCGATTCCGTCGATTTCCAGGACACCGGAGATAGCAGGAAAGCCACTCTTCCCAGCATTGAGTACCTGCCTAGCAGGCACAGCACCTTTTTCCTGAAGATAGGCATTGAGGGCCGACTTCGTGAAGAATTCAACTCCTGCAGAGCGAGCACACACTATTCGACTTGTTCCCATATCGACGCCGGTGCGGAACTTTCTTGTATAATCCATTTACGTAAGCTCTCTAAAGGGCCGCCGGGGATAGAGCATCAGTTCCCCACTTGGAGTCGCGTCCTTTCGACATAGAACCAGTTCCTCTCCGAAGCCACAGTTCGTCACAGATTCGAAGAAAAGTGGGCAGGCTTGGGCTGCTTTCCAGACAGTGAGGGGACCCACAAGACACTCCGAAGCCCATACGCCGGACAATGGGAGATTGACGGTCTCCATCCGCTTGGCGATCTTTAGGGATAACCGTTCCCACAAAGCGGTCATCCCCCTTCGGGAGGGAAACTGATGGATAGGGATCCCCTTCGAGGCGATCCACGGGGCGCCACCTCCCGGTGAAGATTGAAACGGCGACAACAGCAAGTTAATTCGCAGCACTCCGTCTTCCGTCAAATGGTGAAGCAGTAACTGAATTACCCCATCGATATCGAACACGGTTTCGATGCAGTTGTAACACGTGATATCGTTCGACTTTATCGACGGCATTCCAGAGAGTTCCTCGATGGTGACCGAATGCTCGAACAGATGGGCACAGGACACTTTGAGAAGACTGAATGGACTGCAGTCAACAAATACTCCTTGTCCGCGCCGGGGGAAGGACATGACTCTTCGCTCTACGAAATCGTAGGGAAGCACCCAACCGCCCTCTTGGCTATCGGGGGGAACATTGTATTCGGCTCGGGCCACCGAATAACAGCGCCGACAAGCCACCCAGGCAGGGTCATCCTGCCATCGCGGCACAGGCCAGAGGCTGGCCGCCCCAACTCTGATATGGCCACAAACAGGACATTGAGCATTCGTAACAGCCCGTTGCGCCTCCACCTTCAGATATCGTTCCTCGAGCGCCAGGTGCGCATCGTAAGAATTCAGATCGAAGGCCGAGTGGACACCGAAGCAATCGGAGGTATTTCGGTTTTCAGTCTGCGCTTGCCCGAACTCCGGAGGACCGAGAGCGGAAACTCTTCGCCAAACCTGCCCACTTAAGACGGAAGGAGATGTGTCCATAATCGAAGATTTCCCCCCCCATCAGCCTTGTGGCGACCCAGCGGCACAGACTTGAGTCCCAGGATATGAAATATTCGGCCTGAGGACGACCATGATGGCCTTAGTAACACGGAGGCCGGCTGTGCTTTGATCATTCAATGACTAATTGCCTCAGATAGCAATTCAACTCTCTCGGGGGAGTTGGCCAGGATGGTCGACTTTCCCGCACCTGAACGGTCTGGTGCAACGGCAACCCATCGTTGTTGCTGGCGCCCCGGATCGAACTCATGGGCGTCGAACCAGTGCGACTCGACGAGCAAAGCACAGGACGAAACAAAGGCGGTGATCAGCGGATCTACTTTGGCGACAACCAATGCGAGATCTTTGGTGCACGAAATGGAGAAGGAGTTCTCGAACAAGATGGAACACTTCGGCCCAGCGGCTAAGTAAGCGGTGAAGATGAGCTGATCCTCACGTTCGAGTATGGTTTGCCCCACCGTGATTCGGATTCGGATGTTTGGGGATATGACGCCTACCTCTTCTGGGCCAATGCCGGAAACAGCCGACGCGAAGGCAGAACCGAGCCGCTCGACAAAGCGCTCTTGTTGCAGCTTCACTGTGACCCGAGCGAGGTTGCGAAGATTGAACGTCCCTGGAGGCGCGTTCGGGGAATCGCCAATGCGGCTATCAAGGAATGAGTCTCGGTGCATGGACTTAGGGTGCGGGCCCGACATTGCCGCCGTGCGCCGTGGATTGTGATCAAACACAGCGCTGTAGGACCCGGGAGGAATCCAGATCCATGGACCCTTTTCGTGCGGGTAACACTTGTAGTGGGTTACAAGGGCCGCACGGAGCTTGGAAGCTTGGGTACGAACCAAAGAAGACATCCGCGGGTCAAAGTGTTCGCTTTTTCCGAAGACCAAGGTAGCAATTGTGTATTCTTTCAGTTCTTTAGCTTTTAGCTGCAGAGTCGAACTGGTGACATAGTTCAACAGTTTCTTCAGGGCCGGCTTGTCCTTCAAAGTCGTCTTTTCGATAATTGCCAGCTCATCGGCGATGTCCTCGCTGGAAAACCGCCCAGTAACGGGAAGAAACGGTGTCGTGTTTCCGGGTAGGTTGTAGTTCATTTGGCTTTTGATAAAGTCTTGTTACGACTTGCCCAATCGTGTCGCTGCAGGAGAAAAACTTTCATTTGGACTCGCACTTGACCTTGGTTGCTCGATCCAGGGACGCGGGCGCGTCTGTCAAGTCGCTCAATTCAGGCCAAACGCACTTGCCCATCGGCAGACATTGGTCCAGATAGACCCCATGGCCTAAGTCGACACCATTGTTATGAACAGACTGAAGCTCCCTGGCGATGATATGGCCAAGGAAGAAATCGCTGCTCGTTTGAATGGAAACGGGAGTTCCCACTGGAAGGCTGCAACTCATGATGACCTCGAGGCACAGACCATCCTGAGTTTGGATGACACCCCACACCTGGAAGGATTGCTCGCTTAAGACCGAGACCAGAGCCGGGACGGGAGTTTCTTGCGCCATACGAAAAATCCAAAAAACGGGGCCAGACTAATTTCCGCCCGGCCCACGGAGAGTAAGCATCGGAGAGTTTAGTCACTACCAAAAGGCTTGACATCCTTTTATCCCACGTGTTGGGCTGATCGCAATTAGGGAATACTTCCCGATATGCAGGTATGTTTTTCTGCATTCTTCCCGCCGCGAGCTCGCATCCGCGTGGGCAAATACCAGAACGCCTTTTCGGCAACATTTGGTTCTTGCAAGGGGCACTGATCAGTTGATCCGGCCAACTTGGGACCACCGGCGGCAGGTTGACCCGCCGACGATTGACCAGGATCGGCCGGGGGTTATCCGCCGCCGTTCAACCTGCATCCTTCAACTCTGGGCACCAAGCGGTACGCTTCAAACCCTCTGCCTTTTATGAAGTACACTGTGGCCGGATGACCGCGGCGAGGGCATGCTGCAGTGCTCTAGCTCAGATGAAGGGCGGGGGCCCATCTCATGAAATCGGATCACGATTGCACGTTGGGGTGAGCCAACGTCTGAGTAAGAGTTTATTGGCGCACGATGGATGGTTGGCGGCCCTCCCCGGAGACCTAACGGGACAGTGCAAGACTGCGGTGACGCCGAACGCTAAAGATGATCGATTCGCTGATTGCCCAATTCGACTCGGTTCCGCAGTGGGTGACGCGGTCAACCCTTCCATAGCGATGAAGGGGACGACGCCGGCCATTTTGTCGGCGGGGACTGTAGTCAGGAGGCCGGAATGGAGAACTCATTTTATCTGCCGCGGAATTCTTTTGCTAGGAACCGGTAGCGCCAAAGAGCAGCCTTCTGCACAAACAATAAACGATCGCGGGCTAAGTTGTGGTTAACCGCAGATCCCAGAAGTGCTTTCTGGGGCTGTTTCGACAAGGCGGGTGTGCAGTTTCGCATGCGTGATGAGCCGGGAGAGCTTCGCTGTTCAACGAAGAGCGGGATTGTCGGTCTAGGCCACCACAAGGCCCTGCCTGACAGCGTATCGGACCAGCCCAGCTACTTCGTGAACCCCCAACTTTGCCATGAGTCGAGTCCGGTGACTGTCGGCCGTCTTGGGAGAAAGATTTAGCACGCCTGCGATTTCCTTTGTGCTGTAGCCTTCTGCGATCAACTTCAAGACTTGACGTTCTCGCAAGGAAAGGGTCTCTTCCTGCACTGCCTCGTCTTTTTTCTGCAGCCATTGGACTACCAGTGTCCCCAGAAGGGCCGCGCTGACGTGGATCTCTCCCTTGGCCACTTTTTGCAAAGCCACCCGAATTTCACTCAATGAGTCCGATTTGGAAACATACCCCTTTGCACCCAATTGCATAGCGGAGCGGACGCAGGACTCATCGACCCGGCACGTCAAGAAAACGATTCGGGTCAGCGGACGCTGCCGAAGGATCTCGCCTGCGATATCCAACCCGTTCATACCGGGCATATTTACATCGAGGATAACCATCTGAGGAGCCAGCTCGACAGCCATCTTCAAAGTGTCTAGACCGTTACTCACGCAGGCAACAACCTCAAACTCACTTTGATCTAATACCATGATGAGACAATCCATGAACATTTGGTGGTCGTCCGCAATCAAAACTTTCATCATTCTTCACTTCTGATCTTTAGATTAAGGTGGACAAAAACAAGCAGCCTGCAGGTTACAGGAGAGCGGGTCGGGTGGATCCGGACCCGACGCGCCAGCGCCGAGGCGAACAGGGTTCCCTAACGGACCCGGAACCTGAAGCGCTTCGATCGACTCGCCGGTGGGGAGCCAGTTGGCCAGGCACCCCCTGCCCATCCGTACCCTTTTCGAAGCGCGAAGGCAGTAAATTAAGGTTACACCACTCTTTGACGTCCAGCATCAGGTCAACTACTTAACCGAGCGGGTAGTTTTCCCTATATACCTGAGTTTATTTTTCCGCCTCAGCTGAAACCGGAGGAATCGCTTAAAGCCGAAAGGAAAGTGGTCGAAGAGGTCTTTGGAGCGAGACCTTGAAGAAAGAAAGACGGCATTGGAGCGCGGACGACAAGATCGGAGTGTTGCGGCTCCATCTCATCGAGAAGCAGGCGATCTCAAAGATCTGCGAGGAGGCCAGCCTTTCGCCGACGCAGTTCTACGCCTGGCAAGAACAGCTCTTCACCAATGGCAGCGCCGCGTTGGTGTCCAAACGCGTTCCCGAACGCAATAAAGAGCAGGAACGCATCGAGAAGCTCGAAAGCAAACTGCGCCAGAAAGACGAGGTCATCGCCGAGCTACTCACGGAGCACATCGCCCTAAAAAAAGAGTTTGGGGACCTCTGAACGGCGCCTGGGTCGAGCCGGATAAGCGCGACCAAGTCGTAGACTTCATCGGGCACTGGGCCAAACGGACCAAACGCCCGATCGAAGAACTCCTCGCCGCAGCGGGCCTCGCCGTCGGCAAGTTCTACGAGTGGCGAAAGCGCTACGGCGAACAGAACCAGCACAACGGAAAGGTCCCCCGTGATTTCTGGCTCCGCGACTGGGAGCGCCAGAAGATCCTCGATTTTCAGACGCAGTACCCCGACGCCGGATACCGGCGGATTACCTACATGCTCCTCGACGCCGATCTGGTCGCCGTCAGTCCAGCCAGCGTCTGGCGCGTGCTCCGGCAAGCAGGCCGATTGCGGCGGAACGGTTCTTCGCCCAGCAAGAAAGGGACTGGGTTCGTGCAGCCACTGGCCGCCCACGAGCACTGGCATATCGACATCGCCCACATCAATATCCACGGCACGTTCTACTATCTGTGTGCGGTGCTGGACGGGGCGAGCCGGTATCTGGTGGCCTGGGATCTCCGGGCGAGCATCACCGGGGGCGAGGTGGAGGTGCTGTTGGAGCGAGCCAAGGAGCGGTTCCCGGATGCGCGGCCGCGGATCATCTCCGACAACGGTGCCCAGGTCAACGCCAAAGACTTCAAGGAGTTCATCCGGCTTTCGGGCATGACCCATGTGCGGACTTCGCCGTATCATCCACGGTCGAACGGCAAGCTGGAGCGTGGGAACCAATCGATTAAGAGCGAATGTATCCGGCCTGGCGTGCCGCTGTCGTTGGCCGACGCCAAACGACTGGTCGAGCAGTGTGTGGCGGTGTACAACGACGAGCAGCTACACAGCGGGATTGGGTACATTACGCCGAAGGACTGGTTGGCGGGCAGGCAGGCGGAGATTCACGCGTCGCGGGACCGGAAGTTAAAGCAAGCGCGGCGGCAGCGGGAGTTAGAGGCGCCGACGGAGTTACCCGGACGGAGTCAGTCGAGTTTGTCTTCACAGGATGCGGCGGCTTAGTCGTATTTCATCGTCGGGCGAAACGGAAGCGGCTCTGCGGGAACGCAACTCAGCCAAGGGTTGCCCGATGAGCTCATCGAGACGATGAACAAACAGGGTGGCGCGGAGAACGCATCACCCACAACTCCCCCTCTCGGATCGATAGACCCCTATGCCTTGAAAATCCCCGCCCGTAGGGCGGAATCTTCCCTCTTCCACCAATTTCCAGTCCTCAGTTTCCCGCTGAGCCAAAACAGCGACAGCAGTTCGACCCGCATTTCCAATCCGAACTGAGACTTTCCTCGCGATGGAACACGCGTCTCCACAGGACGCCTGAGGGGCACTCGTTGAAGGCTTCGTCCGGGCCCTGCCAAGCCAGTCAACATCGGACACTTCCCTGCCTCCTCTCCCTCTTCCCTGCTTCCTCTCCGTTTCGTATACTGAAAACGGTTTGGACCATTTCGAGCGACGCCATCTATCGGACGACCGAGGCACTCTTGCCCGCTGAGGGCCTCGGTGGCTCCGCGACTGTACTGGTTGCTGAAGCCAACGCAGAAAACAGGATCGTCATCGAACTGCTCCTTCGACGTCTAGGCTACCGCCCACTCGTCGTCAATGACGGCGACGCAGCCTGGAACGTTCTCCGAACCCAGCGTGTTGATGTGGCGATCCTGGATCTCCGTTTGCCCGGAATTGACGGGTTAACGCTCGCCCGCCGCATACAGATTGAAATGACGGTTCCGCCAAAACTCATCGCACTCACCGTGATTGCATTAGAAACCGATCGAACACTTTGCAGGGAAGCCGGCTTTGCCGAACTCTTGTCAAAACCGCTGCGGGACTCTGATCTGCGGCGGTTGCTCCAGACGGGTGAAAACGGGGGGCCGCCACGGCAGGGGGCCAAGGATGTCTGGTGCCTGAAAAACCTCACTTCCTTTATGGCAATCTGCGGTGTCAAAGCGGATCCGATGATTCGGACCGTGCTGGAGGACACCTCTTCCTGGCTTGACGCGGCGATCCTGCAGCAGCCGGACGAGCGGATCGCGGCCCGCGCACACAAACTTGCCGGTTCCGCCATGCTCATTGGCGCGCACCACCTTGCCGAGTCCCTTACCGCCATCGAAGCCTTGGTGTCGACGAGCCGCAAAGAACTAGCGGAGGCGATCGAGCGAGCGAAGCAGGCCTGCGTCGTTGCGCGCCAGGAACTTCCCGCTTGCACCGAAGCTGCTGGCGGCGAAATTGCCGGACGCCCACACCTCTAGGGCGAAAGCTCTCTCCGCACTGAATCCGGCATTGCCGCCCCGAGTCCACGAGAGCGGCTCGCCGCGGCGATGTTGATACGTGTCCGCTTCGCCCCTTCAAAAGAGCCTGGTCTGTTGAACGTTGAAGATTCTGGTAGCCACCTATTGAAAAACCAAGTTTCGCGAATGAGATTTCAGCGGTCTGCTTCAGATATTCTGTCGTTTATTCAGCGTTCCCTGTGCCCGCATGACTCTCGCCACGATGTCCTGAGCTCCGGCCGTCCAAATGAAGGGCTTGGGCTCTGCATTGTGGTGGTCGACATATTCGTCGAGAGCCTCAATGAGTGCCAGGACGCTGCGGAAAACGCCGCGCTTCAACCGGTTTTCTGTGAGATCCCGGAAGAAAGCTTCGACCATGTTTAGCCACGAGGCGTTAGTCGGCGTGAAGTGGACATGGAAGCGCGGATGCCGTTTCAACCAGCGTTGGACTTTGGCGTGTTTGTGCGTGGCGTAGTTGTCAGCGATCAAATGGATCTGCCTGTCTTCCGGAGTCGCCTCATCGATCAGACGCAGAAACTTCAACCATTCCTGATGCCGATGCCGCGGCTGGCAGAGGCTGATTACCCGGCCCGTCGCTGCGTCCATGGCCGCGAATAGTGTGGTGGTGCCGTAGCGTTTGTAGTCGTGGGTCATAGTCTCGGCCCGGCCTTGCTTCAACGGCAGACCCGGCTGCGTGCGGTCCAGCGCCTCCACTTGTCTCTTCTCGTCAACGCAGAGCACGATCGCGTGTTCCGGAGGGCTCAGGTAAAGCCCGACGACGGCCGCGAGCTTCTCCGCAAACAAGGGGTCGTTGCTGACCTTGAAGGTCTCGGAGCGATGGGGCTTGAGTCCGTGGGCCCGCCAGATGCGCAGAACGCTGGTGTCGCTGATTCCCATGTGCTTCGCCATACTGCGAGTACTCCAGTGGGTGGCGTGAGGAGGCATTTCGAGGGTGGTCAACCGGATCACTTCCGCTACCTTGTCCGGGGCGATCAAGGGCAGGCGGCCGGGGCGGGGAGCGTCGTTCTCTAAACCAGGAAGGCCTTTGGCGAGGAATCGCCAGCGCCAGCGAGCCACCTTTTGCACGGAAATGGACAGGATTGCCGCGATCTCCAAGTTCTGTTTTCCCTCAGCGACGAGTAGAACGACGCGGGCCCGTTCGGCGACCCGGCCCCGAGCATTACGGCCGTTGGCCCACGCCTCCAGGGTGGTTCGCTGTTCAGCGGAGAGTTCAATCGGCGGAGCAACGCGCATACAATTCCAACACCTCAATTGTAGAGGCGTCGGAAACTCGTAAACGTCCGGCCGTCACCGTCTTGCGCCACCCACCGTTTTTGAGCTAGCTCTTCCGCAGGTGTCCACCTCATCCCGAAGTGGACACCTGACGACGGATCACTCTTCGCCCCTACT
>JAIXQP010000039.1 GCA_027485675.1 Terriglobales bacterium | reverse complement strand
GGCGCCCTGTATCTCGCCCGGGCCTATCAACTCTGCGCGGCGCCCGGCGCCGGACTCGCCGCGCTGCGCCACGATATCGCCGCCGCCGAACGCACCATCGCCGCGGCCTACCGCGAACTTCGCCAGCTCCGCATCCTCGATCCGGTCAGCGGCCCGCCGGTGCCGTTCGAGCCAGAACTCAGCGTGCCCCAAAAGGTCTACACCACCGGCGCAAAACCCGAGCCCGAACCGGACGAAAACCCACCGGCCACCAACCCACAAACTGCTGAAAACACAGCATCGGCCACCGCAAAAACCCCGCAAAACCACAACGATCGAAGCCACACGGAGCCACTCGTCGCCCACGCCAACTTCGGCTTCGCCATCGCCGCTCCCACTCGCAAGCCGCCGCAAACCGCTGTACCGCAACCCAAAACCCGCACTGCAGGAGGCAGCGGAGCCTAACCGGTCCCACCGCAGATCGTCTCAGCGCCGATTCTCAGCCAAAAATTGGCATTCCCCGCGGACATCTCCCGCCTTGGCACCGCCGCAAATCGCCGAACCGCGCCCGAAAGCGAATAGGGCCGGCGGCGCCTGAGAGCAGCAGCCAGCCCCTTTACAATCGGTCCCAGGCCCGTTAGAAGCCCAGCAGCGCCATTTCTACCGCGCTACGCGATCGACTCGTGCAACACATTCCCGCGCACGTCCGCCAACCGGTAATCCCGGCCGCTCAGCTTCGACTGGTCGATCCTCATCAGGGGCAGAACCGCCGGATCTCGAAAACCGCCGAACCGCTTCCGAAAGCAGTAAGGGCCGGCGGAGCCCGAGAGCGCCAACCAGCCCTTCAAAATCGCTCCCCGGCCCGTTAGAGGCCCAGCAGCGCCATTTCTACCGCGCTACGCGATCAACTCGTGCAGCACATTCCCGTGCACGTCCGTCAACCGGAAGTCCCGACCGCTATACCGGTACGTCAACTTCGTATGGTCGATCCCCATCAAATGCAGAATCGTCGCGTGAATGTCGTGCACGTGCGCCGGCTTCTCCACGGCCTTGAAGCCGAATTCGTCCGTCGCCCCATAGATCGTCCCGCCCTTCACGGCGCCGCCGGCCAGCCACATCGTGAAGCCAAACGGATTGTGATCCCGGCCCTTCTTCACGCTGCCACCGCCGCCGCCCACTTCCCGCACCGGCGTCCGGCCAAACTCCGACCCGCAAACCACCAGCGTATCCTTCCACAACCCACGCTGCTTCAAATCCTTGATCACCGCCGCAAACGGCTGATCCGAATTCTTCGCGTTCGTCTTGTGCGCCATGATGTCGCCGTGCGCATCCCACGGGTCGCCGCTCGAATAGTACACCTGCACCATCCGCACGCCTTTCTCCACCAGCCGCACCGCCTGCAAGCAGCCCCGCGCCGTCGTCCCTTCCCCGTACAGGTCGAGCGTCGCCTGCGACTCCTTCCGGATATCGAACACCTCCGGCGCCTCCGTCTGCATCCGGTAGGCGATCTCCATCGACTTCATCACCGCTTCCACCTGCTGATCCTGCCCGGTGGTCTCCGCCTTGATCTTCTCCAGGTTCTCGAGCAGCGTCAGCTCCCGCCGCTGCTCCGTCAACTCGAACTTCGGGTTGTTGACGTGGCTCACCAGCTTCTTCGGGTCAAAGGCCGCCTCCACCTTCACGGGCTTCTTCTTCACCTTCCCGTCCTTGTCCTTCTCCTCCTTCGCGTCGGCGGCCGGCATCGGCGGCTCCTCCTCCGCGCCCGGCCGCGTCTGAATCCGCGAAGAGATGTAAGTCCCCTGGTTGATCGCCGGCAGGAATCCGTTGCTCCACAGCGGCGAACCCACCGTCGTCGGCACCGTCGGGCACAACACCACGAAGCCCGGCAGGCTCTTGTTCTCCGTGCCTAACCCATAGGTCAGCCACGAACCGATCGCCGGCCGGCCCGCCTGGTTGGCGCCCGTGTTCATCATCAGGCACGCCGGCTCATGGTTCGGGATCTCCGTGTAGACCGACCGTACCCAGCAGATGTCATCGGCCACTTCGCCCAGGTTCGGCCACAGTTCGCTCAGGTCCATGCCGCACTGGCCGTACTTCTTGAACGTATACGGAGACCGCATCAGCTCGCCGGTTCGGCGCTCGGTCTTGATCCCGCCGCCGGGCATCGGCTTGCCATCGTACTTGTCGAGCGCCGGCTTCGGGTCAAAGCTGTCGATCGCCGAACAGCCGCCGTTCATGAACAGGAAAATCACCCGCTTCACCTTCGCCGGGTGGTCGAGCTGATAGGAGACCATCTGCCCGTCCGGTCCCGAAATGCCGCCGGCCCGGGCCACCGAATCGCCGATCATGCCCGCGAAGGCCATCATGCCGAACCCGTTCCCAATCCGGCGGAGGGCCTCCCGTCGTGTCGTCGGTTGTTTTGCTTTATGGGGAAACATTCTCAAAATCCTCCTAGTTGATGAACAGGAACTCGCTCGAACTGAGGAGCACCTTCGCATAGCGTCCCCACACCGTCGCTTCGTACTTCACTTCCACCGGCGCCGCCGGGCCAGGCCGCCGGCCGCCCATGCCGCCCATCATGCCCATGCCCATGGCGCCCGCGCCGTCGCCCGCCGCGGCAGCCGCAGCCGTCGCCCCTGCATTGGCGCCCGCCTCTTCCGTCGGCATCGGCGCGCCTTCCGGCTTCGCCGCCAAACCGCTCACCTCGCTCGGCGGTCCGCCCGGCCCGCCACGCCGCCGCATCCCCGGCCCGCCCGGACCCGGCTCCGGCGCCTTCTTCTTCCGCTCCTCGTACTCCAGCAGCGGCTCCGTCTTCAGGTACTCGAGACCAAACGCAATCTCGCGTTCGTTCGCCTCCCGCCCATAAACGTACCGGTAGGCCTTCTTAATCCGCTCCCGGTTATTCGCCTCGGTTGCCACGCGCTTGGCCAACTCCTCGGCCTCCACCTGCATGAAATCCGAATTCATCAGGAAAAGCCGCTGCGCCGGAACGGTCGTGATGAACCGCTTCTCCGCGCTGATCAGCGGGCTCGGGAAGTCCCACAGCGTCAGGAACTCGTCGGGCTTGTACCGGCTCACCTTCCCGTAAACCGTCCGCCGCAGCATCGCCGGCGACAGGTCCACCGACGGGCCACCCGCCGCCGAATCGAGATTCCCTGAAACGTAGAGGATCGAATCCCGCAGCTGCTCGGCTTCCATCCGCTTCCGGTTCGCCCGCCAGTACAGCCGGTTGCCCGAATCCTTGGCCAGCGCCACCGGTTCGCTCTCGCTCGAAAGCTGATACACCGAGCTCAGCATGATCTCCCGGTGCAGCTTCTTCATCGACATCCCGTTCTTCACAAAGCTCGAAGCCAGATAATCCAACAGCTCCGGATTAGTCGGCCGTTCGCCGGTCATGCCGAAGTTCGAAGGCGTGTCCACAATGCCCGTGCCGAAGTGCGACTTCCAGATCCGGTTCACCGCCACGCGCATCGCCACCGGCTGCTTCAGAATCTGCTCGGCCAGCTCCATCCGCCCGCTGCCCTTGGCAAACGCCTTCGGCTCCCCATCGGCGAGCACCGAAAGGAAGTGCCGCTTGATCGGCGCGCCCACCGGGTTCGCCGGGTCACCCCGGAAGCTCAACTGAATATCCTGCGGCGCTTCGGCATCGCGGACGCCGTGGATAAACGGATAGCGGTCTTCGAGCTTCTTCCGCAGCGCGTCAATCGCCGTCTGGAAGGTCTTCAGCCGCGTCTGCGCTTCCGAGCCCAACCGGCTTTCGAGGCCCCACCCGCGGAACAGCAGCACGCCGGGCTTGCCCATCCGGTTGCCCATCGCCATCATCGCGTTCGGATCATCGGCATCGGGCAACTCCCGCTGGAAGATCTCCGTCCAGAAGTTGTTCTCCGCCTCCGGCAGGCTCTTCAGTTGCAGCCACGACCCGGGATTGAAGTCCTTAAACGAAGTGAAGTTGCTCGGCTTGTCGGTCCGCTTCTTCGGCTTGGTGCCCTCGAGATCCTTCGCGGCAATCACCTTATTCTCGGCGTCGAGTTCGTTGCGTTCGAGCATCAGCGCGATGATCTCTTCCTGCAGCTTATCCGCCAGGCGCTTGGCCTCCGGCATCGTGCTCATCGGCTTCTTCATCATGGCCTGCCAGGCGTCCTTGTACTTGTACTTGGTCGTCGGCTTGGCCATGTACTTCATCCAGCGGTCCAGCAGTTCGAAGTCGAGCTTCCGCTGCTCCACCACCTGCTCAATCGGCTTCTTCGACGGCCCCGCCACCTCCCAGACAGCCTGCAGGTAGTTGGACGCCTGGAAGGCGTACGCCCGCGACAAGTCACTGGTCAACGACTGGTTGGCCTCCTGGAACAGCTTCTGCTGCCGGTCCAACTCCTCTTCAAGCTTGGTGTACTCCGCCACCACCGTCTTCGACGTCCGCGGGTACTCTTCGTAGATCGTGTTGTAGAACACACCCGCCAGCGAGTAGTAATCGGTCTGCGGAATCGGATCGTACTTGTGGTCGTGGCAGCGCGCGCAGGCTACCGTCAGTCCCAGAAAGCCGCGTGTCACCACGTCCACGCGGTCGTGCCGCTCGTCCGCGCGAGTAATCTCAAAGGCGCCGTTGTCGTAATACCACGGCCCCAGCCCCAGGAACCCGGTCGCCGGCAGGCTCTTGTGCTTCTCCTTGGCGTCGAGCAGGTCACCCGCCAGTTGCGCCTTCACGAACTTGTCGTAAGGCATATCGTCGTTCATCGCCTCAATCACCCAGTCGCGATACGCAAAGGCGTTCGGGTACGGGCGGAATCCGCGCGGGAAGGGGTTCAAGCTCCGGTAGTCGTCTTCACCGAACCGCGCCACGTCGAGCCACACCCGGCCCCAGCGTTCGCCGTACTGCGGCATCGCCATGAACCGGTCAATCACTTTGGCGAAGGCGTCGGGCGCAGCGTCCTTCTCAAACGCGTCAATCTCTTCAAAGGTCGGCGGCAGCCCGGTCAGGTCGAGCTTGGCGCGCCGGATCAGATCCCGCTTCGTCGCCGCCTTCACCGGCTTCAGACCCTCCTTCTCAAGGTTGGCCAGAACGAAATTGTCAATCGCCGTCTTCGGCCAGCGCGCATCCTTCACCGTCGGCGGCGCGGGATTGGCGAGCGGACGGAACGACCAGAAGTTCCGCATCTCGGGCGCGATCACATACTTGCCTTCCGCACCCTTCGCCGTCACCATCGTCGCGGACTTCGGCCACGGCGCGCCGGCTTTCACCCACTCCGTCAGGTCCTGGATCTCGGCGTCCTTGAGCTTGTTGCCCATGGGCATCTTCATATCGGCGTTGGTATGGCGGATCGCCTGAATCAACAGGCTCTTCTCCGGATCGCCGGCCACCACGGCCGGTCCCCTCTTGCCGCCCTTCGACAAGGCTTCCGCGCTATCCAGCCGTAGCCCGCCCATTGCGGTATTCGTATGGCACCCGAAGCAGTTGTTCGCCAGCACCGGCCGAACCTTAACCTCAAAAAAGTCCGGCGTGCCGCCGGGCGCGGTTTGCGCCCAAACAGCTACGCCTGTTGCCACGGTCAGAAGCCCAAGCTTTCCTAACGTCCCTTGCATGTGAAAGGTCCTTTTCGCACGATTGAATCGATTCCAGACTGCTACTACCGCCCAAGTACACAGCGGTAGAAAATTGCGCGGTTGGGTAAGCGTAGACCCGTGGTGGCAAGCAAGGCCGGAGTCGAAACAGGGACCCCTTCAGTCTAACCGCATTTGGGTTAAAACTCATACCGCAACGCAAACTGCATCACCCGCGCATCTGCCGACGCCGTAATCTGCCCGAAGGTCGTCGGGTTGGCCAGCGTCAAAGACGACGGATTGCTCCAGTTCACGTTGTTAAACGCATTGAACGCCTCGGCTCGCACCTGGAACCGGTGCCCTTCAAGAAACGGCACCGCGAAGTACTTGCCCAGCGACAGATCGAAGTTCAGCTGCTTCGGCCCGCGAATCAGATTCCGCGCACCCACCGTCCCCGGATACTGCCCGAAGAACGCCTCGTTGGCCGAAGTGTTCGGGAAAATCGCCGGCACGCCGATCTCATTGAAGCCCACCTTCGTCGCCGGCAGCGCCGCGCCCGGCCGCAGATTCGCGATCGACGAACTGAGATAGTTGGTCGGATAGATGCCACCGGTCGTAATGGTCAGCGGCAGGCCGGACCGGAACTTCGTCAGCATCGAAACCTGCCAGCCCCCAATCAGCCCGTTCAAAAAGCCCGAGGCATTGGTGCCCCAAAGCTTGCCCTTGCCAAACGGCAACTCCGCCACGGTATTCGCCGTAATGCTGTGCCGGATGTCGAAGTCGGAAACCGACCGCGAAGCGTTCGGGTTGAACGTATCCTGAATCGTCGACGTCCCGCCGGATTCCGAGCCCGACGCAATGTCCATCGACTTCGAGAACGTGTAGTTGAAGTCAAAGCCCCAACCGCTCGTCACCGCCCGCCGCAGCACCAGTTCGCCTCCGTGGAAGGCCGGGTTACTCGCGTTCACCCACGCCAGCATCCCCGCGTTCTGCCGCGCGAAGAACGTGTTGCAGCCATACACGCTGAAGCACGATCCGGTGGACGCCTGACGCACCCGGTCAAAGTCGTGCAAGGCATCTAGGTCGCTGCCCGCGTACGTCCCGTAGACCGTGAAGAAGTAGTTTGCCGTCGCCGACGCCGCCGCGTTACGCGTCCCCGACGCCGTGCCCGCCGCACCCGGAAACAGATTCTCAAAAAACGGCACCGGCGTAATCAGCGCCGGATTCGCCCGCACCTGCGCCGGCGTCAACCCACGTTCACGGACATCGCGCAAGATGCCCGACGCCTGCGCCCACGTCTGACCCGACTTGTTGTCCTTGAACTGCGTCAGCGGCTGGAAGTAGTCCTGCCGCAAAATCCCCTTCCTCGATAGCCGGCCAATGTAGCCGACCTCAATCGTCATCTTGGCTGGCAACGGCCGTGTGTAGCTCAGATTCAGCAGCATCGAGTACGGCGCCACCAGATTCGGATTCACCCCCGAATACGAGCCAAAGCCGCCCGCCACCGCCGGAGGCGTGAACGGAAAGCCACCCTGCGGAGCCGCCGGCAGCGCCGGCAGCGCCGAGCCGGTATACCGGAACGAGTCCGTGAAGTCCGTGTTCGAAGGCTGCGTCACCGCCGTCGCCAAGCCCGGCGAACCCGAAGCCGCAAACGAGGTCGCCATGGCGCTGCCATAACGGTCGTAGACCATCGAACCGCCCAGGCGCAGCACGGATCCTTTTCCAAAAGCCCGTCCCAACATCGTGTCGCTCACCGGCGCCCACGCCACCGCCAACCGCGGCGCCAAGTTATTGTTGTCCCGTCGGTAGTAGCCCACCCCGTTCCGCGTCGGACCGGAAAGCGCGAACGTCAGAAACGCATTCGGCATCGCATTACCGGCAATCCCCGCCTGCGAAGCCGCAATCCGTTCGGCGAAGAACTGATCCAGGCCGGTCGTCGTCGCCACCTGCACGCCGTTCTTCTCATAAGGCACCTGGTAGATGCCGTAGCGCAGGCCGTAGGTCACCGTCAGATCCCGGCGAACCTTCCAGGCGTCCTGAATGTAGAACTCGTACTCTTCATTGGCGAACGCCCGCACCACCGGCTGGCCAAACGGCACCGTCGTGCCGTCCACCTTGTATTGATATGTGCCGCTGTAGGAGTTGATGATTCCGAACATCGTGCCAAACGCGTTCGTCGCCAGCGTCGCCTCCGACAGATTCAAGTTGGCCGAACCCGTCCGCTGCCGCAGGAAGCTGATCGTCGAGTCGTTGATGTCCGCGCCCAAACCCTTCAGCGTGTTCCGGCCATAGCTGTAGCTCGGATAGTTGTTGTCCTGCACCCGGTCGTTCGAAATCAGCCGCGCGTTCACCCCGAACTGCACCGTATGGACGCCCTTGGTCCACGTCGTGTCGTTCACGAAGTTGTGCGTCGGCTGAATCCGCGAAATCGCGCGGGGGAAGGCGAACAGGTTCGAGGGAGTGAAGTTCACCGCCGCACCGGCCACGCCGGTCGCCTGCGTGCCCAAGCGTGTCAGGCCGTAGTTGAACACGTTCACCACTGAAGGCGTCAACACCGCCGTGTAGCGGGCGGAAATGCCCCGGCTATTGGTCAATTGCTTCGACGCCGCCTCCTGCCCGGGAAACTGCGCGAGGTTGCCGGTATCGTCCTGCACGTTGTCCGTCAAGGTGCCGCGCACGCTCACGGTATGCATCGCCGCCTTGTCGAGGTTGAAGTCCATCTTGGCGACATAGGCGCGGTCATCCCGCTTGTAGGGCGCGTTAAACCGGTAGGTGGCAAAGTTCAGGCCGCGGTCGCCGCCCGTCAGCAGATCGTTGGGCAGTGGATACTGCTTCATCAGATTCAGCATGTACGGGCTCGCCCCGATCCCCAGCGGATCGATCTGCCGGATCTCCGCCGGCGTCAATGTCTGAATGCCGCCGTTGTTCGTCCGCAGCAGGATCAATCCATTCCGGTAGGTCTCGGTTGGCACGGTCCGCGTCTGCGCGGACGCCGAGCGGTCCAGCCGGTCCTCCCAATTGACGAAGAAGAACGCCCGGTTCTTCACCATCGGCCCGCCGAGCGAGGCGCCGTATTGATTCCGGATCAGATTCTCCCGCGCGAGGCCGGCGCGGTTCGAAAACCAGTTATTCGCCGCCGTCTTCACGTTCCGGTGGAACTCATAGAGCGAACCGTGAAATTGGTTGGAGCCGCTCTTGGTAATCACCGACACCTGGCCGCCCGAAGATCGTCCCTGGTCGGCGCCCTGCCCAGCGACCGTCGTGCGGAACTCCTGCACCGAATCGAGCGGAATCGGAAGCACCGCGTTGAATCCGTTAACCCCCTGGCTGTCGTTCACGTCGACCCCGTCCAAGGTGACATTATTCTGGTCGGCCTTCGCGCCAATCACCTGCCCGGTTGCCGTCACGCCCGGCTGCAGAGCCAGCAGCTCCACGACGTTCCGCGTCTGCAGCGGCAACTGGCGAACCTGCACCTCCACAAACGGGTTCCCAATCGTCGCGTTCTGCGTGTTGATTGCCACCGCCTCCCCGGTAACATTCACGGTCTCGGTCACCTGCCCAATCTCCAATCGGACATCGAGCGTCGCCGGCGTATTCACCTGCAAACGCACCTGCGCCGCAAAGGCGCGAAATCCTGGCTTTTGTACTTCGACGCGGTAACTGCCCGGAGGCACCTGCGCGAAGCTGTAACTCCCCGTGGGCGAGGCCAGCGTCTTGCGCTGCGCCGCCGTCTCCTGATTCACCAACGCGACAATCGCGTCGGCCACCGCCGCATTCTGACCATCCATGACAGTCCCCTGCAGCGTACTCGTCTGCGCAGCCAGCGGCGAGAGCGCGGCCAGAAGCACCAAAGCAATTCGAACCTTCATTTCTTTCCCCTAGAGTCTTAACTACCCTTGACGGAAGGGCGCAGTCTCTCACAGAGAGGGGAGTCGCAAGCTAGGCGGTGACGGATCTGGCGGCTGGACGGGTGTCGCGAATAGGGAGAGAATAGGCGACACGCCCAAGCCGAGTCCAATAGAAATGTTTTATGGACTCCAAAACACTTTACCGAGGCCCGGAGTTCGCGATACCGTACTCAAATGAGTGTTGTTGCCCGGCCGCGCTACCGCAGCGCCCGCACCGCAGAGTTCACCGAGTCCGTCATTCGCGATATGACCCGCCAGGCCATCGCCGCCGGCGCCGTCAACCTCGCTCAAGGCTTCCCTGACTTCCCCGCCCCCGCCTGGCTCAAGGCCGCCGCCGCCCGCGCCATCGAGGCCGATCACAATCAATATCCGATCACCTGGGGCATCCCGCCCCTGCGGCAAGCCATCGCCGACAAGACCCGCCACCACTACGGTCTCGACATCGACCCCGCCCGCGAAGTCACCGTCGTCTGCGGCGCCACCGAAGGCATGGCCGCCGTCCTCCTCGCCTTGGTCGACCCCGGCGACGAGGTCATCGTCTTCGAACCCTACTACGAGAACTACCACCCGGACCTCCAGCTCTGCGGCGCCACCCGCAAACTCGTCACCCTCCACGCCCCCGATTGGTCGTTCGATCCGGACGAACTCCGCCGCGCCTTCTCCCCGAAGACCAAGGCCATCATCATCAACTCGCCCAACAACCCCACCGGCCGCGTCTTCTCCCTCGCCGAACTCACCCTCATCGCCGAACTCTGCCAGCAACACGACGCCCTCTGCATCACCGACGAGATCTACGAACACATCCTCTATGACGGAGCCAAGCACATCCCCGTCATGACTCTGCCCGGCATGCGGGACCGCGCCGTACTCGTCAACAGTTGCTCGAAAACCTACTCCGTCACCGGCTGGCGCGTCGGCTGGGTGCTCGCGAGCCCCGACCTCACCGACGGCATCCGCAAGGTCCATGACTTCCTCACCGTCGGCGCCGCCACGCCGCTGCAATATGCCGCCGTCGAAGCGCTGCAAGCCCCCGACGACTACTACAACGAACTCGGCAGCCATTACGATTGGCGCCGCCGCAAGCTCGAAGGCTATCTCACGAAAGCCGGCTTCCGCTGCTTCACCCCAAGCGGCGCGTACTACACGATGACCGATATCTCCGCCTTCGGCTTCCCCAACGACACCGCCTTCGTCCAGCACCTGATTCACAACATCGGCCTCGCCGGCGTTCCGGGTTCGAGCTTCTTCTCCCGCCCCGAACTCGGCCGCAGCTACGTCCGCTTCTGCTTCTGCAAAAAGGAAGAGACGCTCAACGCCGCCGGCGAACGCCTCGCCAGACTCTCCTGATATCCTTACGGCGAATCCCGTGAATTTTCTTACCCGCCGCCAACTCCTCGAACGCACCACTCTCGGGTTCGGCTCGCTGGTCCTTGCCGATCTCCTCCGCGCCAACCCCGTCAACGATATCGCCGCGCGCCCGCCGCACTTCGCCCCCAAAGCGAAGGCCATCATCCAACTCGTCCAGAACGGCGGCCCCAGCCAGATGGACCTGTTCGATCCCAAGCCCCTGCTCCACAAACTCGCCGGCAAGCCGCTACCCGGCGGCGTCGAGATCCATCAACCCAACAACGTCAACACGCTCCTCCCCACGCCCTTCACCTTCCAGAAGTACGGCCAATGCGGCATGGACATCTCCGAGATGCTCCCCCACACGGCCAGGATCGTGGACGACCTCACCTTCGTCCGCAGCATGCACACCGAGCACAATAACCACCTCGAAGCGCTCAACATGCTGCTCACCTGCAAGATCTTTCCCGGCCGCCCTGTCATGGGCGCCTGGGTCAGCTACGCCCTCGGAACCGAGAACCAAAACCTCCCCGCCTACATTGTCCTTCGCGACCCCACCGGCTACACCATCGGCGGCAAGCAACTCTGGGCCAACGGCTACCTACCCGCCACCTTCGCCGGCGTCGAGTTCAGCATGAAGGGCGCCCCGGTCCATCACCTCAATCCCCCGGCGAGCCAAACGCCGGAAGCCCAGCGCTCCACGCTCGATCTCCTCGCCAAGCTCAACCAGCAGCACGCCCGCCAACACCCCGGCGAGCAGGAACTCGAAGCCCGCATCCGCAACTTCGAACTCGCCGCCCGCATGCAGCTCGCCGCCGGCGAAGTGCTCGATACCGCAAACGAATCGGCCGCCACCAGGAAGCTCTACGGCCTCGACGATCCCAAGGCCGGCGCCTACGGTCTCCGCTGCCTCATGGCCCGGCGCCTTGTCGAAAAAGGCGTCCGCTTCGTCCAGGTCACCACCAGCCCCGGCCAACCCTGGGACCATCACAACAGCATCTCGAAGGACCTCCACAAAATCGCCGGCGAAGTCGACCAGGGCTCCGCCGCCCTCATCACCGACCTCAAGAGCCGCGGCCTGCTCGATTCGACCATCGTCATGTGGGCCGGCGAGTTCGGCCGCCTCCCCACCACGCAAAACGGCGACGGCCGCGACCACAACCGCAACGCCTTCACCCTCTGGTTCGCCGGCGGCGGCTTCAAGAAAGGCCTCATCTATGGCGAAACCGACGAGTTCGGCTACAAGGCCGTCGTCAACCGCGTCTCCGTCCCCGCCATGATCGCCACCGTCCTCCGCCAACTCGGCCTCGACCACACGAAGGTGCAGTATCCGAACGGCGGCCGCCTCGAAACACCCTCCGACGTCTCCGTCACCGGCGCCAAACCGGTCCTGGACTTACTCGCATGAAGGCCGGCCTACTCCTTCTCCTCCCCGCCCTCGCCCTCGCGGCGCCGAGCTACGAGAAGGACGTTCTGCCGCTCTTCACGAAGTACTGCTTCACCTGCCACGGCCAAAGCTCGCCCAAGCTCGGCCTCGATCTCCGCACCGCCGCCGGCGCCCTCCGCGGCAGCCACAATGGCCCCGTTATCGTCAAGGGCAACCCCGCCGAAAGCATTCTCTGGGCCAAGGTCTCCTCGCGGCAGATGCCCCCGGCCGTCTACGGCCAGAAGATCCCGGACGCCGATCTCTCCATCGTCAAAACCTGGATCGAAGCCGGCGCCCCCTCCGATGCGCCCGCCAAAACCGCCGCCCCGCTGCCGCCGATTCTGCACTCCCGCTGCACCAGTTGCCACGGCGAAAAGTCGGCCGCCGCGGGCTTGCGTCTTCACACAGTAGCCGATGTCCTCAAAGGCAGCGCCAACGGCCCCGTCGTCGTCGAAGGCTTCTCCGATCGCAGCCTCCTCGTCCGCCGCATCGCCAGCCACAACATGCCCCCCAAGGGCGCCGGCGCGCCGCTCACCGAAGCCGAAATCAATACCGTCCGGGAATGGATCGATCGCGGCGACTTCAACGAACTCGTCACCGCCAACACCGCCGACCGCGCCTTCACCCGCGAAGAAGACCCGCCGCTCACCGCCGCCCAACGCAGCTTCTGGGCCTTTCAGAAACCGGCTCCCGCGCCGCTGCCGAAAGTGAAGGGCAAGGCCCGCGTCCGCACCCCTATCGACCAGCTTCTCCTCGCCCCGCTCGAAGCCAAAGGCCTCTCCTTCAGTCTCGATGCGACACCCGAGAAACTCCTCCGCCGCGCCTACCTCGATCTCACCGGCCTCCCACCCACGCCCGAAGAGATCGCCGCCTTCCGCCAGCACAACAGCTACGAGAAGCTGATCGATCAACTCCTCGCCTCCCCCCGCTACGGCGAACGCTGGGGCCGCCAGTGGCTCGACGCCGCCGGCTACGTCGATACCACCGGCAAGGACTTCGACCCCAAGAAAGCCGAGTACGCCGAAGGCATGTGGCGCTATCGCGACTACGTCATCCAAGCCTTCAACGACGACAAGCCCTGGAACCGCTTCTTAGTCGAACAGTTCGCCGGCGACGAACTCATCGACTGGCGCAACGCCAAAACCCGCACGCCGGAGATCAACGAACTCCTCACCGCCACCGGCTATCTCCGCACCATCCTCGACATCACCGAAGAGGACATCTCCAACCTCCCCGTCGAACGCTACGAAGCTCTCTTCAAGCTCATCGAGAAAGTCGGCAGCAGCGCCCTCGGCCTCACCATGAACTGCGCCCGCTGCCACACCCACAAGTTCGATCCCATTTCGCACAAAGACTACTACCGCTTCCTCGCCCTCTTCACGAACGCCTACAACCCCACCGACTGGATCCAGCCGCAGAACCATCACCTCTATCTCCTGCCCACTAGCGAGCACCTCGCCATCGAATCCCGCCTGCTCAACGAGCAACTCCAAACCGTCCCCGAACCAATCCGCGCCGATCTCAAAGCCGCGCTCACCACCCCCGCCGACAAGCGCACCGAGATCCAGAAGTACCTCTTCAACAAGTTCAACGCCCCCTTCCGCGAGCAGTACGCCAAGGACCCCGAATGGCCCAAGCTCGGCAAGATCCAGGCCCTCTGGGACGTCGGCAAGCCGCCGAAGATCCGCCTGTTGCAGCGTGGCAGCGCCGATGCGCCCGGCCCGCGCGTCACCCCGGGCTACCCGGCGGTGCTCGCGAAACCCGGTGCGACGGAAGCAACCGGCTCGCCGAACAAACAAGGCGAAACCTCCGGCGTCCGCCTCGCGTTCGCCGAATGGCTCACGAGCCCCGATCATCCGCTCACCGCCCGCGTCATCGTCAACCGCATCTGGCAGGGCCACTTCGGCGAAGGCATCGTCGCCACCCCGGATAACTTCGGCTCCACCGGCGCTCCGCCCACCAATCAAGCCCTGCTCGATTACCTCGCCCTCGACTTCATGGCCAATGGCTGGAGCGCCAAGCGCCTCCAGAAGCAGATCCTGCTCTCGACCGCCTACCGCCAGCAGAGCCTCCAGCACGCAAAGGGCAACGCCATCGATCCCGAAAACAAGCTTCTTTGGCGCATGAACCTGCGCCGCCTCGACGCCGAGACGCTGCGCGACTCCGTCATCGCCGCCGCCGGCAAGCTCAACCTCACCGCCGGCGGCCCGCCCGTCCAACTCGAAATGCGCCCCGATGGCCTCCAGGTCGTCTCTTCGAAAGAGCCCGACTCCGCCCACTGGCGCCGCAGCATCTATCTCACGCACCGCCGCACGTATCCCATGTCCTTCCTCGGCGTCTTCGACTATCCCATCATCGATACCAACTGCACCCGCCGCGTCCCCTCCGCCACGCCCTTGCAGTCGCTGACGATGTTGAACGACGACTTCATCTGGAAGGCCGCCGCGGCGCTCGCTCAGCGCAGCGAATCGAACGTCGAAGCGGCGTACCTGCTTGCTCTCTCCCGCCTGCCTTCGCCAGAGGAGAAGCAGACCGCGGCCGCATTCCTGGCCCAAATGCCCTTCCAGGCTTTCGCCCAGGTCCTGCTCAGTTCGAACGAATTCCTCTACGTCGATTGAGCCCCGCCGCTGAAGATTTCCGCCTCGCCGCGCCCGCCAGCGGAGCCACCGCCATCAATACCATTGCCTATGCCACTCTCCTAAGCCTGAGGATCACCGCCGGCTCACACCAGCGCAATCACCTTGGCCACCAGAGCCAAAAACTCGTTCGCCGTGCTCAGCAGCACCGTCACCTGATCGACTCCCGCCTTCGCCTTCGCCAACTCCGCCGTCGCCTGCCGCAACGCCGCTTCGTTGGCCACCAACTGCTCCCGAATCTCGTCCAACTGCAGATTGTTCAGCCGCCGCCAAGCCCGAAACACTTCGCCCCGGGTAATCGCAGCCGCCTTCCGCTCCTCCGGCGTCAACTCCTCGAGCGCGTCCAGGAACTCATCGCTATCCATGCTTTCGAGCGCGCTCTTCAAGGCGCTACGCATCGCGTTCCGCAGCTCATGCGGAGTCAGAGCATCAAGCGTCGAATCGCCCATCTTACTTACCCCCTGGCCGCAAGAACTGATTCACTTGGTCAATCGCCATCTGCAGCGCCGCCAGTCCGCCGTCCTCGGCGCCGCCCGCCAAACTCTCAAACACCATCCGCAGATGCCGCGCCGCGTCCTGCGCCGCCCGCGCCCGCGTCAGGTCCACCTCCGCCAACAGGAACCGCTTCCGCTCCGCGTCCCACTCCGGTGGCGGAGCGTCGGCCCGGAACGGCGGCACCAGCACCGTTCGCCGCTCATTCACCTGCAGGGTCTTTCGGTCGGCAATCATCTCCTCCGTCAACACCCGCAGCAACTCCTCTTCGAGCGCCAACTCCCTTTGCACGGTGGAAGCGTGCGTCTTCAAGTGCCGTTCGAGAGCCCGGTTCCGAAATCCGCCCACCGCCATCCCCGTGGCCTTGCCCAGCAGCACGCTGATCGGGTTGCCGGCGATCGACTTCTTCGCCAGAGCGTCCGTCAACCCGCCCAACTCGCCCGAAAGCCGCGCTGCCGCCGCGGCCGCGTTAGCATCCGCCTGCGGACTCGCCAGCCGCGCCAACGCCACGAAATACTGGCTCATCACGGCGCCATGCCGCTCGAGGTCCGCCAGAATCGCGATTCGCTCCTGCACGATCTTGTCCTGCTCGGTCAACACCCGCGCCCGCCCGGCGGCATCAAGCGCTCCGTGCTGCTTGCGTAGCTCCAGCGTGTCCCGCTCGATATTCACATCGAGCGAATGGCGCAGAAACTCATTCCGCGCCTGCGTATACTTCATCCCCACCGCCGCAAAGGCCTCAAACCTGCCAGCCCTCGCCGCGCCACACCCGCTCACCAGCGCTACGGCCAGCACCAACCCGGTCAGGTTCAAGAAGCAGAGAACCCGACGTTCCGAGGAACGGTTCATCAGAGATATCTTAGCCGCTAATGCCAACCGGCGTACTCATCCCTTCGTCAACTTCCCCAGCAGTCCCAGCCCGCCGCCCACATCCGTCAGCCGGAAGTTCCGTCCCAGGTACGGATACGTCAGCTTCGTATGGTCGAGCCCCGCCAGCCCCAGAATCGCCGCATGCAGATCATGCAGGTGCACCGGATCCTTCACCGCCCGCAAGCCCAACTCGTCCGTCCCGCCGATTACCTGCCCGCCCTTCACCCCACCACCCGCCATCCAGATCGTGAACCCGTACGGATTATGGTCCCGCCCCTCGGCCCCTCCTCCGCCGCCGTCCGAGGTCGGCGTCCGCCCAAACTCCCCGCCCCAAATCACGAGCGTCGAATCGAGCAGCCCCCGGGCCTTCAAGTCCGTCAACAGCGCCCCCACCGCCTGATCCGTCTGCCGGGCCTTGGCCACGTGGTTAGCGTCACAAGCGATATGCCCGTCCCAATCCGTCGCGTTCATCCCGTTCCCCGACCACACCTGCACAAACCGCACGCCCCGCTCCACCAACCGCCGGGCCAGCAGGCACCGCCCGCCAAAGTCCGCCCCCACCGGATCGGCATGGTCCAAACCGTACAGCTTCTTCGTCGCCTCCGACTCGCCCGAAATGTCCGTCGCCTCCGGCGCCGCCATCTGCATCCGAAACGCTAGCTCGTAGGACTCGAGCCGCGCCGCCAACTCCGTATCCGCGTTCCGTGCCGCCAAATGCGCCCGGTTCAACTCGCCCAAAGTATCGAGCAGGTCCCGCTGCTCCGCCCGTCCCATGCCCGCCGGCGGCGTCAGGTTCAAAATCGGATTCTTCCCCGGCCGGAACGACGTCCCCTGGTAGGCCGCCGGCAGAAATCCCTGCCCATAAACCGCCGGGCCCGATCGCACCCCGCCTTCGAGCAACACAACGTATCCCGGCAGATTCTGGTTCTCCGAACCCAACCCGTACAGCAGCCACGAACCCAGGCTCGGCCGTCCAATGCGCGGCCAGCCGTTATGGATCAGAAACTGCGCCTGCGAATGCGTAAACCCGTCATGAAAGCACGAACGGACTACCGCCAGATCATCGGCCCGCCGGGCCGTATGCGGAAACAGATCGGAGATCTCGAGCCCCGATTGGCCATGCTTCTGAAACGCC
The DNA here is from genome assembly GCA_027485675.1 of Terriglobales bacterium. Lineage (GTDB taxonomy): Bacteria > Acidobacteriota > Terriglobia > Bryobacterales > Bryobacteraceae. The sequence goes on along the minus strand of JAIXQP010000039.1, from coordinate 19,967 downwards.
CGCTGCGAACCCAAGATCACCGAATCGAGAAACTTGCCGTTCTGAAAATCCTCGTTCCCAAAACTCGCCGGCGGATGCTGCCCGTGCAGCTTGTTCAACAACGGCTTCGGATCAAACGTATCCACCTGGCTCGGCCCGCCCTGCATGAACAGATGGATTATCCGCTTCGCCTTCGCGGGCCAATGCGTCGTCTTCGGCTCGGCGCCCAGGGCCGCGGCCAACCCGCCGAACCCCATCCCCGCCGTCTGCAGAAACCGGCGCCGCGATTCGTTAATCGACATAGAGAAACTCACTCAGGTTCAACACCATCAGGCACAGCCGCTCCATCGAGTTCCGTTCGAGGTAGGCCACCGCCGTCTTCCGCTCCGCCGCCGAAGGCGCGCGGGAGAGGGCGATCCGCCACGCCGCCTCGACGGCCGCCTCGGCGTCCTCCCCGGCCTGCTGCTTCACGCGTGCCGCGAACCGCGCCGCCTGCGCCGTCGTGAACTCGCTGTTCATCATCGCCAGCGCCTGCGGCGCCACGGTCGACCGCTCGCGCCGCGCACAGCTCGAAGCCGAATCCGGAGCGTCGAAGATCTGCAACAGCGGCAGCGTCAAGCTGCGTTTCATCTGCAGATAGATACTCCGCCGGTTATGTTCAGCCGGATCCGGATGCACCGGCCACAACTCCGGCATCCGCGCCGCCCGCAACTCTTCCTTCGTCATCGCGGGAATCACGCCCACCCCGCCCATCTTCAAATTCAATGTCCCCGCCACGGCGAGCGTCGCGTCGCGAATCGCGTCGCCGTCCAGTCGCCGCCGGTTCCTGCGCGTCAGGTACAGGTTCTCCGGGTCTTTTTCGAGCGTCTCCGCCGGCGCCACGCTCGTTGCCCGGTAGGCCGCCGACGTCATCAGCAGCCGGTGCATCTGCTTCATGCTCCAACCCCGCTCGGCAAACTCCACCGCCAGCCAATCGAGCAGCTCCGGATGCGTCGGCAACTCCCCCTGCCGACCGAAGTCGTTCGGCGTCCGCACCAACCCCTCGCCGAAGTGCCCCTGCCAGATCCGGTTCACCATCACGCGGCCCAGCAGCGGCTGCTCCGCCGACGTCAACCACTCCGCCAGCGCCTTCCGCCGCCGCGGCACGAACAGGACATCCTCCGGCTCCTCGATCCGCGGCCCGGGACCCAGCGCCGCCACGAAGCCCGGCTCTACCCGTTCGCCCTTGTTCTTGAAGTCCCCTTTGACCAGCAGATGCGTCGCGGGAACGATCTCCTCGTGGCCCAGTACGTTGGCCGTCGGCGGCCGCGCCGGAGCCCGCAAATAGGCCTCCCCCAGCCTCCGCAGCAGTTCGTCCCGCTCCGCCCCCTTCGCCCGCCGCGCCAGTTGTTTATAGGCCTCCGCCTGCGCCAACAGGGGAAAGGACCGCGTGCTCGTCTGCACGTCGAACAGGCCGCCCAGCGGAATCTCCCGCTCCGCACTCCCGGCAAACAGAGCGCTCAGGCCGTAATACTCCCGCTGCGAAATCGCGTCGAACTTATGGTCGTGGCACCGCGCGCAGCCCACGGTTAAACCCAGAAACGCGGCCCCCACCGTATCCACCGCATCCGCCTGCCACTCGGCCCGGAACTGGTCGCCGTAGTAGGTGAACTCAATCGGAAACGAACCGATCGTGAACAAGCCGGTCCCAATCCGCCGGTTCAGATTCTCCGCCTTCTCCGCCGGCAGCTTCGAGGTTCCTTCGTGGTCCAGATCCATCGGCCAGATCTCGTCGGCCGCAATCTGCTCCTGCACGAAGGTCGTGTAGGGCTTATCGGTGTTGAACGCGCGAATCACATAGTCCCGGTAGCGCCACGCGTTCACGAAGAAATGGTCGGTCTCAAAGCCGGAGGTGTCGGCGTAGCGGACCAGGTCGAGCCAGTACCGCCCCCAGCGTTCGCCATAGCGTGGCGAGGCGAGCAGCCGGTCCAGCAGCTTCTCGTAGGCGTCCGCCGACGGATCGTTGACGAACGCCGCCGTCTCCTCCAGGGTGGGCGGCAACCCGTGCAAGTCAAACGTCGCCCGCCGCACCAGCGTCGCGCGGTCCGCCGCCGGCGCCATCGCCAACCCTTTCTCCCGCGCCTTCGCGCGCAGGAAAGCGTCCACCGGATGGCCCTCGCCCGGCACCGGCGGACGCACCGGCTTCCGGAACGACCACCACGCCGCGCCCGTCACAGCCGCGTTGAACTTCGCCCCCGCGTTCACCCAATCGCGCAGCACCCCGATCTCGGCCGCCGTCAGCGCCCCCTTGCCGGGCGGCATCTGCAACTCCCCCTTCCGTTCGACCGCCTGCAGCAACAGACTCGCCCCGGCGTTCCCCGCCACCACCGCGGGCCCCCGCTTGCCGCCCTTGGCCGTCGCCGCCGCGCTGCGCAGATCAAGCCCCGACATCGCCGTCGCCCCGTGGCAGGAGACGCACTTGGCGCCCAGGATCGCCTGCGCCGCGCTTTCGAGCGGAGCCGGCTGCCCCAGCAGCGCCAAGGGGATCAGGAGCAGAACGAAAGTTCGGTGCATGGGGCCGCAGTGATTATATTTCACGGCTCCTTACCGGGGCCAATCGGCTGGGTAAAGTTTCGGGCGCGAAAGGACGATACCTCCCGAAGAAGCTTATGCTGTCTCCCCCCGCGGCGCGCGCCGGCGTTGAATTCGCCATTCCGGAACCCTCCACTCGGGAACGGGGTATCGCGCGCGTGTTCCACGTCGCCTGCCTCTTGGCGGGGTTGGGGGTCGTCGCGCTCTTTGCCGTCGCGCTGTGGGCACGCAATGGGCTCACCCCGGTCGAAGGCATCGTCGGCCTGCACGCCCATATGATGGCGCAGGGCGAGGGGCTCTATCACCCCCTCAATCAGTACCCCTACACCGTGGCCGCCTACGGGCCTATTTACTACTCGCTATGCGCCGCGCTCGATCGCCTCGGCGTCCCGGTCTATCTCGCCGCGCGGTCGATTTCATTCGTCGCCCTGCTCGGTTCTCTCTGGTTCTGCTGGCGCATCCTCGTCCGTCTTGTGCCGCAGGACCGCTCCGCCCGCACGGCCGGCCTGCTGCTGGCCGCTTCGACGGCCAACCTCCTCTACTGGGGCACGGTCGGACAAGTCGACATGCTGGCCGTCTGCTTCTCGCTGGCGGCATTTTCCACGTATCTCGATTGGCGCGCCGGAAGCTCCTCCCTGTGGCTCGCGGGGCTCTTCGTCGTGCTCGCTGTCTTTACCAAACAGACGGCCATTTCGAGCGGAGCCGTCATCAGCCTGCTCCTGCTGCGGGAGGACCGGCGAACCGCCCTCCGTTGGATCCCGGCCGTCGCCCTGGCCGGCGGCGCGATCGCGGCGACCCTGCAAGTGGCCACCCAAGGCGCCTATCTCGAAAACGCGCTCTTCGCCAATCTGAACCCGTTCGCCTGGGGCAAACTGGCCGATCAGGCCCAATACTTTCTGCTCACCTCCGGGGGCCTACTCCTCATCGTCGTCTGCTGCCTCCCGGCCGTCACCCGCGCATCGAGTCCCGTTTTTCTGTACGCCGGCGTTTCGCTGGCCGTCTGGCTACTCACAGCGCCCAAAGTCGGTTCGGACCTGAACTATCAGTTGGAAATGACGCTGCTGCTGGCGGTAGCCGCCGGCGTCGGGCTCGGCCAGACGGGCTTCTTCCCCGCCGTCTTCGCCAACCGGCGCAATGCGATCACCCTGCTGCAGATCCCGCTTGCCTTGCACATCGCGCTGAATCTCACGCTCACCGCCCGCAACGCCGCCGAACGGGTGGTCTTTGAGTCTGCCAAGACTGCCGAAATCGAATCGCTGCGTCCCTACATGGCCTCACCCCACCGCCGCGTGCTCGGCGGCAGCTATGACGCCACACTTCAACTCCGGGGCCGCATTGAGGTCGAGACGCTGATCTACACCCTGCTCGTCGAAGCCGGCCGCATCGATCCCGGCCCGGTCCAGCGCGACCTCGAGTCGGGCCGCTTCGACACGGTCATCCTGCCCTTCGATATCTCGGGTGGCCAGACTCCTACCTGGCTGAACGCCGAATTGACCCCGTTGCCGAAGGCGCAACTGGAGGCTGTCCGTACCCGCTACCGCCTGGTGAAGCACCTCGACGGAGCTTTCTTGAACGGGAACTACATCTATGAGCCAATCCGCAACTGAACTCTATACGAGCGTCTACCATCAGACGCGGTTCGCCTTCGACCCGGAACGGGCGAAGGTGTGGCGGGCGCTCTGCCGCTACCTGCAGACCTGGGTGGATCCCCAAGCCGGGTCACTTGACCTCGGAGCGGGCTATGGCGACTTCTCGCGCTTTATCGAGAGCGGCCCGAAATGGGCCCTCGACCTCAATCCGGACCTGATTCCCCACTGGGCCGAAGGCGTCCGGCCGCTCATCCAGGGCGCTCTTGCACCCCTGCCTATCCCCAACGGTTCGCTCGGCACGGTCTTCGCCTCCAATTTCTTCGAGCACTTCACCACGGACGAAGGCCAGCAGATCCTGCAGGAAGCCCGGCGCACGCTGCAGCCCGGCGGCAAGCTCATCGCCGTCCAGCCCAACTTCCGTCTCGAACCGCATCGCTATTTTGATGACTACACCCACAAAACGGCCTATACCGACGCCGGATTCGCCGGTCTCCTCGCCGCCTCCGGCTTCCGTGTCGTGCACAGTGAGCCCCGCTTCACCCCCTTCACGATGAAGTCGCGCTGGCCCAAGGCGGAATGGATGGTCAGCCTCTATCTTGCTTTACCCTACCGGCCTCTGGCCGGCCAGTTCCTGGTTGTCGCGGAGGCCACTCACTAATGCATCGGGGCAAGAAAGTCGCGGTCATCTTTCCGACTTACAACGAAAAGGATTCCATTCGGGAGTCGATACTCGAGTACTTCTCGACGGGTCTCGTCGATGAGGTCATCGTCGTCAATAACAACGCCGCCGCGGGCACCTCGGAGGAGGTTGCCGGCACCGGAGCGCGCGAGATCTTTGAACGCCGCCAGGGTTATGGCAGCGCGCTGCTCTGTGGGCTCGATAACACCGACGCTGAACTCATCATCTTCTCGGAGCCCGACGGCACCTTCAGCGGCCTGGACGTGCCCAAGCTGCTGGCCTATTCAGACGACGTCCCGGTGGTTCTCGGCACCCGCACCAGCCGGCAGTTCATCTGGCGTGGCGCGAACATGGGTTTATTTCTCCGCTGGGGCAACTGGGCGGTCGCCAAGATGACGGAGCTCCTGTTCAACACGACGATTTTGACGGATATGGGCTGTACCCACCGCCTGATCTCCCGCGAAGCCGCCAAGCTCCTGCGCCCCCACCTCACTATTCGCGGCTCCCACTTTGGCCCGCAGATTTTGTTGGAGATGTTGGCCCATCAGGTGCCGTTCGTCGAGATTCCCCTGAACTACCGGGCAAGGGTCGGCGAATCGTCGGTCACGGGCAGTCTCTGGAAGGCCTGGAAGCTCGGCTGGCGCATGATCTTCCTGGTCTGGGAGTACCGGCTCGGCCTGGTGGTCCGCGAGCGGACGCTTTGGCCGGACTATCTCGCCTCCTTACCGGCGAAGGAAACGGTCCGGGATGGCGCCGGCGTCTATGCGCTGGCCCGAGCGGTAAAGGAACAGCAGACCCCCGCCCCGAAGGTCCCGACGCCGCAGTAGCCACTGCATCCAGACCCATATTCGGCGGCACCCGCGGCTGTACGACCTCGCCTCCTGACTGGCAAAGGAACCAGTCCCGGATGGCGCCGGGGTTCACGCGCTGGCCCGAACACCGGCCCGCGGCGGCCTCGCCGGCGTATGGCTCGACCTTTAGCTCGGCTGGCACAGGCGCTTCCGGGTCAGGGAGTTCGCCTCCTGGCTGGCAAAGGAACCAGTCCCGGATGGCGCCGGGGTTCACGCGCTGGCCCGAACACCAGCCCGCGGCGGCCTCGCCTGCGAATGCCGAGCCCTTTAGCTCGGCAGCCACGGGATCTTCCTGATCAGGCAGTCGCCTACTGACTGGCGAAGGAATCGCTCCCGGATGGCGCCGGGGTTCACGCACTGGCCCGAACAGCAGGCCCCCGCTCCGAAGGTCCCGGCGCCGCCGTAGTCACTGCACCCAGACTCGTATTCGACGCCGCCCGCGGCGGCCTCGCCGGCTAATGGAGCGACCTGTAGGCCGGCTGCCACGGAATCTTCCTGATCAGGCAGTCGCCTACTGCCGGGCGAAGGAACCGGTCCCGGACGGCGCCGGAGTTCATGCCCCGGCCCGAACAGTAACCCAGCCGCTCCGACGGTCCCGACGCCGCCGTAGCCACTGCATCCAGACCTGTATTCGACGCCGCCCGCGGCGGCCTCGCCGGCGAATGGAGCGACCTTTAGCTCGGCTGCCACGGGATCTTCCTGATCAGACAGTCGCGTCCTGACTGGCGAAGGAACCGGTCCCGTATGGCGCCGGAGTTCATGCCCCGGCCCGAACAGTAACCCAGCCGCTCCGAAGGTCCCGACGCCGCAGTAGCCACTGCATTCAGACCCGTATTCGGCGGCGGCGGCACCAGCGGCTGTACTAGCTCGCCTCCTGACTGGCGAAGGAACAGGTCCCGGGTGGCGCCGGAGTTCACGCGCCGGCCCGAAAAGCAGCCCCCCACCCCGAAGGTCCCGACGCCGCACTTGCCGCTCTGCCCCTACCCGTCGTGGTACTCGTGAAGAATGAACGATCTCTGGGACGCCGCCATCGTCGTCCATGGCGGCGGACCCACCGCCGTTCTCAACGCGAGCCTCGTCGGCCTCATCGACGCCTGCCGCGCCTCCAACCGGATTCGCCGCCTCTACGGCGCCCGCGGCGGCGCCCACGGCCTGCTCACCAACGATTGGCTCGACCTCTCCGCCCTGCCGTCCAGCCTCCTCGCCGAAATCCGCCGCGCCCCCGGCTCGGTCCTCGGATCCAGCCGTAAACCCTTCGACCACACACACCTCGGCCCGGCCATCGCCCGCTGCCGGGACCAGGGAGTCGGCGCCATCTTCTTCACCGGCGGCAACGGCACCATGAAGACCGCCTACCTCGCCCATCAATCCGGCGAACTTCTCGTCGCCGGCGTACCCAAGACCGTCGACAACGATCTGCTCGGCACCCACCACTGCCCCGGCTTCGGCTCCGCCGCCCGCTTCTACGCCCAAGCCGTCCGCGACATCGGCGCCGACAATCGCGCCCTCCCCTCGCCGGTCACCATCGTCGAGGTGATCGGCCGCAACGCCGGTTGGGTCGTGGGCGCCACGGCGCTCGCCCGCTCCCGTCCGGACGACGCGCCCCACCTGATCTATCTCCCGGAATGTCCGCCGGCTCTCGACCAGATCTGCGCCGATGTCCAAGCCGTCTACGCGCGCCTCGGCCGGGTGGTGGTCGCCGTCTGCGAAGGCCTCCGCGACCCGCAGGGCCGGCCCTTCGGCGCCGATCTCGACCGCGCCGGCGACCAGCGGCACGAACTGCCCAGCAACCTGGCTCACACCCTGGCCCGCGCCATCAGCCAAGCCACCGGTCTGCGCGTCCGCAGTGAAAAGCCAGGTCTGCTCGGCCGGTCCTGCTCGTTCGCGGTCTCAGCGGCGGACGCCCAGGCCTCCTACCGTTGCGGCTTCGATGCCGTCCAGGCCGTCGAACGCGGCGAATCGGGCGTGATGATCGGCCTGACGGAAACGGGGGATACCGCGACGGTGCCTCTTGCCCGCGTCGCGGGTTTCGAACGCCTGGTTCCCCGGGAGTGGATCGCCCCGGGCGGCAACAACGTGACGCTCGAGTTCCTCCGCTACGCGGCCCCGCTAGCCGGCGCGATCGACCCCTGGCCAACGCTATAGGGCTTCCCGCGGCACCCCGGCCAAAAACCACTTCTGCGCCCGGTTCTGCGGCCGCACCCAACCTCCGTAGACCACCTCCGCCACTGGCCCATCGTCCCGGTTCTGATACGCGCGCCCGTTCCGGTTCGCCGCCAGATAGAGTTCGTGCAGTTGCATCACCCCGTCGAAGTTCACCTCCACGCCCAGACCCGGCTGCTCCGGCACCCGGCAGATCCCCCCAAACTCGAGCGGCATCGGCGCACTCACCACCGGATCGAAATCGGCTTGCCAAGGGAAGTAATGGGAGTCAAACGGCCAATCATGCGTCTCCGCGGCCGCCCCCATCTGCACCGTGTGGGCATGGGAAATCCCCAGATGCGTATTCGAATGCTGCGCGAAGCCGATCCCGTTCGCCGCGCACCACCGCGACAACCGCACCGCCTCATCGCTACCGCCGATGTAGTGGCAGTCCCCGCCCAAGGTAATCTGAATGGCGTTCTTCCGCACGGCGTCTTCGTGCTGCTCAAAATTGGCGGCGCACATGTTCGTCGCCAGCGGAACCCCGGTCTCCCGGTGCACAATCGCCATGTTCTCCCGCCCCGCAACCGGATCCTCGAAGTACGGCAACTGCTCCCCAATCGCGCCCTTCAACTCCCGGATCACCGCAATCGCCGTCTCGTTATCCCAAGCCGCATTCGGATCCGGCACCACCTGCACCGCCGGCCCCAGCGCCTCGGCCACCGCCAGCATCACCGCCAACTCCGCCCGCGGGTCCAACACCCCCAGCTTCCATTTCACGAGCTTCACGCCGGGCATCAACTCCGCCACCCCGGCCTTCGCCAGCCGCACCGCGCTCGCCGCATCCATCACGACGGTTTCCCGCAGCGCTTCGAACTCGCTCCGCGGCGTCGCCGGCTTGCCATAGGAGTAGTCCAACCCACTCCCCGCCGTGTCAGCCAAAAAGAACAGATACAGATTGAACCGGACCTCATTCCGCTTCCGGCCGTTCTCGCCGCCCAGCAGGTCGCACAGCGGCACTCCCATGTGCTGCGCCATCGCGGCATGCAACGCCATCTGCACCCCCGCCCGCACGTGATTCGTCACGCCCCGGTCAAAGGTCGCCGAGCCCCGCTCATCGGTCAGCGCGAACTGCGCGGAGAGCTCCCGGCTCCGCGCCGCCACCCGCTCCAACGTCCGCGCCGACTCCTCCGCGCTGATCCCGGTTCCCACCACCTCCGGCAGGACTGTCCGCAGCACCCGGATCACGCCGGTGTTGCAGGGAACCTCTCCCCATCCCACCGAACCATCACTCAAGGTGCACCGGGTCAAAATCCGCGGCGTGAACGGGGCGTGCAAACCCGAAACATTCAACAACCGAAAATCCGGCGCCAGAACAGGCCAGAAGTCAAAACGCTCAACCGTGCAAGGCATCAACCGCCTAGAATATCAGCCGGGCTTACTCAAGGCACGACGGCTGTACCAGGAAGTCAGTTCTTGTACTTTCTCATCACCGCAATTAGCCGCCCCTGAATCTCTACCGCCGCCGCGGGAACGACAATCGGACCCATCGTGCTGTTGGCCGGCTGCAATCGAACCTGACCATCGGACTCGCGATAAAACCGCTTGAGCGTCGTCTCGTACCCCTCGACGAGCGCGACCACGATCTCCCCGTCGCGGGCCGACTCGGCCTTCTCGATCAGGACAAAATCCCCGTCGCAGATGTGATCGTCGATCATCGATTCGCCGCGTACCTGCAGCGCGAACGTCGAAGAGTTGCCGGCGAAGTCGCTGAACTGCAACGAATCGCCCTGTGCCACCTGCTCCACCGGACGCCCCGCCGCGATTCGGCCCAGCAAGGGGACCGAACTCTCCGTCGCTGGAGTGCGCCCGCGCTCGGCCAGATAGCTCTCGCTGATCTCCACGGACCGGCTCTGATTGAATCCGCGCTTCAGGTACCCTTTGCTCTCCAAAGCCGCGATGTGTTTATGCACGGTCGCAATCGAGTTCAGGTCGATGCCTTCGGCAATCTCCTCATAACTCGGCGAATAGCCTTTCCGGTCGATAAAATCGGCCAGAAAATCGAGAACCTCTTTCTGCCTGCGCGTGAGTGCCATGGGTGTTCGCCTTATTTTCGGCGAACCTCAGGCGAAAGTCAATCTTTAATTCTTGCTGCCGCACATGCCCATCTGGCACGAGGGACCGCCGCAAAACTGTTTCGGGCCCTCGGCTTTCGCCGCAAACGTCGAAAGCTGTTGTTCGAGATGATGCCCCGCGCAGCCCGGACAAGCGACGGTATCCGTATCGCGCCGCTCGAGCTTCTCAAAACCTTTGCCGCAATCCACGCAGCGATATTCAAAAATCGGCATCGTCTTAATACTCCAGTAACTTCATCACCAGTTTATCAATGACGGCCCGGGCCTTTGCGGAGGTCCCGTTATAGTTGTTGACCATCACGCTGAAAGCCAGCATGCCCCGCTTCGGATGGTCGAGATAGCCCGCCAGTGCCGCGACGTGCGTCAGGCTTCCGGTTTTCGCTTTCACGCGGCCCGCTTCAGCAAAACCTTTGAAGCGGTTCTCGAGCGTGCCGTCTTCGGCGCCGATCGGTAGCGAGCGCAGCCAGGGTTCGCGGTGGGGGCTGTTCCAGAGATGCAGCAGGATCTTGGTGGACGATTCGGGACAGACGAGCGTCAGCCGCGACAGGCCGGATCCGTCAACGAGATAGGTGTCCTCATCGGTGATCCCGGCCGATGCGAACAGCGCTTTCATGCCGTCTTGGCCGCCGCCTTCGCGGCGCATGATTTCGGCGTGAAGATTTTGACTGACTTTGTTCACCACTTGTATGACTTCACTGAGGGGCGGTGATTTCCGCTCCGCCAGCACTTCGCAGCTATCGCACGCCATGGGATTTTCGCCGAAGCGGTGGCGGACGCCGGCGCCGCCGCGGACCTCGACGCCTCGGCGCCGCAGGGCTTCGACGAGTGCCTGCGCCGCGAAGCGCGCCGGCTCGTCGACCGCCAAAAGCTCTTCCGTCTCGGCAGCGCCCACGGCGATGGTCCCGTCGAGCCAAACCTCTCGCGTGCCAATCGGGCGTTCGAAGCGAATGCGGGTGCGGGTGCCGGGTTCGGCGGTGACGATGCGATTTTGAATCGCGAAGTATTCAAACGCTGGGTTCACGGTCAACGCCGCCGGTTCGCCGGGTTGGGAGCCGGGTCGGATTTTCAACCGGATGGTGTTGTCGTTCAGCATCAACGCCGAGACGGGCGCGCCATATTCGTACAGGCCATCGTCGGCGCCCCAGCCGGGGGGCACCGGATCCCAAACGTAGCGGGTGTCATCGCCGATGACGGACCCTTCGACCAGCTTCAGACCTTTGGCGACGAGCGCGTCGGCGAGTTGCTCAATCGCCGACGCGCCGTCGCCCCAGTCGGCATCGCGCTCATAGGGATACTTTCTGCCGGATAAGGTCGGGTCACCGCCACCGACGAGGCGCAGATCCTTGCCATCGGCGACGACCTGCGTGTCGAAGCGATAATCGGGGCCGAACTTGGTCAGTGCGAGCGCGGTGGAGTACAACTTCGTGTTCGAGGCGGGGACGAACCAGGCGCGGGGATTCCGTTCGTATAGTACCTTTCCGCTGCGAATCTCGACGACGCGCATGCCGAGATGCGCGCGGGCCGTGACCGGCTCACTTTGTACAATTTGTTCCATCGCGACTGGCAATTTCGGTTTTTTCTCCGCGAAAGCCAGTTCCAACGCCAACAACAGACCCAAAAGCCGCATGCTTTAGGGTATACTGAAGAACGTTGGTTTGGTGTGTGCCCGTAGCTCAGCCTGGATAGAGCGTTTGCCTCCGGAGCAAAAGGTCAGAGGTTCGAATCCTCTCGGGCATACCACTTCATAAGCCGTTCGGGGAATGCCCCGGTACGAGACCAACTTTGGAACCGAAGCGCCAAGCACAACGGACGGGAATACTGACCGGGTGACTGGAGTTTTCCTGTTAGCCGCGGTCAGCGTAGTCGATTGGGGCGCGGCGTGCGACGGCGTTGCGGACGATACCGAAGCGATTCAGCAAGCGATTGACGCCGGTGCCGGCGCAACGGTGCAGTTTCCGGCCGGGGTCTGTGTGACGGGCCCGCTGCGTCTCGGAGAGAATACGCACTTGCTCGGGCCGGGCACTCTGCGCCTGCGCGCCGCTTCCGACGGTCCGCTGCTTTCGGCGCAGAATGCCGGTCAGATCACGATTGACGGCATGACGCTGGATGGAGACGGCGAAAGGCAGACCAGCATGTTTTCGAGCGTGCTCCGGTTCCGGCACGTGACCGGGATCCAGATTCGGAACTCAACGATCCGGAATGTGCGGGTCCATGGCGTCTGGCTCGATGAGGGGTGCCGCGATTTCAAGATCACGGGCAACCGGCTGCAGAACTTCACGATCGGCTCGGCAATTCTGCTGGGCAACACCTCGCCGGAGGCGACGGTGCGGGACGGAGAGGTTTCGCACAACACGATTTTGAACGTCCGGCAGGCCAACGGAATTTTCGCGATCGGAAGCGGGGTGGTGGGCAAGTACGGCACCGGGAACATCCGCATTCATGGCAACTTTCTCGCGGGGATTGTGGATGTGGGGATTGAGGTGGGCGCGGCCAGCGAGGATGTCAGCGTGGCGAACAACTCGCTTTACTTGCTGGCGAGCTCGACGACGGGGATTATGGTGCGGTCGGCGCGGCGGATTACCGTGGAGGCCAACCGCATCTTCGGCACACGCAGTTCCCGGCAGCCGCAAGACGGCATCTTCATCTGGGGACACCCGTTGGCCAATCCGGACCCGACGATCGCCGAGGATGTGACGATCCGGAACAACTACGTGCGGGATTGCGCCCGCTATGGCATCGCGCTGTACTCCGGGCGGCGGGTGGCCATCGCGGGCAACAACGTGGCGGAGAGCGGACGGACGAATCTGTATGTGAACCCGAACGGCGAGCCCTACGTCTCGGACCGTCTCAACTGACGGGCTTTGCCGAGGACCCCGTTCCAGGTCGGAATGACGATCTCGCAATTGCCGCGCACGATGGTCTGGCAGGCGAGGCGAATCAGGGGGCGTTCGGCGCCGGCTTCGTGGAACGGGTTCTCCCAGTAGCCGAAGTACTGCATGCGCTTCTGCTCGAAGTCCGCTACCGGGTCCGTGAGTTCCCTGCCCCCGAGGATGCCGACCCAACAGGTGCCGCAACTGCCGCTGCGGCAGTCGACGGGGATGGGCCCCATTCCCTGGTAGCAGCGTTCGTCGCTCTCGTGATAGGGACGCTTGTCGAGCTCCGCGCCGGTGGTGATGTGCTGGCCGGGGAGGATGGGGAACGAGTTGCCATCCTGCATGGTGATGCGGGCGCCGCGGTTGGTGAGGCGTTGCCAGAAGCCGGGCTTGGGCGGTGGCGCGGGCGGTTGATAACCGCTTTTGAGGAACGCGGGGCCGGCCTGGCGGAGGGTCATCACCAGAACGGCGGCGATGGCGAGCTTGGCCGGGTCGCCACCGGCGATCTGGCGGATGAGAGCGGCGAGATCGTTGCCCGGCGAGGCGGGCAGCGCGGCTTTGACGGCGGGCCAGTGGCGGTGACCGGGCAGGAAGGAATGGGAGGTATCGGCGATCTCGCTGAGCCGGTAGCGGCCGCGGAGCTGGTAGTAGCGTTCGAAATCGGCGCGGTCCTTTTCAGACTGCGCCAGGGCCGAGACAGAGAGGGGATAGAGTTGGAGCCAGATGAGCAGCGCGTCGCGCTCGACGACATCCGGGAGCAGCGAGGTGATGGCGGCGGGCCAGTGCTCGTCGAAATGAGTAAGTTCCATTACTTGTAGTGGATCTCGAAGGGCTTGTTGGTGATGAACAGGACGACGACGTCTTGCTCGGCGGTGGCGCCGTGTTCCATTTCGGGGCCTTCGGGAAACCAGACGAAGTGGCCGGGGCCGAAGCTGCCCTGGTGGGTGACGAGCGTGCCTTCAAGGACATACATGCCGTGGGCGCAGGGATGGGTGTGGCGGGAGTTGATGACCCCGGCCGGGTACTTCACCACGCGGATCTCCATGCCGGTATCGGGGTCCGTGATGAGGTTCTTCCGATAGAGGGTCTTTTGGAGATGTTCGTTGTAACGCTCTTCCCAAGGGAGGGCGTTGATATCGAGGGCGGTGATGTCCATGTCTTATTTTGCCACCGAAAGATGGGCGAGGACTTGCTGCATGTCGGCGTGGATGGCGAAGTCGGCGGCGGCGGCGACTTCGCTGGTTTTGGGCTCGAAGGCGATGCTGGTGCCGGAGTGGCGGAGCAGGCAGATATCGTTGGCGCTATCGCCGACGGAGAGGATGCGGCTTGCGGGGATGCCGAGCTTTTCTTCGAGGTGGAGCAGGACGTTCCCCTTGCAGATGGGATGGCCGGGGCAACCGTTGGGGTGTTCAAAGATGGGCGAGAGGGTGACGTCGCCGGAGGCGATGCCGTCGCGGAAGCGCATGAGGTTGGCGATGCTGAAATCGGCGAAGACGCGGCGGCGGACGATCTCGGTGATGATGCGGTAGCTGTCGCTGACGATACCGACGCGGTAGCCTTCCTTGCGGAGGGCGACGATGGTTTCGCGGGCGCCTTCGCTGAGTTCCATGGTCCGGGCGACCTCTTCGAAGGCAGCGCGCGGGACGCCGGCGAGGAGGCGGGCGATGGCGCGGGTGCGATCGGCGGGGGAGAGGTCTTGGCGGTCGAGGAATTCGCAGAGGGCGGCATAGCGGCCGGTCTGTTTGGCGAGGACGACGACGGAACGGTCCCGGAGGAGGGTACCGTCCATATCGAAGAGGGCGAGGCGTTCGGCGCCGGCGAGGCGGCCGGTGACGAGGGAGAACTCGGCGCGGGACTGGCGTTCGACCTCTTCGATTTCGACGACCTGGTTGATGGAGAGGCGACCGTGGCGTTCGGCGCGGTGCATGAGGGCGCGGACGACTTGTTTGGCCATTTGGCCGAGGGCTTCGAGGGACTGGCTATCGTGTTCGAGGTGGCCGATGTCGACTTCGGCGATGCGGGCACCGAGGAAGTGGGCGTCGATGAGGAGGGCGAGGTCGACGCCGTAGTCGGTTTCGAAGGGGAGCTTTTCGAGGAGGGCGCGGCGGACGGCGATGATGCCGCCGAGGGGCTGGGTGAACGAAGCGATTTCGGGGAAGAAGGTTTGGAGCAGCGGGCGGGCGGTGAGGGCGGTGACGCGGCCGGCGCTGCGGCTGAAGCGGGCTTTGACGAAGTCGGCCTGGTCCTGGCGGATGGGATTGGCGAGGAGTTCGATGAGATGGTCGTGGAGGCCGCGGAGGTCGCCGTCGAGGTAGACGAGGATGTCGCCGCGGGCGGCTTGGAGGCCGTCGTCCATGGAGGCGCCTTTGCCAAGGAGGCTGCTGGTGATGACGCGGGCGCCGGCGCGGGTGGCTGCTTCGGGGGTGCCGTCGACGGAGCCGTCATCGACGACGATGACTTCACCAACGGCGGGGCAGCGGCAGGCAAAAGCGACCACGGACTCGATATTGGCGACCTCATTGAGGGCGGGGATGATGACGGAAATCATGGTTTCAGGCTAGCGGGGGGGGGGGCGGGATTGACTATCCCGAAAACACACCAGAGATAGGATGGGGGATATGCGATCGCGGGCTACTTGGATTTTGCTGGTGGCGACTTTGGCGCAGGTGGTGCTGGTGGCGACGGCGTTAGGGGTGCTGGTGTGGCGGCTGCGGACGATTCAGGCGGACATGGTGCGGCTGGCGAACGAGGAGACGGCGCTGCTGCGGCGATTCGGGGATGCGCAGGTGGATCTGCTGCAGGTTTCGAACCTGGTGCGGGACAACATCATTCTGGACGGGCCGGCGCAGGTGCGGGCCAAATTGGACCTGGACAAGCTGCTGGGGGAGCTCTCGCAGACGCGGCTTGACGAGGGGCAGGCGATTCCGGAGGAGCTGCGGGAGCCGGTGGCGGTGGTGGAGAGCGCCCGGCGGGAGTACTTTACGGGGGCGCGGACGGTGAGCGAGTGGGAGGACGTGGAGCGGAAGGCGAACGGGCCGCGGTACTTGCGGGAGGTGCTGGGTCCGACGCGCGATGAGTTTGCCCAGACGGTGCGGCAGATTCAGGACCTGGTGGCGACGCTGCGGCAGAGCCGGAACGAGGAGACGCGCGGGGCGATGGACGAGCTGCGGGGGTTGATTCTGCGGCTGCTGGTGGCGGTGGTGGCGCTGGGGCTGATAGTGACGGCGGTGGCGCTGTGGTACATCCGGAAGTACGTGGAGCGGCTGCGGCAGCTGTCGCAGCATCTGGTGGAGGCGCAGGAGGGGGAGCGGAAGCGGCTGGCGCGGGAGCTGCATGACGAGGTGGGGCAGATTCTGACGGCGTTGCGGGTGCAGCTGGGGCAGATTGAGCCAGGGGACGAGGCTTCGCGGGAGCATGCTCAGCAGGCGACGGAGCTGGCGGACCGGTCGTTGCGATCGGTGCGGGAGATGGCGCGGGGTTTGCGGCCGGCGATGCTGGATGACTTGGGATTGGGGTCGGCCTTGCGGTGGCTGACGAAGGATTTTGGGAAGCACTCGGGGCTGGAGGTGGACCTGCAGATGAGCGGGGAGTTGGCGGACCTGGACGATGCGCACCGGACGTGTGTGTACCGGGTGGTGCAGGAGTCGCTGACGAATTGCGCGAAGCATGCGCGGGCTTCGGGGGTCCGGGTGGCGGTGGAGGAGAGTCCGGACGAGATCCGGCTGACGGTGACGGATGACGGGGTGGGGATGGGGAAGCGTGGCGGCGCGGGGATTGGGATTTTGGGGATGCAGGAGCGGGTGGCGGAACTGGGAGGGAGGTGCGAGGTAGCGTCCGAGCCTGGGGAGGGGACGGTGGTGCGGGCGCGTTGGCCGCGGGGGAAGGGGGAGGGCCCGGCGGCGGCGGGGGCGAAGCGGTAGGGTTGGGGGAGTGTGGCGTTGGTGGACTCGGTCGGGGGTGGGCTGATTAGGTCGGTTTGGCCTGTCGTGGCTGGAACGGCGGGAATGGGGGTAGGTTGGCACGGGGTTCAGTGGGTTGGCTTGGGGGAGACCCTTGGCGGACGGCTGGGGCTCGATGCCCCGGCGGACCGCTGGCGGGTGGGCTGGTGGCAGCAGGCGGTAGTGGCTGGTAAGTCGGCGCGGGGTTTAGCGGGTTGGGATTGTTGGAGACTCTTGGCGGGCCGCTGGGGCTCGATGCCCCGGCGGACCGCTGCCGGGGTGGCTGGGACCGCGGTGGGGGGGCATGCTGTGGCTTGGCTGGCTGGCGGCGGAAGGCGGTAGGGGTTGGTTGGCCGGTGCGGGGTTCAGCGGGTTGGGATTGGTGGAGGCTCTTGGCGGGCCGCTGGGGCTCGATGCCCCGGCGGGCCGCTGCCGGGTGGGCTGGGGCCGCTTTGGGGGAGAGGCTTTGGCTTGGCGGGTTGGCTGGCGGCGGAAGGCGGTAGTGGCTGGTAAGTCGGCGCGGAGTTTGGCGGGTTGGGATTGGTGGAGGCTCTTGGCGGGCCGCTGGGGCTCGATGCCCCGGCGGGCCGCTGCCGGGTGGGCTGGGACCGCGATGGGGGGAGGCTTTGGCTTGGCGGGTTGGCTGGCGGCGGAAGGCGATAGGGGTTGGTGAGCCGGTGCGGGTTTAGTGGGTCGGGCTTGGTGGAGACTCTTGGCGGGCCGCTGCCGGGTGGGCTGGGGCCGCTGTGGGGAAGAGGCTTTGGCTTGGAGGGTTGGCCGGTGCGGGGTTCAGCGGGTCGGGATTGGTGGAGGCTTTGGCTTGGCGGGTTGGCTGGCGGCGGATCGAGCTTTGGGGGGCTTGGGTCGGGGAGAATGGGAGGGATGATACAGATACTGATTGCGGACGACCATGGCATCGTTCGGCAAGGGACGCGTTCTTTGCTCGAACGGGAACCGGACCTTGCCGTCGTCGGCGAGGCCGAAGACGGGCGGACCGCGGTGGAGCTGGCCGAAAAGCTGAAGCCGAACGTGATCGTCATGGATATCGCCATGCCCCAACTCAATGGCCTCGACGCCGCCGCACAGATCGTCCGGCGGGTTCCGGAGGCCGGGATCATCATCCTCTCCATGCACGAGGAAGAAGACTACCTCGTCCGCGCCCTCTCGGCCGGGGTGAAAGGCTACCTGCTCAAAGACACCGCTCAAATGGACCTGGTCCGGGCGGTGCGGGCGGTGGCTCAGAAAAAAGCCTACTTCAGTCCAGCCGTCGCGCAGATGCTCGTCGATGACTTCACCCGGCAGATGCAGAAAAAGGGCGTCGCCGACTCCTACAACCTGCTCACCGAACGCGAGAAGGAGATCCTGCAACTGCTCGCCGAAGGCAAGTCCAACAAAGAAGCGGCCGGGATTCTGAACGTGAGCCCCTATACCGTCGAAACCCACCGGACCAACCTGATGCAGAAGCTGAACCTGCACAATACGGCCGAAATCGTGCTCTACGCCGTTCGGAAGAAGATCATCAGCTAGAGAATCCGCTGGGCGGCATAGACCGGCCTCGGGACCGGCATGCCGATCAACTCCTTCTGGTCTTCGACCGCCTGCCACACGGCCAGGGACAAGGCCATGATCAGATCGTCGTGCTCCTGCTGGCGGCCGCCGGGTTCGAATTCGATGAGTTCGCGCTCGAGGAAGTCCATGCCGGCGGCCGGCCGCTCGATTTTGAGCAGGCCCCGCTCAAATAAGAGCTTCAGCCGGGTCAACAGGTCGGTGCGCGGAATGCTGTAGTAGCTATCGGCCAACTGGCGGGCTTGGTAGCCGCTCGAGATACTGACGGGTTTCAACAAGAGCCCATTGCGATCCGCCCGAAGCAGTTCAATCACCGTATGGCCATTCCCCGTGGCATCGACCAACAGGGTTCCCGGATGCCGCAGCGCGGCCAACAACGGGAAGCTTTGGGCCGCGTCCCGCACGAAGCGAGGCAAGCCGGTGGTTTCAAAGCCCAGCGGCAGGCGAGACGCATACCGGACCGTCAGTTGCGGCACCCGACTGTGCGCCTGAGTGACCGGACTAAGCGGGCCCAAGATCCAACTGAGTTCGACGACCACCAAGGCGCTATGGTCCTGCCGTTTGCCGAGATCGAGGCCGAAATAGTAACGGGTTTCGCCCTGCAGGGCCAGAGCCGGCACCGGCGCCGCCGGGATGAAGGCCGCCTGGACCTGTTCGCGCGTGAGTAACTGGACGCCCTGCGAGACAAACTCGCAGAGATATTCCTGGGCGTAGGATAGTTCGCCGTGCAGTTTGCGTTCGGCGGCGAGAAACTCCGGGCTGAAGCGAGGACACTGGTCCGCCGTGATGCGGAAGCGTTCGAAACCGCTGGCGGGATCGTGCCAGTAGCGAGCGAACTCGCCGGCCTGGCCATGCGGCGTGGACAGAACCCAGAGACTGCCGCGGCTGATGCCGAGACTCGGCGTGATGGCGCGGAAAATGCCGTCCGGGACGAAGGCGGCTTCATCGACGATGATGAGCCGGGCTTGCGAATATCCCCGGGAGGTTCGCGAGATGGCCGGCCGGGCCACCAGACGGGACCCATTGGGCAGCCGGAGCGATTGCCGATTGATGCCGTCGCCGCGGACGGCGAAACCGAGTTCGGCGGCGAATTCGCGGGCTTTTTCGAGGATTTCGCCGGCTTGGGAGCCAACGGGGCCAATGATCAGGATGAGCGACCGCGGGTATCGCAAGGCCAGATAGAGCGCCCGGAGCGCCGCCACGGTGCTTTTGCCGACCTGGCGGGACGTACAGATGATGACCCGCGAGGCGCTGCAATCGAGAATCGGCTGCTGGAGCGCATCGGCGACAAAGCCGAAGGCTTCCAGAGCCCAGGCCGCCACACTTTCCGGCAGGCCAGCGGCCGTCGCCAACAGGAGGCCGCCCCAAATACAGGGCAAGGATCGACGGCCACTCATGCTAGGCCGCCCGTTTCGAATCCGGGTTCGGATACCGTTTTCGTAATTCGCGGGCGTCGTAATGCGGCGCGAATTTCTTCATAAGTTCCTCATCGTAAAGCAGATACACGACGCAATCGGGTAACGGAAAGTTCGGTTCCTTTTTGGCCCGGTCGGCGAGTTTCAGCATTTCTTCGACCACATACTGTGGGGGCTCCGGCTCGTTGAGTACGGCCGAATCCGCGGTGATATCGACCGGCTCCGGCGG
>JAIXQP010000005.1 GCA_027485675.1 Terriglobales bacterium | reverse complement strand
GCCACGGGTCACCTGCGCGTGATAGAACTGCTGGACGATAGGCTTGGCCGGGGCGGACTGGATGTGCAGGATATCGTCGAGCCGGATCAAGGCCGCGCGGCGGGCCGGATGCTCCGGGAGGGCCGGCGGATAGGTGCGGAACATATCGTCCGCCCACGCAAAGGAACGGGCGATCCATTCGTCCGTCGCGTCCTTCAACTCCGGCGCCGTGAAGGCGCGGCGGGGCGAAGAGAGATACGGCTTGGCCGTGGAGGCCGGCTGAGCAAAGACCGGGGTGACAAGCAGGAGCAGAAGAAAGATGCGCATGGAAGTTGTCTAGAAGATGATCTTAAGGCCGAGTTGGAGATTCCGTTCGTTGTATTTGCTAGTGACCCGGCTGAAATCGCCCGAACGCGGGTTCGTGTTGGGGTTGCTCAACAACGGATGATTCAGGAAGTTGAAGGCTTCGGCGCGAATCTGCGCGCTGAGGCGCTCGGAGAAGCGGAAGTTCTTGAACAAAGCGAGGTCCCAGTTCTGAAAGCGAGGACCGCGGAGGATATTGAGTCCGGCACTCCCAAACGTGCCGGGCCGGGGGACGGAGAAGGCCGCGGGGTTGAACCAGGACCGCCCCACGCCGGTTTCCCCAGTGGCGGCCGTGGAGCCGGCAACGTTCCAAGGCTGCGCGGCGCTGCCGGGGCCAACGCCGGCGGTATCGGTGGAGTCGAGGACCGAAAGGGGGCTGCCGCTGCGGAAGAAGGCGACGCCGGAGACCTGCCAGTTGCCGAGCACGTTGCCGGCGAGGCTGCGGGAGTTGCGGAGGAAGGGGAGTTGGTAGATGTAGTTGATCGACAGGACGTGGGGACGGTCGTTGCCGGAGAGGGCGCGCTGGACGCTGTAGGCGTCATAGGGCGTGGCCACATTGTCGATGTTCTTCGAGAACGTATAGGCGAGGCCGAAGCCGAGACCGCTTTGGAAGCGGCGGTCCAGGCTGAGCTGGAAGGAGTTGTAGCTGGAACGGCCGCTTTGCTCGCTGTAGTTGATGGCGGCGAGACCGTAGTAGGGGCGCAGGGCGTTGACGTTGACGCCGGGGTTGGCCTGGACGGTGCCGGGGAGCAGCTGATTCAAGTTGCGGACACGGTAGAGGTCAACGGCCGTTTTGCCGACGTAGGCGGCGTCCATGACGACCTTGAACGGCAGTTCGCGCTGGAGGGAGAAGCTGTACTGGTAAGCGGTGGGGTAGTTGTATTCGAGGGCGAGGGCGCCGAGGGAGAAGG
The DNA here is from genome assembly GCA_027485675.1 of Terriglobales bacterium. GTDB lineage: Bacteria > Acidobacteriota > Terriglobia > Bryobacterales > Bryobacteraceae. The sequence goes on along the minus strand of JAIXQP010000005.1, from coordinate 77,837 downwards.
GGAACTGGGCGCCGCCGCGGCCGCCGGGGGCATCGACGACGCCATTGACGACGTCGACGCGGTCCTGATTGGGGGCGTTGCGGAAGAGGGAGCCGTTGTTGAGGAAGTCGCGGGCTTTGAAGGAGCCGCCGCCGGCGCGGAGGACGGTTTTGCCGTTGAGGCGCCAGGCGAGGCCGAGGCGGGGGGAGAAGTTGGCGTAGTACTTGTTGACGAAGCCTTCGGGGACGCCGCGGAAGAGGCGCTGGACGTTGGGAACGAGGGCGCCGAGGGCGCGGCCGGCGGCGGAGTCGGGGTAGCGGGTGCCGCCTTGGACGATGCCGTTATAGGGGTCGCCGGCGAGGATGGCGCCGGTGCGGGGGTCGAGGGTGGCGCGACTGGCGGCGGTGAAGAAGCGGGGATCGAAGTTGGAAATGTCGTTCCACTTGGCGGTCCAGGGGGCGAAGTAGGAGTAGCGGAGGCCGAGTTCGAGGGTGAGATTGGGGCGGAGGCGCCAGGTATCCTGGGCGAAGAATTCGTAGGCGTTGGAGCGGACGTGGGTATCGGCGGCGGTGCCGATTTCAAAGTAGGTATCGAAGTTGCCGAGGGCGGCGTTGGCGATGGCGCTGCCGGAGGTGGCGGGGTTGCCGGCGTCGCGGAAGGTGAACCAACCGTTCTGATTGAAGGCGATCTGGTCGGCGTTGATTTGCGTATCGCGGCCGAAGAAGGCGCCGAACTTCAAGGTGTGGCCAGAGTTGAGGACCCAGGTGAAGTTATCAGAGAACGACACCATGGGGCCGGAGCTGCTGCCAGGCTTGGAGGAGCCGTCGAGAGAGCTGAAGCCGGTGATGTCGATGGTGGGGATGCGGTCTTCGAGGCGTTTGGGGCCGGGGATGAGGTAGCCGAAGTTGATGCCGTAGCGGGAGCGTTCGTAGCGGTTGACGCCGTCGAAGGGGTAGAGGGTCATCTGCACGACGTCGTTGGCGGCGGTGGCGGTGAACTCGTTGATCTTGTTGGGGGAGAGGGTGGAGGAGACGCTAAAGGCGCCGGTGCGATTGGGGCGGCGCCAGCGGGTGTTGGCGACGGTGAAGCTGCCGCGGAAGGGATCGTCTTCGGCGAAGTAGAAGTTGGTGCCGGTGAAGGAGAGGCGGCTTGCGCCGAGCATGTAGTCGATGCGGACGGTGTCCTTGCGGATATCGCGGGGGTTGGGTTGGGAGTCGATCCAGTTGGCGGCGCCTTGTTGGAACCCGGGGGTGGGCGTGGGGAAGGCGCGGAGGAGGGCGATGCCATTGGCGCTGAGGCGGTTGGTAGGGATGATGTTGTTGGGGAAGGGGGTGTTGGCGAGGGGGTCGCGGATGGTGACCGCGCGGCGGAAGAAGGGGTTGGCGGGGTTGAGCAGTTCGTTGAAGTTGCCGGTGCGCATAGCGGCGGAGGGGACGATGGCGGAGCCGGTTTTCTCCTGGCGGAAGCTGATCCACTCTTCGGCGACGAAGAAGAAGAGTTTTTCGCGTTTGGTGTTGAACTTGCCGGGGATGGTGACGGGGCCGCCGACAGAGAAGCCGGGCTGATTGAAGCGGAAAGGGGCCGGGCGGGTGGAATCGAAGGTATTGGAGGCGTTGCGGACCCAGCTATTGGCGTCGAGGGCGGAGTTGCGGAGGAAGTGCCAGGCGGTGCCGTGGAAGTCGCGGGAGCCGCTTTTGGTGACGAAGCGGATTTGGCCGTCGGAGGCGCGGCCGTATTCGGCGGGGTAGGAGGAGGTGAGGATTTGGACTTCCTGGAGAGCGTCGGCGTTGAAGACGCCGAGGAGGGCGGGGGAGCTTTGGCCGTCGCCGCGGGTGCGGACGGCGTTGACGCCGTCGATGGTGACATTGTTGCCGTCCTGCTGGCCGCCATTGATGGAGAGGCCGGTGCCGAAGCTGGTGGGATTGAAGGCGTTGAAGTTGCTGCCGACGACGCCGGCTTTGATGAGGGCGAGGTTGATGGGGTTGCGGCCGTTGAGGGCGAGGTCGGAGATTTGTTTGGCTTCGACGATGCGGCCGAGTTGGGCGGAGGAGTCCTGGACAGGCTGGAGTTCGTCGCTGACGGTGATGGTTTCGGTGGTGGCACCGAGGGTGAGTTGGGCGTCGACGGTGGAGCGGGTGGCGGTATCGACTTTGACGTTTTCGCGGATGAATTTGCGGAAGCCGGGGGCTTCGACTTCGACGGAGTAGAAGCCGATGGGGAGGTTGGGGACGACGTAGGCGCCGGTGGGGCTGGTGGTGGTGGAGACGCGGCGGCCGGTCTGTTGGCTGACGACGGTGACCTGGGCGGCGGCGATGGTTTCGCGGGAGGGGTCGGTGACGGCGCCGGCGATTTGGCCTTGGTCGAGTTGGGCGAAGGCGAGGGCGGCGGGCAGGAGCAGGGCAGCGAGGAGAGGGAGTTGCCGAGTCATATCGGCTTGACGGTAACAGGTGGAGATTGCTGAACGATGACGGATTACTGAATATTTGTCCTTACAGCAAATCCGCGGAAGGTGGACGGATGATTCGCGTGATAATGAGAGGAGCTATGCAGGTAACGCTTGAATTGCCAGAGGAGCTTGCCGACGTGTTCGGACCCAGCCCGGCTGGGCTGAGCAGGGCGGCGCTAGAGGCCTTGACGCTCGAAGCCCTGCGGGCGGGGCGATTCACAGAGCAGAAAGCGCGCCAACTGCTTGGCATTGCGACGCGCTATGAGATGGATGGCTTTCTGAAAGCCCATGGTCTTCTCCTGCCGCTCACGGCAGAAGACATTGAGCGCGACGCAGCCACGGCGCTGCAATATCGCGCTCGATGAGAGTCGTCGTAGCCGATACGTCGCCGATCGACTATCTGGTGCTCCTGTCGTGCGTGGAAGTGCTGCAGCAGCTCTATGGCCAAGTGGTGATTCCTGCGGCCGTTTTTCGGGAATTGAGCGCCGATGGCGCTCCGGCAAAAGTGGCGGCGTGGGTTCGAACCAAGCCGGAGTGGCTGGCCGTTCGAGCGGAGGATCCCAGCAAGGCTCCAGAAATCTCGGACCTGTTGGCGAGCATTGATGCGGGCGAGGCGGAGGCTATCCGAATCGCCGCAGGAGAAGTGGATAGTCTTCTGCTGATTGATGACGCAGCGGGGAGGGCCGTGGCCGCTCGGCTCGGGGTAACGAATACGGGAACGTTAGGGGTTCTCGTCGCTGCCGGGCAAGCAGGCATCATCGACTTACGAACGATGCTCGACCGACTGAAGCAAACAAACTTCCGGGTAAGCGGAGCTTTGCTGGATCGGCTTTTGGACGGGACACCCGACAGGAGTTAGGGAGCCAGGACGCGAGTCCCGGCTCCCGATCCTCCTCAGAAGTAGAACTTCGCGCCGAGGACGATGCGGCGGGCGTCGAGGGTGGAGGTGTACTGGCCGAAGGTCGAGGAGACCTGGCGGCCCTGGGCGTCAAAGCGGCCCGTGGTGTCCACGCCCTGGAAGCTGGCCGTGTTGAAGAAGTTGTAGAACTCGAAGCGGAGTTGGAGGCGCCGCTTGGCTTCCGCGTCAAAGGGGATGTTCTTGAACATCGAAACGTCAAAGACGTTGATGCCGGGGCCACGGAGAACATCCTTCGGCGCGTTGCCGATGCCAAACTCGGCGCGGGTGGGCGGAGCGAAGGCGCTCGTGTTGAAATGCCGGAGTTCCGTGCGTTCGCTCTTCGGGAGGATGGGATTCGAAAGCACGTTGATCCGGCTATCGACGCCGGCGCCTGAGGCTCCCGTGAGGTCGGCGGCGGCCACCAGCGAGTACCCGATGCCGAGGGGCGAGCCGGAGGTGAAGGTCGTCAGGCCGGAGAGCTGCCAATCGTCAAAGACCCACTTGACGGCCGAACTCTTCCAAACGCTGGACAGCTTCGGAATATCGTAGAGATAGTTCAAAACGAAGTTGTGAGTCCGGTCAAAGCCGGCCTTGCCGTAGTTGCGCATGCGGAAATCGAGGAACGGATTCACCGCATCGTTATTCCCGTTCACCAAGGTCATCGCCTTCGACCAGGTCCAAGCGGCGCCGAACTGGAAGCCCTTGGAAAACCGCTTGTTGATCTGCGTCTGCAGGGAGTGATAGTTCGAGGTGCTGGCCATCTCAATGTATTGAATATCCGCGTAGCCGGGGAGGGGACGGAGGAAGTTGTCCGGCAGGGGGCTGTTCGTGGTGGGATCAATCGAAGTGGGCAGGAAACGGGTGCCATAGTTCAGCGCATTCAAGCTGCGGCGCTGCAGCAGGCGGCGGCCGACGTTACCGACATAGGCCACATCGAGTACCGTGCCGAAGCCCACATTCTGCTGGATGCCGAAGCTCCAGTTATAGACCGTGGGGGGGCGGAAGTCGCGCTGAATGGCCGTGACTCCGGGGGGGCTGACGCGGAAGGGGCTGCGGAGGAGCTCCGCGATGGTGGTATTGACCGCGGTGCGGGTGACGGTGTTGGGGGGGAGTTCGCGATGGATGAGGACCTGGTCGTCGTTGAACCGGTCATAGAAGATGCCGGCGCCGCCGCGGATGGCCGTGCGCCCGTTGCCGAAAACGTCCCAGGCAAAGCCCAGACGGGGAGCGACCTGGATGCCGGGCGTGTTCTGGAGTTTTTCGAAGTAGACCGCCATGCCCTGGAACGGGGCGACGCCGTCGGCGAACTGGCCGATGGAGGCGGCCGAGATCTCCGCGCCGGTCAGCGGGTCGCGGCCGACGCGCACGCCGGCGGCGTTGCGGAAGGGCTGGATGAGCGGGGGCTGGCGCCGCGGATCATAGGAGGCCAGATCGAAGGCGGCGAGTTCGTCGTTGGCGCTCCAGGTGGGCTGGATGTGATAGAAGCGGATGCCGGCGTCGATCGTGAAGCGGCGGGTGACTTTCCAGGTGTCCTGGAGGAACCATTCGACGTTGAGATAGCGGGCGTGGCCGTCGGGCTTGTTGTTGGCTTCGGTGTAGCTTTGGACGCTGCCGAGGAGGGCGTTCGAATACGCGTAGTTGGTATCGAAGGGGTTGTTGACGTCGCGGTTGAAATTGAACGTGCCGTTGAAGGCGGAGCCGCGGGCGGCGTTGCGGGTGGTGCGTTCGATGTAGATGCCGGTTTTGATGTTGTGCGAGTTCCAGATCTTCGAGAGGTTGTTGGACCAGTTCCAGATGTTGTTGGTGCCGAAGAAGGGGAAGCGCTGTTCGATGTTCAGGACGCCCGCGTTGGGCACCCCGCCGAAGTTGGCTTGCGGGATGAGGTTGCGCGCATTGGCCTGGGGGAAGAACTGGGGCAGGTTGGGGGCGACATTGGCGCGGACGTTGCGGGCGAGGCCCTCATCGGTCAAGGGGTCAACGGTTTGGAGGGCGCGGTTAACGCCGAAGGTGAACTCGTTGACGAGGGTGGGCGAGAAGGTGTGGATGAGCGTGGAGACCATGCCGGAGGAGCGGATCTGGTATTTGATGGGGAGTTGCGGCCAGCTGGAGGAGGCGAGGACGAAGTCGAATTCGCCCTTGAAGGCTTCGTAGTCGTTGATGCCGCGCCAGTAGAACTGGGTTTTGTTGGAGATGTTGTAGTCGATGCGGAGGATGGTGTCGCGGCGCGGTTGATCGACGGTGGACTGGATGAGGGAGTTGAAGGCGCGGGAGGGATCGGGGTTGTTGGGCAGCGGGAAGATGTTGAGCAGGGCTTGGCCGTTACGGTCGATGCGATTGGTGGGGACGCGGTTGCCGGGGAACGGGACGCGGTTATTCAGCGGATCCCAGATGGGGATGACGGTGTTGTTCTGATCCCGGGAGTCGGAGAAGTCGCCGATGCGTTCGGCGGCGGTGGGAAAGGTGCGGCGCTGGAGGGAGGTGGGGGATTTGCGGGGGAGGAACTCCTGCGACCAGAAGAAGAAGAGCTTGTCGCGATTCTTATTGAACTTGCCGATGGTGACGGGGCCGCCGATGAAGTAACCGGGATAGTGGAAGCGGTAGCGGGGGCGGGGCAGATTGTCGCGATTGCGGAAGAACTCATTGGCGTTGAAGGCTTCGTTGCGATGGAAGTAATAAGCGCCGCCGTGGAACTCTTTGGTTCCGGACTTAATGACGGTGTTGATGGTGCCGCCGGAGGAGCGGCCGTACTCGGCTTGATAGTTCGTCAGGAGCACTTTGACTTCGGCGACGGCGTCAACGGAGGGGGCGAGATACGGCCCGCCCATGGAGCCGGTGTCGAGCGAGGAGATGCCATCGAGGGTGAGATTGATGGTGCCGGCGCGGTTGCCGTTGATGGTGATGCCGCCGAGGTTGTTCCAGCCGGGGGCGTTGCGATTGGCGGTGTCGATGACGCCGGGGAGGAGTTTCACGAGGCCGAGATAGTCGCGGCCCTTGAGGGGGACGTTCTGGGTTTGCTCCTGGGAGATGAGGCCGCTGCGTTCGGCCGATTGGGTCTGGAGGCGGGCGGTTTCGGCCTGGACTTCGATGGTTTGATTGAGTTCGCCGAGTTGGAGTTCGACGCGGCGGAGGACGACGCGTTCGGTGGCCGTGAGGACGATATCGGTTTGCTCGTAGCGTTTGAAGCCTTTCGCCTGGACTTCCAGACGGAAGGTGCCGGGCAGGAGCTGCGTGAAGACAAAGTCACCGTTGGCCTCGGTGATGGCCTGGCGGACCTGATTGGTCAGCGTATTAGTCAGCTTGACCGGGGCGCCCGCGATGGAGCTGCCGGAAGGGTCACTGACATTGCCGGAGATCGATCCGGTGAGGCCTTGGGCGTAGCAGGCCAAGGGCAATAGGAAGGGTAACAGCAGTGCGGAAACGCGGCTCATTATTGGTAACTCCCCGAAGACTTCTGGCGTAAACTATCACAACCGGTTTTGAGTGACAAGCCCAGGAGTGTTTCATTCGTGTGTCGTCAACAGGTACCCATCAACTGGCCGCGCAGGTCGAGGCGGCGGATCATGCGGAGGAGCGAATTGGGATGGATGCCGAGTAAAGCGGCGGCTTCCTTGTAGTCGCCTCCGGCGGTACGCCAGGCGTCGATGATGGCTTGGCGCTTAGCGTCCGTGAAGCCGGCGGCGGGCTTGGCGGGGCTGAGCAGGGCTTCGGGCAGATCGTCGGGTCCGAGGAGGCGCGAGGTGCCGAGGACCGCGGCCCGTTCGATGGCGTTCTGCAGTTCGCGGACGTTGCCGGGCCAGTCGTAGTCCATCAGCAGGCGCATGGCGGCGGGGGAGATGCCGTCGATGGGGCGTTCTGCGCGGGCGAGAAAATGGGCCGCGAGCGCGGGGATGTCGGTCTTGCGTTCGCGGAGCGGCGGGGTGTGCAGGGTGACGACGTTGAGGCGATGGTAGAGATCTTCGCGGAAGCGGCCGGCCTTGGCTTCGGCGGCGAGGTCGCGATTGGTGGCGGCGATGATGCGGGCGTCGAGCTTGATGGTCTGGCGGCCGCCGAGCCGCTCGAATTCGCGCTGCTGGAGAACGCGGAGGAACTTGGCTTGCAGCGGCCCGGCGAGTTCGCCGACTTCGTCGAGGAAGACGGTGCCGCCGGCGGCGAGTTCGAGTTTGCCGGGTTTGCGGTCGACCGCGCCGGTGAAGGCGCCTTTCTCGTGGCCGAAGAGTTCACTTTCGAGGAGGCTTTCGCCGAAGACGGCGCAGTTGAGGGCGAGGAAGGGCCCGTGGGCGCGGCGGCTGGCGCGATGGATCGCTTGGGCGATGACCTCCTTGCCGGTACCGCTTTCGCCGAGGAGGAGCACGGTGGCTTCGGTGGGGGCGGCACGTTGGGCGAGGCCGAGGACGCGGAGCCAGTTGGGGCTTTGGCCGATGATGCCGGAGAGTTGTTCGCGGAGGATGGCGTTTTCGGATTTGAGGGAATCGAGGTGGAGCTGGCTTTCGAGGGCGACGGTGGCGAGGGTGGCGAGGGCGCCGAGCGATTCGTCATCGGGTGGGGCGCCGGGATAGTCGAGGCGGACGGCGCCGATGCGCTCGCCGCGGACGATGACGGGGACGGTGGCGATGCGGTCCTCGGGATGGAAGGCGACTTCGATGGGGCCGGGGCCGAGTTCGAAGCGGAGGGCGGCGCAGCCGAGGAGTTGGGCGAGGTGGCGCTCGATGACGGGGTTGCGCCCGGCGAGGAGGGCACGGAAGAGAAAGATCATCGTGCAGGCTTCGAGGAGAGCCGGGGCGCGGGTGGCGGTTTCGGATTCGAAGACGAAGCGGTGGGGGCCGATGGTGATGTGGTCGCCGGGGTCGAGTTCTTGCTGGCGGATGCGGAGGCCGTTGACGAGGGTGCCGTCGGGGGAGCGGAGATCGGTGAGGGTGCGGCCGGAGAGAGAGCAGTGGCGCCAGGCGACGCCGGCGCCGTCGAGGGGGATGGTGGCGCTGGGATCGCGGCCGAGGATGAGTTCGCCGCTTTCGAGGGGAAAGGCCTCGCCGGAGTGGGGGCCATGGATGGCGAGGAGGCGGGCGGGCATGGTTGCCAGTGTATCAGGACAAACCGTGCGGTTAACGGCGTTAACCCGATGGTTAACGGAGGGGGTGCGACTTACGCAGAATCAACAACTTAGCTCGTGGCAGGGCAGTTGCACTAGATAGGGCACGATCCAAACGGATCGAAAGAAAAAAGGAGATACGACGATGACCAAGATGATTGTGACGATGGTGATGGCGGCGGTGGCGATGCAGGCCGAGACGCTGGTGGCGAAGGTGGAGTTCCCGTTCGTGGCCTCCGGGGTGCCGATGCCGGCGGGGTCCTACAAGGTGTTGCCGGTGGCGAACTACAAGTATTCGATCCGGCACGAGGTGACCGGCAAGAAGATCGTGTTGATGGGCTTCGAGGTGGCGGCCGAGCGGAGCCGGACGAAGCCGGAAGCGCACCTGGGATTTGCGTGTGCGGGGAGCAAGTGCGTGCTGACGCAGATTTGGGAGGGTGGCCGGGGCATGGAGAACCAGAAGGTGCGGCGGGAGTTGGAGGCGGGTGCGGAAGCGGTGCAGGTGGCGACGGTGGCAATGCGGTAGAGCGGCAGTAGACGACAGCGACATTTAAGGGAGAACGACCATGAAAACGACAATTTTGATGTTGATGCTGGCGACGGCGGGATTTGCGCAGGTGGTGGCGAAGGTGCCGTTTCCGTTCGAGGCGGGCGGGGTGAAGTTCGGAGAAGGCAAGTATGCCGTGTCGGCGCTCACGGCGGCCCACGGGAGCGCGTGGGTGGTGCGGAACCAGGAGACGCGGGAGGCGGCGATCGTCTACCGTCTGGCGCAGGACGACGCCAAAACGGACGGGAAGGGAGGCATCCGGTTTCGTTGCACCGGGTCGGGACGCTGCGCCCTGACGGAGTTCTGGCAGCCGGGGCAGGCGCGGAACGTGCTGATGATGCCGAAGTGGGCGAGGGAGGCGGAGACGGATCGTTTGGTGGCGCTGGGCCGTTAAATGAGGGAAGAAGAGGAAAGGGTCAGGAGACGGCGGGCGCTGTCGACTGACCCTTTGTGCGTTAGGCGTTAGAAGGAGAAGCGGAGTTGGAGTTCAATGAGGCGATTGGCCGCCGCGCCGCCGCCACCGCCGCCGGGGCCACCGCCGCCACCGCCGGGCCGAGGGCCGAAGCCGCCGCCGAGTTGGGTGGAGATGCCGAACAGGGGCGAGGAGAGATTGCCGGTGGGTTGGGCGGGGTTGACGTAGTTCAGTAGATTGCGAGCCTGGACGGAGACGGTGAGGTTGTAGCGTTTGCCGGTGGAGGCGCCGCCGAACATGCCGCCCCGGCCACCGGGCCCGCCAGGACCCCGGCCGCCGCCCATTCCGGGGGGAGGTCCGCCGCCACCGGGGCCGCGACCGCCGCCCATGCCCGGGGGCATGCCGCCGTCATTGATGCCGGATTCGCCGGTTTTGCCGAAGCCGAAGGTTTTCGCGGCGCGGAGGTTGATGGTGAACGAACCGGGGCCGCGGCCGTAGTTGCGGGGGATGATGACGTCGTTGGGGCCGGGCGTGGTGAGGAAGTTGCCGAATTCGGTGCTGATGACGCCGGGACCGGCGGCGGTGGCGAAGGCCGGCCGGTCGTTGAACTGGGTATCGAGGTTGTTGTCGCGGCCGGTGGTGATATTGAACGGCGCGCCGGTGCTGGCGATGACGAAGGGATTGAAGGAGACGCCCCACTTGGCGTTCAGGCTGCCGCCCATGATGAAGCGGTGGCGGACGTCGAAGGCGGAGTAGCTGTACTCGTTACGGAGATCGTAGTTATCGGCCGGGAAGGCGCCGGTGCCATCGGCATCGCTCATGGAGCGGCCGAGGAGGTAGACGCCAAAGAGGCTGACCTTGCTGCTGAAGCGGGTGTTGAAGTTGGTGATGAGCTGATTCTGCCGGGAGAAGCCGGTGGACTCGAACTGGAAGAGGTTGCCGACGGGGCCATAGGGGAAGACGCCGTTGATGGGGGCGTTGATGTTGCGGGTACGGAGGGTATGGACGCCGCGGCTGAAGACGTAGTTGACGGCGACGGTGGTGTTCTTCGGCAACTGCCGGTCGATGCCGATGGAGGTTTGGATCTGGTAGGGCGTGCGGATGTCACCGAAGAGACTCCGGATCGTCTGCTGGGTCTGGAACTGGCCGAGGGTGGTGAGGGAGGGGATGTTGGGGAAGAAGTCCGGGTTCTGGACGATGTAGTTCACCTGGTTGGACCCGTTGAAGCGGAGGGCCTGAAGGGTGAGGTTTTCGCCGAGGCGATCATAGAAGATGCCGGTGCCGACGCGGAGGACGGACTTGGCGGCTTTGTTGGCGCCGCCGTCGACGCCCCAGGTGAGGCCGATGCGGGGGGCGAAGTTGTTGTGGTTGGAGATGTTGGTTTGGTCTTCCCAGCGGAGACCGGCGGAGAAGGTGAGGTTGGGCTTGATGCGCCAATCGTCGGTGAGGAAGAGGCCGATGTCGGTTTGCTGGACGGAGGCGAGGGGGTTGCCGCCGTTGATGGTGAACTGGGTGGCGCCGCCGCCGAGGGCGCGGATCTGGGCCGGGGTGAGGCCCTGCTGCTGATAGAGCAGCGTGCGGCGGTAGCGTTCGAGAGAGGTGATCTGTTCGCCGTTGACGATGCCGCCGGCGAAGGTGAAGGTGCCGCCGAAGTTGTTGGGCGAGGTGTCGGTGTTCGAGCCGACGCGCACACGGCCACCCCACTTGATGCTGTGGCGGCCTTTGATGAGGGTGGAGATGTTTTGGATCTCGGAACGTTTGGTGACCTGGCTGGCCTGGCCGACCTGGACGCCGCCGCCGCTGAAGGCTTCGAGGACTTCGAGGGCGGGGATGGAGTTATCGCCGTTCTGGCGGGTGTTGGAATGGTTGTACTGGAAGCGGGTCTCGTTGATCATGGACGCGCTGAGGATGGCGGTTTCGGTGAGCTGGACGGTGTGGTCCGTGTCGCGGGTGGAGAAGGCGCGGGTGGGGAGCGTGAACTGGCCGACGCCCTGGTTGTCGTTGCGGATGGGGGAGAAGTTGTAGCGGGCGACGAGGGTGTTCTTGTCGTTCAGCGCGTAATCGACGCGGCCGCCGATGTTGTAGCGGGTTTGCGGGGTGACGACGCCTTGCTGGATGCGGAAGGGTTGGAGGGCGGAATCGAGAATGGTGGCGTTGATGACGGCGTTTTCGTCGACGTTGCGGGCTTCGGCGTCGAGGCCGAAGGAGGATTTCTTGTTGATGGGTCCGCTGATGCGGCCACCGAAGAGGCGGGACTGATAGGGCGCCTTGTTGGTGGAGAAGGGATTGCGGGAGTTGAAGGTTTCGTCGGAGAAGTTGAAGAAGGCGTCGCCGCGGAACTTATCGGTACCGGGCTTGGTGAGGATTTCGATGCGGCCGAAGCCGATGCGGTCGAACTCGGCGGAGTAGGGGTTCTGGTTGATGCGGATTTCGCGGATGGAGGATTTGGGGGGCATGCGGCCGCCGGTGAAGCCGTCGATGAAGATCTGGCCGCCGTTGGGTCCGGCGCCGGGGCCGGCGAGGGCCTGGAGCTCCTGGGCGAGCTGGTCGGGATCGTCGGAGAGGCTTTTGAGTTCAGCTTCGCGGAGGACGAGGGCGCCGGCGTTCTGCTGGGCGTCGGTGGTGACGGCGTTTTGTTCGTCTTCGACTTTTAGGGTTTGGGCGTCGGTGGCGAGGGTGAGGCGGACGTCAAAGGAGGAGGGTCCGGAGACGGGGATGCCTTCCGCGGCGTAGACAGAGAAGCCGGGCTTCTGGACGCGGATGGTATAGGCGCCGGGCTGCACGTTCTTGAATTCGTAGACGCCTTCTTCGTTGGTGGTTTGGCGGGCGTCGCGGGAGCCGGTCTTCTGGAGGGTAACGACGGCGCCGGGAACGACGGCGCCGGAGGGGTCGGAGACCCGGCCTTTGATGGTGGAGATTTGGGCAAGCAGGGCTTGCACCAGGAGTAGAGACACGAAGAGTAAGCGAGTCATGAAGAGGTCCTCGGGGGTGGGTTCGTTTCGTGGTTACTGGATGCCGGGCATGCCCATGATGGCGTCGAGGCCACCCATGCCGCCGCCCATACCGCCGCCGCGCATGCCGCCAGCGGGGGCGCCGCCGCCGGCGCTGGCCTGGGCTTGCATGGTGAGCATGGTGAGGATGCGTTCGGCGCCGCCCACGACGGTGATCGCAACCAGGCGATCGGGTTTCCCGGTGGGGGAGCTGGCAATCATGATGGTGTCGCCGACGGCGAGGTCAGCGAAGGAGGAAGCGGGGAGGCGTTCGATCATCTGGGAGGGATCGAAGCCGCCGGGGCGCATGCCGCCACCCATACCGGGGCCGCGGCCGGCGCCCGGAGCGCCGCCGGGAGGAGGACCGCCGGGGCCACCCGGGCCGCCGGGGCCGCCCGGACCCATGCCGGGGGGCCGGCCCATCCCCATGCCCATGCCACCCATGGCGGGCATTTTCTTGACGGTGGTTTCCGCGGAGAGTTGAATGTAGACCGGCTTTTCGGTTTGCCAGTCCTTCACGGTAACTTCCTTGGTTTCGGCGTTGATGGCGGTGATGACACCGGCGGCGGACTTGAAGGTGCCGTAGATGAGGCGTTCGGCGGCGACGGTGGAGCCATCTTCGCTCTTGACGCCCATGGCGCGGAGCTGGTCGCCTTTCTTGATTTCGGCGAGTTTGCTGACTTCAGCGCTGGAGTATTTGACGGAGTCTTTGGCGTAGCGCTTGATGTCGGTCTTTTCCGAGACAGTGACTTTAGCGGGCTTGGGGCCTTCGGGGCCGCGCACCATGACGGTGATTTCGTTGGCGGCGGCATCGACTTTGTCGACGAGGCCGGAGATGCCGCGTTTGGTCCATTCGGCGGTTTCGGCCTGATTTTTCTGGGCGATCTCGCGAGAGCTCATGAGGATGATGCTTTCGGCGGAGAAGGCCGCGCCGTTCTGGGCGCCGCGGAGGAGGACGCGATCGCCGGCGGCGAGGTCATCGAGGGTGACCGTTTGCGCGCCGCTCAAGTCTTTGGCGCCGGGGGCGACTTTGCGGATGGTGGCTTTTTCGGTCAGCGCGACTTCAAAGACCTGGCCCTGGTCGGTTTTGACCTGGAGGGTGGGGACGGCGGATTGCACGGTGCCGAGCACACGTGCCTGTTGGGCGAAGGCGCTCAAGCTGAGCAGGAGTAAGAACAAAAGCCGGTACGTAAGTTGCATCACAGTCTCTTACGTAGAATGACGACGTTTGTTCGGGCCGTCAGTTTAAGTTTTGTAAAACCAGGTAACTACTTGATTTCGTTACTCGAAGCCGTGGCCGGTTCCGGTCCCCAGTTTTCACGAATGACCATGGACTGGTCCGAGAAGAAGCTGCGGCGGCCGGTGCCGTTGTAGGATTCCGGGGTGACGGTGAGGGTGTAGCCGCCGGGGGTTCCCTGCATTTGGAAGTTGAAACCGCCCTTTTTGCCTTTGGCGAGATCGCCGGGGATGAGATCAGCAGCGGCGGCGCTGGGCTGGCCGCTGGCGGGCGGGCCGAGCTCCTGGAGGGTAACGGCATAGCGGCCGAACTGGCTCTGATACTGGGCCTGGGTCGTATGGATGGTGCCGATCATGCGGGTGGCCGCGGTTTCGTTCGCCAGCATCTTGGACTGGTTGTACTTGGGCACGGCGATGGCCAGGATCACGAAGATGATGGCGACGACGATCATCAGTTCCATGAGGGTGAAGCCCCGGCGGGTGATCCGGCGATTAGAAGCGGCAAGGTTTCGCATACTGTTTCATTATCCTATGACGAGGGCGGGGCGGGCGGCGTGGAGAGATTTGCATATCTTTAGCCAAGGATTTGGGCCGCTGTGTCATTCTGGAGGGGAGCTCTCGTGTCCTCCATACGCTATCAATTCTTTACCGCCGTCAGCCTGGCGGCCAGTTCGCTGCGGGCGCACAAGTTGCGTACGTTTCTTACGCTGCTGGGCATTATCATCGGCGTGACGAGCGTCGTGCTGGTGGGGGCGGCAATTGAAGGATTGGGCAACTACGCTGAGGTGACAACCTCGAAGGCATTCGGCAGCGAGACGTATCTGATTGCGCAGATTGCCAACGTCGGCCGCCTGACGCGCAAGGAGCGGGCCGAGAAGCTGCGGGTGAATAAGCAGATTCGCGGGGACGATCTCGACTACTTGCGGCTGACGACGGGCGACCAGATTCTGTACGCGCCGTACCGGACGCGCGTTGAAGACATTAAGCGCGGAGAAGTGACCTACGAGGGTGCGGCGATTTTGGGCACGGGCGCCGTGCTGCCGAGTATTCGCGATGTCGTGCTGACGGACGGGCGCTTCTTCACCGATCAGGAAGAGCGGACCCGGCAGTATGTCTGCGTGATTGGGGACGAGGTGCGCGAGAAGCTCTTCGTGGGCGTTTCGCCAATCGGCGGCAAGATTACCGTGCGCGGCTACGAGTTCACCGTGCTGGGCGTGCAGGAGAAGCTGGGGAATGCGGGGGGACGGTCGCAGGACAACTCCGTGTATATTCCTTCGCCGGTGTTCACGCGGATCATTGGCCCGGCGAATAACATTACGATTTTCGCCAAGCCGCGGCCGGAGACGGGGTTGACGCTCGAAGAGAGCCTGGACATTACCCGGATGGCGCTGCGGACACGCTTCCGGACGCGGCCGGGGCAAGTGGATAACTTCGACTTTCTGACGCCGGATTCGATCCGGGCGTTTATTGACCAGGTGCTGGGGTTGATCAAAGTGGTGGTGGTGCCGGTGACGATGATTTCGCTGGTGGTGGGCGGGATTGTGATCATGAACATCATGCTGGTGAGCGTGACGGAGCGGACGCGCGAGATTGGGGTGCGGAAGTCGCTGGGCGCGCGGAAGAGCGATATCCTGCTGCAGTTTCTGATTGAGTCGCTGATGATGTCGATGGTGGGCGGGCTGATCGGATTGGGGCTGGCGTACGTGTTGACGGAGGCGCTCTCGGTGGCCTTCAATGCGCCGCTGGAGATTACGGGCGCCTATGTGTTCCTGGCGATCTTCGTCTCGAGCGCGGTGGGTGTGATTTCGGGATGGTACCCGGCATCGAAGGCGGCGAGCCTGGATCCGGTGGAAGCGCTGCGGGCGGATTAGAGGACACGATGACCGTAGGAACAATCTCATTGACGGAGACGATCGGGGTGGCGCTCGACTCGGTGTGGGCGAACCGGTTCCGGTCTCTGCTGACGATTCTGGGCATTGTGATTGGAATCACGACCGTGGTGACCGTGTCCAGTTTGCTGACGGGCCTGCAGCAGGGGATCACGACGTTTTTCGCCGAGTTCGGTCCGGACAATGTGTTTATTGGGCGCTATTCGGGCGACCCGAATCAGGAGCCGCGCGTGAAGGAGTTGCGGCGGCGGCCGGTGGGTCCGGAGTATGCGGCGCTGATCAAGCGGCTGGTGCCTTCCGTGCAGGAGACGAGCGTGACGATGTTCCTGCCGGGCATCATTGGGCGGAACCCGATTACGGCCAAGGTGCCGGGGTTTGAGTCGGACCAGGTGAGCATGCAGGGCGCTTCGGCGACGGTGTTTATCACGAACCCGCGGAACTTTATTGCCGGGCGGCCGTTTACGCAGGAAGAAGAGCAGCGGGCGGCGCGGGTGTGCATTATTGGCCCGAAGCTGGCCGAGGCGTTGTTTCCGACGGGCGGGGCGTTGGGGCAGCCGATCACGGTGGCCGGGCAGGAGTATGTGGTGGTGGGCGTGACGGAGGAGGCCAAAGGCGGCTTTTTCGGCGAGAATCCGCTGGACCGGCAGGTGACGATTCCGCTTTCGGTGGCGCGGCTGCGGTATCCGGGGATTGATCGCTACAGCGTTACGGCCAAGGCCTATCCGGGCGTGCGCGATGACGCCATGGAGGAGATTCGCGGGGTGATGCGGCGGTTCCGGAAGACGCCTCCGGAGGCGGAGGACGATTTTTCGATCACGACGGCGGACCAGATTATTGCGCAGTTCAACTCGATCAACGGGCTGATTATTCTCGTGTCGACGGCGCTTTCGGGGCTGGGCCTGTTGGTGGGCGGCATTGGCGTGATGAACATCATGCTCGTGAGCGTGACGGAGCGGACCAAGGAGATCGGGACGCGAAAGGCGCTGGGGGCGCGGCGGAGCGATATCGTGATTCAGTTCCTGACGGAGGCGGTGACGCTGACGGGTCTGGGCGGATTGCTGGGAATCGTGATTTCGATTCTGGTGACGCTGATTGTCGGCAAGCTGGTGCCGTCGCTGCCGAGCGTGGTGCCGCCGTGGGCGGTGGGCATCGGGTTTGGCGTGAGCGTGGGAATTGGGCTGTTTTTCGGGGTGTGGCCGGCGTTTAAGGCAGCGCGGCTCGATCCGGTGGAAGCGCTGCGGTACGAGTAGTTATTCGACGCGCAGGCGGAAGGCGAGGGCGACGACGACGGCTTCCGGCGTCATGAAGACGCGGGGGACCTGGAGGCCGCTGAGCGAGCGGAGGAACGGGAAATCGGGCGAGGGCGCTTCGAGGATCCGTTTGGCTTCCGGGGCGATATCGAACTGCATCTGGCGCGGGAGTTCGGCGGTGAGGCCATCGCAGACGCGGCGCGAGTAGAGCGTTTTGCGGCCGTCGGCGGGTTCGACGACGACGTCTTTCAGGCGGAGCTGGGTCTGTTCGACGTAGGGGGTGGCGAGGATGACGACGTCAAAGGACTCGCCCATGCCGACGCAGCGGCCGAGGAAGTCCATGGCGGAGCGGCCGGTGAACCGGGCGCGAACGATGAGGCGGCCGGCGGCTTCGCCGATCCGCGGCGATTCGAGATAGGCGTAACTGCATTTGGCGGTCTTCGAGCCGCGAACATATTTGCGTCCTTCGGCGGTGAAGACCTGTTCGCGGATAACCTTCTCGAGCATCCGGAAGGTAAGATGCAACTCCACTTCAGCGCAAGCGGGGAGGGCGTACAGCAGGAAAGCGAGAGCGCGGAGCAACAAGCTCCCAGTTTACTGCGACAATGGCGGGATGGTCGTTGAAATAGATGGGGTACGCCTGCATCTGGCGCATCCGGACGAACTGAATATCGATTGGGTGGGGCAGGAGGATGTTCTGCGCCAACTACTGGCTGCCTGGCTGGTGATTGACGAGCGGGATCTGCCGATGAGCCCGCGGCTGGTGGGCAAGCCGGGCGTGGGGAAGACGACGCTGGCGTACGCGGCGGCCAAGCGGTTGGGCCGCGAGGTGTACATCATGCAGGCGACGTCGGACACGCGGCCGGAGGACCTGCTGGTAACACCCGTGATCGAGGGCGAGGGGCAGTTGCGGTACGTGGCTTCGGGCCTCGTGACGGCGATGATCCGGGGCGGGATCTGCATCCTGGACGAAGGCAACCGGATGAGCGAGAAGTCGTGGGCGTCGCTGGCGCCGCTGCTCGATAACCGGCGGTATGTGGAGTCGATCATCGCGGGCATCAAGATCAAGGCGCATCCGCTGTTCCGGATTGTTTCGACGATGAACGACGACAGTTCGACGTTCGACCTGCCGGAGTACATCCATTCACGCTTGCAGCCGCAGATTCTGATCGACTTCCCGAACTACGACGAGGAGTTGGCGATTCTGCGGGAGAACCTGCCGTTTGCCGAGGAGAGCATTCTCGAGTACGTGACCGAATTCCTGCAGCACGCCCATGCGGCCGACGAACGCTATTCGGCGCGTGACGGCATCAACATTGCGCGGTACACGAGCAAGCTGCGGCATATGGCCAAGGACGGCCACATGGCCGGCGATGCGATGCGCACCGCGATTCTCGAAACGCTAGGCGAAGAGGCCCTGCGGTATGTTCCCCGGAGCTGACGACGCCGGTAGCCTGATCCGCGGCGCGTGGCGCTACTTTCCGGTGGCGCCGGGGCGGATGGAGTTCGCCATCGAGGTAAGGCAGACGATTCTGGAGTCGCGGCCGAAGGTGGTGGCGGTGGAGCTGCCGCACACCTGCGAAGAGTTTTATCTGCGGGCGATTGACCGGCTGCCGCAGTTCTCCGCCCTGATGTATCCGACGCCGGATGCCTTTGAGTTGGACGAGGAGTCGTTCGTCTACGTGCCCGTGGAGCCGTGCGACCCGTTTGTGGAAGCGGTGCGGACGGCGCGGGAGATTGGCGCCGAGGTGCTGTTCATCGAACCGGCGCTGCAGGACCGGCCGCACGTGGCGGCGCAGTACCCGGATCCTTACGCGGTGCGGCGGATTGGGCTCGACCGTTATGTGGAGGCCTACCGGCTGCAGCCGCCGCCGCGGAACGAGGAGCTCGAGGCGCACGGCGCGGGCATGGCGTGGCGGTTGCAGGGCGCGGACCCGTTTGCGGCGACGCTGATCGTCGTCTCGTTCAACCTGCTGGACCCGCTGCTGGACGCGATGCAGATTCCGCAGGAGGAGCCGGCCAAGCGCGTGAAGGCGTCACGGGTGCGGCTGGTGAACCCGGACCCGGATTGTCTGGCCGAGATCACGACGGAGATGCCTTATCTGCAGCAGCGGTATGAGCTGTGGCGGATTGCGCGGAAGGAGGACGCCCTGATTGACCGGCAGCGGGCGAACTTCGACCTGTTGCGTGAGGCGGAGGCGCACTATCACAAGAACGCCGGGGACACGGTGGTGCACTGGCAGCGGCGGCTGCTGGCGAAGTACACGCGGAACCTGGCGCGAACGAATCATGACCTGGTGGCGGGGCTGTTCGATTTGACGGTGGCGGCGCGGTCCATTGTGGATGACAACTACGGCTGGGAGGTGTGGGAGCTGGCGAACAAGTACCCGGCCCAGCAGATTGCTCCGGATATGGAGACGATGCGCATTCAGGCGGACGACGTCTGGCTGAATACGAAGAAGATCCGCTTGCGGCGCCGGCTGCCGCGGCCGAAGCAGCGGCTGATGCCACGCGGCCTGAAGCAGCGGAAGAAGGAAAAGGAGCCGGGCGACTGGAAGCACCGGCTGGACGGCGAATCGATTTGCAGTTACCCGCCGGAGGACCTGGAGATTGAAACCTACGGCAAGTTTCTGAAGGACAAGGCCCGGCGCCTGCTGAGCGAAGACCGGATGAAGGTGCAGGAGTTCACGACGTCGCTGCTCGATGGCATCGACCTGCGGGAGACGTTGCGGAACTGGCACAAGAGCAAGATTTTCGTCCGGGAGGCGAACCGGATTGCGGGTGAAGTGGGGGCGCTTTGCGTGATCTTCGACGAGGATCCGGAGGACCGCTACACGTATCTGGCGACGTGGCAGGGCGAGCACCAGAACGAATCGGACATGGCGTTCTATGCGACGAACCCGGCGGAGCACGTGGTGGGGCCGGGCATTGGAAGGGCGGAGTACGGCGGCTTTCTGATGACGCTGCCGGCGCGCCGCATGTCGTATGTCTGGAGCGACCCGGACTATGCGTTCGCCGAGTCAAAGCCGGAGACGCTGCTGCTGGCGGCGCTCGATTATTCCGTGGAGCGGCATGTGGTTTACGTGGCCGCGAAGCCGCCGCGGAGCGTGTTTCGCTCCATTGCCAGCCGGCTGAACCGTTCGATTGTCTATATCCCGATTGGCGCCCTTTCGAGCGATAAGGTGAAACGCTTGCGCGTCGTGCACATTCTTGATAGTTATGCTCGCCGTAAGGAGGCGAAGGACTATATATGGTGATCGCACGCCGTTCGCTGCTCTGGACCTTGGCCGCGGGGACGCTTCCCGCGCAGACGGACAAGACGAGTCTGGGCCTGAAGGAGGTGCTGACGGTGGGGCTGAACAACGCCGTCGACCTGACGGGGCGCCTGGATGGTTATTTCCGAAACGAAGCCATTAAGATTCTGATGCCGCCCAAGCTGCAGCCGCTGGTGCGGGGGTTGCAGATGATCGGCATGGGGAAGAAGATCGACGAGTTCGTGCTGTCGATGAACCGGGCGGCGGAGAAGGCGGCGCCGCTGGCGAAGCCGATCTTTGGGAACGCGATCAAGACGATCAACTTCGACGACGCGCGGGGTCTGCTGACGGGCGGGGAGACGGCGATTGCCGACTTCTTCAAGAAGAAGACGTACGATCCGCTGGCGGTGGCGTTTCTGCCGCCGGTGACGGAGGCGATGGGGCAGGTGGGCGCGACCAAGCAGTACAACGAACTGGTTGGCCGCTTTCAGAAGATTCCGTTTGCGAGCAAGATTGAGACGGTGAATATCGAACAGTACGTCGTGGGCAAGGCGCTCGACGGGTTGTTCTACATGGTGGCGCAGGAAGAGAAGCAGATGCGGAAGAACCCGGCGGCGCGGGTGACTTCGGTGCTTAAGGACATATTCGGCAGACGGTGAGGCCGTCGCCGATGGGGAGCAGGGAGAGGTCGATGCGGGGGTCGGCCTGGAGCTTTTTGTTGAGGGCGCGGATGGCGAGGGTATCGGGGTCCTGCTTGGCGGGATTGATGACGTCGCCGTGCCAGAGGGTGTTGTCGATGAGGATGAGGCCGCCGGGGCGGACGAGTTGGAGGCAGCGTTCGTAGTAGGCGTCGTAGTTGACCTTGTCGGCGTCGATGAAGGCGAAATCGAAGGGGCCGGTGAGGCTGTTGAGGGTTTCGAGGGCGGGGGCGAGGCGGAGGTCGATTTTGTGGGCGACGCCGGCTTCCTGCCAGTAGGGGCGGCCGAGGGAGGTCCATTCGTCGCTGATATCGCAGGCGATGACTTGGCCGTCGGCGGGGAGGGCGAGGGCGGTGATGAGGGCGCTATAGCCGGTGAAGACGCCGATTTCGAGGGTGCGGCGGGCGTTGATGAGGCGGAGGAGGAGTTGCATGAACTGGCCCTGTTCGGGGGTGATCTGCATGATGGCGCGGGGGTGGGCGGCGGTTTCGGCGCGGAGGCGGGCGAGGAGGGGGTGGTCGCGGAGGGAGGCTTCGCGGAGGTAGTCGCAGAGGGCGGGGGTCATTTCGATGTGGGCGGAGGACATGGATACCACGCTAGCGCAACATGGAAATCGCTTGGGCAGTAGCTGCCGGCGCCGAACGCCGGTCGGCTGGCGAGTTGCCCCTCCGCGAGGAGGGGTTAGACTTCCGCACGGAAGCCGTCGTTCGCGTCCTCCAGATCGATCAGGCGGGGATTTTCACTCCTGAAGATTTCCGGGCGAATGTCGATCAAGTCAGCGACCACATGACGGATTGCGTCCAGCAATTCCTGCTCGCGCGAGACTCCTCCAAGCTCCTGAGCTAGCTTGCCGTAGTTGAGTCCAACGGCGGCCTTGGCTAGATCGCCTATGGTCACACTCTGTGCGGAAAGCTGGTTCGCAAAGGGCCGACATAGCCGAAAGAGTAAGTAGTGGCTCAATGGGAACGAGACTAACAACGAAGCTAAGTGCGCCCAATCATAGGCGAACGGAATAGTCAGCGCAGTAGCACTTACGGCTCCACCCAAAAAGATGAAGCTGGCAACACCAGAAGAATACTCCAAGGCAGGCAATTTGAGGCCGGTCGACTCTGCCAGCCGATGCCAAGCTTGGCGACGGCCCGAGCGGGGCAGGATGAGATCAGTGGGTGTCCAAGGCCTTACCTCGGACCTGAGAGTTCCAAAACTCTCAACGCATCCTCGCCGCAGTCGCCAGAAGACAATGCTAGTGAAGCATCTGTCCGTCTTGGTCTGCGTCAAGTGAGCGATGACCGCAGCGCACAAGTCGGAAAAGCACGATTCGTCGTTTAGCTCCCCTGGACGGAACTGAATTCCGAAGGACTCTTCGACCCGCTCCAAAACTACGGCAACACCAGGATCGATCGCCACTGCCATGACCTCATGGTATCGCTCTTCGCAACAATTCGGTCGATGAAATGGGACTGGTCTCTGGACCGCTGACGTTGCATGCGTTCGTTCGGACCTCCACCACAATTAATTTGTGGACCAGGCCCTCCGTTGTCTCGTTAAGTATTGGCAGCGGCAGAACATGCGTATTGCAGCGCAGTCTACGCGGGTAGCCTTTGCTTGGGTGACGACGAACGATCTGGTCTGGGATTGACCGGAGCGGAGATGGCGAATTCGACCGAATAGCTGGATCCGTACAATAGAGAGGGGGTGCTCATGCAAAGGCGTCGACTTCCGCAGGAGACGTTTACCTACCCCACCTGGATCTCGCCCTTCAAGGCGATGAGCTAGGTTGATCAAGAGGGCACTGGGCTACATGGTATGTCTCTAACTCTGGCAATCTTTATCGTGTTGATTCTGACAGTAGTCTCCTGGGGAATGTGGATGCACATGTTCGTCATGTTTCTAGAGTTCGAACTGGATGGGAAACTGAGAACACGCGGACATTTCCCTGCCCTTGAGGGAAGATCCCGCTGGGCAAAGCTGTTCATAGGCATTCCGGTTGGCATTCTTTGCGGGAGCATCGCTTGTTTTTTGGCGCTTATTGTCGGTTCTTTTGGCGCCAGCCAGGCGCACGGCACTTACACCTCAATCCTCGCCAGTCTGCTTTATTTGATTCTAGGCATAGGCTTTGTCCGAAAGACCTTGCTCATGAAGGAACCTGCCCGACCCATCGTTGGGGGAGTCCCTTATTTCGGCTTGCTCCTTCAACTGGCCATGTACTCGGTAGGAAAAACCAGGCTTCGCGCACTTGTTTTCAGCGCCGCGACTATGGCGTTCTCCCTCACCCCAGGAGGGCTTTCGATATTACGAGCCGCTGGCGTCTGATCGAGTTCCCTGCAAGCCAAGACTTAGAATAGATAGTAATGTTGATACCGCTGATCACAGTTGTGCTCGCTTGGTCGTTCTGGATGTCAGC
Organism: Terriglobales bacterium; assembly: GCA_027485675.1. Lineage (GTDB taxonomy): Bacteria > Acidobacteriota > Terriglobia > Bryobacterales > Bryobacteraceae. The sequence goes on along the minus strand of JAIXQP010000005.1, from coordinate 54,748 downwards.
GGTTATGCTCTGATTCGCCGGAGACCTGATCGACGATCTCGCGAAACCCTCGGGTGGCGGTGCGAATCTCAGTCGTCACTGGTACGGCCCACAACATCGGCCGTTGGTCGGAGGCGTGACCGCGCTCATCGCGCTGAACCTCTCTCTGGTGGCCGCTCATCCACCTGCGGTCATTGTCCAGGGATCCGGGCTGGCGGCCCACGCAGGAATCGTCCTGCATGGCGTCTTCACCGCCCTGACACTTTGGTGGAGCCTGCCGTCCCAACAAGGGAGCAGCCCGAAAGGTTCTGATTTCGTTTCCCTGGCTCGCTCCGCGCTCCATCACTACCGTCGTCGCGCGGGGCGCATTCGAGCGGTGAATCTTGCCTTCGGCGTATTCCCTCTGGTGGTGGATTCGATCGTGGGAACAAGGCTTTGAATCAATCACAAAAGGCCCGCGCGGACGGTCGCTTCGAAGGGCGCGTAGCCGTTGAGTTCGCCGCTGGCGGCGATCGCAGCGAGCATGGCGCGGGCCTTTTCATTTTCTCCGGCCTGGGAGAGGGCGACGGCCCAGTTGAGGCGAACGATGGCCGTCGGCTTCACGTCGTGTAAATTGCTATAGAGCATTACGATTTGCGGCCAGTCGATGGGGCGCCAGAGGTGGGCGGCGGCGATGCCGGCTTCGAGGTGCCAGGGGCTCAGCGCGGAGGCCTGCATCGCGGCTTCGAGAGCGCGGTAACCGAGCACGGCGCGGTAGGGCGCAACGGGCCGGGGGAAGCGGGCGGCATGGAAATAAAAGAGCGCGCGGAGCGCTTGCGTATCCGCCGTGCCTAGGCCCGCGTCCAGCAGACACTCGGTGAGCCGGATGGCCTCTTCACAGTGCTCTCCACCAGCCGGGTAGCCCGCGTTGAACATCAGATAAAGCGCGGCGTGGACCGCTTCGAGACAGTCCGGGTTGGGCTGCAAACCCTGCTCGCGAATGATGCGCTTGGCGCGCACGAGGCGCTGGGCAATGGTCTCCGGCGGCGAGAGGAAAGCCCGGGCGATCTCGGCGACACTGAAGCCGCTCACCGTCTTGAGGATCAACGCCACATGGCTTTCGGGCGGAATCGCCGGATGGCAGCAGAGGAGGATGAGTTGGAGCGTGTCGTCGATCGACGGCGGCTCGCTGAGCGGGAGCGGTTCGAGGCCGGGCTGCTTGGCGGCGCGGCGGATCTGATCCAGGGCGTAGTGCCTAGCGGCGGTGTGCAGCCAGGCGGCGGGGTTGGGCGGAACGCCGCGGTAGGGCCACACGCGGAGGGCGCGGATGAGCGCTTCCTGCACGGCGTCTTCGGCTAAAGAGAGATTGCCCGGGCCGAACGAGCGCGTGAGCGACGCGACCATCCGGCCCGCTTCCCGCCGAAAGAGATTTTCGACGAGTTCCTGCATGGGTTACAGGCGTTCGATCTCGCGGACTTCGATGCGGCCGAAGTCGAGATGGGGGCAAGAGAGAGCGATTTCCACCGCTTCGTCATAGCTGGCCGCTTGAATGAGGAAGTAGCCACCGATGATCTCTTTGGTTTCCGGGTACGGACCGTCGATGACCCCGAGCTTGGTGAGGTGCCGGGCGGAACCGTCCTTGAGCTTGTTGCCGCCGGCGATGCGGCCCTCAGCACCCAGCTTGGCGGACCAGGCCGAGTAGCGCTCGATGACGGCCTGCATCTCGGCAGGGCTCATTGAAAGGAACGGCGAATCCGCCGGTTCGTGAAGGAGGAGAAGAAATTGACTCATGCCCTATAACGAATGAGTGTGGCGAAAATCGACAAGGGCTGCAAGAAAGTTTGAGCCGGGCGAACGAACCCCAACGAGATGGGTGCTAGGGAGATGCCCACAGTGAGTGAAATCAGGACTAGTGGCGGTTATTTGAGTGGACGGATTGGCGAGAGGAGCTTTTCGGCGACGCTGCGCCGGAATCCGGCTGGCTTTGCCATCGTCCCAGGCTCTCAACCCGTGCCGGCCGCTGGAAACAGCTTGAAGTGGGGCGATATCTTGCTCCTCACGCCATCCCAAGGCCCGGCAACCGTTCGGCTGATTGAGGGGTGGGACAATACGCCGCTTTTCACGATTATGTCCCCACGGGACCCGGCTTCGGGGCAACCCTCTGGAATTGTGATCACTGGCCGGTCGATCAGTGACGTCTCCAGCCTGGTCATGTTGGACGGGTTAGGCGACCTGATTCAAGCGATCCGGGGCGCCGACGACGTCGTGGTGCAGGTGACCTAGGCATTCCGCAATCGGTGCTGGTATTCGCCACTCCAGCGGAGATACTGCAGGAGAACTTCCTCGAGGGCGCATCCGGCGGACTGCTCGGCCCGGGCCGCCCGCGCGGCCGCCGTCAACAACGCGTTCAGATCCTCCGGGCGATAGTGATTATCGGCTAGCCAGCGCTGCACGGCTTCCGGCGAAGTGAGTCCGTGCCGATCGCAGAACTTTTGGTTCGCCTCGAAAATCGACGGTGGACCCGCGAGTTCGTGCCGCGCGAGCCACCAGCCAACAGCGGCGGTCCGCAGTTCCGGGGCATCGTTGACGGTGGCCAGTACCTTTCGATCGGCTTCCGAGATCGGCACGCGCTGGAGCTCCTGGCGCAGGTGGTCCCAGAACATGGTTTGCTCGAGAACGAACTCGGGCCGGTGCGGCTCCGCCGAGGCCATCTCGCGGAGCATCAACTGGGCGTCGGCCCGCTTCTGATCGAGGCGATTGGCCGGGAGCCAGGCGGCCAGCGCCGGGTGCGGCATCGCTTCTAACAGCGCGGCGTAGGTCCGCACGGGGTAGAACCAGCTTTTCGCTAGTGCTATATACCTTTCCTGCTCGGCGGCGATTATCACGCCCGCCTGCCGGGCCTGTTCCAAGGTGAACCGGATGTTGGCTAGCGCCTCGGACCCGGACCGGTAATCGAACTCGGCGGTGGCGTGGCTGACGGCCACCTCATCATCGTCGAGCCACTCCCCGGAGTGGAACTTCTCAAAGATGGCACCGACTCCACGCATGCCAAACGCCGCCAACTCCGCGGCGCGCAGTGCGCCCATGCTGCTCGCCCCGTAGACGGCGATGCCGGCTTCCATCGCCCAGAGAATCTCCTTATGCCATACCGAGAGGCGTTGTTCGAAGTAGCCGTCGATCAATCCGATGGCGTCGGGCCGCTCCTGGGCGGCCAGGTAGAGATCGCCCCTTTCGGCCGGGGGCAGCGCTGTCGCGCCCGGCAACAGCGCTTCGATCTCGGCGGCAGGAAGCGACGGCCCCGAGAAAACGATCCATCTCATCGGCTGTCTCTCAGGGTGACAGAGCGCTTTTCGGTCTGGAGGCCGGGGATCAACACCCGCACCACGGGGATGCCAAATGCGGGGATCGTGAGATCGAACACGATCACCTGATCAAAACCGCAGGCTTGCAACTGGCTCACCAGCCATTGGACATCCTCGTCGATCGTCGGGAAGTTCATATCCGGAATGGAGGAGTAACTTACTGCGGCGGGAGGTTCGCCGCCCGCACCTTCGAACATCGAGGGCCTTTCACTCGGGTCGAACGTCATATCGTCCCGGGACCCGGCGATGTAAGTCAACCGGGATTGAGCGGCTTCGGTTAAGGCACGAAGCAAAGCGATGGAGCGGGAGGGGTGGCAGCCACTGCCCCCAGCTCGCCGAACGCGCCGGAACGGGCCTGCGTCGGGCTCATCGATCTCCGCAGAAAAGCAGGGCACGCCGAGGGCGGACGTGTTGTCCCAAACGGTGACCCGGATGCCGGCCGACCGGAACTGTTCGAGGACTTGACGGCAGGCGGGTTCGTCCACAGAGGACAGGGCAACCTTTCTTCGTTGGCGCGACGTGGGGTCGCTAGGATCGCACGCGGCAATCGAGTCGCGTTCAATGGACTCACAAAGGGCGTGGCTGAGTGCTTCGAGGAGATGATTGCCGGAAGCGAGGCCGGAGGAACTGGGCTCGAAGCCGCTGTCCAGCACGCGACGGCCCACGGTGAAGTCCAAATGAACAAGATCGAACGGCGCCCAGACGGGTCCCCGGTGGGTCCAGTCGTAGCCTTCAATCCAGGCGATGGGCCGGTCCGGCCGGAACGAAATTGCCTGATTCGCGGGCAGGCGGTAGGGATCGGCCAGAGCAAAGGACCGTCGGCTCAGATCCTGATAGCTCGCGATATGGACAGGACCGGAGATCTGCTCGGCGTGGTAGCCCTCGATGGACTCCATGGCGGCGGAAACCAATGCGCAATCGAGCGTGGCCCCTTTGCCCTGGGACACGGAGAGTGATTTCGAGTTTGGCCGGACCGCCTGGGCGACCGGGATGCCGATCGAGTCGAGTCCAGTGACGTTGGCAAGGCGAGTGATGCCGATCTCGGCGAAGAATGGCTTGATGCGGGCCAGGGTCTCGCCGGGAGCGACCGCTCGGTGGGTGCCGGTGGTGAACTGTTTTTGCATGCGGCTGAGAGGGAGCGACACACCTACCTCGAAATTCCCGGCGGAAACGCCTCATCGATTTGCGAATGAGCTCTTTGGCGGGAATATCACGAGTTGCGTGTCAGGAGACCGGTAATGAGTGAGATCAGGATCGTTGGCACGCACTTGACGGGGCAGATTGGCAGCAGGAGCTTCTTGGGGAGCTTGCAAAAGAGCCCGTCCAACTTGACGCTGGCGTCGGGAGCTTATCGGGTCGCCCGAGCAGAGCACAATGTCGTTTGGGGCGATATTGTTCTACTGAGTCCGGCCCGAGGCTACACGTACCCAGGGAACCCGATCGACGCCTACAGTGACCACCTCGACGCAACGGCCCGCCCCCAAGGCGCGCTCGGCATACCGCTTGAAAACACGCTCGTCTCAATCAAATCCCCGCGGGACGCCGCCAGCGGCCAAGCCGCAGGGATCGCGGGCGGCGCTGGAGTAATGATTACAAGCCGATCACTCGCCGGAATCCCCAGCTTAGTGATGCACACTGGATTGGCGGACCTGGTGGCGGCCCTGAGCAATTCCACCGACGTGACTGTACAAATCAGCTAGGCGTCGTCAGCGCTGCGATTAGGCCGGGAATGGTGAACTCGCGGGCTTCGACCGAGACATCGTAGCCGTGTTGCCTAACGGTGGCGCTGGTCACTGGGCCGATGGAGGCGATGCGGGCGCCGGCGTCGAGCAGGCGGCCGCCGCCTAAAGCCAGGAAGTTTTTGACGGTGCTGGAACTCGTAAAGGTGACCCAGTCGGCGGCAGCGACGGCGGAGAGGTCGGTGGGGGGGACGGCGGTGTAATAAGCTTCGACAACATCGACGTGGGCGCCGCGTTCGCCGAGGGCAATGGGCGCGACATCGCGGGCGACGGCGGCGCGAGGCAGCAGGATGCGTTTGCCGGCGAGGTCGAACTTTTCGAGGGCGGCCACAAGGCTTTCGGCGACGTACTCTTCGGGGATGACATCGACCTTGAGATGGAGCGCCGTGAGCGCGGCCGCAGTGGCCGGGCCGATGGCGCAGAGGCGGGCGCGGAGTTGGCGGAGATCGACGGGGCTCGCATCGAGCGCGGCGAGGAAGCCGCGGACGCCGTTGGCGCTCGTGAAGATCAGCCAATCGTAGGTGGCCAATTGCGCAATGGCGGCGGCAAGCGGCGCGGGGTCCTGGGGTGGGCGGATTTCAATGGCGGGGAGTTCGAAGACTTCGGCGCCGAGGGCGCGGAGGGGGTCGGCCATGCCGGCGCGCGTGGTGACGATGCGCTGGCCGAAGAGGGGCAGTTTTTCGAACCAGTTCAACTTTTCGCGGAGGGCGACCACTTCGCCGATGACGACGGAGGCGGGCGGGCGCATCTGCGCCGCGGCGATCTGCGCGGGCAGATCGGCTAGGGTGGCGACGATGGTCTGCTGATTGGGGCGGGTGCCCCAGCGGACGGCCATGGCGGGGGTGGCGGGGTCGCGGCCGGCGGCGATGAGCCGGGCGGAGATTTCACCGATGGCGGTGAGCCCCATATAGATGACGAGCGTTTCGGCGTGGCCGAGGCGGGACCAGTCGATCTGTTCGGGCTTGTGGCCGGTGACGAAGGTGACGGCGCTGGTGTGGTCGCGATGGGTGAGCGGGACGCCGGAGTAGGCGGCGATGCCGAGGGCGGCGGTGACGCCGGGGACGATTTCGTAGGGGATGCCGGCTTCGACAAGCGCCTCCATCTCTTCCCCGCCCCGGCCGAAGATGAGCGGGTCGCCGCCTTTGAGCCGGACGACGAGATGGCCGGCGCGGGCGTGGCCGACCATGAGGCGGGCGATCTCTTCCTGCGGCATGGCGTGGTCCGCTTTCTTCTTGCCGACGTAGATGCGCTCGGCGGTGGGGGAGGCAAAGTCGAGCACGGCGTCGCTGGCGAGGTGGTCATGCAGGATGACGTCGGCGCGGGCGAGGACTTCGCGGCCTTTGATCGTCAGCAGGCCGGGATCGCCCGGCCCGGCGCCGACGAGATAGACCTTCATGGGTGGTAGACCTGATCGAGGATGAAGCGGGCGCCGCCGTCGAGGAGGCGCTGGCCGAGAGCGGCGCCGGTGGTTTCGGCGTCGGCGCCGGTGGCCGAGGCGCGAACGACGAGGCGGCCATCGGGCGAGACGCAGACGCCGTGGACGGTGAGCGTATCGCCGGTGAGCGTGGCGTGGGCGCCGAGCGGCACCTGGCAGCCGCCGCCGAGGGCGCGAAGGGCGGCGCGTTCGGCGGTGACGCAGAGGCGGGTGGCGGCATCGTCGAGGAGGGACGCGGCGGCGAAGCCGGGGCCGTCGGTGAGCGTTTCAATGGCGAGCGCGCCCTGGGCGACGGCGGGCATCATCTGCTCCGGGGCGAGGTACTCGGCGATGTGGGCGCCGAGGCCGAGGCGATGGAGCCCGGCGGCGGCGAGGATGATGGCATCGTACTGCCCTTCCTGCTGCTTGCGGAGGCGGGTATCGACGTTGCCGCGAATGTTCTCGATGACGAGGTCCGGGCGCAGCGCCTGCAACTGCGCGGCGCGGCGGAGGGAGCTGGTGCCGACCTTCGAGCCGGCGGGGAGCTCGCTGATCTTGCGGCCGACGACGACATCGCGGGGATCTTCGCGGACGGGGATGGCGGAGAGGACGAGGCCGGCGGGCAGTTCGGTGGGCATGTCCTTACAGGAGTGGACGGCGAGGTGGACGCGGCCATCGAGGAGCGCCTCCTCAATCTCCTTGGTGAAGAGGCCCTTCGAGCCGATCTTTGAGAGCGACACGTCCGTGATCTTGTCGCCGGTGGTTTGGATGATCTCGATGGAGACGGTATAGCCGTGTTGTTCGAGTTGGGCTTTCACCCAGTTGGACTGCCAGAGGGCCAGTTGGGAGCCGCGGCTCCCGATAATGAGCGAGTTATTCATCGGTTTCGAGGCGGAAGAGACGGCGCACCAGGCTGACGGTTTGCCAGCCGTCTTCCTGCGCGGCGGACTTGCGGATTTCCGCGATGGCGCCGTGGGCCACCTTGTTCATCAGGCCTTTGGTGAGGGCTTCGATCGCCTCTTCCTGTTGCGGCGTGAGGGGCCCGAGCTTCGAGCGGAGGCGCTGGAGTTCGCCGCGGCGGAGCTGATCGAGGTGATCCTGCAGTTCGACGATGACGGGGGTGGCGGCGCGGGTCTTGAGCCGGGCGACCAGCTTCTCCACCTCTTCGGCGATGATGGCTTCGCCGGTGGCGGCCTCCGATTCTCGTTCCTTACGGTTCTGGTCGACGACTTTGCCGAGGTCGTCGATGTCGTAGAGGAAGACGTTTTCGAGCTGGTTGATGGCCGGTTCGATATTGCGCGGGACGGCGATATCGATGAGGAACATGGGGCGGCCGCGGCGGAGGCCCATGGCGCGCTGGACCTGATCGCGGGTGAGGATGTAGTGGGGGGCGCCGCTCGAAGCGATGACGATGTCGACTTCGGGGAGCGTTTGGAGGAAGGCATCGTAGTCGATGATGGTGCCATCGAAGATCGCGGCCATCTCTTCGGCGCGGGAGCGGGTGCGGTTGGTGACGAGGATCTTGCTGACGCCGCTGCGATGGAGATGCCGGGCGGCGAGTTCGCTCATCTTGCCGGCGCCGACGAGAAGGACGCGGCAATCCTTAAGGTTGCCGAAGATCTCGCGAGCGAGTTCGACGGCGGCGAAGCTGACGGAGACGGCGTTCTGGCCGATCATCGTCTCCGTGCGGACCCGTTTGGCGACGGAGAAGGCGCGGGTGAGGACGGTATCGAGGTAGCTGCCGACGGAGCCCGAGCTTTTGGCGACGGCGTAGGCCTGCTTTAGCTGGCCGAGGATCTGCGGTTCGCCGAGGACCATGGAATCGAGCGAGGAGGCGACGCGGAAGAGGTGGCGGATGGCGTCGCGGTCGTCGTAGCCATAAAGGTGAGCGCTGAGTTTTTTGCGTTCGACGTGGCGGGCTTCGCCGAGGAACTCTTCGAGTGAGCGCTGGGCGTCGACCTGATCATCGGTGGCGACGGCGATTTCGACGCGGTTGCAGGTGGAGAGGATGAGGCCTTCGTGGAAGCCGGTGCGTTCGCGGAGTTCGCGGAGGGCGTCCGGGAGGGCGGCGTCGGAGAAGGCGACGCGTTCGCGTACTTCGACGGGGGCCGTGCGGTGGTTCAGGCCTGTGACGTGCAGCTTCATCGGGCGAGGAGGTCCCGCAGGTCGGTGTGGGAGACCCAGGTGAGCGCGCTGAACATCAGCATGTAAATGGACAGGAACGCCGCGCGGCGGCCGCGCCAGCCGGCGCTTGAACGCAGGTAGACGACGACGAGATAGAAGATCCAGGTGAAGAGCGCGATGTGCACCTTGCCTTCACTGATCCAGCGGGTGCCGGACTCGATAAAGGCCCAGAGGCAGCCGGTGATAACGCCGCCGGTGGTACAGACAAATCCGATGGCCATAGAGCGGGAGCTGAGGGAATCGAGGGTGCCGAGGGGGGGAAGGCGGTCAAAGAGGCTGCTTGAGGACTTCGCCTTCAGGTGGCGCTCCTGCAGGAGGTAGAAGACGGAGCTGACGGCCATGAGGAGCATGGCGACGTAGCCGGCGAGGATGAGCAGGACGTGGGCGAGCAGCCAGGCGTCGCGGAGGGCGGATTGCGACCAGGGGGTGACGGGGACGGCCGTGGTGCCGATGATCGCCATCAGGCAGGTGATGGGGAAGATGAAAACGGCGAGGCTCGAAAAATCGTACAGTTTGTACACGAGGAGAAAGGCCACGGCGATCAGGAGCGCACAGGCACTGATCGTTTGATGAAATGTTTGTAACGCAAGATGCCCACTTTGCAAAGATTGTTCCACGATGGAGACGGTGTGGAGCAGGGCGCCGGCGGCGAAGGCCTGCAGCGCGACGGGAAACAAGAGGCTGGAGCGGCGCCAGACGAAAAACAGGACGTGGATCAGGCCGACTGCGTACAACACCGCCGCCACCCGCAGCCATACTATGCTGAAGTCCTGCATCGATCGTATTTCCAGTATATCGAGTAAGCCTATGACAACTTCATTGAACGGAAAGCGCGCCCTGGTGACGGGGGGAACGCGCGGGATTGGCCGGGCGATTGTGGAGCAACTGCTCGAGGCGGGCGCCCACGTGGTGTTTTGCGGAAGAACGGAGGCGGACTGGGCCGAAGAAGAGTTGCGGGCCCGGGGGTACGTCCATGGGTACGCCACGGCGTGCGACGTTTCCAATACGGAACAGGTGGCGGAACTGTTCCGGTTCGCGGATGCCAAATTGGGAGGTTTGGACATCCTGGTAAACAACGCCGGGATTGGCATTTTCAAGCCGACGGGGGAGTTGACGGTGGAGGACTGGCGGCGGACGATTGAGGTGAACCTGAGCGGGAGTTTTTATTGCTCGCGGGAGGCGCTGGAGCGGATGCGGCCGGGCGGCGGGGGCTATATTGTGAACCTGTCGAGTTTGGCGGGGAAGAATCCGTTTGCCGGAGGGGCGGCCTACAACGCGTCGAAGTTCGGATTGAATGGATTTAGCGAGGCGATGATGCTCGATCACCGGCAGGAGGACATCCGGGTGACGTACATTATGCCGGGCAGCGTGGACACCAATTTTTCTCCGCGAACCGGAGGAAAAGGTTCAGATTGGAAGATTGCTCCGGAAGATGTTGCCGATATGGTTCTTGCGGTACTGAGAATGCCGGCGCGGACGTTGGTGAGCCGGGTGGAAATTCGGCCATCAAAACCAGGGAAATAGGCCTTAAAATCAGCTCTCGATTCGATCGGCACCTGAATTGCTGGGATCTCTTGTGAGGTAATCGGTGATTCGAGGACTACGTAGACCAATTCGAGAGATCCCTGGAACGGACTCGCCGGAAGATCTTGCCGCTTCACGACCAACAAGTTGGTACCCCCAAATGAAATGGCAAAGGAGTAGTGGCATGACGCGGCTGGCTAGCCTAGGATTATCCGGATCCGGTTCGACCGCTAAGAATCTTCCGACCAATATTCGGCTCGATCCCTCGCGAACCGGGAGGGAGGCCGAGGCGCTGGATTCCAACCTGCGGCGCCTGGTGATTGGGCAGGATGAGGCGATCGACCAGATCGTCAACATCTACCAGATGCACCAGACGGGTCTGAATCCGCCGGGACGGCCGGTGGGGAACTTCTTGTTTCTCGGGCCGACGGGCACGGGAAAGACGCGGATTGTGGAGGCGATGGCGGAGAGTTTGGTGGGGAGCCCGCGGGCGGTCGTGAAGATCGACTGCGCGGAGTTTCAGCACAGCCACGAGATCGCCAAGCTGATTGGATCGCCGCCGGGCTACCTGGGGCATCGGGAGACGCATCCCCTGCTGAGCCAGGAGACGATCAACCAGCACCATACCGAGCGGGTGAAGCTGAGTTTCATCCTGTTCGATGAGATTGAAAAGGCCTCGGATTCGCTTTGGAATCTGCTGCTGGGGATCCTGGACAAGGCGACGTTGACGCTGGGCGACAACCGGAAGGTGGACTTCAGCCGGGCGATGATCTTCATGACCTCGAACTTGGGGGCGAGTGAGATGTCGAGCCTGCTGCAGCCGAAGCTGGGATTTGGCTTGCAGCGGACCGATGCGCTGAACCCGGACACGCTGGACGCGAAGACGACCGAGAAGATTTCGCGGTCCGGGGTGGAGGCGGCGCGGAAGAAGTTCACGCCGGAGTTCATGAACCGGCTGGACAAGGTGGTGGTGTTTCAGCCGCTGGGCGAGAAGCAGATGCGGCAGATTCTCGACATCGAACTCAGGCAGGTGCAGCAGCGGATTTTCCAATCGTCGTCGGATCGGGCCTTTATCTTCCAGTGTTCGGACGAGGCGAAGGAGCACCTGCTCGAACAGGGCATTGACGCCAAGTACGGCGCCCGGCACTTGAAGCGGGCGATTGAGCGGGCGTTGGTGCAGCCGTTGTCTAACCTGATCGCCACCGAGCAGATTCGCATGGGGGATTCGATCCGCGTGGGGTACGACGCCGGCACGGGACAACTGACCTTTCAGCGCGAGGCTGAGGGGATGAGCCCGGTGACGATGGCGCAGATCACGAATATCAGCTTTAGCCAACAACTGGTGGCGGCGCAGATCGCCATGGAGACGGAAGGCGGGCGAACGCAGTCCGCCCGCTTCACGCGGCGCTAGTGCGAGACCTTGGGATCGAGGGTTTTGGCTTCTTCAATCCAACCCTCGACCTGCTTTGCATTCGGAGTGGTGCCGGCAATGCTCTTCGCTTCGTTGATCTCAATGAGCTTGGCGGCGAGGTTGGCGGCGTTCCGGTTGCGGAGTTCCTTGACCGTATCGACGCCTGCCGCTTCGAGCAGTTCGGCGAACTGGGGACCGACACCCTTGAGGCGGATCAGGTCGGCGTGGTTGACCCAGCGGAGAATCAGCTTTTCGCTGATCTCGGTCTTTTCGGCGAGCGCGGCGCGGCCTTTGGCGGTACCACCGGCTTCGAGGAGGGCTTCCACCGTAGTGAGACCCGCCTCGGTCAGCTTGGTGGCGTAGGCGGGTCCGATTCCCTCGATTTCTTCGATTTTCATGGGGCTAAGATTCCTCGCCCCACACTGTATCGCACTTGCTGACTAGGACGCACACTCGCCGCGGCCCAACTGCAGGGAGAAGGCCACTTCATCGCCCCAGTCCATGTACATCTCGTCGGTGAACTCGGCGGGCTTGGCGAGATCGGCGGTCATTTCCTTGAAGAACGCGACCTTGTGCCGGAGGACATATTCGCGGAACGATTCGCCGGGCTGGCGATCCTGCATGAAGTGATCGATGACGCGGCGCACGGCTACCGTGATCAAACGGGCGGGGAGGCTCTGGATGGCCAAGCCAAACCGAAGCATGCCTTCGCGGTCGTGACCGCCGCCGAGGAGCATGAGGTAGTAAGGCACTTCCTTGCCGTTGATCTTCCGGGAGTTGCCGTAGAAGCCGAGATCGGCGATCCAGTGCTGGCCGCAGGAGTTCGGGCAGCCGCTGATCTTCACGGCCATTTTGCGGACCTGCGGGTCGCGGTAGTCGGCGACGGCTTGCGAGATGGCCGCGGCCAGGTTCATAGACTTGGTGAGGGCGAGATTGCACGAGTAGCCGCCGGGGCAGGAGACCGTGTCGGTGATCTCGTAGGCGCCCGCATCGGCAAGGCCAACCGCTTGCAGCGCAGCATGGACGCGGCGGAGGTTGTGCACCGGGATCCAGGCGATCATGAGGTTCTGATCGATCCCCACGCGAACGTAGCTATCGCCGGCGTCGCGGGCGATGTTAGCCACGGCGCGCATCTGCGAACTGACGAGATTGCCTTGGGGGCAGCGGATGGTGACGATGGCGTAGCCAGCGTGCTTCTGCTCCTGGACGTTGGTTTCGAGCCAGCGGTCGAAGGCGGGGTCGGCCGGGGTGGAACCGAGGATCGGGAGCTGGCCGCCTTCGCCGAGCGGGAAGGGCTGCAGGCGGAAGCCGCCAAAATTCTCGGGGACGTGGGTGGGTTCGGGCGTGCCGCCGTTGGCCAGAATGTCGGCGTAGTTGGCTTCGATGGTCTCTTTCACCCATTCGATACCCCGCTCGCGCAGAACGAACTTGAGCCGGGCTTTGTTCTTATTGCTCCGGTTGCCGTGCTGGTTAAAGAGGCGCAGCACCGCTTCGGTGCGCGGGATCAGCTTATCTTCGGGCAGGAACTCGTCGAGCAGAACGGCTTCGTTCGGCAGGGGGCCTAAGCCGCCACCGAGCACGGTGCGGAAGCCGCGCTGCCCGTCGCGAATCACGGCGGTCAAGCCGAGATCATGAATCGCCAGCGCCATATCGTCGCGTTCGCCGCCGCCGAAGAAGGCGATTTTGAACTTGCGGGGCATGGAGTCGGTCAGCGGGTTGTGGAGGAACGCGAGGGCGACTTTGCGGACGTAGGGCTGGACGTCGAAGACTTCATTCGCCAGGAGCCCGGCGAGGGGCGAGGCGGTGATGTTGCGGACCGTGTTGTAGCAGGCTTCGCGCGTGGTGAGGCGGACGTCGGCCAGCTTATGCAGCAGGTCGGCCACCTGCGGCAGCGGGACGAAGTGGTACTGCATGTTCTGGCGAGTGGTGAGATGGCCCTTACCCGCCGCGAACTGGTCGGCCACATCGGCGAGGCAATCCATCTGCTCGGCGGTCATGATGCCACCCGGCACCTTGGTCCGGATCATGTGGACGCCTTCCTGGCGTTGGGAGTAGACACCCCGGCGCAGCCGCTCGGCGCGGAACTGATCGGCCGTCAGTTTGCCGTCCAGATAGTCGGCCGCCACCGCACGGAACCGCTCAATGTCTTCGCGGACCGTCCGGTCATAGGCCGCTTCCACGGCTTCTCGGGTGGGGGTGTTCAATTCAACCAAAACCAATCTCCCTTATCTCTATCGAGATTACCACATTGATCCCACTCACGCCGATTGAAGACCCGCCGTAGAATGGTTCCATGCGCATCGCAGCCATGCTCCTGGCCGTCGTTTTGTTCGGACAGTCGGCAAAAGAGCAGGCATGGCAATTTTACCAGCAACAGCGGTTCGCTGAAGCCGCGGCGCTGTACGAGAGGCATCTGGCGGCCAATCCGAAGGACCGGCCGGCGGCGCTGTTGCTGGGTTTAGCCTGGCAGCAGACCGGGGAACTCGCCAAGGCCGAGGCCCTTTTTGCCGAGGTGAAGGCCCCGTACTTCCTCGCGCGGGTCCAGTTTCTGCGGGGCCGTTTCGATGAGGCGCTGGCGAGCGCGACGGCGGCGCTGGCGGCCGGTGAACCGGCGGCGCGGGTGTGGCAGTTGCGGGGCCGGATTGAGGAGGAGCGGGGCAACCTGGAGGTGGCCGTGGCCCACTACCGGCGCGCCGATTCGCCGGAGGGGCGGTCGGGCCTGGCGAGCGCTCTCTATAAACTCGGCCGCTACCCGGAAGCCCGGCAGGCCGCCGCCGCGGCCAACAACAGCGAAGGCCGGCAGATTCTCGAAAAGATCGCCCGCGCCCCGGTTGCCTCCGCCGCGGGGGAATTGGTCGTCCCGCGATTCGCCGTGCAGGATCTTCCGTTCACCCTGAACCACTCGCCCACGGCCGCCAAGCACCTCGTCTCCACGATGGCCGGCGGACTCGCAGCGGCCGACTTCGACGGCGACGGCCTGGTTGACCTCTTCTTCCCGAACGGCGCCGACCCGCGCACCCTGCGGAAAGCCGGACCGCAACACGCCAACACCTTGCTCCACAATCGCGGCGCGGGCGGATGGGAGGCGGTTCCCCTCCCCGGAGACGGCTTCGCAATTGGGGCCGCGGTGGGCGATTTCGACAACGACGGCGACCCGGACCTGTTCGTCACCGGGGCGGGCCGGAATGTCCTGTACCGCAACGACAAGGGCGTCCTGACGCCGGTGCCTTCCGCCATTGCCGACGAGCCGTTCGCCGTCGCGGCCGCGTGGTTTGATTACGACCGGGACGGCGATCTGGACCTGTTCGTGGTCAACTACCTCAGTTGGACGCCGGCCAACAACAAGTTCTGTGGCGACGACGCCAAGGGAGTCCGCGTCTACTGCAATCCGAAGGAGTTCGCGCCGCTGGCGAATCGCCTCTATCGCAACCGGGGCGACGGGACGTTCGAGGATGTTTCCGAGCGCAGCGGCATCGCCCGCCACCGGGGGAAGGGCATGTCGGTGGCGGTCGCGGATTTCGACGCGGACGGCTGGCTGGACCTGTTTGTCACGAACGACAACCTGCCGAACTTCCTTTTCCACAACAATGGCGACGGGACGTTCGCTGAGACCGGCCTCGAATCGGGCGTGGCCTTGAGTGAGAGCGGCCAACCGGTCTCCGCGATGGGGACGAGCGTGGCGGACATCGACCGCGATGGGCGGCCCGACTTGATTTTCACGGCTCTGGTCCGCGAGACGTTTCCGCTGCTGCGCAACCTGGGCGGCGGCCGTTTTCAGGACGTGACCTACCCGGCCAAACTCGGCGCGCTGACGATGACCCGCTCCGGCTGGGGGGCGGTCTTCGGCGACTTCAACAACGACGGCTGGCTCGACCTGCTTACCGCCAATAGCCACGTGACGGATAACATCGCGGCCGTTTCGAACGAGGTCTACGAAGAGACCTCCACGCTCTTCTTACAGGCAAAAGGCATTTTTCAACAAGCGATCCCGGTGACGCCGAAAGGCGCTTGGCGCGGAGCCGTCATCGCGGACTTCGACAACGATGGCCGGTTGGATGCGGCGCTGACGCGACTGGGCGCGCCGGCCATTCTGTTACGCAACGTCACGGAACCGGCTGGCCGCTCGCGGCAGGAGAAGCGGCCGCCGCTGCTGCCCACGGCCTGCGGCTACGCCAGTTCCTGCGCCGCGCCGCTGCATATCGGACTAGGCCAGGATGTCCCGCACTAGCTCGCCGTGCACGTCGGTGAGCCGGAAGTGCCGTCCGCTATAGAAGTAGGTCAGCTTCGTGTGATCGAGCCCCATCAGGTGCAGCAGCGTCGCATTCAGGTCATGCGGATGGACGGGCTTGTCGACGGCCTTGTAGCCGAACTCGTCGGTCGCCCCGTGCACGTAGCCGCCCTTCACACCGCCGCCGGCCAGCAAAATCGAATAGCCGAGCGAGTTGTGGTCGCGCCCATTGTGCAGCTTGGTGGTAGACCCGGTCTCGACGGCCGGCGTCCGCCCGAACTCCGTCCCGACGACGACCAACGTTTCGTTCAGCAGCCCGCGCTCTGCGAGATCCTGCACCAACGCCGCCACAGCCGGATCGGCCTGCCGCGCGAGCCGCGCATGCGATTGAATGTCTTCATGCGCATCCCAGGGCTGCGAGTTGCCGAAGTAGATCTGCACCATGCGCACACCCTTTTCCACCATGCGCCGCGCCATTAAACAGCCGCGGCCAAACGCCGAATCGCCGTAGCGCTCGCGGGTCGCCGGGGTCTCCTTGGCTAAGTCGAACACCTCCGGCCCTTCGGTCTGCATCCGGTAGGCGATCTCCATCGACTCGATGGTCGCCTCCAACTGTCCATCGCCGCGGCGCGCGGCGAGATGCTCTTCGTTCAGCGCCTTCAGCAGGTCTAGCTGCCGCCGCTGGGCCTCGGGGGCCGTCTTGCCGCGGTCCACGTACTTGATGAGCTTCTTCGGATCCGTTTCGTTGATCCCGATGAACGTTCCCTGGTAGACGGCGGGGAGGAACGCACTCTCCCACAGCGGCGGGCCGACGACCGGCGTGCCCGGGCACATGACGACGTAGCCCGGCAGGTTCCGGTTCTCGGTGCCGAGTCCGTACGTCAGCCAACTGCCGAGCGAGGGCCGCCCCGGCTGAATGGCGCCGCAGTTGGTCATGAAGAGCGAGGGCTCGTGGTTCGGTACGTCGTTGTACATCGACCGGATCACGGTGAACTTGTCGATCTGCGCGCCGATGCGCGGGAAGATTTCGCTGACGGGAATGCCGCTCTGCCCCTGCTGCCGGAACGCGAAGGGAGACTGCATCAGCGAACCCGTCACCCGTTCGGTCTTCGGGTTGCCGCCGGGCATGGGCTGGCCGTTGTACTTCGTCAGCGCGGGCTTGGGATCAAACGTATCCACCTGCGACATGCCGCCGTTGAGGATGAGATAGATCACGTGCTTCGCCTTGGCCGGGAAATGCGGGGCCTTGGGGGCGAAGGCGTCGGCGGCCAGCAGTTGCGACAGGGCGACGCCGCCGAAGCCTAATCCCGTGCGGGCCAATAGCTCTCGTCTAGTCCACATAGAGAAACTCGTTTGCACTCAAAAGAACCTGGGCGTACTCGGCCGGCGAGGCTTCGGCCAGGAACCGTTCGCTCCGCTCCTTCTCCCTGGCCGAAGGGGTTCGCTGGAACAGCAGGGCATAGGCCCGTTCGACCGTCGGCGCCCGCTGGGCGAAGGTGGCCGCCCGTTCCTTGATGAAGTCGCTGTTCAGGAAGAAGAGGCGCTGGAGCGGGACGTTGGTGGCGGCGCGGTGTTCGGCGCTGACGCTGGAACTCGGGAAGTCGAATAGCGCCAGGGTCTCGTTCTGCTGATAGCGGCCGACCCGGGCGTAGACGGTCCGGCGGCGCAGCTTGTCCTCGAGCGGCGCGGACTCGCCGCCGACCTTCGGGTCGAGTTCGCCGGTGACGGCCAGCAGCATGTCGCGCATGGATTCAGCGTCCAGCCGCCGCCGTTCGGCGCGCCAGAAGAGGCGGTTGCCGGGGTCCACCTTCTGCGCTTCGGCGGTTTGGGCGCTGGAGGCCTGGTAGGTCTCGCTGAGCACGATCTCGCGGATCAACGCCTTCGGCGACCAGCGGAGGGCGACGAAGCGCGACGCGAGGTATTCGAGCAGTTCGGGGTTGCCGGGGCGTTCGCCCATCAGGCCGAAGTTCGAGGGGGTGCGCACGACGCCGTGGCCGAACAGGTGGGCCCAGATGCGGTTGGCCATCACGCGGGCCGCGAGCGGGTGACGCACAACGGCTTCGGCCAACTGCAGGCGGCCGCTTCCCTGCCCCAGCGGATCGCCGCCGAGCGCGGTGAGGAATTGGCGGGGCACTTTGGGGCCCAGATCCTCGGGGTTGCCGCGAATGTTGAGTTCGAGGTCGATGGGCTCTTCGTGCTCGGCGACGCCGTGGAAGAAGGGATAGGGCGGCGGGCTCGTCTTCTTCAGCCGGTCGAGTTCGGCCCGCAGGGATTCGAGGTGGCGCTTCCATTCGCCGGTGAGGAAGCGGTCGACCTCCTTGACGCGGAGCAGGGCCCCGTCGCCGCTGAACATCTTGCGCCAGAGGGTGTAGCGGTCGCGTTCGAGCGACTCGGTGGGGATGTAGGCGCCGGGGTTGAAGTCGGCTTCGGAGTCATAGTTGCCGGGCAGGATGACGACGCGGCGCTTGGTGGGCGGCGGGGCGGCCCGGGCGACGCGTTTCGCGTTTTCGGCGTCGAGCGTCTTCTTCTCTTCGGCGACGGCGAGGACCAGGGCCTGGTAGGCTTCGGCCGCGGCGCGGTCCTTCTTCCGGTCCCATTCGGCGCGGAAGGGCTGATCTTCGTCGGGCTTGGCAAGGTACTCGCGCCAGCGCTTGGCCAGGTCGGCGTCGAGATCGCCGGTGCCGGTCATGAGGTCGGCGATGCGGTGGGAGAGGATTTCGGCCAGTTGTTCGCGCTGCTGTTCGAGGAAGGCGTTGATGGCCTTCTCCTGCTTGGCGATCTTCTTCTGGTGGGCTTCGTAGCGGGCCACCTGTTCTTGGGGCGCGAGCGGATACTCTTTGTACGCCGTGCTGGCGAAGACGCCGCCGAGGGCGTAGTAGTCGCGTTGGGAGATGGGATCGTACTTGTGGTCGTGGCAGCGGGCGCAGGCGGCGGTGACACCGAGGAAGCCGCGGGTGACCATGTCGATGCGGTCGTGGCGCTCGTCGGCGCGGGCCTGGGGCGGCTGCGAGATGCCATAGTACCAGGGCCCGAGGCCGAACAGGCCCAGGCCGCCGAGATACTTCTCCTTGCCTGGAAGCAGATCGCCGGCCACCTGCGCCTTGACGAACAGGTCGTAGGGCATGTCGTCGTTGTAGGCCTGGACGACCCAGTCGCGATAGCGCCAAGCGTTCGAGTAGGGGTGGGGCGCCGTGCCGTGGAAATCGTCTTCGCCGTAGCGGGCGACGTCGAGCCAGTGCCGGCCCCAGCGTTCGCCGAAGTGGGGCGAGGCGAGGAGTTTGTCGACGAGTTGGGGGACGTTGGGATCGGCCAGGAAGGCCTGGGCTTCGGCTTCGGTAGGCGGCAGGCCGGTGAGGTCGTGGTGGAGGCGGCGGAGGAGGGTGCGGGCGTCAGCGCGGGGGTTGGGCGCGATGCTCTTCTTCACGAGGCCGGCGCGGACGTGGCCGTCGATCGAACCTTCCACCGGACGCAGGGGTGTAAAGCTCCACCAGAGCTTTGGCTTTATCTGCGCCAAGACCAGGGGCTGCGCCAAGGCGACCCACGCAATGAGAAATAGGCTCCACCGCACGCCCCTATTCTACTTGCGGGCGATCCATACAAGAAAGAGGCCGTCCGGATCCACGTCTTCCCAATACGAAATGGGCCGGCTGGTGACCTGGCGGCAGTGTTGGCGGAGCATCTTTTCGAGCTCCTGCTGGCCGAACCAGCGTTCCCAGGCCGGGGTTTCAAAACGCCCCCAGTGGTCTTTGTTCTTGTCGATGATGACGATGGCGCCGCCGGGTTTAACGACGCGGCAGAGTTCGGCGACGGCGGTTTCGATATCGACGGCGTGTTCGAGCGACTCGGTGGCGTAGGCGGCGTCGAAGGCGGCCGTGGCGAAGGGTAACTGGGTGAGGGAGCCGGCCGTGGGCCACAGCGGGGGCTGCACGTGGCGCAGCATGGCCTCGGCGATATCCATGCCGCAGAGGGAGGCTTGCGGGAACTCGGCGAGTAGGGCCCGGGCGAAGCGGCCCTTGCCGCAGCCGGCGTCGAGCACGCGTTGGCCGTTGAGATCGCCGAAGGTTTCGACGAGGACGCGGACGTGGAGGATGCGCGGGTCGATCGTCGAGGGGAAGTGCTCCTCGTCGGCGGCTGCCTCTTCAAACGAACGGCGGATCCGCTCGCGCAGATCCGCCGTCAACTCCGGTTTCTTTTTGACAAACCGATCGAACAGACCCATTTAGGCTTTGGTCAGGAAGATCGGGATGCCGAGTTTGTTGCTGTAGATGGGCCGGTAGCGATCGGTGTTGTACATCGTTTCGACGTCCACCTTCCGCGGTCCAAGCTTGGGATCGGGGATTTCGACCATGGCGTAGCAACCATGATTGATCGCCGCCATCAGGCCGCTCTTGCCCGCGAGGATCGCGTCGAAGGCCATGTTGCCGAAGGTGGTGGCGACCATCTTGTCGACGAAATCCGGGCTGCCGCCGCGGAGGTCGTAGGTGAGGTCGCTGACGATGGCTTCGAGGCCGGCGCGCTTCTTGGCCTGTTCGGCGAAGAGTTCGCCGACGTTCATCTTGCGGCGGTGGCCGTAGTCGTCCGGTTCGCCGTATTCCTGCACCTGATAGCCTTCCCAGGCGGCGCCTTCGCTGAGCACGGTGAGGCAGTAGTTGGAAGGGTTGTTGCGTTTATCGCGGGCGAGCAGTTCGAGCATCTTGTCGAGGTCGAAGGCGTGCTCGGGGATGCCGCAGCGGATGGAGGTGACGTAGGCGGTGTAGAGCGCGGTGTAGCCGGCGTCGCGGCCGAAGATGCGGAAGACGCCAAGGCGTTCGTGGGAGCCGACGGTGGTGCGCTGGCGCTGGATGGCGTCGTGGGCGCGGGAGATGGCGGTGGAGAAGCCGATGCAGTACTCGGTGTCGCGGACGTCGTTGTCCATGGTTTTGGGCACGGCGACCACGCGGAAGCCCTGTTTGTGGAGCTTTTGGGCGTAGCTGAGGGTGTCATCGCCGCCGATGGCGACGAGGCAATCGACGCCGAGCTTTTCAAGGTTCGCGAGGACGTGCTTCGAGATGTCGTAGGCGGTGAAGGTTTCGCCCTTCTTGATGACGGTTTCGGGGGTGAAGCTGTCGGGGCTGAGGAAGGCCGGCAGTTTCCGCATCCGGGCCGGGTTGGTGCGGCTGGAATGCAGGTGGGTGCCGCCGAAGCGGTCGATGGTGGCCGTGTTCTGCCGGTCGAGCGGCATCAGGTACCGCTTCTTGGATTCTTCGTCGTCCAGGTTGAGGTGCGTGAGCCCCTCCCAGCCACGCCGGAAGCCGAGCACGTCGATGCCGAGTTCGGTGGCGCGGTAGGTGACTCCCTTGATCACCGAATTCAAGCCGGGGACGTCGCCGCCGCCGGTCAGGATGCCGATACGCTGAATACCCATGAATCTCCTATTTCGCGATTAAGTATTGACTTTCATTATAAGGGGCGGGTGGGCTAACCGATAAGCCACTCAGGAAGAAAGAATTGCCGTCATACCCCCAACCGATTTGGCTTTTGAGTGGATTTTTCACTTGGGCGGCCGTATTGAGCATGGTGATGGCGGGGTGGATGGCGCCGCATGTTTTGCCGCTGCGCGCCGAGACCGTTCCGGCGGATGGGCGCGATTGGACCGCCACGCATCGATTGCGGGTGGATTGCGGCTGTTCGGCGGAGGTATTTCGCCATTTGGCGGCGCGGGGAGTTGAGCCGGGCTGGCGCGAGCGGGTCCACCTGAACCAGCCGCAGCCGGAATGGACCGCGGTCCTGCGGCGAGCCGGATTCGAAGTGGCCGTCAGCGCGGTCCGTTCGGGGCCTCGCCTGGCTCTCACCGATCCGGGCGGCCGGACCTGGCAGGGAGGATACGCCAAACACCGGCCGCAGCCGGGGGTGGCGCTCGAAGACCTCACTTTTATGCGAATTTTCCATGCGGGAGGCGATCCGGAACGGATGCCGGCGTATGGCTGTGCCAGCAACAACCTGTAGACGGAGTCCCACATGAAGATCGAGCAACATCTTTCCCGCTATCGCCAAGTCGCCAACCGCCGCTATCTCGGAATCCTGCTGGCGCAGTTGCCGCTCGCGGCGGTGATCGCCGCTTACCATGGCGTGGCGGTCTTTCCGGTGCTGGCGATAGCGGCGATTATCGCCGCACTGCCCGCGGTGGCCTGCTGGCAAGCGCCCGCCACGCGGCTGACGGCGGTGACGCTGGCGATGGCCACGATGTTCACGAGCGCCCTCTACATTCATGCGGGCAAGGGCGGGATCGAGTGGCATTTCCATGTTTTTGCGAGCATGGCGGTGTTGACGATGCTGGCCGATGAGTTCGCGGTTCTGGCCGCGGCGGGGACGATTGCGGTGCACCATATTCTGTTCTTCTTCGTCGCTCCTGCCAGCCTGTTCGACTACCAGGCGGCCTTTCCGGTTGTGCTGCTGCATGCCGCGTTTGTAGTGGCCGAAACCATTCCTACTGCCATGATCGCCCGGACCCTTTCGCGATCCACCATCGCCGAGGGCTTGGCGACCGCTCAGCTTAAGATGAATGCGGAGGCTCTCGACGAGCATGTCGCGGCGATCTGTAAGACCAGTGGGGAGCTCTCTCATGCGGTGCATCAACAGGCGGCGGCTGTTCAACAGAGCGGCGCTTCCCTGGACCAGCAGGTGGAGTACATCGGCACCATCACCGAAACGGCGAAGCGCTCCGACCGGCTTTCGAGTGAGTCGCTTACCTCGATCTCCGGCGGCGCGGAGCGGATGGCAGTTTTGGATGACCGGGTGAGGGAGCTGGTCGCCGCCGGCCAGGCGATCCGCACCATCGCCGCCACGGTGCAGAACTTTGCCTTCCAGACCAACCTGCTGGCCCTGAATGCGGCCGTGGAAGCAGCGCGAGCCGGCGAGGCAGGGGCAGGCTTCGCCGTCGTCGCCGACGAGGTGCGTTCGCTCTCGCTCCGGTCCTCGCAGGCCGCGCAGCAGACCGAAGAGCAGGTGAATCTGGTGCTCGCCGAGACGGCCACGGTCCGCGCGCTCAGCACCGAAGTCCGGCAGTTGCTCGAATCCGCGGTGAGCCAGTCCGGGGCAATGGCCGCCGAGGTGAACGGGCTCGCCGCTCAATCCGAGGCGCAACGGCGCCAGATCCATAGTGTGCAGATTGCCGTCAGCGAGATCGGCCGGCTCAGCCAGGCGAACGCGGCTTCCGCCGCCTCGGCCAACCAGTCCGCGGAAGCCCTCCAGCGCACGAACAAGAGTCTCCGCGAAACGGTAACGGCACTCGTTTCCCTGTCGAACAGCTGACCCGCAGTGATACACTGCGGACGATGATTACAGCGCAAGCCGGCGACAAGGTGAAGGTTCATTATCAAGGTACCCTCGCTGACGGCACTATTTTTGATTCGTCTGAAGGCCGCGAGCCGCTGGAGTTTACGCTCGGCACCGGCCAAGTAATCCCCGGCTTTGACGCAGCAGTGATTGGCCTCTCCCCCGGCCAGTCCGTCGTCACGACCATCCAACCCGAGGATGCCTACGGCCCGTCGAACCCCGAAATGATCATTGAAGTCGAGCGGGACCGTTTCCCGGAAGACATCGAGATTGAAGAGGGGTTGGAACTCCAACTCTCCGGCGGCGGCCAAGCCTTTGTGGTGCGGGTGGTGGGCATCGAGGACGACAAGATCACCCTGGACGGCAACCATCCGCTGGCCGGAGAAGCGTTGACCTTCAAGATTCAACTCGAATCGATCGCCTCGAAACTGATCATCTGAGCTTCATGTACGCTGATCTTCCGCTCGCCCTCCGGCTCGAGCAGGCCGCGGCGGCGATTGCCCGGTGGAGCGTTACCACCCACAACCGGATATACCCGCACTCCGCTGCCGCCTGGATCCCTTGCGGCAGCGGTACGGCGGCTTTTCTTGACGAGACCTCACCGCTGACGCAGATCAAAGGCGCCGGCATGGAGGCGCCGACGCTCGAGGCAGACCTGGACGCGGTGGAGGCCTTTTACGAGGAGCGGATGGCGCCCGTCACGTTCGTCCTCAGCCCGTTCGCCGATGCAGCGATTTTCACGTATCTCTCGCGGCGCGGCTACGAGATTGGCGCGTTTGAAAACACGTTGTTCCGCCCGCTCTCGGCCACCGACATCGCGGACCCCGATCCCGACGTCGTGCTGGCGGAGGACGCCGCGGAGTGGGGCCCGCCCATGAGCGAGTCCTTTTTCGACCTCGTCACGCAACCTGCGCTCGAACTCTGCAACACCTTGCACGGCATGCCGCAGACGCAAAGCTTTCTCATCCGCCATGACGGCGCGGCGCTGGCCGGCGCGCAGTTGTGCCTCCACGAAGGCCTGGCGCTGTTTCAGTGCGACGGCACCATCCGGCGGTACCGCCGGGCCGGGTTGCAGTTGAAGCTCATCCGGGAACGTCTCGCGGTGGCCGCGCGCGCCGGTTGCGACCTGGCCACGGCGGATACGGAGCCGGGCAGCGCCTCCCAGCGGAACTACGAAAAATGCGGGTTTCGGCTCGCGTACACGAAAGTGACGCTCCTTAAGCCATAGCCTTCCACGTCAGATAGCCGAGACCGGCGAGGAAGCCGAGCAGCGCCTGGTACTCGCGATTCTTCTGGTAGAGCCACCCGCGGAACGGCGCCGTGGGCGGCAAGCCGGGGAAGCGCGGGATCAGCAGGGGGACGCGGTCGGCAAAGGCCGCATAGTCCGGAAACAAGCCCCGCAGATGCTGCTCTTCGAGCTCCATCACCGGCAGGTACACGAGCAGGAAGACGGCCGCGAACAGCACCGCCAACTCCCAGCGTCCGGCCGCGACAGCGAGGCCGAGAGCGGTGATCAGCGTCCCGGCGTAGAGCGGGTTGCGATGGAACCGGTAGGGTCCGCTAGCGACCAGCTTCTGGTTCTTTTCAAGATGCCCCGCGGCCCAGGCGCGCAACGCCAGACCCGCCAGCGAAACCGGGATGCCGGAGAGCAGAGACGCCGGGGTGGGCTGGGCGAACCAGCCGAAGGCCGCCACCAGCAGAAACCCGCTGGGCACGCGCATGCGGGCCACTAGATCCGCGTAGGGTTTCGGGAAGAGGTATCGAGGCATCGTTGCAAAGCGTCGCCCACGGCGTCCACGGAAAGGGCGCGCATGGAAGCGGGGATCTCCTGGGTTCTTTTATAGGTGGTTTCGGCGTTCGGCGCGCGCAGCACGGTGAGGCTGCCGCCGTAGGGACCGTTTCGTTCGGGTGAGGTGGGACCGAACAGCGCGACCCCCGGCTTGCCGAGCGCGGCCGCCAGGTGCATGGGCCCGCTATCGAGACCCAACACGGCGGCGGCCTGGCGCGTGGCGTAGATCAGTTGCGGCAGACTCCACGCGGGCCGATTCATCACCAGCGGCACGGGCAGCCGCGCGGCGAGGGCGGCATAGTTCTCGGCCGGCCACTCCTTGGCCCGCCAGCCGGCCCGGTCGCTCGCCAGCACGAAAGGCCCGGCGGGCAGGTCCGCCACCGGTTCGCCGGCGGGGAGCGGAAACTCGTGGCCGGGCAGGCCCACGAGCGACAACTCCTGTTCGACGACGTGCCCCCCGCGCGGGGTGACGCATTCCGAGTAGAACCACGCCGCGGCGCGCTCGCGCAAATACGACGAAACGAAGCCAACGCGGCGGGGGGCCCCGCTCAGCCATCCCAGCACGGCGGACTTGATGAGTCCTTGCAGGTCGTAGGCCACGGCAAAGCGGGCGGCCCGGAGTTCGGCCACCACCCGGCGGACGTCGGCGAAATCCCGCCGGTCGAAGGCGACGGTGCGCACCGGGCAGGCCGTGAGCAGGGGAGCCCACTTGCGGTCCACCACCCAAGTGACATCCAGGCCGGAGCGGGCGAGCGCGGTGGCCGCCGGCATGGCATGCAGGACGTCGCCGAAAGCACCCAGGCGGATGACCAAAACGCGCACCGCGGCCCTACGCTTTCTGCCGCTCGCGCACGAGAGCCATCAGCGCCTCCCGGCGCCGGAGATCATCGTGCGTTTCGTCGATCACGGTCAAACCGGGGATGCCCGTGAGGACGGCGGTCTCGGCGTGATCGGCGATGGTGACGAATTCGGTGCAATCGAGCGCGGCGGCCAACTCCGCCCGGGCGCGGGCCGGCAGGAGAGGATCGGCCGGCGAGGTGATGCAGATCGCCAGCGGTCCGTACTCCTGGGCCAGGGCGAGCATGCGCTCCACGTTCGTATAGACCACCGGATCAAAATGGCCGATGACCAGCGCGCGGGGCGGGGCCGGAGCGAGCAGGCGTTCGCGCATCTCTTCGAGGCCGATGATTTTTATCCGGGTATCCACGATTTCCGCCTTTCATTGTCGCGCGATCTGGACCAATTCCAAAACTTCGCCGGCCACGCGGTCCGCCGCCACCGCCTTCATGCACCGGTGATCAATGGGACACTCCCGCAGCAAACAGGGGCTGCACTCCACCTTCTCGCGGATTACCTTCGCCAGGGGGCCAGTTGGTCCGGTGGCGACGTGGTCCGTGGCGCCGAAGACGGAGACGGTGGGTATGCCGAGGGCGCTGGCCACGTGCATGGCACCGGAGTCGTTGGTGAGAAACGCCTGGCAGACGGACGCCATTTCGACGAACTCGCCCAGGCCGGTCTCGCCAGCGAAGCTTCTGGCGTTGACGCCCTCCGCTTGAATTTGCGCCGCGATGCCTTCGCACAGCGCCTTTTCATCCGGCGAACCGAAGACGGCGACGCCGGCGGAGAGATCCCGCGCCACCGTGACCGCCGCGGCCGCGAACCGCTCCGGCAGCCACCGCTTGGCCGTACCGTAGGCCGCGCCCGGCGAGACCCCGATCCAGGCGCCCGGCAGCCGCTTCGCTCCGGCCTTTTGCAGGAACGGGATGCCGGGCAGCCGGATGGCGGGGGAGTCGGGCAGCTTTTCGATGAGGCCCGCGCGCCGCAGCATTTCGAGGTAGTAGAAACGCTGGTGGGTGGGTATCTCGCCCGGTTTGGGGACGGCAATGGGATCGGAGAGCAGCAGGCCGCGTCCCTCGCGGCTATAGCCGATGCGTACGGGAATCCGGGCCAGCCAGACGATGGCAGCGGCTTCAAAGGCGTTTTGCTGCAAGATGGCAGCGTCGAACCGCATCTTCTCTAAACGCCGGGCCAGTTCCCACTTGCCACGCAGATCCTTCCAGCCCTTCGACGCCGTGTAGGGAATGATTTCGTCGATGAGCGACTTATCGTAGAGGCCGCTGACCCAGGGCCGCGCCAGCATGGCGATATGGGCGTCCGGAAAGCGTAACCGGATCTGTTCGAGAGACGGTACGGCCATGACGGCATCGCCAACCCAATTGGTGGCTCGGATGAGAATTCGGCCAAAGTTCATTGCGGTACAATTTCGGCGTGACACCCGAAAATATTCAGGAGTTGCAGGAACAAGGGTACACGATCGTCCCCCAAATGATCGACCCCGCCTGGCTCGAGGAGTTGCGGGCCGCCGTGGCCGAGCGAATGGAGATCGAGGGAGCAAGCGCCGGGGCGGAGTTCCGCAAGGAAGCCAATTCGCAGCGTTTGGCCAATCTGGTGGACAAGGGCGAAACGTTCCGCCGGGTGGTTTCGCATCCCGAATTGCTGGCGGCCGCCGAGCTGGTGCTGGGCCCGGATTGGAAGCTCTCGAGCCTGAACTACCGAGCCGCCGAGCCGCATTCGGACTCCGCCCAGCCGCTGCACTGCGACATGGGGCTGCTGCCGGACGCCCAGGGCTATGCCGTATTCAACTCCGTATGGATGCTCGACGATTTCACGCCGGAGAACGGGCCGACGCGCGCCGTACCGGGGTCGCACCGTTCGGGCTCGCTGCCGCCGGCGGCGCATCCGGACGAGACCATCATTTTGGGCCGGGCCGGCGACGTCATTATGATGAACGCCCATTGCTGGCACGGGGGCACGGCCAACCGGACGGATCGCCCCCGGCGGTCGCTCCACGGCTTCTTTGTACGGGGCGATCAGCCCCAGCAGCAGTATCAGAAGCGGCTGCTGCGGCCGGAGACGCTCGAGTCGCTGACGCCGGAGTTGCGGCGCATCCTGGCGATTGACGATCCGCGCAACGACGAGTTGAGTTCGACCGGCAGCGGCCGGTCCGGCTTTCTCCGCTAACCTAGAGGGGAGAGCCGATGAATCCCCTCCTTTCCATTCCATTCGCGATCCCGTTCGACCAGATTGACGCCGCTCATGTGGTGCCGGGCATTCGGGAGCTGATCGGCCAGGCCCAAGCCGCCATCGACGCGGTGGTGAACAACCCCGCCCCGCGGAGCTACGAAAACACGCTGCTGGCGCTGGACCGGGCAACCGAGCCGCTGGATGTGGCGCTGAACATTGTCCGGCACCTGGAAACCGTGGCCACGACGCAGGAGTTGCGGGAGGCCTTCAACGCGATTCAGCCGGAGGCGAGTGCCTTTTACTCCTCCATCCCGCTCAACGCCGAATTGTGGCAGGCCCTTAAGGAGTTCGCGGCCACACCGGAGGCCGCGGCGCTGACCGGCATCCACCAGCGGAACTTCACGAAGACGATGGACGCCTTCCGCCGTGCCGGCGCCGAACTCGATGAGGCCGGCAAGAAGCGTTCCGAGGCGATCGACGTCGAACTGGCGCATCTGACGACGAAGTACTCCGAAAATGTTCTGGACTCGACCAACTCCTTTGAACTGTATCTGACCGAGGAGTCGCAACTGGCCGGGCTGCCGCCGAGCGCCCGGGCCGCGGCGCGGCAAAGCGCGGAGGCCAAGGGGCAGGCCGGATGGCGCTTCACCCTGCAGCAGCCGAGCTATGTCGCGGTGCTGACGTACCTGGACGATCGCTCCGTCCGCGAAGCGCTCTACCGGGCTTACGCGACCCGGGCGTCCACGGGCGAACACGATAACCGGACGCTGACGACGCGGATCCTCGAACTCCGCCAGGAAAAAGCCAAGCTCCTTGGCTTTGCCAACTTCGCGGATCTCGTGCTGGTGGAGCGGATGGCCAAGACCGGCGCCGCCGCGCAGGCGTTTCTTGAAGACCTTCACAACAAAACGAAGCCATTCTTCGCGGTGGAGAACGAACAACTGGCCGCCTTCGCGGGGCAGCCGCTCGAGGCCTGGGACATCGCCTATTGGGCCGAGAAGCAGCGGGTGGCGCTCTACGACTTCGACGAGGAGGAGTTGCGCCCGTACTTCGCGCTGCCGCAGGTGATGGACGGCCTGTTCGAGATCTGCCGCCGGCTTTTCGGCATTGCGGTGGAGGAGACGGCCGGGGTGCCGGTGTGGCACTCGGACGTCAAGACCTTCGCCATCCGCGACGCCGCCACCGGGCACCACCTCGGCAGCTTCTATTCCGACTTTTACCCGCGCGAGAACAAGCGCGGGGGCGCCTGGATGGACTCGTTTTTGACGGGGCTGCCGCGCGGCGAGGGTTGGGACCCGCATCTGGGGCTGATCTGCGGCAACCTGACGCCGCCGCTCGGCGACCAGCCGGCGCTGCTGACGCATCGGGACGTCGAGACGATCTTCCACGAGTTTGGCCATCTGTTGCACCACTGCCTGACGCGGGTGCCGCTGCGCAGCATGGCGGGGACGAACGTGGCATGGGATTTTGTGGAGCTGCCCAGCCAGATCATGGAGAACTGGTGCTGGGAGCGGGAGGCGCTCGATCTGTTCGCGCGCCACGTGGAGACGGGCGCGCCGATCCCGGAAGAGCTATTTAACAAGATGAAACGGGCGCGGACGTTCCGGGCGGCGAACGCGCAGATGCGTCAGCTGAGTTTCGGCATTGTCGACCTGGCGCTGCATACCAACTACCGGCCGGAGGTGGACGGCGAGGTGGTCGCCTACAGCCGGAATCTGCTCGGGCAGTTCTCCGCGGCGCCGCTGCCGGCCGAACACGCCATGATCAACTCCTTCACCCATCTGTTTGCAAATCCAGTGGGTTACGCCGGCGGCTACTACTCCTACAAGTGGGCCGAGGTGCTCGACGCCGACGCGTTCAGCCGCTTCCGGACCGAAGGAGTCTTCAACGCCGAGGCCGGACTCGCCTTCCGTCACCAGATTTTGGCCAAGGGCGACAGTGAGGATCCGGCACAGCTTTACCGCAATTTTATGGGCCGGGATCCGGATCCGCAGGCGCTATTGGCGCGGTCCGGGTTGTTGCCATAGTGCGTGATACACTTTTTCATAGCCGGTAAGGTGTTTCATTCTGAAAACTGCAACCTTACCGATGCGTTGATCGTCTAGTGTTGCAAGGGGACAGGATAAAGAACGATGGCGACCATTCCAACTCCAACACCGAGCGAGCAAAATCGCGCCGTCACACCGCAGCTGGATCCGGACGATCTGCATTTGGCGCGGTTGCTGACCCCTGAGATCCCCTGGCACCAGCAGTTCGTTCAGAACATTAAAGACCTGGTGAAGCCGCAGCCCTTGCCACCTTTAGAGGTGACGTCCAAGCCCGTCGCGGTGAAAGACATCTGGGGCGGAACGGGCGGAAACGAAAAGAAATCCGGCATGTACTCGATGCTGGTGCACGCGGTGATCATCGGGCTGGTGCTTTGGCTCGGTACGCGGAAAGAAGTGATTCAGGCAGTGAAAGATACGGCGCTGTTCATGCCGACCGACCTGGCTCCCTACATTCCCCCGGCGCCTCCGAAGACGGTGACGATGGGCGGTGGCGGTGGCGGCGGGAATCTAAATCCCCTGCCGCAAACCAAGGGCAAACTCCCGAAGATTGCGCCGAAACAGTACGTGCCGCCGACGGCCGAACCGATTCAGAACCAGCCGAAGCTGGTGATGGAACCGACGATTGTGCTGCAGCCGGATGCGCCAGTTCCGCAGGTGGCGCTGACCAATATTGGTGACCCGTTTGCGATGGGCAAGATTCCTTCGAATGGCCCCGGCTCGGCCGGTGGCATTGGCTCCGGCAAAGGCGGGGGCGTAGGCTCCGGCTCCGGATCGGGCGTGGGCCCGGGCTCGGGCGGTGGCATGGGCGGTGGCGTGTATCGGATTGGTGGTGGCGTTTCGGCGCCCTCGCTGCTTTCGAAGGTCGAGCCCGAATACTCCGAAGAGGCGCGGAAGGCGAAGTTCCAGGGAACGGTGGTCCTTTATGTCGTCGTAGACGAGAAGGGTCAACCGCAGCAGTTGCGCGTGGTTCGTCCGCTCGGTTTGGGTCTGGACGAGAAGGCGATTGAGGCGGTTCAGAAGTGGCGTTTCCGCCCCGGATTTAAAGATGGCAAGCCTGTACCGGTCGCAGCGACCGTAGAGGTTAACTTCAGGCTCCTGTAAACCGCTCTCCTCCGAAGCGGTCTCCAGTGAAAGAGGTCCACTTCCGCCAAATAGCGGGAGTGGGCTTTTCTGATTTCAGATAGAATAGTAGGGTTACCGCACCCTTCATACCATGCTGAAACCCAAGGCAGAAACCCACGAAGACCGCAACCCGGTAGAAACCAGCGAATGGCTGGAAGCGCTGGATCAGATTATTGACGCAGAGGGGCCCGACCGGGCGAAGTTCCTCCTGGAGCGCCTGTTGAACAAGGCTGCCATTAGCGGCGCGGCTCCGATTGCGAGCTACAAGACGCCTTACGTCAACACGATCAGCACGGAAGAAGAGGTTCCCTATCCCGGCGATCGCGAGATTGAACGCCGGATCGAAAGCCTCGTCCGCTGGAATGCGTTGGCGATGGTGGTGAAGGCAAACAAGTACGACGCCGGCATTGGCGGGCACATTGCCACCTTCCAATCCCAGGCCACGTTGATCGAAGTCGCGCAGAACCACGTCTACCGCGCCAAGATCGGCGATCAGCCCGGCGACCTGATCTACTTCCAGGGCCATGCCTCTCCCGGACAGTATTCGCGAGCATTTTTGGAAGGGCGCCTGGATGAGAAGCATCTGGCGAACTTCCGGCACGAACTTCGCGATTACCCCGGCCTTTCCTCCTACCCCCACCCCTGGCTGATGCCAGACTTCTGGCAGTTCCCCACCGTCTCGATGGGCCTCGGCCCGCTCAACGCCATCTACCAGGCGCGCTTCATGCGCTATCTCGAAAACCGCGGTCTGATTGAGAAGACCGACCGGAAGGTGTTCGCCTACCTCGGCGACGGCGAAATGGACGAGCCCGAGTCGCTCGGCGCGATCGGCCTGCCGGTCCGCGAGAAGGTCGACAATCTGATTTTCATCGTGAACTGCAACCTGCAGCGCCTGGACGGTCCGGTGCGCGGCAACGGCAATATTGTGAAGGAGCTCGAAGGCATCTTCGCCGGCGCGGGCTGGAACGTGGTCAAGCTGCTGTGGGGCGGACCGTGGGATGAGCTCTTCGCCCGCGACGAATCCGGCATGCTGCTGAAGCGGTTGTCGGAGTGCGTGGACGGCGAGTTCCAGGCGTACAAGGCCAAGGGCGGCGCCTACGTCCGCGAGCACTTCTTCGGCAAGTACCCGGAGACCGCGGCGCTGGTGGCGGATATGTCCGATGAGCAGCTGCGGAAGCTCTCGCGCGGCGGCCACGACCCGGTGAAGGTGTACAACGCCTACCTGCGGGCGCTCGAAACCAAGGGCAAACCCACCGTGATCCTGGCCAAGACCGTGAAGGGTTACGGCATGGGCGAAGGCGGCGAGAGCCGCAACTTTACCCATCAGGCCAAGAAGCTCGAAGAGCAGTCCCTGCTCTATTTCCGCGACCGCTTCCAGCTGCCGCTCACCGATGAGCAGGCCAAGAGCTGCGAGCTGCTCAAGCCGGCGGCGGATGCGCCGGAGATGGTTTACATGCGGGAGCGCCGCGCCGCCCTCGGCGGCAGCGTGCCGGCCCGGAACGTGAAGCCGGTGAGCATCACCGCCCCGCCGCTCGAACTGTTCAAAGAGTCGCTGCAGGGTTCCGGCGACCGCGCCGTTTCGACGACGATGGCGTTTGTCCGTATCCTGACGGCCCTGATCAAGGACCCGGCGATTGGGAAGTACGTGGTCCCGATTGTTCCGGACGAAGCGCGGACGTTCGGTATGGAGTCGCTGTTCCGCCAGGTGGGCATCTACGCCCCGATGGGCCAGCTCTACACCCCGCACGATGCCGACATCTTCCTGTTCTACAAGGAGATGGTGAACGGCCAGATTCTTGAAGAGGGCATTACCGAAGCCGGTTCGATGGGTTCGTTTACCGCCGCCGGTACGGCCTACGCCAACTATGGCGTGCCGATGATGCCGTTCTTCACCTACTATTCGATGTTCGGCTTCCAGCGCGTGGGCGACTTCATCTGGGCGTTTGCCGATAGCCGCGGCAAAGGCTTCCTGATGGGCGCCACCGCCGGCAGGACGACGCTTTCCGGCGAAGGCCTGCAGCATCAGGACGGCCACAGCCTGGTGCTGTCCTCGACCGTGCCCACCTGCCACAGCTATGATCCCGCTTTTGCGTATGAACTGGCGATCATCATCCAGGACGGCATCAAGCGGATGTATGAGCTGAACGAAGACCGCTTCTACTACCTCACCATCTGCAACGATGATTATGCCCACCCGCCGCTGCCGAGCGAGGACATCTCCGAAGGCGTGCTGAAGGGCATTTACCGCGTGAAGGCCAGCGAGAATCCGCAGGCGATTCTGTTCGGCTCCGGCGCGATTCTGAACGAGGCGCTCGAGGCTTCGCAGACGCTGCTGGACCGGTACGGCGTGGCAACGGACGTCTACAGCGTCACCAGCTACAACGAGTTGCGCCGCGACCTGCTCGAAGCCGAGCGGTGGAACCGGCTGCATCCGACGGAGACGCCGCGGACGGGTTATCTGCACGCGGTGGTTGGGGGATCGGATCTGCCGATCATTGCGGCTTCCGATTACATGAAGATCGTGCCCGACCAGATCGCTCCGTGGCTGCCGGGTCGGCTGGTCAGCCTGGGAACCGACGGTTTCGGCCGTTCGGACAACCGGGAGCAACTGCGCCGCCACTTCGAAGTGGACGCCGAGAACATCACCGCCGCGACGCTCAGCCGCCTGGCTCGCGACGGCAAGTTCGACGCCGGGCGCGCGGCCGCGGCGATTCAGGAACTCGGGCTCAACCCCGAGCGGCCCGAACCGTCGAAGGCCTAAGCTTTCCGAAACGAACCCACGACGACCGGAGCCTCTTCGCTCCGGTCGTCGTATTTTTTGAGGCGTCCCCACGCATCAAACAGGTAGAAACCCAGGCCGTTGGTGACCCCGAAGGCGTCCAGTTCCTGATCGTCCTGGACGAAGTGGACTTCGGTCCGCGGCAGGGTGCGGAGGGCACGCCAAACGCGCGGGGCGACGGGGCCTTGGCCGGCCAGGACCACGACGTGGCCGCGCGCGCCAGGCTCGTCGGCCAGGGTGGCGGCAAACGCCAGCAGAGCGCTCTCGGCGTCTTCATGGGAGGGTTCGATCAGCAGGACCGCCGTAGGGCAGGCGGCCGTGCGCTCCAGGCGCGTTTCGGCCGGCCAATCCTCCTGCCGCGCGGTCACCGCGGCGAGCCAGACTCCGAGCAAGAGACAAACTTTCCTCACCCTGCCCTTCTCGGCGAAATCCCGGCGACAATGAAGGGAAATGGTACACATCGACGAAGCGACCGTCCGGCAACTGCTCCCGATGAGCAAAGCGATCGATTTGCTGGCTCACGCCTTCCGCGATTTCGCTACCGGCGAGGCCCAGAGCCAGCCGCGCCGGCGGCTGACGATGCCCTCCGGCGCCGTTCTGCACCAGATGGCGGGCGCCCACGGCGCCTACTTTGGCACCAAGGTCTACTCGACGCACCCGAAGCACGGCGCCTGGTTCGTCTTCCTGCTCTATGATGCCGAGACGGCGATGCCGCTGGCTTTGATGGACGCCAACTGGCTGGGCCAGATTCGGACCGGCGCCGCCTCCGGCCTGGCGACACGATGGCTCGCCCGGCCGGAGGCGCAGAACGTGGCGGTGCTCGGCAGCGGCTTTCAGGCGGCGAGTCAGTTGGAGGCGGTGATGGCGGTGCGTCCGGTACGGGCGATCAGCGTCTGGAGCAGGACCCAGGAGAAGGCGCAGGCCTTCGCCCGCCACTATCCCAACGCCGCCGCCATGCCGACGGTGGAAGCGGCGCTGGTGGACGCCGATATCGTCATCACAGCCACCTCGGCCAAAGATCCGCTGTTTCCGGCGGAGCTGATCCGGGCGGGAACGCACATCAACGCGGCGGGCTCCAACTCGCCGCGCCGACGGGAGTTACCGGCGGAACTCTTCCGGCGAGCCGACCAGATCGTCGTGGATTCCGTCGAGCAGGCGCGGATGGAAGCAGGAGACCTGATTCTCAGCTTCGATCCGCCGGACTGGGATTTCGTCGAGCCGCTGGCGCATGAACCCCAACGGAAAAGCGCCGAGGCGATTACCATTTTCAAGTCCGTAGGGATTGGGCTCGAAGATGTCGCCGTCGGCGCTTGGGTTTATGAACAGGCGCTAGAACAGGGGAAAGTGACCCAACTGCCGCTATTCGCCACCAGTTGAGGCTTGCAGATCGGAATCCCGCCACGCGCTGATTTTCAGCCGGCGGCACACCCAGCAAAGATCCTCGCCGGTGCTGGGGCCGGAGGTGGTCGCCACTTCGCCGCTGCAAACTTCACACTTGCGGACAGGCTTCGCTTTCTCCATTCCGACACTGCGATGGGCCGATGCCAGAATCTCGGGATCCACGACCGGTGTTTCTTTGGCAGGGGTCTTACGTTTCATGTTCCTTCAGGATATCGCAATTGGACAGTTACGCCGTGACTAAGCTGCCGCTGAAGACTTCGAGCACGTAGCCGGAGTCCAGACTGGCGCTGCACCGCGGGCAACGCTGCCCCGGCTTGGTCTTCCGTGCCGTGCCCTGCTTGAGGACCGTCGCCTCCACATTGTGCGTGCACATATAGCAGTGAACCCGGCCGGGTAACTCTTCAACAGGGAGAGTGTTGTTCGATTTCATTTTCATTTCCTCCTTTCATCTCACCAGACGTATCGGCAAGGAGAAAAGATTCGGGAGTATAAAAATTTAGTCGCCGGTGGCGCCCGCCGGGACGTCGACGCTCTTCGAGCGGCGGCCCGTGATCCAGCCCTTGGTGGACTCCACCATGTCATAGCCAACGGGGACAACCAGCAGGGTCAGAAGCAGACAGAGCGTCTGGCCGCCGATGATCGTAATGGCGATCGCCGAACGTTGCGAGGCGCCGGAGCCCGTGCCGAAGGCGGTCGGCAGCAGACCGGCCACGATGGCGAAGGTGGTCATCAGAATGGGCCGCAGGCGAACGCGGTTGGCTTCGATGATGGCATGCTTCAGGGCATGGCCTTCGTCCCGCAGGCGGTTCATGTAATCAATCTGCAGAATGCCGTTCTTCTTGACGATACCGAGCAGCAGCAGGACGCCCAGGGCGCTGAACAGGTTCAGCGTCCGGCCCGTGGCGATGAGCGACAGCAGGGCGAAGGGAATCGAGAGCGGCAGGGTGGTCAGGATGATGAACGGATGGATGAGGCTCTCAAACTGCGCCGCGAGCACCATGTACATGAAGATGCTGGCCAGACCGATAGCCATCAGCATGTTGGTGGTCGTCTCTTCGAGGATCTTCACCTGTCCGGAGAACTTCACGCTGTAGCCCATGGGGAGTTCGAGTTCACGGAACACGCTTTGCGCGGCGGAGGCCGCGTCGCCGAGCGAAGCGCCCTTGGCCACGTTGCCGTACATCGAGACGCCGAACTGCCGGGCGAAGCGGTCGATGCGGCTCGGTCCCAGGCCGTGCTCCAACTTGGCGATGGAGTCCAGGCGGATGAGCCCTTCGCGGGAGCTGGGAATCAGCAGGCGACCGAGCGCTTCGGGATTGTCGCGTTGCGCGGGGTTCAGCCGCATCATCACCGGATACTGCTCAGAGCCTTCCTTGAAGGTGGAGATCTGGTCTTCGCCGGACATCAGCAGCCGGACGGCGCCGGCCACGTCAGAGACGCGAACGCCCAGGTCGCTCGCCAGTTGCCGGTCGATGTTCACCTGCAGTTCGGGATTGTTCAAGTTCAGATTGACCTTGACGTCGGTGATGGCCGGCTGCTTGAGCAGGGCGAGATTGGCTTCTTTCCCAATCTCGACGAGCTTCCGGATGTCCGGCCCGAGCACCATGGCGCGGATGGGCGCGAAGGTGTCGCGGCCGCCGAGGGCATTGGGATAGGTGATGCGCGGGCGAGCGGAGGCAAACTCCGCCGCCGCGGCACGCACCTGATTGCCGATTTCAAGAATGGGGCCGCGTTTGTCCGGCGCATCGAGAAGAACCGTAATGAACGCCATGGTGACGCGGGCCATCATGGAGGAGCTCTGCGGGACGACGGCGATGACGCCGGGCACCTTCTCGATCTTCTTGGCGATGGCGAGCGCGGTGCGCTCGGTGAGCATTAGCGACGAACCTTCGGGCATTTCAATGAACATGCCGAGTTCGCTCTGGTCTTCCTGCGGCATCCAGTCGCGGCCGATGGCCTGATAGATGGGGTAGGTGGACGCCAGCACCAGCATGCTGGCGAGAACCACCATTGCCCGGTGGCGTAGGGACCAGTTCAGCAGCGCGGTGTAGGGCTTATCGAACATCGAGTACTCGTGCTCGACCACCTTCTTCTTGCCCTCCGGTTTCGGATGGCGTTTGAGCAGCCGGGACGCCAGCGCCGGGGTGACCGTGAAGGCGACCAGCATGGAGACGAGAATCGAGATGGACATGGTCCAGCCGAACTGATTCAGATACTTCTTGGCGTAGCCGGAGATGAAGGCGATGGGGACGAAGACGATGACCAGGGAGATCGTCGTCGCCACGACGGCCAGGGTGATTTCGTGCGTCGCCTGGATGGTGGCTTCGATGACGGGCAGGTCGTACTCTTCGAGGTGCCGGTGAATGTTTTCAATGACGATGATCGCGTCGTCGATGACGATACCCACGGCCAGGGTTAAGCCCAGCAAGGTCATGGAGTTCAACGTATAGTCGAGGCCCTTCATGACGGTAAAGGTGGCGAGAATCGACGTCGGGATGGCGATGAAGCTGATCAGCACCGTCCGCCAATCGCGGATGAAGAGGAATACGATGAAACCGGCGAGGAAGCTGCCCAGGATCAGGTGCTCTTCGAGGGCCTCCACCGAGTTGCGGATGTAGGTGGCCTGCTCCTTCACCATGCCCATCTGCACGCCGCTCGGCAGGGTCTGGTTGACGAGCTTCATCTTGGCCAGAACGGCGTCGACGATCTTCACCGTGTTCATGCCGATCTGGCGGCGGATTTCGAGGATCACGGCCGGCTTGCCCTTGTAGTAGGCAAAGGAGCGGCGTTCGCTGTTCGAATCTTCCACCACGGCCACGTCGCGGACCCGGATGGGCACGCCGTTGACGTTCTTGATAATGATGTCGCTGAACTCGGAGACCTTTTCGAGGCGCCCCAGGGTCCGGACGCCCATCTCCGCCGTGCCGCGGACAATGCGGCCGCCGGGGGTTTCGACGTTCTCGCTCCGCAGCGCCCGCTCCACTTCCTGGGCGCTGATGTTGTAGCCGTTCATCTTGTCAATGTCGAGAAAGACGTTGACTTGGCGGGTCTGGCCGCCGGAGAGGTCGATCTGCCCGACGCCATCGATCGTTTCAAAGGCGCGGCGGATCTGCTTATCAGCGATTTCGGTGAGTTCCCGGGTGCTGCGGTTGCCGCTGACGGCGAGCGTCACAATGGGATCGCTATCCGGATCCGATTTGGTAACCGTGGGGGGGAGGACGTTCGGCGGCAGCTTGCGCATGGCGGCCGAAACCTTCTCGCGAACGTCTTCGACGGCTTCGCCGATGTCCCGTTCGAGCACGAAGGTAATGGTGAGGTTCGCGCTGCCTTCCGAGACCATCGCCCGCATCTCTTCAATGCCGCTGACGGCCGCCACGGTCTCCTCGAGCGGGAGGACAACCTGGGAGACGACCTCCTCCGGGCTCGCACCCGGAAGCTGTACGCGGACGTTGACCGTCGCCGCATCCGTCTTCGGGAACAGATCCACCCCGAGATCGAGGAAACTGAAGACGCCCAGGATCACGAGGAACATGATCAACATGAAGGCGAATACTGGCCGGCGAACGCAAATTTCAGAAAGACTCACGGAAACTCCTCACTGACACCGCAGATTAGCAATTTATCATGACAGCCACGCTACACTGATGATTTCATGGCAAAAACAGCGTTTCTTTTTCCTGGTCAAGGCTCCCAGTTTGCCGGCATGGGCAAGAGCCTAGCCGAACAGTACCCCGCCGCCCGTGCCGTTTTCGCGGAGGCCGACGAAGCTCTGGGGTTTCCCCTCAGCACACTTTGCTTTGAGGGCCCGGACGAAGAACTGAAGAAGACGGAAAATACGCAGCCGGCGTTACTCACCGTCTCCATCGCCGCGCACGCAGTTTTGGCGAGCGAAGGAGTTACGGCAGATTTCGTGGCCGGGCACAGCCTGGGGGAGTACTCCGCGCTGGTGGCGGCGGGCGCGCTCCGGTTTGCTGATGCCGTCCGGCTGGTCCGCCAACGGGGGCGGTATATGCAAGAGGCGGTTCCGCAGGGGGTCGGCGCCATGGCCGCTTTATTGAAACTGCCGGAAGGAACTCTCGAAGGAATCTTAGCAAAAGCGGCGGAGGGGGAGGTGGTTTCGGCGGCGAACCTGAACTCGCCGGACCAGGTGGTGATTGCCGGGCACGCCGGCGCCGTGGAGCGGGCGATGAACCTGGCCAAGGAAGCCGGGGCGAAGCGGGTGGTCGCGCTGCCGGTAAGCGCGCCGTTCCATTGCGCGCTGATGAAGCCGGCGCAAGAGCGGCTGGCGGTGGATCTGGCGGCCACGGCGTTCGCGGATTTGTCGGTGCCGCTCGTGCAGAACGTGACGGCGGCGTTGACGTCGAGCGGCGAAGCTGCCCGGGTGGGACTGATCGAGCAGGTGCCGGGGACGGTGCGGTGGACCGAGTCGATCCGGCTGCTGATCGGCGAAGGGGTGACGCACTGGGTGGAGGTTGGCGCGGGCGGGGTGCTTTCGGGGTTGCTCAAGAACATCGACGCCAACCACAAGGCGGCGCGGTTCGGTGAGGCGGCCGAGTTGGAGGCGCTGCGGGCCTATCTGGCCGGTTAGCGCTGGATGCCGAGCGCGCGGAGGCGTTTGTGGAGGCTCGTCCGTTCGAGCCCCAGCGCCCGCGCGGCGGCCGAGACGTTGCCTTGGGCGCCTTCGAGCGCCCGGAGGATGGTTTCGCGCTCGGCCGCGTCGCGGGCGTGATCCAGCGAGTTGGGCGTGGTGTTCGCCTTCGGCTGGCGGAGTTCGAAGGGGGCGGCGTCGGCGGTGATCTCTTCGCCGGCGGTGAGGATCGCCATCCGCTCCACCAGATTCTTAAGCTCGCGGACGTTGCCGGGCCAGGCGTAGGCGGTGAGCAGGTCGATGGTTTCCGCGGCGAGCGTTTTGGGCCGGAGATTGTTGCGGGCGCAGAAGTTTTCCAGAAAATGCCGGGCGAGCGGGGCGACGTCCTGCGGGTGTTCGCGCAGCGCGGGTACGCGCAGGGGCATGACGGCCAGGCGGTAGTAGAGATCTTCGCGGAAGCGGCCCTCGCGGACTTCGACGGTGAGGTCCTTATTGGTGGCGGCGACGACGCGGACGGTGACGCGGATGGGGGTTTCGCTGCCGAGGCGATGGAACTCGCCTTCCTGGAGGACGCGGAGGAGTTTGGCCTGGGCGGGCTGGGCGAGGTCGCCGACCTCGTCGAGGAAGAGGGTGCCCTGGTGAGCCAGTTCGAACTTGCCTTTGCGCTGGGACGCCGCGCCGGTGAAGGCGCCCTTCTCGTGGCCGAAGATCTCGCTTTCGAGAATCTCGGCGGGGATGGCGGCGCAATTGACCTTAATGAAAGGCCCTTCGCGGACCGCGCTGTTTTCGTGAATGTGCGCGGCCAGCAGCTCCTTGCCGGTGCCGCTTTCGCCGAGGAAGAGCACCCGGGCGTCCGTGCGGGCGGCGAGGGTGGCCTGCTCGACCACCTGGCGCCAGGCGGGGCTTGAGCCGATCATTTTGGGGGTTTCGGCGCTGAGGCGCTGGCGGAGATCGTGATTTTCGGCCTTGAGCCGTTCCGCTTCGAGCGCGTTCTTGATGGCGACGAGCACGCGGTCCCGGCTGAGCGGTTTTTCGAGGAAGTCGAACGCGCCGGCGTGGATGGCTTCGACGGCGTCGGCGATGGTGCCGTGGCCGGAGATCATGATGGCGGGTTTGCCGTTTCGGTGTTTGAGCAGATCGATGCCGGAGCCGTCGGGGAGGCGGACGTCGAGGAGGAACAGATCCGGAGAGTCCCCGAAGAGGGCGGCGCGGAGGTCCGTGACGGAGGGGAAGACGCGGATGGCGTGGCCTTCGCGCTCAAGAATGAGCCGGAGGCTGAGGCCGATATTGGGTTCGTCGTCGAGAATCCAGATTTTAGCCATGGTCGGCTGTCACCAGGGGCAGCAGCACGCGGAAGGCGGCGCCGCCCAACTCTCCTTCATAGTGTTCGAGCGTACCGCCACTCAGCAGGGCGCCACGCTGGGCGATGCTAAGGCCGAGGCCCATGCCGCCGCGTTTGAAGCTGATGGTGGGCGCAAAGAGGTTTTCGCGGGCGAGCGGCGACAGTCCGGGACCGCTATCTTCAATGGCGATGGCGGCGCGGTCGTTTTCGATATAGGTGCGGCCACGGACGCGGCCTCCCTGCCCCGCGGCTTGGGCGGCGTTTTCGAGGAGATTGGTGAGAACGCCTTTGAGCAGATCGGGGTCGGCGCTGGCTCGGAGCTGGCCGGGGGCGAGGGTGAGATCGTAGGTGACTTCGGGGTGGGCGGGCTGGTGGAGGGCGATGCGTTCGGCGAGGAGGGAGTTGACGTCGAGGGGCTGGGGGTGGGCGCTGGGTTCGGCCGCAAAGTCGCCGAAGGCGCGGACGCGGCGTTCGAGCGTGGCGACTTCATCGCTGACGATTTGCGCGGCTTGCTGGAGAAAGGCGGGGTCGTGGCGGTCGCCGAGCTCCTCCATGATGAGGCGGATGGGCGTGAGGGAGTTGCGGACCTCGTGAGCCATTTTGCGGGCGAGGAGTTGCCAACTGGCGACACGGGTAAGGTGGACGAGCTTCTCGCGATTCTCTTCGAGTTGGACGGCGGTGCGGTTGAAGGCGGCGACGGTTTGGGAGGACTCATTGCAGCCGGAGCCGGGCGCCAGACGAACCGAGAAGTTGCCGCTGGCGAGTTCGGCGAGGCCCTGCTGGAGTTCGCGCATGGGGCGGGTGATCTGGATGGCTATCCAGATGAGGAAGGCGAGAGAGGCGAGGAATACGGCGGCAGCGGAAGCGAGCAGCGTGAGGACGAAGCCGCGGCGGAGGTTGAAGACGCGGGCGCGGTTGACGACTTCGCGGGCGCTGGCGATCTGCTGCTGCAGGCGGGTCATGCCGGGGCCGCCGAGCTTGCGGGCGTAGGCCCAAATGTCGCCGTTGGGTTGGCGGACGAGGTAGTTGAGGCGGTCGCCCGAGTCGCCGGAGAGGAAGTAGCGCGCGGGTTCGCCGCTTGCGTGGAAGGTGGCGATTTGCGTAGGCCAGAGATCGCGGTCGGCGCGGGCGAAGCGTTGGGGGTTCAGCTTGCCGACGGCGGCGTCCTGTTGGATGGAGTCTTTGGCGCGCTGGTAGAACTCGCGGCCGGTGGCTTCGAGCGAGTTGGAGATGCTGTCGAGTTCGTCGGTGGAGGCGTAGGTGAGGGAGGTTTCGAGCAGATTGATGGTGACCCAGAGCATGGCGCCGAGGGGGGCGAGGGTGGCCAGGAGAAAGACCGCGATGAGCTGGGTGCGAAGACTCACGGTTCTGAGCTTAGCGCCGGAGTTCGGCGAGGCGGAAGGGGCCCTTGTCGAGGGTCCAGCGATTATCGGCGCCACGTTGGGCGCGGCCGAACCATTCGATAAGGCGCGCGAGGTTGACGGTGGGATCGAGCAGGAGCGTGGTGGACTCCCGGGTGTCGTCGGCGCGGAGATCGAGGCGGAGCCAGAGGGGTTTGTTGTCGGCGAGGCCGCCCACGCTCAGGCTGGTATGGTCGAAGACCCAGCGTTCGGCGGCTTCCCGGCTGAGGTGGGAGGCCTGTTGTTTGGTGGGTCCGAGGCGCGTGATGGCGAATTTTTCCTCCCAGAGGTCGAAGCTGACGACGAAGCGGTCGAAGTTGCGGCGGACGACGGTGTTGAACTTGTCTGAGGAGAGGGAGAGTTGGAGAGAGAAAACCAAAGCGGCTCCGCTGTGGAGCCGTTCGAGGGACTTGCCGTTGAGAAAGTGGAGGTATGGGGCTTGGACGCGGAGCTGTTGATCGTCCCAACGCAGTTGGAGCATCTCCGGCGCGAGGGCGCGGAGGAGCGGCACTGCGGATTGGGCGAACAGCAGGCGTCGGGTCATCAGAAATAGGCGCCGGTGATCAGGACGACCTCAACAGGATTGGCGCGCAGCGGTACGGCCAGGTAAAGAAAGAATCCGTTTTTGGCCCGGAGTCCAAGTCCGGTAGAGTTTCGGACGGCTCCGCCGCCATTTTGGTTCCAAACGGCGCCGGAATCGAAAAAGGCGGTCAACATGGTTTGTCGCCAGACGCGGGTGCCGGCTTCGAGGGTGCCCGCGATGGCCTTGTTGGCGCCGAGCGGGGCGAGTTGAAACTTGTTCCA
Source organism: Terriglobales bacterium (assembly GCA_027485675.1). Lineage (GTDB taxonomy): Bacteria > Acidobacteriota > Terriglobia > Bryobacterales > Bryobacteraceae. Next base: position 11,317 of record JAIXQP010000005.1, on the reverse strand, counting down.
GCCGCGGAGGGTGGTGGCGTTGCCGTAGGCGAAGCGGTCGAACAGCGGAGCGTCGCCGTTGATGGCGCCGCCTTGGGCGCGGAGGAGGACGAGGTGGCGGCCGCGGCGCCAATCGAGGCCGGCTTCGGCCTCGTGGCGGGTGAAACGGTAGTCCGAGCCGAGGCCGGCGAGGCCGGTTCGCAGGCGGTATTCGGCGTGGGTCGAGGACTCACCGGTAGATTCCTCACCCCACACGCGCCGGTATCGCAGAGTATTTACTAGCGCGTGCGAGGCTTCGCGGTTCACTCCAGGGGACGGGTTGGTGAACCGTTGGAGGCGGAGGCCGGAGGAGAAAGAGATTTCCTCCCGATCGGCGCCCCGCCAAGGCGTAAAAGTCACTTCGGGTTGAAAGAGTTCGAAGCCGCGATAGGGCTCCGGGGTGCGGTCCAGGGTGGAGCGATGGAACTGAGACCGCATGGATTGCCACTCAAAGCCGGGGCGAATGCGATCCTGCCAGAAGCCATGACTGTAGCCGGCTTTGATGCCGGAGACGCGTTCGACGTACTCGTCGCCATCGGAGACGATGCCGATATGCGCGCCGCCGAGCTGCATGGTGAGATCGCCGGTCCAGCCCTGGGCGGTGTGATAGGTGAGGCGGGAGGGCTTGGCGAGGAGGTCGAGCCGGCGGCCGGAGACTTCAAAGACGACGCGAATCTGTTCGCTCGAGGAGCCGCGGAGGAGCTTGGGGGCGACCAGGCGGGCGCGAACCTCTTCGCGGACGCGGCCGGCGAGTTTGGCGAAGGCCTCCGGGGAGAATTTTTCGCCGACGCGCTGTTGGAGCTCCTTGCGGAGGCTCGCCGAGAGCTTGGATTCGGGGACGCCGGAGAGTTCGATGCGTTCGACGGTGTAGCGCGAGTTGACGTTGGTGTCGTCGGGGACGTTCCAGGAGAAGGCGCTAGCGGTGAAGATTCCGAAGGTGAGACCGGCGAGAAAGACAAGACCGAACAGGCTGCGATAGGCGTTGCCACTCATGCGCAGCTTCCGTGCACACGGTGTGCCAATCGCTAAGTGATTGATTTCATGGAAAGGCGAAGACGGGGGTGTGGGCTTGGCTAGGACGCCTGTGGCGTGGCGAGCACACTTTTGCGGCGGACGCCGTGGAACACGTGGAGGACTTCGACGGTGCCGCCGGAGCGGTTGACGCGGTAGAAGACGGCGTAGGGGGAGTGATAGAGCTTATAGACGTTGGCGCGCTTGGCCATGGGCGTGCCGATGATGGGCATGGCGGCGAGGCAGCGAATGTGGGCCATGAGGGATTCTCCGACAAGCCGGGCTGAATCGGGCGAGTCGGCCGCGAAGTACTCGACGATGCGGTTTAGGTCCCCGATGGCTTTGTCCGAGAAGAAAATTTTGAAATCCACAGCGATACCATTGCTTCAACTTCCGCCATTGGAGACACCAGGCCGCTTTCGCAGTCCTGCCATCCAGCGTCGATCGCCACCAACACCTGGTTTGAGTCGTGGCTCCACTCGGGGAGGGTGGGGGTGTTTTCGGCGGACATTGAAACTCCTCAGTAGGCATATCGAGAAAAGACGCGGAAACCTGAGGAATCTTGCAACAAGTGTCTATGGCTCGAATCACATATAATGAGAACGCAATGAGTGCTACGGCAAGTGGTCTAGCGCGGGTTTCGCGCTTCTATGAAGCCCCCATCGGCAAGAAAGTTGTAATGGCCGTAACGGGGTTGATTCTGGTCGGTTTTGTGCTGGGGCACATGGCCGGCAACCTGCAGATTTATCTGCCGGTTGGGGAGGACGGCGTCCACCCGATCGACAAATATGGCGCATTGCTCCATGCGAGCGAAGAGCTGCTGTGGGGAGCGCGGCTGTTTCTGCTGGGCAGCGTGGTGCTGCACATCTGGTCGGCCATTCAGTTGGCCTCTGCCGCGAACGCGGCGCGGCCGGTGCGCTACGTGAAGCAGAACAATCTGAACTCGAGCTACGCGTCGCGGACGATGTATTGGAGCGGACCGATTGTGGGCCTGTTCATCGTCTACCACCTTTTGCACTTCACGACCGGCACTGTGCATCCCGACTACAAATACCTGAGCGTGTATGCCAACGTCGTTAAAGGCTTCTCGGTCTGGTATGCGTCGGCGTTTTACATCGTGGCGATGATTCTGCTGTGCATGCACCTGTATCACGGCGTGTGGAGCATGTTCCAATCGCTCGGGTTTAACCACCCGCGTTATACTCCGCGCCTGCAGTTCGGGGCGAAAGCCTTCGCATTTTTGATCGCCGCCGGGAACATTTCGATTCCTCTGGCGGTGCTGACGGGATTGGTGAAGTAAATTATGGAACTCAATTCGCGGGTACCCTCCGGCCCAATTGAAGGCCGGTGGGAGAAGGCAAAGTTTGAGATGAAGCTGGTGAACCCAGCGAACAAGCGGAAGTACCACGTGATCGTCGTGGGAACGGGCCTGGCGGGTGGCGCGGCCGCCGCCACGCTGGCCGAACTCGGCTATAACGTGAAATGCTTCTGCTTCCAGGATTCGCCGCGCCGGGCGCACTCGATTGCCGCGCAAGGCGGCATTAACGCCGCGAAAAACTATCAGAACGACGGCGACTCGATCTTCCGGCTGTTCTACGACACGGTGAAGGGCGGCGACTTCCGCGCTCGCGAATCGAACGTGTACCGGCTGGCGGAGATTTCGGTCAACATTATTGACCAGGCCGTGGCGCAGGGCGTGCCGTTTGCGCGCGAATACGGCGGGACGCTGGCGAACCGCTCCTTTGGCGGCGCGCAGGTTTCGCGAACCTTCTACGCCCGGGGCCAGACGGGGCAGCAGCTCCTGCTGGGCGCTTATCAGGCGCTTGAGCGCCAGATTTCGCTCGGCAAAGTGGACATGTATCCGCGCACCGAGATGCTGGACCTGATCGTGATCGACGGCAAGGCGCGCGGCATCGTGACGCGCAACCTGATCACCGGCCAGACGGACGTCCACATGGCGGATGCGGTGATTCTCGGCACGGGAGGCTACGGCAACGTCTTCTACCTGTCGACGAACGCCAAGGGCTCGAACACGACGGCCATCTGGCGGGCCTATAAGCGGGGAGCGCTGTTTGCCAACCCCTGCTTCACGCAGATTCACCCGACTTGTATTCCGGTGAGCGGCGACTACCAGTCGAAGCTGACGCTGATGTCGGAATCGCTCCGCAACGACGGCCGGATTTGGGTGCCGAAGAAGGCGGGCGACAACCGGTCTCCGCAGTCGATTCCGGAAGACGAGCGCGACTATTACCTGGAGCGGGAGTACCCGAGCTTCGGCAACCTGGTGCCGCGCGACGTGGCCAGCCGCGCCGCCAAGCGGATGTGCGACGCCGGACGCGGGGTAGGGCCGACGGGTCTGGGTGTTTACCTGGATTTTGCCGAGTCGATTCAGCGCCTGGGCAAGAACGCGGTGGCCGAGCGCTACGGCAACCTGTTTGAGATGTATGAACGGATTACGGGCGAGAACCCGTATGAAGTGCCGATGCGGATCTATCCGGCCATCCACTACACGATGGGCGGCCTGTGGGTGGACTACCAGTTGCAATCGACCATTCCGGGTCTGTTTGTGCTGGGTGAAGCGAACTTCTCCGACCACGGCGCGAACCGGCTGGGCGCGAGCGCGCTGATGCAGGGTCTGGCCGATGGCTACTTCGTGATTCCGTACACGCTGGGCAACTACCTGGCTTCGACGAAGCTCGACAAGGTTACGGCCGATCATCCGGATGCCAAGGCCGCAAAGGCCGACGTGAATGAGCGGGTAAAGAAGCTGCTCTCGATCAAGGGCAAGCGGACGGTGGACAGCTTCCATCGTGAGCTCGGCAAGATCATTTGGGACTACTGCGGCATGGCCCGGAACGAGAAGGGTCTGAAAGAGGCGATCGGCAAGGTGCGGGCGCTCAAGAAAGAGTTCTGGGAGAACGTGAACGTGCTGGGCTCGGACGGCGAACTGAATCAGTCGCTCGAAAAAGCGGGGCGCGTGGCGGACTTCATTGAGCTCGGCGAGTTGATGTGCATTGACGCGCTCGACCGGAAGGAGAGCTGCGGCGGTCACTTCCGCGAGGAGTACCAGACTCCGGAAGGCGAAGCGCAGCGCGACGACGAGCACTACGCCTATGCCGCCGCGTGGGAATACGCCGGCGAAGGCAAAGAACCCATCCTGAATAAAGAGCAGTTGACGTTCGAGTACGTGCACCCCTCGCAGCGGTCGTACAAGTAAGGGATTAGAGACAGCCATGAGCAGCAGCATGAAGATTACCCTCAACATCTGGCGCCAGACGTCGCCTTCCGACGCCGGCAAGATGGTGAAGTACGAACTCGACAACGTGAGCGAGCATATGTCGTTCCTCGAAATGCTCGACGTTCTGAACGAGCAGTTAATTGGCAAGGGGGAGATCCCCGTCTCCTTCGACCACGACTGCCGGGAAGGCATTTGCGGATCCTGCGGCTTCGTCATCAACGGCGTGCCGCACGGCCCGCGCCGGGGCACGACCGTTTGCCAGTTGCACATGCGCGAGTTCAAGAGCGGCGATGAGCTGTTCCTCGAACCGTGGCGAGCGGCGGCGTTCCCGGTGATCAAGGACCTCGTCGTGAACCGGAGCGCCTTTGACCGCATTATTCAGTCGGGCGGCTTTGTCAGCATTCCGACCGGCAGCGCGCCGGACGGCAATGCGATTCCGGTGCCGAAGAAGGACTCGGACCGGGCCATGTCGGCGGCGACCTGCATCGGTTGCGGCGCTTGCGTGGCAGCCTGTCCGAACGCCTCGGCGTCGCTGTTTACTTCGGCGAAGGTTTCGCACCTGGGCTTGCTGCCGCAGGGGCAGCCCGAGCGGTATGACCGCGCCGTGAAGATGGTGAATCAGGCGAAGGAAGAGGGCTTCGGCGGTTGCACGAACATTGGCTTGTGCGAAGCGGTTTGCCCGAAGAATATTTCGCTTGAGAACATCGCACGGATGAACCGCGACTTCACGGTGGGCGCCTGGACGTATCGCGAGGCAACCGCCGAGGGCGGCGCAGCGTAAAATAGCGTAGTGAAACTCTTTCTGGTTCTTGTTAGCGGCAGCCTGCTTTGGGGAGCTGATTACTCCCAGGTGGAGCCGATTTTTAAGGCCAAGTGTTACGCCTGCCATGGGCCGGGCAAGCAGACGAGCGGATTCCGCTTGGATGATGCCGAGGCGGCCCGGGCGGGCGGCTACGGCGGCAAGGCCATTGTGCCGGGCAAGAGCGCCGAAAGCGAGCTGTGGCTGCGCGTTTCGGGCAAGAGCAGCCACTCGGCGATGCCGATGGGCTCGAAGGGGTTAGCCGCCGCGGAGGCTGCGACGATCGCGGCCTGGATCGATGCGGGGGCGCAGTTCCCCGCCAGCTTGCGCGCGGCAACGAAACGAAGCCAACCGAAGCACTGGGCCTACCAGCCGTTTTCGAAACCAGCCGGGAGCATTGACGGGTTCATCGCGGCGCGACTGGCGAAGGACAATCTGAAGATGTCGCCGGAGGCGGACAGGGCGACGCTGCTGCGGCGGCTCTCGTTTGATTTGATCGGCCTGCCGCCGACGCCGGAGGAGGTCCAGGCCTTCCTCGCTGACCGGAGCCCGGAGGCTTACGCCAAGCAGGTGGACCGGCTGCTCGCGTCGCCGCACTTCGGCGAGAAGTGGGCGCGGCATTGGCTCGACCAGGCGCGCTATGCCGATTCCGATGGCTATGAAAAAGATTGGGCGCGGCCGTGGGCGTGGCGCTGGCGCGAGTGGGTGATCCAGGCGATCAACCGGGACATGCCGTTTGATCAGTTCACGCGCGAGCAGATCGCGGGGGATTTGCTGCCGGGGGCGACCACGGAGCAGCGCGTGGCGACCGGCTTCCACCGCAACACGTTGACCAATCGGGAAGGCGGCATCGACAACCAGCAGTTCCGGTTTGAAAACATCGCTGACCGGGCGTCGACGGTGGGGTCGGTGTGGCTGGGCCTGACGATGGGCTGCGCGCAGTGCCACGACCATAAGTACGACCCGATTCAACAGAAAGATTTTTACTCGATGTACGCCTTCTTCGATAACGCGGAGGAGGAGGATATTGAGGCGCCGCTGCCGGGGGAGAAGGATGTGCGCGGGGCGGAGTACACGGCCAAGCGCGAGGCGCTGATTGCCGAGTACAAGGTTCGGGAGTTGCAGCCGGACTGGGAAAAGAACATGCTGCAGGCTTCGGCCGAGCCGGGCAAGCGGACCGATTGGGATCTGGCATGGGACTGCCTGCTGAAGTTGACCGAGGGCGGGGACGGCGAACGGATCATCCGCAAGCCAATTACGAAACGAAGCCAACGGGACCGGCTGGTTCTCGAAAACCACTTTATCCGGAACTACCACTTCGCCATTGGGCAGCCGGCGTACAAGAAGCTGAAGTTCGATGAACTCGATAAGAAGTTGAAGGCGCTCGACGAGGAGTATCCTTCGCTGAGCCAGGCCTACACGATTGCCGAGGAGCCGGCGCCGAAGCAGAGCTACCTGCGCGTGCGGGGCGACTACAAGACGCTGGGGATTCCGGTGGAGCCGGACGCTCCGGGCTTCCTGCCGCCGATGGCGAAGGGCAACGGCCCGGCGACGCGCCGGGAGTTGGCCGATTGGCTGACCTCGCCGGAGAATCCGCTGGTGAGCCGCGTGGCGGTGAACCGGATCTGGCAGGAGCTGTTTGGCGCGGGTCTCGTGAAGACCTCTGAGGACTTTGGCGTGATGGGCGCGCGGCCGTCGCATCCGGAGCTGCTGAACTGGCTGGCGGCGGAGTTCATGGAGCGGGGCTGGAGCCGGAAGGCGATTATCCGCACGATTGTGCTGTCGGCCACCTACCGGCAGAGCTCGCACGCGCGGCCGGAGTTGAATGAGCTGGACCCGGAGAACCGGCTGCTGGCGCGGCAGTCGCGGCTGCGGCTGCCGGCGGAGGCGATCCGCGATGCGGCGCTGCACGTGGCGGGTCTGCTCGATCCGAAGATTGGCGGTCCGAGCGTGAAGCCGCCGCAGCCGGAGGGCGTGACGGCGCTGGGCTATTCTTCGGGCACGAAGTGGCAGGTGAGTCCGGGGACGGAGCGGTACCGGCGGGGCGTTTATATTCACTACCAGCGGACGACGCCGTACCCGTTGCTTTCGAACTTTGACGCGCCGCGGTCGACGGTGACCGCATGCCGGCGGATCCGGTCGAATACGCCGCTGCAGGCGCTGAACCTGCTGAACGATCCGGTGTTCATGGAGGCGGCCGAGTACCTGGGCAAACGGGTGAAAACGATTGACGAAGCCTTTGAGCGGGCGCTGCTGCGGAAGCCGACGGCGGCGGAGCGGGCGCGCCTTGAGCGGTTTCAAGCCGAGAACAATACGACGCTGATGGCGAGCGTGTTGCTGAATCTGGACGAATTCATTACACGGGAGTAGCGCAGCGATGACGAACCGGCGAAAGTTTTTGGGTAGCCTGGGCGGGGGCTTCGGCATGGTGGCGCTGCAACACCTGCTGGCGCGGGACGGCTATGGCGCCGTGGCCAACCCGATGGCGCCGAAGAAGCCGCAGTTCCCCGGCAAGGCCAAGCGGGTGATCTTCCTCTTTATGGAAGGCGCACCGAGCCAGATGGACCTGTTTGATCCGAAGCCGGCGCTGCAGCAGTGGCACGGCAAGAGCCTGCCGCCGTCGCTGACGAAGGATCTGAAGCTCGCGTTTATCAAGCCGACGGCGACGATTCTGGGGAGTCCGCGGACGTTTCAGAAGTACGGTCCGCAGGGCATGGACATTGCGGATTTGCTGCCGCACACGGCGTCGATTGCCGGGGATTTGTGCTTTGTGCGGTCGATGCACTCGGACCAGTTCAACCACCATCCGGGGCAGTTGAAGCTGTTTACGGGGCATAACCAGGTGGGGCGTCCGGCGATGGGTTCGTGGGTGACGTACGGGTTGGGATCGGAGTCGCAGAACCTGCCGGGGTTTGTGGTGTTGAGTTCGGGGTCGGGGACGAGCGGTGGGTCCGACAACTTTTCGAGCGGCTTTCTGCCGACGACGTATGCGGGGACGCCGTTCCGGAGTACGGGCGATCCGATTCTGTATTTGGAGAACCCGGAAGGCGTGGATGCGGCGAGGCAGCGGGCGCGGCTGGATGCTTTGCGGGACTTGAACGAGATGCGGCAGGCGGTGACGGGCGATGAAGAGATCTCGTCGCGCATTCACTCCTATGAACTCGCGTTTCGTATGCAGAGTTCGTCGCCGGAGTTACTGGACTTTTCGCAGGAATCGCAGGCGACCAAGGACATGTACGGGATTGGGCAGGAGGCGACGAATGCCTATGGCACGAACTGCCTGCTGGCCCGGCGGATGATTGAGCGGGGCGTGCGGTTTGTGATGCTGATGCATGGTTCGTGGGATCATCACTCGTCTATCAATACGGGGTTGCCGAAGCAGTGCAAGACGACGGACCAGCCGGCGGCGGCGTTGATTCGGGACTTGAAGCAGCGGGGACTCTTGGAAGATACGTTGGTGGTTTGGGGTGGGGAGTTTGGGCGGACGCCGATGTCGGAGTTCCGGCGGCCAGAGGACGCAAGCAACGCCGGGCGCGATCATAACCCGAACGGCTACACGATGTGGATGACGGGCGGGGGCATCAAGACCGGCCAGGTGATCGGGAAGACGGACGAGTTCGGCCTGAACATTCTCGAGGACAAAGTGGACATCAACGACCTGCAGGCGACGATGCTGCACCTGCTCGGATTCGACCACACGAAGCTGACCTATCGCTTTATGGGGCGGGAATTCCGGTTGACGGACGTACACGGGCACGTCGTTGAGAAGCTGCTGGCCTAGACCGGCCATTTGCAAGTGCCGGACCAATGTGAGAAACTTTCAGAGCGCTGCGGCGAAACTGTTGATTCCTCGACGTTTCGGCCATTTCCCGCAGCAGCGTTTTGAAAGCAGTATCCAGTATTAGGAGATTTAGTAGTGAGAGAAAAAGGTGTAGTGAAATGGTTTAACGCCGCCAAGGGCTATGGCTTTATCCAGCGGTCCAGCGGTGAGGATGTTTTCGTTCATTTCAGCGCGATCCAGATGAACGGATACAGAGCCCTTGATGAAGGATCGGAGGTTGAGTTCGAAGTCAAGACGGGCCCGAAGGGTCTGCAGGCCGAGAACGTCACGCGCGGTTAAGCCACGTCTGCACGCACGACTCTGTTTCAAGAAGGCCGTCCCCCTAGGGACGGCCTTTCGTGTTTTTGGTTGCCTGGTTTTTGGTCGACAATGAGGATGTATGCGTTTGGTACTCCTCCTTCTTCCTTCGCTGTTACTGGCGCAGAGTGCGCCGCCTCCGGTGGTTCTGGTGAATGGATATCAGGACCTGCCGTGTGAAAACAAAGTGAGCCGCGAGACGTTTGGCCAGCTGGAGGAGAGGCTCCGGGCGGCGGGCCGCGAGGTGATCTGGTTCAATAACTGTTCGGTGCCGGCGGCGGGGGAACCGCGGCCGACGATTGAAGAGATGGGCGCGGCGCTGGGCCGCCGGATTGCCGAGAGCGGGGCGGCACAGGTGGATGTGGTGGCGCACAGCATGGGCGGGTTGATCCTGCGCAGCTACTTGTCGGGGAAACAGAATGCGCCGGGAACGTTTACGCCGCCGGCGAATCCGCGCGTGCGGAAGGCGGTGTTTCTGGGTTCGCCGCACTTCGGCATCAGCTTTGCGCAGTTGTTTGGCAGCGTGGCGGCGGTGGATCCGCAGGTGCGAGCCCAGTTGCCGGGCAGCCGGTTCCTTTTCGATCTGGCGACTTGGAACCAGGGGGCCGATGACCTGCGCGGCGTCGACGCGATTGCCGTGGCCGGGGCCGCGAGTGCGACGGGGGACGGATTGGTTCCTTTCACGTCCGCCTCGCTACGATTTCAGGCCGGGGAGGACCGGCTGCGGATTGTGCCCTACTGCCATACGAACTCGCCGCTGTTGCGGCTGGCGGCGCCGGGGTGCGCCCGGGCGCCTTACCTGGCCGAAGTGGACTCCGAGGAGCATCTCTCCTGGCGGATCATCCGCTCGTTCCTGGACGGGACGGCGGAGTGGCGGGGGTTGGGGACGGATCCGGCGAGTTCGTGGAACACGAGCGGCGGGCTGCTGCTGAGCTACCAGGACCGGGAGGGCCGGGCGGTGGAGTCGGCGACGCGGGTCGCGGTGGGGACGCTGGATTTAGCGAAGGGGGCGTTTGCGTGGTCGACCGAGTTTGTCCCGGCGGGGCGGCAGGAGGTGCGGATTACGGCGACGCCGGAGGTGACCTCGGCGGTGAACATTACGCCGATTGGGTTCAATGTCGCGGTGATTAAGACGGGGCCGCGGTTGGCGGCGGTGCTCCCGGCGGCGGGCCGGGTGCCGACGTTGAGCCGGGCGCCGGGGATGTTTATCTCGATTTACGGGGCGGATTTGGCGGCCAGTTCAGCGCAGGCGGTGGCGCTGCCGCTGCCGACGGAGTTGGCGGGGGTGCGGGTATTGGCGAACGGGACGCCGCTGGGTTTGCAGTTTGTGGGCGCGACGCAGATCAACGCGATTTTGCCGGAGACGGCGCAGGGGTTAATGACGTTGGAGGTGCGGAACGCGGCGGGTTCGCACCAGATGAACGTGCTGGTGGAAGCGGCTTCGCCGGCGGTGTTTACGCAGACCGGCACGGGGTTGGGCGCGGCGGCGGCGATTGATGCGATCAACGGGACGTTGAACACGGCGCAGAGTCCGGCGCGGAGCGGGGCGGTGGTGGCGGTATTCGCGACGGGGTTGGGGGCGACGGAGCAGCGGGATGGGTTGGCTTGGGCGACGACCCCGGTGGTGGTGGAGTTGGGGGGTGTGCGGGTGACGCCGGTGTATGCGGGACGGGCGCCGGGGTTTGCGGGGTTGGATCAGGTGAACTTTGTGGTGCCGGCGGAGGCGCCGCGGGGGGCGGCGGTGCGGTTGCGGCTGATTAGCAATGGGCGGGTGAGTAACGAGACGACGTTGGCGGTGGAGTAAAGGGAGTGACGGGGGCCGCGTGGCGCGGGGGAGGCGCCGCGGGGCCGGTGGGGTTCGGGACAGCGTCGTGGGGTGGGTTGGCTGGGGCGATGAGGCTGGGGTAGGCGGGGCGGCGCGGACTGAGACGGTCAGTGAGGCGCTGGGTAGGGCGCGCGGCGCAGGGGGATGGGTCGACTGGGGCGATGATGCTGGGATACGTGGGTCGGCGCGGATTGAGACGGCCAGCGGGACGCTGGAAACTGTGGGGAGCGGGGAGCGCACTGCGCAGAGGGATGGGTCGACTGGGGCGATGATGCTGGGATACGCGGG
>JAIXQP010000042.1 GCA_027485675.1 Terriglobales bacterium | reverse complement strand
GAGGGGGCGGGCGGTGTTTACCGAGGTGCTGCGGGGGATGGCCCGGAAAGCCGGCCGGCGAGGCGGGAGGCGAGCGGGCCGGGGGCGGCACGGGGGGGGGGGGGGGGGTGTTTCGAGCGGGTGCTGCGGGGGATGGCGCGGGAGGCGGGGCGGTTGGCTGGGATAGGGGCGGGCGGTGTTTAGCGGGGTGCTGCGGGGGATGGCGCGAATAGGAGGAGGTCGAGGCTGAAGGTGATGCGGCCGGCGGCGGGAGGATGGGGCTGGAGAGGACGGTAGATGGAGAGGAGGATGTCGTGGACGGCATCGGCGTCGAGGTCGGCCGTGGTGGTGGCGCGTTGGTGGGCGAGGAGATGGAAGTGGGGGGCGAAGGCGGCGACGGTGGAGTCGATGCGGTCGCGTTCGGCGCCGCGGAGTTCCATGAGATCGTCGGGCGCGGGGATGGCGACGAGGAGGCGGCCGGAGGGTTCTAGGACACGGTGGAACTCGGGGGCGTTGCGGCGGGCGGTGATCGAGAGAACCAGAGAGAAGCTCGCATCGGCGTAGGGGATTTGCCGGTCGGCGTTGGCGACAATCCATTCGGCGGTGGGGTAGCGGCGGGCGGCGGCGTCGATGGCGGGGAGGGAGATATCGATGCCGTGGGCGGCGCAGCCGGTGAGGCGGGCGAGGGAGGCGAGATAAAAGCCGTCGCCGCAGCCGGCGTCGAGGACGTGGCTGGCGGGGGCGGGTTGGGTGATTTGCTGGATAGCGGCGAGGAGGGGGGCGGTGAGGCCGCGGTCGTGGAGGCGGCGGCGGGCGGCGACGGCTTCGGCGGAGTCGCCGGGGTTTTTGGAGCGGCGGTCCTGGGGTTGGAGGAGGTTCAAATAGCCGCGGCGGGAGAGATCAAACGAGTGTTTTTGGGGGCAGGCGTAGAGGCCACCGGTCCGGGTGAGGGGTTGCGCGCAGCCCCGGACAGAACAAAGAAGCATCGACCTTGAGTGTAGCGGAGTAGACTCAAACTATGGATGTGTTCATAATTGGCGGGACGCGTAATTTGGGTCCGGGAATTGTGGAAGAGTTGCGGGGACGGAGATGCCGGGTAACGGTGTTTCACCGGGGCGTGACGGCGTCGGGGCTGCCGGGGGATGTGGAGCGGGTGTTGGGGGACCGGGGGATCGAGGCGGATCTGCGGCGGGCGGTGCAGGGTCGATCGTTCGATTTTGTGGTGGATACGACGCTGTATACGGGTCCGGAGGCGGAGTTGGCGGCGCGGATTTTCAGTGGGCGGGTGGGGCGGTATGTGATGTTGAGCACGGGGCAGGTGTACCTGGTGCGGACGGGGACGAAGCGGCCATACCGGGAGGAGGATTACGCCGGTCCGGTGATGGCGGCGCCGGCGGGGGCGGACCATGCGGATTGGCTGTATGGCGTGGAGAAGCGGGCGGCGGAGGAGGTGCTTTTCGAGGCGCAGGATTTGCCGGTGACGGTGTTGCGCATGCCGATGGTGCATAGCGTGCGGGACCACTATCAGCGGATTGGCGCTTACCTGGGGCGGATGCTGGACGGGGGGCCCATTGTGGTTCCGGCGAGGGAGCGGCCGCGGTTGAAACACATCTACGGCGGGGATGTGGTGCGGTTTCTTGGAGAGTTAGTGGGAAGCGAGGTGGGGTTGGGCCAGGCGTATAACCTGTCGCAGGAGGAGGCGCCGGAGTTGGCGGAGTTTTTGGGGGAGCTGGCGCGGTTGGCCGGGTGTTCGCTGCGGCTGGTGGAGGTGGAGCGGGAGCGGCTGGAGGCGGAGGGGCTGTTGCTGGATTGTTCGCCGTTCAGCGGGCGGTGGATGTCGGAGTTGGACAGTGGGCGGAGCGTTCGCGAGTTCGGGATGACGTATACGGAGTGGCGGGAGTATTTGCCGATTTTGGTGGAGGGATTGCTGCCAACCGTAAGAGAAACGCCACCGAGATACAAGAAACGGGCGGCGGAGTTGGCGTTGTCATCAGATTGATACGCGAACCTAACAGAGCTGAAGCCTGGGCTGGCTACGCTGTTGGGCATGAAGATCTATCTGGGATTGCTTTTGACGGCGGCGTCGCTTTTGGCGCAGACCGATTCGGCATCTCTGCGCGTGCTGGTGGAAGACCCCAGCGCGGCGGCGGTGGCCGGGGCGAAGGTGAATTTGGTCAACCGGGCGAGTGGGATCCGGTTGGCGTTGGAGAGTTCGAGCGATGGATATGCGGTGTTCAGCCCGATTCAGCGCGGGACGTACGACATTGAAGTGGCGCAGAGCGGCTTCAAGAACGTAAAGCTGAGCGATGTTTTGATTACCGTTGACGAGCGGCGCCTGGTGCGGGTGAAGCTGGAGGTTTCGTCGTTGAGCGAGACGGTGGAAGTGAAGGCGACGGTGGCTTCGATTCAGACGGAGCAGGGATCGCTGGGGCAGGTGATCAGCGGGCGGACGGCGGTGGAGCTGCCGCTGGCGGGCCGGCGGTACACGGAGCTGGCGCTGCTATCGCCGGGCGTGGCGGCGAGCACGTTGAACCCGACGACGCGCGGGCCGGGGTGGTTTGTGGCGAATGGGAACTACCATACGCAGAACAACTTTTTGCTGGACGGCGTGGACAACAACCAGGGGACGCAGAACGCGCAGAGCTTGAGCGCGCAGGTGGTGCAGCCGAATCCGGACGCGATTGCCGAGTTCAAGGTGCAGACGAATTCGTTTTCGGCCGAGTTCGGGCGGAGCGCGGGGGCGGTGGTGAACGTATCGATCAAGAGCGGGAGCAACGAGACGCACGGAACGGGCTACTACTTCAACCGGAACTCGGCGCTGGCGGCGCGGGGCTGGACGAATAACCTGCAGAACGTGCCGAAGAACAACCTGAAGTGGGACCAGTTCGGCGGCACGATTGGCGGGCCGATGGTGAAGAACAAGCTGTTCTACTTCGGGGCCTATGAGGGCTTCCGGCAGAGCTTTGCCGATACCTTTCTGACGACGGTGCCGACGATGGCGCAGCGGCAGGGCCAGTTTGGCGCGTTGAACATTGTGGACCCGTCGACGAACACGGCGTTTCCGGGGAACGTGATTCCGACGTCGCGGATGGACGCGCTGGCACGGCGCGTGATTGATCTCTATCCCGAGCCGAACACGCCGGGGCAGTTCCAGAACGGGCGGCCGGCGAACAACTACAGCCTGCAGCGGGACGGCAACGAGAACACGCACAAGTTCGATACGCGGTTTGACTACAACCTGAACGACCAGAACCAGATTATGGGCCGCTTCAGCTTCATGCGGCAGAAGTTCAACCGGGATGCGATCTTCCCGGGCCTGGGCGACGGCGTGGGCAACCAGGGCGCGCAGTTCAACGAGAACCGGAGTCTGGCGCTGGCGTGGACGAAGACGATTTCGCCGCGCATTGTGAACACGCTGCGCTACGGCAACAACTACACGTTTGCCGAGTTTGCGCACGCGACGGCGAACGACCAGAAGGCGGACGCGTTTGGCTTCCGGGGCTTCCCGGCGGACATGCTGCAGGTGGGCGGGCTGCCGCTGATCAACCCGACGAACTACAACCAGCTCGGCACGCGGAACTTCCGTCCGCAGTTCCAAGCGCCGAAGCTGCACCAGATTGTCGAGACGATTTCGATGACGGCGGGCAAGCACTTTGTGCGCGGCGGATTTGAGATGCGGCTCAAGAACAACAGCTTCGTGGACGTGACGCGGCGGACGCCGGCGTACAACTTCCAGGGGCGGTTTACGAACGACGCGATGGGCGATCTGCTGTTGGGCTTCCCGGAGAGCGTGCAGCTCAACACGGTGCCGGAGGTGAAGCAACTGCAGGAGGCGTATAGCTTCTTCGTGCAGGATGACTGGAAGCTGACGCCGCGGCTGACGCTGAATTTGGGATTGCGCTACGAGTACACGACGCCGTTCTACGGCAGCGGTACGAACAAAAACATCAACTTCAACCCGGCGACGGGTGGTCTGGTGTTTGCGAGTGACGAAGACAAGTACCTGACGACACCGGACAAGAACAACTTCGGTCCGCGGCTGGGTTTTGCCTGGCAGGCGATTGAAGAGAAGCTGGTGATCCGCGGCGGTTACGGCATCTTCTACAACACGGAAGATATCTATGGGTCGGAGGCGAACCTGCCGCTGAACCCGCCGCAACTGATTCAGCCGACGCTGCTGCGGGTGGGCACGGGCCCGGCGCCGGTGCGGCTGAGCGATCCGCTGCCGGCGGGCGTGCTGTCGAACTTCGACAGCCGGACGATTGGCCTGCGGACGCGGGAGCGCGACCAGCGCAGCGGCCGGATTCAGCAGTTCAACCTGGCGGTGCAGTACCGGGTGAACCGGTCGAGCACGTGGGAAGTGGCGTATGCGGGCAACCGGGGCGTGAACCTGTTCGGGTTGTATGAGCGGAACCAGACTCCGTTTGGGGTGGACGGGTCCGTGGCGGCGAACCGGCCGTTCCCGCTGTGGCAGGGGATTCAGACGGGCGCGAGCCGGGGCAAGAGCTGGTACAACGCGCTGCAGACGAAGTTCGAACACAACTTCTCGAACGGGTTGTATGCTCTGGCCAGCTTCACCTGGGCGAGCGCGATTGACCAGGTGGGGACGTGGGACGCGGGCGCTTCGCCGCAGTTCCTGGACCGGTTTGACCTGGAGAACGGGCGCATGACGCAGACGCCGCAGTTGCAGTACACGACGGCGGTGACCTACGAGATGCCGTTTGGCAAGGGCAAGAAGTACGGCAGCAGCTGGAACGGCTTCACGGACGCCGTGCTGGGCGGCTGGCGGACGTCGATGATCATTAACTGGCGGACGGGTTTGCCGCTGAACGTGGGCTTGAACGGGAACGGGATTGATCCGGCGACGGGCCGGGCGTACCGGTTCCTGAATCGGAACGGCGGCGGATTGCGGCCGGACCGCGTGGGCGAAGCGAACACGGGGATTGATCCGAAGACGGATCGGTTCCGGTTCCTGGACCCGGCGGCTTACCGGGTGCAGACCATCGACACGCCGGGCAACGCGGCGCGGAATACGGCGTACGGGCCGCGCTTCTTCAACACGGACTTCAACCTGTCGAAGGGCTTCCGCATTACCGAGCGGCAGAGCGTGGATATCCGGTGGGAGGCGTTCAACCTGTTCAACACGGTGAACTTCAACAACCCGCAGACGACGGTGGGCAACACGAACTTCGGTTGGATCACGTCGGCGCGGGAGCCGCGGATTATGCAGTTGGCGATCCGCTACCGGTTCTAAGGAGCGGTATAACGGTGGGATGCTCTCCCGCCGGGATTTAGGATGGCTGCTGGCTCTGCCGGCAGTAGCAAAGGAATCGGGGTTCGAAGCGGTGGCGGGAAGACTCCCGCCGCGCGATCGAACCCCGATTGCCGTTGAGGAGCTGGGGGCGGCGCAGGCGGGGGCGGGGTACCGG
Organism: Terriglobales bacterium; assembly: GCA_027485675.1. Lineage (GTDB taxonomy): Bacteria > Acidobacteriota > Terriglobia > Bryobacterales > Bryobacteraceae. The sequence goes on along the minus strand of JAIXQP010000042.1, from coordinate 225,108 downwards.
CGGCAGAAGATCCGTTATGGGGCGAAGCCGGGGAATCCGGTGACGGCGTGGGTGCTGACGCGGACACGTGGAGCGGGCGGGCGGCGCTGTGTCTGCACCAGACGACGAAGATCGGCAAGGACGAGCCGGCGGGGTTGGGCGGGAAGCCGAATCTGCATTACGCGCATGAGCTGGCGCAGCGGGGGTATTTGTGTCTCGTGCCGGATTATCCGTCGTTTGGGGACGATGTGACGGATTTTCCGAAGGACGTTTTCGGGGTGGGGGTGGCATCGGGGACGATGAAGGGGATCATCAATCACCGGCGGGGGGTGGACTTGCTGGTGGGGCGGGGGGCGAAGACGGTGGTGGCGATTGGGCATTCGCTGGGGGGGCACAATACGCTGTTTGTGACGGCGTGGGATAAGCGGATCCGGGCGGCGGTGACCAGTTGCGGGTTTACGGCGATGGCGAAGTATAAGGGCGGGAATTTGAAGGGCTGGGACCAGGACCGGTACATGCCGCGGGTGCGGGAGCGGTATCAGAACGATCCGGCGAAGCTGCCGTGGGACTTTCCGGACCTGCTGCGGATGATGGCGGGGCGGGCGGTGTTTATCAGCGCGCCGCTGGGCGACGATAACTTCGATAACAGCGGGGTGCGGGATTGCGTGCGGGCGGTGAGCGGGCGGTTCGGGCGGGGGAGGCTGGAGACGGCGTACCCGGACTGCGGGCACGATTTTCCGCCGGAAGTGCGGCAGCAGGCGTACGCGTTTTTGGACCGGGCCTGACGGCTTTTACAAGATTTTTACAACCTGGAGACGACCGGCGGGGGGGTTTGCCCTTACTATCACGACTAGCCTGCTTGGGGGTCTTTGATGCAAATTTTTCACGACGAACATCTTTCGATTGATTGGTCGGCGGTCCGGTTCGATGACGTCAAGCTGACGCTGACGCGGAAGGAGTTTGAGCTGCTGGCGATGCTGTCGCAGAACGAGGGCGAAACGATTCCGCGGGAGGTGCTGCTTGAGACGGTGTGGGGCTACCGGAGCGGGACGCGGACGCGGACGTTGGATGTGCATGTGCGGCGATTGCGGCGGAAGTTGGGGATTTACGGTGAAGAGTACATCCAGACGATCTTCGGCGTCGGCTACCGGTTTGCGCGTTTGCGCGCGCCGCGGCCGTTGGTGATTCCGGGTCCGGCTACGTACGCAATCGGCGCTTAAGCAGGCGAAACCCTCTACAATAGAGGTTTTGCATGCAGGTAAAGATTCAACCCGCGTCCGCGATCAGCGGCGCCATCCGGCTCCCCGGCGATAAGTCGATTTCTCATCGGTACGCGATTCTGGCATCCGTGGCGGAGGGGACCTCCACGTTGCGGAATTATTCGACGGGGGCGGATCCGCATTCGACGCTGAATTGCGTGGAGACGCTGGGGATTGGCGTGGAGCGGGACGGGACCGAGATCAAGGTCCATGGGAAGGGGCTGCGGGGGTACACGGCTCCGGCGAAGACGCTGGACGTGGGCAATTCGGGTTCGACGATCCGGATGATGAGCGGGATTCTGGCGGCGCAGCCGTTTACGAGCCGGCTGGAGGGTGATTCTTCCATTGCTCGGCGGCCGATGAAGCGGATTATTACGCCGCTGGAGCTGATGGGCGCGAAGATTGCGGCCGTGGATGGGACGTATCCGCCAATTGAGATTCAGGGCAACGCGGACTTGCAGGCGATTGACTACACGCTGCCGGTGGCGAGCGCGCAGGTGAAGAGTTGCGTGCTGTTCGCGGGGCTGTATGCGAACGGGACGACGGTGACGCGGGAGTCGCATAAGACGCGGGACCATTCCGAGATTGCGTTGAAAGAGTTCGGGGCGGACATTCGGCCGCAGGGGACGACGGTTTCGATTACGAGCGGGGCGGCGTTGACGGGGCGGGAGCTGCTGGTGCCGGGCGATTTGTCCGGGGCGGCGTTTTTTCTGGTGGCGGCGATTCTGGCGAAGGAGTCGAATCTGGTGATCTACGACGTGGGGGTGAACCCTTCGCGGACGGCGCTGATCGACTTTTTGGTGGGGGGCGGAGCGCAGATTAAAGTGCTGGACGTGCGGTCTTCGGGCGGGGAGCTGATTGGGGACCTGCAGGTGCGGGCGAGCAAGTTTCAGGGCGGGGTGATTGAGAAGGGCGTGACGGCGGCGTTGATTGACGAGATTCCGGTGTTGGCCGTGCTGGGGGCGATGAGCGAAGAGGGGCTGGTGGTGCGGGACGCGGGCGAGTTGCGCGTGAAAGAGACGGACCGGATTGCGACGGTGGCCGAGAATATGCGGCGGATGGGGATTGAGATTGAGACGTCGCACGATGGGCTGCGGGTGCCGGGGAAGCAGCAGTTCCGGGCGGCGGAGGTGGACTCGTTTGGGGACCACCGGATTGCGATGGCCTTTGCGGTGGCGTCGCTGTTTGCGGACGGGGAGAGCACGGTGAACGAGGCGGAGGCGGCGAGCGTTTCCTTTGCTGAGTTTTACGATACGCTGGAACGGATTCGGGGCTGATGTGGAGCGGGATACCGAGCTGACCGTAGCCGGGCTGGCGCACGACTTGAACAATGTGTTTGAGACGCTGGCGGAGTCTGCCGAGTTGTTGGGGCGGGACCCGAAGTGGGCGCGGCTGGCGGCGACGATTCGGCGGAGTGTGACGCGGGGCGGCCGGATTGTGGAGAGTTTGACGGAGACGGCGCGGGAGTCGGGGGAGGTGCAGGGCGTGTTGGATAACGCGATTCTGCATGCGGATGACTTTCTGCAGGTGACGCGGGCGGCGACGGTGACGTGGAATAGCGAGATTGAGCCGGGGCTGCGGCTACCGGGTTCGCCGGCGGCGTGGGAGCGGGTGTTTGTGAACCTGTTTTTGAACGCGGCGCAGATTAAGCCGGAGGAGGCGGTGATTGAGATCCGGGCGCGGCGGGACGGGGAGCAGATGGTGATTACGGTGGCGGATAACGGGCCGGGGATATCGGCGGAGGTGTTGCCGCATATTTTTGAGCCGCGGTTTACGACGAAGCGGAGCCGGAGCCGGACGGGGTTGGGCCTGCATATTGTGTCGTCGATTGTGGGGGAGAACGGGGGGACGGTGGCGGCGGAGAACCGGGAGCCGCGGGGGGCGGTGTTTACGATTACGCTGCCGGGGGATTAGCGCAGGCGGCGGGCTTTGGTGATGGGGATGGGGGGCTTCAGGGCCTGGCCGACGGCGGGGGATTGCTGGATGCGGCGGGCGATGTCGAGGCCGGAGATGACGCGGCCGAAGACGGCGAAACCTTCACCGTCCGGGTTGCGGCCGCCAAAGTCGAGTTCGGGCTGGTTGCCCAGGCAGATGAAGAAGTGAGAGGTGGCCGAATCGGGCTTCACACGGGCCATGGAGAGGGCGCCATCCACGTGGTGGAGGCCCGTGACGGACGTCCGTTCGAGCGGGATGGGCGGGAACGCCTTGTCCACCCGCGCCACGGCCTGGACCAGTTCGATCGGGACAGAGTCCTTCGGCTGGTTGTCCAGGCGGACGGTGCGCTGGAACCGGCCATAGTTGTAGTGGCCCGCATCGACGTAACGGAGGAAGTTGGCCGCCGTGACGGGCGCCGCGCGCGTATTCACTTCGACGACGATGTCGCCCAGAGGCGTAGAAAGGAGCACGCGCGGAAGCCCATCCTGCTGGGCTCCGGAGAGCATCAGAGCCGCCAAGAGCCCGAAAAATAGGGGCTTGACGGACGCCGGACATAAAAAACCTGCGAAATTGGCCATCTTGTAGCGATTTTCCCTTTACATCGGTGCGAAAACTGCCTTATGATTGCAACTGCAAAGGGATCGATTAGAACATTTCACCATGAAAATGATTGAAACGTTTTAGGCTGGTTCCGATTCTCCGGGAGAATCAGAAAAGGAGCAACATGGCTGTCGTTACACGTATGACGCAAACCCAACTCGTCGCTGCCCTCGTCGAGGGAGTGGAAGGGATCAACAAGAAGCAGGCGAAGGCATTCCTGACGCTGTATGCCGAGATCGCGATCAAGGAGACCAAGAAGAACGGCGTGGCCGTGCTTCCGGGCCTTGGCCGCCTAGTGCGCCAGGAGCGCAAGGCGCGGTCGGGCCGCAACCCTGCCACGGGCGCGACGATCAAGATTCCGGCCAAGAAGGTCGTGAAGTTCCGGGTGGCGAAAGCGGTGAAGGACGCGATCGTGCCGCCGAAGAAGGTTAAGGCCGCGAGCTAATCCGTCCGGTTCCGTTTCACCCAATTCCAAAACTTAGAAAACCCCCGTCAGGAAGACCTGCGGGGGTTCTTTTGTTACCGATTCCGTTCCGCCCAAAGTGCGGGCGACCAGAGGAAGCCTTACGCCTGCTTCTTTTCTTCGGCCTGTTCCGGGGTTTTGTCTTCGCTCTTGAGAGCGTTTTTGAAGTTCTTGATACCCTCGCCGAGACCCTTTGCGACTTCGGGAATCTTCTTCCCGCCGAACAGCAAAGCAGCAATAGCCAGGATAACCAATAGTTCTTGCCAGCCAAATCCTCTCATATGGCCTCCTTTGGAATTTACGCCTCTATTATAACCATATGGCAACCCGTAAGAAACCCAAGCCCCCCGACAGCGGCAAAACGGTGCGGCGCGTCGCCCGCAACGTGATTGGAATCGTGAAGGGGACGCAGACGATAGAACCGAAAGACAAGCGCAAACCGAAGTACAAGCCGGACCCGCTAGCCGACGACGGAGCCAATTAGGGCGAAGAAGAGGCCGAGGAGCCAGACGGGCGCGGTCATGGCGAAACCCTTGGCTTTGCTGACGCCGGCGAGGGCGGCGAAGGCGAGGCCGAGGATGACGATGTACCAGAGGGTGAAGAACGAGAAGTAGTTGAGGAGGCCCTGGAGGAGGCGGGGAGCGTCGTCACTCAACAGGAGGTCGAGGCCGAAGGAGGGCTGCATCTCCTTCATCGAGTTGAGGCTGCCGCGGGTTTTGACGACGATGGCTTGGGCGACCTGGGCGAGCAAGGGGATGAGGGAGCAGTGGGCGAGGAGGGTGAAGACCTCCGGGAAGAGCAGGCGGGCGCCCATGATGGTGCCGAAGCCGAGGACGAGGGCGGCGCTGATGGCGAGCATGACGGCGAGCATGACGGGGGTCATGACGAGGGAGAAGCTGAGGGTGCCGCGGATCATCTCCATGGATTCGCGGGCCTTTTGCTCGGCCATCTGTTCGAGGAGGTCGTTGTACATGGCTCCTTCCATCAGGGGACGGAGGAGGTAGGCGAGGGCGACGGAGACGGCGGCGGCCAGGGCGAGGGGCGGGAGCCAGGCGAGTTTGCCCTGGGCGCGCTGGTAGCGGACGGAGGCAGCGGGGTCGAGGAAGATGTTGAGAATCGCGAGGACGGGGTTCATGATTTGCGTGCGATGTGGAGGGCGACGATGCCAAAGGTGAGGCGATCGAAGGTGACGTCGGCGAAGCCGGCGGAGCGGAAATCGGCGGCGAGGGCTTCGGCGCCGGGGAATTTGCGGACGGATTCGGGGAGATAGGTGTAGGCGTCGCGGCGGCCGCTGAGGAGGGCGCCGATGCGGGGGAGGATTTGGAGGCTGTAGAAGTTGTAGAGGGCGCGGAAGGCGGCGTTGGGGGGCGTGGAGAATTCGAGAATGGCGGCGGCGCCGCCGGGGCGGAGGACGCGGTGGAGTTCGGCGATGCCTTTGCGGTAGTTGGCGAAGTTGCGGAAGCCGAAGGCGCAGGTGATGAGGTCGAGCGAGGCGTCGGCGAGGGGGAGCTGGAGGGCGTCGGCTTCAAAGAGCGGCGAGCGGGCGCGTTTGGCTTGGGAGGCCGTGAGCATGGGGTGGCAGAAGTCGCTGCCGAGGACGGGGCCGCGGCGGCGCTTTTCGAGGGCGAGAAGGAGGTCGCCGGTGCCGCAGCAGAGGTCGAGGATGCGGGCGGCGGGGTTATCGAGATAGGACTGGACGCGGCGGACGGTATGGGCGCGCCAGAGCTGGTCGATTTGGAAGGAGAGAACGCGGTTGAGGAGGTCGTAGCGGGGGGCGACGTCGGCGAACATGCCGCGGACCCAGAGGGCGGCTTCTTCCTCGGTGCGGGCTCCGGGCGGGGTGGTGCCTTTGCTCATGCGAGGGTGGCGGCGGCGGCGGCGACGACGGCTTCGTGGGGGATGCCGCGGACGATTTCGGTTTGGCCGATGGCGGTGGCGAGGACGAAGTGGGTTTGGCCCTGGATGGTTTTTTTGTCCTTGTAGATGTGGCCGGCTAGGGCTTCGGCGGTGACGCCGGGGACGGGGGGCAGGGGGCCGTAGAGGTGGATGACGCGGCTGAGTTCGGCGGCGGTGGCGGCGTCGAGATGGCCGGTGCGGACGGCGAGGTGGCCGGCGGCGAGCATGCCGTAGGCGACGGCTTCGCCGTGGAGGAGGACGGAGTAGTTGGTCTCCGCTTCGAGGGCGTGGCCGAGGGTATGGCCGTAGTTCAAGATACGGCGGAGACCGCCTTCCTTTTCATCCGCTGAGACCACACCGGCTTTGATGCGCACGCTTTCATCGATGATCTTTTCAAGCACTTCCGGGTGCTGGGCGAGGACGTCGGCGGAGCGTTCGGCGAGGATGGCGAAGAGTTCGGGGCTGGCGATGATGCCGTGTTTGATGACTTCGAACAGGCCGGCGCGGTATTCGCGTTCGGGGAGGGAGCGGAGGACGGCGGGGTCGATTAAGACCGCGTGGGGCTGGTGGAAGGAGCCGAGGAGGTTTTTGCCTCCGGCGAGGTTGACGCCGGTTTTGCCGCCGACGGCGGCGTCGACCTGGGCGAGGAGGGTGGTGGGGACCTGGATGACGGGGACGCCGCGCATGAAGATGGCCGCGAGGAAGCCGCCGACGTCGCCGCAGATGCCACCGCCGAAGGCGACGACGACGCTGGAGCGGTCGGCGCCGCGGGCGAGCATCTGGTCGGCGAGGGTTTCGACGACGCTGAGGCGCTTGTTGGGTTCGCCGCCGGGGTAGTGGAGCACTTCGAAACCGGCGAGGTGGGAGGCGTAGAGCTGGTGGACGTCGGGGGTGGTGACGACGAAAACTTTGCCGGCTTTGGCGGGGAGGAAGTCGCGGATTTGGGCGCTGATGCCGTTCTGGACGGTGCAGGTGTAGGTTTCGGTAGCAGTGGTGACGACGTGGGAAGGCACTGATTTTCTTGTACCATAGGGTTTGAAGATCACTACGGACTTCCTCGTGATTGGCGCCGGCGTTGCGGGATTGCGCGCGGCGATTACTTTGGCCTCCGCCGGCCAGGTGCTGGTGCTGGCGAAAGACACGCTGCACGAGTCGGCCAGCGAATACGCGCAGGGCGGGATTGCGGCGGCGTTGAGCGATGACGACCGGGTTTCGCTGCACGAGCAGGATACGCTGCTGGCGGGCGACGGGCTTTGCGATGTGGAGGCGGTGCGGACGCTGGTGGCCGAAGGGCCGCGGGTGATTGAGGAGCTGCTCGGGTGGGGCGCGGAGTTCGACCGGGAAGACGGGGAGCTAGTGTTTGGCCGGGAGGGGGCGCATTCGCGGAACCGGATTCTGCATGCGCACGGGGACTCGACGGGCCGGGAGATTTCGCGGACCTTGTACCGGAAGGCGGCGTCGCTCGCGAACGTGCGGTTCCTGAGCTTTGCGGCGGTGACGGATTTGTTGCTGCAGAACGGGGAAGTGCGCGGGGCGATGGCGTTTGACGCGCGGCATCAGCAGCAGATTCCGATCTACGCGCGGGCGGTGTTGTTGGCGACGGGCGGGTTGGGGCGGGTGTATAAGGAGACCACGAATCCGGACGTGGCGACGGGCGATGGCGTCGCGATGAGCTACCGGGCCGGGGCGGTGATTGAAGACATTGAGTTCGTGCAGTTTCACCCGACGGCGCTGCATTTGGACGGGGCGCCGCGGTTTTTGCTTTCCGAGGCGTTGCGCGGGGAAGGGGCTTACCTGCGGAACGCGGCGGGGGAGCGGTTTCAGGATGAGTTGGCGTCGCGGGATGTGGTGAGCCGGGCGATTGTGCGGGAGATGGCGCGGACGGGGGCGCCGCATATGTTTTTGGACATGACGCACTTTCCGCCGGGGGCGATGGAGGCGCATTTTCCGCGGATTTTTGAGACTTGCCTGCACTACAAGCTGGATTTGCGGAAGGCGCCGGCGCCGGTGCATCCGGCGGCGCACTATGCGATGGGCGGGGTGCAGACGGATTTGAACGGGCAGACGACGGTGCCGCGGCTGTTTGCGGCGGGCGAGGTGGCGTGTACGGGGGTACACGGGGCGAACCGGTTGGCGAGCAATTCGCTGCTTGAGGGCGTGGTGTTTGGGGCGCGGGCGGCGGAGGCGATGAAGGGGTTGGAGGGAGTGAAGGCCGAGGGGGAGGCGCCGCTGCCGGAGATCTTCCCGGCGATCAGCGAGGCGCATTTGCGGGCGATTACGTGGGAGTATTGCGGGATTACGCGGGATGGGGCGGGGTTGACGAAGGCGCTCGAGCTGTTCCGGTCGGTGCCGATGGAGACGAAGCGGCAGCCGCAGCGGTTGGATTTTGAGTTGCGGAGCTTGCATCAGGTGGCGCTGTTGATTGCGGAGGCGGCGTTGGGGCGGAAGGAGAGCCGGGGTGGGCATTATCGGAGCGATTACCCGGAGAAGGGTGAGCCGGTGGATTCGTTGCTGCGTTTGGCCCGGTAGGGGGGCGTTCTGGGACGGGGGCGGTTGGATTTTGCGTTGCGGAGCTTGCAGCAGGTGGCGCTGGCGCGGACGGAGAGCCGGTGGATTCGTTGCTGCGTTTGTGCCGGTAGGGGCGCGGGGCGGCGGCGGGCGATGGCGTGGGATGGCTGGGGGATTATCTGGGACGGAGCCGGGCACTATCGGAGCGATTACTCGGAGATGGGCGAGCCGGTGAACTCGTTGCTGCGTTTGGCCCGGTAGGGGGGCGGGGCGTTGTGGGACGGGGCGGCGCGGCGCGGCGGCGGGCGATGGCTTGGGATGCGCGGGACGGGGCGGGCACTATCGGAGCGATTACTCGGAGAAGGGCGAGCCGGTGAACTCGTTGCTGCGTTTCGTCCGGTAGGGGGGCGGGGCGTTCTGGGACGGGGGGAGGAGCGGCGCGGCGGCGGGCGATGGCGTGGGAAGGCTGGGGGAGTATGCGGGACGGAGCCGGGCACTATCGGAGCGATTACTCGGAGATGGGCGAGCCGGTGAACTCGTGGCTGCGTTTGTGCCGGTAGGGGCGCGGGGCGTTCCGAGACGGGGGAGGCGGCGGGCGGTGGCGTGGGATTGCGCGGTACGGGGCGGGATCGAGAGAGGGGCTGGAGCTGTTTCGGTCCGGGCCGATGGAGGCGGGGCGGGTGCGCCGGTGAACTCTTATTTGCGCTTGTGCCGGTAGGGGGGCGGGGCGGCACGGCGTGGTTCGGCGCGGCACGGTAGAATAAGAGTTTAGATTCATGTCTCAACGGATTCGATCGACGACGGTCCTGGCGGTTCGCCGGGGAGGAAAGGTCGTCATGGCGGCCGATGGTCAGGTAACCATGGGCTCGGAAGTGCTCAAGGGCAACGCCAAGAAGCTGCGGAAGCTGTATAACGGCAAGATCATGGCCGGGTTCGCGGGCTCGACGGCGGATGCCTTTTCGCTGTTTGCGCGGTTTGAGACGAAGCTCGAACAGCATAACGGCAAACTGGACCGGGCCGTGGTGGAGCTGGCCAAGGATTGGCGGACCGATAAGGTGCTGCGCCATCTGGAAGCGCTGCTGCTGGTGGCGGATAACGAGAAGATCTACCTGCTGGGCGGGAACGGCGACGTGATCGAGCCGGACGATGACGTGATGGCGATCGGCTCCGGCGGGCCGTTTGCGCGCTGTTCGGCGCTGGCGCTGCTCGAGAATACGGACCTTTCGGCGCGGTCGATTGTCGAGAAGGCGATGAAGATCGCCGGCGATACCTGCATTTACACGAACCACTCGTTCGTGTTTGAGGAGTTGGGCTAATGGTGATCTATCTCCCGCAACAGGGCTCGCATGGCGATGCGGAGACGCCGCTGCTCGATGAGCTGACCCCGCGCGAAATCGTGCGGGAACTCGACAAATACGTGATTGGCCAGGCCGATGCCAAGAAGGCCGTGGCCATCGCGCTGCGGAACCGGGTGCGGCGGCAGAAGCTGGATCCGGACATGGCGGACGACGTCATGCCGAAGAATATTTTGATGATCGGGTCGACGGGTGTGGGCAAGACGGAGATCGCGCGGCGGTTGGCGAAGCTCGCGAATTCGCCGTTTCTGAAAGTGGAAGCGAGCAAGTTCACCGAAGTGGGCTATGTCGGCCGGGACGTGGAGTCGATGATCCGCGACCTGGTGGAGATCGCTATCGACATGGTGCGGGAAGAGCGGCTGGACGAGGTGGCCGACCGGGCCGAGCGCCATGCCGAAGACCGGCTGCTCGAACTGCTGATGCCGGCGACGCCCGAGAACGCGACCGAAACGGCGGAGCGGACGCGGGAGAAGCTGCGGGACAAGTTCCGGGCCGGGAAGCTGGACGATAAGCAGGTGGAGATCGACGTCAAGGACCGGGGGCCGATGATTGAGTTCGGCGGCGGGCCCGGGCCGGACGAGATGGACGTCAGCCTGAAAGAGTTTTTGCCCGCGCTGTTCGGCAGCCGGACGAAGAAGCGGAAGATGCGCGTGAGCGAGGCGTTCGATTATCTGGTGGACGAAGAGGAGCAGAAGCTCATCGACATGGACCAGGTGCAGCGCGTGGCGATTGAACGGGTGGAACGGAACGGCATGATCTTCCTGGACGAGATCGATAAGATCGCCGGGCGCGAGGGCGGCCAGGGGCCGGACGTGAGCCGGGAGGGCGTGCAGCGGGATATTCTGCCGATTGTGGAAGGCACGACGGTGAATACGCGGTACGGGTTTGTGCGGACGGACCACATTCTGTTTATTGCCGCCGGGGCGTTTCATGTCTCGAAGCCGAGTGATCTGATTCCCGAGTTGCAGGGGCGGTTCCCGATCCGGGTGGAGCTGAAGTCGCTGACGGAGGCCGATTTCATTCGGATTCTGAAGGAGCCGAAAAACGCGCTGATTAAGCAGAGCCAGGCGCTGCTCGATACGGAAGGGATCAAGCTGAGCTTTACGGACGATGCGTTGGTGGAGCTGGCGCGGTGTGCGGCGCAGGTGAACGCGCAGGCGGAGAACATTGGAGCGCGGCGGCTGCATACGATCCTGGAGAAAGTCCTTGAAGAGATCAGCTTCGAGGGGCCGGACCTGAAGAAGAAGACCGTGAAGATCGACGCCGAGTATGTGAAGAAGCAGTTGGCGGATATCATCAAAGACCAGGATCTGAGCCGGTATATTTTGTGATGCGGGGGCCGGCGATCGTTCTGCTGTGCTTGGGTCTGACGGGTTGCGGGTACATTGGGGACCCGCAGCCGCCGGCGCTGAACATTCCGATGCCCGTGCGGGATTTGCAGGCGGAGCAGGTGGGCGGGAAGATCCAACTGCGGTTTACGATTCCGGATTTGACGACGGAGCAGTTGCCGGTGAAGGACGTGACGGTGGACCTGCGGGCCGGGGAGACGCCGATCGCGGTGGCGGCGCGGGCGCCGGGCGTGGTGGAGGCGGAGGCGCCGGTGGCGGCGGCCTGGGTGGGCCAGGAGATTGCGTTTCAGGTACGGCTGCAGAACGCGAAGGGCCGGTATTCGGCGCCTTCGAACCAGGTGGTGCGGCGGGTGGTGGCGCCGGTGGCGACGCCGGCGGAGTTCGGGGCGCGGCCGGTGCGGGAGGGGATGGCGCTGCGCTGGAAGGGGACGGCAGGGAGCTGGCTCGTGTTCCGGGATGAGGCGCAGGTGGCTTCCGTGGTGAAGCCGGAGTATTTGGATGCGGCGGTGGAAGTGGGCAAGAGCTACCGGTACCGGGTGCAGGCTTCCGTGAAGGCGGGGACGGGGGTGGCGGTGAGCGAGAAGACGGCGGAGGTGGCGGCGGCGTATGCCGATACGTTTGCACCGGCGCAGCCCGCGGGCCTGAACGTGATTGCGAGCACGAACGCGAACGAGCTTTCGTGGGAGCGCAGCACGGAGGCGGATTTGAAGCATTACCGGGTGTTCCGCGATGGACAGTTGCTGGCGGACGCCGTGGAGGTGCCCGCGTATACTGACCGTACGGCGGAGAGTGGAAAGAAGTACAGCTACGCCGTTTCCGCCGTGGATACGTACGGCAACGAGAGTCCGAAATCGCAACCAGTGGAGATCACAACGCCGTGACCAAGTTTGTTCGCTTTAGTCTGGATAAGGGAATACCGCCCACCGCTACGGATAGCCATCCCGGGGTTCGCTACGGGATTTTGCAGGGCGAGATGATTCAGGAGACGCCGTCGCTGTTTGAGTTTCAGCCGGGGACGACTCACGGAGTGGACACGGTGCGGATTCTGCCGCCGGTGTCGCCTTCGAAGATCGTGTGCGTGGGGCGGAACTATGCCGACCATGCCAAGGAGCTGGGCAACGCGGTGCCGACCGAGCCGCTGATCTTCATGAAGCCGCCGAGTTCGCTGATTGGGCACGGGGATACGATTCTGTATCCGGCGTTGTCGAGTCTGGTGAGCTACGAGGCGGAGCTGGGGGTGATTATCGGGCGGCGGGCGCGGAACATGCGGAAGCAGGACTGGGCGGATTACGTTTGGGGCTACACGTGCGTGAACGACGTGACGGCGCGGGACCTGCAGAAGAAAGACGGGCAGTGGACGCGGGGCAAGGGATTTGACACGTTTTGCCCGGTGGGGCAGTGGGCGGTGCCGGCGGATGAGGTGGCGCTGAGCACGCTGCGGGTGCAGGGTTATCTGGACGGGAAGCTGGTGCAGGATGCGCCGGTGACGGATATGATTTTTGACCTGGGTGATATACTCGCTTATGTCAGTCAATTTATGACACTTGAGCCGGGCGATCTGATCGCGACCGGTACCCCCCCTGGCGTAGGCCCCATGCAACCGGGCTCCTCGGTTCGCGTCGTTATCGATGGCGTGGGCGCTCTCGAAAACCCAATTACCTCCGAATCATAAGAACTCACCATGAAAATTTTTCTGGATACCGCCAACCTGGACGAGATTAGAAAGGGTGCCGACTGGGGCATCGTGGACGGCGTTACAACTAACCCTTCGCTGATTGCGAAGGAAGGCAAACCGATTGAAGAGCAGGTCAAGGCGATCTGCGACATCATCGACGGGGACATTTCGGCTGAGGTCGTTGCTATCGAAGCCGCCGCGATGATTGAAGAGGGCAAGAAGCTGGCGAAGATCCACAAGAACATTGTGGTGAAGCTTCCGTTGATCCGCGAAGGCATCAAGGCTTGCAAGGCGCTTTCGAGCGAAGGCATTCGCACGAACGTGACGTTGTGCTTCTCGGCGCCGCAGGCGCTGCTGGCGGCGAAGGCCGGCGCGTACCTGGTGAGCCCGTTCGTGGGCCGGCTGGACGACATTGGCCATGTGGGCATGGAGCTGATCGAGCAGATCACGGCGATCTATTCGAACTACGACTACAAGACGCAGGTGCTGGCGGCCAGCATCCGGACGCCGATCCACGTGGTGGACGCGGCGTTGGCCGGGGCTGACGTGGCGACGATGCCGTTCAAGACGCTGGACATGCTGTTCAACCACCCGCTGACGGACAAGGGGTTGGAGCAGTTTCTGAAGGACCACGCCAAGTCTTTGGCGAAATCGTAGTTGCTGATGTTGCTCGCCCTACTGCCGCGGATGGCGCAGACCTTCTGGCTTGTGCCCGCCGCGGTGGGCGTGGCCGTGTTTGGCGCGGGGGCTTGGATGCTGGCCGGAGTGATTCGGGCGCGGCGGAATCTGGACGAGCTCGAACGGCGGCGGCGGATTAAGCTGCATGTGGTGGGCCGGATGGGCGAAGCGACGGTGCAGCAGGCCGACGAGCAAACTCTGCACTACTGTTACGAGATTGCGGGCGTCCAATATTCGACGTCCCAAGATATCGGGAAGCTGGCGGAACATCTGCCGGCGGCCCCGCATCTACTGATTGGCAACGCGCTGATCAAATATCACCCCCAGAACCCGGCGAACTCGATTCTGATCTGTGAGCACTGGTCGGGGTTGTTGGCCGGACGGAATGCAGTAAAACGAGGAGAAGCGAACCTATGAAGCAATTTCTGATGATCGCCATGGCGGCCGTGATGCTGACCGTGGGTGCGTCGACGGGCTACAGCCAGCAGACGCCGAAGTCGGTGATCCACGTGGTCACGGTGAAGTGGAAGGCGGGGACGACGCCCGCGCAGATCAAGGCGGCGCTGGACGGCGTGCACGCGCTGCAGGACAAGTACCCCGGCATCACCAACGTGTGGACCCGCTCCATCAAGGTGCAGGGCGGCAAGTCGCATGCGTTTGTGATGGAATTCAAGGATGAGAAGGCTCTGGCGGCCTACGCCGACAGCGAGGCGCAGAAGGCCTGGTACAAGCTGTACCTGCCGATCCGCGAAGAGAGCACGACCTTCGATATCACCAACTAGTTTTGGCCCTCAACTTGCAGGTAAGAGCGATGTAGCCCGCGAATGCGGATTTGGGATAGAAAGCGGGAATTTTCTTCCCAAATCGGTTCACTCCCCGGGAAAGTTTTGCACGATCCGCTGGGGATGGGTATAGACATTGCATCGCTCTTTGCGCAGGAAGCCAATGAGGGTGATGTTCTGCCGCCTAGCGAGATCGACCGCCATAGTTGATGGAGCTCCTATGGATGCGACGAAGGTAGTACTCGCGGCGGCGCACTTTTGCAGTAGTTCGTAGCCGGCCCGGCCACTGAGAAGGATCAAGTGGCCGGTGAGCGGCAACTGACCGGCGCGGAGGCGATGGCCGATCAGTTTATCGAGCGCATTGTGGCGCCCGATGTCCTCGCGGAGGGCGAGGAGTTCGCCCTGGAGATTGAAGAGCGCGGCGGCGTGGAGCGCACCGGTGCGTTGAAACGCGGGCTGCGCGGCGGCGAGGCGGGCGGGGAGTTCGTAGAGCAGGCCGATGGGCAGGGTGGCGGCGGCGGGTTCGGCGGGGGCGGCGAGTTCCGGGAGTTCTTCGCGGCCGCAGAGGCCGCAGGCGGAGGTCCGGACGAGGTGGCGGCTGGAGGCGGTGGCGGGTTCGACGCCTTCGCAGAGGGAGACGAGGACGGCGCCGGGTTGGACGTGGATGGCGGCGATTTCAGCGGCGCTCGAGAGCCAGCCTTCGGCGTGGAGGAGGCCGCAGGCGAGGTCGGCTTCGTCGCCGGGGGTGGCGAGGGTGAGGCCGAGGGTGGTGATCTCGCGGCGGGCCTTGAAGGAGTATTCGACGCGGATTTCGACGGGTTCTTCGGCGCCGAGCGAGTCGGTGGCCGCATGGGCGCGGCCACCTTCCCAACGGGCTACCGGAACCTGTTTTTCCGGCATGGGACCTTAGCGGAGGCTGCGGAGCAGTTCGATGGCGGCTTTGATGTCGTCGACGTGGGCGAGCTTGGCCTGATGGCGATCGTCCATGTCCTGGTCGAGGGAGACTTCGCGTTCGATGGTCAGGGGGCCGGTGTAGCCGACCTTCTTGAGCGTGTTGACGAAGTTGGCCATGCCGACCGAGCCGCTGCCGAGCGGCATTTCGGTGCCGAGGGTGCCGGGTTTGGCGGGGTCGGGCCAGTTGCCGTCCTTGGCGTGGACGGAGACGACATGCTTGCCGACGAGTTCGAGGGCAGCGATGGGCTCCGAGGTGCCGTAGAGGATGAGGTTGGCGGGATCGAAGTTGAGCTTGAGGTTGGGCCGGTCGACGTCTTCGAGGAAGTGGAGGAGGGAGGCGGCGGGTTCCTGGCCGGTTTCGAGGGCGAAGCTGATGCCGTACTTGGCGGCGTGGTCGCAGATGCGGCGGACGAGGTCGCGGACGGGGGCGTAGTCCGGGTGGGCGTGGTCTTCGGGGACGAAGCCGACGTGGCAGGCGAAGATGGGGACGCCCATGGCGGCGGTTTCGTCGATGACTTCGTAGGTGCGGGCTTCGCGCTCGGCGCGGGTGGCGGCGGGGATGAAGCCGACGGTCTTTTCGACGGTGGGGGCGTCGGCGTAGCTTTCGCCATCGTAGGCGGCGAAAACGGCGGTGACGACGAAGCCTTCGTCGGCGAGGGCCTGTTTATAGACGGCGCCGAGGCCGGCGAGGGGGACGGCGCCAGTGAAGCCGAGGTGGCCGCAGCGGATGCCGAGCGACTTGACGGCGCGGATCATCTTCAGCGGTTCGGTATCGCCCCAGAACATCAGGCCAACTTCTAACTCTTCGAGTGCAATTGCCATGGATACTATTCTCTGTCAGCGCCGAACAACTTGCAGTGCCTTTCCCAATCGAGGAGCCAGGATTTTGTGGTGAGGCCGCCGGCGTAGCCGGTTAACTGGCCGTTGGAGCCGATGACGCGGTGGCAGGGGACGATGATGGGGAGAGGGTTCGCGCCATTGGCGAGGCCGACGGCGCGGGAGGCGTTGGGGTTGCCGAGGCGGGCGGCGAGGGCGCCGTAGGTGGTGGTTTCGGCGTAGGGGATTTCGCGGAGGAGGGCCCAGACTTGCGTTTGGAAGGGGGTGCCTTGGGGTTGGAGCGGGACGGTGAAGTGTTGGCGGGCGCCGGCGAAGTAGGCTTGGAGCTCTTCGGCGGCTTGGGGGAGTTCGCCGGGCGGGAGCGAGTGGCGGATGAGTTCGCGGCGGGGCGAACTGGCGAAGAGGATTTCTGAGAGGGCGGTGCCGTCACCGATGAGAGTGAGTTCGCCGATGGGGGTGGGGAGGGGTTGCCAGAGGGTCATGATTGGGATCTCCAGAGGTGTAAGGCGGCGTAGGCGCGCCAGGGGCGCCAGGCTTCGGCGCGTTGGGTGAGTTCTTTTTCGCTGCAGTGGGCGGCTTTGCGCAGGACGAGGTCGCCGGCGGGGAAGGCGTCGGGGTCGGCGAGGGCGCGCATGGCGTAGTAGTCGCGGGTCCAGGGGCCGATGCCGCGGACGTTTTCGAGGCGTTCGTTGCCGTCGAGGACGGCGCGGGCGTAGGCGCGGAGGGTTTCCTGGCGGGCGGTGGTTAGGCCGATCGTCGAAAGGTCGGCGTCGGCGAGTTGTTCCGGAGTAGGCATTTGACGAAACGAAGCCAACAGGCGGCCGGCGAGGGTGCGGGCGCCGGCGACGGAGATCTGCTGGCCGAGGATGGCGCGGATGCCGATTTCAAAGGGGTCCCAGGCGCCGGGGACGCGGAGGCCGGGGCGGGCGGTGACGAGAGGGGCGAGGAGGGGGTCGGCGGCGAGGGTTTCGTTGATGACGGCGGGGTCGGCGGCGGCGTCGAAGAGGCGGCGGGTGCGGCGGACGATTTCGAGCCATTGGCGGGGGGCGGCGCCTTCGACGGTGAGGAGGAGGTGGGGGGCGGCGTAACGGACTTTGATCGTGGCGCCTTGCCAGAAGCGGGTGTATTGGGCGTCGTCGACGGCTTCGAGGCCGGGAATGGCGCGGGCGCGGAGGAAGGCGAGGAGGCTGGGCCAATCGTAGGGCTCGCGGACGGGGAGGCGGAGGGCGGAGGAGGGGGCGCGGAGCTGGCGGAGCTGGCCGGGGGAGCGGCCGTAGGTGGACTGGACGACGGCGTGGAAGCGGCGGAGGCTGCCGAAGCCGCTGGCGTAGGCGATTTCGGTGAGGGGGAGGGCGGTTTCATCGAGCAGGCGCTTGGCGAATTGGAGGCGCTGGGTTTGGGCGACGCGGACGGGGGTGGCGCCGGCGTGTTCGAGGAAGAGGCGGCGGAGGTGGCGGCCGGTGACGCCGAGGCGGGCGGCGAGCTGTTCGACGTCGCCGGAATCGAGGGCGCCTTCTTCGATGAGGCGGAGGCCGCGGGCGACCGTGGGGGAGGTGCCGAGCCAGAGGCCGGTGCCGGGGGCGGTTTCCGGGCGGCAGCGGAGACAGGGGCGGAAGCCGGCGGCTTCGGCGGCGGAGGCGGTGGGATAGTAGCCGACGTTCTCTTCCTTGGGGGCGGGGGCGGGGCAGACGGGACGGCAGTAGATCCGCGTGGTGCGCACGGCGACGAAGAATTTACCGTCGAAACGGGCGTCTTTGGCGCGACGGGCTTGTTGGCAGAGATGCGGATCGAGACTCACTTTCTCCACGGTACGAGATATGGGGGACGGGTGCATGCCGTTTTCGGACATGGACCGTGGCCGTGCAGGAGGTTGCGTTTTGGCGTACGCTGACAGGGTATGTCACAGATTAAAGGTCCCGCACTGTTCCTCGCGCAATTCATGGGCGACGAGGCTCCTTTCAATTCCCTTCCCGCTATTACGGAATGGGCGAAATCGCTTGGTTATCTCGGCGTGCAGCTCCCTTCGTGGGATAGCCGCATTATGAACCTGAAGAAGGCCGCCGAGTCGAAGACTTACTGCGATGATCTCAAGGGCCAGACGAATGGCTTGGAGATTACGGAACTGGCTTCGCATCTGCAGGGCCAGTTAGTGGCGAGCCATCCGGCTTACGACGAGCTTTTTGATGTTTTCGCGGCGCCCGATGTGCAGGGTAACCCGAAGGCACGGAGCGAATGGGCCGTGAAGCAGTTGAAGCTGGTGATTAAGGCTTCGGCGAACTTGGGGCTGAAGGTGACGCCGTCGTTTACGGGCGCGCTGCTTTGGCCGACGATTTATCCGTGGCCGCAGCGGCCGGCGGGACTCGTGGAAGAGGGCTTTAAGGAGCTGGCGAAGCGGTGGAAGCCGATTCTGGATTTCGCGGATCAGCATGGGGTGGACTTCGCGTATGAGCTGCATCCGGGCGAGGATGTTTTCGACGGGCTCACCTTTGAGCGGTTCCTCGAGGCCACCGGGAACCATCCGCGGGTGAACATCAACTACGATCCTTCGCACTTCGTGCTGCAGTGCATGGACTATGTGGGATTCATTGATGTGTATGCGAGCCGCATCAAAGCGTTCCATGTGAAAGACGCGGAGTTCCGCCCGACGGCTAAGGCCGGGGTGTATGGCGGCTACGCGAACTGGCAGGAGCGGCCGGGGCGGTTCCGGAGCTTGGGCGATGGGCAGGTGGACTTCAAGCAGGTGTTTTCGCGGCTGACGGCGGCGGGGTATTCGAGCTGGGCTGTTTTGGAGTGGGAGTGCTGCTTTAAGGACAGCGCGCAGGGCGCGGCGGAGGGGGCGCCGTTTATTGCGTCGCACCTGATTGATGTGCCGAAGAAGGCGTTTGACGACTTCGCGGGGGCATCGAGCGATTCGAAGCGGAACCGGCGGATTCTGGGCCTTAAGTAGGCTCGCCGCCGAGAGAGTGGGTTGGCCGCGGGGTGTCACAGAGGGTTGTGTGGCTCTCGCGGCCGATCTATTTTGGCGCGACTGCGGGGCGGGCCTTTCCGTTGCTTGCATCGCATTGGATTGGTGTGGGGACCTCCGGTGAAGGCGGCGCGCTTCGGACTGGCCGTAAGCCTGCTGATGATCGACTTCCGCGGACCGCGGGGCGGGCCAGTCGGTGTGTCGCTTTCGGGACAGCGCGCAGGACGTGGCCGAGACGAGGCGTTCATCACGGCGCACTGGCTTGGCGCGCCGACTTGGAGAGAGCGAGCCGACGATCGGCTTCCACGCCGCCGCAGGGCGGGCCGGTCGGTGCGTCGCCCTACGTACAACGTGGCCGAGACGAGGCGTTCATCGCGGCGCACTGAGTGGAGACGGACCAGTTGGCGGGCCGCCCTTCGGACAGTGCAGAGGGCGTACCGACTGCCGGGGAAAGGGGGGCGAAGTAAGCTAGCCGCCGATCGAATACATCGGCCGCGGGGGCGCCACAAATTTTTGGGTGTTGATCTCGTGGCCGAGCCACTTCTGCGCCACTGTCCGGCGGATGGTGGCGCGGATTTCGTCGTCCGAGGCTTGGCCGCGGAGGAGGCCCTTGACGTCGGTCTCTTCGATGGCGAAGAGGCAGTAGCGGAGCTTGCCGTCGGAGGTGAGCCGGATGCGATTGCAGTTCAGGCAGAAGGGGTGGCTGACGGAACTGATGAAGCCGACGCGGCCGAGGCCGTCCGTGAAGCGGAACTCGCTGGCGGGGGCGCGGGGGTCGCGATCGGGGATCTCTTCGAGGGGGCCGATGCCTTCCGAGAGAAGGCGGAGCATGTCGTCCTGGAGGAGGACCTTGACTTTGTCCCAGAGGCCTTGGGCGTCGAGGGGCATGAACTCGATGTAGCGGATCTCGATGCCGCGGGCGCGGCCGAATTGGGCGAGGGGGACGATGTCGGGTTCGACGAGGTTTTTGACGGCGACGGCGTTGATCTTGATGGGGCCGAAGCCGAGGGACTGGGCTTTGTCGAGGCCGGCGAGGACTTTGGGGAGGTCGTCGCGGCGCGTGATGTGTTCGAAGCGGGCGCGATCGAGCGTATCGAGATGGACGTTGAGGCGGCGGAGGCCGGCGCGGTAGAGGTCTTCGGCCTGGTCTTCGAGGAGAACGGCGTTGGTGGTGAGGGCGATGTCCTCGACGCCGGGGATGGCGACGAGTTTTTCGATAAGCACCGGGAGGTTCTTGCGGACGAGGGGTTCGCCGCCGGTGATGCGGAGCTTGCGGACGCCTAACGATACGGCCACACGGGCGAAGCGGGCGATTTCTTCGAACGAGAGGATCTCTTCGCGCGGCATGAACTTCACGCCGTCTTCGGGCATGCAGTAGAAGCAGCGGATGTTGCAGCGGTCCGTGACGCTGATGCGGAGGTTGTCGTGGAGGCGGTCGAAACCGTCGATGAGGGGTGCTTCGGCCATTTACTTCACGGCGAGCATACGTTCAATGGGCTGGCGGGCGGCCTCCATGAGATGGGGGTTGAGCTCGACGCGGGGGGAGAGGGATTCGAGGCAGTCGCGGAGCTTTTCAAGCGAATTCATCTTCATGTAGGGGCATTCGCTGCAGTTGCAGTTTTCGTTGGTGACGAAATAGAACTGCTTGTGGGGGGCGTACTTGACGAGGGAGTGGCGGACGCCGCTCTCGGTCATGACGATGAAGGACTGGCGCTCGCTTTCGATGCAGAACTTGATGAGGGCGGAGGTGGAGCCGATGAATTCCGCCTGGCTGAGGACGTTGGCGGGGCACTCGGGGTGGGCGACGACCATGGCTTCGGGGTGGGCGGCGCGGGCTTCCATGACCTTGCGGGCGGCGAAGGTGGTGTGGACGATGCAGGCGCCCTGCCAGATGCGCATGTTTTCGCGGCCGGTCTGTTCCTTGACGTAGTTGCCGAGGTTGATGTCGGGGAGGAAGAGGATGGGCTTTTCGGCGGGGATGGAGTTGACGATTTTGACGGCGTTGGACGAGGTGCAGATGATGTCGCTTTCGGCTTTCACCTCGATGGAGGTGTTGATGTAGCTGACGGCGACGTGATCGGGGTACTTCTGCTTGAAGGCGCGGACCATTTCGACGGGGCAGCTATCGACGAGGGAGCAGCCGGCGTGGCGGTCCGGGACGACGACGGTGCGGGTGGGGTTGAGCGCTTTGGCGGTTTCGGCCATGAACCAGACACCGCAGAAGGCGATGACTTCGCAATCGAGTTCCTTGGCTTTGCGGGCGAGTTCGAGGCTATCGCCGATGACGTCGGCGAGTTCCTGGATTTCGGTGTCCTGGTAGTGGTGGGCGAGGATGACCGCGTTGCGTTGACGCTTCAGCGCCAGGATCTCTTCGGCAATACCGACACCACTTGTAATCGTCATAGAAATTTACCGAAACGGGGGCAGAAGCCCGTCTCTCTCTATAGTATCCTGCCGGTGGAGTTTCGAATGCGTTTGCAGCTTTTGGGTTTGCTGGGTTTGATGGTTGGCGTGGCGTGGGGCCAGCCAGCGACGGGGGTGAACTGCCAGGCGACGGCGGTGCCGACGATTGTGCGGATTGAGGGGCTGAGCGAGCGGGTGGGCGATATGGTGCTGAACTGCTCGGGCGGGGCGCCGGGGGCGACGATTCGGGGCGAGTTGACGCTGATTTCGTTTAATGGGCCGATTACGAATAAGCTGCTGGCGAACGGGGCGTTGGATATCGTGATGACGGCGAACAATGGGGGCGGGGAGACGATTGTGAACACCCCGGCGACGGCGACAGCGGCGAACCAGTTGACGTTTGCGAGTGTGCAGTTTGTGTTGTCGGCGACGGGGACGGCGGCGCTTCGGATTACGAATTTGCGGATTGCGCCGCCGAATACGCCGGAGCAGCCGGTGCGTGTGGCGCTGGCGTCGGTGACGGCGGGGCAGATCCGGACGGATGCGGCGCCGTTTACGGTGGGGATTACGCAGCGGGGGTTGTTGGCGACGTATGCGACGACGTTTGTTTGCACGCAGTCGCCGTTGCCGGCGACGGTTTCGTTTCCTGAATTCATTCGGCGGGGGGTGCGGTTTGCTTCCGTTCGTTTGACGGAGGGTTTTTCCGATGCGTTCCAGCGGCGGGGTCCGCAGACGGACGTGGGGACGCGGTTGGTGATCCGGTATGCGGGGTTTCCGGCGGGGGCGCGGGTGTTTACGCCGGCGGTCGTCGTGGGATCGAGCGGGGCGACACCGACTTCGGCGGGGGATTTGGGGTTGCCGGTGAGCGGGGGGCGGTATTTTTCGGGGGGTACGGGGCAGTTGCTGCTGGCGCGGGTGCAGAATCCGGATGCGGCCGGGGCGGGGGGTGTACCGTTGTTTACACCGGCCGGCGGCGTGGGGACGACGGAGTTCGACCAGTTGGCGGAGGTGCCGCTCTTGAATGGCGCGGGGGTGGCGGTGTTCGAGGTGATGGATAGCGTGGGGAACTTGCGGGAGTCGGCGCAGGTGCCGACGTTTTTGGTGTTGGAGCAGCGGCCGGAGGGCGGATCGGTGCGGGCGGGGGTGAGCTTGAGTTTGGGGCCGGTTTCGAATGTGGCGGCGGCGAGCGCGACGGCGCCGGTGCCGCGGTACCAGGAGATTGCGCCGCCGACGGACTGCAACGCGTTGGGGGATTGCGATTCGGGGCTGTTTCCGCGGTTGGCGGTGGAGTCGGCGGAGCTGACGTATGACGTGATTATTGGTTCGACGGGGCAGACGCGGTACATTCGGGTGCTGAATCAGGGGGGCGGGGTGTTGGCGTGGACGGCTTCGGTGGTGTATCGGAGCGGGAACGGGTGGCTGCGGTTTGATCCGGAGAGCGGGTTGAACAACAGCACGGTGCGGGTGGATGCGGTGGCGCCGAATGGATTTGCGCCGGGGACTTACGAGGCGACGTTGCTGATTGATGCCGGGCCGTTGGCGGGGACGCGGCAGGCGACGGTGCGGATGGTGGCGCGGAATTTGACGTTGCCGCCGGCGACGGGGCCGACGGTGACGGGGGTGACGCACGGGGCGTTCCAGGGGGGGCCGTTGGTGCCGGGTTCGCTGGGGACGTTGTTCGGGCAGAGTTTAACGGGAACGACGACGACGCGGTTGACGATGGACGGGGTGGAGGGGCGGATTTTGTTTGCCG
Organism: Terriglobales bacterium; assembly: GCA_027485675.1. Lineage (GTDB taxonomy): Bacteria > Acidobacteriota > Terriglobia > Bryobacterales > Bryobacteraceae. The sequence goes on along the minus strand of JAIXQP010000042.1, from coordinate 201,717 downwards.
ACAGCCGGCAGATTAACTTTCAGGTGCCGGTGGAGTTGGCGGGCCGGGCGAGCGCGCAGTTGATTGTTTCGGCGGATGGCTTGCAGTCGACGCCGCGGCCGGTGCTGCTGGCGGGGTCGAATCCGGGGGTCTTTCCGGGAGCGATTTTGAACCAGGACAATTCGGCGAATTCGGCGGCGAATCCGGCGGCGTCGGGGAGCGTGGTGCAGGTGTTTTTGACGGGATTACCGGCGGGAGCGGCGACGGTGCGGGTGCATGACCGGGCTTTCGCCGAGGCACTGTACGCGGGTCCGGCGCCGGGACTGATTGGGGTGCAGCAGGTGAACGCGTTGATTCCGGCGGACCTGCAGACCATTACGAGTGACCTGGTGATCTGCGCGGGGACGAACTGCAGCGCGCCGCGGCCGATTTCGGTGCGGCAGGGGAATCCTTAGCCGACGAGGAGGCCGGAGTTCGACTCGGTTTTGACGAGGCGGGGGCCGGCGGTGAAGGCGGAGACCGTAGCGGGCTTGGTTTCGTCGGAGGCGGGGGCGAGGGTGCCTTGGACGCCGTTGAAGGCGGAGGTCGCTTTGGCGAGGCGGCCGAGGTCACCGCCCTCTTCGACGGTCATTTCGTGCTCGACCCAGTTCGACAGGGGGATGTTGCGGAAGAAGAGGCGTTCCTGGAGGATCATCGACTTCTTGCTCAGGGAAGCGGAGTTGGATTCGCGGACGTACTGGCGTTCTTCGACCCGGATATCGGCGAGGAAGTTATCGAAGGAGCGGCGCTTGGCTTCTTCTTCGGCGGCGCGGACTTTGTCTTCGAGGGCCTGTTGTTGGGCGTTGAGTTGGGCCTGGAGTTTGGCGATGCTTTCGCGTTCTTGGGAGACGGCGACTTCCATCTTCGCTTGCATGACGAAGAAGGAGAGGAGGGAGGAGCCGGCCGCGATGAAGACAGGGAGGAGAATCCAGAGGAGAGCGTCTACCGACATACTGCTAGATACATCGGCGGGGAGGGGAGAAAACTTTCGGCCTAGAGTGAAAAAACTCTAGATTAGGAAATTCCCCTAGGCCGGGTGAGGGAAATCCAGGGGGCGGGAAGCCGTCGCAGGCTACTTGATCATGTGGAATTCAGGAGACCGTAGCCAGCCTCGGAGAAAGTCTGGGTCGCTAAGATGAGTCGCCCAGAGTGTGCCCCGAGCCGTTTCGTAGGGAAGCCCTATGACTTTCCCTGGGAACGAGGCGATCCAGCGGTTGCAGTCGGATTCAATCGTCTCCCAATCGCAGGTGGATATTGACCTGTCTGGGTATGTTCTCCGTGCAGAGGGAGGTACTAGCGCTCCGCAGAAGTCGATGATGCCACAATAAGTGGTGGCCAAGTGAAGGGCCAACTCTGCCAGGATCTGATGGTCATGCCCGCGATTGGACATGGCGGCGAGTACAAACTCCCAGCTTGGATCCAGACCAAACTCCTGGGCGATGCGCCCTTTTTCGGTGTCCTCAAGCTCGGCTGGCTGGACTTGGAACAGGAAGGCCCTGGCTTCACCGTAATAGTCACCGCCAAATAAGCGGGTATCGGCGATTCGCAGATCGACCTCGAGTGGCCTTGCGTCGTCGATGGCGCCGCCCAACGACTTTAGCAAGTTGCATATATCGGCAGGGACGGTTCCAGAGGGAAGTGACGGGCACAACACTCTTACTACGGGACCTGCCATAGTCTTTACCGGATGCGCTTCGGCGGCCTCAGGCTGGACAGCTTCGCCAGAACGGGCCCACTTCGCCGTTGGGAGCACTCTTGAGGGGATTGTGGCGTTTGTAATGGCGGTGAGGGTGGGATTCGAACCCACGGTACCCTTTCGGGTACGTCGGTTTTCGAGACCGATCGATTCAACCACTCTCGCACCTCACCGCGAGGCACTTGTCCCAGTCTACCAGACCGGAACGCAGTCTACATGAAGTAGTCTTTCACCTTGTCAAACAAGCCGCGCTCCTGGGGCTCGGTGTCCGTCGGGAGGATCTCGCGCAACTGCTCGAACAGCTTGCGCTGCTCCCGCGAAAGCTTGCCCGGCACCTTCACCTGCACGTTCACAATAATGTCGCCACGGCCACCCGAGTTCAAATACGGCACTCCCTTGTTCCGAATCCGGATCTGCTCGCCATGCTGCGCACCCTCCGGAATCTTCACCCGCTCCAAGCCATCAAACGTCAGCACGTCCAACTCAGTACCCAACGCGGCCTGCGCTACGTTGACGGAGACCGTACAGTGCAGGTCGTTCTCGCGACGTTCGAATACAGAATGCTCTTTGATTTGGAGGACCACGAACAAGTCGCCGGCGGGGCCTCCGTTCGTTCCCGATTGGCCTTCGTTCGCCAAGCGCAGACGGGTCCCGTTATCCACACCGGGCGGGATCGTCACCCGCAGCTTGCGGTCCACGCGCTGGAAGCCCTCTCCTGCACACTTCGCGCAGGCCTTGCGGATCAATTGGCCACGGCCACTGCAGGTCCGGCAGGTCTGCCGGATGGTCAGGAACCCCTGCTGCAACAGCACTTCGCCGCGCCCTTTACAGGTGGCGCATTGGGTGAGGCCATCGTTTGCGTCGGCTCCCGTTCCCTTGCAGAGCGTGCACTGCTCGGCGCGGGGCACCTGGATCTCCGCGCTCATGCCGCGGATGGAATCCTCGAGCGAAATTTCGAGATCGTAGCGGAGATGCTCGCCCTGGCGGGCCCGGTTGCGCCCGCCACCGCCGCGGCGGCCGCCGAACAGGTCGCCGAAGCCGAAGAAATCGCCGAGAATGTCGCTGAAGTCGCCGAAGGTTTCGGGGTCGAAGCCGCCCTGGCCGCCGGCGGCGCCGGAGAGGCCCTGGTGGCCGAAACGGTCGTAGGCAGCGCGCTTCTGGGCGTCGGCGAGGACCCCGTAGGCTTCGGCCGCCTCCTTAAACTTCTCCTCGGCGGCTTTGTCGCCGGGGTTGCGGTCGGGGTGGTACTGGAGGGCGAGTTTGCGGTAAGCCGACTTGAGCGCGGCTTCATCGGCGCCCTTGGAGACACCAAGGACCTCGTAGTAGTCGCGCTTGCTCACCGGACCGCTACCTTCACCATCGCGGGCCGCAAGTTCCGGCCTTTGAAGTTATAGCCGCGCTGGAAGACACCGAGGACGGTCTGATCCTCCGCCTCCTCGGTGTTCACCATTTCAATGGCATGGTGCAAGTGGGGATCGAACTTTTCGCCGACGGCTTCGAGGGGCTCGAGGCCGAGCTTCTTGAGAGTATCCTGCGTGCGCTGATAGATGAGTTCCATGCCGCGCACGTACTCGGCGTCGGCGCAGGGGACCGTCAGGGCCCGTTCGAAATCGTCCAACACCGGGAGGATGGCACGGACGGCCTCCATGGCCGCGTACTCGCTCGACTCCATCCGTTCTTTTTCGGTCCGCCGGCGAAAGTTTTCAAAATCGGCGCGCTGGCGCAGCAGCAGATTCTGAAACTCGTTCTTCTCGGCGATTAGGGCATCCCGCTCAGCGAGCAGGTTCGGGGCGGACTGCTCCGCCGCAGGCTCGCTCGAAGCGGCCTCTTTGTTTTCCATATCCAAGCTCACACTTCTAGTGTAATGTATCGCTCCGGCTGCTACTCGGAGAGGGACTCGACGGTGGCCCCAACCTGGGAGACGGCGGCCATGACCTGCGAGTAGTTCATGCGCATGGGTCCGAGAACGGCGAACTTGGTGGCGAGGCCGGTGGGGAGGGTGACGGTGAGGCCGATGAGGCTGAGCTCCTCCATGCTGGAGTGGACGTCGCCGAGGCCGACCTGGACGCCGACTTCGCCCGGCTCGGCTTCGAGGAAGCGGTCGAGGAGGGCGAGGAGGCGCTGCTTCTCTTCGAGGGTGCGGAAGAGGTCGCGGAGCTTTTCCTTGTCGAGAGAAAGGTCGATGAGAAAGAGATTCGAGGTGCCGTCGAGATGGACTTCCGGGGTGAGGCCGACTTCGAGCAGCCCCTTTTGGTAGAGCATTTCGAGGCGCTGGAGCATGGCGTCGTACATGGCGCGCTCGTGCGCGAGGCGCTCGCGCAGTTCGACCTGGATGCGGGAGAGCATCCACCCTTTGAAGTTCTCGTTGAAGTAGTTGCGGACGGCGTTGAGTTCGTCCTGGGTGACGGATTGCTCGAGGGCGACGACGCGGTTGCTGACGCGGTGGTCCCGGGTTTCGACGACCATGAGGACGCGGCGGTCGGCGAGGAGGAGGAGTTCGATCTGGGCGAGGGTTTGGGACTTGTTGGGGATGGAGGCGGCGATGCCCACGTTGTGGGTCATTTCGGTGAGCAGGTGGCTCGAAAGTTCGAGGCGGCCTTCCATGCTGTCGGCGCGGCGGAGTTCACTGCGCATGCGCTGGACCTCGCCGAGCGAGAGGCGGCGGGTGGTGAGGGTCTGGACGTAGCTGCGGAAGGCCTTGACCGTGGGGATGCGCCCAGCCGAGGTGTGCGGCTGGGCCAGATACCCTTCATCAAACAGATCGGCCATGACGTTCCGGATGGTGGCCGGACTCAGGTTTCCACCGGCTTTGGCGATGGTGCGCGAGGCTACCGGCTCTCCGGTCTCGATGTAGGTTTCCACAATCGAGTGAAGGATGGAACGGGCCCGCTCTGCATATTGCGACCGATTCACCATAGCGCTTTGCATAGATTGTAGGGGACGCGAAACCTTAGTGCAACACCTTATTCCCTGGCTCCCCCGGAAATGAGGCCGAGAATGGCCTGCGTGAAACCATCGACAAACGGCGCGCCGCGGTTCATGAGGTTGGCGCGGGTCATGTAATCGGCGGGGATATCCGGATGAACGCCAATGTTTTCGAGGTAGGAGGTGGTGGGGTAGCCGGGGGCGGTATAAGCCCGGGCGCGGGTGAGCAGGGAGACCGTGGTGCGGGCCGAGCCTTCCGAATAAAAGCCGGCGAGGCTTTCGGTTACGGTGCCGCCGGCGCCGGCGGTGCGGTAGCCGTAGAGCTTGGCGATGCCATTGTCCTGGGCCATGGCGGCGAAGATATCGCCGGCGGAGGTGGAGAACTCATCGACGAGGAGCAGGATGGGTTTGTCGTAGCCGAGCGGGGCGGAGAAGTTGTCCCGGGCGGGGATGGATTCGAGCGAGGCGGCGCAGAAGGGGAGGGGGCCGGTGCGGCCGCGGTTCTCCGTGAAGGCGGAAAGGACGTCGCGATAGGCGCCCTGGAGCATGATGACCTCCCAGGGTTCGAGGCCGTCGTCGGTGGTGAGCTGGGCGTTGTCATAGAACGACTGGACCCATTCAATGGTGGGACGCAGTTCGTTGCCGAAGGTGAAGAACGGCTTGGTGGTGAGATAGCTCATCAGTTCGACGCCGTAGCAGCCGAAGCCGCCCGGGTTGCGCATGATGTCGACCACGAGGCCATCGGTATTGGCTTTGAGAAAAGCGATTTCCGTTGCCCACTGGCGGAGGGGGACGGCGCGCAGGCTGAAATCGATGGGCTGGAAGTCGGAGATCCGGATGTAACCGATGCGCTTGCCGCCGCTTTCATAGGTACCGGAGAAGAAGAAGTCGGCGCGGTTGCGGCCGAGGCGCTGGACGAAATTGGCGGGAAGCCGGAAGACGGGGGCGCGGCTGCCGAAACCGGTGAGGTGGCGGAGGTCGCGGCGGACGGCGTGGTTTTCGAGGCGCTCGCGGAGGCGGAGGACCTTATTGGAACGCTGCGGCTGGGATTCCGTTTCCGAGGATTCGGGGCGCGGTTGGTTCTCCGGCGCGTCGGCGAAGAAGGGGATGTTGGGAACGGGGCCCATTTGGGTGACCGGGTAGCCGGTTTTGTCCCAGCGGATGGTGTGGGAGGCTTCCGAGCCATCGGCCCGCCGGATGAGCAGGGTGGCCGATTCGCCGAGGCGCGCGGCGAGGGGCAGGACGGCCTGGGGGCGGTAGACTAGGAGGTCGGCGGCGTAACGGAGGGTGGAGCGTTCGTTGGCGAACTGCACGGAACGGGAGAGCTCGCGGACGACCTCCAGGACCGGGCGGCCATCGAAGAGGATGACTTCGTCGCCGACTTCGAAGGGGAAGCGGGAGGCGGGGAGATAGAAGCGGTCGATCTGTTCGATCAGGACGCGGCCATCATAGATGTCGGTATAGAGATGAAGGTCGGCGATGAAGTTGGAGCGGGTCGTGTAGGAGGCGTGGATGTCGTTGAGGCTGGCGACGTATTCGGCGAGGATCTGGAGGTAGTCGAGATCGTTGGGGGAGCGGCGGATGCGTTCAACCCAGGGGGCGACGTTGTAGAGATCGAAGCCCTGCGTGTCGCGCTTCCACTCGTAGGGGGCGTACTGTTTGGCGTAAAGAGAGACGAGGGATTGAAAATCGGCCAGCTTCTGCTGGACGGTGAGTTGCGCCGCGGCGGGCGCCGAAAGGAGAACCAGAAGGGCGGTGGCACGTCCGAAAGTGGTCAGGCGTTGATACAATGAGCGTTTGCCTGAAGGAATGATCTGATGGTTCAAGCTCTCTTGCGCGGTTACAGTGTGCTCTTTCACGGGGTCCTTTGCCTGTTTTGTTTTGCGATGGCTTTTGTGGGCTGGCTGGTGGGTAGCACCCAAATGACAGTGGATGTTCTCCCGTGGACGGGCCAGGAGCTACAAACGTGGCTATTTGGATTATCGGCTATTGGACTCATCGCTACAGGGCTGGCCGCGATTGGCAAAGTAAAATTTCTCTTTTTGCCGTGGACGCTGACGGTGGTGGGGTTCGTCGGGCGTGGTTTGTGGGCGACGCGGTACTACGATGGCCCGGAAGACTTGCAGGCTTCGTTGTTCTTCCTGGTGGGAGCTTTGGCGACGGTGCTGGGGGCGATCAGCTTCCTGCGGCAGCCTGCTGTTAAGCGCCGGTGATCGCGGTCGGGATTGACCTGACCGGGAGTGAGCAGAAGGCGAGCGGATGGGCTTGCCTGCGGGGGAACGCTTCGGAGTTGCGTCTGCTGAAGACGGATGCGGAGTTGGTGGCGGCGACGCTCGAGGCGGGGCCGGCGGTGGTTTCGCTGGACTCGCCGTTGGGGTTGCCGCGGGAGGCGGGGTCGATTATCCGGGACGCGGAGCGGGAGATGATGGCGCTGCGGATTGGGGTGTATCCGTGTTTGCTGCCTTCGATGGTGCGGTTGACGGAACGGGGGATCGCTTTGAAACGGGTGTTTGAGGCGGCGGGGTTGGCGGTGATTGAGGGGTTTCCGGGTTCGGCGCAGGACTGGCTGGGGATTCCGCGGAAGAAGACGGATTTGGGGGCGTTGCGGGCGGGGTTGGTCGAGTATGGGCTGGCGGTGCCGGAGCGGGTGTTGAAGCATGACGAGTTGGACGCGTTGACGGCGGCGCTGGTGGGCCAGTTCTGGCTGCGGGGGGAGTTCCATGCGTTTGGGAACGAGGAGGAGGGGGTGATTGTGACGCCGTGCCGGTGGCGGGGGAGCGTGCGGTTGGCGCCGTATTCGCGGGTGGCGGAGAATTACTTGGCTTTCCGCTGGGGGCTCAGAGTGGGGGACGAGGGGCCGGAGTGGGTGGTACCGGGGGCGAAGACGAACAAGGCGTTGTTTGGGGCGCTGGATGGGTTAGCGGCGGGGGCTGGGTTCGAGCGGGACGCCGGCGTATAGGGCGGCGACGGGGAGGTCGATGCCGAGGCTCGAGAGGGGGATCGAGTCGGTGAGGGTGGTGAATTCGGAGAGGAGCCACTCGTTGTTGCCGGCGCGGCGGTAGCGTTCGACGCGGACGCGGTCCTGGGCGATGAGGAGGTACTCTTGCAGGGACTCGATGCGGCGATAGTGGGCGGCTTTGTCGCCGCGGTCGTAGGCTTCGGTGGCGGGGGAGAGGACCTCGGCGAGGGCCAGAGCGTTGGCGCCGGCGAGGTGGGGGTGGCCGCCATAGACGGTGACGTCGGGGTAGGTTTCGAGGCCGGTGGCGAGGACGATGATTCTTTGGGAGGAACCGACGACTTCGGCACCGGAGCCCTGGATTAGGGCGCCAAGCTTCTGGTTGAGCTTGGCGGCGATGAGGTTGTGGGGCAGAGCAGTTTTGCTCATGGCGAATGCCTGGCCGTTTCGATACTCGTAGCGTTCTCCGGTTTGCTGTTCGAGTTCGAGGCACTCTGCGGGGGTCATGGTTTGGTGACCATGGCCTCGACGTCCTTGCTCAACTGTTCGAGGGCACCTTTGACGCTGTAGAACATGTGGCCGGCTTCGTACATGCGGGTGGTGATGTTCTTGCGGTACTCCGCGGGGAGGCCCATGTGGCTGAAGGTGTACTCGGTGGCGAAGTAGGGCGTGGCGAGGTCGTAGTAGCCGGAGCCGATGTAGACCTTCATGTAGGGGTTCTTGGCGAAGGCGTCGCGGAGAGAGTCGGCGGTTTCGACGTACTTGTTCTGGCCGCCGGCGCCGTAGTCCCAGGGGCCGATGCCGCCGCCGAGGATGTAGTAATGCAAGTCCGATTCGTAGCCGAGCTCGCGGCGGGCGTAGTCGTTGAAGGCCGCGGTGTAGGGGGCGCGGATGGCCGTCATGGAGGGGTCGAAGCCGGGCATCTCTTCGCCGTCGTTGCCTTCGGTGGCCGTCAGCCGGCCATCGAGACGGCCGACGACTTTGCCTTCGGCACGGCGCAGCTCCTTGATGAACTGCATGATCTTGGGCCGGAGGTTGTTGCGTTCGAGGTACTCCTTGCCCAAGCCGGTGAGGCGGCTGAGCTTATCGAGGGTCGCCTGGCGTTCGGCGGGGGTGAGGCGGTCGCCCTTCATGAGCGCGACGGCGTATTCGTTGAGGGCGAACTTTTCGGCTTCGGCGGTGGCTTCCTTGAGACCGGCTTGTTGGAGGGCGGCGGGGAGCTTTTTGTGATACCAGGCGATGGCGGTATAGGTGGGGAGGAAGAGGGAGTACGGCAGGTCGTTGCCGCGGTCGAAGCGGGCGGTTTGATACTGGAGGATGGAGGAGACGAGGACGATGCCGTTGCAGGCGATGCCGCGGTCGACGAGCCAGCCGGAGAGGCCGGCGGCGCGGAAGGTGCCGTAGCTTTCGCCGGTGAGATAGAGGGGGGAGCTCCAGCGGTTGTACTTGCCGAGGTAGAGGCGGATGAACTCGCCGACGCTGGCGATGTCGCCCTGGACGCTCCAGAACTTCTTGCCGAGTTCGGGCTTGGCGGCGCGGGAGTAGCCGGTGCCGACGGGATCTACGAAGACCATGTCGGTGAAGGGCAGGAAGGTGTGGGGGTTATCCTTCACCTGATAGGGCGGCGGGGGGTAGGAGCCGTCGTCGAGCATGGGGATGTAGCGCGGGCCGAGGACGCCGAGGTGGAGCCAGACGGAGGCGGAGCCGGGGCCGCCGTTGAAGGCGACCATGAGGGGGCGCTTCGCGGACGGGGCCGGGTTGTCGAGCGTGTAGGCGACGAAGAAGATGTAGGCTTCGGGTTCGCCGGCTTCATTGAGGAGGGGCAGGCGGCCGGTGGTGGTCGTATACTGCAGGGCTTTGCCGGCGATGGTGAGGGTGTGTTTCTTCTGGATGGGGGCCGGTTCGGCGGGTGGTTTGGCCGGTTGGGCGCAGAGCAGAAGCGGCAGGAGCAACGAGCAGACGAGACGCATATGGCTAGTGTAAGCGGATGCGCTTGTTGGGGTTGATGAAGACCCAACAGAGGGCGGCGACGACGAGCATGACGCCGGTGATGTTGAGGGGCGTATTCCAGTCGCCGCTTTCGCGGATGAGCAGGGCGAGGACGATGGGGCTGAGGAAGCCGCCGACTTGGCCGGCCGTATTCATGACAGCGCCGACGACGCCGGCGTGGGGGCCGGCGATGTCCATGCAGGTGCCCCAGGCGGCGCCGAGGCAGAAGGCGCCCCAACCGGCGCCGAGGGCGAGATAGAGGGCGGCGGTGGTGGGGTCGGCGGCGGCGGCGCCGAGGAGCGTGAAGAGGCCGGCGAAGATGAAGCCGCTGCCGCCGGCGATGGTGCGGCCGAGGCGGAGGCCGAAGCGTTTGGTGATGGCGTCGGTGGCGAGGCCGCCGGTGAGGTCGGCGACCATGCAGGCGACCATGGGGGCACCGGCGAAGAGGCCGAGGTCAGTGGCTTTGAAGCCGCGGATGCGTTCGAGGTAGGTGGGCATCCAGGTGAGGTAGAAGTAGAAGGCGTAGCTCTGGATGAAGTACATGACGCAGAGCAGGAGGACGTTGCGATCCTTGATGATGTTGAGCCAGGGGACATCGCCGTGGCCGGCTTGTTCTTCGCGGCCTTCGAGGATGAGGGCGAGTTCGGCGGCGTTGACTTCGGGATGATCGGCGGGTTCACTGCGGAACCAGCGGTACCAGAGGGCGGCCCAGACGAAGCCGACGGAGCCGAGGACGAGGAAGACGGTGCGCCACTCCATGAAGGTGAGGAGCCAGGCGATGAGGAGGGGGGAGTAGGCTCCGCCGCCGTGGGCGCCCATGAAAAAGATGCCCTGGGCGCGGCCGCGTTCGGTTTTGGGGAACCAGCGGGAGAAGGTTTTGGCGGAGTTGGGCCAGGCGCCGGCCTCGCCGATGCCGAACAAAAACCGAATGACCAGTAAACTTCCGAAACTCCAGGCGGCGGCGGTGAGCATGGTGAAGGCGCTCCACCAGGTGACGATGCGCATGAGGACGCTGCGGGTGCCGACCTTGTCACCCCACCAGCCGGTAGGGATTTCAAAGAGGCCGTAGGCGAGCGTAAAGGCGCTAAAAACAAAGCCCATCTGCTGATCGGTGAGGCCGAGATCCCGGGAGACCTGCTTCGAGGTGATGGAGATCGCAATGCGGTCCATGTAGGTAATGGCGGCGAGGGCCACCCCGAAGGCGAGAACTTTGTAACGGGTCCGGCTGGGAGTCATGGTCTAAAGGTTGTATCACGGGTACGGTAAAATCGCAGGTAAGCGAATGTTGAATATTTCGAAACGGTCCGCCACCCTCCTGGCGATGTTCTGTCTGGGTGTTGCCGGACTCCACGCTCAAGCGCAAACGCCGGCGCCTTCTTCCTCGAACACACAGGCTTCTGAGAAGCGCATCAACTACGTGCGCCGGTTGAGCCTGGGGGTGGGATTGTCGGTGATTGCTCTCGACACGATCAACAACGGGACGCTGCAGCGGTCGACGACGACACCGCCGCCGCCGACCACGGGCAACTATGCGACGACGGCGCAGCGGCAGCGTGTGGGCTATACGGGCATGTTGCAGATTCTCGTGACGAACCGGTTCGCGGTGACGGCGGGGATCGTGATGCGGCGGGTGGCGTTTACGCGGAACGGGGAGGTTTTGAGCGGGACGGACAACCCGACGACGGCCATTGATGATCGCCGCTACTCGACGATTTTTGAAGACACGCGGGCGCGGTTTTACGATATTCCGCTGACGATTCGCTACTTCGGCAAAGACCGGACGCGGGCGGGCGGGCGCTGGTTCCTCGAAGGCGGCATTGTGCAGCGGAACGTATCGAACTTGAAGTCGTCGGTGGTGACGACGCTGGGGGACACGGAGCCGAACTGCTGCAACCCGACGACCGCGAAGAGCGGGGTGCGCGGGGTGATTGCCGGTTTCGGCGGGCAGTTGATCGATCCGTTTGGCATTCGCGTGATGCCGAGCGTGCGCTACACGCGTTGGATGGGAGAGACGTTCGATTCGTTTTCGACGGTGAGCAAGCGCAATCAGATTGAGGCGATGATAACGATCGGATTCTAATGCCTCCCTTACGCGCCGGCCTCGTGTACTTTCTTCTGGTATTCGGGGCCGGTTTCGTTTTTGGGGTGGTGCGGACGCTGTTGGTAGTTCCGCGGCTGGGAGCGCCGAGGGCGGAGTTGCTGGAGACGCCGTTGATGCTGGTGGCGATCTGGCTGGCGGCGCGATGGCTGACGCCGCGGATGGCGAAGGGGAAGGCACTGGCGGCGGGGCTGCTGGCGTTGGCGTTGACGTTGGGGGCGGAGACGGGGGTGGGGGTGTTTCTCCGGCAGATGACGGTAGCTGAGGTGTTCCTGCATCGCGAGCCGGTGAATGCGGTGGCGTACTACGGGGCCCTGCTGGTGTTTGGCTTGTTACCGGCGATACTCGAGCACTACCGCAGAGCCTAGGGCCAAGAACGCGAGGAGCATCCAGAAGACGAGGGTGAGACCGGCTCGGCGGTCCGGCTTGGGCGGGAATCCTTCGACACGCTGCATCTGTTGCAGGCCGAGGATGCCGAGCATGGCGGCGGTCTGCTGGGCCGCCTGCATTTCGGTGGCGAAGTGGGCCGGGCTGCGCAGCCAGCGGCCATCCCGACGGATGATGCCCGCTTCCCAGTGCGAGACGTCACCGGACTGGGGATTTTGGACGTTCCAGCGCCAATAGCCGCCGGCGATCTGTTCGCGGGGGATCCACTCGCTGGCGGCTCCGGTGGGCAGGGGGCCGCGGCGGAGCTCGACGCCCTCCGGGCGCACCGTCATCCGGGTGCGGTTGCAGAGGGCGACGAGGCCGAGATAGGTGAGCAGGGTGAAGGGCCCCACGCCGGGGCGCAGCGTGGGGCCGCCGGTCCAGAGCAGCCATTGGGCGGCCCCGGCGACGGCCGTCAGGATCAACCCGGCCCACAGCGGCATCCAGCGGCGCGATTGGGTCATGCGTCAGGCCATGCGTCAGGCCCAGTGGGGGAAGAAGGCCTTCCAGTTCTCGTAGAGGATCATGTCCTGGACCTCGTCGGGAACCTTGGGCAGGTTGGTGCCGGCGACCACCTGATTGACGTTGCGGAGGCCGGCGACGATGTTGGCCATGGTGCCGGAAGGGAAGTCCGAGCCGGGGAGAATCTTGTGCTCGACGCCGTACTCCATGGCGGTGACCATGGCTTGCCAGTAGCGCCAGGGACGGTAGTGGACGGCGCTGATATCGGCGTACATGTTGGGGCACTTGCGGATGAGGACGATGAGGTCGGTCTCCCAGGGATGGCCGAGGTGGGCGACGATCATCTTCATGTCGGGGAAGTCCATGGCGAGGTCTTCGAGCTGCAGGGGCAGGCCCCATTTGAGCTTGGCGGCGGAGGGGAAGGTGGTGCCCTGGTGCCACATGGTGGGGAGGCCGAGCTGCTGGACGCGTTTGAAGAAGGGCCAGTGTTTGCGGTCCTGCGGGTCGAAGTGTTGATAGACGGGGCCGAGCTTGAGCCCTTTGAGCTTGAGGGTGTTGACGCAGTAGTCGAGGTGCTCGATGCAGTCGGGGCGGTTGGGATCGACGCTGGCCCAGCCTTCCATTTTTTCGGGGTGTTGGGCGACGTAGTGGGCGATGACTTCGTTGGGGATATCGAGGCCGCAGGCTTTGGCTTGCAGGCCGAAGACGACGACGTGGGACATCTCTTCGGAGGCTTTCCAGTGGGTCTCGGGCGTCGAGTCGTAGACGTGTTTATCGAGATTTGCGGAGTAGGCCAGGCCGCCGCTGCGTTTGAGCTTGACGAGTTTTGAGGCCAGGGCCTCTTCGGCATACTGCTCGCTGATGTGGTCCGGATACCACATCAAGTGCGTGTGGCAGTCGATCATCTTTCTTTCGCTCATTCCTTTACCTCCATGGTTCGTAGGGCATCCCAATCGAGCTCCACGCCGAGGCCCGGGCCTTCCGGCGGGGTCAACCAGCCATCGGCGATCATGCCGGGTCCAGCGATGATATCGCGGGCGTAGCGCAGGGGACCGAAGGTCTCAATGGGATAGGGCAGTTCGGGCAGGGCAACGGCCAAGTGGGCGCAGGCGGCGGTGGCGATGCCCATTTCGGCCTGACTGCCGAGGATGCAGGGTACGCCGATGGCGGCGCCGAGGGCGAAGATTTCCGCGGCGGCGCGGAGGCCGCCGGCTTCGCTGACGTAGACGTTCCAGATGTCGGCGGCTTCGGCGCGGGCGAGGTCGTAGGCGTCGCGGAGCGTGTGGCAGCTTTCGTCGGCCATGACGGGCAGGCCGGTCTGCAGGCGGAGGGCGCGGGCTCCTTCGAGATTGCGGCGGCCGAGGGGTTGTTCGAACCAGGCGACGGGCGCGGCGGCGGCGAGGGTGCGCATGGCGCGGGCGGCTTCGGGGACGGTGCGCCAGGCCATGTTGGCATCGAGGCGCAGGGGGAGATCGACGGCGCGAGCGACGGCTTCGACGGCGGCGAGGTCGGCCGAGAGTTCGCGGCCTACTTTGAGCTTGATGGCTTGGAAACCGTCGGCGCGGCCGGCGGCGGCATCGGCGGCCATTTCTTCCGGGGACTTTTGATAGATGCCCCAGGCGAGGGGCGCGCGTTCGCGGCGCTGGCCGCCGAGGAGGGCCCAGGCGGGGACGCCGAAGTGGCGGCCGGTTAAGTCGAGGAGGGCCATTTCGAAGGCGGAGCGGAGATAGGGGGCGCTGAGTTCGCCGCCGAGGACACGGTCGATTTCGGCGAGGACGGTGGGGGTGGCCAGGGCGTCCATGCCGGTGATGGCGGGGCCGATGAGCTTGCGGGCGGCGTGGCAGAGGGAGTGGCCGATGCGGGGGAAGGTGATGGAGATTTCGCCGAGGCCTTCGACGCCATCTTCAGTGAGCAGGCGGATGATGCCGAACTCGGAGGCGGTGACGGGGTCGGCGAGGTTGAGGCCGGAGCGTACCGCTTCCTTGCGGGGGGCGCGGATGGCGAAGACTTCGACCTGGCGGATGCGGGAGCCGCTCATAGATACCTCTTGGCGACCTTGGCGGCCACGGCGCCGGATTGATAGTAGCCGACGGAGATCTGGCCGGTGTGGGTGAGCAGATCGTAGGCTTTCCAGCGGTCCCAGCCATAGGCCTGCTCCATCCAGAGGATGAGCCAGGCGTAGGCTTGGGCGATGCCGCGTTCGAGGGGCGTGGCGGAGGAGATGCAGACGATCTCGTCGGCCGTTTCGATGCGGGGGCCGGGGATGGCGAAGCCCTTTTTGAGGTCGACGGTGATTTCGGTTTCGGCGGGCATTTCGAGGCCGGAGGCGGAGAGTTCGCCGTGGCCCATGGCGGCGTGGGCGTCGCCGAGATAGAGCAGGGCGCCGGGGACGAAGACGGGGAGATAGAGCGTGGCGCCTTCGGCGACTTCGACGATGTCCATGTTGCCGCCGTGGGGGCCGGCGGGGTTCGTCGTGGGGACGCCCCAATCGGGGGCGGTGCCGATGCAGCCGAGCATGGGGCGGTAGGGGATTTTGGCGTGGGCGCTCCAGTGGATGACGCCGTCGGAAATCTCGCAGACGTGGGTGCCGGGCGGGCAATCGGCGCCGAGCCATTCGGCGAGCATTTTGGGGTCGGAGGTGCGGGTGAAGCATTGGCCGAGGGTGGGGCGGATGCTATGGATGGTGACGGCCAGGGTGTCCCCCTTTTCGGCGCCGTGGACGAAGATGGGGCCGGTGGTGGGATTGGAGTACGGCATGGTGGCTTTGTTGCGCACGTCGGCTTCGGTGCGGATCTGGCCGGAGAAGGCGTCCTGGCTTTCGACGCGGAGACGGGCGCCGGGTTCGACGCGAACGCGAGGTTGGTCGAAGCGATTGAACTCGTAGCAGAGCCGGCCTAGGGTAACGTGTTCCATGTTTCATCCAGGATAGAATCCATTCACGATGCGCACACTGCTCTTTCTAGTCCCCTGGACGTTATTGGCCCAAGGGCCGCCGGCCCGGATTGTTTCGCCGGAGGTGCACGCGGACCGGCGGGTGACGCTGCGGTTCCGGGCGCCGAACGCGGCGAAGGTGATGTTGAACCGCGAGGGCGCGCGGCCGGCGGAGATGACGAAGGGGGAGAACGGCGTTTGGTCGATTACGACGGAGGCGCTGGAGCCGGACCTGTACGGCTACTCGTTCAACGCGGACGGGGTGAGCCTGATTGATCCGGTGAACCCGAGCATGAAGCCGAACCTGCTGGGGACGACGAGCATGTTCCATGTGCCGACGGCGGACGCGTCGCTGGCTTGGGAGCGGCGGAACGTGCCGCACGGGGCCGTGCATCGGCATTTCTACGACTCGGCCATCTGCCGGGAGGCGCGGGACCTGTACGTCTACACGCCGCCGGGCTATGACCCGAAGGGCAAGACGAAGTACCCGGTGCTGTATCTGCTGCACGGCTTCAGCGACGACGCGCGGGGTTGGACGGCGGTGGGGCAGGCGCACTTCATCCTCGACAACCTGATTGCCGAGGGGAAGGCGAAGCCGATGCTGGTGGTGATGCCGCTGGGGTACGGCGATTCGGGGGTGCTGTTGAACCGGGAGCTGCGCTTTAAGAGCTTTGAGCTGTTCCGGGAGTCGTTGACGAAAGAGATTATCCCGCTCGTGGAGAAGGCGTATCGCGTGAATGCGGACCGGAGCCACCGGGCGCTGGCGGGTCTTTCGATGGGCGGCGCGGAGACTCTGTTCATCGGGTTGAACCGGCTGGAGGTGTTTTCGCACCTGGGGGCGTTCAGTTCGGGCGGATTGCCGCCGGATCTGGCGGCAACCTTTCCGGGACTGGACGCGAAGGCGAATGCGAAGTTAAAGGACTTCTGGATCGCTTGCGGGAAGGACGATGGTTTGTTCGCGGCGAACAACAAGTTCGTCGAGTTTTTGAAGGAGCGCGGAGTGAAGCACGAGTACGTGGTGACCGAAGGGGCGCATACGTGGCTGGTGTGGCGCCGCTATTTGACGACGCTGGCTCCGCGGCTGTTTCGCTAGTTCTTGAGGGGCCGGATTTTGATATTGCGGAACCAAGCCGCGTCGTTGTGGTTCTGGAGCGCGATGGGGCAGAGCTTGGCGGGCTGGGTGGCGAGGGCCTTATAGATGGGCGACTCTTTGGTCCAGCGGTCGGCGGTTTTGGCGAGGGCGGCGGGGGCGTCCATTTCGCCTTCGGCGACCTTGACGCCGTTGAGCCAGTGTTCGAAGTGCTTGCCCTTGACGAGAATGCGGGCCTGGTTGAATTCGCCGACGGGTTTCGCGGCGGGTTGGGCGGCGGGGACCATGCCGTAGAGGGCGCCGGCCTGGTAGTAGGCGCCGCGCTGGGCGTCGCGGTGGCCGCCGTTGTCGATGACCTGATATTCGAAGCCGACGATGTACTCCTGGGTTCCGGTGGCGCGGTTGCCGTTGCGCTTGGTGGCGTAGTCGTTGGCGAGGTCTTCGAACTTCTTGTAGTCCTTCATGCGATTTTCGTCGATCCAGAAGCGGTCCTGGATGCGGTACTTCAGGCCGCTATTGCTACCGGAGGCGACCTTCCATTCGAAGGCGAGTTCAAAGTCGCCGTACTTGGCGGCGGTGAAAAGGTCTTCGCGGAGCTTGGGATGGGGGACGGACTTGAGGCAGCCGTCTTCGATGGTCCAGGAGTCGCCGGGCGGGGTCTGTTTGCGGATGTCGTTCCAGCCCTGCATGGACTTGCCATCGAAGAGGAGCTTCCAGCCGGCGGCTTTTTCTTCGGGGGTCAAGGTGTTGGGGTCCGCAGCGCTTAGGGAGGCCGCCAGGAGGAGAACGATCGAAAGGGGTCGCATCGCCACTACACTACCAGACCTGCTAGGCCTTTCTGGGGGCGCCGAAGATCCAGCCCCAGGGGGTTCGCCGGACGGCCAGTTCGTAGGTCAACAGGCTGACTATGGTAGCCCCGGCCATCGTTATGGCGAACTTCACGCCCAAGGGCCAGGGAAAGGATTTGAGCCAGACGGCAATCGTGATGACGGGGAAGCAGTGGACCAGGTAGACCCAGTAGGCGCTGCCGGCCAGGTAGCTGAGAACGGGAGAGCGCGAGGAGGCGAAGCGCAGGAACAGGCCGGTGATGCCGAAGATGAAGAGCCACGTCATTACCGCGGCCAACACGGTCGCGATGGCGTGAGTGGGTTGGGGCGGATCAGGAACCGTGCCGTAGACTGCGTAGAGCTGGGCGGCGAGGGGCAGATAGGCGAACACCAGCAGGGTCGCGCCGGCGACCTGCCATCCGGCGAAGCGGCGCCAGGTGGTGAGCGTGTCGCGCAGGGGATAGAGGAACCAGCCGACGCTATAGAAGAAGGCGTAGCAGAGCACTATCGAAGGTTTGGGCAGCAACTCGAAATCCGGATCGAAGCCGGCGCCGAACTGGGTGAAGAGGAGTGCCGCGGTTGCCGTCACCAGTACGGGCCAGCGCCAGCGGCCTTGCCAGAGGCGGGCGAAGGCAGCGTCCCAGCGGAGGCTGGCCTGGCCCAGCATGGCGGCCAGGATCGAATAGACGAGCAGGTAGTGGATGAACCAGAGATGCAGCGTCACCAGGTGGTATTCGGTGAAGTCCGGATGGTGCCGGAGGGTTTCCTGCCGGACATACACGTACAGGGGCGGCAGGAAAACGGCAAGCGGGATGCCGAGGCGAAGGGCGCGATGGCGGAGAAACCCGGCAGCGCCGTGGCGGGTAAACACCATTCGCGCGAAGAAGCCGGCCAGGACAAAGAATAAGGGCATGCGAAACGCATGGATGTAGAAGTAGAGCAGGTCGAAGAACTGGCTGCGGGTCGCATCCTGGTAGGGCCAAAACTGGGGCGGGGTGTTGAACTGCGCGTAGGGTACGGCGGAGTGCAGCACGATGCCGAGAAACATCAGGACGGCGCGTAAGTTATCGAGACTGTAGATTCGGTCGATTCCCTGGCTGGTCATAACCACATAAACTAACAGAGCTATGAATCGACTTCTCCCAATCCTTCTCGCCACGGTTCCGCTCTTCGCGCAGTACCCGCCGATGCTGCCGGAGGCGAAGGAGGAGGTCTATGCGACCGTGGGCGAAACGGCGCTGCGGCTTTGGATCTTCTCGCCGGACGGAGCGGCTGGTGGGAAGCCGCGGCCAGCGATTGTGTTCTACTTTGGCGGCGGGTGGGCCAACGGCACGCCGGGCCAGTTCCGGCAGCACGCGAAACTGCTGGCTTCGCGCGGGATGGTGGCGATTCTGGCGGACTACCGGGTGGCTTCGCGGCACGGGGTGAAGGTGGATGCGTGTGTGCGGGACGCCAAGGCGGCGATGCGGTACGTGCGGGCGAATGCGCAGCGGCTGGGCATCGACGCGAATCGGATTGCGGCGGGAGGCGGGTCGGCCGGAGGGCATCTGGCGGCGGCGACGGCGTTTGTGCCGGGGTTTGAGGAGGCGGGCGGCGTGAGTTCGCGGCCCAATGCGCTGGTGTTGTTCAATCCCGTCCTGGTGCTGGGCGCGGTGCCGGGCGTGGAACTGCCGAAGGATGCGATCCGGCTGAGTTCGGAGCGCTTCGGGGTGCCGGCCACGGAGATTTCGCCGTATGCCCATCTGCAACGCGGCGGCCCGCCGACGATCGTGTTTCATGGGGAGGCGGATACGACAGTGCCCGTGGCCTCGGTGAAGCTCTTCCGGGATAAGGCGGCTTCGCTGGGCATTCCGTGCGATTTGGTGACCTACCCCGGACAGACCCACGGCTTCTTCAACCATGGCCGGGGGAACAACGAGTTTTATGAGAAGACGACGGCGCGGATGCTGGAGTTCTTAGAGAAACTGGGCTATTTGGCGGGGGCCTGATAGGCGAGCACCTGACCGTCTTCGAGGAGGCGGGCGCGGAGTTCGGCGTAGGGGACGTCCTGCACGGGGAGGCCTTTGTCGATGGCCATGACGGCGGCCGTGGCCGCCGATTGGCCGAGGATCATGAAGACGGGTTCCATGCGGATGGAGCCGTAGGCGATGTGCGAACTCGAGAGGCAGACGGGTACGAGGAGATTGTCAGCCTGACCCTTCTTCGGCACGAGTGAGCCGTAGGAGATCTGGTAGGGGCCGTTGGTGCTGACGCCGATGTCGCCTTCGTTTTGCACGTAGCCTTCCGGGGTGATGTAGCGCTGGATGTTGTGGGAGTCGATGCCGTAGGAGCCCATGCCGACGGACTCGGGGGTGGGCCGTTTTTTGGTGAGCTCGTTTTCGGTCATGACGTAGCGGCCGACCATGCGCCGGGCTTCGCGGACGTACATCTGGTGGGGCCAGTTGCCGGTGGCCTTGAACTCGTCCTTGGCGAGGCCCCACTTGCTCATAGCGGCGCGGACATCGGCGGGGACGCGCGGATCGTTGGCGACGAAGTAGAGCCAGCCTTGCTGGTAGCGGACGTGCTCGTCGAAGATCTCTTTGCGGCGGGCGTAGGTGGCTTCGGGGTAGTCCCAATTGCGGCCGATGTTATCGGTGCTGAAGGGGCCGTGGTTATTGGTGTCGGTTTTGCCGTTGGGGATGGCGTCGTACTTCTGGAAGGTTTCGGTCCAGCCGGCTTCGTAGATGCGAGCGAGGAGTTCGTACTCTTTGGGATCGTAGCCGGCGGGTTTCGGGAAGGGGACGCGGTTCTTGTCGACTTGGGTGAGGCACATGCGGAAGCAGTAGGCCTGCACTTTCTTGTCGGCGGCGCCGTACTCGCCGGGGGGTTCGGTGCTGATGCGGGGGAGGACGCCGCTTTTCGGATCGCCGGGGATGACGTAGGGGGAGATTTTGGTTTTGAGGACGCCGAAGTGGTGCCGGTGGTGGAGGACGCCGGTTTGGACGCCGGCCCATTTTTCGCCGTACTGCTGCATGGATTCGCGTCCGACGTGGTAGCTGACGCCGACGGCGGCCATCAGGTCGCCTTCGTAGGTGGAGTCGAGAAACATTTTGGCGGCATAGGTTTTGCCGTTGAGCATGGTGATGGAGACGATGCGGCCGCCTTCTTTCTTGACGCCGTTTTCGCGATCGAGCCAGGAGTTGCGGAAGACGGGGATCTTGAGTTCCTTGATCCACTGCTCGTAGACGCGTTCGGCGACGTGGGGCTCGAAAATCCACATGGTCCGGGCTTCCTGATCGAGGGCGACGGTGCCTTGGCCTTTGTTGCCGAACTCGGACTGCTTCTGCCATTTCCAGGCGGCGGGTTTGGCGTAGTGTTGCCAGACGCGATGGTAGAACTCGCGGGAGAGGCCGCCGATGACGGCTTTGTTGCCGGAGTCGGTCCAGCCGAGTCCGCCGGCGGTGAGGCCGCCGAGGTGCTTTTCGGGGCAGACGAGGGCGACGGATTTGCCCATCTTTTTGGTTTGGACGGCGGCGGTGATGGCGCCGGAGGTGCAGCCATAGATGACGACGTCGTAGGTGGCGGGGGCGGCGAGGAGGAGGGTGGGGGTGGCGAGGAGGAGGAGATTCCGGAGCATCCTTCTACTGTAATCACCCCGCACAAACTTCGGTAGCCTGGTGGACATACTTCCCTATGAGCCTCGATCTTCTTGTTGAGCTTGTCCACAGCGGCACTACGAGTTCGTGGGAGGACACGAATCGCCAATGGTTTGAGCAACTCTTTGGCGCCGAGACCGGCCGCTATCCGAAGGCCGCCGAGAATCAGGTGAAGCTTCGTTCTCCTGAGATGTCGGACGACAAGGGTGTTTCCTATGCGGCGATCATCCACAAGGACAACCCGACGTCCGGCCGCTACCGGGGCACCAGCTTTGTAATCTTTCCTTCGAAGGGCGGACCCTGCCTGCTTGGGCTCGTCGTAGGCACGGACGGACTTTCGCCGGACGAAGCCATTCTGGGCCGGCCGGGTCACGCTCGGAAGGCCCAAGCCATCGCCGCCTGGCTGAATGCGAAGTATGGCCGAGGCGAGAGGATCGCTTGGGCCAAGCAGGACCCGACGCGGACCGAGGAGCCGCTGCCGGCCGATCTCCCGAAGGATTGGCCGGAGCATAAGCCGGCCTTGGATCGTTACAAGAAAGAGATTTACTTGCTGTTTCGTCCTACTGACGACCTGGCGGCGACTCGCGCGGCCGTCGGTTGCTGCCTCGACCTGCTGTTCGCTGAGCGCGGCTACGGGCCGATCGCTAAGTACCAGCAGGAGGCGAAGGACCTCGAAGCAGCCTGGTTTGATCATCTGATGCCCAGCGTGGAGGAGGACGCTGTGGCAGACCTGCTGGCCAGACGGCGCTTCGTGATTCTGCAGGGTCCGCCGGGCACCGGCAAGACTCGGCTGGCCGTGAATTTGCTACAGCGCGTTTACCGTGGCCATGGCCAGTCGATCCAGTTCCACCCCAACACGACGTATGAGTCGTTCGTGGGTGGCTTGGCCCCGCTGCACGCCGCCGATGCGCTTGGCCTGCGGTTCGCACCCGAGGCCGGGTTTCTCATGCGGGCGGCGGCCGCGGCGCTGGCCGACCCCTCGCGGCCCTATCTGCTTCATATTGACGAGATCAATCGAGCGGATCTCGGCAAGGTCCTCGGCGAAGGTCTCTTTCTTCTGGAGGCTCATGCCGAGCAGACGAGGGTGATCGATCTCCCTTACGATTTTGGTCCGCCCTTCCACCGGCAGTTTCACCTGCCTCCGAACCTTCACCTGCTGGGTACGATGAACTCCGCGGATCGCAGCATTGCGCTGGTGGATGCCGCGGTGCGCCGGCGATTTGCCTTCCTGTCTCTGTGGCCGCGCGCGAGTGTTGTTGCGGCGAACGGGTGTCCGTTGATGCAGGAGGCTTTCACGCGATTGGTTTCGCTGTTTATTGAGTTCGCGGGAGACGACACGTTGCCGCTGGTTCCTGGGCACTCCTACTTTCTCGAACGCGACAACAGCCAAGCGCCGCTGGCGCTTCGCACCAACCTTGCTCCTCTGCTCGAAGAGTATCTCGCCCAGGGCTACGTTGGCAGTTTTGCCGAACCCATTCGCAGCTATCTCCAATGGCTCCACGCAAAAGCATAGGGCGAGCGCCCCTCAACGCACCGCCGCGGGAGCGGAACCCGTGTCTTGAACTCGCCGATCAGTCCTCGGCCGATCTCTCCGCGGCGGCGCTGTTCGGATTGAGTCCCCGTGTCGATGACGCACCGACGGCGGCCCGGCTCGCCGATCAGTTTCTCCGGCTAAATGAACCGCTGTTGCGCAACTTTGACGTCCGGCTGACAACGCGGTTTGATGGGAGCCAGGTTCATCTTGGACTGACGACGGGAAATCAAGTCGGGGCGATTCCCTTGTTGTCCCCGACAACGGCCCGGCCTGACTATGGCTTGATTGTGCAGCCACGATTTCCTTGGGCGGGGATTGGGCCTCTTTTGGCCCGGATGGGATGGCGCATCGCCCCCAGGCCCCTCAGGCTTCCGTTGCTGCGGCGCTCGGAACGGCGAGTGCCGGCGTGGGTGATTTCTTCCATGGTTCTGGTGCGCATGCAGGCGCTGCTGCAGACGCTTTCGCGGCGCTTTGAGACGACCCAGGCGGACCTGTCCGCTCCGCGCGGTCAAGTAGACTGGGCGGCTTATGCCCGGTCCCGAATCCCGGTTGGCCGCCTGACTGCGGTGCCGTGTACCTTTCCGGAACTTCGCGACGACCGGAACCTGCTCTCGGCCATACGGTACACCGTGGAGCGGCACCACCGTGCTCTCGAAGGGCAGCGGGTGCACGGCGGCTTCGTCGGCAGCTTGCTCGCGTTGGCCCAAGAACTTCTTTCGGCGCTCCGGGGGGTTCCAGCCATCGCGCCGACTCCGCCGCAGTTGCAGATATGGAGCCACCGTCCGCTGAACCCGGGGCCCTTTCGCGAGGGCATACAGGCGATCGACTGGACCGTGGAAGACCGCGGGCTGGCCGGGCTGAGCGAGCTCGAAGGGATTCCTTGGGTGATGCCGATGGACCTCTTCTTTGAAGCGTGGGTGGAGACTCAGTTCGCCGCGCTGGCTCGGCGGACCGGTGGGGTGATTCGAAGCGGACGCAAGAACGAAACGGCGGCAGCACTTCATTGGCAACCGGGATCGCTGGGCTCGCAACGCTCTCTGGTTCCCGACATGATGATTGAGTGGCCTGGGCTGACGGTGATCGTCGACGCCAAGTATAAGCGGCACTTCGAGGAGTTGCAGGAGGTGGGATGGCGCCACAGTGCTACCGGCTTCCAGGAAGGGCACCGGCACGACCTCCTCCAGGTGCTCGCCTATGCCAACCTGGCTCGCACCGAACGGGTGGTGACCTGCCTCGCCTATCCTTGTGGACGCCCGCTATGGGAGGACCTCGATCGCCGTGGGCGCGTTGTGCAAACGGCGGAAATCCCCAGTGCCTCCCGCCCCCTATCGGTCTGGCTCACCGCGATGCCCATGGTTGAGGAGGCTGGTGACCTTCTGGCACCGCTCGAACAGCGACTGGCCGATCTCCTGGCCCATTGAGCCCATTCTTTCCCGATTGCCGGCGGCGCTGTGCGGCGATGCCGTGTTCGCCGAACGCGGTGGGACGGCAGGCCTTGTTCTGGGGCTAGATGGGCTTGGCGAGAGAGGCATACAGCTCCGGACGACGGAACCGGAAGGTGTACTCAAAGGCCGACCGCGCCGCCTGGAGGCGCTCCGGGGTCAGTTCGGCCAGCAGCAGGCCGCCAGGAGTTTCCCGGACGACTTCGCCGCCGGGTCCGATGATCATCGCTCCGCCAGGGAAGGTCTGCTGGACGCCAGCGAACTCGACAGAGCCGGCGTAGTTGCACGCCACGCCGAAGATGCCATTCTCCGCGCACCGCGCTTGCACGACGGGGCGGGCCCAATCCGCCCAGGCCGCCGCAGTGCCGGGTGCGGGGTCCGCGGCGAAGGGGAAGAGTCCAATCTCGCAACCCTGCACGGCCAGAAGCCGGGTGGATTCGGGCAGCAGGGCATCAAAGCAGATGTTGATGCCGATGCGGCCGAGGGGCGTAGCGACGACGGCCGGCGGGTCGCCGCCGTTGTAAAAGGGCATTTCAAAGAGCGGGACGTGCATCTTGCGCCAGCGCCCCCAGAGGCGGCCCTCGCCAACCAGTACCTGAGTGTTGTGCAGAACGCCACCGGCGTTTTCGAGCAGGCCCGCCGCCACGAAAATCCGTTCGTCGCCGGAGATGCGGGCGAGTTCGGATACCGCGTCTCCGTCGAGCGGTTCGGCCTGTTTCCAGGCGCCGCGGAGCGCCGCGGCGAGCCAGGCGGCGTGGTCCCCGGAGGGATGATTGGGCAGGAATCCCGTCATGCTCAGCTCGGGCAACAGAAGCAGTTCCGCGCCAGCCGCGGCGGCGTGGCGAGCGACCTGACGGATCTGCTCCAGATTGGACGGGGTCTCGCCGGGCCGACTGGCCACTGACGCCGCGGCGACGACGATGGATCGATTCATCGTCTGATCTTAGCTTGGACGAAATGTGACGTTCGCTACGAGCGGCCCTTCCTCATCTCGCGCGCGTCTGATTGTGATAGCATTCGATCAAAAATGAAGGGATTTTTCCTTTTCGCGCTGCCCATTTGCTTTGCTTTGGGCGCCGATCCCGTTGTTCACCGCTTGCCCGTTGCCGCTGCGATCTACCCCATGGGCTCTCAGCCGGGCGCGTCGTTTGAAGCCGAAATCCTCGGCGAACATCTGGATCGTGCGCAGGCGGTGCTCTTTCACCAGCCGGGCGCGGCGGCGGAAATCCTGGGAGTGGAGCCGACCCGGCTTCGCGTTCGCGTCAACGTCACCAAGAGCGCAGCGTTTGGTCAGCACGCGTTTCATGTCGTCACCCCCCGCGGGGCGAGCGGCCCGCTGCTGCTCCGCGTGAGCGATCAGCCGCGCGTGGCCGAAGTGGAGCCGAACTCGACGGCAGGCCAAGCCCAGCCGGTGCCGATTCCCGCGACCGTGATGGGCCGCCTGAACGTGGATGGGGATTTCGACTTTTACAAGATCCGGGTGGAGAAGGGCTCCCGCTGGATCTTTGACCTGCGGAGCTCGCGCAATGGCAATAGCCTGGACGCCGCGCTGTTTCTGCTCAACGCGCAGGGCGCGAAGATCGACTACAACGAAGAACGGTTTATTTGGGATCCGTTTCTTGTGCACCAGTTCGCCGAGGGCGGCGAATACATTCTTGTGGTGCAGCCCACGCACGTGCGGCTGGACCCTTCCTTCGCTTACGAGCTCGATCTCCGGCAGGCGCCTCATCTCGACACCGTTTCTCCGCTGGTGATTCCGCCGGGCGTGGAGCAGGAGGTCACTCTGATCGGCGAAGGTCTGCATGGGGAGGCCCGGCTGGAGGGCGCCGAGGGAACGATTCTTTCGATGGACGGCGATTCGGCGCGGGCGCGGCTGCGTGTTCCGGCTTCGACGCCCAATGGGCCGGTGCAGCTCACGCTGCTCTCTCCCGGCGGCCGTTCGAACCCGGTGGAACTCCTTGTCGATTCGACGCCCCGGCACCCGGGTGGCGAGCGGATTTCGCCACCCGCGTCCATTACCGGCGTGGCCAAGTATCGTCAGCCCGACCGCTACCGCTTCACGGCGCAGGCGGGACAGAAGCTGGTGTTCGAAGTCCGCGGCCAGCGGTTTGGTTCGCCGGTCGATCTGACGATGCGGCTGCTGGATGCGGCCGGCAAGCAGATCGTCCTGAACGATGACTTCACCTTTGTGGGCGGCAAGTTTTATCAGAAAGATCCCCGCATTCTGCACACGTTCAAGGAGGCCGGGGAGTACACGGTGGAGCTGCGCAACATCGTGCAGGTGAATGGCGAACGGGCCCCCTATCAACTGCTCGTGCATCCGCCGAGGCCTTCCTATACCTTGCAGTTGGCTAACGAACGCCCGCATGTAAATCCGGGCAGCGAAGCGAAATGGACCATTTCCGCGCAGCGGCTGGACGGGCACGACGAACCGATTCCCCTTTCGCTCTCCGGCCTGCCGGCGGGAGTGACCGCGGAGCCGGTGATCATTCCGACGGGGAAGAGCGAAGCAGCGTTTCTGCTGCGGGCGGCCGCCACGGCCAAGCCGGGCGCCGCCGGATTCGTGACGGTGAAGAGCCCCAGCCAACAGGCGTGGCGCTCGGTCCGCGTGAACAGCGGCGGGGGCGAGGGCGCGGCGTTTGTGCGCGTGGACCAGGCTTTGGTCAGCGTGAGCGAGAAGCCCAGCTTTTCGCTAGAGGCGCAGGCCACGAATGTGAATGTGCCGCGGGGCGGGTCTGCCATGATTCCGGTGGCCATCCGTCGCGAGAAAGGCTTTGCCACGCCGATCGCTTTTGCGGCGGAGAATCTGCCGGCCGGCGTCAAGCTCGAAGCCGTTAGCGCGCCGGCGGACGCCGAGCGGGTTCAATTGAAAATCACCGCGGCCGCAGACGCTGCGCTCGGCCGCGCCCCGCGCGTCGCTATCCTCGGCGCCGCGGCCGGGGAATCCCACGAAGCTCCCAAGATTACTGTGCAGGTGGATTAATGCGTTTCCTCACCGGACTTTTTGCCGTCACCCTTCTGGCTGCTCCCGCCAAGCTGAAGATCACGCCGGAGAACCCGTTGCTGTTCGGCCAGGGATCGAAGCAGCGTCTGGTCGTCACCGCCGAGTATCCGGACGGGACGGCGAAGGAGGTGACTGCCGAAGCCGCGTTCGCGGCCAGCGGCAAGGCCGCGAGTGTCGATCCGCAGGGGATGGTTACCGCGCTCACCAATGGAGGCAGCCCCATCCGGGTGACGTGGCAGGGACAGACCGCTACGACCACGGCGCTGGTGCAACGCGCCGAGGCGCCGATTCCCCGTAGCTTCGCCGGCGACATCCTGCCGATTCTGACCAAGTATGGCTGCAACGGCGGCTCCTGCCACGGCGCGCTGAACGGCAAGAACGGCTTTAAGCTTTCGCTCTTCGGCTTTGAGCCGGAGCCGGACTACGACATGATCGCCAAGGCGCACGATGGCCGCCGCGTGAATCGCACGGAGCCGGAGAAGAGCCTGCTGCTGCTGAAGCCGACCATGGGCCCCACGCCGCACGGCGGCGGCAAGCTGTTTTCGGCCAAATCGCCGGACTATCAGGCGCTGCTCGCCTGGCTGCGCGACGGCGCGCCCCGCGACATGAAGCACGAACGGAAGATGACCGCCCTGCGCGTCACCCCGGAACTGCTGACGCTCACTGGCCGGGAGGCGACGCGGAAGCTGCTGGTGACGGCCCGGTTTGACGACGGCGCGGAGGCCGACGTCACTCATCTCGTGAAGTTCTCCACCAACAACGATTCGATTGCGTCGATCAACGCGGCCGGCATCGTGAAGGCCGAACGCGGCGGCGAAACCGCGATTGTGGTGCGCGGCCCCGGCGTGGCCGGAGTGGCCAAGGTGGCCGTCGTGATTGAGCAGCGGAACGTTCCGCTGCTGCCGGTGAGCAACCTGATCGACGAGCACATCAACGCGAAGCTGAAGCGGCTGCAGATTCCGCCGTCGGCTCCGGCCGACGACGCGACGTTCCTGCGGCGCGTTTCGCTGGACATCCTGGGCACCATTCCGACCTCGGCCGAGGCGCGGGCGTTCCTCGCGAGCCAGGATCCGGCGAAGCGGTCGAAGGTGGTGGATCAACTGCTGCGGCGGCCGGAGTACGCCGAATACTGGGCGATGTACTGGGGCGACCACCTGGATAACACGAAACAGCAGATCTATAACAAAGGCCCTTACGCCTTCACGGAGTATCTGCAGAAGCAGTTCCGCGCCAACGTGCCGTACGATCAGTTCGTCCGCTCGCTGCTGGTTTCGAGCGGCAACATGTACGAGGCGCCGGCGACCAACTACTACCCGATTATGAAGAAGGAGCTCGACCTGGCGGAGAAGACGAGCCAGCTCTTCCTGGGCGTTTCGATTGGTTGCGCGCGTTGCCATAATCATCCGCTCGAACGATGGAAGCAGAGCGACTTTGCGGGGATGGCGGCGTTCTTCTCGCAGGTGCGCTACAAGGGCGGCGGCCCGCGGAACAACGAGCGGGCCCTGTTTGTCGACTTCCCCCGCCAGTTCCAGCATCCGGAGACGAAGAAGGTCTACCTGCCGAAGGCGCTCGACGGCCCGCAGTTGGCCACCGAGGGATTGGCGGACCGG
Organism: Terriglobales bacterium; assembly: GCA_027485675.1. Lineage (GTDB taxonomy): Bacteria > Acidobacteriota > Terriglobia > Bryobacterales > Bryobacteraceae. Next base: position 173,074 of record JAIXQP010000042.1, on the reverse strand, counting down.
CGCGAACTTCTGGCTGAATGGGTGACGGCGAAGGACAACCCCTACTTCGCCCGCGCGATGGTGAACCGCATGTGGCGCATGTTCTTCGGCCGCGGTTTCGTTGAGCCCGTGGACGATTTCCGGGTGACGAATCCTCCGTCGAACGAGCCGCTGCTGGACGCGCTGGCCAAGGACTTCGCGGCGCACAACTTCGATATCCATCACCTGATCAAGACCATCACGATGTCGAGCGCTTACCAGCTCTCGTCGGTGCCGGTCCCCGGGAACAAGGAAGATACGATGGCGTACTCCCGCTACTACCCGAAGCGGTTGAGTGCTGAGCCGCTGCTGGATTCGATTTCGCTCGCGACGGCTGTGCCCGAGAAGTTCCGCGCGATGTACCCCGGTACGCGGGCCGCGGCACTGCCGGAGCCGGAGATCGAAAGCTACTTCCTCGAAGTGTTCGACCGGCCGTCCCGCCAGCTCGTTTGCGAACGCAAGAACGAACCCACGCTGAACCAGGCGCTGCACATGATTGGCGGGGACACCGCGCACCGGAAGGTGACGGACCGGAGCGGCTATGTCACGTACGCGCTGCAGCAGTACGCGGACGACGGGGCGCTGGTGGAGGAGCTCTACCTGCGGACGTTGACCCGGTTCCCAGATGCAGAAGAGCTCGCTGCGGCCCGCAACGCCATCAGGAAGGCCAAGGATCGGCGGCAAGGCGCCGAGGACGTTCTGTGGGCGCTTCTCAACACGAAAGAGTTTCTCTACAATCACTAGGGCCGGAGCAATACGATGAAAATCACGAACCAGACCGACATCTTTGGACGCCGCGACTTCCTGCGCATCGGTTCGCTCGGCGTCGGCGGCCTTTCGATGGCCAACGCGCTCCGCGCCGCGCAGAAGAAGGAGATCAGCTGCATTCTGCTGTGGCAGAGTGGCGGTTCGCCGCAGCTCGACACGTTCGACATGAAGCCGGACGCGCCGGCGGAGATCCGGGGCGAGTTCAAACCGATCCCGACCAACGTGCCCGGCCTGCACATCTGCGAGCATCTGCCGGAGATGGCGAAGATGATGGACAAGGTGACGGTGCTGCGTTCGCTCCGCTCGAAGGAGAACAACCACGAACGCGCCATCAACTATCTGCTGACGGGTTACCTGCCGCTGCCGACGCTCGAGTTTCCGTCGATGGGCAGCGTGATTTCGAAGCAGTTGGGACCGAAGAACGGATTGCCGCCCTACGTCGCGGTGCCGAACACGTTTCCTTCCTACGGCGCCGGCTACCTGGGCGGCGCGCATAATCCCTTCATCGCGGGCGACCCGAACGCGACGGGTTACCAGGTGCGGGATCTGACGCTGCCGGTGGACGTGGATTGGGCGCGCGTCGGCAATCGCCGCTTTCTGGTGCAGCAGATGGACGCGAAGTTCCGCAGCGTGGAGGCGAGCCCGGATTTCGCGGCGCTCGACGAGTTCTCAAAGAAGGCGTACGACCTGCTGAGTTCGCCGACGGCGAAGAAGGCTTTCGATATTCAATCCGAGCCGGAGGCGCTGCGCGAGCGCTACGGCCGGACGCCGGTGGGCCAGGGCGCTCTGCTGGCGCGGCGATTGGTCGAGAACGGCGTCCGGTTCGTCACGGTAGCCAAGGGATGGCTGAACTACGATACCCACGGCGACAATTTCAACATCTGCAAGAAGGTGTTGCTGCCGGAGTTTGATAAGGCGTACGCCGCGCTGGTGACGGATCTCCATGAGCGGGGGATGTTGGATTCGACGCTGGTTATCGGCATGGGCGAGTTCGGGCGGACGCCGAAGATTAACGCCGATGCGGGACGCGACCATCACAACAAGGCGTGGTCGATTGTGCTGTCCGGCGCGGGGATGACCGGCGGACGCGTGCTGGGCGCAACTGATAAGACGGCCACGGAAGTTACGGATCTTCCGGTGGAGCCGGAGGATTTATTGCACACGTTCTACCATATCCTCGGGGTCGACGCGAGCCACGAGTACCAGACGCCCATCGGCCGGCCGGCGAAGATCATCAACGATGGCAAGCTGGTGAAGCAGTTGCTGGCGTAGGAAGGAACTTGTTGATGAGACTCTGCGTCCTGGCGGTTGCCGCGGCGGCGACGGTCTGGGCGCAGTCGCAGGCGTTCACCGATCGCACGTATGCGTCGAAGGTTTTCGGCGAGAACCGGCACTACCGGCTCTTTCTGCCGCCCGGGTATGAGGGTTCGGCGGAGCGGTATCCCGTGATCTATTACTTCCACGGCCATAGTGACCGGTTCACTCTGGAGCACTACGACCAGGGCCAGGACACGGTTCCGAAGATCGCGCGCTTTGTTGCCGCCAATCCGGTGATTGTGGTTTCGGTGGATGGTTACGTGGCCAAGGACTACACCGGCTTTTACGGGGGTTCGCCGTGGGACGTGCGGAGGAATGGCGGCGAGACCGATTTCGGACTGAACTTTCTCGAACTCGTGGCGCACGTGGATGGGAGCTTCCGGACGCTGAGCGGGCGGCGGCACCGGGCGACTTCCGGGCTGAGCATGGGCGGCTTTATGAGTCTGTGGTTGAGCGCGCGGTATCCGCAGCTGATCGGCAGCGCGTCGTCGTTCAATCCGGGGCCGGAGTTCTACACCGGCGATGCGGACGCCCGGCAGTTGTGGCGGCCGAAGGATCATGTCGCCAACCATCAGCACACGATGGTGCGGCTGATTCACGCGAGCGGCGACTACATCAGCCAGTATCACGAAGAGACGCGCGATGCCTACGCGGCTTCGCCGGTGGACTTTGAGTATCGGCGCGACGAGTATCACCGCCATTGGGCTACGTCGATTGAGGAGACTTTCGCGTTCCACCGGCGCGCGTTTGCGAACCCGGTTCTCGATACCGTGCCGGTGCAGTTTCATCATGCCAATCCCTATCGGCGGTTTAACGTTTGGGGTTATGAGGTGGAAGCGCAAGGGGCCGGGCCGGGGATGGTGTATCTGGACCGGGTGACCCAATGCAGTTTGCGGGTGACGACGCGCCAATGGGCGCCGGACGGGCCGCCGGCGCGGCGGACGATCGCGGTGCGCACGCCGCCACGGTATGCCGCGGGGAAGAGCTATGTGCTGCTGGACCATGCGTTCGCCGGCGGCAGTACGACGCGGCGGAGTCTCGTGGCCGGGGCCGATGGGGCGCTGCAATTCACGGTGGATGGCTCCGGGCACGAACTCAGCTTGGCCGGCCCCGGATGCGGGGCGGAGCCGCCGGTGTTGTTGCCGGTGACTCGTCAGGATGTACTGCGCGTACCGCCCGGCCGGCCGGCGGCGCTGCCGATCCGGCTTTACAACCCGCGGAATGTTCCTCAGCAGAACCTGCAGGTGAAGCTGGAGAGCGACTATCCCACGGTGGAGGTTCTGCAGCGGGAGGCGGCGGTTCCTGCTCTGGCGGCGGGGGCCGCGATGGACTTGAGTAACCGCTTTTCGGTGCGCTTCACGGCGGGCCGGCAGGGGTATACCCGGGCGCGGGTGCTGGTCACCGTGGTCTATGACGAGTGGCACTCGTACAAGGAGTCCGTGCCGCTTTGGATTGAGCCGGAGGAGATGCCCGCGCCGCCGGCTTATGAGATTCTCGACGGCCGCACGAAGACCTTTGCGGTGTTTCGGCAGAGGGGCAACCAGGGCGGGGGCGCGGCGGTGGAACGCACGGTGACCGAAGGCAGCGGCAATGGCAACGGCATTCTGGAGCCGGGGGAGACCGCGACGATCTGGGTGAAGCTACCGCAGGGGTTGGACCCGTTCGATAAGAACAACTGGCGGCGGGCGAAGGTTAGGACGAGTTCGGCGGACGTGGAGGAGGTGGCCGATCTGCAGGAGGACAAGCAACGCGAATGGACCAGCGCTCAGGAGCGGACGAGCGTGATCCGTTGGCGGGCCGGGGCGCCGCGGGGGGCGCGGGCTCGTGTGGTGCTCGATAGCGAGTCGTGGAGCTTTCATTACACGCCAGATGTTCGGTATGGCCGGGAGTTGCTCTATCAGGCCTTCCAGCGGCACGAGCATACGCTGCATCAGCTCGAACTGGCGCTGCCGTAGCGGTAGCCTTCAAGGCCGGCGACGCGCCATGTCTTCGCGGAGACGGCCCGGCACTCGACGCCTTCGGCCAGCAGGAGCCGGGCTTGGGCGGCCGGGCCGCCGGGCAGCTTATCGAGCAGTTTCCCGTCGTCTCGCACGACACGCCAGTAGGGCGTTCGCCGTCCTTCGTCACCCTCTTCGCGCGCGGCTTCGGCAGCAATGCGCAGGAAGATGCCGGTGGTCATCGGGCAGGTGTAGTCGGCGGCGAAGTGGTTGGCTAGGTGCTCGCGGAGTTGGGACATGGTCATTACCCGGCCTTCCGGGATCTGTTCCACCACCTCCGCGACGGCCAGGGGCGAGGCGATGAGCATGGCCCCGGCGGGGTAGAGCGGGCTTAGGCTGGTGGGCAAATGCTTCACTTCGGGGGCGCGGGCGGCGTCCCGTTTTTGGATCGCTGTCATCGCTTTGGCCAATTTCACCTCGGTCGCTTGCTCATCCGACGGCGGTCGCAAGCCTACTGTCACCCAACATTCACTGAAAGTTAACGCCTTCTTTAGCTCCTTCTGTCATCTTGGCAAAAGGATCTAAATGAAAGCCGAATTTTCCATTTACACCAATATCATGGCAATGTTACGCGCTGGTTTCATCGGGGGCTTACTACTGAGTTCCCTGTACGGACAGTTCGACTCCGCCGCCGTCGTGGGCTCGGTCCGCGACGAGAAGGGCGGTTCGATTACCTCCGCGAAGGTGACTCTGCGCAATAACGACACCGGCCTCGTCCTGTCGACCGAGACCGGGGAGTCGGGCGACTACGTCTTCCCCTCGGTGCGGATTGGCTCTTACAAGGTCACGGCGGAGAAGGCGGGATTCGCCATCGCCACGGCCGAGAACGTCTCTCTGACGGTGAACGCGCGGCAACGCGTCGACCTCTCGCTTCGGGTTGGCACGGTGAGTGAAACCGTGAACGTCCAGGCCACCTCGCCGCTGCTCGAATCCGATAGCTCTTCGAAGGGCCAAGTGATCGCCGCGCGTCAGGTTGTGGAACTGCCGCTCCAAGGCCGCTCCTATGCCAATCTCGCGCTGCTTGCGCCGGGCGTCCGGCAGTCGCAGTCCGGCAATCAGGGATCCATCGCCTTCCGCCGCGAAGGCTCGTATAACGTCAACGGCCTGCGCTCGGTGTGGAATAACTTCCTGCTTGACGGTATCGATAACAACTTCTACGGCACCACGAATCAGGGCTTCTCCAACCAGTCCATTCAGCCGTCGCCGGACTCGGTGGCCGAGTTCCGCCTGATCGTGAACGCCTACTCCGCCGAGTTTGGCCGCTCCGGCGGCGCGGTGATGAACGTGGCATCGAAGTCCGGCACCAACAGCTTCCACGGGGCTTTGTGGGAGTTCCTGCAGAACGAGAAGCTGAACGCCACGGGCTTCTTTAAGCCGACGTTGAACCAGAAGCCGATCAACAAGCGCAATCAGTTCGGCGTGGCGGTGGGCGGACCGATCGTAAAAGACCGGACGTTCTTCTTCGCTGACTATGAGGGCTCGCGCTGGTCCATTGCGCCGTTCGCGCTGACCTCGGTGCCCACGGCCACGATGCGCGCCGGCATTCTGCCACTCGATGTTCGCGCCCCCTTCACTTTCCGGGATGATCAGGGCCGCACGATTGCAGCCGGCACCGTGTTTCCCGCCGGATCGCCCATCCCGATGACGCCCTTCGCCCGCCGCGTTCTGGCGGAGCTGCCGCAGGCCAACCGCGAAGGCGGCGGTGCTCTCGGCATCGCCACCAACTTCGGCAACTTCGACCAGAACCGGCTGACTGACGACAAGGGCGCGATCAAGATCGACCACACCATTTCCTCGAATCTGACGAGCTTTTTCCGCTACGCCCACCGCCGCCAGAACATTCAGGCTCCGGGCCTGATCACCGGCTTCGCCGGCGGCAACAACCTGGGCAACCTCGATACGTTTAACCAGCAGGGGATCGCGGGTTTGACGTGGACCAAGTCGCCGACGGAGGTGCTTGAGTACCGCTTCGCCGTGACGCGGCTGGGCATGGACCGTTTGCCGGCGCAGGTGGGTGGTCCTTCGATGCGGGAGCTGTTCGGCATCACGGGCTTGCCCGAAGGTCCGCGCATTCAGGGCGGCATCACGCCGCAGGATATTCAGGGCTTCCCCCGGTTCGGCCGGCAGTCGACGAATCCGCAGGCGCAGTTCCCCACGACGATCAACTCGCGGTTGAACCTGTCGAAGATCCGCAACCGGCACAACCTGAAGATGGGTTACGAGCTGCTCTACATGGACATCCTGGTGGACGACACCAATCCGCTGTACGGCATTGACGGTTACGGCGGCTTCTACTCCCGGCTGCCCGGACAGAACCTCGGCGCGCTGGCCGGCGCCAACGCCAACACGGTCCACTCTCTGTCCGACTTCTACTTCGGCGCCCGCAGCTCGTATCAGTTCGCGACGCAAGTGGAAGCCGAGGTACGCCAGCAGGCGCACTGGTTCTATCTGCAGGACGACTTCAAGGTCAACCCGAAGCTGACGCTCAACATGGGCCTGCGCTATGAGATGACCACTCCGGCCTACGACGCCAACAACCGGCTCGCCAACTTCGACCCCGCGCAGAACCGGCTGGTGGTGGCGACGGGCGACGGCATCGAGAACCGGACGCTGCAGCGCCAGACCTGGAACAACTTCGCCCCCCGCTTCGGCGCCGCCTACCAGTTGGATGCGAAGACCGTTCTCCGCGGCGGCTACGGCTTCGGCTGGAACTACTGGAACCGCATGGCATCGGCCGAGTATCTCAGCACGAACGCTCCGTTCGTCACGCGCTTCTCAGCGCAGAACAGCCCGGCGCAGCTCGGCAATCTGTGCGTCGCCAACGCCTTCTCGAACTGCTTCCGGACTCGCGAGCAGGGCTACCCGGTGAACCCCGGATCGAACGTGATTCTGCACATGGACCGTAACACCCCGTGGGGCTACGTGCAGAACTGGCACTTCACGATTCAGCGGACGCTGTTCAAGAACACGCTGCTCGACCTGGCCTACGTCGGCAACCGCGCCGACCATCTGCCGGTTCTCGGCGACCTGAACCAGGCGCGTCCCATCACGCAGGCGGAGCTCAGCCAGGGCCTGACGACGATCGGCACCCTGCTGGCGCGCCGCCCTTTCCAGGGCTTCAACAACATCACGGCCGTTGTGCCCTCCGCGTTCTCGAACTACAACTCGCTGCAGATTAAGTTTGAACACCGCGGCGAGTGGATCACGCTGCTGAACTCGTTCACCTACGGCAAGGCGATCGACACGGTGGGCCAGGTGCTCGAAGGCTCGGTGGGCGGTAGCCCGAATCCGCAGGACATTCGGAACGTGGCCAACGATAAGGGCGCCAGCAGCTTCGACCAGCGCTGGAACAACTCGACCAGCTTCGTGCTCGACATCCCCTACGGCAAGGGCCGCCGCTTCGGCTCGAGCCTGCCCGCCGCCTTGGACGCGATCGTGGGCGGGTGGCAGACCAGCGCGATCATCAACTCGCAGAGCGGCCTGCCGCTGAACCTGCGCTATCCGGACGCCTCGGGCATTCTCTCGGACGGTCAGCCGGACTTCCTCGGCAACGTCGCTCTGCGGCCGAATGTGATCGACGGCTCCATCGGTGTCCTTGCGCCAGAAGGCCAGCGCAGCTTCACGAACTACTTCAACCGCGCGAACCTGGCGGTTCCGCCGGTGACGAGCCCGTTCGGCAACCTGGGACGGAACGTGGCCTACGGCTTCCCGCTGTACCAGACGGACCTCGTCCTCGCCAAGAGCTTCGCTCTGCCGGTGATCAACGAATCCGCCCGGTTGCAGTTCCGGAGCGAGTTCTACAACCTGTTCAACAAAACGAACTTCACGCAGCCCGAGATCAATCTCGCCAGCGGCAACTTCGGCCGCGTCGGCAACACGTTTGACCCGCGCTACGTGCAGTTCGCTTTGAAGCTGATCTTCTAACCGCGCGGCTTAGGCCGTGCCCGCTGTTCCCACGCGCGACCCGCGCTTCCCACTCGGAAGCCGGGTCGTTTGCGTTTAGCCAGGAGAGAAGTCACTTGGCTCGCCGCTGTCCGATAACGTAGGATTGCCTCTACATGCTTCGCCGCTCGTTCCTGCTTTCCCCTTCCCTTGCCCTGCTCGCACAGACGCCGGTTCGCCGCCAGATCAGCGGCGTCTATCCCCACCTGGCCATGTTCAACTCGCAGCACGAGTGCGGCACCGGCGCCGTCGTCCCCTGGGCCGGCCGCCTGTGGGTGGTAACCTACTCGCCGCATCAACCGAACGGGTCGGACGACCGGCTGTATGAAATCGACGAAGAGCTCAATCAGACGATTCGCCCCGAAAGCATCGGCGGCACGCCCGCCAATCGGATGATCCATCGCGAGTCGAAGCAGCTGTTTATCGGCCCCTACGCGATCGACTCGCAACGCCGCGTCCGCGCCATCCCCTTCTCGGCTATGTACGGCCGCCCCACGGGGAACGCCCGGCACCTGACGGACCCGGCCAACAAGATCTATTTCGCCTCGATGGAGGAAGGGTTCTACGAGGTCGATGCCCGCACCCTCGCCGTGCGGCAGCTCTACGAAGACGGCAACGCCATGGTGGTCCGCAAGGCCGCCAAGGATATCGCCGGGCCCCTGCTGCCCGGCTATCACGGCAAAGGCTTTTACTCCGGCCAGGGTCGCGTCGTCTATTCAAACAACGGCGAGATCGGCGGCGGCAACCTGCCGCCCGATACGCCCTCGGGCTGCCTGGCCGAATGGGACGGCAAGGATTGGCGGGTCGTTCGCCGCAATCAGTTCACCGACGTCACCGGCCCCGGCGGCATCGACGGCAATCCCAATCCGGCGACCGACCCCATCTGGGCGATCGGCTGGGACCATCGCTCCGTTATCCTGATGCTGCTCGACAAGGGCGTCTGGCACTCCTACCGGCTGCCCAAGGCCACGCACACCTACGACGGGGCCCACGGCTGGAACACCGAATGGCCGCGCATCCGGGATATTGGCGAAGACGAACTCCTGATGACCATGCACGGCATGTTCTGGCGTTTTCCCAAAACATTTCGGGCCAACCGCTCGGCCGGGATCGCTCCGCGTTCGACGTACATTCGCGTGGTGGGCGATTTCGCCCGCTGGGGCAATCGGCTGGTTCTCGGCTGCGACGATACGGCCAAGAACGAGTTCTTCAATACCCGCAGTGTGAAGGGCAAGATCCCCGGGCCGGGCCGGTCGCAGTCGAACCTCTGGTTTCTTTACCCCGCGAAGCTCGATACCTTCGGCCCGCCCATCGGCCGCGGCGCGGTTTGGGTGAAGGACGATCTCACGGCCAACCAACCCTCCGAGCCGTATCTGTTCAGCGGGTTTGCTCATCGCCTGCTCCACCTGACGCACCAGTCGGCCACGCCGGTCACCTTCCGGCTGGAGGTGGACCGCGCGGGTTCGGGCGCCTGGACGCCGTTGCGCCAAATCACTGTCCCGGCGCGCGGCTATCAGTACACTTCCTTCCTGCCCACCGAGACCGGGGCGTGGATCCGGCTGACGCCGCTGCACGCCTGCGCCGGCGCGACGGCCTTCTTCCAATACGCCGCGGTTGATTCCCGCCCGGCGGCGCCGCCGGCACCCGCGCCCACCGCGCCGGGCGCCCTGCTCTGGACCCGCGACGGGAAGACCGGCACCCTGCTCCTTTCGACTCCCAAGGCGCTCTACGAGGTTGACGCCAACCTCGCCGCCCGGCCGCTGGCCGATGCCAAACTCCACGCCTGGATGAAGGAGAACCTGCCGACGCCCGCCGTCCTGGCCGAAGATGCCGCCTCCGTCATCTACGTCGATGAGGCCGGCAAGCGCTGGCGGCTGCCCAAGGGACCGGCCGCGCCCGCCGGCTGCCGCATCGCTCGCGAAGTCTCCACCGAACGCGACCTGTTCCACTCCCACGGAACCTTCTACGAGTTGCCTTCGAACAACGCCGGCGGCATCGCCCTGGTGCGGCCCGTCTGCACGCACAATCTGCCCATTCAGGATTTCTGCTCCTGGCGCGGCCTCACGGTGCTGGCCGGCTTGCCCCGCATGGAGCTGCCGGCCGGCGAGTTCGTGACGACCACCGACGGCGAGCACCGGCTGTGGCTCGGCGCTTCGGACGATCTGTGGCGCTTCGGCAAGTCGAAGGGCGAAGGCGGCCCGTGGCGGGATACCCCGGTGCAGGCTAACGCGCCGTCCGAGCCGTATCTGCTCACCGGCTACGACCAGAAGCTGCTGCGCCTTTCGCACTCCGGCGCCGGCAAGGTGGAGATCCGGATTGAAGTCGACCTGACGGGCAGCGGCCTCTGGGTGCCGTATCAGACGTTCGCCGTCGCCCCGGGGCAGCCGGTGCAGCACCGCTTTCCGCCGGGGTACAACGCGTATTGGCTGCGGGCCGTGGCCTTGGCGGACACCGTCGCCACCGTCACGCTCACCTACTCATAGCGGCCTACTGCAATACCTTGAACGCTGGTTCGGGCGCCGGCGCATCGTCCCCGCCGGTCAGCTTCCGCCAGGTTTCGCCGATCACGACAGAACCCTGGAAGATCTTGCCGACCGGCACGACGCCCCACAGCTTGTGCGCGGCCACGGCGGCCAAGCCCATCGAGGCGATGCAGCCGCACTGCTCGCAGTCCGGTTTGCCGCCGTACTGGCAGGGGGTGACCTTGGTCTTCAGGTCCGCCGTCAACACCTGCGTGGTGCGGGCGAAGACGCAGTCTTCCGGGGTGTGCGGCGGGGTGGCGAACTGCTCAATCAGCCCCTTCGCCATGTCCACCTTCGGATAGCGAACCCGCAGGTCGAGCAGCTCCCGCATGGCCCGCAGGCGCTCTTCGCGGGTGAGAATCTCGGGCATCGAATCGCCGATCTGCGGCGTGAACAGGCTGAACCACACCTTCCGGATCTCGGGCCGCGGCGTCCAGAACCGCAGAAACTCTTCGAGGTAGCCCGGCTGCTTCATCATCTGGCCGGTGATGGTGCTGTGGATGGTGATGTGCTGGCCCTCGATGTTTTTGAGGATGCGGTCATACGTGGCCGGCGCGCGGCGAATATCGTGGTCGGGTTGCAGTCCGTCGATCGAGACGACCACGGAGAGATGCTCCATGTCGGCCCACTCCGCCGCGATCTTCCGGAATGCGCTGGTTACCACCTGCACATGGATGCCGCGGCGCAGCAACAGCGGCACCAGCGTCTCCACTTCGCGGTAGCGGACCAGCGGATCGCCGCCGACCAGCGACAGATGGAGCGGCTTCAGCCGGTCGACGACTTCGAGCACGCCGTCGATCAACTCCTGGCCTTTCCGGTCCGTCAGGCTGCGTAGCGTCGTACCGCCGCCCAGGTGCCCATCGTCGTACGCGTAGCATCCCGGGCACTTCAGCGGACACTCTTTCGTAATCTCGATGGAGAGCGAAGGCTGTTGCCCCCGCAGAATCTTTCCCCACGCTTGTACCACTTCGGAAGTCTTCACAAATCCTCCCTGCGTAGATCAGTTCGCAGCTTTCGCTGTAACCTCAGTGTAGTATGCGCTGCCCGGCGGAATTGCGATCGAACCAACCCCTGCTCTGGTCGCCCGGCACGGGCCGGCAGGTTTGGGAGATGCTGCGGGCCGCGCGCGCGGGGGATGTTCCCACGCTGCGCCGCCTGCTCGAGCAGAACGCGGCCCTGGCGCGGTGCCATTATCAGTACCGCACGCCGCTTGAATTCGCCGTTCGCTCCAACCAACTGGCGGCCGTTCAGCTTCTGCTCGGCTACCAGGCCGACGGCTTAAGTCTGGAGGTTCATCAGCCGCTGCTGACTCTCGCCGCCGAGAGCGGTTTTGCCGCGATGCGCGCGCTGCTCGAAGCCCATCTGCCGGCCTCCGACCGGGGAGAGCCAATCGCCGCCGCCATCCGTGCGCGGGACCTCCGCCAAGTCCGGCGGCTGCTGAACGCGGATCCCAGCCTGCTCACAGCCCCCGATCCGCGCGGCAACCTGCCGATCCACTGGGCCGCGATGACCCGCCAGTTGAAGATCATTGACGAACTGCAGAGCCGGGGCGCCGATCTGAACGCCCAGCGGCCCGACGGCGCCCGCCCCATTCAACTCGCCAACGGCGACTACCTTTTCCGTGGTTGGCGCGACGTACCGGCCGAGACCAGGACGACGCCGCGGCAGGTGATCGACCATCTGCGGAAGCGCGGCGCGGAGTGCGACATCTGCACGGCTTGCTACATCGGCGACCTCGACCACGTCACCCGGCTTCTCGCCGCAGACCCCAGCCTGGCCAACCGCCCTTCGCCCTACATCACCTACTATCCCTGCTCCGGCACGCCGCTGCGCAACGCGGCCGCGGCCGGGCACCGGGCGATCGTCGAGCTGCTGCTGGCGCACGGCGCTGACCCGAACCTCCGCATCGAAGGCATCGCCCCGCTGGGGCAGGCGCTGCACGAAGCGGTTTGCCACCGCCACCGCGCCATCGTCGAGCTACTCCTCGCCCACGGCGCCCACCCCAACGTGCCAGTTGAAAGCTCCGCGGACACGCTCTCGGCCGCCCTTCGCAATCAGGACGACGAGATGGTCGCCCTGCTCGCTTCGCACGGCGCGGCGCGGTCGCTCGAGATCCTCGCCTATTACGGCGACATCGTTCCGGCGGCCGCGATGCTGGCGGCGAATCCGAAGCTCGCCAACGATCCCGGTGCGCTCGTTTGTGCCGCGGAGGAGGGGCACGAGCCGTTCGTCCGGCTCCTGCTGCATCATCGCCCGCAACTGGCCAAGCAGGTGGGCGTTGGCGGCAAGACGCCCGCGATTACGGAGCTTCTGTTCGCCCACGGCATGGACCCCAACCATCGCGACTGGCTGGCCGTCACCCCGTTGCACCGCTTCGCCCGCGGTGGTGACGTGGCCAACGCCGAACTCTTTCTGGCGCGCGGGGCGCGGCGGTACGCCATCGACGACGACCTCCGGCTGACTCCCCTCGGCTGGGCCGAGCGTTACCGGCAGCCGGCCATGGCGGCGCTGCTGCGGGCCTAGCGGATCTCTAAACCCATGAGCCGGGCGAGGAGCATCGCCTGGGCCGGATCGACGATGGCGCCGTCCACATCGGTGACGCCGACCAGCATCTCCTCGAGGTGGGACCGGCGGAAGTCCGTTCCGCGCAGCCGCGCGCCGCGGAGGTCAGCCCGGCCCAACTGGCAGCCTTGGAGCAGGGCTGCGCGGAGATCGGCCTCCTGGAAATCGGCCTCCTGCAGGTCACTGCCGGTGAACTCGCAGCGCCCGAGCACCGCGCCGCGCATTTGCAGGAAGCGGGCATCGGAGTTCTGCACCAGCACGTCCTGCCACTCGGCGGCCCGGACGGTGAGGCCGGTCAAACGGCAGTCGATGAGTTCGACACGCACGAGGTTCATCCGGTGGGCTCGGACGTTGGCGAGATCGCAGCCGACCAGCCGGACATCCTTCCAGGTCACGGCGCCGAACTCGCTTCCGGTCCACCGCACCCGCTCGACGAGACACGCTTCCAGCCGCAGCGAACCGGCCTTGCGGCCGGTCCATTCGAAGTCCGCCAGATGGAGGCCCTCACACGAGATGGCATCGCCGTCCGGCGCCAGATCCGCGGCCCCGCCCGCATCAAAGCGCGCGGGCAGGTCCGGGATCTCTCGCACTGTGGCGCCGTTCTGGTTGGCTTTCGCCGGCCGCTTCACCAATCTCCCCCGGCTTCCGTCAGAAGAGCAGCTTCAGACCCAGTTGAATAATCCGCTGGTTGTCCTCGACCACCGCGGTGATCCGGCCCACCTGCGCCGAAGTGGCCGTCGCGTTGGGCAGCCGGAAGTTCGGCCGGTTCAGCACGTTGAACACCTCGCCGCGGAACTGCAACTGCACGCGCTCGGTGATGGAGGTGTTCTTCAGGATGCTGGCATCGGCCTGCAGGAATCCCGGCCCGCGAATGATATTCCGTCCCGAGTTCCCGAAGGTGCCGATGGCGTTCGCCGTGAAGCGCGACGTATCGAACCACTGCAGAACCTGCTCGCCGCGGGAACGGCTTCCCGGAAGCGTCGCGGAGCCGCCGAGGAAGTCGGCGAAGTCGGAGCCGATGCCGCTGAACGAGTTGTCCCGGCCGCTGGCTACCGAGAAGGGGAAGCCGCTCTGCGCGATCACGATCCCGCTCAGCTGCCAGCCGTTGGCGAACTTCCCGGCCACGCCGCTGGCCTGGATCCGCGGCAGTTCATAGATGCTCGAAAGCTTGAAGTTGTGCTCGACGTCTTCGCCGGCCAAGCCGCGGTTCTGCCGCCGGTTGAAGGGGTTGACGACCAGGCTGCCGGCCTGGGCATCGTCAATCGTCCGCGACCAGGTGTAGTTCGTGAGCATGGACAATCCCTTCGCGAACCGCTTCTCGAGGTTCAACTGCATCGAATGGAAGTTGCTGTTGCCGCCGGAATCGGTCCGCCGCACGTTCCCGAAGTTGGGATAGACGCGCCGTTGCTGGGTATTGGCGACGGTCGCGCCGGGTCCGAACAGGGCGGGATTCTCTTCGATCGTGTATTGGAGGAACGTCCCCTTGTTGCCGATGTAGGCCAAGCTCGCCACCCAATCGCCGCGCAGTTGGCGCTCCAGGCGGAGGCTCCAGGAGGCGAGTTGCGGAATGCGGTAGTCCGGCGCGAAGTAAGCCCGGATGGCGTTGTTCGGGGAGAAGACGAATTCCGGCCCCGGAATAGTGGGTCCGAAATTGGCCGGAAACGGATTGGCCATTCCTTTACTGCCGAAGGGATCTTCAAACGCGACGTCGTTCAACGTGAAGGTGCCGGCGAAGGGCGCAATGTTGGTATACGGATTCATGTTGCTCGACTGGATGGGCGTGTAATAGAGGCCAAAGCCGCCGCGCACGCTCGTCTTGCCGTCGTTCGTCAACCGGTAGGCAAAGCCCAGCCGCGGACTCACGTTGCCCCAGTTCGGCTCCGAGCCGGCCACCGGGCAGCCCTCGTCCGCGTTGTCACCGCCGTAGAGCAGACCCATGGGCGCATTCGGAAAGCGCTTGGAAACCTGGCCGGAGTTCGGCTGGAAACAGACCACCCGGCCCTGCCGGTCGTAGTAGGGCAGATAGGGATCCCAGCGCACGCCGAGGTTCAGGGTCAGCCGGGGGCTGACGCGCCAGTTGTCCTGCGCAAAGAAGCTCCAGCGGGTGCCCAGCAGGTCCTTGAATTCGCCGCCGCCCTGCGTGAAGGCCGAGGCGCGGCCGAACATAAAGTCCGACAAACCATTGCCCGAAAGCTGGCCGTTGAACGTGAAGTTCCCCATCATTTGGAACGTGTTCGTGATCGGGTTGTGCACGCGGACCGCCTCGCCGCCAAACCGCAACTCGTGGTTGCCCTTGTTCCAACTCAGCACTTCGCGGATGGTGAAGTCGCCGCGGTCGAAGATGCCCTGGTGGTTGGTTCCGATGCTGAAGCCGTCCGTCACGGAGAGGTTCAGCGCGGGCGGCGCTTTGAGAGACGAACTCTCCGGCCCCACCACTTTCGATCCGGCGGCGGCGAAGCCGAACGGCGCGCCGGAAAGGCTGCCGCCGCGCTGCAGGTTCAGCCCGAAGGTGCTGTTGAGGAGCAGGGTGGGACGCAGGACGTAGACATGGTTCAGCGAGAAGTTGGTCACGCGGACCTCATTGCCGCCGCGGGCGGCGAGCAGATTTTCGCCTTCGGCGGGAACGCCCGCCGGGCGCCCGAAATCGGTGACAAACAGGCGGCTGCTCAACTGGTGCGCGCCGGTCTGGTAGTCGCCTTTAACCATGAACTGGTGCTCGGTATCCTGGAGCGGCAGGCCCGGAAACGTCAACTGTCCGCCCGGCCCATTGGGCAGAGGGATCCGCGCGAGGAAGTACCGCGAGACCGGGTTGATCCGGCTCGCCGGAATGATGTTTCCCGGCACGGGCACGCGGCTGACGGGGTCCACCAACTGCCGGGACGTTGCCGCGAAGTTACCCGCGCGCTCGGCGGCGGTCGGTACGAAGCGAATGTTGCCGGCGGGGGTGTTCCGCACCTCGGTGCCCTGATAGCTGCCGAAGTAGAACAAGCGGTTGCGGACAATCGGACCGCCGACGGTGCCACCGAACTGGTTCCGCTTCAGGGCATCCCGCTCGGGGGCGAAGAACTGGCGCGAGTTCATGGCGCCGTTGCGCAGAAAGTTGAAGGCGGTGCCGTGGACCTGGTTCGTGCCCGACCGCGCCACGATGTTCACAACGCCGCCGGCGGCGTTGCCGTACTCCGCGGTGAAGTTGCTTGACTGGAGATTGAACTCCTGCACGGTATCCGGATTCGGAAACGGCAGGCTCGCGTTCAGATAGGTATCGTTGTGGCTCGTGCCATCGAGCTGGAAATTCACCTGCCCGATGCCGGCGCCGTTCACGCCGGCGGTCTCCTGCCCCGGATAGACGCCGCCGTGTCCGCAGATGCGGCAGGCGTTGCGGCCCAGGTCGACGGTGCCGGCGGCGAGGTAGACCAGGCGCTCCGGGCGCCGGCCTTGCAGCGGCAACTCTTCGATGTTCTTGCGGTCCACCAACTGCCCGCCGGTAGCGGTGCGCGTCTGGATCAGTTCCGCTTCGCTGGTCACGGTGATCTGCTCGTTCACCTGGCCCACTTTGAGCGAGACGTTCTGGTTCGCTAATTGGCCGACGGCAAGGGTGAGACCCTCCTGGGCGTAGGTGGCGAAGCCCTGCTTTTCGACGGTGAGCCGGTAGGAGCCTACGGGCAGCAGGGAGAGCTGATAGGCGCCGGTGCTGTTGCTGGCCCCGGACTGCACGAAGCCGGTCTCGAGGTTCCGGACGGTTACTTTGGCGTCCGGAACGGGAGCGCCCGTGGAGTCGTTGATGATGCCGCCCAGGCTGGCGGTGGTGAATTGGGCAAGGGCCGGATAGGCGAGCGCCAGGAATAGCCAAACACTACGTTTCATGGAAAGTCCTTATGGGAGAAGTCGAAACACAGGTTCGCCCTCGGGTCGATAAATCGCCCTGGATTTTGACCAAATGGACGCAAAAATAGTGGGCTCAACGGGTGCGATCGAGCACCGGAAAAGAGTTCGCTTGCCCCGGAAACCATCCACCTGACGGGGGTTAGAGTGGGAGCGAAACGGTCAGTACGAGAATGATATTCCAGATCCGGGAGAGGGGCAATAAGAATTTAATAATCCGCCCGAACTGCGTCCAGGATGCTGTACGCAACCCGTGCGCTGTCATGGAACATTCTTGGCGCAGTGATCGGCTATTTGCATCCAGCCGCTACCATGCGCCCATGAGAGTTCTCGCCCTATTGCTCGCTGTCTCGTGCGCCGCTTTCAGCCAAAGCGCCCAAGTGGATGGCCGCATCACCGACCCCTCCGGCCAGCCCGTGCCAAATGCCACGGTGCTGGTCAGCAACGACGCTACCCAGAATCGCCGCGAGGTCACCTCAAACAACGAGGGACTGTACACGGTTCCGGCGCTTACGCCTGGACCGTACACCATTTCGGTCCGCAAGAACGGCTTCAAACTTCTTGAGCGAAAGGGCGTGGTGCTGACGGTGGATACCCGGAGCCGGGTGGACCTTCGGCTCGAGATCGGCGGCGTGGCGGAGTCCGTCACCGTGACCGAGAGCGTCGGCGCCCTGCAGGTGGAGTCTCCGGAGATCTCGACGACAATCACCCAGGATCAGGTGCAGAATCTGCCGCTGGTGCAACTGGGCCGCGTGCGCGTCGCTGCCGCATTCGTCTACCTCACGGCTGGGGTGCAGGGAAACGTGAACATCAACGGCGCCGATAATCTCGCCGCCTCGAACCAGATTCGCGTCCACGGCAGCCGCACCTTCCAGCATGAGTTCTGGGTGGATGGCCTGCCGGCCGGGCAGATGGGCCAAATCGGCAACTTCAACGAGAGCGCTCCTCCCGTGGAAGCGATGCGCGAGTTCAAGCTGCAAACCTCGCAGCTCGCCGCCGAGTTTGGGCACACGGCTCAGGCGGTGACCACGTTCGCCCTGAAGAGCGGCACCAATCAGTTCCACGGCTCGGCGTTTGAATACTTCCGCAACGACAAACTGGATGCGCGGAGCTGGTTCGCCGCCGAACGCGCCATCACCCGGCAAAACGAATTCGGCGCCACCATCGGCGGACCTCTGCTGCTGCCCAAACTCTACAACGGCAAGGACAAGACATTCTTCTTCTTCTCCTGGACCTCCTCGCGCCGCCGCGGCCTGGATAACTTCAGCCGGGTGCAAACTCCCACCCCCCAGAACCTGCAAGGTGACTTCAGCCAATGGCGGAACGCCGCCGGGAACCAGATCCCGATTTATGACCCCGCCTCCACGCGCTCAAACCCCGCCGGTGGCTTCTTGCGTGATGTCTTTCCTGGCAACCAGATTCCCGCCAACCGCATCGATCCGGTCTCGGCGAAGATCGCGGCGCTTTATCCGGCTCCGAACGCCGTGGGGACCTTGAATATGGCCGCCTTCATCGGGGAGAAGCAGTTGGACCCCGATCTGTTCTCCACTCGCATCGACCATGCTTTCCACCAGAACCACAAGGTGTTCTACTCCTTCAATTCGACCAATGTTCCCCGCTTCCGGGTAGACAACCCCCTACCGGATCCGCTGACCTCCGGCATCATTCAAAACATTTCGAGCAAGTTCCATCGCCTGGGCTACGACTCCATTCTCCGCCCCACGCTGCTTAACAGCCTGATCCTCGGCGTCAACCGATTCCGGAATCCGGTGGACCCCGTCACGCTCGAACGGGGTTGGCCGGCACGCCTCGGCCTGACCGGTGTCACGGGTGACCGCTTTCCGGTGCTGAGCTTCGGCGACGGATACGTGGGCGCGGCCAGCGGCGGGATTACCGACAACAAAGACGACGTCTACATGGCGAAGAACACGATGTCGTGGACGCAAGGCCGCAGCAGTTGGAAGTTCGGCGGGGAGTATCGCTGGAACCACCTCCACAACCGCGCGTTGACCAACACGCAAGGCTCGCTCACCTTCTCGAACCTCGCCACGGCTTTGCCCGGCTCTCCCGCCGGCTCCGGCAACTCCTTTGCCAGCTTTCTGCTGGGGGAGGTTGCGTCGGGCAATGTACGCTTACCGCAGAACCTTGGCATCCGGCGGACCTACGGCGGCTTCTTTGTCCAGAACGACTTCAAGGCGACGAGGAAGCTGACGTTGAATCTCGGCGTGCGCTGGGAGTTTATGGGGGCGCCGTTTGAACAGCAGGACCGCTACAGCGTCGTCGATTTGAACCGACCCAATCCCGGCGCCGGCAACCGCCCCGGCGCCCTGATTTTCGCCGGCCAGGGCAACGGCCGCACCGGCGCCCGCCGCCTGCTCGACCGGGACAACTCGGCGTGGGGTCCCCGCGCCGGCTTTGCGTACGCTCTGACTCCGAAGACCGTGCTGCGAGGAGGTTATGGCATTTACTACGCCGACAACTACCTGTCCATCACGAGTTCCGGCTTCAATATCGAAGGAACCTTCCAGACCCTCGATAACGGCATCACTCCCGCTTTCCGTCTCCGCGATGGTTTCCCGCAGAGCTTCCCCAAGGAGCCGCGCATCGACCCCGCGCTGCTCAACAATCAAGCGGCGTCTTTTCTCGAACAAGCCTCGACGGCCATGCCGCGTACGCAGAGCTGGAGCTTCGGCTTCCAGCATGATCTGGGCCGCGATCTGATCCTCGAGGTGAACTACATCGGCAACCGCGCGACCCGCCAGGTGGCTCCGGAGCTGTTGAACATCAATCAGGTGAACCCCCAGTACCTTCCGCTGGGCCAGGTGCTGACCCGCAACATCAATTCGGCCGAGGCGCGCGCCGCCAATATCGCGATCCCCTTTCCGGGCTTTAACGGCTCGGTGGCTCAGGCTCTCCGTGCCTTTCCGCAGTACCTGACGCTGACCTCGCAGCAGGCCAAGATCGGCGCCTCGTCCTATCACGGTGGCGAGTTCAAGCTCCGCAAGCGGTTCGCTTCCGGCTTCGCTCTCGAGAGCAACTATGTTTGGTCCAAGGCCATCGGGCTGAACACCCCCAGCTATCAGGGCTTCGGCGGCGTCGACAACATGCTGCAGGATCACTTCAACCTCGCCAACGAGCGGTCTCTGCTCTCCTACGACGTCCCGCATGCCTTCGTCACCAACTACATCTACACGCTGCCGTTCGGCAAGACGAACGGTTGGCGGAAGAACGTATTGGGCGACTGGACGATCTCCGGCATTCACCGCTATCAGTCCGGCTTCCCCCTGCAGCTTTCGATGAACAACCTGCTGCCGATCTTTAACCGGGTCCTGCGGCCGGACTTGGTCAGCGGCGCCAATCCGGCCTCCGGTCTCTCGAATGGCGACTTTGACCCAGGCCGGAACCACCGCATCACCAACCCGCAGGCCTTCGCCTCGCCGGTAGTGGGCGGCGTCTTCCGCTTCGGCTCGCTGGGGCCCACGCGCGGCGATCTCCGCCAGTTCCCGGTGCTGCAGGAAGACTTCACGCTCACCAAGCGGTTCGCGATGAAAGAGCGGTTCCGGTTTGAGATTCAGGCGCAGATGTTCAACGCCTTCAACCGCCATCGTTTCGTGAATTTTGAGCCCAACTTCTCCAGCCCGAACTTTGGCGCGACGCGGGGGACGAACCTCCCGCGCTTCGTCCAACTCGGAGCCAAGGTCACGTTTTAACCGAGCCGGCAGCTCACAGGTCCTTGTCGTCCCGTGAGCTGCCGAGCATCTCTTGGCGGAGCTTCTGGTACTCCTCGAACTTCCGCACTTGGGCCGGCCGCAGGAGACGGCGGATTTCGGCGTCCTCGTTGGCCCGAATCTGCTTGAGTTCCTCGTGGAGCCGATTGGTGATCTGCTCCTGCTGCGCGATCAGCTGGCTATCGTTGGCGGTCCGGGCCCGGCGCAGTTTTCGCAGCTCCTGGTTCCGCTCCTGGCGCTTGGCCGCAAACGGCACGCGGTACTTCGCCTGAATGGCATCCACCTGACGGGCCTGCTCCACGTCCAGGTCCAGCGCCGACTTCAGCGGCTGGTCCGCCAGCAGGGTAGCCGCCACAAAACTCATCATCAACATTCGTGTCCACATGGTCGTCTCCAAAATCCGATTCGGTCAGGAGAGAGAGTCTCTCTCTTGCTCACCTGGACTTGTGAGAAAACTACCGAGAATCACTCACGCATCGTTGGCTAATCCGCAGGGGGCTCAGTCCTTGATGAATCCCAGATAGCGCCCCATGTAGTAGGGCAGCAGGTACGACGTGCCATCGGCCAGCGTGCCACCGTCGCCGTTGTAGTCCAGCCGGAAGGGATCGTGGTTCCAGTGGAACACCTGCCGTTCATCCACCGGCAGCACCCGGCCGTTCCGCTTCACGCCCCGGTTGTTGCCCATCTTCCGCACGTCCGCGCGGTGACTGTTCGACAGCGCGTAGTTGTGCAGATCCAAGGGAAACCGCCGCAGCGTATCGAGCGACTGTTCGAGCCAGGGACCCGTGGGTGTTAAATCAAACATCTGGTGCGGATCGTCAAACCGCTTCCCCTTCAATAACGACGCGGCCACGAAGTTGAAAAAGGGGTTGACCTCCGGCCGGTCCAAGCCCCAATAGCGATGCAGCGAGAAGGAGTACCGCTCCACGAGATCAGCATCCCGCTCGTAGAGGAGCAGGCCCCAGTAGTCCATGTAGGCCATCTCATCATCACTCTGGTTCCCATCGCCCACGCCCTGCGCCAGCTTCGCGAACATGGCATTCTGCGCGTACCCGTGCTCTTTGATCAACCATTGGGCGACGTCGTGATACTTCTTGTCGCCGGTGACGTGATGCGCCACCTTCAAGTACGACAGGATGCTCAAGGAGTTCAAGCCCCGCTCCGCCCACCAATCCTTGTCCCGGTTGAGTTGCGCCGGAGAAAAGATCGCCCAACGGGTCGGCTTGCCGTCCCAGTCGATCATGTTGAAATCGTGCTTCACCAGATGGTCGGTGATCCGCCGGACGACTTTGGCGACCTCCGCTTTCTCGGCTGGGGTCTGCGCCACCAGATCGTAGTAGAGGCCATAGAAGAAGTAATGGCCATCGAGTTCATCGGAGGAGACGTCGGCTTTCCAGTACCACTTGCCGTCGGCGCTCTTCGGCCAGCGCGGCACGAGCGTCTTCCATTTGCGGTCTCGCTTCTGCATGGCGGCGTCGGTCTCGCGCGTGTACGCCTTGGCATTGGGATCGGGGCCGGAGGTGGGGAGGATGGTCCGCGCCACCAGGCCGGGGAGGCCGGGGGGCGTGCCGCCCTGCGTGACCTCGCTCAGGAACGCCAGGGCGCGGAAAGCCTTGCGGGCATGTTCGAGAGAGGCCGCATCCTTCTTTACCGCATACGCGAAGCACTGCGAGGCGCCGTACATGGCGGTCCATAGGCCATCGTTGTCACTATCGCGGACGCCGCGCGGACCGCGTTCGAGCACGAAGCCGAACTCCGTGCGGCGGTGGTACTTCTCAATCGCTTCTTCGTATAGCCGGGCCTTTTCGGCAAACGTGATTTCCCGGACTTGAATCAGCCCTACCCCGGCCGCGGTGCCCACGGCGACATCGCCCCGGGAGTTCACGGCCACGGCGAGAACTTCATCATTCGGAAGCCAGCGCTGGCCCTGGCGATACTCCCAGTCGTTGCCGGTCTGATGGAAGAGCCCTTTCGCGGTGCCGAACCAGACGGTGCCGTCCGCCTGTTTGGCCGAAGCGGTGGCGGGTTTCACCGGGAGGTCCCCCGGGGCGGGCAGCAGTTCGGCCGGCCAGGTTTCCGCCGTGGCGGTGGGCGCCGACCAGCGGCCCTGGGCGTAGACGTAGAGTTGCCCTTCACTGATGGCGCGGATTTCGCCGTCGTCGTTGATCTGAATGGCGGTCACCCGGCGGACCGGTTGATTGGCGTCGCCGTCGAACCGTTTGCGGACCTGCTGCGGGAATGCACCCAGCAGGCCGGCGAGCAGAACGAGTAAGACCAAGGGCATCTATGGCAGTATATAGGCGAAGTGAACAAATCTGCAGAGATCTGGCTCGCCCGGCACGGCGAAACGGCCTGGAGCCTTTCGGGACAGCATACGGGGCGCACCGACATCCCCTTAACGGCGCACGGCGAGGAGCAGGCGGAGTCCTTGGGCCGGTTATTGGGCGGCCGGCAGTTTGCCCTGGTGCTGACCAGCCCGCTGCAGCGCGCCCGGGAGACCTGCCGGATTGCCGGCTACGCGGACGTGGCCGAGCTGGAGCCCGACCTGGCCGAGTGGCACTACGGAGCGCTCGAAGGGAGGCTGACGGCGGAGCTGGTGGCGGAACGGCCCGGCTGGAATCTGTGGAAGGACGGTCCGCCGGAGGGCGAGACGATTGAGGCGGTAGCCGCACGGGCCGGACGCGTGATCGAACGGTGTCTGCAGGCGCCGGGGCCGGTGCTGTTGTTCGCGCATGGCCACCTGCTCCGCATTCTGGCTTCCGTTTGGATAGAAGCCGACGCCCGGGAGATGGCGCAGCGTCTGGCGCTGCACACGGCGTCCCTCAGCATGTTGACGAGTGAGAATCAGCGGCGCATGATCGGGAGTTGGAACCGGACGGAGCGCTAGAAGAAGCGGCCAACGCCGACGAACACGCGGCCGTGGCCGCGGTCGCCCCACGCTCCGCCGAGATAGACCGGGCCGGCGAAGGTACGGATGATCATGGCTCCCGCGGCGCTGGCGGCGACGCCGGGGTAGTTGGCCTGGCCGTACATCTTGCCCAACTGCGCCCAGGCGGCGCCATAGAGACGCGTCCCGAGGATGGAAAGGCCAGGGCGAACTTCGCGCAGGTAGCCGGCGGTGCCGAGCCAGTATTGGCGGCCGAGCAGCTCGTAGGTGGCGTAGGCGGGAAGGCGCAGCGGGCCGCCGAGGGAGAAGCTGCCGAAATCGAGCGAGCGGGTATCGAAGGCCGTGCCGCCGGCGGCGGCGGCGAAGAGGGATCCGTGGGGAGAGACGCGGAAAAAGCGGTTGGCCTGCACTTCGGCCTGGGGGCCACGAGAGAGAACGTAGGCGAGGTTGGCTTCGACCCGGCTGCCTTCGCGGGGCACGATGGGGTCGTCATAGTCCAGCAGCCGGAAACGGAGGTTGGGGACGTTGAGATGGTCCTTGATGTTGGGCAGCACAGGATCGCCGATGCGGCGGCGGGCGGCGTACCAGGTGGTGGTGATCCCGGCCCGGAGTTCAGCGGAGCGGCCCAGCTGATAGCCGATATCGGCGCCGAACCCGGTATCGCGGAGCCGGTAGTGGGCTACCTGCGCCCGGCCGAGATAGATGGGGAAGGCGGCATCGCCCGCGAAAGCCCGGCCCGCGGCGAAGAAGCGGGAGCGGTCACTGAAAGGAAGCCAGTATTCCGAGGCGAAGCGGTAGCGGGAACCAACAATGATGTCGTTGCGCCATTCGGCACGCGCGGCGCCCACCCCCATCCAGGTGAGCCGGGCGCCGGCGGAGACGCGGAAGTGCTCGATGTCGCTGCCATCGATTTCTAGCACGGGAAGCAGGAAGGGCGGGGCGTAGGATCGTTCTTCGGCTTGCACGAGCAGTTCGCTGCCGCGGACGGAGTAGCGCAGCGTGGCCAGGCGCCCGGTGCCCACCGCGCGGGAGAGCTCCTTTTCAATGGCGAGCGGATTCCAGGCGCCGGTGGCCAGCGGCGCCAGCGTCTCGGCGACCACGCGGGCCTGGCGGGGGTCCGCGGCCTCCACCTTGACGTTGGTGATGGCGGCGGGTTCCGGCCGCCGCCGTGCGGCGCGGGCGCGTTGGAACTCGACCCATTCGGCCTCGGGCAGGGCAAAGGTTTCGAGGATGTTCTTCTTCTGCCCGGTGGCGGCGTGGCCCGCGTCGGCGAGTTCGGCGCTGCGCGGATAGTCGCTCGTGTTGAAACCGGCCAAGTTGACGGTGACGACGATGTCGGCGCGCTCCATCATGCGCATCTCGTTGGCGGAGACGACGATGTTGATCGACCGGTCGATGACGCCGGGGAAGGAGTTCAACGTTTTCGGGTCGACCGGGGGCTTGGCGAGGTGGACCGCGATTACGATGTCGGCGCCCATCTGGCGGGCGACATCCACGGGCAGGTTCTGCAGTACGGCGCCATCGACATAGAGCTTGCCGTCGCGCTTGGCCGGCTTGAAGACGCCGGGCAACGACATGGTGGCCCGCAGGGCGTCGGCCAGGACGCCTTGGCGAAACACCTCCGCTTCGCCGGTGACCAGATTGGTGGCGACGCAGCGGAAGGGCGTGGGGAGGTCGTCGAAGGAATCGAGTTCGGGATAGCTGACGGTCCAGCGGCTGAGGAGCAGGCCGATCTCGTGGCCGAGATTCAGGCCGGAGGGCAGGGAGACGCCGCCCTTCAGGCCGAGTTCGAGGAGATTGGGGACGGCCGTGCGGTCTTCCCGGCGCCGGAAGGAGAGATCGCGAAAGGCCATGGAGCCGCCGAGGAGGCGGTCCCAGGGGGCGTCCTTCACGATGGCGCGGAGTTCCGCCGGGGTGCGGCCTGTGGCGTAGAGGCCGCCGACCAGGCCGCCCATGCTGGTGCCGGCGATGTAATCCACCGGGATGCGGTGCTGCTCCAGCCATTCGAGGACGCCGATGTGTGCGATGCCCAGGGCGCTGCCCCCTTCGAGGGCAACGGCGATCTTCTTGCGCGGCGCGGCGCCGGCGGCGAGTGCGGCCAGAAGACAGAGCAGGAGAAGCCGCATCGCCTCAGTGTATCGAATACAATCTGGATGGCTGCGATATGCGGATTTCTCTCTTGTTCGTGCTGGCGGCAATCGCCATGGCCCAACGGCCCGCCTGGAAACAGGAGGACGTCGCCGCGGGCCGGCAACTGTATATGAGCTCGTGTTCGGGCTGCCATGGCTTGACCGGAGAAGGCGGCCGGGGCCCGAACCTGATGACGGGGCGGGCGGTTTCGCGGTCGACCGACGAGGTGCTGTTTCAGGCGCTGAAGTTCGGCCTGCCAGGAACGGACATGCCGCCGACGAATCTGCCCGACGAGAAGCTGTGGCAGATTATGGCCTATGTGCGGGGGCTCTCCGCGCCGGCCTACGAGATTCCCGTGGAGGGCGACGAGAAGGCCGGAGCGGCGTTGTATTTTGGCAAGGGCGGGTGCACCAGGTGCCATGCGATTGCCGGTAAGGGCGGTGTGTCGGGCCCCGACCTGACGAGCATTGGACACCAGCGGTCATTGAATCTGATCCGCGAGGCGGTGCTCGATCCCGGGCGGCGCATCGCACCCGGCTATCAGCGCGCAACCCTGCATTTGAAGTCCGGCCAGACGCTCGAAGGGGTGCTGCGGGACTTCACCACCTACAACTACACGCTGCAGGACCAGGCCGGGGAGCTGCATTTCGTCAAGGCGGCCGACGTGACGGACCAACGGATCCTACCGGGCAGCCCGATGCCGGCCAACTACCGGGAGCTGCTGACGGCAGCCGAGCGGCGGGACCTGATTAAGTTTTTGAGCCGGCTATCGGCGCGGGGAGCACAGTGATGCGAGTGATTTTGTGGATGGGGTTGGCCGCGCTGGCCGCCACGGCGCAGGTGAAGTACGAGGACATTCTGGCGGGGCCGGGGGCGAACTGGCTGACCTACGCGGGCAGCTACTCCGGACAGCGCCATAGCCCGCTGACGCAGATCAATACGCAGACGGCGAAGAACCTGACGGCGAAATGGGTTTATCATGTGCCGGACGCCAAGAAGCTGGAGGCGGTGCCGGTGGTCTACGACGGCATTTTGTACGTCACCAATTCGAACCAACTGCACGCCCTGGACGCGCGGACGGGGCGCAAAATCTGGGTCTACCGCGACGAGCAGGCCGAAGGGTCGCGGGTGAACCGGGGCCCGGCGATTCTGGGCGACAAGGTTTACTTCGTGACCACCGATTGCCATCTGGTCGCGCTGCACCGGAAGACCGGCGCCGTGCTCTGGCACAAGAAGTACGCGGACACCAAAGAGGGCTACTTCGCCACCATGGCGCCCTTCGCCGTGAAGGACAAGATCATTGTGGGCATGGGCGGCGGCGACAGCGGGGCGCGGGGGTTTTTGAAGGCGCTCTCCGCCGAGACCGGCGAAGAGGTGTGGAACTTCTGGACCGTGCCGGCCAAGGGCGAACCCGGGGCCGAGACCTGGAGCAAGGACGAGACGCTGCGCTGGGGCGGCGCGGCCACGTGGCTTTCGGGCACCTATGACCCGGCCTTGAATCTGCTCTACTGGACCACCGGCAATCCCTGGCCGGACTTCTACGGCGGCGACCGGCTGGGCGCCAATCTCTATTCCGATTCGCTGATTGCGCTGGACGTGGATACCGGGAAACTGAAGTGGTACTTCCAGTTCACGCCGCACGATACGCATGATTGGGACGCCCAGTCCTGGCCGGTGCTGCTCGATATCGAGTGGGCCGGGAAGATGCGGAAGGTGGTAGTGCACCCCAACCGGAACGGCTTCTTCTATGTGCTCGACCGCGTGACGGGCGAGTTTCTGCGCGCCACGCAGTTCGCCGACAAGGTGGACTGGGCGAAGGGGATCGACGCCAAGGGCGTGCCGATCCTGACGCCGGGCAAAGATCCGACGCCGGGCGGCACCCGGGCCTGCCCGGCCGTACGGGGCGCCGCCAACTGGATGTCGCCTTCTTACAACCCGGCCACCGGACTGTTCTATCTGCCGACTCTTGAGCAGTGCGATATCTACTCGTCGTCCGCGAAGGAGCCGAAACCGATGACCGGCTTTGCGGGCACCGGCGGCGAACAGATTCCCGCCGAGCCGGGGCAGATGTTCCTCCGCGCGATTGACCCGAAGACGGGAAAACGCGTCTGGCAGTATCCAATGACCGGGCCGGCCACCGCCTGGGCCGGAACCGTCTCGACCGCCGGAGGCGTAGTGCTGTTCGGCGATGACGCGGGGCACCTGGTGGCGGCGGAGGCGAAGTCCGGAAAGCACTTGTGGCACTTCGGGACCAGCCAGAATATTACGGCCTCACCGATCACTTACCTGGTGGACGGCCAGCAGTATGTGACCATCTGCTCGGCGACGCATGTATTTACTTTTGGGTTATTCACTCCGGCAGAATAGGAGGCATGCGGTTTCTACTTGGTTTGTGCGCGGGCGTGGCGATGGCGCAGGGTCCGGATGTGGGGGCGATCCTGCGGGAGCGGGTGGCGGCGGGGGTGATGAAGGAGCCGGCGGCGGGCGTGATCAACGCCAAGGGGGAGGTCGCCACCTTCGGCCCGGCGCAGGCGGTGTACGAGATTGGGTCCATTACGAAGGTGTTCACCGGGGTGCTGCTCGCGGATATGGTGGAGCGCGGCGAGGTGGCGTTGGCCGACCCGGTGGCGAAGTATCTGCCGAAGACCGTGAAGGTACCCGAGCGCGGAGGGAAGCAGATTACGCTGCTGGACTTGGCGACGCACAAATCCGGGCTGCCGCGGCTGCCGGCGAATCTGCAGCCGAAAGACATGGCCAATCCGTACGCGGATTACACGGAGGCGGATCTCTATGCGTTTCTGAGTGGCTACACGCTGCCGCGGGATATTGGGGCGCGGGAGGAGTATTCGAATCTGGGCATGGGATTGTTGGGCCATGCGTTGGCGTTGCGGGCGGGGAAGGATTACATGGCTCTCGTGCAGGAGCGCATTCTGACGCCGTTGGGGATGAAGGGAGAGGGTCCCTTGGTGGCCGGGCATGACGAGGCGCTGCGGCCAGCCAAGCACTGGGACCTGCCGGTTCTGGCCGGGGCAGGGGCGCTGCGGAGCAATGTGAACGATATGCTGCTGTTCGCCGGGGCAGCGTGCGGCTTTCGGAAGACCAAGCTGGACGCGGCGTTCGCGCGGGCGCGCGGGCCGGTGGCGCTGGCGTGGCAGAGGAACGGGGAGGACGTGTATTGGCACAATGGCGGCACGGGCGGTTTCCGGTCGTTTCTCGGCTGTTCGGTGAAGTCCGGGGCAGCGTCGGTGGTGCTGTCGAACGTCTCGATCGGGGTGGACGACGTGGGGCTGCATCTGGTGGAGCCGGGGCGGTTTGCGTTGAACCCGGTGAAGAAGCCGGTGGCGGTGGACGGGGCCGTGCTCGCGAAATATGTGGGGCGGTATGAGTTGGCGCCAGGGTTTACGTTAACGGTGACGCAGGAGGGCGGTCAGTTGCTGGCGCAGGCGACGGGGCAGGGGAAGTTCGAGTTGTTCGCCGCGGGGGAGCGGGAGTTTTTCGCGCGGGTGGCGCCGGTGGAAGTGACGTTTGCGGCCGACGGGGCGCAGTTGACCTTGAAGCAGAGCGGCCGCGAGACGGTGGCGAAGCGCATTGCGGCCGTGCTGCCGTCGAAGGAGATCGCCTTGCCGGCGGAGGCGCTGGAGGCATTCGTGGGCCGGTATGAACTGGCGCCGGGATTCGTGTTGACGGTGACGCGGGAAGGGACGCAGTTGCAGGTGCAGGCGACCGGGCAACCGAAGCTCCCGGTGTACGCGCAGGCGCCGAAGGAGTTTTTCTATAAGGTGGTGGATGCGCAGATCTCGTTCACGGAGAGCGGCTTGGTGCTGCATCAGAACGGCCGGGATATGCCGGCCAAGCGGATACAGCCCTAGGGGAGCCTAGTAGCCGGCGTTGACGCCGCTGATCTCCACCATGAAGCTGGCGCCATGATCCTCGATTTTCGATACCCAAACGGAGCGAAAGGCCCCTGTCACATCGATGAAACCGAAGGTGCTTACGGCCATCAGGATCGGCTCCTTCGAGGCGAGCTGAGCCTGCAGGATCGGCATGGCCGAGACCGCTTGCCGGCTCAGCGGGGCCCGGAACGCGAATTTGCGAGAACGCCCGATGACCGTCTCGATAGTGAGGCCGGATACCTCCGTGAACTGCGTGCTCGGAGCGCCCGCTGGGGTGATCAGTTGCCCGGGCAGGTGCTGGATCCCGCCACTCGAGCGGAAATAAAGATGAACGGTTTCGGCCATGCGTCGGCCCTCCTACCGACGAACTCGGCAACGGTGGGAGAAACGGCTCATAGAGTTACGTCGAAGCGGAGTTTGCCGATTTCGTCGTTGAGCAGGCGCCGCGCCTCGGCGATCTTGGTGCTGAGTTCGGCCTCCCGCTTTTCGAGATCGGCGAGGCGGGTCTCCTGCTCCTCCAACTGCCTGGTATAGCGCTGGACGAGGGTCTTCTCTTCCGGGGAGCCCTTGAGAGCCTTCATGTTTTCGCGCAGGCGCTCCTGGCTCGTCGTAATGCGCTCTTGCTCTTCGGTCAGTTTTTCGTCCTCCGCTTCGAGCTGGTCGAGGCCGGCTTTGCGGGCCAGGACTTGCCGGAGACCTTCCTCCACCGCGGGGCCGAGGCTGCCTTCGGCCGCAAAGCGAGCCACTGCGTTCGGGTCGAGCGTGCCGACTTCGACGGTGGTGGTAAGCGGGCGCGTCTCGGCCACCGGGAAGGCGACCGTCTGCCGCGCGGGGACCGGGACGCGAAAGCGCATCACCCCGCCGGTGGTCTCGGCGGGTTCGGCCGTGCTGATAAGCCGGTGGCCAGCGCGGACGGGGTGCTCAATGAGCACCAGGCGCGGCGCGGCATCGTTGTTGCGAATGGTGTAGGTGCGGGTTTCGTGCAACGCGCGATGGTGAGTCAGGATGCCATTGGCAACCACGACCCGGGAAACACGCTGGCGCTCGCTGCCGAGAGCCGTGGTGACGGCGACGCCGAGGTCGGTGGCGTAAGAGAGGAGGCGCTTCTCCGCCGGGCGGATGGGTTCGAGTAGGCCTTCGCCGGCGAAGGCTTCTTCCTCCAGGACGCTGAAGGTGCCGGCGTCGAGGGTGAGGTTGGTCGAATTGGTGAGCCAAAGCGCCCGCTGCGGACGGCCGCCGGTGGATTGATTCCAAATGGAGACCTTTTCGACGGTGATCGGCGCCTGCAGGATGGGGACCAGGGCAGAGCGGTTCCGGGCGATGGAGACCGGTTGCGAGATCTTGTATTCGAACAGGTCGCCGAGTTCCTGCGCCTGGGTGTTGACCGGGAGCTGGGCGCGGGCTTCGGCGATAGGGACGGCGGGCGGGGGTGGAGGCGGCGGAGCGGCAACTCTGCGTACGCGAGAAGCGGACATGGAGCTTTGGGCTTGCATCTCGGGTAAGGGTGCCGAAACCTCGACCGCTTGGCTGACTTGGCCAACCTGAAGGGCCACGTCCCGCCGTCCGGGGACGCCCGCCTGGAGCGTGACCCCGTCCAGACGGGCCATCGCAAAGCCGGGCTTACTGATGACCAGGCGGAATTCGCCTTCCGGGAGCCCGGCGAAGGAGTATTCGCCATTCGTGTTGGTCCCGGCGCGGCGCACCGGAGCGTTGTTGGCGTCGATGAGTTCCACGAGGGCATCGGGGATCCCTCCGCCGGTCCCGTCGGTCACCCGGCCGGCCAGCCGGGCCTGGCCCATGACGATGCCGCTCTCGAACGTCTGGGGAGCGCGATTGATGGTCTCGGCCAGCGCGACGACGGGCCGCCGGGCGAACTGCGGCTGCGCAAGATTCTGCACGAACGATTGGGGCGCCCCGGCGACCAGGGAGAGCGAAACGTTTTCCCAATCCTGCCCCACGGTGTTATCGACAATGGCCCAGCCCTGCAGAAGCGGCTTCGGACCCAGGACCAGCCGGTAAGTCGCCTTCCACACCGGCACTTCGCTGATGTAACTCACGAACAGGTTACGGGCGCCCGCGCCATCGGCCGAGATGAGTACCTTGCGTTCATCGGCGGCGCGGTCGGCGGACAGGACGTCCAGATACTTCCCCAGCTTATTGGCCAGGCCGTTTTCGAGCAGCCGGACCGAAAACGCCGGCGAGACCTCGGCGGTCCGCAGCTCACCGGAGTCGGTAAGGATAGAAACATAGTCGACTTCGAGCGTGGCCCCGGAGCCGGAACGGGTCTTCCGCTCGACGCTGACCAACCGGCCGGTGAGCGGCAAACCGCCGTTGCGAACCTCAATCCGGGCTCCCCGCATGGCGCCGAGAAAGTCCGTGAGCGAGCCTTTCTCGCCGACGGGGAGACGCACTTCGTTGAGCTTGCGATCGGAAGACAGAGAAGCGTCATAGCCAATCGAGGTGATCCGGCCGCCGTTGAGGTCGAGGACCGTTAGCGATTTCAAGACGTCATTCAGTTGGCCGGAACTGAACGTGACCGTAACGTCCTGCTTGCCTTGCACCGGCCCCTGGTGCTCGAAGTAGCCGACCCCGTTCTTATAGAGCACGACCCGTTTAACCGGTATCTGGGCAAAGGTCAAAGATACACAAGTAACCAGCAGTGCGAATCTCATAACTGAGGATATTACGGACTGCGCGCGCAGCGGAAACCCAGATCCGGGGCCGAGTAGCTGGCTGGAATCGGCTCGACGGCGAACGCGATGGCCTCCGCCAGGCCGCTTTCATAGGACCCGCCCTTTACGACATACCAGAGCTCTTCCTCGGTCGCGAAGGCCCGAATGGCGAGGGCCGTCGGCGTGGCGCGATCCGCCGTAAACTCTTTGACGTTGCCGATCATCTGCAGGATGCCGAAGGGGCTGCGTCCGGAACGGTTGGCGTCGGCCGAGACGGCGTGTCGACGCTGAATCTCCGGATTATCCCTGATGTTTGCCATTTGCGGCTTGTACTCGGCTCCCCACGGAAAATGCCGGCCGTCGTCGCCACGCGCGGCGCGCTCCCACTCGAGAGCGGTCGGCAGGCGTTTCTTCGCCCAAGCGGCGAAGGCCTCGGCGTCGGCATGGGTGACGTTCACCACCGGCATTCCCGGCTGGTCGGGCGGAAAGTCCCGGGGGAAAGCCCGGCCCGTCGCCTTGCAAAAGTCCCCGTACTCTTCATTGGTCACCTCAACCAGGTCGAGGTAGAACGCGGGAACGGCCACCCGCTTGTTTTCCGGGCCGAAAGTGGTTTCGCCTGCGGGAATGAGGATCATGTCCCCCGCGGGATCCTCAATTCGCTGGTGCTGCTCCAGGCGGGCTTCGGCCTTTCCACTGTTGATCAGCAAATAGCCAAGCCCCAGAGCCAGCACCGCGGCAACGGCCACAGCGCTAAAGAGCATCCGGCTGTCCAACTGCACCCGGCGCTTGCCCGGCAGCGGACTGGCCTGCGTTGGATTCTCGTGCAGCCAATCTTCGAGGTCGGCCGCGATCTCCCCCATGCTTTGGGTTCGTTTCGTCGGATCCCTTTCAATACTGGCGCGCACGATCTCGATCAATCGCTCCGGAACCCCCGCCTGGGTAAGCGGTTCAAGCGGAATCGGCTCGTGCAGGATGAGATAGAAGATCCGCTCCACCGTATCGGCCTGGATCGCCCGGCGGCCGGCGAGAATCTCGTAGAGCAGCGCCCCGTACGAGTAGACATCCACGAGCGGCGTTACCGGTTGGCCCATGACGAGTTCCGGCGCCACGTAGTGCGGCGTTCCCAGCGCGAAACCGGCCTGGGTGAGCGTCACATCCTCCGTTTTCACGATGCCGAAATCCATCAGTTTCACCCGCCCCTGCGGATCGACATGGATGTTGTCCGGCTTCACGTCCCGGTGGACAAACTTCCGCGCATGAACGTATTCGAGAGCGCGGGCGACCTGAAGCGCGATGGAAACCCGCTTCCGCAACGGCAGGTCCGGGTTTTCCGCCAGATAATCCTTGAGCGTACTGCCGGTGAGGAACTCGAGAACCAGGTACGGTATCCCCTCCTCCTCGCCGTAGTCGTACGTCGTGATGATGTTCTCATGGACGACGGAGCTTGATACCTGCGCTTCCAGCAGAAAGCGGGCGCGAGTATCGGCGTCCTGAGCCGCTTTCGGCGTGAGCAGTTTTACGGCGACGGTACGGCCGAGGACCGTATCGCGGGACCGGTACACCTCCGACATGCCACCACCGAGGAAGTGCTGCAGTTCATACTTGTTGATGCGCGCCGGAAGCTTCACTCTCCACCTACGGAATCTATCGGCAGCTTGCGGCGATTCTTTACGAGAGCGGTATTATAATAAGCCACGGATGAGCGCCTACGGACAGGTTACCAATCTATTGGCTCGTTGGAAAGACGGCGACAAAGCCGCCCTGGATCTGCTGACTCCGTTGATCTACGACGAGCTACGCCGGTTGGCGGCCCACTATCTGCGCGACGAACGGAACGCTCCCACGCTGCAGCCGACGGTGCTGGTGCATGAGGCGTACTTGAAGCTGGCGGGCGGCGACCTGCCGGATTGGGAGAGCCGGGCGCACTTTTTTGGCGTAGCCGCCCATCGCATGCGGCAGATTCTGGTGGACCACGCGCGTAAGCACGTCGCCGGAAAGCGGGGCGGAGGCCAGCGGGCGGCGCCGCTTGATGAGGCCCTGAACTTTGCCCCGGAGCGCAGCGCCGGCATTATCGCGCTGGACGACGCCTTGGGCGGGCTGGCCGCCTTCGACGAACGGAAAGCCAAGGTGATCGAACTCCGGTACTTCGGCGGCATGAGCATTGAGGAGACCGCGCAAGCGCTCGGCATCTCCGTGGCGACGGTAGGACGCGAGCAGCGCTTTGCCGAAGCCTGGCTGCAGAAATACATGACGGAGAGCCCGGCGCCATGACGCCGGAGCGGTGGAAGCAGGCTGAAGACCTGTTTAACCGGGCGCTCGATGAGCCGGTGACCGCACGCGAGGCCTGGCTCGTAAAAGAGTGTGCCGGCGATGACGAGATGCGGCGGGAAGTGGCTGGACTGCTGGCCAGCGACGCGCAGACGAAGTCGAACCTGGCCGGCAGCGTCAAAAGTGCCGTTCTGAGCCTGGAGGCCACGCCGCCGGCGCGCTTCGTCGGTCCCTATGAGCTGCTGCGCGAACTCGGCCGCGGCGGCATGGGCACGGTCTATCTCGGCAAGCGGACCGACGAAGTCTATGACAAAGACGTCGCCATTAAACTGGTGACGCCGGGTATGGACACGGACTTCCTGCTTGCTCGTTTCAAGCGGGAGCGGCAGGTGCTGGCGAGTCTGGAACACCCCAATATCGCCCGGCTGCTCGACGGCGGCACGGCGCAGACCGGCGAGCCGTACTTCGTCATGGAGTACATCCCGGGCGTGCCGATTACGCAGTTCTGCCAGGAGAAGCAGCTCTCGGTGGCCGACCGGCTGCGCCTCTTCCTGCCGGTCTGCGCCGCGGTGACCTACGCGCACAGCCGCTTCGTCGTCCACCGGGACTTGAAGCCGGGCAACATTCTCGTCGAAGAGAACGGCACGCCGCGGCTGCTCGATTTCGGCATCTGCAAGCTGCTGCTGGCGAACCCAATGGAAGCCGCCGAGACGATGACCCAGGGCATGGGCATGATGACGCCGGACTACGCGAGTCCGGAACAGGTGCGTGGCGAGCCGGTGACGGTCGCCAGCGACACCTATTCGCTCGGCGCCGTCCTCTACGAATTGCTCACCGGGACCCGCCCGCACAAGATCGGCAAGTACACGCCGATCGAGCTGGAGCGTTCCATCTGCGAAACGCCCACGGTACGGGCGAGCGCGGTACGGCCGGAGCTCCGGGGCGACATCGACAACATCCTGATGCGCGCCATGGCGAAGGACCCGGCCCGCCGCTACGGCACCGTCGAACAGTTCGCCGAGGATATCCGGCGGCATCTCGATAACCGCCCCGTGGTGGCAGCGCCGGATTCGGTCTGGTACCGCGGGCGGAAGTTCGTTGAGCGGCATCACCGGCTGGTGCTGGCGACGGCGGTTACCGTTCTGGTTCTGGCCGTGGGCCTCCTCTACGCCGAGCGCCAACGGCGGCTGGCCGAGCAGCGGCTGCAGGACGTGCGGCAGCTGGTCAACCGGTTCGTGTTCGATGTTCATGACACGGTGCGGGAGCTGCCGGGTTCGACGAAGGCGCGCAAATTGATCGTTTCGACCGCCCTCGAATACCTCGAACGCCTTTCGGCGGACGCCAAGGGCGACCCCTCGCTGGCCCGGGATCTGGCGGCGGGATGGCTGCGGATCGGCGACGTGCAGGGCTGGGTGCTGGGGTCGAATATGGGCGATACCGAAGGCGCGATGCGGAGTTACGTTCGCGCCCGGGAGCTGGCCGACGCCGGCGGCGCCACGGCCACGGCGATTGAAGCCATCCGGCATCGAGGAGACGTGGCGGCTTATACGGGCAAGCTGAGCGTGGCGCAGGAGCACTTTGACGAAGCGGCCCGGCGCGCCCGGGCGGCCCTCGAAGCGGGTGGCGACCGGCAACTGCTGAGCCATCTGGCGGGTGCGGAGTTGGCGTCGAGCCGCAATCAACGTTTGCTCGATAACGTCGATGCATCGCTTGTCAGCGCGCGGAAGGCGGCCACGGTCTTCGCCTCGCTGGCGGCGGTGGAGCCGGGCAAGCTGGAGTGGCGTATGTCCCAGGCTTCGGCGGCTTCCGGGGTGGGCATGGCGTTGGCCCGGAAGGGCCAACTGGCGGAGGCGCGCGATGAGTACCTGAGCTCCGTCAAGGCGCTGCAACAGGCACTGGCGCAGGAGCCGAACAGCAGCCGGACCAAGCGGGAGCTGATGCTGGCCTGGAGCCATGTTGGCGATGTGGAGGGCAGCCCGACCTCGTCGAGCATGGGCAACCGGACGAAGGCGCTGGCCGCTTACGCCGAGATGAAGCGGATCGCCGAAGAGTTACTGGCCGCCGATAACGAGGACCAGCGGGCGCTGGGCGATTTAGGAATCGCGCGGATGCGGGTGGCGGCCGTCACGGACGGGCCGGCGCGGCTCGACCGGTTCCGCGAGGCCCTCGCCACCATCGGGAAGGCCGTCGAAAAGAACCCGAAAAATCTCACGATGCGCATGAACCTCGCCTATACGCAGTGGCAGTACGGGATTGCGCTCAAAGAAGAGCGGCGCACGGCGGAAGCGATGGCCAATTGGCGCGAAGCGGCCGTGAACGCGCGCTCGATCCTGTCAACGCAGCAGGGCACTGTCGCCCGGCTCCTGATGGAAGCGTTAGGCCGGATGGCCATCACCATGCGGGAGTCCGGCCAGGATACGGCGGCCATCGAGGCCGAGATTGAGGCTACGGCACAAAGAGAAAAACCAGGAACGATGTCCGGCGGGGTGAACCGGGCCAAGGGCGCTTTGATTGGGCTCGAGATCGCCCTGGTGGGCCGCCCGCTGCCCCAGGCTGAGCTCGAAAAGCGGGTCGCCACGGTGAAGGTGGCCTGGGACCAGGTGCGGGGTAAACCCGGCTGGCAACCGACCTTTGAAAGAGACTATTTGCGTTTCGTCGAACTGGTGAAGCGCCGGGGAGTACGGATCGAGTGACGCGTGAGGAAAAGCAACTGGTGCGGTACAGCTTTGAGGCACTGCAGGATGTGGCGCAGCCCATGGTGATGCTGTTCTACGGGCGTCTGTTTGATCTAGACCCGGCCTTGCGCGGGATGTTCAAGGCACCCATGAAGGAACAGGCGGCCAAACTGGTGGCAACCTTGCAGGTGGCGGTGGATGGACTCGATAACCTGGAGGCGCTGAAGCCGAAGCTTCGCGAGTTGGGCAAGCACCACGCCGATTTGGGCGTGACCGTGCAGCACTATGCGCTCGTCGAGCAGGCGCTGCTGTGGGCTATCACCCGCGCGCTCGAAGGCGGCTGCTCGGCGGCGACGCGGGAGGCGTGGCAAAAGCTGTTGCGGACGATCAGTGGAGAGATGATCGCGGGAGCCGCGTGAGGCGGCGGGTTGGCATCGCCGCCGCGGCCGTGGCCTTGGCCGTCGGGGCGTGGTGGGTCAGCCGCGTACCGTCGAACGAGCGCAACTGGCAACCGGACGTGGCCCGCACCGCCTGGGCGGAGTTGGAGGGCGATACGGTTCGCCTGCATAACGTGCGGAACTTCCACTACCGGACGGAGACCGACTTCGACGCCCGGTGGGAGGACCGTACCGTGAAGGTGAGCGACCTGAAGGGCGTAGACCTGTTCGTCTCGCATTGGGGGTCGCCGTGGATCGCCCATGCGCTCGTGAGTTTCGACTTTGGCCCGGGCGGGTATCTGACGGCGTCCGTGGAGGCGCGGAAGGAGGTGGGTGAAAGCTACTCGGCCGTGTGGGGATTCTTCCGGCAGTACGAGCGGATCTTCATCCTGGCTGACGAGCGGGATGTGATCCGGCTGCGCACCAACATCCGGACCGATGAAGAGGTGCGGCTGTACCGGACGCGGCTCACGCGGGCGGATTCCGAAGCGCTGTTTCGGGAGTATCTCGGTTGGATGAATTCCGCGCGACAAAGTCCGGAATGGTACAACGCCTTGACCGCCAACTGTACGAACTCGTTCACGGATTTTCTCGTGGCGCGGGGCATTGGCGGGGTCTCGCGGTGGGATTGGCGGCAGGTGGCGAATGGCAAGGGCGAAGAGATGCTCTACGATCTCGGGAACTTTGAGGCCGGGGGATTGAGTTTCCTGGAGTTGCAGGCGAAAAGCCTGATCAATGGTCGGGCGAAAGCCGCCGGCGTGGACGGGGATTTTTCGCGCCGGATTCGCGTAGGGCTGCCGGGCTTCTAACCGGACTGTCAGCTGTTGCTCATCCTGGCGTAACGGTCGCCTTTCTACGCTGACCGTTATGAAGCTGATTGGATTACTAGTACTCCCGCTCGGGCTGTGGGCTCAGTCCAACGCCACCGACGCGGCGCTGAATGGCTATGTGCGGGATGAGTCCGGCGCCTCGGTTCCGGCGGCGAAAGTGACGGCCCGCAACCTGGCAACCAACGCCGAAGTGGTGGGGGCGACCAACCAGGAGGGGTACTTCCGGTTTCCGCTGTTGCGCATCGGGGAGTACGAACTGCGCGCCTCCGCCGCGGGATTCTCCGAGTATCAGCAGACGGGCATCCGGCTGACGGTGGGCCAGCAGGGGCGCATCGACATTACGTTGAAAGTGGGCACCTCCGCCGAAAGCGTCACCGTGAACGCGGACGCCGCGCTCGTCACCGTGGGCGACGTCGCGCAGGGCGAAGTGCTGAACGAGAAGGCGGTTCGCACGCTGCCCATCACCTCTCGCAATGTCTACAACTTCCATCTGCTGGGCCCCGGCGTCAAGGGCATTCCTTCGACGGGATTCGGCACGACCCAGTTCACCTTCGGCGGCCACAACCGTTCCACCTGGACCGTCGATGGCCTCGACAACTCGCAGCGCCGGACCAACCGGCAGATCCGGCTGGTGATCTCCACACCGGAATCCGTGCAGGAGATGCAAGTGCTCTCCGGGGCGTATAGCGCCGAGTTCGGCCGCGCCGCCGGAGGCATCATCAACGTGATCAGCCGCTCCGGCACGAACGAGTTGCACGGTTCCGGCATGGGACTCTACCGGCCGAACGCGACCTCGGCACGGGCGCCGCTGGCCGCGCGCCGGGCGCAACAGACCTGGTGGATGGTAGCCGGAAACCTGTCCGGCACCCTCAAGAAGGACAAGCTGTTCTTCTTCATCAACGACGAGTTCAATCCGTTGAAGACGCCGCAGCCGGTCACCATTCTGCCCGCCGCGGCGCAGGCGCTGGGCCTGCCCGCCGCCGACCTGGCCGACTCTCCCTTTGGCGAAACCTTTCATACCCCGAGCGGCAAGGTGAACTTCAATCTCAATTCGAAAAACAGCGGCTTTCTCCGCTACAACCGGTTCACGAACGACCAGCCGGGCGGCGGCGGCGGCCTCACCGCCATCAGCCGGAGCCTGACGTTTGAAGACCGCATGAACGGCGGCGCCGGGCAGTTGGCCACCGTCATCTCGCCGACGCTGCTGAACGAACTCCGCTTCGGCATCAACCGGCGGGCCGAGACCCGCAACACCTACGTGCCCGGCCAACCCAACGGCGCGCAGATCAACATCACCGGCGTCGCGAACTTCGGCGTGAACCCGCTGGCCGGATCCGCCAGCGTGGAAACGTCGACCCAGATCATCGATAACCTGACCTGGTCGCTCGGCCGGCACACCATCAAGACCGGGATCGACTATCAGTCCACCGGCTTCCAGATCACGAGCGCGCTGAACCGGTTGTTTACTTTCGGCGGCCTGGCTGCGGCGCCCGCGCGGCCCGCGGTCACCCCGCTCGACCAGTACCTGCGCACCGTGGCGGGAACCATCGACCCGGCGACGGGCCGGCCCTACACCTATACGCAGCTATCGCAGGAACTGGGCGAAAACGCGGTGCCGCTACGCTACCACTTCGTGAACTTCTTCCTGCAGGATGAGTTCCGGCTTTCGCCCCGGTTGACGCTCAACTTTGGAATTCGATACGAAGCCGTATTGAATCCTGTGCTGGACGAAAGGGCGCCGTTCGCGCTTTCGCAGCGCGTGAACAACGACATGAACAATTGGGCGCCGCGCTTTGGCTTCTCCTGGTCGCCGTTCCAGGATGGCAAGACGGTGGTCCGCGGCGGTTACGGCATATTCTTCGATAACCCGAGCCTGGGCACGAGCGCCAACGGCGCCCTCGTCAATGGCCGCCGGGTGTTGAGCTACACGATTCCCGGCACCGACGCGCGCTCGCCCGTTTTCCCCAACCTGCTCGCTTCGGCCGATCCGACCTTCCAGACGCCGCCAAACATCACGGCCTTCGCTCCCGACTTCCAGGTGATGTACGGACACAACGGCAGCCTGCAGATCCAGCGGCAGGTGCTGAAGGATCTGGCGGTGAACGCGCAGTATAGCTACTGGGGCCACCGCTTTGCGCCGTACTCGCGGGACATCAACCTGAGCGCCCCGGCGAGCTTCCTGGCGGACGGACGGCCCGTGTATCGTGGCACGGCCGGCCGGCCGGACACCCGTTTCCGGGCGATCAATCTGACGGAGTCCGGCGCCAACAACAACTACCACGGCTTCGACCTGACACTGACGAAGCGCTTCAGCGCCGGGCTGCAACTTTCGAGCACCTGGAGCTGGTCGCACGCCATCGCCGAAGGCGACCTCGAAGGCGGAGCGTTGATGGACCCTTCGCTGCGCAGCCGCGACAAGGGCAACGCGAACGCCGACGTCCGCCACAACTGGGTGCTGCAAGGGCTGTGGGCGCCGACCTTCCAATCGAGCAGCATGAAGTGGTTCAACGGGTTTGAGATCTCCTCGGTCGTCTTCTTCAACTCCGGCTACATGATCAACCCGCTGGCGGGTACGGACCTGAACAACGACCTGGTGCTGAACGACCGTTTGCCGTTCCGCGCGCGGAACTCGTTCAACGGGCCGAGCTTCTTCCAGACCGATCTGCGGCTCACGCGGCGGATCAAGATCGCCGAGAAGCAGTCGCTCGAACTGATTGCCGAGAGCGAGAACCTGACCAACCATCTGAACGCCGCCTGCTCGATCGCGGGCTGCACCGGCGCGGTGGTGAACCGCGACGGCGCGGCGGACTTCGGCCGCATCACCGCCACCCGCGCCGGGCGCAACTTCCAGTTCGGCATGAGGTACTCGTTCTGATGCGCGTCCTGATTCTGTTCGTCCTCGCGGCGGCCTCGGCCCTGGGCTGGGGCCTCCGCGGCCATCAGGCCATCAATCGTGCGGCGGTCCTCAGCCTGCCGGAGGATGGCCCGACGTTTCTGCGAGCCCATGAAGAGTGGATCGCCTATCTGGCCATCATTCCCGACAGTTGGCGCAGCCCGTCAGAGCCGGCGCTGAAGATCCTCGAAGATCCGAACCACGGCTGGTTCAAGGAGCAGTTCGCCATGCTGCCGGCCATCCCGCGTTCCCGCTACGAGTTTGTGCTCGCGCTGTACGAAGCGCAGAAGAAGCAGAAGCCGGAAGAGGGTAAGCTGACCAACGTCCGCTGGACCGGCACCCTGCCCTACGCCGCGCAGGAGAACTTTGAACGCATGCGGGCGGCGATGCGCCGCTATCGCGCGATGAAAGCCGGCGGACAGGATACGAAGTTCGTCGAACTCGAAATCGCCGGCTATATGGGCCGCCTGGGGCACTACACGGGCGACGGCGCGCAGCCGCTGCACGATACGATTCACCACGATGGCTGGGCCGGCCCGAACCCCAACGATTACACGCGCGAGCCGCGCATTCACGGACGGATGGAGTCTCAGTACGTGGATCTGATCGCGGTGAAGACCGAGGACGTTCTGAAGGAGGTCACCAAGCCGAAGCGCCTCGCCGATCCCTTCGCGGCGATTCTGGCTCACCTGGATCTGGCCTCTTCCTACGTCGAAGAGGTGTATCAGTTAGACAAGGCCGGGGCGTGGGCGGATAAGGATCACAAGCGGGCGCGGGAGCTGGTCCATGAGCGGCTGGCTTCGGGCGCGGCGCTGTTGCGCGACCTGGCGTACACTGCCTGGGTGGAGAGCGATCAACCGTTTCGCTTCAACCGGGCGAACAATCCGATTGACCCCAATGGCCCGGCCTACAACCCGGCGACCGGTTCGGCGCCTCCGGGACCGCCCGTGGTGATTCAGAAATGAGACTGCTCAGCGCCCTTCTTTTGCCGCTGCTGCTATCGGCGCAGCCGGCGCGGCAGCCCTTGGAACTGCGTTCTCCGGTGCAGGACAAGGCGTTCTACGTGTTGTCGGCGCTCGAGCGGGCGCCGGTGAAGGACAGCCGCCTCGAAGCGATTGCGGCGCGGAAGCGGGCCGCGTTGCAACAGCCGGGCAACCTCATCGAAGCCATGCGATGGACGCCGGAGGAGATCGCCACGGTGAGCGCCGTGCTGGCCGGCGCGGCTCATTTGGACGCGGGGCTCCGGGCCACGGGCCTTTATCCAAAGGAGCCGTTGCTGCCCTCCGCCTGGGAGGGCGCGGCCGGGGGTATGAACCGGATCTTCGACGTTTACGGATTGGGCAAGCCGCCGCGGTATCCGGCGATCGACGCAGTCTCGTTCGACGTCAAGTCGCCGAACTACGGCCGCATGCTGGAAGTGATCCGCGCCGTGATGAGCGAGGAGCCGGACGGGCATCCGCAGTTCTTCC
Source organism: Terriglobales bacterium (assembly GCA_027485675.1). GTDB lineage: Bacteria > Acidobacteriota > Terriglobia > Bryobacterales > Bryobacteraceae. Next base: position 130,184 of record JAIXQP010000042.1, on the reverse strand, counting down.
ACGCGCCGCTTCGATTCGCCCTGGAGCTGCTGCGGGCGAACTGGCGGGACGAGGCCGGGCGCTTCGAGCCCATGGAGCGGGGCGAGAACCGGGCGGCGTTCGAGCGGGTGAAGAGCATTGACTGGAGCCGCTACAAGTACTCGGCGATTCTGGTGCCGGGATCGGGGACAGACCGGCCCGGCCAGGCGCTTTCGCCTTGGGGCAAGGCCCGGGTGACACTGGCGGCGCGCCGGTACAAGGCAGGACTCGCGCCGTTTCTGATCGTCTCCGGCGGCTACGTGCATCCGGCGCAGACCCCCTTCTGCGAAGCGCTCGAGATGAAGAAGGCGCTGATGGCCGAGCACGGGATCCCCGCCGAGGCGATCGTGATTGAGCCGCACGCGCGGCACACCACCACGAACGTGCGGAACGCGGCGCGGCTGCTGTGGCGCTATGGCTTTCCTTGGGAAAAGACGGCGCTGATCACTACCGACCACGGCCAGAGCGCCTACATCGAAGCCCCGGCCTTTGCCGAACGCTGCCGCACCGAGATCGGCCACGTGCCCTATGAGGCGCTGAAACGCATCTCGCAATTTGACCTCGAATTCCGGCCTCGTTTAGAAGCGTTACAACTGGACCCGCTCGAACCCCTGGATCCGTAACGTATCCTGAAAAGGAATGCGGTGGTTATGGTTCGCGATAGCCAGCCTGGCGCTGGCGGCGGATTGGCCCAACAAGGCCTTTCCCGATTGGAGCGACGACACGGTCCGGAAGGTGTTGACGAACTCGGCGTGGAGCCACGGGCGGACGGTGAAGCTCGAATGGACCAAGCGCGACCCCGGCAACGTCAACCTGCGGGACATCCCCGGCGCTATCCATCAACCCGCCAACGTGAATCAGGGTGCCGGTCCGCTGGGCGGAATTGGCCGCGGGAAGAAAGAGTCGCTGCCCGAACGGGCGGACATTCTCGTCCGCTGGGTGGGCGCGCTGCCGGTGCGGCAGGCGACAGCACTCTATCGCGTCAGGGATGAGAAGCTGGACGCGGGAAAGCTGAACGAACTGATCGGCACCCCCGAGAGACACGCCGTCGTCGAGATCTTCGGGCTGCCGGCCGGCATCGCCCATCAGGGAACAAGCGTGGTGGAGGACATCGCCATGCGCTCGGCCACGCTCCGCGTCGGCAATAGCGGCACCCCGATGAAGGCCGTGAAAGTGGAGGCGCAACTGCAGGGCGTCGGGCTGACTATTCGCGTGCATTTTGAACGGACGCCCGAGTTGATGCAGTGCCGGGGCGACATCGAGTTCGTCGTCGATATGCAGATTTTCGAAGTGCGGGAATGGTTCCGGACCGTCCAGATGCGGTATCGCGGGGCGCTGGAGCTGTAGGCTACTTGATCTGTTTGCGGATCTGAAAGTCGAGTCCGAACGAGCCGTTCTCATCGCGGAGCGCGATGACGGACCACTCCTTGCTCAAGTTCCATTCAAGACGCACCACCTGCTGCTGGGAGCGGTTCAGCGTGGTGACGAAGGTGACGGTGACGTCTTTGGACACCTGCTGCTCCACGGTCAAACGCGCTTGGGGAGTGCCTTCGAGGCCGGAGATGAGCGGATCAATCTTGATGCGGCTGACGCCGAAGAAGCGCTGCAACTGGTTCGAGATCGGGGCCGAGATCGCGTTACCAAGCAGGGTGTTGGCGCCGGTCTGCAGGAAGCTGCCGCTTTGCTGGTTGCCCTGGCTGACGTAGGAGATCGAATCTGGACTGCGGCCGACCGTGAGCAGCGCGATGATCTCGGACGGAGCCAGCGGCGGGTCACTGCGGTAGGAGACGTTGAGCTTGTTCACCGGTCCGCTGAAGTTGATGCCAACGGTGACCGCGCGGATCCGCGTCTCCACGTCCATGTCGAGCACCGGTTCGATCTTGCTCGTATTGTAGAAGCTGATCTCGCCGCGCTTGATGGTGTACTTGCTGCCGAAGAAGTTCACTTCACCCTGGTTGACCGCGATACGGCCCTGCACCACGGGACGAACGGCCGAACCGCGGACATTCAGATTGGCGTCGGCCTGCAGGTCGCTCGTGAGCGAGGTGGTGAACTGCGTGTTCGGTGCGGTGCGGACCCGAATATCGAGTTGCATGTTGCTGAGGAACTCGTTCGTCGAAACCGTGCTGGCCCGGCTGGACGTGGCGTCGGAGAGCAGCGACCCAAGGTCCGTGCGCGGTTGAAAACCGGAGCGTTGGATGGTGATGTTGCCGGCGAGGAGACTCTGCGTGGGAGAGCCGGTGAGGCTGATGGTGCCATCGGCGACGGTGGAGAGGCCTTCGGGATAGCGAACGCGGACGCCGTTGGCGGCGGCCTGGAGGCGGTAGAAAGTCTCGGCCTCGCCGAACTCCACGAAGCCGGCCAGCGAGAGTTCGCCGCCACCGGATTGCGCCGTCAGCCGATTTTCGATGGTGGCCCGGCGGCGGTCGAACAGGACGCGGCCGGTGACTTTATCGAGGCCGGAGGGGATGTCTTCCACCGAGAGCGAAGCGTCGCGGAGATCGAGCCGGCCGAAGACCTGGGGATCATCGAGAGCGCCGCGAACATTGGCTTCGAGCGTGGCCACGCCCCCGGCCAGGATCTCCGGGCTGAAGGTCTTGAGACCCGCCAGGTTCAGGCTGCCGTTGATGCGGAGATCCCATGGCCGGCTCTGGGCGAGCGAGAACGTCCCGGTGGCCGACAGGTTCGTATCCTTCGCCACAAAGCGAGCCCGCTTGATGGTGATCACGCCCCGATCGGCGGAGAAGTTCAGCGGGCCGTCGTTGCGCAATTCAAAGTCCTGCGGGGTGGCGCGGCTCGCGAGGCGCTGGGGCCGGGCGGGATGGACGGCCAGTTCCGGCACGATCAGTTCCGCCTGCCACTTCTCCGGCTCGAGAGCCGGACCGCTGAAGCGGCCCTGCGCCGAGAGCGTGCCGGCGAAGGGAAGCGGCTCGGGCTGGAAATCGTTCCACGTACTGATGGGCAGACCGGCAAACGAGAAACTCCCGGAACCCGGAAAGCCTTCGGTGAGGCGGTAGTTGCCCTCCGCCCTTACCTCGGTGGCCCGGAGCTTGCCGGTCGCATTGACGGCGAAGTTGCCGGATTGGGTCTGCCCTTTCAGCGCGATCTCGCCGATCGGATTCTTGTTGAGGGCGAGTGCGGCCAACGCCGCGTCCACCGTGAGCGAGGAGAGCTGCGGCTCCCGGTTACGCAGGACGCCCGAGAGCTTAGCCGTACCGCGGAACTGCCCCGTCATGCCAGGGGCCAGTTCGCGTACATCTTTCCATTCCGCCAGGCTGATGCCCGCCAGCGCGAGTTCGGCGCTAAAGGGGCCGTCCTCCACCGCGCTGCCTTTTCCAGTGAGCCGGGCGGAGCCGCGGGCAACTTCGAGCGCCGACACCGTGAGTTCTTTCCCGCGCAGGCGAGCGGTCGCGCGGACGTAATCAAACACCTCGCCACGGACAATCGGCTTCGGCGCGTCGACCGTGGCCGAGATTTCCGGGGCCTGCAGCGTCCCGGCGATGGTGGCGGTCCCGTTCAGGAAACCGATGGCGGGCCAGTCGCCGGGGATGAGCTTGAAGTTGACGTTCCGGGCGTTAAGGCGGGCGGTGAGCGGAGCGGTCTCCACCGGCTTCCAATCGGCCAGCAGCAGGGAGCCGGAGCCTTCCACTATGGCGCGCTCGACCTCGGCCGTGAGGCCGGAGACGTCAAGGCGCGTGGGGGAGAGGACAATGGTGGCCGCCGCGTTGGCCGCCAGGTACTTGTCATAACGAACATTGCGCGCCGAGACGCGGCCGGCAATTTGAGGACTGCGGGCCTGGCCGGCGACGGTCCCTTCAAAGCGGATCTCGCCCTGTTCGAGCGCGAAGGGCAGGTCCTTCACCGGGAGGTCGGCAAGGCGGGTTGTGGTGGCGCGGAGGCGGATGGTTTGGTTGAGCGTGCCGGAAGCGGTCACGCGGCTTGACGGAGTGGCGACATAGGAGTCCGTGAAAGAGAGGATGTTCTGCCCTTGGCTATAGTTCACGCGGACGGCGCCTTCAACGGGAACGCCGCCGGTGCCGGGGGTGATGGCGACGTCCGCCGTTGCATCGTAGGGGCCCGCCATCGGCCCGGAGACCGTAACCGGGCCGGAGATCGCGCCGGAGTAGGGCAGGCCCGAAAGATCGAGCCGGCGGGTAAGCGCGGCGAGCGATAGGCCGGAGACTTCGCCTTTCACTTCGAGCCGCCGGAACGCCGGAAGATTGACGGCTCCGGCGAAGTTGCCCTCCGGCGAATCGGCGGAGACGTTCGACAGGCGAGCGCCGTCCGGCGTAACCAGCACGCGGGAGCGGACGTTGATGCCTTCGAGATACGCAGTGGAAAGCCCGCGGCCGGAGACCTCGCCTTCGTAGTGGTAGTTCTCCTCGGCGCTATAGGTCAGCACCCCGGCGGTGGCCACCGGACCGCGGCCTAGCTTTGTTTCTTCGAGATCCGAGCGGGCAGAGAGCTTCAGGGTGATCTTCGGATGGCGGAGATCGCGAATGGCGCCGAGACCTTCGACGGAGTGGCGGCCGGCGTCGGCCCGCAGCTTATGGAAGGTGATGCTGTCTTCGTAGACGGTGAGTTCGGTCGCGAAATCGCCGGCGAAGCGCGGCAAGGGAAAGTCGGGGATGTCGGCGGTGAAGTTCGTCGAACGGACCGCGCCGTCGTAGCGGGCGGGGTCCGGATGGTAGGTGAAACCGAGTTCGAGGTCGCGGCCGGCGAAGGCGAAGGGGGCCTGCTTCTGGTTGTAGGTGAAGACGCCATTGTGCACCGCGAACTCATCGATGGCGAGCCCGATGAAGAAGGCGAGCGGCGGCCGCGTGGAGGGTTGCGCGCCGGCGGGCGAGGGCAGATTCGTTGAGCCATCGGCGTTGCGGAGCAGGTGGAACTCGGGGTTGCGGACCTCGATGGACCGGAGGTCCGCCTTGCGATTGAGGAACGAAAGGATCTTGAGGCCGATCACAATCCGCGGCGCCCGCAGCAGCGGCGGGGCGGAGGGGGGCTCCGTGCCGTGGAGAACGAAATCGTCGATGGTGATCCGCCAGGAAGCGGGATCGAAGTCGAAGCGGCCCATCTCCGGGCGGCCCCCCGTGGCTTTGGCGATTTCGGTGAGGGCGCGGCGGCGGATCTGCTCGCGGAGCCAGTCCGACTGGAAGACCAGGAAGCCGATGGCGAACAGGCCCGTGGCCAGCAAAACGAGGAACGAGATCGAGCGGAGGATGCGGCGGCGCCAAGGGCTCATGGCTTCAGCTCCTCATAGGTTTCGATGTGGGTCTGTTGCCGGACTTCGGCGAGCCACTTACTCAGCAGAACATTAATCTGCTCGCGGCGGATGACGGTTTCAATCTGATCGCGGACCTCCTCGAGCGCAGGTTTCGGCTGCACGGGAAGTCGGGTTTCGTAATAGCTGCGAATCGCGTCCGCGGTGACCTGCACGGCGGGACGGAAGCGATAGACGGTGAAGCGGACAACGGCGGCCTGGAGCCGGAGACTGAGGCGGACCTGCTCCTCCGTGAGCCGGTAACGCGTGAGCAGCGCGGCCCATTTCTCGGGGCCGCCGGCCTGCTCGATTTCACGGTCGAGCGCGGGCTGCACCTCGGCCCCCTCCGGGATGGCATAGCGGCTGATGCGCATCTCTTCGAGGATGAGCGTGCGATCGATCAGGCTATCCCGCATGGCCTCAAAGGCGGCGAAGGACTCCTCGGGCGGCGCGCCATTCAGGAGGGCGGCGACCCGGATCTGCTGGCGCACCGCGGCGGCGGTAAGGACCTTGCGGCCCACGGTGGCGACAATGCGATCGACCACTTCCGCCGGAGCGGCAAAGGCGAGAAGCAGGAGTAGGGCCACGGTGCGCATGAGATTAGAAGGTTTGCCCCAGAGAGAAGTGGAATTGCAGCCGGTTGATGCGCTGGCTGACGGGGCGGCCGCCGCCTTGGATCAATTGATCGCGCGTGCCTTCATACCCGAAGAAGCGGGGCGAATTGAGCCCGTAGGCCAGATCGAGACGGACGGGCCCGACGGGAGTTTTGAAGCGAATCCCGAAACCGGCCCCATGCACCATGTAGTCGAAGTCGGTGATGTCCCGCTGCTTAAGGCGGAACGAGATCTTGTTCAGACTGGTGTAGACGTTGCCCGCGTCATGGAAGATCACGCCGCCGAGCGCATCGCCGAGCAGCGGGAAGCGGAGCTCCAGGCTTTGGTTGATGAGCGCCTTGCCGCCAACGGGGAAGCCGGTGGTGAGGTCGCGCGGGCCGGCCTGATTATCGGGAAAGGCGCGGTTGGAGGCGCCGCCGCCGGCGAAGAAGCGTTCCGGCAGCGGAACACTGGCGTCCGGAGAGGTCTCGTTGAACGAGTAGATGCTGCCGACGGTGAGGGACTGGGCCAACACGACGTCGCGGCGGATGCGCCGGTAAACGGAGTTGCGGATGAGCAGCCGGGCGAAGTCCGAGCGGGAGCCGAAGGCGCGGTAGGCGAGACCCGTGTCGATGGTGGTGAAGATGCCTTTGGTGGATTCGATGGGATCGTCGCGGCGGTCCCGGATAAACGAGCTTGAGATGATCCCGATGCGAACCGGCACCGAGAAGACCGGGATCAGCGCGGGGTCGATGTTCAGGGTGGACTCGTCAATGTTGACCTGGCGGAACGCGTAGCGGTACTGCACGCTCGTCGAACGGGAGATGCGCTGCCCGAGCTGAATGGAGTTTTCAAACCGTTCCGCGGCAAAGGTGCGGATGTCACGGGACTTATCAAAGAGGCTGGTGAGATTGAGATTCAGCCGGTCGTTGCCGGTGAATTGGGGGGCGAAATAGGAGACGGCCACCCGCTGTTGGAAGTTGGAGATCTGGCTGCGTACGCCGATGGTGTGGCCGACGCCGAGGAAGTTCGCTCGGCTGACGCCGAACGAGACCCGGGGGCTGAAGCCGGGCGCCCCGGCCGGAGCCGCGAGAGTCGTGTTGCCGCCGCCGATGCGGGCGAGCTGGGCGCCGAAGCCGATGGTGTAGGAGTAACGGCTGGCTTCTTCCAGACGGTAGAGAACGTACTTGTCCCGTTCCCGGCCGTTGGGATTCTGGAGCGCAATATCGACCTTGGCGAAGATCCCCAGATCGTACAGGCGCCGCTGCGCGTCGATGATTGCGCTTTGGGAAAGGGGGTCTCCGGACTGGATCGGAATGCGGTCGTAGATCAGGCGTGGCCGCGTGGTCCGGTAGCCGCTCACGAGAACCCGGCGGACAAAATTCCGGCGCCCTTCGCTGATCAGGTAGCGGACGTTGAACTGATTGGGCTGGTCCGCAGGCTTGACCGTATACTCGAACGCCGCATCGGGAAAGCCGTTGTTGAAATAGAAGTTGAGCAGGAAATCGCGGTCCGCGGCGATGTTCGCGTCCGAGTAGGGTTGGCCTTCAATCGTCTGCAGCTGGCTCTGGACGAACTCGAGATCCTTCGGGTTGACGCCGGCGATATCGAGCGTGGCGATGAAGGACTGGCCGCCCTCCTGAATGTCCAGGAAGACGGCCACTTGGCCGGGGTGGCCCTGATAGTCCTTGTCGACGCGGGAGGTGACGCGGACATCGCGAAATCCGTTCGAGCGGTAGAGCGCCGCGATGGCGTCAAGATCCTTGCGGAGCAGGTCATCGGAGAAGCGGCCGTTGCGGTAGCGGAGGAGCGTGGCGGTGCGGATGGCCATGCGTTCGGAGACGGTCTGATCGTCGAAATACTCGTTGCCGTTGATCTCCAGGTGGACGAGTTTATAGCGAAGGCCGCGTTCGATGTTGTAGACGATGGTTTGTTCGGCGTCCCCCGGATTGGTGGGGTTATCGAACTCGACGGAAGCGTCGAAGTAGCCTTGGCCTTGAAAATACTTTTCGAGGTTGCGGTTGCCTTCAACGAGCAGATCGCGGTCCACGGTCCGTTCCTGATAGATCGGAACGAGTTCGCGCAGCTTACCGGCGGAGAGCTTGGCCCCGGCGGCACGCACGCGGATGCGGGGCCCGCCGTAAACATCGACAGTAGGCTCCACCCGATTGCCTTCGGCCAGATAGCGCAGGCCTTCCAGCTTCACCCGCGCCATGAGAAACCCGTTCTTCTGGAAGCTGAAACGAATCCGCTCGAGACCGTTGGCCAGGCGCTGTTCGGTAAGGTGCTTGGCGCTGAGCAGGCCCCAGACCCGCGGCCAGTGCGTAACGCGAAAGAGGCTGGCCGAAGAGCGCTTGCTTTCCCCGGTGAAGACCGGTTTAACGAACCGGGCGCGCTTGCCGGGACGGATCTGAAAGCGGATCTGAACCTGTTGGGTGAGCGGATCGTAGTCGAAGCGGGGCTCCACCGAAGCGCCGTAAAGGCCGTTGTTGCGAAGGGAGTTGAGAATGCTCTGCGTCGCCTCAATGAGGTAATCCTCGGTGAAGGCCTGGCCGAGTTCCAGCTTGGCGGCGGTGATCAATTGGCCATCGCTGGGCGGGTCGGTCGCCCCAGCCACGGAGACGCCGCCGATAAACCAGGCGGGCACCGTGCGAAAGACAAGGTTTACCTCGCCGCCCGGGGTGAGCGTGGCGTCGACGGAGACGTCTTCAAAGCGCCCTGTCTCGTAGAGGGTCTCAATCGAAGCGGAGATGGCCTCGATCGCGAACAGATCGCCGGTTTTGATCGGATTCAGGCGTTCGAGGTTGGTCCGGGTGTACGGCTGCGACTCCGGCTGGTAGTCGATCGAGGCGATCCGGCGGCCTTCATATTTGGCTTCGGCCGGGAGGAACTGGCCTAGGGCGCGCGGCGTTGAAACGAACCCTATGAGGGCCGCCAATAAGCACGGGACCAGCGTCGGGCCGGGACGGAATTCCACTATACCGATGATACCGTCCGAGGCTCCAGAGTTGCCGGAACGCTTTGCGATAGCATCGGGAGATGATTCTCTCGCTGGCCCTACTTCTCTTGCAAGCGGATTGGTCCTCGTGGCGCGGCCCCTTCGAAAACGGCATGGCGCGCGGCGAGGCTCCCACGACATGGAGCGATACGCAGAACGTGGCCTGGAAGACGGAGATTCCCGGCCGGGGACACTCGTCGCCCGTGGTCTACGGCGACCTGATGTTTGTCACGACCGCGGTGCCCGAAGGCCCACTTTCGGCACCGGGCGGCGGCGGCGGACGCGGACCGGGCGGCGGTTTCGCGGCAAACGTTCCGCACCGGTTTCTCGTGCTCTGTCTGAACCGCAAGACGGGCAAGATTATGTGGGAGCGCGAGGCCTTGAAGGCGACGCCGCACGAGGGCTACCACTTCCGCTACGGCAGCTTTGCATCGAATACCCCGGTGACCGACGGCAAGCACGTCTATGCGTTTTTCGGCTCGCGAGGCCTGTTTGTTTACACGATGGAAGGAAAACTGGCCTGGCAGAAGGCGTTCGCCCCCATGCGCATGCGCCTCGCCTTCGGCGAAGGCACGGCCCCGGTGCTGCACGAAAACACCCTGCTGCTGGGCTTCGACCAGGAGGAGGGCTCCTATCTGCTGGCGCTCGACAAAACCACCGGCAAGCAGCTGTGGAAGGTGGAGCGCGATGAGCCGAGCGCCTGGTCGCCGCCGCTCGTGCTGACGCACGAAGGGCAGAAGCAGATCATCGTCGCCGCCACCAACAAGACCCGCTCCTACGAGTTCGCCACCGGCAAGCTGATTTGGGAGTGCGCCGGCTTAGGCACCAACGTGATTCCCGCGCCAGTGACGGCGAAGGGCATCGTCTATGTGATGAGCGGGCACCGGGACCCGAACCTGATGGCCATCAAGCTCGGCCGCAAAGGCGACCTGACCGGCACCGACGCCATCGTTTGGCAGAACAAGCGCGCGAACTCCTATACGCCCTCGCCGGTGCTGATCAATGACCGCTTGTACTTCGTCAGCGATAACGGCTTCTTCAGTTGCTTGAATGCCTTGACGGGCGAAGTCCTTTTCCAGGAGCGGCTGCCGAAGCCCTATAACTTCAAGGCCTCCCCCGTGGGAGTGAACGGCAAGATCTATCTATCCACCGAAGAGGGCGATGTGCTGGTGATGAAGATTGCGGATAAGATGGAGCTCCTGGCGACGAATACGATGAAGGACGAAGTGTTTATCGCCAGTCCCGCCGTCGTGGGGGGCGATCTTTACCTCCGCAGCCAGAAAGCCATATACTGCATTCGCGCCCCGAAATGAATCCTGTCCCCGTTCGCAATCAAGCCGTGGATGCCTATCGCGGCTTCGTCATGTTCCTGATGATGGCGGAGGTGCTGCACCTGTCCCAAGTGGCGCGGGCCTTTCCGGATAGCTGGCTCTGGCAGACGCTCTCGTTTCATCAATCGCATGTGGCCTGGGAGGGTTGTTCCCTGCATGACATGATTCAACCCTCGTTTTCGTTTCTCGTCGGTGTCGCGCTGCCGTATTCGATCGCCAGCCGGATGGCGAAGGGGTCAGCCATGGGCCCGCTCTTTGGCCACGCGTGCTGGCGGGCTTTGGTGCTGATTGCGATGGGCATCTTCCTGCGCAGCACCCATAGCCAGCAGACGAACTTCACCTTCGAAGATACGCTGACGCAGATCGGCCTGGGCTATCCCTTTCTGTTTCTGCTGGGCTTGCAGCCTCCCCGCTGGCAGTGGATCGCGCTGGGCGCCATCCTCTTCGGCTATTGGCTCGTCTGGGCGTTGTATCCCGTGGCGCCGGAGTTAGGCTTCGGCGGGCACTGGATGAAAGCCGACAACTACGGCGCCGCCTTTGACCGCTGGTTCCTCAATCTCTTCCCCCGCGCGACCCCGTTTGAAGGCAACCGCGGCGGCTACCTGACGCTGAGCTTTATCCCCACGCTGGGCACCATGATTCTAGGCCTGGCCGCCGGGCGCTGGCTGCGCGAATCCGCTCCGAAGCTGCCGCTGCGGAAGTTCCTGATCGCCGCCGCCGCTGGTATTGCCGCGGGGTTGGTGCTGCACTTCGCCGGCGTCTGCCCCATCGTCAAGCGCATCTGGACGCCCTCCTGGACGCTCTTCAGCGGCGGGCTCTGCTTTCTCTTCCTGGCGGGCTTCTCCTGGGTAATCGACGAGAAGGGCCACCGGCGCTGGGCGTTTCCGCTGGTGGTGATCGGCATGAACTCCATTGCCGCCTATCTGATTGCCCACCTGTGGGACCGCTTCCTGCTCGATTCGTTCCGCATCCATCTGGGCGCGGACTTCTTCCACTTCACCGGCCCGGAGATGGCGCCGTTCTGGAGCGGGGCGGCGGTGCTCGGGATCTTCTACTGGATACTGCTCTGGATGTACCGGCGGAAGCTGTTCCTGAAGGTCTAACTCAGCCGCGGCCGATGAACGGCATCTCGGTGGCCATGACGGTGATGAACTGTACGTTGGCTTCGAGAGGCAGGCCGGCCATATAAAGCACGGCGTCCGTGACGTGTTGCACATCCATGCGCGGCTCCGGACGCATACTGCCATCGGCCTGCAAAACGCCGCCGGTCATGCGTTGGGTCATCTCCGTGGCGGCGTTGCCGATATCGATCTGCCCGCAGGCAATGCGGAACGGGCGGCCATCGAGCGAGATGCTGCGCGTAAGGCCGGTGATGGCGTGTTTCGTGGCGGTGTAGGGCGCCGAGTGGGGACGCGGCACGTGGGCGGAAATGGAGCCGTTGTTGATGATGCGGCCACCCTGCGGATCCTGCTTCTTCATCAGCCGCATGGCCTGTTGGGCGCACAGGAACGAGCCCGTAAGGTTAACGCCCACCACGGCACTCCACTGCGCAAACGTCAGCTCTTCCATGGGAATGGCCGGGGTGCCCATACCCGCGTTGTTGAAGAGCAGGTCGATGCGGCCAAAGGTCGCTTCGAGCTTGGCGAAGAGCGCGGCAACCTGATCGGGATCGCTGATATCCGTGGGCACCGGCAGCATCGCGCCGCCCGTATCGGAAGCGAGCGCCGCCGTGGCGTCGAGCTCCGCGGCGCGGCGCCCGGCGAGCACCACCGAATAGTTCGCGGCCTGCAGGGCCAAGCTGACAGCACGGCCAATGCCGCTACCCGCGCCGGTGACCAGCGCGATTTTCCGGTTTGTGTTCATGACAGATTAGGAGCGCGTAAAGACCGGGCTGCTCAGCGTGCCCGTGCTGTCGGCGAAGGACTCCACGGGAACTTCAAGCGCCCGCAGCATGCTGACGTAAAGGTTCGACATACGTGCTTCGCCGCCCTTCCAATACTGGCCGTGTTTGAGGCCCAAGTTGGAGCCACCGGCGACCAGCGTGGGAATGTTCCGCGGATTGTGCGTCGTGCTCGCGCCGCTGCCGAACAGGACGAGGGTGTTGTCGAGCACGGAGCCGTTGCGGTCCTGATAGCCGGACAGGCGCTTCAGGAAGTGCGCCACCTGGTGGCTCAGGAACAGGTCGTACTTGGCGAACTGCAACTGGCCTTCCTTGTCGGTGGCGTGCGAGAGGTTGTGGTGCGTCTTCGATAGGCCCAGCTTCAGCGGGAACGTATCGCTGATGCCCATGCCGTCTTCGCGATTCAGCATGAAGGTCACCGAGCGGGTAATGTCCGCGTCGAAGGCCAGCGCGATCAGATCGAACATGTTGCGATAGTACTCGGCCGGGTCGCCTTCCGACGTCGCGTCGAGATTCAGATGCGAGTAGTCCTGCTTCTTCAGCGGGATGTCAATCCATTTCTCGGAAGCGATCAGCCGGGACTCGACCTCGTTCAGCGAAGTCATGTACTGGTCCATGCGTTCGCGGTCGGACTTGCCGAGCTGCTGTTCGAGCGACTTGGCGCTCTGGGCGACGGCATCGACAAGCTTGATGCGGCGCTGGAGCTTTTCGTGTTCGGACTGGAGCGACTCGCGGTCGCCGCGGAAGAGCCGGTCAAAAATCCGGCGCGGGTTGTTTTCGGCCGGGATGGGCTTGCCTTCGAGGCTGTAGGAGATGGTGCCGGTGCGCGACAGGAAGCCGGTGCCCGCGTCGATCGAAAGAATCAGCGAAGGCTGGCGGCAGTACTGTTTGGTGTGGAGCGCGATGACCTGATCGAGGCCGGCGGTGTTGTAGGTGCCGGGCTTCGGGTTATGCAGCGGCGCGCCGGTGAGCCACATGTCGGAGCACGTGTGCGGGTCGGCCTTGGGGCCGCTCGGATGGTGCATACCACCCAGGAAGCTGAGCTTCTGACGGAACGGCTTGAGGGGCTCCGTGGACAAGCCAAATTCGAACTGTCCGTTCTTTTCGAGCGCCGGGAACCAGCTCCACTCGCTAATGTCGTGCTCGGCGCGCGGCAGCGACATGCCATTGGCCGTATACAAGGCGCAGAAACGCTTCGGCGCATTGTTCGTGACTTCGGCGCCCATGGCGTCCAACACGGGCAAAGCCAGCGAGGCTCCTCCCAGGCCAGTGAGAAAGGCGCGGCGGTCGAGTTTACGAGTGTTGCTCATAGGAGACTCCGAAAGAATCGTACTACTTTTCGAGGAAGATTTTGCTGGTGGCGACGTAGCGGAGCATATCCTGCATCCGGTAGCCGTTGGCCTTGAGCTTCAGGCCGTCCTGTTTCAAATAGTTGACTTCATTGTAGGTCAAACTGCGGCCGGTGGCATAGGTGGCCATATGCTTCAAGACGCTGAAGGCAACCTGGTCAATCCGGTCTTCGGCGAGATAACGCCGCAGATCGTCGATGCCGGCAACCTCCGTTTTGTCGGGCAATTGCGAACGAGCGTCGGCGGGTTCGGACTTCAACCGGCCGCCGGCGTCGAACTCTTCAAACGCAATGCCCCACGGGTCGATCTTCAGGTGGCACTGCACGCAGCCAGGCTGGCTGCGGTGCCGCTCAATGCGCTGGCGGAGGGTCAGCTTGCCGGCTTCATCCTCCTTCAAGGCCGGAACGTTCGGCGGCGGATCCGCGGGCGGTTCCGCCACGATCTTCCGGGCCAGCCACGCGCCGCGCTTCACGGGATTCGACTCGCGGCCATCGGACAGGCCCGCCATGATGGCGGCTTGCGTCAGGACGCCGCCCATCTCGCGGCGGCCATGCGGCAGGGCGACATACTTCAGCCCGCTCTCCGTCTTGTTGCCCAGGTCGTAGTAGCTGGCGACGGCTTCGTTGGCGACAATGAAATCCGACTGGATCAGGTTCCGGACCGGCAGATTGTTGCGCAGGAGATAGTTGACGAACTCAATGGGCTCCTGGCGGAGATGAGTCCGGGTGTGGCGGTTCAGCTTCGGGAAGCGCTTGCGATCCGGCTCGAGGACGCTGAACTTATCGAGGCTGAGCCATTGCGAGCTGAACTCCTGGGCGAAGCGGGAGAAGCGGGCGTCGGCGACCATCCGCGTCACCTCGGCTGCCAACTGCGAACGGAGCGTCCCAGCCGCGGCGAGGCGCAGCGTGGTCTGGTCCGGCGGGCCGTTCCACAGGAAGTAGGAGAGTTTCGAGGCGAGTTCGTGATCGTCGAGCGGCTCGGGCGCCGGGGTGGCGCTCTTCTCAACCAGGAAGAGGAACTGCGGCGAGGTGAGCACGACCTGGAGAGCGTCCTTCACGCTCTCCCGGAACTTGCCGCTGGCCGCAAAGGAGCGATCGAAGACGGCGAACAGCGCATTGGCTTCGGGATCGGTCAGCGGCCGGCGGTAAGCGCGGGTGGCAAAACCGCGGAGGATCTCGCGGGCGTAGGCTTTCGGGTCGGCCTTGCGGGGCGAATCGATGAAGATCGCCTTGTGCGCAGGAGGCGGCCACGACTCATAGAACGGCCCTTCGAACTCCACCGAGCGGATGCGCAGCCGGGGCATTTCGCGATCGTCGGTGTATTCGCTGCGGACGGCGATCTCGCGGATGCCGGCGAGGTAGTTGACGTTATCTTTCTCGACTTCCGGGCTGGGGAAGTTCTGAATGGCGCCCTCATAGACGAAGCGGGTATCCTGCGCGCTGGAGACGACTTTGGCCGGACCGACGGGGGCAAACGTGCTGCCGCAATCGCGGCGGAGACCAAGGTGGACGCCGAGCAGGGGATTGCGCTTTTCAAAGGTTTGAAAGCGGCGCGCCAGCGGGTCCGTCGCGGGCAGGGGCGTGAGCACCACGCGCTCGATCCCCAGGGCGCCATTCGTCACGGCGCGGAAGGAGACCGGACCGGCGGGAAGCCGGACGGCGACGAAGGCCGGCTGCTTCAGGCCGCCGGAGAATTCGCGATCGCCGAGCGTCAGCGCGAGGTCCTGCGGCGGTTCCGGCGGAGCCTGCGCGAACTTGCGGCCCGGTTCGATGAGGCCTTGCAGCTCCGCTTCGCTAAGGGCACGGCGATAGAGCCGGACGTCGTCGATGTCGCCGCGGAAGGAGGTGGCGTTCGGCACGCCGCCGATCCGGAGCGGAACGTTCAAGCTGCTCAGGTCAGCCGCGCCAATGGCGCCTTGGGCCACCTGATAGCCGTTGATGTACAGGCGCGAGTTGGCGGCGCTGCCGCGCTTGACGACAACGGCGACATGCTGCCAGGCGCCGGAGCGGACCACGCCCGGACCGGACGTCAGAGTACCGTTGGGCTGTTTGCCCGGGCCGGTGGTTTCAAACTGCAGCGCCCCGCGGCCGCCGCCGAGAAACAGGGCCCAGCCGGGAGTGCCGCCCACGCGGCCCAGGGAGACGATGGGGGCGCGGCGGGGCGCTTTGGGCTGCACCCAGGCGGCGACGGTGAAGTCGCCAGTACCCACCTGATAAGAGTCTTGCGGCGGGACGAGCATCGCGTCGTAGTCGCCTTCAAACGCCAGCGCTTTGCCGAAGGGCGAAGCCTGCAGGTTGGCTTTGCCTTCGAGAGCGCCGCCGGGTTGGTCATCGAAGGACCAGAGGCCGCCGAGGCCCTCGTTGAGCCGCGACGTGTCCGCCGGCGGAACGGTGAGGTTCCGCTTCGGGGTGTGGATATCCACCTGATAGACGCCGGCTTGCTTCACGTTGATCGTCTGGGTGGCCGGGAACGTAGAGACGGTGAGGGCCTCGGGCTCGGAGCGGGGATTGTCGCTGGGGTCGAGCAGAAGGCCGTCGTTATACTTCGCGGCGGTGACGGTCACGCGGAAGCGGCCGTGGTCGGGGAGTTCGCGCAGGGAGATTTTGAAGTTGGCCTTCGGACCATAAGTGCCGTCCGCCTCGAACGTTTCGTCGTTCGGGATGGCGGGGCGGAGCAACAGGCCGGAGGGGACGGCGCTATAGGCCTTGCCTTTGGGGTAGCCATTGCTGCCGCGCATGCAGGCGAAGACCGAGTGGTAGATGCTGTCGTACTCGCGCCAGCCGCGGACGGTGTCGTTGCCCTGGTAGCCTTCGATGAAGCGGTACTTCGTCCGCATGGGCTTGGGCGTGTAGGCGAAGGGTTTCTTCGGAGTCAGTTCGGTGACGGTGAAGTCCTTGTTCTCGAGCAGCAGGCTGTTGGCGCCCAGGATCAGCTCTTCGGGCAAGGGGCTCTTGTTGATGGACTCGCCGAGGTCCATGCGGAAGTTCTGGACGGCAGGCTTCTGCGCGGGGTCCACGATGGAGCGGTTCAGGGCCTTTTCGGCGATTTCGAGATAGGTTTCAAGAAGCAGCGGCGAGAGCTGCAGGGTGTCTTTATTGTTCACGAAGCCGTCGGCCGAAACGGCGTCCGGGGGGACGATTTCGGTCAGGTCGTCTTCGAGATTGAGGAGTTCGCGAAGGGTATTGCGGTACTGCGCGACGGTGAGGCGGCGGACCAGGCCGTTCTTGGGCGCGGGGCGGAGGCGGGCGATTTCGATGGCTTGCGTGATCCAGGCGATGGTGGCTTCGCGTTCGGCGGCGGAGGGTTGCGGCATGCCTTTCGGGGGCATGGAGCCGTCGCGAACGCGGTGGCGGATGCCTTCCCAGACGCGGATGTGGCGGTCTTCGAGGCTGGTATCGAGGTGGTCAACACGGACGCCGGCGGTGAGGTTATCGGCGTTGTGGCACTGCTGGCAGTTCTTTTGGAGGAAGGGTTTAACGGTTTGTTCGAAGCCGGGTTCGAGGCGGGTCGGGGCCGCGGCGGGCTGGGCGGAGAGGTAATGGACCGTCCAGGCGGAGCCGGTGAGAGTAGCGAGCGCGAGCGCGCTGGCGGTGCGGAAACGGAGGCGAGAAAGCATGAGTCAGAGGCGTAGAACCTACGCGCTCTGATCTTATCATTGGGTCTCAATACGGTAGTTGAGGTAGGCCGATGTCCTGAAGAAATAGACACCCTGCTGGTCGGGCAGCCACAGAACGAGCGAAAAATTCGCTAGGACGCCGCCGGGGGGAAGAGGAGGCGCATCTTCAGGAATCCGTAGCGTGATCTGGCTGATCGCCGGATGGTAGGGCGTGGGGGACAACGCAACCACCGGCAGGCTATAGAACGAGCGCCCGGCGCCTACGGGGAAGGTGGCCAAAGTGCTCGTGTCGGCGGTAGTTCCCGGGGGTGCGCCGCTGATCAGGAAGTGGAGATAGCTCCCCCGGCGAGCGGGCGATGACGTCGTGAGAAAGCCCCGATAGTCCCCGTGCTGGAACAGGACCCAAGGATCGCCATAGAACATGGGGACGGCCGTCGGGGCGCTTGGCTCGCTGGGGACAGAGACGGTGGCGTTCCACCACGGCCGGGTTGAAGACTGAATCACAACAGCGTCGGTGGCGCCGGAGACGAGGTCAGCGGGCATTGGCGCGTACGAGTAGCCGCCGCTGCCGCGCAGCCAGGGGAGCGGTTGTCCGCCCCAGGTCAGGGTGTAGTCCGGGTCACTGATAGCGGTGAGCAAGCCATACGCGGTGACCGGACCCGAGACCTGGATGTCCTCGAAGCGGCCCACCGGCGGCACCTGGCGATCCACGGGCAGCCACGCGAAACGATCGGGCGACGGACGGGAGAGGACACGGGTCAGCGAGGTGTCGAGGACGGCCTCCGGCGGCAGGGGTTGTTCGGCGCCGGAGACGGAATCGAAGACGGCGAACTGGTTCAGGCATCCGGCCACGACGCGGCGGCCGCCGGCATCCGCGGCTCCCAGCGAAGCTTGGGACGCGTACTGGGTGATTCGCGGGGGGATGCCGAGCGAGGGAGTGTTCAGCACGCGCTTCGAACAGCGCTTCGGCATCACGACGGTCTTCTGATTCCTCCAGTCGTACTGCTCCAGCTCCTGGTCTCGGCCGCTGAGAGTCTCCGTATTGTTCCAGTGGTAGAGGAACGGCCCGACGCCGCCAGGGGGGAAGTAGGCGGGCAGCCGGACGGTTTGCTGTCCATCCCAGGCGCAGGACTTGCCATCGTCGCACTCCAGGTTGACGGTACCATCGTCAGCGATGAACGAGCCGCCGTGGGGCGGCTGCCGCAAAAGCATGCCGGATAAGGCGCCGGCGGGGCGGGCGCCGGAGTCGGTCAACTCCCAGCGCCTCGCGGATTGCGGGTCAATGGTGGCCAACCAGCGGCCGTTTCGGCTCATGGCAACGGCGGTTGCGGAGAGGGCGAGTAGCGGCGCGGTGGAGCTGTGGCCCCACACCTCGAACCCGGTGGAGCGCCGTATGAGGAACCTCTTCCCATCCGAGGAGAGAGTGAGGAGCCGGACGAACTCCCCCGCGGGAGCGTGGATTACGGGGTAGGGCGAGCCTCCAGTCCAGGCGAAGAGCCGCCAGCCGTAGGGAGTCGTGTTTATCGTTATGGCGGGACGGCTGAAATAGACAATCGAACCGTCATCGGACGCCCCATACTGGCCATAGAGGCTCGCTGAAAGCAAGCCAAAGAGCACAAGCCGGGTCATGCCCGATGATAGCTCAGCGAGTCGGCCAGGCAGATGGTCGGGGCGGCGGGATTCGAACTCGCGACCCCTTGCGCCCAAGGCAAGTGCGCTACCAGGCTGCGCTACGCCCCGACAAACCTCTAGTTTAGCACCCTCTTCCCGGCCCCCCCTCCAGACGTCGCCGCCTAGACCAAAAGAGCCCCCCACCGGCTGACTGGCCCCCAACGAGAAGTCCGAAGATCCGCGGTTTCGGTTTGATAAACTCGGCCCCATGCAGCGCCGCCAATTCCTCAAGCTTGCCGCGAGCTCCGCCGCGGCCCCTGCCCTCGCCGCCCCGGACCGGCCCAACATCGTCCTCATCATGGCCGACGACATGGGATGGTCCGACATCGGCTGCTACGGCTCCGAAATCGCAACGCCAACCCTGGACCGGCTCGCCGCCAACGGCATCCGCTTCACTCAGTTCTATAACACCGCCCGCTGCTGCCCCACCCGCGCCTCGCTGCTCACCGGCCTCTACCCCCACCAGGCCGGCATCGGCCACATGATGAACGACTACGGCCTGCCCGGCTACCGCGGCGACCTGAACAAGCAATCCGTCACCATCGCCGAAGTGCTCAAAACCGCCGGCTATCAGACGGCGATGACCGGCAAATGGCATGTCACGCCCCGCTCTCGCGCCGACAAGGGCAACTGGCCGGTGCAGCGCGGCTTTGACCGCTATTTCGGCACCATCGACGGCGCCGGAAGTTTCTACGACCCGGCCACCCTCACACGCGACAACGAAACCATCCAGCCGGACAAGGAGGACTTCTACTACACCGACGCGATCGGCGAAAACGCCGCCGCCTACATCGGAGAGTTCAGCGCAAAACCCAACCCGTTCTTCCTCTATATGGCCTTCACCGCGCCGCACTGGCCGCTGCATTGCCCGGAGGAGACCGTCGCCAAGTACAAAGACACCTACAAGGACGGCTGGGACGCCCTGCGCGAAAAACGCTTCGCCAAACAGAAGAAGCTCGGCCTCGTGAAGTCCAACTGGGAGTTGACCCCGCGCGACAAATCCGTCCCCGCCTGGGCCGACGCGCCGGATAAGGAGTGGGAGGCGCGGCGAATGGCCGTCTATGCCGGCATGATCGACCGCCTGGACCGCGCGATCGGCCGCGTCGTGCGGACGCTCGAACAGAAGAAGATGCTCGACAATACGTTGATTCTGTTCTTCGCCGATAACGGCGGATGCGCCGAGGGCATGAGCGCGCCGCCGCCGAATCAGGATCCGAACGCCTCCATCAAGCCGCGCACCACGCGGGACGGCCGCCCCGTGCGCTATGGGAACGCGCCCGACATCCTGCCCGGGCCCGCCGATACCTATACGAGCTACGCGACGTCCTGGGCAAACGCCTCCAACACGCCGTTCCGCATGTACAAGCATTGGGTGCACGAGGGCGGCATTTCGAGCCCGCTCGTCGCCCACTGGCCGGCGGTGATCAAACGCCGCAACGCCATGTCGAGCGAGCCCAGCCACTTGATCGACCTGATGGCGACCTGCGTCGACCTCGGGAAAGCGAAGTACCCGGCCACCTGGAAGGGCGAGCGCATCCTCCCGATGGAGGGCAAGAGCCTGGAGCCGGTGTTCCGCACCGGACGCCGCACGCCGCACGAGGCGATCTACTGGGAGCACGAAGGCAACCAGGCCATTCGCATGGGCCCCTGGAAACTCGTGAAGGTTCACAAGGGCGAATGGGAGCTCTACGATATTGAGGCCGACCGCACTGAGATGAACAACCTGGCGGCGGCGCAGCCGGACCGCGTGAAACTGATGGCGGCGAAATGGGAGGCCTGGGCCAAGCGGGCCAACGTGGCTCCGTGGCAGAGCTGGGCCCAGGCGAAGAAGAAGAAGGGTTAGCCGCGGCGGCCGTTCGCCACGTGGCGGCGGGCGGTCCATTTGGCGTCGAGGTACTCACCCATGCTCAGCGTGCCGGTGATCTGGTCGCCGCTCAACTGGCCGTTGAACTCGAACTGGAGTGAGTCGCCGTTGCGCTCGGCGTAGTTGCTGTTCAGCCGGACGCGATTGCCCTCCACCTGGCCCATCAGATCGCGGGAGACGAAGTCCCCCTGATGAGTGCCTTCGATCTGGCCGTTGGTCTGCTTCAGATGAAGAACGTGGTTTGACTTGCTCGCACTGTATTCGATCTCGACGTCCCAGCGGCCGGAAAGGTCCGCGGCGGGCGCGGCGTTGGATGGCGCCGGGGTGGCCGGCGGATTCTTCAACGTCGCCACGATGCGGTCCGCGACGATCTTTTCATCCCCGTTGGCCATCATGTAGGGCACCACCTGGATGGTGGTTTCATTAGCGCCGGTGGGCAGCGAAATGCGCGGCGACGTCGTGAAAAGATGGCGGGCCAGGGCCCGGCCCGTAATGCCGGTCTTGGCCGGATCCCATTTGATCACCAGGGTCGGGGTGTTGTTCGAAAGGCCCTCCGGCTGCCGGATGGACGTGGTGACGCTGGGAATGGAGGCGACCTGCTTGGCGACATGATCGAGCCGCGCCGTCCACGTGTTCCATTCGGCCTTGTGGTCGCGCTTCATCCACATCTCCACCGCCATCAGCATGCCGATGGCTTCTTCCTTCCCGATCTTCAAACCGCGGGCGAAGCCGTGGTGCGGCGAGCTGTGCACCCACGCAGCTTGCACAAGGTCCTTGCGGCCGAGCAGCAGGCCGGCGGTCTGCGGCCCGCGCAGACACTTGCCGCCGCTATAAGCGACCAGGTCTGCACCGGCCGCGAGATGGACGTTCGGCACGGTGAGCCCTTCGGCGGCGGCGTCCACGAAGACGGGGACGTTGTGCTTCTTGGCGATTTCGCAGATGACTTTGGTGTTCAACGGACTGCGATCGGCGCCGGGGCCGGCGAGGATGTAGACCATCGCGGTCTTGGGACCAATGGCGTGCTCAAACTCAGCGACGGTGCCGGCTTCCACCACCTTCGCGCCCACCGCGCGGACGGCCGCGTCGTAGACGTTGCGGGAGTGCTTCGGGATGATGACTTCGTCTTTAGCGAAACCTTCGAGGTTGGGCAGACGCACATGCAGGTCTGCATTGCCGCCGGCGATGCAGGCGGCGGTGGCGTGCGTGATAGCGGCGGAGCAGCCGCAGCTGATCATGCCCCATTCGGCCTTGGTCAACTCCGCGAGGCGGGCGCCGATGCCGGCCATCAACTCATCGATGTGGACATAGCGCTGCGCCGCTTCGGTCATGGCCGTGCGGACTTCGGGCAGCATGGTGGAACCGCTAATGATGGTGAAGGTGCCGCGGGCGTTGATGAGCGGCTGGACGCCGATGGATTCATAGATGCCGGCGCCCAGTTGCAGGCCGGCGGTGGGAGCGGCTGCCGCCTTACCGGGAAGCAGGCCGGCCAGTAGTCCGAATGCGGAGCCGCGAAACACGTCGCGGCGGGGAAGCCGTTTCGAGAGAAATTCCATCATGGATCTACTCTACGCCTATTGCGTTGTTTGTGAAAACGCTTGGGCGATTCGGCTACACTACGGCTTGGCTCTACCCCGTCTGGTGCTTGCGTTGTTGATCGCGTCTGTGGGCGCCGTCAATTTCTCGCGCAGCGTCCGGCAGTCGCTCACGATTGACGAGGCGATGTCGTTTCTGTCTTTTTCCTCGAAGCCACTCGAGGAGATGTTCGTCTACTACGACGCGAACAACCATGTGTTGTTCACGTTGCTCTCGCGGCTCAGTTTCCTGGCGCTGGGGGATGCGGAATGGGCCATCCGGCTGCCTTCCGTGCTGGGCGGCATCGTGTTTCTGATCCTGCTGGCGCTGGTGCTGCGGCGGCTGCTCGGCGAGAGTTGGCTGGCCGTGGCGGCTTGGGTGGCCATCGCGTCGAACCCTCTGTTGCTGGACCATCTGGCGGCGGGCCGGGGCTACGGGCTGGCCTTGGCGTTCTGGCTGGGCGCGGTGTTTGTGCTGATGAGCGGCCTCGAAACCGCCGGCTGGCGGCGTTGGGCCGGCGCGGGCGCGCTCCTGGGCTTGGCGTTGGCGGCGAATTTGACCCTGCTCTACGCGGGAGTGGCTGTGGGCGCGGCGTATGCCGCGATGCGAGGAAGAGCCGGGGTGAAGGCGGCGCTCGGCATCGTGGCGAGCACGCTGCTGGTCGCGGCGCCCATTCTCTACCCGGCCCTCCGTCACGCCACCGGGGACAACTTTTACTTCGGCGCCGCCGACTGGGCTCATACGCTCGACCAGTTCGTCTGGCTCGCCATGATGCCGGTGCACGGCGAGTGGAATCTGGATGCCGCGCTGGCTTGGCAGAAGGCGCTGCTGCCCTGGGTGCTGGGGGCCACGGCCCTGGCGATTCCGCTGCTCTGGCGCCGCAAGGAAGCGTTTTTCGCCGCAGTGCCCATGGTGTTGACGTTCGCGGTGGCGGAGGCGGCGCACCGCTGGGGCGGGGTGAAGTATCCGCTGGGCCGGACGACGCTGCCGATCTTTGTGGTGAGTCTGCTGGCCGTGGCGGCGCTGGCGTCGCTGCCCAAGGTACGGTACGTGGTTCTGGCCGCGTTGATTCTGTTCACGGGCAGCCACCTGGCGGCTTCCCGCTGGAACCACTTCGGGGAGTGGCCGGAGGATGCCGAGAACCAGCGGCTGGCCGCAATAGCGCTCGAGCGGCCGGGGAAGGCCTGCTCCACATGGACCCTGGTGCCGTCGTTGAACTACTACCGGCTCCGGTATCGGCTGGCAACACCGGAGCTGGTTTTCAACGAACGGGGGCCGGAGTGCGTCTGGTTCTTCGCCGCGCCCGATGACCAGCAGTGGCCGCGGGACAACGGCTTTCAGCCGGTAGCGGCGGGCGCGCAGTCGAAGGTGACGGTCTACCGGAAACCGGCTAACGAACCGTAGTAGGCCCTTCGGGCAGCGGTTCCAGATCCGTGGACACCCCCGCGGCCTTCATCACTTTGCGAAGAGCAGCCGCCGTGGGAGGCGACAGGCGGAGGTTGCCGGTTCGGTTCACCCCGTCCGCAATGCGCAGCGGGGTCCAGCCCTGTTTGTTCTTGCGGTTCCACACCTCAATGCGGGCGCCCTTATCCGCCAGCAGCAGCACGACAGCCGGCAGATGCTTATACGCAGGCCCGTGCATGGCCGTATCCCCGTTCTTGTCGACGGCATTGATGTCATTACCGAGATCAAGTGCAACCTGCACGGCCTCGAGGACTTCGCTTTCCGTGCCCGCATCTTCATTGGGGGAACGGGTGCCGACACCGGCGGCCACCATCAGAGGCGTGGTACCGTCCTCGTTCGGCAGCAACGGGTCAGCCCCGAGCGAGGCGAGCAGACGCATATACTCGGCATCGGCGCAGCGAGCAGCCATCAGAAACGGAGTAGCGCCGACGGTGTTCAGCGCGCTCAGACCCGCGTTGCTCTTGACGGTCATCCGCGCGTTCAGGTTCGCTCCCTTGGCCACCAACTTACGGGCCAGGGTTAGGCTATCCATGCTGCCGGATCCAGCCGGGGCGGGATCGTTGCTGCCAGTGCCGGGCTTGCGGACCCAGGTGAGCGTGTGGAGCGGGGTCCATCCCGGGCCATCGGCGTTGGGATTCGCACCAGCGTCGAGCAAGGCGGCAGCCAGTTCGAAGTGGGCGTTGGCGACGGCGAGATGCAGCGCCGTCGTGCCGGCCTTGATGTTACCGGGTTCGGTGGTGCTGGCGCCGGCCGGCCGCCGCGTGCGGGCGGGCAGCGCATCATTTACATCGGCGCCATTTTTGAGCAGCGTGCGGACAACCGCGATGTGGCCTTCCCGGGCAGCGAACAGCAGCGGCGTGAAGCCGCCATTCGAGCGGGCGCGATGATCGGCGCCAAACTCGATGAGTTGCTCCACAACGCCCGCGTGTCCTTCCGCGGCAGCCCACATGAGCGCCGTCTGGCCACGCCAGGCCTCTTTCCGGTTCACGTCCACACCGCGGGTCAGCAGGAGCTTCACGGCGTCCTGCCGGCCCGTACGGGCGACCGTCATCAGAGGCGTTTCGCCCTCCGGCGAACTCAGGTTCGGATCCGCGCCGGCTTTGAGTAACCGGTCGATCATCGCCGCGCTGCCGTTCAGACAGGCGAGATAAAGCGGCGTGGCGCCGTGAAGATTCGCGGCATTGGCGTCCGCGCCTTTGGCCAGCAGCGCGGCGGCCGATTCGGCATCATCCCGTTCCACGGCCCAATGGAGGGCGGTCGAACCGTCCGGCGCTTTGCTGTGGACATCCGCCTTCTGGTTCAGCAATTGGCGTACGGCCGCAGCGTCGCCACGGCGGGCCGCGTCGAGCAGGCGCGAATCCGACTCGGTGGCGGCAAAAGCCGCGGCGCAGAGCAAAACTGGGTAGTAGAGCTTCATCCGAGTGAGGCTGGCTTGAGGAGCTCGCTAATCTTCCCTTCGCTGTCGGCGAAAGCATCGAGGTGCACCCCGACCTTGTCGAGAAGCGTCAGATGCAGATTGGCCAAGGGTGTCGGTTGCTTATAGCGGATATGATGTCCACCCTTGACGTTACCCGCGGCACCGCCGGCAACGACGATCGGCAGATTCACATGGTCGTGAACATCGGGGTTGCCCATGCCGCTGCCGCACAGGAGCAACGAGTTATCGAGCAGCGTGCCATTGCCTTCCCGGGTGGACT
Source organism: Terriglobales bacterium (assembly GCA_027485675.1). Taxonomy (GTDB): domain Bacteria; phylum Acidobacteriota; class Terriglobia; order Bryobacterales; family Bryobacteraceae. The sequence goes on along the minus strand of JAIXQP010000042.1, from coordinate 104,851 downwards.
TCAGCTTGCCCAGGAAATAGGAAAACAGGCTCATATGGTAGGCGTTGATTTTGGCCACGCGGGCCATCTTCTCCGGGTCGCCCGAGTGGTGGGTGAGCGGATGATGCGGATCGGTGACGCCGGCCTCCGGGTAAACCCGCGTGCTGGCCTCGCGAGCCAACTGGAAGGAGATCACCCGGGTGATATCCGCCTGCATGGCGAGCACCTGGAGATCAAACATGAGCTTGGCGTGGTCCCCATAGGAGGCGGGCACGCCGACCGGCCGATCGACATCCGGCAGGGCAGAGCCATCCGTCTGCTTTTCGGCCTTCTGAATGCGCCGCTCGACCTCGCGGACGGCTTCCAGATACTCACCGACCTTCGTCCGATCCCCCGCGCCGAGTTGGCCCTGGAGCCGGGCGATATCCGCAGACACCCAATCGAGAATACTGGCGTTCTTGCGCAGCTCCGCGCGCCGTTCCGCCGCGCTACCCCCTTCGCCAAAGAGCCGTTCAAACACCAGGCGCGGATGGGCTTCGGCCGGCAGGGGCGTCGTGGGCGATGACCAGGACAAATTGTTCTGGTAGACGCAAGCGTAGCCGTTGTCGCAGTTGCCGATAGTGGTGAGCAGATCCATCGCCAGTTCCATCGAAGGCAGGGGCGAATCCTTGCCGATGTGCCGGGCCGCTATCTGGTCCACGGTGGTGCCGAGTTCGTAGTCCGTTCCTTCGGTCAGCTTGGCCTTGGCCGCGCTGAGGAACGCGGCATTGGCCGTGGCGTGATTGCCGGGCGAATAGGCGTTCTTCAGTTCGAGATTGCTGATGACGCTGAGTTGATCAAGGTACGGGCTGAGGGACTGGAGCGTGGGCGAGAGCCGGGTCATACGCCCGAGTTCGGGCGGCGTCCACTGCGAGATCGTCGCTCCCATGGGAATGTAGACGAAGCCCAAACGGCGGACCGGCGCGGCCGGGGTGGCGGCGAGCGCAGTCATGGCCGGAACCATGGCGTCGAGCAACGGGAGCCCAAGGCCCGCGCCGAGACCGCGAAGCAGGGTGCGGCGAGGGAGCGATTTCTTCGAAATGATCATAGCGAGTTCCTCATGGTGAACGGCGTACTGTTGACGATACCCAGAATCAGGGACGAGAAGCGGTAATCCTTCGTGCCGGCCTGTTGGACAATCTGGCGGACGGACGGGGCGTCATAGGGTTCGACCCCGCGGCCAAGGGCATAGATGAGCAGCTTCTCCGCCAAAGTGGAGGTGAAGAGTTCCGGACGGCGGAGCAGGGCGTTCTGCAGATCGGCTGCATTCGTAAACTTCGTGCCGTCCGGCATCACCCCGGAGGCGTCGACGGGAACGCCACCCTCCGTCGTGCGCCAGCGGCCTACCGCATCGTAGTTTTCAAAGGCGAAGCCAATGGGATCCATCAGATTGTGGCAGCCGGCGCAGGCGGGGTTGGCGCGGTGCTCGGCCACGCGCTCCCGCATGGAGAGCGACTTGGCGCCGGGCCCGGCCGCAGCCTCTTTCAACTGCGGAACCGCGGGCGGCGGAGGGGCCGGCGGCGTGCCGAGGATGTTGGCGAGGATCCATTTGCCCCGGATCACCGGGGACGTGCGCGTGGAGTAGGAGGTGACGGTGAGAATGCTCGCCTGGCTCAGCAGGCCGCCGCGCGCCGGCTGGCCGGCCAGAGAGACGCGGCGGAAGCGGCTGCCGTAGACATGCGGAATGCCGTAATGCCGGGCGAGGCGTTCATTGACAAAGGCGTAATCAGCGCGGAGAAGATTCGAAACCGGCCGGTCCTCGCGGACGATGCTGGCGAAAAAGAGCTCCGTCTCGCGGCGCATCGCCTGCCGGAGGTTGTCATCGAAATCGGGAAACTGCCGGGGGTCTGGCGTCGTGGAATCCAGGTTGCGCAGGTACAGCCATTGCCCGGCGAAATTGTTGACGAGAGCGTCAGAGCGAGGGTCCGCCAACATGCGCTTCACCTGCTGTTCCATCTCGGCCGGGTTTCGCAATTGGCCACGGGCGGCAAGGTCGAGCAGGATGTCATCCGGGATGCTGCTCCAGAGGAAGAACGAAAGGCGCGTGGCGAGTTCGAAGTCGGTGAGACGATGGGGCGCGCCCCGGGTGGCGCCGGGAGGATCCTTCTCAATGCGAAACAGGAACTGCGGATTCACCAGCAGAGCGCGCAGAGCCATTTCGATGCCATTGTCGAAACCGGCCGCAGCGCGCGCTTCCCGGTAGAACTTTACTGGAGTCTCGAGATCCGCCGGGGTGACCGACCGGCGATACGCGCGGCGGAGGAGGTTCGAAAGAATCTGGCTGGCGCACGCGTCGGTTTGTTCCTGGCAAACAAAGATGCGGCGGCGGCTGGGAGAATCGCCGGGGCCGGTAGCCTCGTAAGGTCCCAGCACCGAGATCGAATAGACGGCCGGTTGCACCCGCGGGTGGCGGTCCATATTGAAATGCGCCTGGTAGGGCTGACGAGCGGTTTCGAGCAGAGCCGCGGTTTTCCGAAGGAAGGAAACGCCGATCTGGTGCGGTCCGGCCGTCACTGGCACGGTGACCGACAGGTGCTTGTCAACATTCTGATTGTCGGTGCCGCGCGGGACCGGGTTGACGGTGAACAGGCCAAGGCGGGCGCCGTCCAGAGTGAGTTCGACGCGGTGGGGCGTGTCGAGGCCTTCCACGCGCTCGTCACGGTCGCGGGAAAGGCGAACCTGCAGCTCATACTTGCCGCTGACCGGAAAGTGATACGAAGTCAGGGCGCCGCCGCGGGAGCCGAGCGGCAGGCCTTCAATATGCTCCTCCTGGGTCAGATCCGGCGGGATCAGGATGACGTCCGAGGAGGGGGTGCGAATCGGGCTGCCGACCGCGAGACGGCTGATCTTGGCCGCCGCGGAGAGATAGCGCTCGAGCAGCGTTGGCGAGAGGTTCTCGACGGTGATGTTGTCGAAGCCGTGGCTGGTTTCGTCGGCTGGCAGCAGCGAAGCGACATTAAAGTCCACGGCGAGCAGGTCGCGGATCGCGTTCTGGTACTCGAAGCGGTTAAGCCGCCGGAAGGCGCCGGTGCGCCCCGCGTTCGGGTTGGCGGCAGCGGCCCGGTCAAGCGAATCGGTCAGCGACGCAATAGCGGATTTGTAGGAAGCCTCGTCAGGGCGCGGCAGGCCGAGGGGCGGCATATGCCGGTGGTCGAGTTTGCGGACGACATTCTCGAGCAGGGCGGCATCGAGCTTGGGCGAAGGCGAGAGGGAGACGCCTGCCGTGCGGACGCGGTCGTTGTGACAGGAAACGCAGTAGCGGTCGAAGACGGCGCGCGCGGCGGGAGGCTGGGCGAAAGCCAGAGCGCTGCCGGCGGCAAAAAGCAGGAGGGACCGCATGACACCCTATTCTATGTTGGCGCGTGCCGCCGAGGTAGGTTCCGAACCGTTCGGAACGGCAACAGCCCAATCCCAGATCGCGCCCCCCAGCTTTACCATCGCCGGAACGTCCTCGGCCAGCAGGAACCGATCGCGCACCATCTGTTGGGCGGCGGCTTCGATGCGTTGGAGGTAGGCATCCCGGCTGGGGAAATCTTTTCGAATTCGGGCCTGCGGAAAAGGAAGATAGGAGCCCGTGTTGGCGAGCAGTTCACCGGCGGCGCCGATGGCCGCGGTGCGGCGGTTCCAGCCGGTGAAGGCGCCGAGGGGAACGCTCACCCACGGCATCTTCACCCCAACGCGATCATTGCCGTCGGCATCGGGGAGCGGCGTCAGAACGGCGTAGTCGATGCCAGCCTTCGGTGGCTGATGGGTGACGACGCCCTTGGCGAGGTATTCGGGGCCGAAGTCGAGGTACCGGGTCCGGTGCGCGGGAGGGTTGCCCCGGCCGAGGGTTCCGTCAGCCAGGCGGGGATACCGGGAGGCGGGCGGTTCGGTGTCGTTGACAACCCACTCGCGTAGATCGCGGAGGATGGCGCGGAGCGACCATTTGTAGTCGTTCCAATTGGGGAGATTTTCGCCGTTGCCGCGCTGAGGCGGGAAGGCGGCGGGGCCGTGCTGGCCGCCGGAGAGGAGATAGAGCCGGGTGGTGGGAGGTAGCGCGAGATCGCGCCGGCCGTCGAGGCTCACGTGGACGAGAGCGCCCGCCGAGGCCCAGTACTCATAGCTCGTATTCGTGTAGAGGATCTTGGGAACTACCCCGGCCTTTTGCGCCCGGGCGAGCAGGCTGTCGCGTTGGCCGGTCGCCAGTTCGCGGTCTTCGGCATCGGAGAACGGAAACTGGTCGGTCGGCGATAGGCTCGCGTTGCGATAGGGGCCGGAGGTCCGGCTAGGTTGGCAAAAGCGCTCGAAGGTGGAGCGGCGGCCGCCGGCCACATGGGGTTGTAAACCGTCGAAGACCCGGCGGCCCTTTTCGTCGGCGTTAAATCCCTCGTAAACGAGAGCTTTCCACGCCATCGCGCTTTGCGAAGTGCCGACGCCGACCGCGAACTGCTCCGCGCCGGTTTCCTTACGGTGGGCGGCAAAGTCCCGCAGGGCCGCCAGCCCGAGACCAGCGACCGCGGGCGACTGGCTGCGATAGAGAAATTCATAGATCCGGCCCGGCGTCGCAGGTTGGGTGAGCACGATCGCATCCCCTTCAAAACGCCATTCTCCGGGAGTCAGCGGCTTGCGATCGCCGTGAATGCCGTCGCGCACGGTCAGGGTGAGGCTTCCCGGCTCACTGACGGGGTAGGGAACGTGCCCGGCGTCCCCGAGCGGAATGCGCCTGACCGGCTCGGCGGGAGTGAACTCGCCGCGCACCATCCCGGTGATGCCGGAGGCCGCCGGGACATGCACCCGCAACAGGCCCTCCCGCTTCGGCACATCGTGTTGCCACCCGACCCAGGCGAGCGTGTATCCCTCGCGCATCAGGTATCCGTCGCCGAAATGCGCGGCGCTGGTTGGATTGGCCGAAGGTTGGGCGCGGTTATATAGAGCGAGCATCCCCATGGCGCCCCGGTTGGGGGTTTCCATGAGCAGTGTGCGATTCCCGGCCTTGGGGTCTTTCGGACGAAGCATCACCACGTCAGCGGAGAACTCCACCAGGCCGGCCGCGTTGCGCGGTGCGAATTGGAGATCGGTGATCCGCCGGTTACCCGGCAGTTGGGGATCGACGGCAAAGTGGGCCCGGCCACGGAGAAGTTCGTAGGCTCCGGTAGGGCCGAAACTTTGCCCGTTCAGCACGTCCCGCTGCTCTGTGATCTCGAACCGAACGAGCCCGGCCTGGCCAGCCACGGCGAGCAGGAGAAAGAGAGGGAGGGTGCGGCGCATGGGATAACATCCCTGAGCGTATCCCGAAGCGGCGTTTTTCGGCAGATGCAGACGGTTCGCGAACAGTTCGCCAGGGGGAGGTCCCCACCGCAACGGCAAGTGATATACACTTGCGGCGGAACGGACCATGTCGACGCCCACGCAAAACACCGCCACTCTGGACCCGGCAGACCTGAATCCGGAGGAGATCCAGACAGAACTCCAAGCCATCTTGCGGAGCAGCTCTTTTGAAAGATCGGAGAAGCTGCAGAAGTTCCTGCGCTTCATTTGTGAAATGACCTTGCGCGGCGACGGGGGAAGGATCAACGAGTATCTGATCGGCTCCGAGGTGTTTCTGCGGGGCCCGGAGTATTCACCCAGCGAAGATTCCGTGGTCCGCCGCCAGGCGCATACCTTGCGGCAGAAGCTCCACGAGTACTACAGCGGCGAGGGCAGTACCCATAGCCTGCGGATCGAACTCCCGGTGGGCCGGTATGTGCCGGTGTTTCGCCGGTTGCCGGCGGACCCGTTACCGCTTTCGCCGGAGACGGTCGCCGTCCAGGCAGTTCCCGAAAGGTCTCCCGCGGCAGTCAGCCGGATAGAGAACCCGTGGAGCCGGCGCGTGTGGGCAGGCGGCGCCGCCCTTCTCCTGGTGGCTATTGGATACTTTGCCGGAACGGCGTTTTCGGTAGCGCGGACCGCTCCTGCAGGGGGTGCGGCGACCCGGGAGATCTGGGGACCGTGGATCGCAAGCGGCCGGCCGGCCATCATCTGCTTCAGCAGCCCGATGACGACCGTGTTGAAGCATTTTGAAACGGTCCTTCCCGCGGACACTTTACCGAAGCGCTTCCGCGTGCAACCCGCCGAGGAGGAGGTGTATCGACAGGCCTTTGGCCTACCTCCGGGCGGCGCCGTCTACTTCAGCCCCGCGGTGAATCAGACTAAGGTGGGCGAAGCCATGGCCGCCGTGCGGCTCACCTCGCTGCTGACGCGGCTCGGCACCGAGGTGCAGTCGACCCAAAGCCGGTTTCTCAGTTGGGACGATCTGCGCGCAAACGATCTGATTCTCCTGGGCAACAACGAAGCAAATCGATGGCTCGATCCTTTGCTGGTGGACACGCCCTTGCAGTTGACGCCGAGCGCAGGCAGGCGCCAACGCGCGGTGGTGAACCGGTCGCCCCGGCCGGGCGAGCCCGCCGAATACATCATCAACTACGCCGCCGCCGAGAATGGCGCCGACCAAGAGTACGCCCTCATTTCGATGTTGCCGGGCATGATGGCTAATCAGCGGCTGCTTTTAATCAGCGGGCTGAACGCCCAAGCGACGCAAGCGGCAACGGAGTACCTGTCCGCCGAAAGCTCTCTTGCCGAGCTACTCGCGCGGTTGCGCAAGGAAAGCCCGAATCATCGGGGACCGTGGCACTTTCAGGCGGTGGTGAAGGCCGAGGTTCATGACAAAGTGCCCACGCGAACCTGGCTGGTTGCGGTTCGCGTTCTTTAGTCAGCGAATTGGTAAGCATCACCGAGCAAAAGAACAGTTCGGAACCGTTCTTTCCTTGCTCCCCTCCGGCGTGGCCCATAAGATTTGGTAGCTACTGTCACGAGGAGATCCATGAAATCACTCATCCGCGATTCGCTATTGGCCTTGTTCTGCTGTGCGAGTACGATGTGGGCACAGGTCACCACGGCTACGCTATATGCCACCGTCACCGATTCTTCGGCGGCGGTGATTCCCGGCGCCAAAGTCACTCTGATCCATAACGGCACCGGAGCCGTAACCGAGAAGATCACAGACGCCCAAGGCGAAGCCGTGTTCACGTTCCTCCGGGTTGGCACCTATACGCTGCGCGCCGAATCGAAGGGGTTCAAGCGGCAAGAGTCTAGCGGCTTTGAGTTGACGGCCGGGCAGCAGATTCGGAATACGTTTTCGCTCGAGATTGGTGCGTCTACCGAAACGGTGCAGGTGGACGCCAATGTCCCGCTGATCAATACGGTGTCGTCCGAGCAGATCAATTCGTTCGAAGCCATCAAGGTGCGCGAGCTCCCGCTGGCCCGCCGGAACTTCTCGAACCTGCTCAGCCTTGGCACGGGCGTCGTTTCAACGGGCGATAGTGTCCGCATGAACGGCGTCGGTAAGAACGGCGTTGCCTTCTCCGTCGATGGGACGGACGCGGGAGGCAATCCCGAGGGCCGGGCCTCTTCCGGCTTTGGCCGGCCAAATCTGATTGACATCATGAGCATTGAGGCGATTCAGGAAGTGGATACCGTAAAGGGGGTGCCGTCCGCGGAGTACGGCAACATCGTCGGCGGGCAGGTGAATCTGCTCAGCCGCTCCGGCACGAATCAGTGGCACGGCAGTCTGTTCGAAAATTTTCAGGCGGAAGAGCTCAACGCCCGGAATCAGTTGCTGGCCACCAAGCCGGGTTCTACGTTCAACCAGTTTGGCGGTTCGATCGGCGGGCCGATCGTGAAAAACAAGCTGTTCATCTTCGGAGTCTATGAAGGGTACCGGGACCGCGCGTTCACCGTGGTGCAAGAGAACGTCCCCACGCCCCGCCTGCGCAACGACATGCTGGCCGGCCTTCCCGCCTATAAGCAACTCCTCGATTTCGTACCGCTGCCGAACCAGCCGTACGCCGCCACGGCGGACGTCGGGCTGTATCGCGATCCCCGGAGTTCGATCCGGAACGACAATCATGCCGACATCCGCTCCGATCTCCGGATCGGTCAGATGAGCAATCTCGCGTTCTCCTACAGCCGCGGACGCCCCACGCAACTCGTTCCCCGCAGCTACATCAATGGCAGCAACGACCGCGACTTCCTGGTATGGAACGAGCGGGGCACGCTCGCCTACACCACCGGCGGCGCGACCTGGACTTCCGAAAGCCGCTTCGGCTACAACCTGGCCGATACCGGACGGTATGACCGCTTCTTCTTCGAGCAAAAGGACCCCAGCGGTAAGCCCGAAGTGCTGCCCTTCGGCCGCAGCGTCTTTCGCATCGCTACGAACCTGGGCTGGAATTCGCCCGACCACGAGTACTATATGCTCGAAGGCCGCACCGTGAACATCGATCAGAAGATTGCCTTGCAGCGCGGCAAGCACGGCCTGAAATTCGGCTTCAGCTATCGCAGCGATTGCTGCCAGAAGACCAATCCCGAAGCGCCGCTGATCAGCTACACCAGCCGCGCCGACCTGATCGCTAACATCCCTACGGAGGTGGCTCCCGTGTTTGGCAACGGCGAGTTCCGGGGCGTGCAACGAAGCCTGGGCTTTTTCGCGCAGGACGATTGGCGGATCCGCCCGAACCTGACTATGAATCTCGGCCTCCGCTATGACTCCTTCGGCAACTTCGTCCCCAAGGCGAAAGAGACGGCCAAGGAAACGGGCCTCTATAATCCCGACGGGCTATTGGACCCGAACACGTTTGCGGTGGGTCCGCTACGCGATCGCAATAACCCGGTGGAGGCCGACCGGTGGGCCAATCTCGGGCCGCGGATCGGCTTTAGCTATGACCCGCAAAGCAACGGCAAGATGGCCATCCGGGGAGGCTTCGGCATCCTGTTCAGCAGCCAGGTCACCGGCGCTCTGCAGGCCGCGGTGCAACCCGGTCCCAACACGCCCTTCCGCATCCGGTTCAGCCGCGCCGATTCCGAACGTCTCGGTCTGAAGTGGGGCACTTACGCTGATGACATCGCCGTGGCTCTGGCGCGCGACTCCGCCGCCCGGGGCGTGACGAACATCTTCTCGATCTACAACCCCCAATTGCAAAACCCCTACAGCATGCATTTCAACCTCGGCTTTCAGCGGGCGATTACGAACACCTTGGCGCTGGAGACCGCCTTTGTCGGCACCCGGGGCATCAAGTTCCTGATGCACCGTTGGGCCAACAATCAAGACCGGATCACCGGCCTCCGGCCGAATCCTCTGCTCAACGTGAATTACTACGTGGACAACACGCAGCAGTCGATCTTCACTTCGTGGCAGACCTCCCTCCGCAAACGCTTTTCGCACGGGCTGACCGGCAGCATCAACTACACCTGGGGCAAGGGCCTGTCCACCGCCGGCGGCGACATCGGCGCCTACTATCAGGGAGACGGGGACGCGCGGACGCAGGAGTTCAACTTCCCGAAGGCCGATCGCGGACCGAACACCGGAGACATCAAGAGCTACTTCAACGCCGAGTGGGTGTACGAGGTGCCGCAACTCTACCAGGCGGGCCGGCTGGCCAAATCGATCTTCGGCGGGTGGCAGCTTTCGGGCATCCTGCAGGCGCGCACCGGCGAGCCGGTGACGTTGTCGCAGACCGGCGCATTGCAGATCAACCGTCCGGACTATGTGGGAGGGCAGGTCTATCTGGACGACTACCGCGATACTCTGCAGTACTTGAACCGGTCGGCGTTCGCTCTGGTCCCATTGGGCGCCGTATCCCGCGCTCCCGTTCGCCCCGGCAATGTCGGGAACGGCGCCATTCGCGCTCCCGGACTGGTGAATCTGGACTTCTCCATCGGCAAGAGTGTATCGATCACCGAGTCCGCCAAGATCCAGATCCGCGCTGATATGTTCAATGCGTTGAACCACACCAACCTGACCGGCCTCCGCACCAGCCTGAACGACGCCTTCTTCGGACGGCTGTTGGGGACGGCGGGCGCCCGAGTCATCCAACTGAACACCCGCTTTAGCTGGTAGAAGCGGCCTATCGTTTTCGCAAGGCGCTCCGCGGAATCAGGAGCGCCATGGATCCCCGGGCCGTCACCACCTCATACTTACCCTGAAAGGCAATAAGCAGATGGGCGGCCCACTCTTCAAGACCATGCTCCGTCATCAGGTACTGCACCATATCGGTGGTGGCCATTTCAAGGGCCCGGTCGAGCGAGCTCTGGAACTCAGGCTGGGAGCCGATGCTGATGATGGCGTCTTCCGTCTCCACCCGAGGACCGGTGAGCTTCAGGCCCTTGCGGACGGTGACGGAGAACTCGACGTCCATTGACGTTTCAACGCCGTTGCCCGTCGGCTCGCCGTCGCCCTGCAGGGCGTGGCCGTCACCCAGGAACACCAGCGCCCCGGGGTGGTAGACCGGCAGCAGGACCGTGGCCCCTTCGCCGATGCGGTTGTAGTCGATGTTGCCGCCGTAGGGGCCGGAGGGGCTGGACGTGGGCGCCCAATCGCCGGCCGCGGCTACGCCCACGCAGCCGAGCATCGGCTTCGCGGGGAACTCCATCACGATGGCCTTGCTGCCCGGTTCGCGAAGCCGGACAAGGCCCTTCTCGCGGTCGAGATCCCAGGGCACATAATGGGCGTAGCCTTTGCGCACCAGGTCGCGCTTGTAGACGGGCGGATAGGTCTTTTCGATGTACTCCGGAGTCATGGCGAACAGGCCGAGACGGTAGCCGGAGTAGCCCCAGTCCCGGTTGAGGCGGACCTTGTGGAAGTGGATAGCGATAGCGTCCCCGGGCTCGGCGCCTTCGACGAAGAAAGGGCCGGTGAGCGGGTTGGGCGCTTCGGCGACCTCCTGGCTCTTTTCATCCTTACCGCTTGAGTCGACGGTGCGGGTGGTGACCCGCTCGCCGGCCCGGATCTTCTGCTTCACAGGGTGCTTGTGGAAGAAGGTGCGGTAGTAGGTTTCCGCACCCAGCGGGAGAGAGAAGCAGCAGGCCAGCAGCAGGAGGATTCGCATATCGGGAGTATAGCCGGAGCTACACAGCCGCGCCGAACATCGCGCCCACCCACGCCGTCAGCGCCATCGCCGCCGCGCCCCAGAACGTCACGCGCGCCGCCGCTTTGACGACGGGCGCCCCGCCCGCATAAGCACCCAGGCCTCCCAACAGCGCGAGGAAGACGATCGACGCGGCCACCACCGCCGGAATTAACGCCCCCGCGGGCGCAACCAGCACCATGCCCAAAGGCATCGCGGCGCCCACGGCAAAGGTGGCGGCCGACGCCAGCGCCGCCTGCAGCGGCCGGGCCGCGGTGGTATCGGAGATCCCCAATTCGTCGCGGTAGTGCGCGCCAACGGCATCGCGCGCCATCAACTGCTCCGCCACTTGCCGGGCGAGCGCCTCGTCCAGTCCGCGCTTGACATAGATCGCGGTGAGTTCGCCCCGCTCCCACTCGGGATTAGCCGATAACTCGGCGCGCTCGCGGTTGAGATCGGCGCTCTCGGTATCAGCCTGCGAGCTGACCGAGACGTATTCGCCAGCCGCCATCGACATGGCCCCGGCCACGAGGCCGGCCACGCCAGTAACGAGAATGTCGCTGTTCACCGCATGCGCCGCCGCAACCCCCACCACCAGACTGGCCGTCGAGACGATGCCGTCATTCGCTCCCAACACAGCGGCGCGCAGCCATCCGATGCGATCCGTTCGATGCTTTTCAAAATGGAGAGCCCGCATGGACAGGGCCTCCGGGGCCCCTCGAAAGTATACTGGTAGTCTCCCCCGCCCGCAGTGCCCCAACATGCCCACACCCACCTCTGACGTCCCCTTCGTTCACCTGCATTGCCACACGGACTACTCCCTGCTCGATGGCGCTTGCGAGATTAAGCAGCTCATGAAGTTGACGGCGGAGTTGGAGCAACCGGCCGTCGCGATGACCGACCACGGCAACATGTTCGGCGCCGTCGAGTTCCACAACGCCGCCAAGGATAAGGGAATTCATCCCGTCTTCGGCTGCGAGGTCTACGTCAACCAGAACGGCCACAAGTCCCGCACGGAAAACGACCGCTACAACCATCTCGTGCTCCTGTGCGAGAACCAGGAGGGCTACCGGAACCTGATCAAGCTGGTCTCCACCGGCTACCTCGACGGCTTCTATTACAAGCCCCGCGTCGACAAGGATCTCCTCGCCCAGCACTCGAAGGGCATCATCTGCTTGAGCGCCTGCCTCCGCGGCGATTTGAACGAAGCGTTGCTCGGCGACAAGTACGATCAGGCGCGGCAACTGGCCGCCACCTACACGGACATCTTCGGCAAGGACAACTTTTTCCTCGAGCTACAGGACCACGGCCTCGAACAGGATAAGCGGCTGATTCCCGAAGTGGCCAAGCTCTCCGCCGAGATGGGCATTCCGCTGGTGGCCACCAACGATTCCCACTATCTGCGCAAGGACGACGCGCGGGCTCACGAGCTGTTCATGTGCATCTCCACGGGCAAGACCGTCTCCGACCCCAACCGCATGCATTGGGATCACCCGGCCTTTTACATGAAGTCCAAGGCGGAAATGGAACAGCTCTTCGGCGACTATCCCACCGCGCTCCGCAACCCCTACGAGATCGCCATGCGCTGCAAAGTGGCGCTCGAAAAGGTGAAGGAGCCGTTCCCGAAGTTCGACGTGCCGCCGGAGCACTCCATCGACAGCTACTTTGCCTACGTCTGCCGCGAGGGCTTTGAAAAGCGGCGGCCGCGCCTTGAATACATGCGCGAGAAGGGCACGCTGCGGCAACCGCTCGAAGCCTACCAGGAGCGCCTCGATCGCGAGATCAAGATGATCCAGCAGATGAAGTTTTCGGGCTACTTCCTCATCGTCTGGGACTTCATCCGCTACGCCCGGCAGGCGAGTATTCCCGTGGGTCCGGGCCGCGGATCGGCGGCCGGTTCGCTCGTCTCCTACGCGATGGAGATCACCGACATCGACCCGCTGCAGTACGGCCTGCTGTTCGAACGCTTCCTGAATCCGGAACGCATTTCGATGCCCGATATCGATACCGACTTCGAACCCCGCGGCCGCGGCAAAGTGATTCAATACGTCACCGAAAAGTATGGCCGGGAGCAGGTGGCGCAGATCATCACCTTCGGCACGCTCGGTTCGAAAGCGGCCATCAAAGACGTGGGCCGCGTGCTCGACATGACGTTCGCCGAAGTCGACAAGCTCACCAAGATGGTGCCGCCGACGCTGAACATCAAGCTGAAGGACGCCTTCGCGCAGGAGCCGGGCTTTGACCTGGCGGCCAAGGCGGACCCCCGCGTGAAGGAAGTGATGGAGGTGGCGCTGCGGCTTGAAGGCATGGCGCGGAACGCCTCCGTGCACGCCGCCGGCGTCGTGATTTCCCCGCAGCCGCTCAAAGAGCTCGTCCCGCTCTACAAGACGAACAAAGACGAAATTGTGACCCAGTACGACATGTCGGGCTTGGAGAAGCTCGGCCTGTTGAAGATGGACTTCCTGGGTCTCACCACGCTGACCATCGTCGAAGACGCGCTGACCCTGATCCGGACCAACCGCGGCGTGAATCTGGTGATGGAAGAGATTCCGCTGGACGACCAGAAGACCTACGAAGAGATCTTCTGGAAGGGGCGGACCTCGGGCGTGTTCCAGTTTGAATCTTCGGGCATGCAGGACATTCTGCGGCGGTCGAAGCCGGAGCGAATTGAAGACCTCTGCGCGCTGAACGCGCTGTACCGGCCGGGCCCCATTCAGGGCGGCATGATCGACGACTTCATTGCGCGGAAGCACGGGAAGAAAGAGGTCGTCTACGATTTCAACGAGCTGGAGCCGCTGCTGGGCGAGACGTACGGCGTCATCGTCTACCAGGAGCAGGTGATGCAGATCTCGAACGTCATCGCCGGCTACAGCCTCGGCGAAGCGGACCTGCTGCGGCGCGCGATGGGCAAGAAAGAGGCCTCGGCCATGGCGCAGCAGAAGGAGCGCTTCCTGGCCGGCGCCACCAAGCTGGGCTTCAACGCGAAGAAAGCCGATAAGCTGTTCGACCTCATGGCGCAGTTCGCCGGCTACGGCTTCAACAAGTCGCACTCGGCGGCGTATGCCTATCTGGCCTATGTCACGGCGTACCTGAAGGCGCACTACACGATCGAGTTCATGTCCGCGCTGCTGACCTCGGAAACGGGCAACACCGACAAGGTCGTGAAGTACATCAACGAGTGCAAGGACATGGGCATCAAGGTGCTGCCGCCGGACGTCAACGCTTCGCTGCTTAGCTTTGCCCCGGACGGCGAAGCGATCCGCTTCGGCCTGGGCGCGATCAAGAATTTGGGCCAGGGCGCGGTGGAGTCGATTCTGGCGGCGCGGAAAGAGGTCGGCCGGTTCCGGACGTTCTTCGGGTTCTGCGAAAGCGTGGACGTGGGCGCCGTGAACAAGCGGGCGATCGAATCGCTGATCAAGGCCGGCGCGATGGATAGCCTCGAAGGCACGCGGAGCCAATTGACCGCCATGATCGACCGGGCGATGGAACACGCGCAACGCGTGAAGAAAGACAAAGAGAGCGGGCAGGTGGGACTGTTCGCCGATCTTTTTGGTGGGCCGACTGAAGGTGCGCCGGAAGAGCCGTTGCCGAACGTGAAGGATTGGACGCAGACCGAGAAGCTGCAGGGCGAAAAGGAGATGATCGGCTTCTACGTCACCGGCCATCCGCTCGATGCCTTTGATGAGAAGATCACGGAGCTGCGGACGCACGAATCCGACGGGCTCGACCAGTGCCAGAAGGGCGAAGAGGTGCGCCTGTGCGGCATTCTCACCGGCATTCAACGGCGGCGGAACAAGGAAGGCAAGCTGTGGGCCGCCATGCGGCTTGAAGACCACAAGGGCAGCCTGGAAGCCATGTGCTTCAACAGCAAGATTGAAGAGTTGAACCAGTACCTGACGGACGACAACCCGGTGATGGCGATGTGCAAAGTGATGCCGGAGGAGGGTTCCGCGCCGAAGGTGAGCATCCAGGAGATTGTGCCGCTGGCCAACGCGCTCGTGAAGCTGCCGAGCATCATCGCCATCCGCGTACGCATTCGCGAGGAGAACGGCAGCGACCCGGCGATGGAGCTGCGGGAGTTGTTCCACCGCAAGCCCGGCAACGCGCAGGTGCGCTTCAAGCTCGAAAAGCCGCGGGACTTTATCGCGATGATGGACGTGCCCGTGAAGGTGCGGCCGGACCGCGAGTTCAAAGCCGAAATCGAACGGATCTGCGGCGGTGACGCATTTGAGGTACTCGAAAAGGCGTGAGGCGCCATGCTATCTTCGGTCATGGAGCAGGCCTCTGAGCCGTACCCGATAGTCAGCGGACGAGTGCAGACAAGAGCGCTCGAGTATCACGTCACGGACCATTGCAATCTTCGCTGTGACCACTGCTGCTCGTATTCGCCGATCCTGAAGAAGTGGTGCGCGGACCCGGCGCAGTTTGAACAGGATCTGTTGCTCGTGCGGCGCGTGGTGGAGCCGCAGTTCGTAAAGATCGTCGGCGGCGAACCGCTGCTGCATCCGGAGCTCGAAACGCTGTTGACCATCGCCCACCGGCTGAAGGTAGGGCCCCGGATTCAGTTGACGACGAACGCGCTGTTGATCGAAAAGCTTTCGCCGCAAAGCTGGGACTGCATTCAGATGATCTCGGTTTCGCTCTACCCCGAGCCGGCGCTGCCGAAGCCGTTGATCCGGTATATCGCCAAACAGGCGGCGGCGCGCGGCATTGAAGTGAGCTGGAAGATGCAGGATAAGTTCACCTGCCTCGACCGCACCGCCCGGGCCACCGCGGAGCAGGCCAAAGAGACCTTCGCCGATTGCTGGATCCGCCACCGCTGCAACACGATCAAGAACGGGCGCTTCTACTCCTGCACGCGCCCGCAGTACGTGCAGAAGTTCGCCGTCGATGGGCCCCGCTTCGCCGAAGACGGCGTGCCCGTGGACGACCCCGACGCCGCGGCGCTCGCCCGCCGCATTCAAGCGCACCTGACGCAGAGCGAGCCGCTGCACTCCTGCTTCCTGTGCAACGGCGGCCAGGCCGGCCTGGATACGCACCGGCAGTTGAGTCCGGCGGACATCCGGACCAAGCGGGAGACGCTCGTCACCCTCACCGCATGACCCTTCGCGACACGCTGCTGCAGGCATTGCCCGCCACGGAGGCGGTGGCCGTCAGCGGCGGCCTGGATTCGTGGGTGTTGGTGCGGCTGCTGCAGGAATTGGGCCGGCCCGTGCGCGGCTATACGCTCGCCACCGGCATTGCCGGCTACTGCGAACTCGAACGGACGCAGGCGCTGGCCGAGCGGTTCGCCGTGCCGTTGACGGTGTTCCGCGCGCCGGACCTCGAAGCCGCATTGGGGCGTTTCTTGCAGGTGACGCGGACGCCGATCTATAACCTGCATCCGGTGTCGAAGCTGCTGCTCGCCGAAGGGTTGCGGGACGCGGGCGTGGCGGAGGTGATGGGCGGCGACGCGGCCGACCAGGTCTTCCGCGGCGAGACGAGTTGTGACCTGTTGCCGTTGACGCGGGCGTGTTTCGCCCATGCCGGGGTGCGGCTGCATCTGCCCTTTCAAGCGGTAACCATTGAGCAACCAGACCCCGACAAACGGGCGCTGCGGGCGCTGGCTGCGGAGTTGGGGCTGCCCGCGATTCCCAAACGTCCGACGCTGGTGCCTGGCCCGGATATTCTGGAGCGGACCCGGCAGGAGCTGGCCCTATGTGCGGCATTGCCGGGTTGATCGGTCCGCCGGGGGACGCGGCGCTGGCCGCCCGGTTCGCCGCTCGACTGCGGCACCGGGGTCCGGACAGCGCGGGGACGCTGGTGACGGAACGGGCGACGCTGGCGCAGACGCGCCTGGCGCTGGTGGACCCGCGGCCGCATCCGTTGCCGCTCTCCGATGGGCGGTTCACGCTGCTCTTCAACGGCGAGATCTATAACCATCGCGAGTTGCGGAAGCAACTGGCGGGGTATCCGTTCACCACCGAGACCGATACGGAGGTGGCCTTCGCGGCCCTGCTCACCTGGGGGCCGGCGGCACTAACCTGCTTCGAAGGGATGTTCGCGCTGTTCCTGTGGGATGACGTGACCGGCGACTATCTGGCCGCCGTGGACCCGCTCGGGGTGAAGCCGTTCGTTTATCACGAAGGGCCCGGGTGGTTCGCGTTCTGCTCCGAAGCCGGGCCGTTGCTCGAGACCGGCGTGGTCCCCTTCCGCCCCAGCGAAGAGGGCGTGGCCGAACACCTGACGGCGCCGTACTTCGCGCTGAGCCCGTTCGCCAACCTGCGACGGCTGCCGGCTGGCCACCACCGGACCCGGCACGGAACCACCGCCTACCGGAGCGCCACGCGGAACGAAGACCTGCTAACCGCGCTTCGCCGCGCTGTGCGGACGAGCACCCCGGCAGGCTTGTTCCTTTCAGGCGGCGTCGATTCCAGCCTCCTCGCCGCGCTGGCCGAGCCGCCGCTGCCGGCGTTCACCATCGACTACGGCGCGATGGACTACTCCGATTCGCTGATCGTGAAGAGCGACGACGTGCCCTTCTCGAAGCAAGCGGCCGAGGCGGCGGGCCATCCGTTGACGCTGGTCTCGCCTGATGACTACGAAGCCGCGCTGCGGCGGACGCTCTGGGCCAACGACCACATCGCGGCCTGGGAGCAAGAGGTCTCGCAGAACCTGCTCGCCGAAGCGGCGGCGCCCCACTGCAAGGCCGTGCTGGTGGGCGATGCCGCGGACGAGACGCACTACGGCTACGGGTTTCTGCTCGATCCGGCGCGGATCACCTCACCCCGCCCGCTGCTCGATTTCTTCGGCGCCGTGCCGCTGCGGCAGATGGATGGCCCGGCGCATTTCGCGGCCAAGTATCAGGCCGAAGCGGAGGCCGCGGGCCACCGTTGGACCACGCCGGGCGGGCAGTTGCGAGCGATGTCGTACCTGATCCGGCAGCGCTGGCTCGCGCGGCTCCTGCACAACGGCGACGTACAGTTGATGGCCCATTCGGTTGAGGGGCGTGTGCCCTTCGCGGACCCAACCGTCCTCGCCCTGGCCGATGCGGCCGCGCCGGAGGAGGCGCTCGGCAAACGGCTGCTGCGCCGGGCGGCGGCGACGGTGCTGCCGGACGAGATTGCGTGGCGGCCGAAGTCGGCGTTGACCAAGAACCTCGCGGGCCGCGAAGCGGTGCACCGGCTATTTCGGCAGGCGTGGCAGGAGCGCGCCGAGTTGCTTGAGCCGTATGTCGACGCCGATCGCGTCGGGGCGATGGGGCCGCCGCGCGACGACCGGGAGACGGGATTGCAGTTCCGGCTGCTGGCTACCTTGACCTGGTTTACGCGTTGGGAAGGTATATGAGAGTCGCGTTCGTACTGATCCCCGAGAAGGGCCACGTGAACCCGTACATCGGCCCGGCGCAGGCGCTACAGGAGCTGGGGCACACGGTGGAGGTGCTGGCGCCGGGCGACATCGCGGCCCAGTGCGCGGCGGCGGGGCTGCCGTTCCGGCCGCTGCCCGGCAGCTCGGAGCGGCCGACCCACGGGGCGGCGCTGGTGGAACTGATTCAGGACCGGGAGCGGCTGGCGCAATGGATTGGGCAGTTGCTGCTGGACGATCTGGACGGCCAGACGGCTCGGCTTCAGCGGTGTCTCGGCGATACCGATGTGGTGGTGGTGGATCCGCTTTACTACGCGGCCTCGCTGGCGGCGGAGGCCGAGGAGTTACCTTGGGCCGCGGTGTCGAACTCCTTGAACCCGGTCATCCCGACAGACCTGGACAGTGACCTTCTGCAAACAGTTCGCGGCTTGCAGCGTCCTCCCGGGCAGTACTCCGGCTGCGACCGGCTTTCGCCGCACCTCAACATCGCCTTCACCACGGAGGCCCTCTGCGGCGCGGTGGAGGGCGTCCACTTGGTGGGCCCCTCGTTTCCGCTGCGGGCACGCGGGGACGAGGCGGCGCTGCAGCCGCTGCCAGACGGGCGGCCCGTGATCTACGCCTCCTTCGGCAGCCAGATCTATCACTGGCCGGAGCTGTTCGCCAAGCTGGCCGAGGCCAACCCCGGCGCGGAGCTGGTGCTTTCGGTAGGCGACCTGCCGGGGCCGTTTCCCGGCTGCCACGTCTACCGGTATGCCCCGCAACTCGAACTGCTGCGGCGGGCCCGCGTCTTCGTCACGCACGGCGGAGCGAACTCCTTCATGGAAGCGATTGCGGCCAATGTGCCGATGCTGCTCTCGCCGATGTGCAACGACCAGTTTCATCAGGCGTACTTTACGAAACGAAGCCAAATCGGGTTGGTGACGGATTTGCGGACAGCGACCGTCGAAGAGATTCGACACGATCTGACGCGGCTGCTGGAGGACGGGCCGGAGCGCGCGGCGATGGCGCGGCTCTCGGCGACATATCAGACGGACGGCGCGCGCGCGGCAGCGCGGCTGATCGCCGGGTTGGCGCCATGATTCCAATTGGCATCACCGCACGAAACGAAGCCAAGAACATCCGGGCGCTTCTTGCCTCCCTGCGGGTGTCCGTCGAGCGAGCCGAGGCCGCCTGCGGCCTGCGCTTCGAACTGCACCTCCTGCTCAACGACAACGAAGACGAAACGGCGGCGCTGCTGGCCGGCGAGACGGATGTGACCGTGTGGGAGACCCGCGGCGGCATCGTCGAGGCGCAACGCGCACTCGTCGAGGCGCGGCCGGAAGCGCCCTGGATTCTCTTCACGGACGCGGACATTCTGATCCATCCGCACACAGTGACCGAGCTGAGCCGGGCCATGGCGGAGCATCCGGAGGTGGAGATCGCCTACGCCGAAAAGTACCCGCTGCGGCCGCTGCGCCGGACGCCACTCGCCACCGCCCTCTACTACTTCAACCTGCGCGAAGGCTACCAGACCAAGCGCCTGTACTGTAACGGCCAGTGCTTCGCCATCCGGCGCTGGCACATCCCGCGGCCGGCGGAGCTGCGTTGGAACCCGGCCGCGGACAATCCGTTTCTCCACCTGGAGGCGGGCATTCGCTGCGACGACATCTTCCTTTCGCTGGGCCGGGCGCCGGAGGCGCTGCTCTGCACCCCGGCCGGCATCCAATACCGGCCCCCGGAGACGCTGCGCGGCATGTTCCGGAAGTATCAGCGCATGCGCCTGGAGCTCGAACGGATGGCCTACTTCTTTCCGCGCGAGAAACCGCGAGGCCGGCGCCTGGACCGGACGCGGCTCCGCCAGGCGCCTTGGGGAGAAAAGCTGCTCTACGGCATCTTCCAAGCGGCGCTGCTGCTCTGCAAGGCTGCCTACCACGCGCAGCGGATCTACTATTCTCGTTGGGCGAAGACGCCGTGCCCCACGTGGCGGCCGGTGGAGGAGACCAAGGAGCCGCTCGCTTGACCGTCTATCAGCACCCCGGGTTGACCGGGCTTGAGATCTGGCACGGCCTCGCCCGGCATACGACACTCTATCAGTTGCGGGACGACAAGCCGGCTTACTACGCCGGGCTCGCCGAGTTCCTGCGCCGGCTGCACGCGGGCACGGCGGAGAACGCGGACGGCGAGACGCTGGAGCGGGCGGCGGGATTTACCGAGCTGGTGATTGCCGGGGGCGAGGCCGCGGCGCTCGCATTCCCCCACCATCTGCTGCCGCCGGACCCGTTCTGCGCGCGGCGCGGGGCGGAGGCGATTTGGGCCGAGTACGGCTGGCGGCGGCCGGTGGCGATCGACCTCGGCCAAACGCAGCTCAAGCTGATGACGCCATCCCTCTCGCTCGTCTTTCCCCGGCGGCTGCCCTATGGCCGGGCGGCGCTGCCGGAGGCCGAGGGGCGGGAGCAGCTCCGCGCCTTCGTCGGCGAAGCGCTGGCCGCGGCGGGTCTGCATGATGGCGTCGTCCTCGGCTTGCCGAACCGGATCAACGCCGAGGGCGTCGCGGAGTCGTCGACGTATCCTGGGTTGTATGGTCCGGTGGAGACGGTGTTCGGGAAGGCGGATTGGGTGGTGGTGAACGACGCGGTCTTGACGGCGCGGGGCTATCCGCCGGCGGGGCGGGAAAAGCGGCTGGTGATGACGATGGGCTTCGGCGTGGGAGCGGCGCTATGGCACGGGTAACGCTCTGCCTGTCGCCGCATTTGGACGACGGAGTGCTCTCCTGCGCCTCACTACTTTCCCAAGTGCAGCGGCCAGTGATTGCGACCTTTTTCAGCTCCGGCGACCGCCTGTTCCACGCCCGCCGGGCCGAGGACCGCGAGGCCTGCCGGCGGCTGGGCGCGGAGTGCCTGCACCTGGGGCTGCGCGACGACCGGTTCCGCAGCTTTGTCGAGATCGTGAGCGGACCCGTGCGAAATACGAAACGAAGCCAACGTGCGCTGGCGAGTTTGCTCGACGAGCTGGATCCCGAACTGGTGTTGGCGCCGATGGGCGTGGGGAACCATGTGGACCACCGGGAGCTGCGGGACGCGGCGACGGCGCTAGTGCCGCCCGTACGGTTGCTCTACTACGAAGACCGCCCGTATGCGTTCGTCCGGGGCCAGGTGGAGTTCACGCTGGGCTTGCGGCCGGCGCCGGACTGGCGCAGCTACTTCGCGGCGCATTACGTGAAGACGTATCTGGGTTCGTTTCCGCGAGAGACGGTAAAGGCGGCCTGGGGGGCCGCCTTGCCGTTTCCTGGTTTGACTTGCGTCCGGCGGTTACCGCCGCCGGGGTTGGAGCCGTTGCGGGCTTACGCGACGCAACTGGCCGATCTGTTTCCGTCTCCGGCCGCGATGGAGCGGTGCTACGCTTCGCGGCCGGAGTGCTACTGGGCTAGAACGCCAGCTTGAGCGCGAACTGAATGACGCGCCAGCTTTCGCCGTTCTGGTTGGTGGTGGAGGAGCTGGCCGTCGAAAGCGTCACGCAGCAGGCCTGGGCAAACACGTTCGAGTTGATGGCCGGGCTGCCGACAGAGGCATCGCGCGGGTTGCGGAAGTTGGCGTGGTTCAGGGCGTTGAACATCTCCGTCCGGAAGGTCAAGCGGATCCGCTCGGAGAATTGGAAGCCCTTCGAGATGCCAAGGTCCACGTTCCAGTACGACGGACCCTGGAACAGGTTGCGGCCGAAGCCGAGTTCGCCGGGACCGGGGTTGACGAACATGCTGGCGTCCTGGAAGAAGACCGGGCCGATGACGCCGGCCTTGTTCTGCAACTGCGGCCTGGGCAGTTCCGTGACGCCGGGGGCGAGCGCGGCGCGGCTTTGGGCCGTGCCGTTAGCGGTGAGGAAGCCGGAGCGAATCGTGAACGGTTCGCCGGACTGGTAGGTGTAGATGGTGTTGAGGCTCCATCCGCCAATGACGGCGTTGACGGCGCGATTGGCGTTGCGGAACAGGCTCTTGCCGCGGCCGAAGGGAAGTTCGTAGATGCCGCTGAAGTTCAGGACGTGGCGCTGGTCGAAGTCGCTGCGGGCCCGTTCGTTATCGTAGTTGCGGCCGTCGGCAGGGGTGCGGGCGCCGGTGGTGGTGAGGCCGCCACCGGTGGTAGCGGCGACGGGGTCCACCGAGAGGTTATCGATGGACTTCGAGAGGGTGTAGCCGCCGCTGAAGAGGAGGCCGGCCGAATCGAAGCGCTTGCGGAGGGTCATCTGCAAGCCGTGATAGATGGAGTCGGCGCCGTTATCGAGCAGCAGGATCTGGGCGAACTGTTGATTGGGGCGGAGACGGGCGGCGAGGGTGGTCTGCTCCAGGCGGACGGCCATGTTGCCGGCTGCGTTCTGCGCGGGGCTGAGGTCCGAGGTGGAGGCCGTGGAGTTGGCGAAGGCGCTGGTCATGATGCCTTGCTGGATGAGCGGCACGGCGTTGGCGCCGGCGCAGGGGGCGCCGTTGGCCAAGGTGCCGTCGGCGCGGCAACCGTTGCCGAGGGCGACGTTGCGCTGCATGGCGAGGAAGCTCGGCAGGATGGGCCGGGCGTCGATCTGGTTGACGTCCCAGCTGCGATAGAGCCGGGTGCCGCGGCGGCCGACGTAGCCGACGCTGCCGATGTAGCCTTTGCCGAGGTCCTGCTGGATGGTGAGGTTCCACATGTGGACCGTGGGCAGCTTCAGATTGGGATCGAAGATGCGGGCCGGGGGCGCGGTGTTCTGGGTGGCCAGCGGCGGGGTCAACTGGCTGGAGGGTTTGGCATTGGGCGGCGCGAGTTGCGTGGGCAGATCGCTGAGGCGAACGTTCGGAGCGCTCTGGCAGCCGGGGGTGGTGGCGCCGCCGATGGTGGCGGTGCAGCGGTAGATCTGGCCGGGCACGGCGGAGGCGACCGAGGTGACCTGGAAGGTGGCGATGGGATCGAAGGCCATGGTATAGCCGGTGCGGATGACGGTCTTGCCGGAGTCTCCCGGAGACCACGTCAGAGCGATGCGTGGCGCAAGGGCGCCGGCGTTCCAGTTCTTATACCAGCGTTCGGCCTGGACGAAGGTAACGAGGCCCTGGCTGCCGTCGATGTTCTTATCCGGGACGTAGGTGCGGCCGCCGGCTTCGCGCGGGGGCGGATTCAACTCCCAGCGGACGCCGTAGGAAACACTGAAGTTCTTGCGAATCTTCCAATCGTCCTGGGCGAAGAAGTTGAACTGCTTGGTGCGTTGGCCCTGGGCCCAGAGGGTGACCTGGTTGTCGCCGGTCTGGAAGGGCAGGAAGGTGTCGCTGCGGAGATCGCCGATGAAGTTATGGGAGATCTGCGCGGGGATGCCGAGCAAATCGTTGACCATGCCCTGCAGACGGTTCAGGTCGTTCGAAGCGATGCCGGGGGTGGTGGCCGTGGCCACGGCCGGGAAGGTAAAGCCGGTAGGCGGGCGGACGGTGCGGGAGAGGGAGATGGCCGGGGTCAGAGAGACGCCGCCGACGTCGCCGCGCCGGTCATTGTGCTGGTAAATACGGACGTTGCCGCCGAACTTCATGACGTGAGCGCCGGCGATGTACGTCAGATTGTTGATGAGCTGATAGGTGTTGACGGCGCGCTGGGTGCGGGGCGAGGCCGTGTAGTCCACGTCCGAGTTGTTGAAGGTGAACCGGGGCGTGTTGGGGAACAGCGGGTTGGCTTCGCCCTGGGTGAAGAGGAAGTCGAAGCGGGAGTAGCCGACCGTGAACTCGTTGACGAGGCGGGGGGTTACCACGCTGCGAAGGCCTACGGCGGCGTTGTAGGCCGGGCGGAAGACTTCACCGCGGGCCGGGAAGCCGGGGAGAACCTGGGGGCGGCCGTTGAGGGGGTCACCGCCGAGGGTGTTCTGTTCGGCCCCGAGGATGCGGCCGAAGAGGTTGTGCTTATCGTTGATGACGTGGTCGATGCGGCCGAGGTACTGCGGGCCGCGAACCTGGAAGGGCGAATTCCAGACGTAGTTGCCGGTGTTGAGGCCGTCGCCGGAGGCGAACTGATTGGGCGCCGGGTATGCGCCGAGGACGCCCCGGACGGCAGGGTCGATGCCGCGGCGGAGGGGGTCGTTCTGGAAGATGTTGAAGCTGGCGACGCAGTTGGCGTCGGTGGGGCTGGCGCATGCGCGGACGCCGGGGGCCAGGTTGCCGGTGGCGCGGTCGACGAGGATGGGGGTGTTCTGCGTGATGCGCTGGCCGTTGACGGTGAAGGGGCTGCGCTGGTCGACGACAAAGTAGCGGAAGACGCCGGTGAGAGCGATTTGGTTATACAGGTCGACCGACTCGCCGAAGGCCTTGTCGATGGGGTCGGCGAAGTTGACCTGTTGCCCTTGCCAGGAGCCGAAGAAAAAGGTCTTGTTCCGGCGGATGGGGCCGCCGAGTTCGACGCCGTACTGGTTGAGCTTGATGATGGGCTTTTCGAGGCCCTGGGCTTTCGAGTAGAACTCGTTGGAGTTCAGGGCGGTATTGCGGAAGAAGTGGAAGGCGGTGCCGTGGAACTGGTTGGTGCCGCCACGGGTGGCGACGGAGATGTTGGCGCCGGAGTTGCGGCCCTCCTCGGCGGAGGGGTTCGAGGTGGTGACCTTGAACTCCTGGACGTTATCCGGATTGAGGCGGAAGATGTTGTTGACGGGGTTCGGGTTGGTGCTTTCGTTGGCTTCGATGCCGTCGATGGTGACGTTGACGGCGCCGGTGCGGGAGCCATTGACGCTGACGGTGCCGCCGGAGCGCTGGACGACGCCGGGTTCGTAGATCAGGAGATTGAGGGGATTCCGGCCGTTGAGCGGAAGGGCTTCGATGGCCTTGCGCTCGATGACGTTGCCGATGGTGGCGCCGGTGGTTTGGAGGATTTCGGCGGTGGCTTCCACCTGGACGGTTTCCGCGGCGGAACCGATTTCGAGGGTGGCGTTGATCGTGGCGGGGGTATTGATCTGGAGAACGATCTTCGAGAGCTGGAACTTCTTGAAGCCGGACTTTTCGATATTGAGACTATAGGAGCCTACGGGGATCGAGGGGAAGGCGAACAGACCCGCGTCAGTCGTGGCGAGTGTATACTTGAGGCCGGTATCTTCGTTGGTGGCGACGACAGTGGCGCCGGGGACAGTGGCGCCGCTCGAATCGGAGACGGTTCCAGAGAATTGGGTGGTGGAGGTCTGGGCGAGGGCCGAGATCGAAAGCGCAAGCGAGAGTACAAACGGACGCAGAGGGAAGCTCCCCAAGAAGCGATACATCTACTCAGTATAGGAGGATGCGATGCATCCCACTCCCTCGCGCCCATTAAGATGCATACTTCTGGGCAGGTCGCGGCGGCAGTAAGTCCAGGAGTGCTCGACGGCGAGGCCGGCGGTGGTGAGGAGATTGGTCAGCACCTGTTCATCGAGAAGGTGGAGCGAACGGGGAATTTGACCTAGCTTTTTGTGGGTGGAGATGGCGCGGGTATCTTCGATCCAGCCGGGCCAAGGGACGCCGGTGCGGACCCGTTCTTCGTAAATCGGGATGAAGGCTTGGAAGGGTTGTTGATAGGGCGTGCCGGCCTGGATGAAGAGGCGGCCGCCGGGGGCGAGCCAGCGGCGGATGAGGGCGAGGCCGGCGGTAAGTTCGTTGCCGGTGAGGAAGTGGAGGACGTTCGAGGCGTGGACGGCGTCGAGGCTGGCGGGGGGAAGGTCGAGGTCCTGGGGGAAGCGGCCGGGGAGGAGACGGAGGCGGGGCCGGTGGGCGGGCGGGGTGGCAGCTTCGAGGGCGGCGAGATGGGTGGGGTCGGCGTCGTTAGCGTAGACGGTGGCGCCGGCGGCCAGGGCGGGGAGGGTGGCGACCCCGTAGGCGGCGCCGATATCGAGCACGGGGCGCTGGACGGTGGCGGCATGCGCGACGAAAAGTTCGCTCAACTCGTTGAGCACGTTGGAGGTCCAGCCGGTGCGGTTGCGGGTCGGCTGGCGCCGGTGCCTCATCGAAGAGTGACCCGGGCGATGCGGCCTTTGGGGCCGACGGCCCAGCCGCGCTGGACGGCGTTATAGTTTTCCGCATTGACGGGCCGCCAGGTTTTGCCGCCGTCGGTGGAGAGATCGGCGCCGGAGGTGCCGACGGCGACGACGGTGGAGCGGTTGAAGAACGCGGCGCCCGAGCGGTAGCCGCCGGAGCCGGCCGCAGCGGTCCAGGTGGCGCCTTGATCCCGCGAGAAGGCCGCGGTTTGGGTGGCTTGCTGAGGCTTGCGGTAGTCGCCGCCGACGGCAATCGCGGTGGAACCGGGTCCGAGGGCGAGAGAGAAGATACCGGCGGAGGCTTCTTTCTGGCGGAGAGGCGCTTCGGAAACCGTCCAGGACTGACCGCCATCGAGGGAGCGGAAGACCCGGGCGGCGCCGGTGGCGAACCAGATTTCGCGCTTGCCGCGGACGACGAGACAGGTGCCGCTGGCGGCAAAGCCGCCTTCGCCCGGCAGGGCAGGCGGGGTGGTGCGCCGTTGCCAGGTCTTGCCCCCGTCCTCGGTGGTCTCGATGACAAAGCGGCCATCGACGGGGTCGCCCATCAGCACCCCGCGCTGTTCGTTCCAGAAGGCGATGGCATCCCAAAAGCCTTTGGGGTCGGGGTTGGTGCGGAGGAGTTCCCAGGTGGCGCCCCCGTCCAGGGTGCGGTAGAGGCGGGATTTTTCGCCTTCGCCGGCGGCCAGAACCACCGCGCGGCGGGCGTTAAAGGCTTCGATGTCGCGGAAATCGAGGGCGTCGGCGCCGGGGACGGGGCGGCGCTGCCAAGTGGCGCCGTCCGTGGTCAACAGGACGGTGCCGCCGGTGCCACTGGCCCAGGCCACCTGATCGCTGACGGCGGCGAGTCCGCGGAGGCTCGCGGCCACCCCGCTGTTTTGCGAAACGAAGCCAATTTCGGCTGCCAGGGGCAGCGCACAGAGAAGAAGAAAAAGCAGTCGCACCCTCTTCAGGGTAGCGAACCTATTCGGTGGCTGCCTTCTCAACGCCGAGTCCGCGGCGGAGATAGTCGATCCCTTCGACGGTAATGGTAAACCGGCTCTTGTCATCCGCCAGGACCAGGCGTTTGTATTTCATGTAATCGCAGACAAACGTGGCGCCTTCGCGGGGCAGACCCATCCGTCTTTCGACATCAATGATGGAAACCGCGTAACCGACGATGTTCCGCTTCTTACTGAGGTAGAGCATGCCCAGGATCCGCAGGAGCAGCGTTTCGTCGGCGACGAGCTCGGCCTGGATTTCGGCCAGGTCGCTCGCGCTCTGCTGGACATCGGAGCTTGGTTCGGCGCTGGCTTCCGGTTCAGACTCCAGCTCCACGGTGGGCGACACCGGTTTCCGCATCCGGCTAAGAATCGCCGAAAGATCGGATGACGTTGTGGACATAAGCTTGTATCGGCGGTTTGCAGGCAATCCCTTAGGTCCGCTATAGTGCTAGAGGTTTTACCAATCTAAGGAGCAAATCGAATGTCTGACGCCCCAGTTACCGGCGCCGAATTTAAGCAGCAAATGCGCGACGGCCAGCCCAAGATGGGCTTGTTCTTGAACTCGCACAGCCCGACCGTCGCCGAGCAACTCGCTCACACCGGCTACGACTGGCTGCTGGTCGATTCGCAGCACGGCCCGATGGGCTTTGAGAAGCTTTCCGCTATGCTCTGCGCTATTGCCAGCGGCGGGGCGAAGTCGATGGTCCGCGTCGCCGGAGCCCACGACCGCGCCGGTATCCAGCAGGCGCTCGACCTCGGCGCCGACGGCATTCTGGTGCCCTACATCAACACGGCCGAGGAGGCCGCGCACGCCATCAGCTGCGCCAAGTATCCGATGGCCGGGACGCGTTCGGTGTACTTTCCGCAGCGGAGCATGAACAAGGCGGGTCTGCTGGGTTATGCCGGCAGCGCGAATGACAACGTCATTGTGGCGCTGCAGGTGGAGACCGCGGCCTGCATCGATAACATCGCCGAGATTGCGGCGTTGCCCGGCGTGGACATGCTGTTCCTCGGCCAGAACGACCTCTGCATGTCGATGGGTCTCTACGTGAAGTACGAGTTCCCGCACATGTACACGTCGCCGGAGCTGCTCGAGGCGACCAACAAGCTGATCGAGCACGCCAAGAAAAACAACGTGATTCTGGGGATCTTCCTGTTCGGCACGAGCCGCGTGGGCGAGTTCCTCGAGAAGGGCTTCAGCTTCTTCAGCGTCGGCAACGACCTGCACCACATTCTGACCCAAGCCGGCGCGCACATTGCCGCGCTCGAGGGCATTGCCAACTGGAAGCGGCGGCCGACCGCGCTGCTCTAAACCGGGCGCCGGGCCGCGGGGTCTATTCGAGATCCCGCGGCCGGCCCCGCTGAATCCGCCGGAGCAGGCTTTTCACTTTCGCCGGATCCACATCGGCGCCGGATTCAAACTGCAGATCGGGAGTACGGCGCAGCTGCAGCCGTTCGGCCACCTGCGCCCGGAGAAACGATCTCGCGTGGTTGAGCGCTTCGAGGACGGCGGCCTTGTCCGAGCCGGCCGGAATCGTCACCATGACTCGCGCTTTTTTGAGGTCCGGCGACACGTGGACTTCGTTCACCATGACGCCTTCGACGCGCGGGTCGGCGAGTTCAAAGCCGATCATCTCGGTGAGCTCAATGCGAAGGGCTTCTGACACCCGTTGGGCCCGAATCAGGGGTTCCATAATCTTCTACTCAATCCACTCTACTCCGCTGCTGACCAAGGTGGCGCCGAGCAGGGCCGCCGCTTCCTCATCCGCTTTCTGCAGGATGCCTTCGGCATAGACCCGGTCGTTGGCGATGGTCACCACGCCCACCAGGCCGTGGGTCAACGAGTCCTGATGCCCGATTTCGGCCACCGCCACATTGAAGCGGTCGCGCAGCCGGGCTTTCAAACTGCGGATGACGTTGCGCTTGTCTTTGATGGAGATGGCGTAGTCGAGGTGCAATTCCAGATGCAGCACCCCGACGGCGGCCATGTTAGTTCAGCGAATCTTGGATGACCCGCTCCATGAGGAAGGCTTCGATGATGTCGCCCACCTTGATGTCGTTGGTGCCCGAAATCGAGATACCGCACTCGTAGCCGTTGCTGACTTCCTTGGCGTCATCCTTGAAGCGTTTGAGCTGGTTGATCTTGCCGGTGTGCACCGTTTCGCCATCCCGGACAATGCGGGCTTCCGAGTTGCGGGTGATGGTGCCGTCGGTGACGTAGCAGCCCGCGACGTTGCCGACTTTGGTGATGCGGAAGATCTCGCGGACCTCGGCCCGGCCCTTGTAGATCTCTTTGTAGACCGGGGCGAGGAGGCCCAACATGGCCTTCTTAATCTCGTCGGTGACTTCGTAGATGATCGAATGGGACCGGACATCGATGCGCTCGCGTTCGGCGACCGAGGCAGCCGTGCGATCCGGCTTTACGTTGAAGCCGATAATGATG
Source organism: Terriglobales bacterium (assembly GCA_027485675.1). Lineage (GTDB taxonomy): Bacteria > Acidobacteriota > Terriglobia > Bryobacterales > Bryobacteraceae. The sequence continues at coordinate 75,182 of JAIXQP010000042.1, read as the reverse complement.
GCGTTCGAGGCCGAGGCCAGGAGTACGTCGGCTTCCGAGATGGCACCCACGCCCTGACGGAGAACACGCACGCGGACCTTATCGGTCGAGAGCTTCTGCAGCGTCTCGGAGAGCACTTCGGCCGTGCCGCCCACATCCGTCTTGATGATGATGTTAAGGTCTTTGGCATCGGAGCCCGACTGCATCTGCATGTTGAGAGCTTCGAGCGAAATGCGCTGCTTGGCCTTGGCCATCGCGGCGTCGCGGGCCTTCGCTTCTCGGTAAACCACGATCTGCTTGGCCTTGGCGGTATCGGTGACCACCTGGAAGGCGTCGCCCACTTCGGGAAGGCTGTCGAGACCGATGACTTCCACCGGGGTCGACGGTTGGGCTTCGCGGATCGGCGCGCCCTGGTCGTCGAACATCGCGCGGACCTTGCCGAAGACGGCGCCGCACAGGAAGAAGTCGCCCACGCGGAGGACACCGTTCTGCACCAGGACGGTCGCCACGGGGCCGCGGCCACGGTCGAGTTTGGCTTCGAGCACGTTGCCCACGGCGGGACGGGTGGGGTTCGCCTTGAGGTTCTTGATTTCGGCGACGAGCAGCACGTTTTCAAGCAGCAGGTCGAGATTGGTCTTCTGCTTGGCCGACACGGGCACGACGATTGTATCGCCGCCCCAATCTTCGGCCTGCAGACCGTGCTCCATCAATTGGCGCTTGATCGTTTCCGGATTGGCATCCGGCTTGTCGATCTTATTCATGGCGACGATGATGGGCACCCCGGCCGCTTTGGCGTGGTCGATGGCTTCAATCGTCTGCGGCATCACCCCGTCGTCGGCGGCGACGACCAGGATGACGACGTCCGTCACCTTCGCGCCGCGCGACCGCATGCGGGTGAACGCTTCGTGGCCCGGGGTATCGATGAAGACGATCTTCTTGCCGTGGATCTCCACCTGATAGGCGCCGATGTGCTGCGTAATGCCACCGGCTTCGCGGTCCGCCACGCGGGCCGAACGGATGGCGTCGAGCAGCGAGGTTTTGCCGTGGTCGACGTGGCCCATAATGGTCACGACCGGCGCGCGGGTGATGAGATCGGCCGGATTTTCGGCCAACTCGACTTCGAAACTCTTCTCTTCTTCGTAGGAGACGTGGCTCGTGCTGGCGCCGAATTCGCGCGCCACGGTTTCGGCCAGTTTCAGGTCCAGGGTCTGGTTGATCGTGGCGAAGATCTTCTTCTCCACCAGCTTCTTGATCACCAGGTTGGTCTTGATGCCCAGCTTGTCGGCGAGTTCCTTAACGGTCAGGCCTTCCGAGATCGTGATGTCCTTGTTGATCGCCGGCAGCGGGGTTTCCGACTTCCGGGAGTAACGGGTTTTGAGGAGCCCTTCCTGCGGCTCGATCTCGCGCTTCTCGCGGGCGCGCTTACCGACTTCGCGGCGTCCGGCCTCGGTGGTGGGCGGCGGAACGGCGGGTTCAATGCGGCCGGGCGTGGTGGGATGCATCGGGCGGCCACGGCCCATCATGGGCGGACCACCAGGACGGCCGCCACCAGTAGGCATGCCAGGACCGGCCGGCCGCTGCTGCGACTGCATGCCGCCGGGACGGCCAGGTCCCTGATACAAAGGACGGCCCGGGGCCGGAGCGCCGGGACGGGCCGCTTGCGGCGGAGCAGGGCGCGGGGCGCCGGGCGCCGGCGGACCCTGCCGCAGCTGATTCAGCCGGTCCACCATGTCCGGCCGGGGCGGGACAATGGGCCGGGCCGAAGGCTGACCGACGAGCGGACGCTGGGGGTTCGAAATCTGCGCCATGGGGCGGCTGGCGCCGGGAGCCGGACGCGGCGGCGGGGGGGCCGGCATGGCCGGAGCGCCGGGGCGCGTAGCCTGCGGAGCCGCCGGGGCAGGCGGACGGGGCACGGCAGGCGCCGACGGGCGCGGAGCCGGAGAGCCCAAAATGACGGCGGCCGGGGGCTGCTGGCGGGGCGGCGCGGACGGGCGCGGCGCACCCGGAGCGGCCGAAGCGGCAGAGGGAGCAGCCGGAGCCGGAGCCGCTGGTGCGGCCGGAGCACTGGGGCCAGGCATCGCCTGCCGGGGGCCAGAGGCGGCGGGTCCCGGGCGGAACGAAGGCGCGGCGGGAATACTCGGCCGGGCGGGGGCGATCGGAGGCACCACGGACGCCGGGCGGGGCGGGGCCTGGCTCGGAGCCAGAGGAGCCGTCGCCACCGGCGCCGCGGGCGCCGCAGGCGGGGCGACCGGAGCCACAGCGGCAGCCGGAGGCGTGCTCGCAATCGGTGGGATCAGCGGACCAGCCGTCGCCAGAGGCGGACGGAGGGGGAACATCGGGCGCACCGGGGGCGGCGGCGTGGCGGCTTCCGCAGGGGCCGAAGGAGCAGCAGCAGCGGGCCGGGTCGGAGGCGCGGCAGGCGCCGTCATCACCCGCGGCGCGGCCGCGACGGGCGGCGGAGCCTGGGGAGCCGCGACCACCGCGGGAGCAGCGGGCGGCGGGGCCACAACCGGCGGTGCAGCCGGCGGAGGCGGCACGGGGGGTGGAGGCTCCGGAACGACAGCCGCCTGGACTACAGGCGGGGCCGCCACTTCAACAGGAGGGGCAGGAGGCAATTCAGCAACAGGCAGAAAATCTGGTTCCTTCGCGGAGGCTTCGAGTCTGGCGAGGCGCCTGCGGAGCGCCAGTGCCACTTCCTCGTCAACAGAGCTGGAATGCGTTTTCTTTTCTTCTACGCCATACTCCGCAAGCATGTCGAGGATGACATTGGGTTTCACCTCAAGCTCACGGGCCAGCTCGTTGATACGAATCTTACTCATAGAGAATCAATAAATGGGGAACCGTGTCGTTTTTCAGCTACATACCGACACTTCTCCTGAAAGCATAGCGAGATTTGCCCCAGTTGCCATAATACCAGATTCGGACGCGAGTTCCCTACGTATCCTCTTCTGAAATAACGGCAACCGGGGCCCTCTCCGATTTAACCGGCGGCCGGCTCCTCGGAAGCCGGGCTTTCCGCCGCAGCCTCGGGCGCGGGAGCCGCCTCCCCCGCCTCTTCCGGCGCTGCCTCGTATGGCGTGCCGTAATACGCGTTGACCGCTTCGCCGATCTTTTCCATATTCTCGATACCCACGCCGGGTACCGCAATAATCTGCTCCGGCGTCATGGAGCCGAGTTTTTCCACCGTCGAGACGCCGCCTGAGAGCAACTGCTCCGCCACGGCTTCCGGCAGACCGTAATCAATCAGCACGGAGACCGGCGCGCCGGAGCTGGTCAAAGACGCCATCTGCATCTCCACCTCCTGCCGCTTCTCCTCCTCGCTCTTGATGTCGATCTTCCAGCCGATCAACTTCGCGGCCAACCGCACGTTCTGGCCCTTCTTGCCGATGGCGAGCGAAAGCTGGCTGTCATCGACAATCACTTCCATGTGCTTGGTGCCGAGATCGAGAATCGCCACGCGGCTGATCTTGGCCGGGCTGAGGGCGTGGGTCGCAAACGCCACCGGGTCCTCGGAGTGCTCAATGATGTCGATCTTCTCGCCGCGGAGTTCGCGGATGATCGACTGCACGCGCATGCCCTTCATGCCGACGCAGGCGCCGACGGAATCGACGTCGCGGTCCCGCGAGGCCACGGCGATCTTGGTCCGCTCGCCCGCCTCGCGGGCGCAGGCCTTAATGACCACCGTGTTGTCGTAGATTTCCGGAACTTCCTGCTCGAACAGCCGCTTGACGAACTCGCAATCGGCGCGGGAGAGGATGACGCCCGAATTCTTCCCGCTGCGTTCGACGCTCTTGATGACACAGCGGACGCGGTCGCTGATGTTGAACGACTCGAGACGCGACTGCTCCTTTTTCGGCATCCGCGCTTCCGTTTTGCCCAGGTCGCAGATGAGATCCTGCCCTTCGATCCGCTTGACGGTGCAGGTAGCCAGCTCGCCCACGCGGTTGTGGAACTCGCTGAAGATGGTGTCGCGTTCGGCCTCGCGCACCTTCTGCATAATGACCTGCTTGGCCGTCTGGGCCGAGATGCGGCCCAGCGCTTCGGTTTTGAGCTTCGTGCGCACTTCGCCGCCCACGGCGGCGCGCGGGTTCTGCAGCAGCGCGTCGTTCAGGCTGATTTCCCGCACCTTGTCGGTCACTTCCTCCACGATCTTCTTGACGCCGTAGATCTGGATCATGCCGGTCTTTTCGTCCATTTCCGCAACCAGTTCGTCATTGGTTTTGAACTGTTTGCGCGCGGCGACGAGCATGGCGTCCTTGACGGCGTCAATGATGACCTGCGGATCGATGCCCTTTTCCTTGCTGAGCATCTCGATGGATTGATAAATCGTACCCAAGGTGTTTTCCTTCCTACCACTCGAACTTCAAATTGGCTTTGCTAATGAGATCAAACGGAATCGCCACCAGCTTTCCCGCTGTTTCCAGCGTAACGACTCCATCAACAAAGGATGACAATACACCCTCATACCGTTTCGCCCCGTCGACCGGTTCCCGCAGGCTGACCTTTACCTTCTGCCCGGCGAACCGTTCAAAATCGCGCGGCCGGATCAGCTTGCGTTCCACGCCGGGAGAGCTGACCTCCAACTGGTAGCCGGCCTCGCCGGGAATCACATCGCCCGCGTCGAGCGCGGCGCCCAACTCCCGCGAAAGCAACTCGCAGTCGGCATGGGACACCCCGCCTTCCTTGTCGATCGAAACCCGCAACAGGCGGGCCGCACCGCCGCCGAGCAGCTCCACCTCGACAATCTCGAGGCCGGCTCCGCGCGCGATGCGATCGGCAATTTCGTAAATCTGATCTACCAGCGGTTGTTTCATCTCGACCAATAAAAAAGTGGGCTTTCGCCCACTGCTCGTCGTTCGTCGACACTTTTAGTGTACACCCGTCCAGCCACTAAACGGAGAACCGGTAGCCCACCCCCCGGACGGTGAAGATATGCCGGGGATTCTGCGGGTTGTCTTCGAGCTTCTGCCGCAGCCAGGCGACGTGGACATCAATCGTCCGGGAAGATACCGCCGATTGATACTCCCAAACGTTCGCCAGCAGCTCCTCGCGGGAGACCACCTTACCCCGCCGCTCCACCAGATACTGCAACAACTGCAGCTCCTTACCGGCCAGATTGACGGCCGACCCATTCTTCTTCACATCGCCCTTTTCAAAGTCCACTTCGACATTCCCGAAGCAGAAGCTGCGCACCGGCGCCAGGTTATCGTTCTTCACCCGGCGGAGCAGGGCCTCCACGCGGGCGACGAGTTCGGCGGGATGAAAGGGCTTGGTCAGATAGTCGTCCGCTCCCAGCTTCAGCCCGACCACGCGGTCTACCACCTGGGTCTTCGCGGTAAGCATCAGCACGGCGACATCGCGGCCCTGCTGCCGGAGTTCGCGGCAAACCTCGAAACCGTTCTTGCCGGGGAGCATGACGTCGAGGACGAGGAGATCAAACTTCTCTTCGAGCGCCCGCTTCAGACCCGACGGGCCATCGGTGGCCGACTGCACCTCGAAGCCCTCGTTCGTCAGCAGGTCGGTTACCGTCAGCACCAACCCCGGTTCGTCCTCAATGAGCAGAATTCGTGAACTCATCCTGATATCCATCCGGCGCCGCCGGGAGGAGGATTAGAAACTCGGTTCCTTTCCCCGCCGCGCTCTTCACTGTAACTGTTCCGCCGTGCGCCTCTACAATCCCTTTCACGAGATTGAGGCCGAGACCGGTGCCGTGCACCTGGTCCTCCACCGCGCTGCGCCCGCGAAAGAAAGCGTCGAAAACATGGGCCTGCTCGGCGGCCGGAATGCCGGCGCCCCGGTCGGCGACCCGGACTTCGACGCCGCCGTCCTGCGCCCGGGCGGCGGATAGGCCGATCCATTGGCCGCCGACGCCGTACTTGGCGGCGTTGACGAGGAGATTGTTGACAGCACGCTGAAGCGCCAAGGCATCGCCGAGCACGAGCGGCAGGCCGGGGGCGATGGCGACGGCGAACTCGCAACCGGCCTCCTCGATCAGCGCGGCGTTGGCCGCCGCGCAGGCTTCAAGCAGGGCCTCGATCGCCACCGGCTCCCGGGCTCCCTGAATGGTCTTGCCCGCGCGGGCGCTGGCGTACTGCATCACCTGTTCCACCAGCGCCGTGAGCTTTTCGCTCTCCTGCTGAATCAACCCGCCGTAGCGTTCCACCTGGGCGGGATTGGCCGCGATCTTGCCGCGCAGATTGTAGGCGGCGGTGCGGATGACGGTGAGCGGCGTACGGAGTTCGTGCGAGACGCCGGCCACGAAGTCGATCTGCATTTCGGCCAGCCGCTGCGATTCGCGGGTGTTGCGGAGGATGAGGCCGACGGCGCCGAGCAGCAGGGTCAGGATGCCGCCGGTGACCGCGAGATTCCGCCAGCGCGTCCGGGCTACCACCCCTTCGAGGGAACCAGCCTGATTCCGTATGGCCAGCGTCCAGCGGCCTTCGTCGACGTTCGGCGGCGGACCCCGCCGGCCTCCGGGAGGGCCTCCGCCGCGCCGAAAAATGGTTTCAAACTGCGGCTGAAAGAGCGCTACCTGCGCATCCGGCTGCCCCACGGCTTCCCCGGCGATCAGCCGGGCCGCGTCGTTGCGGGCAGAAACGCCGTAGCGGTACTCGGCGGCCGCGGGTTCGCCCAAATGGCGGGCCAGCAGTTCGGGCACCAGGACGGTCGTCAGATACTGGGCGTCCATATCGAGCAGGACCCATTCCTGTTCAACCGGTCCTGGACCACCGGGACCGAAGCCCGAACTGCGGGTGAAGCGCGGCAGATCGATCAATGTCAAATCACCGCGGACGACGACCCCGCCGCGGCCCCGTTCTCCCGCGAGTCGCGCCAGCATCTGGCGGCGCATGCCCTCCCACTCCCCCGGCCACGGGATCGCTTCTTCGGTTTGGGTCTCCGGATTCAGCCGCAGCAACCGCATGTCGCCCTTCTCCGGCCGGGCCACGAAAGCGCTTCGCAACATGGCGATGTGCCGCCCGCTCTCCTGCCAGGCGGCCAGCCGGGAGAGGTAGTCCGTATCGCCACCGCGCATGATGGCGCGGCACAGCAGAGAGATCTCGTCATTGAAGTCCTGGCTCAGCCGGTTCAAGCCGGACTGCAGACTGGCCTGCAGGCGCTCCCGTTCGGCCACACTGACCTCGCCAATCCACCGGTACTGCAATGCTCCCAGAACGCCGCACAAGGCGACCATGGCCCCAATTTCGGCCCACCCCCGCCATCGCTGCCCGGTATTCTGCATGCTCCTCCTTAACGGTAACCCCAGTTGGCTTCCGGCGGCAGTTAAACCTCTGTTAAGAAGGTTAAGCTTCAATGGGTTACAGTCAGAAGGCGCTCTCTCAACGGATCGTTGACACCAACTACGGCCCGAAATCGAGCTTAGTGTTATGCGGTCTTCACTCTTTGTCATCCCACTCTGTTTCGTCAATCTTTTCGCCGCCATCTCACCCGATGGCGCCCGCGCGGTGCAACGCGTCAACAGCATGCTCGACCAGTTGCAGATCGATCCGGCGTTCGCGGCCGGCAACGTAGCCGGCCGGGAGGCCGACGCCCGGGCGGCCGTCTCCCGGCTGCGCACTGCCTACAACGACTGCAACATGCAGTTGCGCATGCTGATCCGCGATAGCCGCGAGCCGGAGGTGCTCGCCGCCCGGCGCCGTTGCGACGGCGTGGCCGCTACCGGCGAGAAGCTGGAGGCCGCGCTGCGCGGCGCCGGCGCCTCCAGCCAGCAGAACACGGCGCTGGTTTACGACTTCTACAACAAGTTCACCCGGACCGCCGAAGGTACGCAGACTGCGCTCTTCCGGCAGTACTACCTCAACCTGAACCCGGGCGCCAGCGCCCCCGAGAATGTGGACGAGTTCCGGAACATGCTGGCCACGCTGACGCGCATCCACGAAGCCTGCCAAGGGCCCTACAAGGCCATCGCGCAATCGACGGAGCCCTACGGGCCAAACAACATGGAGTCCGCCGCCACCTGGTGCGGCACCGCGGCCCGCCGGGAGGAGATCGGCCGGGTGCTCGCCATGAATACCGCCGCCGGGCCGGCCAAAATCTGGGCCAACGAGGTCGTGAAGCTCAAAGAGCAACTCGAATCCCGGGAGGGCTTTCTGACCACCGACCTCACACCGATTCGCCGGGCGCTCTTTGATCGCGAGGCGATGGTGCAGGAGGCGGCCGGCCGCCACCAGGCGCTGCTGGACGCCGCCGGGGTGAAGGACGCTTCCGGCATCCTGGGCGCACTGCAGCCCTCCATCGATGCGCTGATGGCCGAAGCGGACCGGCTGGCCCCGCGCTGGAAGTTCCCGGCGGGCAACCCGCGCGATGCCGCCATCGAAGGCTACGGCCGCCGGGCCGTGGCGAAGGTCTATCCGGCCGCCGTCGTGAAGGCTTCCGTGATGCAGACCGCCGCCTTCTCCATTCGGAAGAACGCTCTCGGCGTGCCGCTCGACCGGACCCGCGACGGCTTTCTCCTGTACAAGATGCCGAACGAGAAGTACTGCCGCCAGCAGTCGTTTTCCTACACCGAGGTCTACTCCGGCGGCGGCACGTACCAGAAGCCGGACGGCGTCCGGCTAAACTACATTCGCTACCAACCCTGCCAGTAGCGCCGTCCGGTCCGCGATGCGGTCAATGAACAGCGATTCGTTGACCGCGTGCGCCCCTTCGCCGACGGCCCCCAGGCCATCCAGCGTCGGAATGCCAAGCGCCCCGGTGAAGTTGCCGTCTGAGCCACCGCCGGTGGAGGACTCTTCGAGGTCAATGCCGATCTGCGCGGCCAGCTTCCGCGCCTCACCAAACCACGCCGCAATCGCCTTCGTCCGCTCCATGGGCGGGCGGTTCAGGCCGCCGGTGACCGTGATGGTGCAGCGGGGGTCCACCGGCTTCAAGCCGCGGAACTTCTTTTCGAGCGGCGCGGCGTCTTTCAGCCGGGCGATGCGGAGGTCGACATCGACGGACGCTTCCGCCGGAACGACATTGCTGCGGGTGCCGCCACGGATCACGCCGGGGTTCACCGTCAGGCCGATGGCGAGGTCCGTGAAGCCGGCGATCTTGCAGATCTGACGGGCCAGTTCCACAATGGCGTTGGCGCCGCTCGTGAAATCGACGCCGGCGTGGGCCGCCTTGCCGGTGACGGTCACCTGAAAGCCGCCGACCCCCTTCCGGGAGGTCTTCAGCTTGCCGGTGGGCCCGGTGCCGGGTTCGAGCACCAGGACGCCGGAGCTCTTGCGGGCTTGCGCTTCAATCAGCGGCCGCGAAGACGGGCTGCCGATCTCCTCATCGGAATCGAGCAGCAGGACCACTTTGCGGGCTACGGGGACATCGAGCTCGCGTAGCGCCTCCATGGCGTGGCAGAAAAAGGCCACTCCGCCCTTCATGTCGTAGACGCCGGGGCCCCACAGGCGGCCATCGGCCTCGCGCCAGGGCATCGTCTTGAGCGTGCCGAGCGGCCAGACGGTGTCCGTGTGACCCAGCGTCAGCAGTTGCCCCGACTTCTTCTTGCCGGGCAGGGCGAACTCCAGCAGCAGGTGGTCGCCGTGGCCCTTGGCCTTCTTGCGGGTGACCTTGGCCATTTGGCCCCAGCGGTCGGCGATCTGCTCCACCTGGCGGTTGATCGCCGCCGGATCGTCGCTTGGCGACTCGCACTCCACCATTTCACGGATGGTTGCCACAATGCGGCGCTCGTTGGCCCGCGCCCAGGAAAGAAAAGAGTCCATCGTTTGTTAGACTAACTAATTCCCATGGCAATTCTTGATATTGATGCGATTCGTGACATTCTGCCGCACCGGTATCCGTTTCTCCTGGTCGATCGGATCGTCGAACTCGAAGCGGACCGGATCGTCGGGATCAAAAACGTCACCGCCAACGAACCCTTTTTTGTTGGGCATTTTCCTGAGTTTCCGGTGATGCCGGGGGTGTTGATCACCGAAAGCATGGCCCAGGTGGCCGGCGTTCTGGTGTTGAAGAACATTCCGGATCGCCACTCGAAACTCGTGCTGCTCGCCTCGGTGGACGACGCCAAGTTCCGGCGCCCCGTGCGCCCTGGCGACCAGTTGCGGATCGAAATGACCATGGTCAGCCGCAAAGCCACCATGTGCAAAATGGCCGGCAAGGCGTCGGTGGACGGCGTGGTCGTGGCCGAAGCCACCCTGATGTGTGTCCTCCGCGACAAACCGGACGCCTAGCATGCCCATCCATCCGACTGCGATTGTCGATCCGTCCGCGCAGATCGATGAGACGGCCGTTATCGGTCCGTTCTGCGTGATCGGCGCGGACGTGACGATCGGCGCCCATACGGGGCTGAAGGCGCATGTCTTTGTCGAAGGACCCACGACGATCGGCCAGGAGAACATCTTCTACCCCTACTCGACGGTGGGCGTGGCGCCGCAGGACTTGAAGTATCACGGCGAACGGGCCGAGACGCACATCGGCAACCGGAATAAGATCCGCGAGTTCGTCACCATTCACCGCGGCACCACCGGCGGCGGCCTGCTGACCAGCATCGGCAGCGACAATCTGCTGATGGCCTACTCCCACGTCGCTCATGACGTGCGGCTGGGTTCGCACTGCGTGCTGGCCAACGGCGTGACGCTGGCGGGGCACGTGGTGATTGGCGACTGGGCGGTCATTGGCGCCTTCACCGGCGTCCATCAGTTCTGCCGCATCGGCAAGCATTCGATGGTGGGCGGCTATAGCGTGATTACGCAGGACGTGATGCCGTTCGCCACCACCGTCAGCAAACGCGAAAACTCCGTGTTTGGGGCGAACGCCACGGGCCTCGAACGGCGCGGGTTCGACGCCGTGGCCATTGAGCATCTGCAAAACGCGCTGCGGATTCTGACGCGCGCCAACCTGAACACCTCGCAAGCCATCGCCCGGATTGAAGAGGAGATTCCCCCCACCGAGGAGATCGCCGACCTGCTCGCCTTCATTCGTTCTTCCGAGCGCGGCGTTATTAAATAAAGCCATGCCCTACGGCCTCATTGCCGGTAATGGCCGCTTTCCGATTTTGGCGCTCGAAACCGCGCGGACGATGGGCGTTGCTGTCGTGGCGATCGGTATCAAAGAAGAGGCCGCGCCGGAGATCGAAGCGCTGGCCGCGAAGACCTACTGGATCTCGCTGGGAGCGCTGGGCAAGCTGATCGACATCTGCAAATCGGAAGGCATCACGGAGCTGATGATGGCCGGCCAGGTCAAGCACGCGTCGATTTTTTCGTCGATCGCGCCGGACTGGCGGCTGGCGAAACTGCTGTTTTCGCTCAAGGAAAAGAACACGGAGGCGTTGATCGGCGGGGTGGCCGGGGTGCTGGCCGGCGAAGGGATTCGTCTCGTCGATTCGACGCTGCTGCTGAAGCCGCTGCTGGCCGGCGAAGGGGTGCTGACCAAGCGGAAGCCGAACGCGGACGAGGAGAAGGAGGTGCGCTACGGCCGCCGCATCGCCGCCGCGCTGGCGGAGTTCGACGTGGGGCAGGCGGTGGTGATCAGCAACCGCGCTTGCGTGGCGCTGGAGGCGATGGAGGGTACGGACGCCATGCTGCGCCGGGCCGCTTCGCTTTCGAATGGCCATCCGCTGCGGCTCATCAAGAGCTCGCGGCGCCGCCAGCACATGCTGTTCGACGTGCCCGTGGCCGGCCTCGGCACCATCGCCACCATGCGGGAGACGAACTCGACGATTCTCGCCTGCGATGCGGGCCGCACCCTGCTGCTCGACAAGGACGAAATGATCGCCCAGGCCAACGCCGCGGGCATCTGCATAGTAGGCTACAAAACAGATGAGTAAACTTCGAATTGCCGTCGTGGGCGCGGGCGCCTTCGGCCGCAATCATATGCGGGTGATCCGGTCCCTGCCGAACGCGGAACTCGCCGCAGTCTGCGACGCCGACGCGGACCGGGCCGCCGCGGCGGCGGCCGAATTTGCCACCCGGGCGCTGCCGCTCGGCGAACTCGCCGGGGCCATCGACGCCGCCGTGGTGGCCGTGCCGACGTCGGTGCATGCCGAAGTCGGTTGCGCGTTGCTCGCCGCGGGGATCGACGTGCTGGTGGAAAAGCCCATCGCGCCGACCCTGGCCGAAGCGGACGCGCTGATTGAGGCCGCGGCGCGGCACGGCCGCATTCTGCAGGTGGGCCATCTCGAACGGTTCAACCCCGCCATCACGGCGCTCTCGGAACGCATCAGCGTGCCGCTGTTCTTCGAGATTCACCGGCTGAGCATGTTCACCCCGCGGGCCTTGGACGTGGATGTCGTGTTGGACCTGATGATCCACGATATCGATATCCTGCTGGCGCTCACCGGCAAGATGCCGGAGGAGGTGCGGGCCGCCGGGATTTCGATTCTGTCCGAAAAGGTGGACATCGCCAACGTCCGGCTCGCCTTCCCCGGCGGCTGCATCGCCAATGTCACGGCCAGCCGCGTTTATACTGAACGCGTCCGCAAAATGCGTCTGTTTCAGCCGCATCAGTACATCTCACTCGACTATCACAAACAGGAGGCCGTGGCGTTCTCCGTCTCCGGGGACCGGCAGATCGGCTACGATCAGTTCCGGATCACCAAGGCCGAGCCGCTGGCGCTCGAACTCGCCCACTTTGTTGATTGTGTAACCGCCCGGACCACCCCCCGCGTCGATGGGATAGAGGCCCGGAAAGCACTGGCGGTGTCGATCGACATTCTCCACCACATCGAGGTCCACGCCCGCACGATTAGCGCCACGCTGGCGGCGCACCAGATTCAACCGTAATGGCACCATCCGATCCGAGGCCGCTACAGAACGAACTACCCACCCTCTACGGGGTGGATTCGCGTCTGGAGCCGCGGCCTTGGGGCAAGATCATCGGCGGGTCGGTGGGCCTGCATCTCGTCCTGGCGATCCTGCTGCGCGACGTGCCGATTTTCGAAGCGCGGACCGCCCGGCTGGTGGAGCAGCAGGTGGCCCGCAACGTGACCCCGCTCTACCTGCCCAATCTCGAACCGACGCAGACGGATCCCAATCGGAACAAGATCAACCGGACGTTTGACGAAAACAGTCTGAAGCCGCGGCCGAACATTCAGATTCCGCAGGGGCAGCCCTCCACCACCCGCGCGGCCGCGCGGATTCCCGCGCCGGTGACCGGCCAGCCGGAACCCGCCCGCCTGCCGGAGCCGCCCAAGATTGAGGCCGAACCGCAGCAGGCGAAGGTGATCGCGCCGGGTGCCGTCGGCCTGCCCGCCGCCCCGCCGCCGCCGGAGCGGCCGAAGATTCAGTTCGAGTCCATCGGGTCGATGTCGGCCTCCGGCGTCAGCCCCGGCACGGGGGCCGGCACCGTGCCGTTGCCGCCGTCGCGCTCCGTTAGCGAGGTGGCGCGGAACTCGAACCGCACCGGCGGCGGCATCGTCGTGGGCGATAGCACCGGCGAAGGGATTGGCGGCGTGGGGCCAGGCGTGAACCTGCCGCCCTCGCCGGGGCGCACCGGAAGCAACCTCGAACTGCTAAGCGATCCGATGGGCGTCGATTTCCGGCCCTATCTCATCCGGATCCTCGCCGCCGTGCGCCGGAACTGGCAGGCCGTGATTCCGGAGAGCGCCCGGATGGGCCAGCGGGGCCGCGTGGTCGTCCAGTTCGCCGTGGCGCGGGACGGGTCGGTTCCGAAGCTGGTGATCGCCGGGCCCTCCGGCGCCCCGCCGCTCGACCGGGCGGCCGTGGCGGGCATCAGCGCCTCGAACCCCTTCCCGCCCCTGCCCGCCGAGTTCAAAGGCGAGCAGATCCGGCTGCAGTTCACTTTTACCTATAACCAGCAGAACAGCGGCATCCGCTGAACTTACTTCTTTTGGCCGTCGTTCTTCTGGCGGTAGATGTCGCGGCTGATGTTGTCCTGGCGCTGTTCAATCCGGGCGCGCTCGGCCGCCGTCAAACCCGGGCCGTCCTTGCGGTCCTGCCGGATTTTCTGGTTCAGGTTCGCCTGACGGGCCTTCAACCGGGCCGCTTCCTTGTTGGTCAGCTCGCCGGAGCGGACTCCCTGATTGGTGCGAACCTCCTGGCGGTCCTTCCGGTTCTCAATGCGCTGCGCCAGGCTCCCGGTGCTCCCCAGGGCCAGCGCGAAGGTGACTGCTACGAGTAGAGGTTTCATAACTGACGGTCTAAACTCCAACTCGCAAAAACAGTTGCGGCAGTATCCTGGAAATTCATGCGAAGAAAGTTTCCTGTCGCTCTGGGCGCTTACGCTCTGCTCGCCGCCGTGGGAGTTTTGGTGGTGGAGGAGCCGCGGTTGCGTGCGGCGGTACTGGTGCTGCTGGCGGCTTTGGCGGTGAAGACGTGGATCGCGGAGCTGCAGTATCGGCAGGCGGAGCGGGAGCGTCTGCCCGTCGACGAAGAGTAGTCCCAAAGTACAGGGAATACCCCCATTTGCGTACTCCGCCACCCCTCCCGGCGTGGCATTTTCTAAGGCACTTTTCCTCCTCTAAGGCAGCACTCTTACGCGCAGGTAAATCCCGCCTTAGCTGTTACGATCGCCTTAGTCAACGCAAAAGCGGCTCTAGAAGTACTAGGCTGTTCCGCTCTGAAACGGCCCGGTACCGATCTGGCAAAGCATAGGGAGAGTCCCGTTTCAAACTGGAACACGCGCCGGTTGGGACTCGCGGTGCGGCGTTGACGCAAGGGCGTCGAAATTCGCCTATAACTCCAACCTTTTCAATCGTTTGGCTTCGATTCGCATGAGTACCTTACAGTCTACTTCTGGTCTTACTTCCGAATGGTTCGATGGATGCATTAGCTCTGGCATCCCGCCGACAACACCGCAGGATGAAACGCCCGAAACGCCGACTGAGGAAAGACCGATGCTCACTGCCGCCGCTCCCGCCAAAACCCGCTCCGCCGCCAAGCCGAGCGCCGTCAAGGGGAACCCCGTCAAGCCGGACAAGAACGCTAAGCGGGATGCCATCATTCTGGAACATTTGCCGCTCGTCAAGGCCATTGCCGTTCGCGTCCACGAGAATCTGCCCGTTCACGTCGATCTCGACGATCTGGTTCACGCCGGTATCCTCGGCCTGTTCGACGCCGCGACGAAGTTTGACGACCAGAAGATGGTTTCCTTTTCGAGCTACGCCAAGCACCGGATCAAGGGCGCCATCCTCGACAGCCTCCGCCAGCTCGATTGGGCGAGCCGGGATCTCCGCCGCCGCCACAAGCAGATTGAGAACGTCACCCGGGAACTGACGAGCGAGTTGCAGCGCTCTCCGTCGGAGGCCGAACTGGCCACCCGCATGGGTGTGGAGGTAGACCGTTGGCGTCAGATGGTGCTCGACCTCCGCAACGTCGGCCTCATCTCGGCCTCCACCCGTCCCGTCGAGCAGGAAGACATGCCGGCCCCGGACTTCCCGGCGAAGCCCGAAAGCCAGCCCGACCGGATTTGCGCCCAGGAGGAGCTGCGCGGTGTGCTCTCTACCGCCATGAAGACCCTGCCGGAGCGCTACCAGAAGGTCGTGTTCCTCTACTACTCGAACGAAATGACGATGAAAGAGATCGGCGGCATGCTCGGCATTAACGAAAGCCGCGTCTCGCAGATCCACAAGACCGCCCTCGAGAAGATGGCGAACGTCCTCCAGGAAGCCGGGATCCGTTCAAGCCGGGCGTTCTAACGAACGCCAATCCGGTACGGCATCAGCTTCATCAGGCCACCCTGCTGCAGCAGTTCGAGCGGCATTCCACCGGTCAACTCTCGAATGGCGGCACGGGTCGCCCGCAGCTCCACCGACGGCGCATTCTGGCTCAGCAACTGTTCGAGCAGCGTCCGCTTCTGCGGATAGACCACCACGCGCACCTTCTCGTCCTTGGCGATCTTGGCCCGCTCCTTGACCATGGCGACGGCCTTGTCTAACCCGCCGAGCTCATCCACCAGCGCCCTCTCCTTCGCCTGGCTCCCCAGCCAAACCCGGCCCTGCGCCAGTTCGTGGATCTCCTCAAAGCTCTTCTTCCGGCTCTCCGCCACGATACTGACGAACGACTTATAGACCTCGTCCACCCCTTCCCGCAGCTTCTTCCGGCCGCCGGGCGTCAATTCGTAGTACTCGGAATCGATTGCCGCGTTCTCCCCGCGCTGGAGCAGCTCCTTCGTCAATCCCAGCTTGTCATACAGACCCTTCAGGTTGACCTTCCCGTAAATCACTCCAATCGAACCGGTTATCGTATTGGGATACGCCAAAACCGGGTCGCCGGTCATCGAAATGTAATACCCACCGGAGGCCGCCACGTCCGACATCGAGATCACCATCGGCTTCTTCTTGCTCAGCAGCTTCACCTCGCGCAGAATCTCGTCAGAGGCCACCGCATCGCCGCCCGGCGAATCCACGCGGAGGATCACCCCTTTAATCGACTCGCTCTCTCCCACCTCCCGCAGCATTTTCACGGAGTTGGCCACCGTGATCGACTCCTCTTCGCCGAACGCGTTGCCGCCGGAGCTGCCGCGGATGATCGTCCCGTCGGTGACGATAATCGCCACCCGGCTCTTCCCTTCGCTGCTGCCGGACCGCACATAGTCCCGCAGGCTCACCTTCTTCACCTCGGCCCCGCCGATCGCCTTCTTCACCTCGTCGAAGAACTGATCCTCATACAGCGCCGCGTCGGCCAGTTTCAGCTTCACGGCCTGCCCGGCCAGAAATGGCCCCTGGTCGATGGCCGCCTTCGCCTCCGCCACGCTCATCTTCCGGGCGCTGCTGATCGTCTCAATCAGGTGCCCGTAGAGCCCGTCGAGCACCGAGTTCAACACCTCGCGGGTCTCCGGCGTCATGCCGGTCCGGGTATAGGTATCGAGCGCGTCCTTGTACTTGCCCGCGTGCTCGGCCTCCATCTTCGCGCCGATCTTGTCGAGCGCACCCTTGAAGTAGGTCATCTCCACCCGCACGCCCTTCATATCGAGCATGTCTTCCGGCACCAGGTAGATCTTGTCCGCCGCCGTCGCCAGGTAATACTCCGGCGTCCGCGGCGCCCGCAGATACACGAGCAGCGGCTTACCGGACTTCTTGAACTCGACTAAGTCGCTGCGTAACTCCTGCAACTTCGCCCAACCCACCGCCATATTCCGCGGCATCAGCACGACGGCCTTAATCTTCGGATCCGCGGCCGCCCGCTGCAAACTCTGCCAGATATCGATCACCGTCGCCGGCGGGGTCTCCTGCAGAAACGGAATCCCCATATCGAGCGGCGCCTTTTCGGGGATCTCCCCTTCCAGGCGCAGCACGAGCGTCGCATCCTTGGCCACCGTTGGCTTCTGATCGCCCAATTTCGCCATCGCCAGCACACCAATCAACAGAAACATGCCTGCCAGCACCAGGCCAACCACTAAGCCAATCAGAAATTTCTTCATGAATTACTCGCCGTTCAGAATCAGATCCACCCGGTTACTCACTTCGCGCAAATACTTCGCGTCGCCACCCGGTAATTCCACTGTCGCATAACTGGAGAAGCCGGTCTCCCCCAGCGCCTTGTGCACCTCTTTCCAATCGAGGTCGCCTTCGCGCAGGTCCACGAACTCCGGCACCCGCTTCCGGATCAACGCGTTGTTCTGGTTCTTGAAATCCTTGAAATGCACCTTCGCAATCCGCTTGCCCAGCGTGCGGACCCAATCCTGCGGGTAACCGTAGAGCAGAATGTTGCCCACATCGAAGTAGGCCTGCACGTAGGGGCTCTTGAACTGGTCCACGTACTGCGCGAACTCCATCGGCGAAAGCAGGAACTTGTTCCAGACGTTCTCGATACAGATCTTCACCTTCAGCTTCTCGGCCAGCGGGATCAGCTTCTTCACCTGCACCACACTCCGCGAGTAGGCATCGGCGTACCGGACGTTTTCGTTTACCACGGCCGGCACCAGCAGCACCGTATCGGCGCCCCAGGCCGCGGCATTCCGCAGGCTGGTCTCCATGCCCTTCATGCTGGTCTCCACCGCCGCCGGGTCCGCCGACGACAGCGGATAGTTCCAGTGCGCCATGTTCATCACCGAGTGGATCTTCACGCCGGTCTTCTCGGACGCCTTCCGGATGGCGTCCACCTCGGCCGGGTCCTCCGTCGTCTTGCCTTCAATCGCATCGAACCCGGTATCCTTGGCCATCTGAAACCGCTCTTCATAGGACAATTTCGCGGGTAGCATCGTAATTAACACCCCCTTCTTGATAGGCAGCCGATTGGCCGCCGCCAGGGGGGTCGCAGCCAAAGCCGCGGATGCGCTGAGCAGTGTACGCCGGGTCATGCCACGATCATATCGCTTCTCCATTCCATCCTCACCTGTGATCCAATGACGGTGATGCACTTCCGGATAGGTATCCTCTCTCTGGCCCTCGCCACGGCCGCATTCTCCCAGGTGAAGTTGAAGCAAAGCTCCGATCGGATCTCCGTGGAGATCGACGGGAAACCCTTCACCGAGTTCTTCGTCGGGTCGGACGTTCCCAAGCCCTACCTCCACCCCCTCCGCGCCGCCAGCGGCAAGATTGTCACCCGCTCCTTCCCCATGGACGTGGTCGAAGGCGAAGCCAAGGACCATCCGCACCACCGCGGCCTCTGGTTCACCCACGGCCTCGTCAATCAGTACGATTTCTGGGCCAACGAAAAGAATCAGAAAGGCGCCGGCACCAACGGCCGGGGCGTCGTCATCACCCGCCGCATCACCGACGTCAAGAGCGGCAAGAAGTCCGGCACCATCGCCTCCACTTTCGCCTGGCAGGACCTGAAGGGCCAGACGCTCCTCGATGAAACCCGCACGATGACCTTCTACTCCCACCCCACCGAGCGCTGGATCGACTTCGACATCACCGTCACCGCCGCCGCCCCGGTCACCTTCGGCGACACCAAAGAAGGCACCTTCGCCATCCGCCTCACCACCGACCTCGAAGAGAAGCACACCGGCAAAATGCGCACCGCCGATGGCAAAATTGGCGAAAAGGCCGTGTGGGGCAAACGTTCGCCCTGGGTCGACTACGCGGGCACTGTCGCCGGCGAAGCGCTCGGCGTCGCGATCTTTGACCACCCCACCAACCCTCGCCACCCCACGTACTGGCACTCCCGCGCCTACGGCCTCTTCGCCGCCAACCCCTTCGGCATTCACGATTTCGAGAACGACAAGACTAAGAACGGCGAACTGAAGCTCGCCGCCGGCGAAAAGCTCCGCTTCCGCTATCGCGTCGTCATCCACCCCGGCGACGCCGACTCCGCCAAGCTCGCCGACAACTACAAGAAGTGGTCCTCTTCCAAGTAATCAAGCCCGCTTCCGGAACCAGCCGTACATCGCCGGCAGCAAAAACAACGTCAACACGGTGGACGAAGCCAGTCCGCCAATCACCACGGTCGCAAGCGGGCGCTGCACCTCAGAGCCCGCTGACGTCGAAAGCGCCATCGGCAGAAAGCCCAACGCCGCCACCAACGCCGTCATCAGCACCGGCCGCAATCTTGCCGCCGCCCCCGCCCGGATGGCGTGCTCCACGTCCCCGCCACTCTCTTCGAGCAGCCGATTAATCTGGCTCACCATCACAATCCCGTTCAGCACCGCCACCCCGAACAACGCAATAAAGCCGATCGAAGCCGACAGGTTCAGGTTCATCTCCCGCAGCCACAACGCCGCCACCCCGCCCACCAGCGCGAACGGCACATTCGCCAGAATCAGCATCGCCTGCCGGAACGAGTTGAACGTCAAATAAAGCAGGCCGAAGATTAACGCCAGCGACGCCGGCAGCACCAGCGCCAGCCGCTTCGTCGCCCGCTCCTGGTTCTCGAACTGGCCGCCCCAGTCCACGAAGTAGCCCGCCGGCACCGGCATCGCCGCCGCCACCCGCTGCTGCGCCTCCGCCACGAAGCTGCCCAAGTCCCGGCCGCGCACGTTGGACTGCACCACGATGCGCCGCTGCC
The DNA here is from genome assembly GCA_027485675.1 of Terriglobales bacterium. Lineage (GTDB taxonomy): Bacteria > Acidobacteriota > Terriglobia > Bryobacterales > Bryobacteraceae. Next base: position 55,344 of record JAIXQP010000042.1, on the reverse strand, counting down.
CGTTCTCCCGGTTCACCATCTCCGGCCCGCGCGCCACGCTCACCTTCGCCACCTGCCCCAGCGTCACCCGCTCCCCGCCCGGCGCCCGCATCCGGATCTGGTTCAGCGCGTCCGGCGTCCGCCGGTACTCCTCCGGCAGCTTGATCACAATCGGGAAGCGCCGCTGCCCCTCGATCATCTCGGAAACCTGCTGCCCGCTCACCGCGGACTCCACCACCGCCCGTACGTCCGAAACGTTCATGCCGTAGCGCGCCAGCGCCACCACGTCCGGCTCCACGCGCAGCTCCGCCGTGCCCGAAATCACCTCCATCTGCGTATCCGCCGCCCCCGGCGTCTGCTCCAGCGCCCGCAGCGCCTTCTGCGCCAACTGTTCGAGCATCTCCGGATTCTCGCCGAAGATCTTCACGGCCACGTCCGCCTTGATGCCGGAGATGGTCTCGTCCAAACGCATCGCCATCGGCTGCGTGAAGTTGTACGCCACGCCCGGCACGGCCTGCAGCCGCTCGTCGAGCTTGGCGATCAGCCCCTCTTTCGTCTTCGCCGTGGTCCACTCCTCCACCGGCTTGAGTAGGATATAAACGTCCCCTTCGCTGATGCTCATCGCGTCCAGCGCCAGGTCGCTGCGGCCGAGCTTCGTCACGACGCCCGTCACCTCGGGGAAGGTCAACACGACTTTCTCCACCTCCGTGCTCAGCGCCACGGATTCGCTCAGCGAGATGCCCGGCAGCTTCTTCGACTGAATCAGAATCGAGCCCTCTTCAAGGCGCGGCATAAACTCCGTACCAATGAAGCCGAGAGACGCAATCGCCCCCATCGCCAGCAGCGCGCCGAACGCCACGGTCAGTTGCCGGTGGTGCAGCACGGCGTCGAGAATGCGGCTGTACAGCTGCCGCAGCTTCTCAAACCAGCCCTCCTCGGAGTGCGGCTTCACCCCCCCGGCCAGCACGAAACTCGCCAGCACCGGCATCGCCACCAGCGCCAGCACCAGGCTGCCGAGCAGCGCCGAACACACCGTCACGGCCATCGGCCGGAACAGCCGTCCCTCCAGGCCTTCGAGGAAGAACAGCGGCAGATAAACGGCGATGATGATGCCCACGGCAAAGACAATCGGCCGCGCCACGTCCTGCGCCGCATGGCGCAGCGTGTCGATCACGGATTCGTGCTCCCGCAGCGCCAGCCGCGCCACGGCGCTCTCCATCATCACCACGGCGCCGTCCACAATCATGCCGAAATCCACGGCGCCCAGGCTCATCAGGTTCGCCGAAATGCCGAAGTAGCGCATGCCGATGAAGCCCACCAGCATCGAGAGCGGAATCACCAGCGCGACGAGAAGCGCGGCCCGCACGTTGCCGAGAAACACGAGCAGCACCAGAACCACCAGCACGCCGGCCTCAATCAGGTTCCGCCGCACGGTGGAAATCGTCCGGTTGATCACTTCGCTCTGGTCGTAGAACGGCGTCAGCTTCACGCCCTCGGGCACGCGGATCTGCGAGAGCCGCTGCTTCACCCGCTCAATCACGTTGCGCCCGTTCTCGCCCTTCAGCATCACGGCGACACCGCCCACCGTCTCGCCCTTGCCGTTCCGCAGAATGGCGCCCTGCCGCTGCATACCGCCCGTCTTGATCTGCGCCACGTTGCCGAGCAGCACCGGCGTCCCGGCCATGGTCTTCAGCACAATCTTGCTCAGATTCTCGCGCTGCCGCACGCGGCCCAGGCCGATAATCGTGTACTGCTCAGAGGCGTGTTCAATGTAGCCGCCGCCAAAGTTTTCGTTGTTCTCGGTGATGCGGTCAAAAACGTCTTTCACCGTCAGCCCGTACTGTTCCAGCGCCCGCGGGTCCACCTCCACCTGCACCTGCTCCGTCTCGCCGCCCCAGGAGTCCACTTCGTTGATGCCGCGCACACTGCGCAACTGCGGCTTGATCTGCCACTCCTGCAGCGTCTTCCGGGCAAGCGGCGAAAGCTTGTCGGTCTCGACCGTATACTGATACACCTCGCCGAACACGGTGGCCATTGGTCCCAGCCCCGGCTCCAAACCCTTGGGCAGGCGCGTCCGCACCTCTTGCAGCCGTTCGTTGATGAACTGCCGGGCCACCAGCGTGTTCACGTCGTCTTCGAACATCACGGTGACAATCGACAGGCCGAACTTCGAGACACTCCGCACGCCGTTATTGCGTGGAATGCCCAGCAGCGTCGTCTCAATCGGATAGCTCACCATCTGCTCCACTTCCGTGGCCGCCATGGCCGGACATTCGGTGATCACGCTCACCTGATTGTTCGTCAAGTCCGGAAAGGCTTCAATTGGAATCTCGTTCAGACAGTAGAGGCCGTAGCCCATCACCGCCAGCAGGAAACCCAGCACCAGCAAGCGATTGCGGAGGGCGAAGTCGATCAACGCCGCCATGCCTACTCCTCCGCCAGCGACGACTTGAACATCTGCGACTTCAGCACGAAGCCCCCGCGGCTGACGACGCGCTCCCCGGCCGCCAACCCTTCGAGCACCTCGACGTTCGCCCCCTGAATCCGCCCCGTCCGCACGGGCCGCACGGCGTATTTCCCACCGCCCTGATCGAGGAAGACCACGGCCTGCCCGTTCAGATCCTGCAGCGCCGATTGCGGCACGAACAGCGCCTCGGCGGCGCCCCCGGCGGCAATCTCCGCCACGGCGTACATCTCCGGACGCAGCCGCTGCCCGGGATTAGCGAGCACAATGCGCACCGGCACCGTCCGCGTCTCAGCGTCCAACTGGTCGCCGAGCCGGGCAATCTTTCCTGAAAACACCTCGTCCGGATAGGCCTGCACATGCACCGCCGCGGTCATCCCGGTTTTCACTTTCCCGAGGTACTCTTCGGGCAGCGCCGCAATCATCCACACCGCGGAGAGGTCGCTGACTTCGAGCACCAGATCCGCAGCCTTCAGCACGGCGCCCACCGAGGTGTCGCGCTTGGTAACCACGCCGCCGTTCCGCGACTTCACCGGCACCAGGTCCTCTTCGTGGATGAACTCGCCCGGCTTATGGTCCGGATGGTCGTCCGCCGAAACGTCGAGAAACTCGACAAGATGCACCCGCGTCCGTTCGAGTTCAATCTCAGCGTTTTTCACGGCGGACACGGCATCACGCAGTTGCGATTCGGCGTGCTCGGTCTGTTCGAGCGAGGCGGCCTTCAGGTCATAGAGCCGCTTCACCCGGTCGCGCGTCCGCTCGGCGAAGCTGCGTTGGGATTGCGCCTTGGCCAGGTCCGTCTTGGCCCGCTGGTATTCGCTGCGGGCTTCGTGGACTTCGTGCGAATGCATCTTCGCCACCACTTGTCCCGCGCTCACGCGGTCGCCGACGTTCACCAGCAGTTGCAACACGCGGCCGTCCACCAAAGAATCGACATGCCAGGTGCGTTCCTCGTTCACGGTCAGCCGCCCATTCGCCCGCAGCACCGCCGGCTGGCTCCGCGTCTCGACGGTGACCGAGACGATGTTGCCGCTCTTCACCATCGCGGCGTCCAACTGCACCTCGCCCGGCGCCCGCTTCTCCTCCGCCTTGGCCGGTTCCGGCTTCGGCGCCTCTTTGCTGCAGCCGGCCAGCATCAGCATTCCCGCCAGGCACAAATACCTCATTGGTTTGCTCCCATCGCCGTCTCCAGGCTCACCATCGCCAGCCGGTACTCCACCAGCGCCTGCACGAAAACCAACTGGGTTTCCAGTTGCAGCCGTTGGGCGTCCAGCAGCCGCAGCAGGTCGGTGCCGCCCTCCCGGTACGCCGCCTCGGCAATCCGCGCCGTCTCGGCGGCTTGCCGGCGGAGCGGGCCGAGCGTTTCCTCCACCTGCTTCCGGCGCAGACGCACCTCCGTCGCTGCCGTCTGGAGCTCGGCTTTCACCAGCGCCTCGCCGGCCTTCAAGTCGTTCTCGGCCACCCGGATCTCGGCCACGGCTGCCGCGATGTTGCCCTGGTTGCGATTGTTGAACGGCAGATCGATCTGCAGGCCCACCAGCGCGGTATCCTGCGCCAGGGTTCGCTTATAGCCGCCCAGCACGTCGTAGTTCGGCCGCGCCTGGGCTACCTGCACCTGTTGATTGGCGCGCGCCGCGGCAATCACGCGCCGGGCCACCGCCAGTTCGCCGCGTTCGTTCAGCGCCTTTTCGGCGTCGGCCGCGGGGGCCGTCACCGGCGCTTCCAGTTCGTCCGCCAGCTCCACCGGGCCGAATTCGCTCCGCCCCATCTCCCGCAGCAGGGTGATTTTCGCCCGTTCCGCCGCCAGGTCCGCGTTATTGGCCGCCAGGGCGAAGCGCTCGGCCTCCAGGCGCACGCGGATCAGGTCGGCTTCCGCCATGGCCCCCTCCCGGACCCGAATCTGGTGGTACTCCACGATCTGGGCAAAGGTACGGCGGGTTTCGTCATAGATGCGTCGGGCCCGTTCCGCGCCAATCGCGGCCCACCAGGCCTGCTTCACCCGGGCCACCAGTTGCTGCCGCAGCAGCAGCCGGGCGCTTTCGGCCACCTGCCGGTTGACGCTCGCCAGTTCCGTCCGGTGCTGGCGCTTCTTGGCCGTTTCGATCGTTTGCTGAAGCCAGACGAAGTTGTCCGTATCCCGGGCGTATTGGAACGGGCCCTGCCAGCCGCCGCGGAGGTTCTCAATCTGAAGCGCCAATCGGGGATTCGGGCGGAGCGCCGCCTGTTCGAGCAGCCCTTGCGCCGTCGAGATGCGGCCGTCGGCCGCCGCAAGCAACGGATGGCGCGCCACAGTCTCCGCCAGAGCCTGCGGCAACGACAGCGGCTCAGCCAGACATATTTTTGCAACAAAGATCAGGACAAGAACGCGCAATGGAGTGATCTTACCAGACCATGAAAATTGCCTTAGGCAGAGAAACTCTCTGCTCGGTTTTGGGTTCGGACCCGTAGACTGTGAAGTAACGGGGATTTTCGACATGAAGCGAATGCACTGGGCTACGGCCCTTTTGTTAACCTCCGCCCTCAGCGGGCAAGAGAGCGGGCAGGAGACAGGCGGGCAGGAGATAGTAGGTCTTCTCCCCGTGGAACACGCCGAATGCAGCTACTTCAGCGCGCCAGGGATGAAACTGCGGGCGGACCGGAGCAACGCCGCGCGCGTCGGCCGGCTGGGCCAGGAGACGGCCAGTATCGCCGCCCTGCTCAGCGGAATCGGTGGCACGGGGCGAGCCACTACCAGTGGTAGTGACAATCTGGTGGATCGCAATATCTTTGGCGTCCTGCGCGAGAAAGGGATTACTCCGGCTTCGCGCTCCAATGACTACGAGTTTCTCCGCCGGGTCAGCCTGGACCTGACCGGCCGGGTGCCGACCGTCGACAAACTCACTGCCTTCGTCGCCGACCCGGACCCGAACAAACGGACCAAGGTGATCGACGAGTTGCTGGCGAGCCCGGAGTGGGTGGACAAGTGGACGATGTTTTTTGGCGATCTGTACCGGAACACCGACCTGGTGCGGGCCACCAACACCAACCGCTTCGCCGACGGTCGGGAGGCTTTCTATCGCTGGATTAAGGAATCGTTAACCGCCAATACCCCCTACAGTCAAATGGCGTCCACCCTGATCGCCGCGCAGGGGACGAACTCCTTCGAGCGGGGCGAATTGAACTGGCAGGTGGGCAACCGCGTCACCAACGGCCCGGCGCAGGATATGTACGACCAGATGGCCGCCATGACGGCCGAGACCTTCCTGGGCGTCAGCCACTTCAACTGCATTCTGTGCCACAACGGCCGGGGGCACGTCGATACGCTTTCGCTGTGGGGCCGCAGCGCCTCCCGCGCGCAGGCCTACGGATTCGCGGCTTACTTCTCGCAGACCGCCCTCGCGACGGTTCGCCCCGTCCCCGGCGTAAACTACTTCTCCTGGAATGTGAACTTTAACCAGCGCGGCGCATATACGCTCGGCACCACCACCGGCAACCGCCCAGCGCGGACCCAGTTCGGCCCCAGCCGGACCGTCGCCCCGGAGTATCCGTTCACCGCGGAGGCCGCCGTGCCGGTGGCTGCCGGAGAAGACTGGCGGCAGGCCGCGGCGCGGAGCGTCGTGCGGGATCCGCTGTTTGCCCGGGCTACGGTGAACTACCTGTGGCGTGAGTTGATGGTGCGCGGGTTGGTCGAGCCCGCCAATCAGCTCGACCCCGCCCGGCTCGATCCCGACAATCCCCCGCCGGATCCCTGGACGCTCCAGCCGACCAACGCCCGTCTGCTGAAAGAGTTGGGCGACTTCTTCGCCGCGAATAACTTCGATTTGAAGGCCGTGATGCGCCTGATCGCCAACTCGGAGGCCTACCAGCTCTCGGCCCGCTACGACGGCGAATGGAACCCTTCCTGGGATACGCTCCATGCCCGCCGCCTGGTCCGCCGGCTGAGCGCCGAAGAGCTGCACGATGCGATCGCGCAGACCAGCAACATGCCGGCGGTGATCACCTTCGGCGTCAATTCGAACGACCGGACCCAGACCCGCACCGTGAACTGGGCCATGCAGGTCCCGGCGCCGAACGCCCGCGGCGGCTCCGCCGGTTTCCTGAACTTGTTCTACCCCGGCGACCGTGAGGATAACGAGCGGCGGCGGGATGGCTCCGACCAGCAGGCGCTCGGACTGATGAACAACAGCTTCGTGATGAACCGGACCCGTGCCGCCGGCGCCGGACCCACCGCCAGTCTGCTCCGTCAGGTGTTGAACTTCGAAAGCCGGCAGCTCGTCGATACGCTCTTCCTCTCGGTGCTCTCGCGCTATCCCGGCGAGGGCGAGCGGACGGCCGCCATCAACGCACTGAGTAGCGGCAACCGCACCCAGCAGGCGGAAAACCTCCTGTGGACCCTCTATAACAAAGTGGATTTCACCTTTAATTACTAAGGAGCCCCGCCATGATCCCTTCCCATCCTCACATCCCCTTCTTTCGGCGGCCGTTTGCTTCGCGCCGCGAGTTCTTCCGTCTGCTGGGCGCCGGCGTGTCGGGTTCGTTCCTGGCCAGCAACGCCCAGGCGGAGCTAATCCGCAGCCAGAACGTCACGACGAAGAACACGGCGAAGAACGTGATCTTTATTCTGCTCACCGGCGCGCCGTCGCACGTCGATACCTTTGACCTCAAGTTCCTCGACGGCATCACCCCCACGGCGTTTCAGCCCGAGACGATCAAGGGCCTGCGCTTCAATACCGGCGTTTTCCCAAAGATCGCCGCGCAGTTGGACGATATCGCCATTGTGCGCAGCGTCCGCGCCTGGGCCGCGCAGCATACGCTGTCGCAGACCTGGGTGCAGATCGGCCGCAGCCCGGCCGCGGTGCTGGGCGACGTCGCGCCGAATATCGGCTCGATCGTTGCGATCGAGAAGCGGCCGGAGCGGACGCCGGGTCAACTGTTTCCGACGTTCCTTGCCTTGAACGCCGATAACGCCGTCGGCTCCGGCTATCTGCCGGCGACCTACGAGCCCTTCAAGGCGGCGCCGAACGCCAACGGCCTGGCGAACACCACCAACCCCGACGGGGCGACGCGGTTTGCGGCCAAGTACGACCTGCTCGAACGGCTTGATACGCCGCTGCGCGTCGACTCGCCGTACTCCGAGGTGATGGAGGACTACGGCGCGTTTTATCAGTCGGCTCGCGGGTTGATGTACAACCCCACGGTGGACCGGGCGTTCAAATACACGACGGCGGACAGCGCCCGCTACGGCAACACGGCGTTTGGCAATGCGTTGCTGACGGCCAAGCAGGTGTTGGCGGCCAACTCCGGGACGCGGTACATCCAGGTGACCCTGGGCGGCTGGGACATGCACTCCGGCATCTATGCGGCCAATGGCAACAGCATGTTCACGTTGGGCCGGACGCTCGATAACGGCTACGCGGCGTTGATTGCGGATTTGAAGGCGGCGGGTCTGCTTGAAGAGACGTTGGTGGTGATGATGGGCGAGTTTGGCCGGACGGTGGGCGCGTTGAACGATCAGGCGGGCCGGGATCATTACACGCAGCAGTTCGCGGTGTTTGCGGGCGGCGGCGTGAAGGGTGGCCGGGCGATTGGCGAGACGGATGCGCAGGGAGCGCGGACGACGGAGTTCGGCTGGTCGGAGCAGCGGGATATCCGGGTGGAGGATATTGAGGCGACGATCTACTCGGCGTTGGGGATTAACTGGACGAATGTGCGGTTTGACGATCCCTTTGGCCGGGGCTTTGAGTATGTGCCGTATGCGAGTGAGGGGTTGTACAAACCGATTCACGAGTTGTGGGGCTAAAATCGAAGGAGATGACCCGCGTCCAACTTCGCTACCAGCTTCTGAAACCGGTTGATGAGGCTCTGATGAAGAGCATTAACAACGCGCATGCCATCTACGGCATTGAGCAGATCAAACTGCAGCCTTCGCTCGAGGAGATTCTCGTCGAGTACGACGCGTCTCGGCTGTCGGTGGACAAGGTGGAGAACAATCTGAAGCGGGCGGGGATCCCGGCGACGCGGATCGTCCCGGCCCCGCCCACGCCGCCCGCCGCCCCGCCGGCGTAGTTCTCCGCGGCCCGGGGTCCCCGCCTTCGCGACGTTGCCAGCCGCAATCCTTGCGACCCGGCGTACTGCTCAGCGGGCCCGTACAACTAAAGCGCGGCGCCCAACTCCAGGGGCGAGAGCAATCAGCCGCGAGCCTCGGTCGTCCACGCCCGCGAGCCTTCGCGACGATGCAAGCAGCAATCCTTGCGACCCGGCGTACTTCTCCGCTGACCCGTACAAACGAAGGGGGGCGCGGAACTCCAGGGGCCAGAGCAATCAGCCGCGAGCCTCGGTCGTCCAGGCCCACGAGCTTTCGGGACGATGCACGCCGCAATCCTTGCGACCCGGCGTACTTCTCCGCTGACCCGGACAAACGAAGCGGGGCGCGGAACTCCAGAGGCGAGAGCAATCAGCCGCGAGCCGGAACCCCTCCGCCTCTGTCGTCCAGGCCCGCGAGCCTTCGCGACGATGCAAGCCGCAATCCTTGCGACCCGGCGTACTTCTCCGCTGACCCGTACAAACGAAGCGGGGCGCGGAACTCGAGAGGCGAGAGCAATCAGCCGCGAGTCGGGGTCCCCTCCGCCCCGGTCGTCCACGCCGGCGAGCCTTCGCGATCACGGGCCCCAGCACAGTCCGGCAAGGAGAAGCACGCCGCAATCCCTGCACCCCGGATCATCCTGTCAACGGCGACGTCGCTGCTCGCGAACCCGGAGGGCGCTGGCGCAGCCCAAAAAGCCGGAGCCGCGCTCCGACGGCACCAGCGTCCCCCTCACGTCACGCGTTCCGCCAATCCATGCAGCGGCCGCTTGCGAGGTGCCTTTAGGAGCACCTTGCCCCCAGCGGCAACCCTAGCGCACCGGCGAATACGCCGCCGCCCGCCACAGCGTAATCTCCATCCATTGCGAGATCTGCCCGCCCCGCTCCACACTCTCCGCCCGCACCTGGTGCCACTCCGGATCGGCCATAAACGCCGCCCACGCACGCTCCCGCTCCCCGAGATCGGCAAACGGCGTGACGTACACCAAATTGGGTAGATGCTTGCCCGCCAGCGTGCTAGTGTACAGCACCGGACGGATCCCGAGCCGGTGGAAGATCCCAATCTCCGGCCCGGCGAAGCGCTCGTGCAACAGCTCCAACTGCGGCCACGACGGCGAATGGTACAACCGCATCTCAAAGATCCGGCCCTTCTCGCCACCCCCCAACTCCAGCTCCGGCGAATAACTCGTCGGCTGCAGCAGCGTCACGGAGCAGTCCGCCGTCGCCGGTGCCTCCACGCGGCTATCGAACCACTCCTGCACCGAGCCGTACCCGCGGATGGTCGCCACCTGCGGCATCTGCGCCGCCACCACGGCGTCCAGCACCATGGCCGGGCCCGGATGCGCCGGCAGCCAGGTGTCTTGAATCCACTGGTGCACCGAGGGACCCTGCGGACCCTGATGCAACACAAACTGCTCCAGCACGTAGAGCTGAGTTTTCTGATTTGGCGAAGGTTGACGAAGCACGATAATAATTGAGATTACCTCTATGCGCGCCGCAATTGGATTCCTGCTTCCCCTCGCCCTTTTCGCGGCCGACTACCGCACCCCCGCCGGCACCCGCCCCGCCGTGCGACGGCCCGGCGGCGAGACCGTCCTGCCCGGCGGCCGCATGCTCGCCCCGCTCGGCCGCCAGTTCCAGACCGGCCCCGGCATCTGGGGCCTCGCCGTCTCTCCCGACGGCCGCCACGTCGTCTCCTCCGACGGCGGACCCAATCGCTACTCCCTCACCGTCCTCGACCAGGGCTCCGGAACCTACCGCATCCATACCGTCGAAGCCCTCGGCTCCCGACCCAAGCCGGAGGACGATGACGACGAGTTCCGTAGCGTCTTCATGGGCCTGGCGTTCGAAAACAACCACGAGATCTGGGCCAGCGAAGGCAACTCCGGCCGGGTCCGCCTCGTCGACATCGCCACCGGCAAACGAAAGCAGATCTTCGAGCTGAACGGCAACGGCTTCGCCGACTCCTACTCCGGCGACCTCGCCCTCGACTCCACTCGCGGCCTCCTCTACGTCGTCGACCAGGCCAACTTCCGCGTGGTGATCTTCGATACGAAGAAAAGGCGAACGGTGGGTTCGTTTCGTACAGGGCGCCTCCCCTTCGCCATTACCCTATCGCCGGACGCCCGCCGGGCGTACGTAACCAATATCGGCATGTTCGAGTACAGTGCCGTCCCTGGCGCCGATGCCAAAGCGGCCCGGCTGACCGGCTTGCCCTTCCCCGCCTTCGGCTTCCCGAGCGCGGAGGCCGAGCAGGGCGCGACGCGGCAGAACGCCTCCGGCGCCTCCGTCGCCGTTCCCGGACTCGGCAGCCCGAACGTCAAGGAAGCCAACTCGCTCACCGTCGTCGATGTCGCCGACCCCGCCGCGCCGAAGGTGGTCGAATTCATCCCCACCGGCAAGCCGTTCGGCAATGGGATCCAAGGCGGCTCCAGCCCGAGCGGCGTCCTCGCCCACGGGGACCATGTCTATGTCGCCAACGGGCATAACGACTCGATCACCGTCATCAACGCCAAGTCACTCGCTGTCGAGCGGGAGATCGAGATCCGCATTCCGGGCCTCGAGTCCCTGCGCGGCGTGCTGCCGACCGGCATGGCCGTCCACGGCGATTCGCTGCTGGTAGCCGAGTCCGGCATCAACGCCATCGGCGTGATTGACCTCAAGCAGCAGAAGCATATCGCGCATCTGCCGGCCGGTTGGTTCCCCACCCGGGTCGTCGTCCACGAGGGCGTCGTGCACGTGGGCAACGCCAAGGGCCACGGCACCGGGCCGAACGCTTCGATGACCAAGGCGTTTGACCGCAGCTTCAACGCCGAACTCCGCCGGGGCACGATCTCTATCTACCCGGTGCCGGCCGCGAGCGAGTTCGCCACGCATACGGCGAAGGTGATGCAGTTGAACGGCTTTATCCCGCAGGCGGCCGCGGCGCCGGCGCTGCCGAAAGAGATTCAATACGTCGTCGTCATCGTGAAGGAGAACCGGACGTTCGACGAGGTGTTCGGCGACGTCGTCACCGCCTCGAACGGCGCGGTGAACTCGGCCTGGGACCTGGCGCGCTTAGGGCAGTACGCCATCGTGCAGTCCGAACGCGGGACGCTGCAGAATCGCGCCGAGCTGCGGAACATCGCCGTGACGCCGAACCACCGTTCGCTGATCGAGCGCTACGCCTTCTCCGATAACTTCTACGCCGATTCGGAGGTCTCCGTCGACGGGCATCATTGGATCGCCGGCTCCTATCCGAACGCCTGGACCGAGTCGACCCTGATGGCCGCGTATGGAGGCCAGAAGAACTTCCGCTTCCCCACGGCGGCGCCGGGACGCCTGCTCTTTACCGGCAGCAACTCGTCGGTGCATCCCGAGGAGCAGCTCGAAGCCGGGGCGCTGTGGCATCACCTCGAAAAGCATAAGATCAGCTTCCGGAATTTCGGCGAGGGCTTTGAACTCGCCGGCGGCGACGAAGGCGAGGGCCTCAAGCCGACCGGCGTCCGGTTCCTGACCAACGTCCCCATGCCGGACCCGCTCTATCGCAACACGTCCCGCGACTATCCCAACTACAACACCAACATCCCGGACCAGTTCCGCGCGACGCAGTTCATCAAAGAGATCGAGCGGCTCTACATTGAAGGCCACGCGGAGTTTCCCCGCTTCCTCTTCATCCACCTGCCCAACGACCACATGGCCAAGCCGCGCCCCGAGGACGGTTACCCCTACCAGGCCTCCTACGTGGCCGACAACGACATCGCGCTCGGCCGTATCATCGAGTTCCTCTCAAAGAGCCCCTGGTGGAAGCAGATGGCCGTACTCATCACCGAGGATGATTCGCAGGGCGGCGTCGACCACGTCGATTCGCACCGCACCGTCATGATGGTCGCGAGCCCCTACGCCAAGAAGAACTACGTCTCGAAGGTCAACACGAGCTTCCCCGGCCTGTTAAAGACTGCGTTCCGCCTGCTGGGGTTGCCTCCGCTCAACCTCTACGACGCCGCCGCCGCGGACCTGTCGGACTGCTTCTCCACCGCCAACCCGGACTTCGCGCCCTATAAGCTGCTCTCCGTGCGGCCGGAGCTGTTCGACCCGGCCAAGGCGCGGGAGCCGCTCGATCCCAAGCCGGGACCCAAAATGGATGACCCGCGGGCGCTGAAGGAACTCCAGAAGCCGTAACCCCATCACTCGAAAGGGGTTGTCAATTGGCCCCAATCTTGCCCTCCAACAAGGCATGAAAGCTTTGTTTGCGATTGCGATCGCAATTTCCCCCTGTTTTGCGCTGACGATCACTCCGGATGGCTCCATTCCCGCGCTCCATCGGAGTATTGATCTTTCTCTCGATGGCATTTCTACTTCCTACTACGCCGGGCAGATCGGCGTCCGGTTCGACAACGGTTCGCCCGCACTGCTCTTCTGCGCCGATCCGTTGATCTGGTTGCGGAACGAGGCGGTGGCCGTTACCGCTGTTCCGGCGAGTTCGTTGTCCTATGGCCCGCGTCTGGCGTGGCTGCTCCAGAACTATGGCAGCTCCCTCAGCTCGGGCCCGCAGGCCGCGGCGCTGCAGTTTGCGGCGTGGGATGTGGTGCTCGATGCCGGTGACGGCTTCACGGCGGGCCGCCTGCAAGCCCGGTCCTCCACCGACTCCGCGATCCTCGCGCTGGCCAATACGATGCTCTCAGCGAGTGCGGGGCAGGCGGCCTCCGGGGTGAGCTTCTATATCCCGCTGCAGGGGGCGAGCTATTCGCAGACGCTGTTCGGCTTCACCTCGGCGTCGGCGTTGGTGGTCAACGAGTTGCCGGAGCCGGGGACGTTTCTGCTGCTGGGTGGCGGACTGCTCCTGGCGGGGGCATGGCGGCGAGGAGGAACCGTCCGGTCAAGATAAACGCAAACGTGACGAGCAACGGAACGGTGTAGTTGCCGGTGATCGACCAAAGGAGGGTCAGCAGCGAGGGGAACCACGTCTGACCCACCACGTTTACCGGCACAATGATTCCCAGCACCGGGGCAAGCGAACGGCTCCCAAAATGTTCGGCCGCGACGATGGGCAGCAGCAGGGAATCGACACTCATGCCCAGGCCGAAGATGAGGGCGAAGAGGTACGGCAGGTGATCCGGCGCCCATTCCACGACGAGGAGGAGCGGCATCGACCCGGCCATGAGACCGAAGGCGGCCGTGAGGATGGGCCGCTTCGGAAAGCGGTCAACACACCAGGCGAAGAGGAACCGGCCGGCTGAGCCGGTGAGCAGCATGATGAGAACCGTCACGCCAAAGACGGCGTCGAGACGGGACTGCGTGGGATAGTTCGCCTCGCGCAGGATGAGCTTCAAGTGCTGACTGATGCCGCCGACCCCGGCAATGGAGATGGTGGTCCCGGCCAGCAGCAGCCAGAACGCGCGGTTGCGGGGTACGGGCGCCGGGGTAGATTTCGGATTGTGGTCCGGCTCCGTGGCCGGGAGGCCCCAATAAGAGAGCGGCACAGCGAGAGCGATGAGACCGCCGAGCAGGAGCAGAGCGGTCTGATAACCATAGGCGAGGGTCAGGGGCCGGGCGAGGGTCGCCACGGATAGAGCCCCAAAGAGGCTGATGCCAAAGTAGGCGACGGCGAGCGCGGAGCTGCGCTTTTCGGCGAAGAGCTCCGTCAGCAGGATCTGATGGGCGAGCGGACCGGCGAAGGTCCAGCCGGCCATGTAGAGGACCCAGAGACCGTAATAGGCGAGGATGTTGGGCGGCATCAACCCGAAGCCGGCCAGCGATGCAGCGACCAGAACGGATCCGCCCGTAATCGAGTGGCGGGGCGAGAGGCGGCGGACGTACAGCGGGCCCAAGGCCAAAGTAACCAGCGTTCCCAGGGGCAGCCCCAGCATGATGGCCGAACGCGACCAGCCGAAGCCAGTTTCCCAGTAGTCGTAGAAGAAGGAGATCGCGTAATAGGGCAATCCGACCGTGAGGCCGAGCAGGACGGCGGAGACGAGCGCGACGCGCCAGGGGTTGTTCATGCGGATTGGCCAGCCAGGAGGGCGCCGCGCGCGGCGATGAGTTCCGGCTGCGGGGCCAGTTCGACGCGGCAGGCGGAGCGGAGCGCCGGCAGGGCGCGGCGGTCCACAGCGGAGAGCGCGGCGGTGAGATAGCCGCGATAGGAGAGGGTGCCGCCGTAGAGGCCGATGCGTTCGGGGCGGAAGAGATTGATGAGCGTGGCGAGAGCGGCGCCGAAGGCCTCGCCGGCGGCGCGGACGGCGGCGGTGGCGGCGGGGTCGTGGCGGCTGAGGCGTTCGGTGAGCTCGGGCGCGGTGACCCCGAGGCGGGCGAGGAGAGCGACGCCGGAGGCAGCGTCATCGAGAGTGGCCTGGGGGCCGTACGGGACGTAGCCGAGTTCGGTGGCGGGGACGCGGTGGCCGGCGATCTGGATGGCGGCGGCGATGGCCGTGCCGGAGCCGACGATGGCGAGCGTCGCGCCGGGTGCGGCGCCGGCGGCGTAGGCGGTGAGAGCGGCCTGGCCGTCGTTCAGGACGGCCGCAGCGGTGGGCTTCCAACCGTTGAGCAGAGGCAGGACGTCACAGGGCCCCACGACGCCATCGTCGCCGACGAGACCTGGTACGGCGATGCCGAGGGAGACCTCGGCCGGAGCGAGTTCGGCGCGAACGGTCGCGAGGTGGGCCTCGAGGTCGGCCGGGGTAAAGGCGGGACCGGTGGGGAACTTCCAGGTGCGTTCGCCCGCGGGAGTTTCGGCGAGGATGAGCAGCTTCGTGCCGCCGAGGTCAACGCCGAGGGGAATGGGGGGCATATCTTTCATTGTCAGGGAGGCGGGCGATAGCGTCCAATACACCGGCGCGCGGGTCTCGATAACCTATGGTTATGGCAGCCCTTGCTCTTGACGATTTTCAGGCGGTGGCGGCGCTGGCCGAGCTGGGACATTTCGGCCGGGCGGCGGAGCGGCTGGGGGTATCGCAACCGGCGTTGACCAAGCGGATCCGGCTGGTGGAGGAGCGGATTGGCGGGCGCTTGTTTGAACGGCTGGCACGGGGCGTGCGGTTGACGGCCGCCGGCGCGGCGTTGGCGGAGCGGGCGCGGCTGGTGCTGGCCGAAGCGGAGGAGGCCGAAGCGCGAGCGCGCGGGGTGCTGCGGGGGACGAGCGGGGAGCTGCGGATTGGCGCGGGGTTGACGACGCTGTTCGCGGGGCTGCCGGAGGTGTTGGGCGCGTTCCACCGCCGGTATCCGGAGGTGCGTTTGACGGTGCGGGACATGGCGAGCGGGGAGCAGGCGGAGGCGCTGCGGCGGGGCGAGTTGGACGTGGGTTTTTTGCGGTTGGACGCGGCGGGGCCGGGGTTGGAGGTGGAGGCGATGCGGCGGGAGGAGTTGCGGCTGGTGGTGTCGGCGAAGGGTCCGCGGAGCCGGCGGGCGTTGTGGGCGAGCCCGTTTGTGATGTTGTCGCGGAGCGTTTCGCCGACGTTTCATGACCATGTGTTGGCGACGTGCCGGGCGGTGGGGGTGACGCCGCGGGTGGGGCAGGAGACGAATCAGTTGCTGACGGCGCTGGCGCTGGTGCAGGCGGGCGTGGGGGTGAGTTTGTTGCCGGGCTCGGTGGCGGCGATGGGGATTGCGGGGTTGCGGATGATGGAAGTGGGCGTGGCGGAGGCGGCGTGGACGGTGGGGATGGCATGGCGGCGGGAAGCGGTGGAGGGGACGCCGCTGCGGCATTTTCTGGGCTTGGCGCGGCGGCGCTGGGTTAGTGAGGCGGGGCGATGACGCGTGGCAGGTCCTTTGGCCGGACGCGGGCGGTTGGGTGGAGTTGAGGAGGCGGGTCGAGTGATTGAGGTGGAGAACCCGTGGGTGGCGCGTTATGTGCGGTACTTCCGTCTCCACGCGAAGTAGACGATCGGGGAGAGAAGGCCAAGGAGGAGCAGGGAGAGGGCCCAGGCGCGGTCGGCGTTGCCTTCCCAGTGGGAGTGGGAGCCGATGTAGCCGAGGAGGGCGGCGAGGGCGGCCGGCCAGAGGGTGTGGAGCAGGCGACGGCCGGGCGGGAGCAATTCCTGGATCACGATCACGGCGGGGAGCATGGGCCAGGCAGTCGAGAGATTGATGGCAGCGAAATGCCAACCCTCGAGTCCAGGCGGCGGGAGAAGCGCCCAGGCGAAGCCAAGATACAGCTTCGAGCGAGCATGCAGCTCCCAACCCGCGTTCAGTGCCGCCATTGCGGTCGCGCAGGAGAAGAGCAGAGGGAGCGCAACGCCAGAGAGTCCCGTGAGCCAGATCGTCTTTCTTTCTGCGGTCCTTCTGCCAATCAGCCAGGCCAGGGGGAGCGCGGGCGCTGCCGCGAGCAGCAGTTCCAGAATCAATTCTCGGCCCCATTGCATGCGCGGCATACGAACGTTGGGAACCGTCCAGTAGCCGAGTCCTTCGCGCTTATCGTAGAGAGCCCAAAGGAGCAGCACCAGCCCGCAAGCGAGAAAGAGCAAGGCGAGGACGCTGCGAAAGGGGGCGATGCCGACCGCGAAGAGGGCTACCAGGATGACGAGACCTGCGGGATAGTCGAGGCGGAACGCCAGGAGGCCGATGACCAGAAGATTGCCAAGGATAATCCAGGAACCGAGAACGCGGAAGAGCCACTGAGGCGGGCTCCAGTGAGCGGCGAGGGTGGCGGGGCCGACGTGGCAGATGAGGGTGGCGGCGACAGCAGCGAAGCCCAGTTGCAGCCCGAAGTCATCGGGACTGGCGTAGGCTGTGACCCGCTCCCAGACCGGATAGTTCAGGAATAGCAGCGCCTCCAAGACGACCAGGAGCGAGATGTTAGCTGGCGCGGGGGAGAGCATGCTATTCGATGGGTCTATAGCGGCGGGCGAGAAGGCCGGTGGCCTGGGTGAGATCGAGGTCGGCGAGGAGCAGGCCGGGTGCGCCGGAGGGCCGGCTGACGATCACGACGCCGTCGGGCGCGGCGACGGCGGAGCAGGTAGGCGCGCCGGGAAAGGCGTAGTTCACGGTGGCAAAGTAGCAGGTGTTCTCAGCAGCTCGGCAGGCGACGGCGCTTTGGTGAAAGGACGCGGTTGGACTGGGGGCGTGATACTGCTGATGGAAGACCACGTGGGCCCCGCGGCGGGCGGCCCAGCGAACCGTCTCCGGATAGCGCCAGCCTTCATGGCAGATGGTGACGCCGAACGTCAGCGGCCCGGCCTGGAAGAGTTGGCGGCTGGCGCCGGGGGTGTAGACCCCTTCTTCGGAGGGATCGATCTGCACCTTGTCCTGGAAGCCGGCGCGGCTGCCGTCGGCGTTCAAGACGAGGGCAGAGGCATAGAGGGAGTCGTCTTCGACTCGCTCCGTGCCGAGGATGACCGCGACTCCGGCGCAGGCGGCGGCAGCGGCGAGGGTGGTCCAGGCGGACTCCAGAAACCGGGGGTCGGGCGGCGGGAGGGAACGGGCGGGGTCGCGGTAGCCGGGGACGGAACACTCGGGGAAACAAACGATGCGCGCATCCGCTTGGCCGGCATCGGAGATGGCTTGGGAGGCGAGAGAGACGGCTTCGGTGGGATGGGAGGGAAACGGCAGCGTGGCAAGAGCGATGCGAAGGGCGGCCATGCTCCAGTGTAGGGCCGGACGGCCGCGGGGCGGCCGTCCGGGCGGTTGGGTTACTGGAACACGATGCGGACCCCAATGCCGAGCGCTTCGGCGCCGAGAGGGCTGATCACGGAGGCGGGCAGCCCGGCGATCCCTCGCAGGTAAGCGAGAACCGCAGCCTCCTCGGCGGCCCGGTTGTTCTGCTCCTTCGCCAGGTCCGCGGCGGTGAGGAACCGGCCGTAGAATTGCGCGATAGCGGGATCGGGAAGGAACAAGGCGGTGTGCCAAACGATTTTGGTGTAGTTGAGGCTGAAGGACTCGGAGGGCAGATCGGCCTGGCGGACGCCGGGCCGCGTCTCCCACTTCTCGCCGTAAGCGCCGAGTTGCAGATCCGCCTTGATGGTCCGCCAGACGCCGCCCAGGATGGAGGCGAGGGCGTTGTCCCCCGCCGAGAGGCGGGTCATGCCGCGGTCGATGGAGGCGAGCGTGACGCGGGCGTCGGGTCCGCTGAAGGTCTGGAACGCTTCGTGGACGGCGCCCGGACGGGTGAGGGCGGGGAGTACGGCCCGGGTGAGTTGGGCGCGTTCCTCGCTCGAGGCGAGCAGGCCGATGATGCGGGCAAACGAGGAGAAGGTGGTGGCTTCCACTTTGACGAACATCGCGGCCCGAGCCCGATCGGCGCCGGGAGCCGGGGACCAGACCACCGTTAGCTTGCCGTCCGGGGTGCCGGTGGCGCGGGCGATCTCGGATCCGGTGATGCCGGGCAGAGGGTTCATGGCGAGGGTCCAACTGCGGCTGTCGGCCTGGTAGGAGGAGGCTTGGAAACCGTCGACGTCTCCGCTGGCGGGGAGTCCGGCGGCTTCGAGGGCGGCGGCGAGGGTGGCGGGATAGGTGCGGCGGTCGGTGTGGTAGTTGTGCAGCGCCAGGCCCATTTGCTTGAGGTTGTGGGCGCAAACCGTTTTGGCCGCTGCTTCGCGGACCTTTGGCACAGCGGGCAGCAAGAGGCCGATGAGGATGGATGCCGTTGAGATAACGACGAGCAGTTCGATGAGGGTGAAACCGGACTCGCGGGAAGTCCGGCCGGGTTTCGGAATAGTGGTCATGAAGATTCTCCTGTAGAACCGGGGCGGTAATTCGGAATTCCGCTGGTCTCACCGGGACAGTGTGAGAATCGTGGGCGAATTCAATCAGGGGAATAAGAGAGAAACGCAGCGCGGGTGGGCGGCGGAGGCGGAACGCCGCGGAGGGCCCGCCAAAGAATAGCCGTGAGCACGTCATCGTCGATGCGGTCCGGCGCCGAGAAGTCGAGACGGGCCGAGGCGGAGGGACGAGGCGGGTTCTTCGTACCGAGGGGGACGCGAGCAGCTTCCGCAAGGTACGGGCGGAGATCGGGGGTGGCGGAGAAGGCGGGGAACATCACAGCGGCAGTCGCGTCGTAGTGGGTGAGCGGCGGGAGCTTCAGCAGCATCTCCATGGTGCGGAGCATGGAGGTGGTGTTGTAGAACGTGTGGTCGACCGCGGCGCGGCGGGTGTACGGACTGATGACGAACGCGGGGGAGCGATGGGAGTCGACATGGTCGGGACCGTTCTGCGCATCGTCTTCGAGAACAAAGATCGCGGTGTGTGGCCAGACCGGCGACTTCGAGATGGCCTCGACGATCCGGCCGAGCGCGATGTCGTTATCGGCCATGGAGGCGTTCGGCGTTAGCTTGCCGGGGGAGGTGCCCCAGGTATGGTCATTGGGCAGCACCATGACGGTCAGTTGCGGCAGGGTGCCGGTGCGTTCCAGCTCCTCGATGAAGATGCGGGCGCGTTCGACATCGGGGAAGTCGGGGTCGTAGCCGGCGTAGAGCGGGTTGGTGTGGGGCAGGAGAGCGGGATCGGAGACGCCGGCGACGATGGGCTCTCCAGGTTTGGCGCCGGGGCGGTTGGAGACGAAGAAGCCGAAATTGCGGAAGGAGACGCCGGCCTGGAGGGCCGATGTCCAGAGGAAGCCGCCGGGTGTATCGTTGATGGGCTTGGGCGCGGGGCGGGAGCGGCCGGCGTAGGCCGCGGGCCAGGCGCGCATGACGGCCGGCGGGGTGATGGCGGCGGAGGACCACATCCATCCTTCCGAAGAGACGTCGGCGTTGACATAGAAGTTGTCGAAGAGCACGAACTCGCGGGCGAGCTTGTGATGGTTGGGGGTGATGTTTTCCGGGAAGAGGCAGAGGGAGGGGTCACCGTTGCCGGCGGGGAGATCGCCGAGAACCTGATCGTAGGTGCGATTCTCCTTCATGATGTAGACGACGTGACGGATGGGCGGCAGGGGCCCGGCGGGGGCCGGGGTGATGGACGGGGTCAGGTTGGCGTAGGTCTGAGAGTGTTGCCGCAGGGCGGCCGGGGTGAGGTTGGTCAGCAGGCGCGCGGAGCCGAGTTGGATGAGGGGCGTGTACTGGATGGGGGAGGGCGGCTGCGGGGTCATGGTGCGGTGCACCGTGGGGTTGGGACCCTGGGGATTGGGGTAGGAGCGTTCTCCCTTGCCGTTGAGCACGAGGAGCCCGCGGCGGGGTAGGGGAAGCGCGAAGGTTGGGTACCAGGCGGCGGGGACGTAGGCGGAGAGCTTGCGGGATGCGGCATCGTACACGGCGATGGCGTTGGCATCGGAGCAGGCGATGTAGAGGCGGTTGGCGGCGGGGTCGACGGTGACGGCGGTGGGACTGAGGCCGACGGGCCAGGTGGGTGTTGGGGCGAGGTTGAGCCGTTCGACGGGCTTGGGCCGGGCGGGATCGGCGAGCGAGAGGATGTCGAGATGGTTCGAAAGCGAGGCGGTGATGTAGAGGCGGTCCTGATGGACGGCGAGGGACGAGGGACCGCGGGAGAGGGGAACGGTGGTGACAGCTTCGAAGTTCGGGAGGCTGAAGACGTGTAGGGACGCGGGTTCGTGACTGAGGACGTAGAGGTGGTTCCGATGGAAGAGTGACCGGGTGGGACGGGGGACGGCGAGGCGGCGGGCTTCGGCGCCGTTGGAAGGGTCGACGAGGGCGACAGTGTCGCTGAGGGTGTGGCTGAGGGCGACGAGGCCGCCCTGGTAAGCGGCGGTGGCGGCATGGCCGGCGGGGGTAGAGACCGTCTTCGAGAGGCTGAGCTGGTTCGACGCAGAGAGGGCGACGACGGCGAGCCCGGCGGCGTGTCCGAGCGGGACAAAGACACGGCGGGTGGCGGGGTCAAAGGCGAAGTCGGTGCCGGCCTCCGGTAGCGGCAGCGAGTGGACGATTTTGCGGGAGGCTAGATGGAGGACAGCGAGGGATGGCGGCTTGAAGCCCGAGTGGAGCAGCAGGGCGTGCTGGTTGCCGGGCAGAAGCTGGGCGTGGACGGGGAAGGTGTCGACCGGAATCTCGACACCGGCTGGATCAAGGCGCCAGCCGGTGGGTAGAGTGACGGCGGCCAGAAGGAGAGTGAAGAGCATCGGCACCTAGAAAGCGTAGCGGACGCCGAACTGGATGACACGCGCCGACTTCTGGCCGGTGATGCGGCCGAAGTTGACGCTAGTAAGGTCCGTGATGGGGTTGGTGAGCTGGCGGCGGTTCGGAGCGTTGAACCAGTCGGTGCGGAACTCAAAGAACTGGCTTTCTTTGAACCGAAACCGCTTGGCGAGGGAGATGTCCTCGTTCGCGAATCCGAAGCCGCGGACGTAGGGAAGCACGGGGCCAAGGTTGCCGAACGTGAAGGGCGCCGGGGTGGCGAATGCCGCGCGGTTCAGTTGGAGGTCGCCACGGTCTCCGCTGAGGGCATTGAAGGGATTGAAGCTGCCATGGCTGGTGGTCAGCATGGGGGCGACCCCGGCGACGAGATTGGGGCGGAGGACGCCGTTGAAGATCGGCAGCCCGTTGGGAGTCGTAATGGAGAGCGGGGTGCCGCTTTCATAGGTAAAGATTCCCGAGACCGACCAGCCGCCGAGGATCCAGGAGGCGGGGCCGCTCGTAAGGAAGGCTTTACCGGGGCCGAAGGGGAGGTCGTAGGCGACGCTGCCGATGAAGCGGTTGGGAATGTCGGAGTTGGTGACGGAGCGTTCGACGCGGCGGTCGGCGACATCCTGCAAGGTGGTGGTGCCGATGACGTCGGAGATGAACTTCGACCGGGTGTACGAGCCGAGGAGGGCGAGGCCGTTCGAGAAGCGCTGCTCGTACTTGAAGAGCAGGGCATGATAGGACGAACTGCCGGAGGGGGAGTCTCGATAGGTAATGCCCTGGAACTGCGGGAATGGGCGGAGAGCTTGGGCGAGGGTGCCGGTGAAGCCGGGGTACGGCGGACGAAAACCGGCGGCGGCCACGGCGGCGGCTCCGATGGGCTGGCGCAGGAGGTCACCGAGCGAGAGGAAGCGAGAGGGCACCTGGTTGAGATTTTCAAGCGTGGAATTGGGGATGTGGCGGGCTTGCGTGGAGACCCAGCCGAGTTCCAGGGACGCGGACTTGATACGGTGCTGGACGCTGACCTGGAACTGGTTGGTGTGGGAGAGGCGGCCGGAGCCGTTGACGGCGTCGGGGTTGACGTAGCCGGCGGCGCGATTGTTGACGAGAGTGGGACTGACGAACGGGGGCTGGACGGCGACGCCAGTGGGCCAGCCGCGGTCGAGGTAGAAGGCGGGGGTGGCGCCACCGTCGAGGCTCGAAAGGGTGACGTTCGAAGAGAAGCCCTCGGTGTTCACGTTGACGATGCGGGGCGCATAGAAGATGCCGAAACCGGCGCGGAGAACGGTGTTCGAGAGGAGTTGATAAGAGAGGCCGCCGCGCGGACCCCAGCCGCCATAGAAGTTGTTGATGAACTTGCGGGAACCAGACCGGCCAGTGCCTTCGCCGTCAAAGATAGCGATGCCGGGCAGATTGCCGGCGGCAGGATTCGGGGCATTGAGATCGAGGCTGGAGGTGTTGCCGTTGTGGTCGTAGAAGGGCACCTGGATGTCGTAACGGAGACCGAGGTTCAAGGTGAGGCGGTTCGAGAACTTCCAATCGTCCTGGGCGTAGAAGGCGTAGGACTGGGAGCGGCCGAGCAGCGGGAGGCCAAACTGCATGTTGGCGGCAGAGGGGGCGCCGAGGAGGAGCGAGGCGAAGGAGTGTCCCGTCGCCGCGGTGCCCGGCTGGCCGGTGGTGAAGGGTGAGAAGGTATAGGTGCCGTTCTGGTTGCCGAGGGTTTGGGTGTTGTCTTCGAGCCAGTCGTAGCGGAAGCCGAACTTGAAGTTGTGGCGGCCGGTGGTCCAGGAGGTGGCGTTCTGGAAGTTGAAGTTGTTGGAGCCGACGGTACGGTCGACGTTTTCCCCGATCATCGACAGGCCTTGGCCGGCGAAGCGGAGGGCCGGGAAGCCAGGGCCGTAGGCGCCGGGCACCTGGTAGGAGAGGGCGGGCGTTTGGAGGAAGAGGCTGAACCAGTTGACGTAGCCAAAGGTGGACTTATTGAGCAGGTTGGGGCGGACGATGAAGTCGTGGTTGAGAGTGATCTGGGGGGCGTAGGGCTTGTCGAAGAAGCCTTCGAGGCGCTCGGCGTAGGGGCCGTTGAAATTGTCGCGAACGTTCCAGGAGGGGCGGCCGGAGGCGGTGAGGATGTGGCGGTCGTTAAAGCGGTGATCGAACTTGAGGAGGAAGACCGTCATCTTCTCGATGTTGCGTTGGGCGCCGACAAAGTTGTTTTCGGCGGTGGCCAGGTTCGGGGCGGGGATGGCGCCGAGGGCGGCGCGGGCGAAGGCGGTGATGCGGTCCGCGGGAATGCGGTTGCCGGGGAATTGGAGGCGGGCTTGGCCGGCGCCGCCGGTGGCGGGATCGAAGATGGGCTGGGCGAAGGCGCTGAAATCGCCGGTACGCATGGGGGCGGTGGCGATAGTGCGGGTGACGCCCTGGGGTTCGTTGATGCGGCGGAAGACGGTGAGGTCCGTGAAGAAGAAGGTACGATTCTTGCCGTTGTAGAGTTTCGGGATCAATACGGGGCCGCCGAGGTTGAGGGCGCCTTCGCCTTGGCGCGTGATGTCCGCGATGCGGGCATTGAAGCGGCGCGCGTCAAAGACGTTGTTGCGGAGAAGAAATTCGGCGTTGCCGTGGAACTCGTTGGTGCCGGACTTGGTGGTCATGATGACGACGCCGGAGGAGGTGCGGCCGAACTCGGCGGGAGCGATGGCCGTTTCGACGCGGAACTCGCTGACACTGGTCATCGAAGGGCGGATGGAGAAGGGCGAGGCGATGCCGCCGCGGTAGTTGTTAGTGACGCCATCGACGAGCACCTCGGTGGTGTGCTGGCGGCCGCCCGTGATGATGACGTTGAAGTTGCCGACGTTTCCGCCGACGCCGGGCACCAGACGAATGAAGGAGAGAACGTCGCGATTGGTGCCGGAAAGTTGGAAGGGCACCTTGTCAAGAAGGGAGCGATTGACGACGGTTCCGAGCGAGGAGGTCTCCGTCTGGAGAAGGGGGAGTTCGGCAGTGACCGACACACTTTCGGTGACGGCGCCAACTTGGAGGGAGACGTTGAGGCGGGTGACGGAAGCCGTTTCGACGCGCAGGTCTTCGAGGAGGGAACGGCGGAAGCCGGCCGCTTCGATGGTAAGAGAGTAGGCGCCAATGCGGACGCTAGGGAAGGAAAAGACGCCGGCGGAGGTGGTAGTGGTGCGGAGTTCGTCGTTGGTGGCGGTGTTCTTGAGGAGTACGGCGGCGTTGGCGACGGCGGAGCTGGAGGGGTCCAGAACGAGGCCAGTGACGGAGCCGGTGGAGCCTTGGGCCAGGAGGGACACCGGCAGGGCAGCCAGCAGGAAAAGACGATTCCACAGAGAATTCATGCGGCGAGGATAGCGGCCCGGGGTTACGCACGCATTAGGATCGGTTGAAATGCCGATTACGACCGAATGAAAGCACGGGTGTGGCGGTAATGGCGGGTAAGGCGGGGGTCGCCCGTAACGCAGATGGCGGTATCGAGGGCGTCGGCGAGGAGGCCGGTGGGGGCGATGACGGTGACTTGACGGGGCGTGGAGAGAGGCCGGCGGGTGCGGGGGTCGAGAATGTGGGAGTAGCGCTGGCCGTCGATGATCGTGTACTGCTCGGCGTCGCCGGCGGTGGAGACGGCGGCGTGCTTGAGCGTGAACACGCGGCCCGCGGCCTGGACGCGCCAACCGCGCTGGCCGGGGGGCGGGGCGCCGCAGACGATGTCGCCGCTGATGGCGATCAACGCGCGGGGGAGGCCGAGGGCTCGGAGCGCCTCGTCGGCAATGTAGCCCTTGCCGAGGCCGCCCACGTCGAGGCGGATGCCGGGATCATCGAGCCAGGCCATGTTGCCTTGGAGATGGAGGTGCTGGTAGCCGGAGGGCAGGTGGGCCGGAGGGAACGTTTTGGTTTTCCGCCAGTGGCGGATGAGCGCGCCGGCAGTGATATCGAAAGCGCCTTGGGTTCGTTCCGCAATTTCCTGGGCGGTGCGGAGGACGAGGGCGAGTTCGGGGGAGATCGGGCGGGGTGTCGTCGAGATCTGGTTGAGTTCGGAGTTGGGCAGGTAGTCCGAGAGGATCTGGTTCAGCGCCGCGATGCGGGCCCAGGCGCGGCGGAAGGCGGCGCGGGCCTCGTCGACATTCCGGGCGTACGCCGTGATGCCGACGAGGGTGCCGAGATGCGGCTCCACCGCTTCGAACCGTTCGAGCGCCGGGGCGGCGCTACTCGCGCTCGACGCCGTTATTCCAATAACGAAACATCTGCGCAGCACTGGGAACCTTCAACGGACGGACGAGGCGGAAGCCCAGGAACTGCGCGTCCGTGAGATACCAGATGGACTTGGGCAGTTGCGGATCCTGCATCTTCCACTGGGGGTCGGACCAGATGCGCTGGCCGCAGCCGAGCTTTTCGGCCGGGTCGGACCAGGCGCCGCCCTTGGCGACATGCGGATACGGCTTGGTGGACGGGATGTAGCCTTCGGGCGGGAGCGGCTTGCCGTAGGCCTTCTCGTCGTACTGATCGAGGGTCCATTCCGCCACGTTGCCGAGCATGTCGAAGATGCCGAGCTTGTTCGGGTTCTTCTTGCCGACCTGCTCGTACTTCTCGGGCGCGTTGTCGGTGTACCAGGAACGCTCGTTTATGGGCGTCGCTTCGGTTTCGCCGAGGCGGCAGGCGTATTCCCATTCGGCTTCCGTGGGCAGGCGGTAGAACTGGCCGGTCTTGGCCGAGAGCCACTGCGCGTACTTGTTGGCCGCGTGCTGGGTCATGGAGATCGCCGGGTAGCCGTTGATGCCCATGCCGAACGACATTTCGACGTAGGGCTTGGTGGGCCGGGAGATGGCTTCGACGACGGGGTTGGCGCCGCGGACCTCGTTGGCGAGGTTCTGGAACATGAAGAGGCGGTACTCGTCCCAGGTGACTTCCTTCGCGCCCATCCAGAACGGCGCGACCTTCGAATCGCCGGGGACGGGGACCATTTCGAACTCGACGGTCGAGTTCGGGATGGTGCGTTTATAGGGCGTGAGCTCGGTAGCCTGCTCCATTTTCGGGTGGATGCGGGCGACGAGGGCCTGGTCGTCCTTGATCTTCGGCACCGGGAGCTTCAGCGTGAGGTTCTCGGGCCACGGGGCACCGGCGGCGATCCAGGCTTTGAGGATGGCGCGCTGGCCGGCCGGGATCTGCTGGCCGCCCGGCGGCATGGCCATCGAGGTGCCGGGGGCGAGTTCGGTGGTCGTATAGAGAAGCGACTTGGCGGGGTCGCCAGGGACGAGCGCCGGCCCGCGCGTACCGCCTTTGAGGGCGGCGGCGCGGGTGTGGAGCCGGAGGCCGGAGAGGCCGCGTTCGGCGCCGTGGCAGGAGAGGCACTGCTGCTCCAGAACCTGGCCGAACTCGGGCGTCTGCGCCAGGGCGAGGAGCGGGAGAAAGAAGAGACTCAGTCGCATTAGAGGAACTTGGTGCGGCCGGGGAGCGGCATGGGTTCGTTCTGCACGGTGCCGGACCATTCCACCTTGTCCGGGAAGATGCGGTGCTGGGAGTTCATCACCTGCTCCCAGGTGATCTGCTGGCCGGTGTAAGCGGCCATGCGGCCCATGATGCCGAGGAGGGTCGACGTGCACATGCGTTCGCCGTCGTTGAGCGGGGCGCCTTTGCGGATGCCGGCGAACAGGTCGTCGTGTTCCTTCTGGTACATGTCGTACTTCTGGCCGGAGAAGGTCCAGGGGTTTTCGCCGACGATGCGGGGGTTCGGGCCGCGGCCGATGATGGCCTGGCCTTTGGTGCCCATGATGTAGTCGGCGTTTTCGTTGTAGCAGCCTTCCATCTGGCGGTTGGAGACGAAGGCGCGGACGTTGTTGGGATAGAGGTAGTTGACCGAGAAGTGGTCGTAGATGTTGCCGCCTTCGGCGGGAATCTGGCGGCCGCCGGTGGCGACGCAGGAGACGGGGGGCTGATCGTTGAAGGCCCAGGCGACTTTGTCGACGGTGTGGATGGCCTGTTCGACGAGGGAATCGCCGCAGAGCCACTGGAAGTTGTACCAGTTGCGGATCTGCCATTCGACGTCGGACATGCCGGCGGGCCGGGTGTCGGCCGGGGGCATGGGCTTGACGGGATTGGTGTAGTAGGTGCCGTAGTAGGAGACGATGTCGCCGATGGCGCCGCCCTTGATCTTGTTGAAGGTTTCGACGATGTAGTTCGAATACCGCCAGCAGAAGCCGGCCACGAGGGAGAGGTTCTTATCCTTGGCCATCTTGGCGGTTTCCATGACGTGGCGGATGCCGGGGACGTCCACGGCCATGGGTTTTTCGCAGAAGACGTGCTTGCCCTTTTCGATGGCGTAGCGGAGCTGGGCGGGGCGGAAGCCGGGAGGGGTGGCGAGGAGGACGACGTCGACGTCGGAGTTGATGAGTTTTTCGTAGGCGTCGAGGCCGACGAACATGTTGGCCTTTTCGACTTTGACCTTGTCGCCGTGGATTTTCTTGAGGCGGTCGACGGATTCGTCGATGCGTTCCTGGAACACGTCGGCCATGACGGTGAGGTTGGCGAAGTCATCGGCTTTGAGGGCCTGGGCGGCGGCGCCGGTGCCGCGTCCGCCGCAGCCGACGAGACCTACTTTGATGGACTTGCCGCCTTGCAGGGCGGAGAGGACGGCGGGGGCGCCGAGGATGAGGGCTCCGGACTTCAAGAAATCACGGCGAGGGTTCTGTTCCATATTAAATAGAATATACCCGGCGCTTGGAGAGCCGTTACTCCCAACGGAGGGCCGTCGCCGGGTCCACTCGGGCGGCGCGAGCACTGGGCCACCAAGCGGCGAACAGGGCGGCCAAGGCGAGCACGGCAGCCGTGAGGGCCAGGCTTTGCTGGAGGTTAAGCGCGACGGCGGCCGCGGAGCCAAGGCCGAGGCCGAGGGAGGTCCAGAGCAGGGCCTGACGGAGGACGAGGCCGCGAACCTGAGCTGGGGTGGCGCCCAGGGCCATGCGAACGGCGATCTCCCGGGCGCGCCGGGCGACGAGAAAGGCGAGGACGCCGTAGAGCCCGATGGCGGCGAGGATAAGGCCAGAGAGGGCGAAGCCGCTCAGCAGGGCCGACTGGAAGCGGGGCTGGGCGGTGAGGGCGTCGACCTTGCGGGCGAGCGGGTAGATTTCGGCTGGGAGATGCGGATCGAGCTGCCGGAGTTCGTTGCGGACGGCGGCAGTGAGTTTGGCGGGGTCGGCGGTAGATTGAATCAGGATCTGTGAGTGGCCACGGCCCGCGGAGGGATGGTGGCGGCGGAGTTCGTAGTATTCCGGGTCGTCCTTTCCGGTCAGTCCGGCGTTGCGCACATCGGCGGCGACGCCGAGGATGGGACGGAAAGGCCCGTCAAAAGCGCGCATCCGTTGGCCGATGGGGTTCTGCTGGGGAAAGAGGCGGCGGGCGAGGGATTCGCTGATGATTACGAGATCCTCTGGGCCGCGCCGGTCTTCTTCGGTGAAGGCGCGGCCGCGGACGATGGGGATGCCGAGGATGGAGAAGTAGTGCGGCGTGATCTGGCGGTGGACCACCATGCCGCCGGTGGGAGCGCCGGTATTGGCGGGTCGGCCTTCCACTTGAAGGGTAGAGAAGATGGTGGTCATGATCCGGCCGTGCGGCGGCAGTGCATCGGCGAGAGCAACGGCTTGCACCCCGGGAATGGCCGCTAGGCGCTCCTCGAGGGCTTCAAAGAATTGAAGCTGTTGCTCGGGTTGCGGGTAACGATCCCGATGGAGGCCGACTTCCGCCACCAGCAGGCCGTCCGGGCGGAGCCCCAGCGGGGTTTGCAGTTGCACGAGGAGCGACTGCAGCAGGTTCACGGCCGAGGCGAGCAGGACCACCGTCACCGCGATCTGAGCGACCACGAGGCCAGAGCGGAACCACTGGCCGCGCCGGAGCAGAAGTGGGGCGAGGCCGAACAGCAGGCTGCAGCCGATGGTGATAGCGATGGCGATGAGGAGCACTCGGAGGTCGATCGTGGCTTGGGCCAGGCGTGGGATTCCGTCGGGGGCGAAGTGCACGAAGACGGCCAGCAGAGAGCGTGCGACGAGCAGCCCGGCGGCGGCACCCAAGCTGGCAAGGAGCAGGCTTTCCGTAATCGACTGGCGCAGGAGTCGGCCGTGGCTGGCGCCGATGGCTTGGCGGATGGACCATTCGCGCTGGCGGGCATGGGCGCGGGCGAGCAGCAGGTTGGCGACGTTGGCGCAGGCGATGAGCAGCATCAGCGCGACGGCGCCGAGGAGCAGGAGGGCGGAGCGGCGCGAGTCCCGCGTTTGGCGGTCGCGCAGCGAGTGGACTTTCAGGGCGACCTCGTTGCGGAAGTCGGGCGGAACGGATTTGAGCGCCTCGGCGAAGAGGGGCTGGAACTGGTCTCGCGCTTGGGCGGCGGTCTGGCCGGGACGGAGGCGGCCAAAGGCGGTGAGGAAGAACCTGGGCCGGCCCGGCGCGGTCTGGCGGATCGTCATCCGCTGGAGGAGATCGAAGGGCTGCAATGTGGGGAGTTCAAAGCCGGGAGGCAGGACGCCGACGATGCGGACCGGTTGGCGGTTGATCTCGATCGTCTGGTTGAGCAGGGCGGGGTTGGCGCCATAGCGGGAGAGCCAAAGGCGGTGCGAGATCAGGGCGGTGTCGGCGCCATCGGACTCCTGCAGGTCTCGACCGAGCAGGGGGCGGACGCCGAGCGTAGTCAGGAAGTTGTCGTCCACTTGGGCGCAGCGGTAGCGCACGGGATCACCGCTCGTGACGTCGCAATCGGTGTTGCCGCGGGTGGCGGTCAGGTGAGTCAGGACAGTTTGGGTTTTGCGCCAGGCGAGGTAGTCCGGGCTGAGGAGAAATTCGTTGGGATCGATAGGCGCGGCCATGCCGAGCCAGACGAGGCGGTCCGGTTCGGCGTAAGGGAGGGGCCGGAAGAGGATGCGGTCGACGACGGAGAAGACGGCGGTGGAGGCGCCGAGGCCAAGCGCCAAGGTGAGCAGGGCGGCGGCGGTGAATAAGGGGGAGTGGCGGAGGCCGCGGAGGGCGTAGCGGAGGTCCTGCTGAAGGTGATCGAGGTAGACCGGGACGTGGACGGCGCGGACAGCTTCCGAGATCTGCAGGCGGTTGCCGAAGCGGCGGCGGGCTTCGGCGGGCGTTGCGCCGTGGTCGGCGCGGAGGGCGAGATGGGATTCGAGCTCTTCCTGCCAATCGTCTTCGTGTTTGCTCATTGGGCGAACCTCAGGAGTTTCGAAACGCCTTTGGCGGTTTGGAGCCAAGCCTCTTCGGCCTGCACGAGGCGCTTGCGGCCGGCGGGGGTGAGCTTGTAGAACTTGGCTTTGCGGGCGTTCGGAGTGACGCCCCATTCGCTCGAAAGCAGCCCCTCGCGCTCCAGGCGATGGAGGGCGGGATAGAGCGAGCCTTCCTCCACCGAAAGCAGGCCGGAGGAGGCTTCCTGGATGTGCAGCGTGATGCCGAAGCCGTGGTTGGGCGTACGGGCGAGTGTTTTTAGAATCAGGAGTTCAAGTGGTGGCATTCTCCTATGTCTCTAGGGTAGAAGTCTAGGGCAGGTCGGGCCGGGAGTCAAGCGATATACTGCTGGGAGAGTTATGGCAAAGAATTTCATGGATTTGACGGGCCGCGTGGCGGTCGTAATGGGCGGGACGTCGGGGATCGGCGCGGTGCTGGCAGTGGGCTTGGCCGAGGCCGGGGCGACCGTGGTGCCGACGGGCCGGCGCGAGGCCGAACTGCAGGCAGTCTGCGACCAGATTGAAGCGCTCGGCGGCAAGACGCTGCGGCAGGCTTGCGACGTGCAGAAGCGGGAGTCGATCGACTCGCTGCGCGATGCGGTGCTCGCGAAGTTTGGCCGCGTGGACATCCTGCTCAACGTCGCGGGAATGACCTTCCGGAAGAAGACCGCGCAGGTGGAAGAGGCCGAATGGAACCGGCTGATGGACGTCAACGTCACCGGCACCCTGCGGGCCTGCCAAAGCTTCTATGAGGCGCTGAAGGCGCACGGCGCGGGCCGCGTCATCAACATCGCTTCGCTCAGCTCTTACGTCGGGTTGCTCGAAGTGACGGCCTATGCGACTTCGAAGGCCGCTGTGTTGCAGTTGACGCGGCAGCTGGCCGTCGAGTGGGCCAAGGAAGGCATCAACGTGAACGCGATCGCGCCGGGCGTCTTCCGCACGGAGCTCAACGCGGCGTTGCTCGATGGCACCGAACGCGGCAAGGAGTTCCTGATGCGGACGCCGATGAAGCGCTTTGGTCAGCGGCAGGAGCTGCTGGGCGCGGCACTGCTGCTCGCGTCCGACGCGGCCAGCTACATCACGGGCCAGTGCATCGCCGTGGACGGCGGGTTCCTGGCGAGCGGCGTGAACCAGTAGTCAGAAGCGGCGCGCGAGTTCGTGCTTCCAACTCGCCGAGAGTTCGGGAAGCTCCCACAACGCGCGCGCCGCATCCGCATTGGTCTTTTCAGCGTGCATCACGTGGTTGGCGCGGGCGACCGTCCAAGCCGGGTGCGGCCGGGCGAGCAACGTCAGCGCATCGCCAGCCGCGGCGGGGCCTTCGACGAGAACCCGGTGGTACCAGCCGGTGCGGCCGGTTTCGATCATCCGCACGACCAGGTCCGGGATCCCCCAGCGCTTGGCCTGTTTCCAACAGGGCTGGCGGGGTTGGCTGATCTCGAGGGTTAGCGTCTCGCCAATCCGCCAGGTGTCCCCGACGCAAACCACGGTTTCGTCGAGTTCGGCGATCGTCAAATTTTCGCCGAGCGCGCCGCCGGACCAGTCCGGATTGTCGGTCTCCTGCCGCCAGAGCGGATACTGCCCGGCGGCGGCGGCGAGGACGGCTTTATCGACGCCGCCGTGGTTCTTGGTGTTGGCGAACTCGTCACCGGTGACGCCGAGACGGTGGACGAAAACCGGTCCGGCAACCGGATACTTGTAGGTCGCCGTCGTCCAATCGCCGAGGTCCTGCACCTTTCCGGTCTGGACGGAATCGACGCGCATCAGTAACCGGCGACCTCGGCCTTCGTCGTCACAATGGGCGGGAGGCCGAGACGGACACGGGCGTCGTCCATCATCGTGGCCGTGCGGGTGGCGCCGCAACGGGTGACGCCGAGGGCGCGGACGGCGAGCAGGGCGTCGAGATCGCGGACACCGCCGGCGGCCTTCACTTGAATGTGGGGCGCGGCGTGTTGGCGCATCAGGATGAGGTCGGCGTGCGTGGCGCCGGAGGGGGCGTAACCGGTGGAGGTCTTCACCCAGTCGGCGCCGATCTCGCTGCAGATTCCACAGAGGCGGATCTTCTGCTCGTCGTTGAGGTAGGCGTTTTCAAAGATCACCTTCACCTTCTGGCCGGCGGCGTGGGTCGTTTCGACGACGGCGCGGATATCGGTGGCGACATAGTCCCAGTTGCCGGAGAGCACCTGGCTGATGTTGACGACCATGTCGAGCTCTTCGCCGCCGTCGGCGAGGGCCTGCTTCGTTTCGGCCAGCTTGATGGCGGTGGTGTGGCCGCCGTGGGGGAAGCCGATGGTGGTGCTGGCCTTGACGGCCGTGCCCTGGAGCAACTCGGCGCAGCGCTTGAGCGCATAAGGAAGGATACAAACGCTGGCGACGTCATAGTCCTTGGCGAGTTGAATGCCCTGCTCGAGATCCGCGGCGGTAAGCGTTGGATTCAGGAGCGAATGATCGATCATCTTGGCGACATCAAGGTAAGTAAAGTCAGACATATGCGCTTAGGTCAAGTCTAGCGAAGCGAGGGCGAGGGCGCCGAGAACGCCGGCTTTCTCCCCGAGCGCCGAGCGTTCCAGGCGAACGGCGGCGGGAGAAAACATGCGGACGCGGGCAGCGACCGTGGGCGGAACGGGACCGAGGAGAAGGTCGCCGAGCGTGGAGAGGCCGCCGCCGAAGACGACGAGGTCCGGATGGAGGGCGCTGATCATATTGGCCACGGCGATGCCGAGATACTCGCCGGCGCGGGTGAACAGCGGCCGGCACTCCGGCAGCTCCGCCATTTCGGCGACGGTGACCGGCTGGCCGAGCAGGGCGGTGCCGGCGCGGGCGAGCGCGGGACCACTAACGAGGGTTTCGAGGCACCCGCGGCTGCCGCAGTTGCAGAGTTCGCCGTTCGGTTCCATCGTCTGGTGGCCGAGTTCGCCGGCTGCGCCGAAGGGGCCGAGGCGGAGGCGGCCATCGACGACCACCCCGCCGCCGACGCCGGTGCCCAGGGTGTAGAGGAGCATGTTGGGGGCGGAGTGGCCGAAACGAAACTCGCCGAGGGTGGCGGCGCGGGCGTCGTTCAGAATGCGGACGGGGATGCCGAGTTCGGCGGTGAGCCGGGCGGCCAGGGGGACGCCGCGCCACTGGGTGGCGAGGTTGGGCAGGAAGAGGGTTTGGCCGGTGGCGCGGTCGACGAGACCCGGCACGCCGATGCCGAGGGCGGCCGGGGCGCCGCCGAGCGAGCGGACGAGGGCGGCAATCCGGCCGATGACCTGGTCGGGCCCGGCGGCGGCCTCGGTGGGGATAGTCTGCTCGGCGAGCAGGTCGCCATCGGACGTTCCGAGGGCTCCGGCGATCTTGGTTCCGCCCAGGTCGATGGCCGCGTAGAGCATCGGCTCCAGGATACCCTGTGATAGACTGAAGCAGAATTCTCATTCTGCAAAGGAGGTAACACCAATCCATGGGCTCGCTCGGCACTCAGGAGATGATCCTGATTTTCATTCTGGCCCTGCTGGTTTTCGGTCCTAAAAAGTTACCGGAATTGGGCAGGACAGTAGCCAGAGCGATGGGCGAATTCCGGCGGGCATCGTCGGAGTTACGGTCCACGTTCGAGCGCGAAATGAACTCCTTGGAGCGGGATAACGGATCGATGAAGGAGCTGAATGAGCTCCGGGATGTAACGCGTGAGTTCCAGAACGAGATCACGAACTACGACGACTCGTCTTATTACGACTACGGGGAATCGACCCCGCAGTTGACAGATTCAACCGCAACCTCTTCATCCACGGTAAGCGCATCCGCACCTCAGGGCGCTGAACAGACCACAGTAGTTGAGACGCCAGGCGACATTGCTGCCGAAGCCATCCCGGAGACGCCGTCTCCGTTGGTGGTGAAAGCGGCCGAAGGCACCGTGTCGCAAAACTCAGTGGCTAGTTAATCCAAACCGTACCTTATGTCATCGGAAGAGCAGAAGGGGCCCGTCCCCGAAAGTGAACTTGTGCCGGTAGAACCGGAAAGCACGGCGGTCGCGAAGACCGGCGAGGACCCCTCTGCGTCCGAAGTGACCCACGTCTCGCACGAGCAGACGACGGATGCGGACCACGATTCGCATTACTACGACGGTTACACCTACGACGACCCATATTCGCAGGTCGACAACGTGCCCGCGACGACCACGGCCGTAGCCGCCCCGCTGGTACCCGCCTCCGCGGGCGGCGGCGCCACGCCTCCTCCCTCTTCAACTCCCGACGAGGAGGACGAAGAGGACGACGGCATGCTGCGGATGAGCTTCCTCGAACACCTCGAAGAGCTGCGGAGCCGGTTGATCAAGGCGTTGGGCGGGGTGGGCGTTGCGTTCCTGCTGTCGATGATTTTCGCCAACGAGATCTGGAAAGCGATCTCGGACCCGGCCGCCGAGGCGTTGGCGCGGTTGGGTTACGCTCCTACCCTGAAGCAGTTGAGCCCGACGGACGCCTTTACGGTGATCTGGATGAAGGTCCCGCTGCTCACCGCGACGTTCCTTTCCTCGCCTTGGATCCTTTATCAGGTCTGGTCGTTTATTGCGCCGGGTCTCTATAAGAAAGAACGGCGATTTGCCGCGCCGTTTATCCTGTGTACGGCTGGTCTGTTCGTGATGGGCGGTTTGTTTGCCTACTTTGTGGCGTTTCGGTTCGGCCTCGAGTTCCTGCTCGGCTTAGGCAAGGACATCAACGTAGAGCCGGCGATTAACCTGGTTGATTACTTCGACCTGTTCGTGAACGTCTCGCTGGGCATCGGCCTGGTATTTGAAATGCCGGTGGCCGTATTTTTCCTGACGTTCCTGCGGATTACAACGGCCAAGTTCCTACTCGAGAACTCGCGGTACGCCATTCTGATCATCGTCATCCTGGCGGCAGTGGTCACCCCAACGCCGGACATCTTTAACTTGATGATCTTCTCGGTGCCGATGGTGTTCCTGTACTTCATCGGGGTGTTCGCAAGCTACCTGCTCGAACTTCGCCGCAACGACGAGAGCTTCCCGTGGGCTTCGGTGTTGGTGATTGTCGCCTCCCTATTAGCCGTTATCGCGGGACTTTTCTGGGTGGCAATGTCGCAGTATGGCTATAAAC
Organism: Terriglobales bacterium; assembly: GCA_027485675.1. GTDB lineage: Bacteria > Acidobacteriota > Terriglobia > Bryobacterales > Bryobacteraceae. The sequence continues at coordinate 19,562 of JAIXQP010000042.1, read as the reverse complement.
TCGTGCCGACCTGGCCGTTCCTGGTGCGGTGAATTACCCCACCCGTTTAGTACTAACTCCTTCCGGAAGAAGTACTTTCCCTCCATGTAAATTGAATTAAGCCGGGTTATCCTGCAAGGGAACTGCCTCGATAGCGGTGGACCCTGATGGACTTATACCAAGCAATTCAAGAGCTCTATGAGGAGAAACGGCGCCTCGACCAAGCCATTGCGGCACTGGAAAATCAGAGCCGCGCGCTCGAGGCTCCGGTGCGCCGCCGGGGTCGAAAGTCGATGAACGAAGAGGAGCGGAAACAGGTTTCCGAGCGGATGCGGCGATACTGGGAGAGTCGGCGGGAAGGCGGCGGCTAGCGCTTAAAGAACCAGAGCCAGAAGTATTGCTGGCCGGCGCCGTGGTTATAGCGCATTTCGAATCCGCAGCGCTCCGCCATGGCCAGCGCCTGTTCCTGCGAGAAGGGTACGCCCAGCCAGGTGTCATCCGGGGTGCTGCTAATGGTAACGTCGCCTTGGACCTGGAACTTAAAGAGTGCGCCGGGGCGGAGAAGCCGGGAGACATCCCGGACATAGTTTTCAATCACTTCGCGGCTGGGGATGTGTTGAAAGACGATGGTGGAGAAAGCGAAGTCGAAGTCGGCGGCCGGGATCACGCTGAGATCGGTGCCGTTGTTCTGGTAGACGTGAGCGTGGGGGAAGCCGGCGAGCGCCGCGGTGGCTTGGGCGACCATCTCCGGGCTGATATCGACGGCGTGGACCTCGCCAAAGAGGCCCGCGAGGGCGCGGGTGACGCGGGCGGCGCCGCACCCGATTTCGAGCACGCGCATCGCTTTGGGGTCTTTACCCTGGCAGATATTGGTCATGTCCGTGAGGATTTCTTCGGCCACGGTGCGCTCACCGGACTGGAAAAACTCGTCGTCGGTCCAATTCTGGTTGGCGGTATTGACGTAGTAGCGGGCGTTTTCGCGAGCGCGGGCGTCCCATTCGGCCCGCATTTTGGAGAGGATGTTGTCAGCCATCAGAAAAGTTCATTGTAGCGTGCCCACGACGGCCTTCTCTTTTGTATACTGGTAAAAGTCGCGTGGGCGACTAGCTCAGTTGGGAGAGCACCACGTTCGCATCGTGGGGGTCGTGGGTTCGAGTCCCATGTCGTCCACCAAAATCCTCCGGCATTTCCATGGTCCTTTCGGACGTTGATATTAAGCGCTATATGGCGGAGGGCAAAATCCGGATTGAACCGGAGTTGCCAGCGGAGCAATATGGCTCCTGCTCGGTGGATTTTCGTCTCGGCAACGAATTCAGCGTGTTTGAGCATTCCCGGTTCGCCTTTATCGATCCTCGCGATCGGGGCGCGATCCAGGACATGATGCGCACGATCATCGTGCCGCCCGGGGAACCGTTTATTCTGCAACCGCGCGACTTCTGTCTGGCGATTACCGAAGAGCGGCTCGACTTGGCCGATGATGTTCTCGGGCGCCTGGAAGGACGGTCGAGTTTAGGCCGGATTGGCATCATCGTACACGGCACCGCTGGACTTTTCGATCCGGGTTGGACCGGAAAAGCCACGCTCGAGTTATCGAATTTGGGCCGGGTTCCGGTGGCGCTGTATCCGGGTATGCGGATCTGTTCGTTTACCTTTGAGCAGTTGACGACGCCCGTCTCGGTGCCGTATCGCTCCAAGCCGGGGAACAAGTATGCCGGACAGACGAGCCCGCTGGCCTCCCGGCTTTCCGGGGAAGTAAGTAACGTTAATGAGCCTTAGGCTTTTGTTTTTCTAATAGTTCCCCGCCGTTAGCCGATACCCACTTTGAGTGATAGGTTCTCTGGCTATCGAGTTGATTCTGGTGGCGGGCTTACTCCTCCTGGTTGGGGGTGGAGTGATGTACCGGCGGCTGCGCCAACATCTTTTGCAGCAGACCCGGCTGCTTGAGGATGCTCTCGCGGCGGAACGGCATTCGCGCGAACGGTATGGGGAGCTATTTACCAACGCGAGCGACGTGATTCTGCAGATGAATCTCGATGGGCGGCTGGTGACCGCCAACCGGGCCGCCAACCAGTTGCTCGACCGGAGCGGAGCCGGACTCGAGAACCAGTTTGTGGAAGAGCTCTTCTCCACCGACGACCCCGGTTGGTACTTTGACATCCTGGACGAGGTCCGGCAATTGGGCGCCATCCGCGTGGAGCGGGATCTGATTGGACCCGAGGGCGAGCCGGTGACTCTCGAATTGAACTGCCGGATGCTGGAAGATGGGGGATTTCAAACCGGCCTCCAGGCGATTGGCCGGGACATCACGCAACGCATTCGCCTGCAGCAGGAGATGGAGCGGGCTCGTCTGGCGGCCGAGTCGAGCGCCTTGGCCAAGAGTATTTTCCTCGCCAACATGAGCCACGAGATTCGGACGCCGATGAATGGCATCCTGGGCATGACGCGTCTGTTGCTGGAAACCCCGCTCAGTTTGGAGCAGCGCGACCAGGCTTGTACCATTCAGCACTCCGCGGAGTCGCTGCTCACGATTCTGAACGATATTCTCGATCTGAGCCGGATTGAGGCGGGCAAACTCGAGCTGGCGAGAGAGAGCTTCGATCTGCCGGCGGTTTTCGAAGAGGTGATGGACCTGCTGGCTCCGATCGCCCGCACCAAGGACCGGGAGTTTTTGTTCGACTTTCCACCCAACTTGCCGGCCCACTACTTCGGCGACGCGGGGCGCCTCCGCCAAGTGGTCTTAAACCTGGTGGGGAATGCTCTGAAGTTTACCGAAGCCGGATTCGTCGAAGTTCGCGTGACGGGGATGCCGAACGAGCTCTTCTGCGAGTTTCTCGTGGAGGTGGAGGACTCCGGCATCGGCATGACCAACGCGCAAGCCGCCCGGCTGTTCCAACCGTTTGAGCAGGCCGAACCGGGAACGCAGCGGCAATTCGGCGGCACCGGTCTGGGGCTTGCGCTTTCAAAAAAGATCGTCGATGCGATGGGTGGCGAGATTGGCGTTCGCAGTACCCCGGGCACCGGGTCTGTCTTCTGGTTTCTCGTTCGTCTCGAGCTCGACCGGGCGAAGCGAACGGAATTTGTGCCCCGGTTGCCCGGGGTGCGGGTGTGGTGGGACATCGAAGCGCCGCGCCTGCGGAAGATGGTGGAGCGGTGGCTGACGGCGCACGGCGGGGCCGTCACCGACGTCGCCCCCGAACTGTGGCTTGCCGACCTGCCGGTGATTCCCGCGCCGGGACTGCGGAGCGCGCGACGGTTGTTGTTGAGCCGGGATCCGAGTCCCCGGGTGGGGCCGGAGGCCGAGCGGCTGGGATTCCAGGCCTGGCTCCGGCAGCCGGTGCGGCAGCGGGAGCTGATGGAGACCTTGGAGCGCCTGCGGCTCAGCCGGTCGGCGACGATCCTGGGACCCGGTGCGTTGGTCCGCCAGAGCGAGTTTGTCCCCATTCCAGCAAATTTGCCAGGCCTGCGCGTTCTGTTGGCCGAAGACAACCGGGTGAATCAGAAGGTGGTGACCGGCATCCTGAAGCGCACCGGCTGCTCGTACACCGTCGTCGAGAATGGCGCGCTAGCGGTCGAGTGTCTGCAACAGGGCGAATTCGACGTGGTTCTGATGGATTGCCACATGCCAGTGATGGATGGATTCACCGCCGCCCAGCGGATCCGCGCCTTGGATGGATCGGCCGGTAGTGTGCCCATCGTAGCGCTTACCGCCGGGGCGTTGGCCGAGGACCGAAACCGCTGTCAAGAGGCCGGCATGAATCACTTTCTCGCCAAGCCGTTCCGCGCCGAGGACCTGTTGAATCTGCTGGAGGCCCTGCAACCCACCTCGGACTCAGTGGCTTTGCGATCATCAGGAGATGCCGTACATCAACCTGCAGATTACCCAAGGCGCCACCCGGGAGCAGAAGGCCCAGATCGTCTCCGAGTTCACTGATACGTTGGTTCGCGTGCTCAATAAGCGGCCCGAGCACACCCACATTGTGATTCAAGAGATCGCCGACGAAAACTGGGGCTTCGCCGGCATGCTAACCGACGACTATCGCAAGTCCCAGAGCTAGCCCGATTGCCCCACCCGGCGGCTGGGCGTATGATACGGCCCATGAAACTGTCACCTGCCTGGCTCCTCCTGCCCGTTTGGTTCGCAAACGCACAGCAGCCGGCCGGCTGGTATCCCCACGAAGGCGGCAGGCTCGAGTACCGTGTCGGCATCCGTTTCGGCGAAGAGCCGGACACCATGCCCGAGGGTTGGAAGTTCGGCCGCGTTTCCGCCGTTGCCGTCGATGCGGCCGGCGAGGTCTATGTCTACCAGCGCGGCAAGAAAGCCGACCCAATCGTCGTCTTCGACGCCAAGGGCAAGTATCTGCGTTCCTGGGGCAAAGGAATGTTCGGCAATCCCCACGGGCTGCGGGTGGACCCGCGCGGCAAGATCTGGGTGACGGATAACGGCGACCACCAAGTGATGCGCTTCTCACGGGACGGCCAGTTGGAGCTGACCCTCGGCAAGAAGAAGCTGCCGGGCACAACCCCCGAAACCTTCAACCGGCCCACCGATGTCGCCTTCTCCCCGGACGGACGCCATGTTTACGTTAGCGATGGGTACGGCAACGCCCGCGTGGTCCGGTTCTCCTACGACGGGAGGTACGAACTCACCTGGGGAACGCCGGGCAAGGGACCGGGACAGTTCAACACCGTGCACAACCTGGCCGTCGATAGCGCCGGCGATGTCTACGTCAGCGACCGCGAGAACAACCGGATTCAGATCTTCTCGGCGGACGGCAAGTTTCGCCGCATGTGGAAGCATCTCGGCGCCACTCAGGGGATCTTTATCACCCCGAAAGATGAGGTGTGGGTGATCACCCATCGGGACAACATCGAGAACCTGACCTACGACACACTGGCCGGGCGCATCATGCGCGTCGACCGGAAGAACGGCAAGATCCTCGGCGCCATGGAGTCGCCCGGCCACTGGATTTGCGTTACGCCGGACAATTTGATCTTCATCGGCAGTCTCACCGGCAACGTCTTCCGCTGGTACCCCGGCTGGCTGAGCAAGGGGTTGGGCCCGGACGAGGGCCTAACCCCGCAGAAGTAATGCCGGTTACGGCTGGGGCCAGCCGCCGGCCAAGGCCTTGAACAACGCCACGGATTCCACAAAAGCCTGCGTCCGCGCCGTCGAGCGCTGATACTCGGCGTCGAGGGTCGCCCGCTCGGCGTCGAGCACCGCCAGAAAATCGGTTAAGCCCGCCCGTTGCAGGTCCGCGGCGAGATCAAGCGAACGCCGCGCGGAATCCACCGCTTCGGCCAGTTTCCCCTCCCGCTCCTGCTGCCGCTGCACGGCCGCCAAAGCGTTCGCGGCCTCTTCGATCGCCGCCAGAATCTCCTGCCGGTAGGCGAGACGCTCCTGTTGCACCCGCGCTTCCTGCGTCGCAATGTTGGCCCTGATCCTGCCGCTATTGAAGAGCGGCAGCTGCACCTGCGGACCCAGATTGAAGAAGTTGCCGCCACCGAAGGAGATGTTGCTCAGCGCCGTGCCCTGGCGGCCCAGCAACCCGTTCAACGTGATCTTCGGATAGAGGTCCGTGCGGGCCTGTTTCAACCGGGCCATGGCGGCCGTCAGCCGCGCTTCCGCCGCGCGGACGTCCGGCCGCCGTTCGAGCAGCTCGCTCGAATAGGTGCCGTTCACGCTCGGCATGGCCGGACCCTGCGCCGGAGCGACCTGATAACTCGCGTCCTCCGTCAACAGCGCCAGGCGATGCCGGTGCGCGGCGAGATCGCTTTCGAGCGGCGGCACGCCGGCTTCCGTGTTCGCCAGCAGCGTCCGCTGCCGTTCGATATCCAGTTGCGAGGCGAGGCCCGCGCGGGCGCGGTCTTCCGTTAGCGCCAGCAGGTCTTTCTGGGCCGCGATGTTGCGGCGCGTAATCGCCAGACGCTCTTCAATGCCGCGCAGTTCCAGGTAGTAGCGGGCGGCTTCGGCGGTCACGGTAACCAGCAGATCCTCCCGCCGCGCCTCCGCCGCCAGGACGTCCGCCCGGGCCGCCGCGACGCCCGCGCGGTTCGACCCAAACAGATCCATCTCCCACCGCATATCGAGGCCGGCCTGCAGAATGCCCGTTTCGAACGGGGCGACGAACGAGCCCGTGGGCTGTTGACCCGACGGCGTCGGAATCCGCGCCACGCCCTGCGTGAAGCCGCCGCGGAGCCGCTGGCCGCCGCCGGTCAGGTTGATCTCCGGGCCAAGCTTGCTGCGGGATTGGCCCGTCACCGCGCGGGCTTCGGCGATCCGCTGCGCGGCCGTCCGCAGGTCCAGGTTGCGCGCGGCCACGGTCTCAACCAGCCGGTTCAGCTCCGGATCCTGATAGACCGTCCACCAGGTTGCCGGATCGAGGGCGAGAGCAAAGAGAATCAGGGGCGTCAGCATGTTAGTGCGCCGCCTCCTGGGCCCGGATGGAGAGATCCATCTGCTGGCCGGGATAGAGCTGCGCCCCTTTCGGCAGCGCATAGATCGCTTGCAGTACCCGGGTATCCACCCGCTCGGTCGCTTCGCCCGTGAGGTTCTTTTTGGGCACGACGTACGGTTCCACGCGGACGAAGGTCAGCTCATACTTCAGCTGGGCGTTGCCGCGCACGGAGGCGGTGGCTTCGGTGCCGGGCGCGAATCGCCAGGCCTCTTTCTCGTCGATATCGGCGCGCAGATGCAATTGGTCCACGCGTCCCATCAGGATGAGCGGTTGCGGCAGCGTCCCGCTGGCCGCATACTCGCCCGGACGCACCTTGCACTGCAAAATCTTGCCGCTGATCGGCGCGGTCACCCGCAGCCGTTCGAGATCGGTCTCAATCCGTGCCACCTGCGCCTGCGCCTGCCGCAGTTCAGCCCGCGCCACTTCGAGGTCCGGCTTCCACGTGCCCGCCAGCAGCAGCTTCATGCTCGATTCGGCCTGCCGCACCCGCGCCGCCGCGCTCTCGACGGCCCGGCGCCGCCGCAACAGGTCCTCCTGCTTAATTGCCCGCGGGTCTTTCACCGACTCCATGAGCCGCAACTGCAGAGCGGCGTCTTCGAGTTGGGCCTTCGCCTCGTCGATCCGCGACTGCGCCGGCGGAATCTCCTCCGGCCGCGGCGACGCTTCCAGCTTGGTAAGCTTCGACTGCGCCAAGGCCACCGCCGACTGGCGCAGGGCCAGCTCCGCGCGCAGGTCGCGGTCGTCGAGAGAGAAGAGCAGTTGGCCGGCCTGCACGGTGTCCCCCACCTGCACGGCCACGCGGGTGACCAATCCGGGCACCGGCACGCTGACGGCGATGTTTTCGCTGGCGGCCTCCACCAGGCCCACGGCGCCGAGCTGATTGGCGTAGGCCGGCGCCGGCGGGGGTAACGGCGGCTCGGCATGGACGATGTTCGGGGTGGCGCGGTTGGTGGAGATCACCGCGAAGGCAAGGGCAAAAATCGCAAGGACAGGCATTCCGTAACGGACTAGCATGGGAGCACTCCAGAGTTGATTTCGATCTTGTCCACCAGACCGTCGTTCATGTGAGCGATCCGGTCGGCAAAGGGGAAAATTCGGCTATCGTGGGTGACGACCAGGACGGCGCGGTCCGGACGCAAGGCGGCTTTGCGCAGGAGCTCCATCACGTGATGGCCGGTTTCGGCGTCGAGCGCGGAGGTGGGCTCATCGCAGACGATGAGTTGCGGCTCATGAATCAGCGCGCGGGCAAACGCCACCCGCTGCTGTTGGCCGCCGGAGAGCTGATTGGGCAGGGCCCGGGTGCGAGTTGCCAGGCCCAGGTCGCTAAGAATCGTCTCGGCCTTCTCCACGGCCGCCCTCCGCTTCCAGCCCGCGGCCAGCAGCGGGACGGCCGCGTTTTCCGCCGCCGTCAGCGCCGGCAGCAGGTTGAACTGCTGGAAGACGAAGCCCAGATTCTTGCGGCGAAACTCGACGGCGCTCGCCCCTTTCAGTTGCGCGAGAGGCGTGCCCAGCACCTCCAGGTGACCTTGACTCGGGTTCAGCAGCCCCGCAATCACGCTCAGCAGCGTGGTCTTCCCGCAGCCGGAGGGGCCGACGAGAAAGGTCATCTCCCCGCGGGGGACTTCGAAGTTGACGCCGCGCAGCACCTTCACGGCATCCTCTCCGGCGCCAAAGGTCTTGCACAGTTCGCGGCAGTGAACAGCGGTTTGTGTCATCGCATTATCCTCGGAAAACCACGGCCGGTTCGAGCACCACCACCCGGCGGACGCTCACCGCGCTCGCCAAAAACACGATCAGAAAGACGGCGGCCGCGGTGCCGAGCATGATCTCCGGCATCATCCGGAAGCCGCGGAGGTCGAGGTTATCCGCCGTCGCCACGAAGAAGCCCGCCGTCATCGCAATGCCCAGCCCGTAGCCCACCGCGCCGACAATCAGCGCCTGCATCAGAATCATGCCCACGATCCGCCAATCGCTGACGCCGATCGCCTTCAGGGCGCCGAACTGCTTCAGGTTCTCGACGGTGAACAGGTAGAACGTCTGGCCGGCCACCACCGTGCCCACGACGAGCGCGATCACCACCGTGATGCCGAAATTGATCGGAATGCCGGTGTTTTGGATGTAATACCAGATGGTCTCCCAGCCGAACGCATTCCCCGTCAACGCCTTTAAGCCGGTCCGCTCCGTGATCCGCCGGGTGACTTCGGCATCCGTCACGCCCGGCGCCGCCTGCGCCAGCACGAAGGAGAGCTGATTCCGCTCCCGGCCGACCAGGTCCCGCGCCTGGGTGTATCTCGTGTAGACCACCGGCAGGTTCACGAACGGCGCCGAGGAGTTGATGATGGCGACGATCTTCAACGTGTGATCGTTCAGATCGAGCGTCCGCCCCAGCGCATAGGGCTCACCCGGGAAGAAGAAGCGGTAGCCGGTCTCGTCGATGGCGATCGTCTCCGGGTCGCGCAGTTGCCGCGGATCCCCCAGGCGGACGCTGCGCGGGAGTCCGACCAGCGAAGCGTCATCCAAACCCATCAGGATCACGCCGCGGAACTTCCCGTCCGGCGCCTTGGCCCGCGAGGTGCCCTTGAACAGAGGAACCGCCCATTGCACCCCCTCAACGCCCCGAATCCGGTAGAGATCCTGATCGGTAAGCGCCTTCACCTCGTCCAGGTATTGGGTCTTGGCGTCCATCACCCAGATGCTGGCGTCGTGGACGTCGTCGATTTGCGAGGCCGTTCGGTTCATCAAGCCGCAGAAGATGGAGACTTGATGCGACATCAGAAAGGTGGAGAATGCGATGGCGAAGATCAGGCCCAGATACTTGGCGCGATCTCCGGTTAACATTTGCCAGGCGATGTATCTCATATGAACTGTATTCTCCTGATTGAACAGTGTTCAATTAAGGTGCAAAAAAAAGCCTAGTCGCGACGCTCCACGCCTGCGATCAGGACATCTACTAAACGGTCTACCAGGCGGGTTTGTTCCACCCAGGGGAAGGTACAGACGACGATCTGCGCCGCCACCAACCCGTGGACGGCCACCCACAAAGACTGCGCGAGCTCGTTGCCGTCGCGGATAGCCGGCCGCAGTTCACCCGCCTCCATCGCCTCGGTACTGAGGGCCCGCAGACAACCAAACGTGTCCATGCCCTGCGTCATGAACACCTCCAACACCTTCTCGTTCTCTTCCCAGCTCTGCGGTTTCATGAACAAAAGAGTGTAGTGATGCGGGTGCTCCAATCCGAAAGCGATGTAGGTCCGCAGGCAACGCCGGAGCCGGTCCATCACGGGAGAATCATCCCGGCGGATGGCGCTGAGCCGGGTTCCGAGGATGGCAAACGTTTCCGCCACCAGTTCCGCCAGAATCGATTGCTTATCGGCGAAGTAGTGATACAAAATTCCCGGCGAACACCCCGCCTTCGTCGCGATGGCCCGGATGGAGGTAGCCTCGTAGCCTTCCTGGACGAAGAGCGGCCGGGCAGCGTCGAGGATGGCCCGGCGGAGAGATTCGCGATACGCGGCGCGGCGTTGCGGGATCATGATTGAACAGTGTTCAATGTAGCAGACTCCGCGGGAGGCCGCAAGGGTTCAGAGAACCTTAATGGTGAGCGCCACGAGCACGCCGTTCAGGCGCTTCATGCCGTCGACCGCCACCTGGCTGCCCTCTTCGGGCGGCTTCGTTAGCGACTTGCCTTTGGCATCGAGCAGCTTCGTCTTCCGGTCGATCTCGAGCCGTACGGTCTGCTCCGGCGCGGTCTCGACAATCAGGAACTTCTTGTCGTAGGCCTTCAGCGTCCCGTCAAAGGTAACCGGGGTCTGCGGCGGTTGAAACTGCGCCAGGGCGGCGGCGGCGAACAGGCCGTGGCAGACCAGACGTCGAGCAAGCATGATCTCAGTCTACGCGTTTACCAGTTCACCGGCGGCGGGTACAGCGGACGGGCGGCTGGCCAGATCCTGCAGGATGGCCGTGACGGTCTCCGAGGCGATCTCCACCATCGTGTTCCAGGCGTTGACGCGGGGATAGGCCTGCGCCGTGGTCGCCAAATAGACATTACCCTGACCGATCCGGCAAGCCGGACGCGCCGAGAGGTAGTTCACCGGCCAAACCGGCTCCACATAGGGGGCGCGGAAGACCTTGATTTCCTCCACCAGGCTTTGATCAAAGTCCGGGTACATCGCCTGCAACGCTTTCTTGGCCTGGAACTCCCAGTCGTGGTCGCCCCGGTGGAACTCGTTGCTGTCTTTGTGGCAGTAGTTCATCAGGTAGACCAGATGACGGCCGTTGGTCTGTTCGAGCGGCACCACCTGCGTCGTCTCGACCAGGCCCTGGAAGGGGAAGCCTTCCTTAACGATGGCGTTCCAGTAGTACGGCTGCAGGCGCTCCTTCAGGATCAGCACGACGTTGACGACACCCTGATAGGTCAGGTTCGCGTGGGGCACCGCCGTTGCCAGCTCGCCGCGCGCAATCCGCTGCAGCAGGGGCATCGGCAGCGTGGACACGGCGGAAGAGAACTCGAGGAAGGTACCATGGGCTTGCACGCGCACCCCGGTCGCCGTCTCCTGCAAACCCTCCACCGGCGTATTCAACAGAATTTTTCCGCCCATGGCCGTGATCTTTTCGGCTATGGCGTCGGCGATGGCGCGGTAGCCACCTTCGACGTAGCCCTTCACTTCCTTCGCGCCGCCCTTCTCGCGGGTGAGGCGGCTCCAAAACCAGTAGGCGGGCACGGTGGGATACCGGTCGCCAAACTTGGAGGTCAACAGCGGTAGCCAGAGTTTGCGGAACACCGAAGCGCCGAAGATCTTCGTCAGCCATTCGGCGGCGGTGATGCCGTCGAGGGCGGCGCCGTCTTTGACGAATTTGGTGATGTAGGCCGCGCCGACGGCGGTCCGGATCCGCTCGGGGATAGTCAACGCGCCGAACCGCAGCAGGTCCATCGGGGTATTAAAGGGATAGAAGGCCTCTTCGTATTGGAAGCCCATGCCGGTCTCTTTCCAGTGGATGGAGGAGGCCAGATCGAGCTCTTCGAGCAGGGCAAGCAGCGGCCCGTCCGAATTCAGCATGACGTGATAGAACTGCTCCATCACGGCGCCCTTGTATTCAAAGGTTCCGCCCAGACCACCCAGCGCATTGGACGCTTCAAAGATCGTCGCGCCAACCCCTTGCTGCAGGAGCCGGTAGGCCGAGACAAGGCCGGAGATACCACCACCCAGGATGGCTACGTTCTGATGGGAGAGCTGTGTCGTCATGGCAGGAATCCTTGTTGTTGTTATTCGTCAACCGCCAGCCGGCCCCACGCCAGCCGCTGCTTGGCCCAACCGGTGAACGCCGCCGAAGTGGCCATCTTCATCAGGGAGAGGTGACCCATGATTGAGTCCATGATCTTGATCTTCGACTCGCCGAACTGCCGCTTGGCGACGGGCATCGGGACCTCCTTCACGCGGAAGCCCTGCAACAGACTCTTCACCATGATTTCGGCCACGGCCGAGAAGCCGTTGGACTGGAACTGGATGCGCTTGACGACGCCACGGCGATAGGCCCGGTGCATCGGGGTGTAGCTGTGCACCGTATTGCCGAGGATGAAGGTGTAGAGCAGCGAGGCGGAGCGGCTCAGGAAGCCGCGTACCGGATGGCACGTCGCTTTTTCACTTTCCGGGTGCCAGGGCGAAGCCGTCACCAGGTCGGCGCCCTGCTGCAGCATCTCCACCATGCCCGGCAAAGTCTCCGGGGCAAAGGTGCAGTCGCTATCCATCGTGCAAATGTAGGGGGAGTCGGCATTCTGGAAGCCGGTACGGATCGCCGCGCCGAGACCGCGATTCTTGCCATGATGGACGACGCGAATCCAGTCATAGCGGTCCATCATTTGGTTGAGCACGGTGCCGGTGGCGTCCTGCGAACCGTCATTAACGAAGAGAACTTCCCAGCGGTGCATCGAACCGGTGGCTCTCATCGTGTCGAGACGGGAGAGCAATTGGGGCAGTCCTTCGACTTCGTTATAGCAGGGGACGATCAGCGTGACCAAGGGGTTGGGCATAGCGTTTTCCAGAACAGGTTTTTGGGATGACCCAGTTTGGAATGCAAAGAAGTACCAACCACTCGCGCCAGAGTACTTGTGGTACCAGGACACCCATAGAACCTTGGTCCAGAAAGGAGGCCTCTCCCGGCACCCCGTGGAAGCGATATACTTCTGACAAGCGGCCCAGCTGGATGAAGTTAGCAGCAGCGCTGGTCTACCCCGGAAAGAAGTGGCAGCCAGGCGCGGTGAAATCTGCATCACTCTGCCGGCCCCGGACAGAAACTTGGCGGATACCGTGGAGGCGTAGCCCCCCGCGCATCCTCCTAACAGGAAAGAGCAACTCATCCGCGGCGCAATCGGACTCGGGCAAAAACCTGATTCCCGCACCGCTCCAAGGACTAAAGACTACATGCAAGAACGCCAAAACATCGCCGTATTCGTGGACTATGACAACATCGAAATCGGCGTGAAATCGACGTTGCGCCGCGAATTCGACGTGTCGCTTCCTCTCGATGCGCTCAAGGAGCGCGGCGACATCGTCGCAAAATTTGCTTACGCCAACTGGAGCCGGCAGGAGCCGGCCGTCCGTCAGATGGCGGAGAACGCCGTACAGATGGTGCAACGCCTCCCGTCGCCGCGCGGGGATAAGAACGGAGCGGACATCAACCTCGCCCTCGATGCGCTGGAGATGGCCTTCACCCATAAGAACGTCAACGCCTTCGCCATCATCAGCGGCGACAGCGACTTCATTCCGCTGGTGAATAAGCTGAAGGCCTACGGCAAAACCATTTACATCGTTGGGGGTAAGGCGTTCACCTCGAACATCCTCCAGCAGAACTGCCACGAGTTCATCAGCTATGAAAGCCTGCTGACGGACGACGTCCGCGTGATCCCCGAACGCAAGTACGTCTCGGTTCCGCCACGCGAACAAGCCGCCCCTCCGGCCGCCGGACCGGCGCCGCAGCAGGGCGGGTACCGGCGGGGCCGTCCGCAGCCGCTGGAAGTGGCGCAGGCAATGCCGCTCGTCGAACGCGCCCTCAGCGTCCTGCAACGCCGTGGCGTGCAGCCGCAGCTGGGGCTCCTGAAGAGCACGATGAAGCAGCTCGACCCCAGCTTCAACGAACGCTCCTACGGCGCCAGCGCCTTCTCCGAGTTCATCGACCGCATGAAGAGCGCCGGCTTTATTCAACTGCACGGCACCGAAGGCCGGTACACGATCGAACTGCTGTCGAGCGCGGCATCCGCCAGCGGTGGCGCGGTGCATAAGAAGGATGATGCTCTGCCGCTGCTGCGCCAGGTGCTCGATATCTATAAGTTGGACATCGAGGACGGCGCCAGCGCCGAGACCGTCGCCGGCTGGATGAGCAAGATCCATGCCGACTTCGACATGAAGAAGTACGGCTTCCAGGAGTTCAACGAATTCCTGAACTTCGCGCAGGACAACTTCATGGTGCGGATGGAGCCGGACGAGCAGCGCGGCTTGACCGTATTCCTTGGCGCGGAGCTGGCTCCACAAGCCGCTGAGCCGGAACCGCAGCCAGAACCCGTCCGCGAAATGGCGGCCGGCGCCTCGGCCGCCGAAGTGCTGGCTGAGTCGCTCGCCGAAGAGTCCGCCACCGAAGCAGCTCCCGCTGCCGAGGCCGCGCCCGCCGCGGCCGAAGAGGAGAAGCCCGCCGGTGGCCGCCGCACCAGTTCGGCCCGGAAGCGCACCTCCTCCTCCACCAGCGCCGCCAAGAAGACCGCATCCTCCAGCGTGCGCCGCCCGCGGGCCCGCAAGCCGGTGGAGTAATCGGAGCCTCCCATGATCGAACGTTTCCATATCCCCGGCGCGCCGAAGCCCGCCGGGCCCTACTCCCACGCCGTCCGGGCCGGTGACTACATTTATGTCAGCGGCCAGGGCCCGTTCAATACCGAAACCGGCCAGTACGAGATCGGCGATATCCGCCATGAGACCCGCATCGTCATCACCAACATCCAGAAGATTCTCGAAGGCGCCGGCGCTACCCTGGCCGACGTGGTGAAGTGCTCGGTGTTTCTCAAGGACGTCGCCGAGTTCAGCGCCATGAACGAGGTGTACGGCGAGTTTTTCGGCGCCGCGAAACCGGCCCGGACCACCGTCCAGGCCGTGATGCCCAACCCCGCGATGCACGTCGAAATCGACTGTGTCGCCTACAAACCCCTGGCCTAACCCATGACCCCGGAACAGACCGCCGACGAAATCATCTCCCTGCTCGCCGCCTCGGCCAACGCCGACTACTACGGCGAGGCTGTCTCTCAATTGGCTCACGCCCTGCAGGCGGCGCAATCCGCCCGCGATGCCAACGCCGATGAGGAGTTGATTCTCGCGGCCCTGCTCCATGACATCGGCCATAACATCAGCGACGAGCGGGCCATTCGCCACGGCGAGGTCGGCGTGATCAACCACGACGATCTCGGCGCGGAATGGCTCGCTGAACGCGGCTTCTCCGCCCGGCTCCGGACCCTGGTCCGCGGCCACGTCGACGCCAAGCGGTACCTGGTGACGACCAACGCCAACTACGCCAAACGCCTCTCTCCGGCCAGCACCGAGACCCTGAAGCATCAGGGCGGACCGATGTCGATCGAAGAAGCGGAGGCCTTCGGCGCGGCGCCCGAGCTAAAGGATTGCCTCCGGCTCCGGAATTGGGATGAGCTCGCCAAGGACCCGAGCCGGCTGGTCAGCCCGATCGAATCCTACCGCGAGATGATCGTCCGTCACTTGACCGGTACGGCCCGCCCCGTCCAGCAGGCGTGAGGCCGCAGGCCCATCAGGGCCAGCACCGTCGGCGCCGTATCGAGGGAGTAGACGGGTCCGGTGAGTTCCCGGCCCTTCGCTACGCCCGGTCCGGAGAGAATCCAGGGGACCTCCAGCTCCCGCATCGTCGGGTTGCCGTGCCGTTTCTCCGTTCCGCCGTGGTCGGCGACGATCGCCACCAGCGTCTGGTCGAGCGGAAGAGCGGCCAGCATCTCCCCGATTAAGCGGTCCGCCTCCACCACGGCCCGCACGTAGTCCGCCGACTCCCAGCTTTTGTCGTGACCCGCGTGGTCCACATCGTCGAGATGGACGAAGAGCAGGTCCGGCTTGTGCTGCTTCCAATAGGCGATCGCGGCGGCCATGGCCTCCGGCGAACCCTTCACGTGCCGGGTCTCCTTGGTCGACCCTTGCTCCACCAGGCGGCCCATGCCTTTCCAATCGTGGATCACGGCCAGGTGCGCCTGCGGGCGTTGCGCCTTCCACTGGCTGAAGAGCGTGGGGAAGATCTTCTCCGGCCCCGCGCAGATGGGTTCAATGGCGTGGTTGAACCGCTCCCATTCGTTCGAGTCGACGCCATGCTGCTCCGGCCCGGCGCCCGCGATGATGGACATCCAGTTGGGGCTTGAGACCGTGGGCAGGACGCCGCGGGCGTGCAGCGTCCAGGCGCCGCGCGCCATCAGCTTCTTGAGGTTGGGGACTTCGGCCTTGCGGAAGGCTTCGACACTCAGACCATCGACCCCGATGATGACGACGTGTTTGGGAGCCGCGCAAGCGACCGCGGCGGAGAAGAGAACCAGCAGCAGATTCTTCATGTTGATTCATCATCTCGAAATCTGGAGGCGATACAGTCAAAGGTTGATGACAATCGGGTCAATCCACGCTTGGCGCGTCCGCATTTTCGTCGTCACCTGGATTGCCTACGCCGGTTTCTACCTTTGCCGCAAGAATTTCAGCGTGCTGATGCCGCTGTTGCAGCAGTACACCGGCATTACAAAGGACGAACTGGCGACGGCCATTTTCGGATACAGCCTGATGTATTCGCTCGGCCAGTTCGTCATGGGCACCCTGTCGGATCGCTTCGGTCCCCGGCGGGTGGTTACCTCCGGCATGTTCGTAGCGGGGGCGAGCAGCGTGGCGATGGCCTTCCACACGGACACGGCCTGGGTGATTGCGTTGCAGGCCATCAATGGATTGGCGCAGGCCTGTGGCTGGTCCGGCCTGTTGAAGATCATGTCGGCGTGGTTTGAGGCGCGCAATCGCGGCGTGGTGATGGGGTGGTGGTGCACGAACTACGCGTTGGGCGCCTTCCTGGCTACGACGTTCGCCACCTTCGCCGCCACCAGCTCACTGCTCTTTTTCCCCAGCTGGCAGCGGGGCGCCTGGTTGCCCGGCGCGGCGTTGATGCTGCTGGCGGTGGCCTTCTCCGTTCTCGTCCGCAACGGCCCCGGCTCCACCGAAACCAAGGCCGAATCCCGCCAGAGTCTGATGAAGTTTCTGGGCGTGGCCCGCAACACGAACATTCGCGTGATCGCCGGGGCCTACTTTTGTTTGAAGATGACACGCTACGCCTTTCTGTTCTGGCTGCCGGTGTATCTGACCGAACGGCTCGGCTTTACCCCGGCCGAAGCCGGCTATAGCTCTTCCGTGTTCGAACTCGGCGGATTCGCCGGGGTGGTGCTGAGCGGCTACTTCTCGGACAAGCTCTTCCAGGGCCGCCGCTTCCCGGTAGGCGCGCTGATGATGATCGGCCTCGGCTGCGCCTGCCTGCTGCCGACCCTGGCCGGCATCACCGGAACATGGATCATCGTGCCGTCCATCGCCCTGATCGGGCTGCTGAATCTGGGGCCGGATACGCTGCTGGGCGGGGCCGCGGTGCAGGACTCGTCGACGCGGGAGACCGTCGCCACGGCGTCCGGCTTTGTGAACGGCACCGGCTCCACCGGCCAGTTTCTCTCGCCGTTCCTGGTGGCGGGCGTTGTGCAGCGCTTCGGGTGGGACGCGCTGTTTATGTTCTTTTTTGCGCTCTCGGTAGCGGGCGGACTCCTCCTTACGGTGAAATGGAAGTTTCGCGTTCCGGAGGAAAGTCCCGATCTATGTCTCAAACCCGCGCAGACGTAGCCGTTGTTGGCGGCGGCATTCTGGGTCTGGCCCATGCCTATCACGCGGCCAAGGCCGGCAAACGGGTGGTGCTGTTCGAACGCTCGCCGCGCGCCATGGGCGCCTCCATCCGCAACTTCGGCATGGTGTGGCCCATGGGCCAACCCGCCGGCAAGATGCACCAGATGGCGATGACCAGCCGCCGCCACTGGCTCGACGTGATTGCCGCGGCGAAGCTGCCGCACTATCCCACCGGCTCGCTGCATGTGGTTTACCGGGAGGATGAAGCCACCGTCGCCCAGGAGTTCGCCGCGCTGGCCCCGGCGCAGGGGTTCGATGTCACCTGGCTCAACGCGGCGCAGGTGCTCGAACGCAGCCCGGCCGTGGTGCCGGAGGGGTTACTCGGCGGCCTCTGGTCGCCCACCGAAGTGGTCGTGGACCCGCGCGTCACGCTGTGGACGCTGCCCTCGTTTCTCTCGGAGCAGCTTGGCGTGACGCTGCGCTACAACACGGCCGTCACCAGCATCGATCTGCCGCGCGTAACCGCCGGCGGCGAAACCTGGGAAGTGGATACGGTGTATGTCTGCGGCGGCGACGATTTCCAAACGCTCTATCCGGCCGTCTTCGCCGAGAGCGGCATCACCCGCTGCAAGCTGCAGATGCTGCGGACGGCCGCGCAGCCGAACCAGTGGCAGTTGGGCCCTTCGCTGGCCGCCGGTCTGACGCTGCGCTTCTACAGCTCCTTCGGCATGTGCCCTTCGCTGCCGCAGTTGAAGGCCCGCATCGCGGCCGAGACGCCGGAGTACGACCAGTGGGGCATCCACGTACTCGTCTCGCAGACCGCCGCCGGCGAGATCACGCTCGGCGATACGCATGAGTACGGCCTGGCGGTCGACATCTTCGATAAGCCCGAGCTTGACGATCTGGTCCTGCGCTATCTGGCGACCTTCGCCCGCTTCCCGGACCAGACGATCACGCAGCGCTGGCACGGCGTTTACGCCAAACATCCGGACCAGCCTTATTGCCGCTTCGCGCCGGCGCCGGGCGTCCAGGTGGTCACCGCCCCCGGCGGCAGCGGCATGACGCTGTCGTTCGGGCTGGCGGCCGAGACACTTTCTCTATGATTAAAGCCCTGATTCTCGATTGGGCCGGCACGACGGTCGACCATGGCTGTTTGGCGCCGGTGGTGGTGCTGCAGGAGATCTTTGCGCTGCGCGGGGTGCCGCTCGAACGGCGCGAGGCGCGCCATCAGATGGGCCTGCTGAAGAAAGACCAGATCCGCGCCATCTGCGCGCTGCCGCGCGTGGCCGAAGCCTGGGCCACCCGGCACGGCGCCCCGCCATCGGAGAACGATGTGCAGGCGCTGTTTGAGAGTTTCATTCCGCGGCAACTGGGCATTCTGGAGCATCATTCGGGCGTGATTGAGGGCGTCGTCGAGTTCGTCGCCGAGTGCCGGCGGCGGGGCATTCGCATCGGGTCGACGACCGGGTATACCCGCGAGATGCTCGACGTCGTGATGCGCCGGGCGGCCCGCGACGGCTACGCGCCGGATGCGAGCGTGACCCCGGACGAGGTGGGCGGCGGCCGGCCCGCGCCGTGGATGGTGTTTCGCAACGCCCAACTGTTGGACGTCTATCCGCTTTCGCAGTGCGTGAAGATCGGCGACACCCCGAGCGACATCGCCGAAGGCAAGAGCGCCGGCATGTGGACCATTGGCCTGACGAGTTGCGGCAACGAGGTGGGGCTGACGGCGGCCGAGTATGGGGCGCTCTCGTTCGGCGAACGGGCCGCGCGGACGCTCGAAGCCGAGCAGACGCTGCGCCGCTCGCAGCCCGACTATCTCGCCGAGCGCCTGGCCGACTGCCTGCCCCTGCTCGACGACATTGCCATGAGAATCGGGTGATGCCTGCGGCGCTCATCCTGATCGATCTGCAGCGGGCCATTGAGGATCCGGCGTGGGCTAACGACGGCGAACGAGGCGGAGGCCAACGTGGGCCGGCTGCTCGCCCACTGGCGGGCCGCGGCGTGGCCCATCGTGCCTATTGCCTGCCCCTGCCCGACGCCATTGCCATGAGAATCGGGTGACGCCTCCGGCGCTCACGCTGATCGATTTGCCGCGGGCCATTGAGGATCCGGCGTGGGCTACGAAGCGGAGGCCAACGTGGGCCGGCTGCTCGCCCACTGGCGGGCCGCGGCGTGGCCCATCGTGCCGATTACCTGCCCCTGCCGACGCCATGGCCATGAGAAT
>JAIXQP010000043.1 GCA_027485675.1 Terriglobales bacterium | reverse complement strand
TAACCGGCACCTCGGCGGCACAAGGGCAACCTCAACTCCAGACCACAGAAATCACCGCCACAAGTCCTTTGCTATCAATTCAGACCCAACCGGTCTCCGGCTAATTTGGACACCAGTGATGCCGAAGAGGGTATCCGTCAGGGTCTTGCGGATGCGAAGCATGGCAAGGTCCATCCAGCGAGAGAGTTCTTCGTGGAGTTCGAAGCCAAGCGTGGCATCCCCCGGTAGTCTTTCGGTCCGCGCCCAGCGCGATCCGGAGTGCGACCAGTTTCGGCATCTGCTGTGCGGCAACAAGCCACACGCGTACCGCGCTATCTACGGGGTGCCGGAAAAGCCAAAGCTGGTTGTAGCGCTGCCTATCCGCGACGGGGCGAGGCGGGGATTCAAAGGGTCCGGAGTCGAATAGAGATCCAATCCGCGGGCGGAATGCCGGCTGGATTCCGGTAACACTCGAGAGAGGCGCGGCAGCGGCAGCGAATTGCCGCCGGAGAAGACTGGCGAGTTCGGTTGTGCGAGGAAGTGGGTCCGAAAGCATGGCCGAATGTACATGCTAAAATGTACATACAGATGGCTCGGTTCGAATGGGACGAGGATAAAAACCAGCGCAACCTGCAAGAGCACGGGATCGATTTCGAGTCCGCTTAATGGGTTTTCGATATTCCGTTTTGCATAGCCTTCATCGGGTAATCACAAGCAGGGGAGGGCTGACACGGCATCGAGTTTACTCCGAGGAATCGCCTGATCCCGTCATTCGCATCATTTCCGCCCGGCAAGCGACCCGCCACGAAAGGAAACTTTATGAAACAGCTCACCGATAAGAAGCGCCACGAACTGCAGCGCCTGGCCCAAAGGCCCGATGAGGAGATTGATCTATCGGATATCCCGGAGATTCGGGAGATCCCTTCCGACGCGGTCATTGGCAGGTTCTACCGGCCGAAGAAGCAAAGCGTGACCCTTCGACTGGACGCCGATGTCCTGGCGTGGCTAAAGGCATCCGGCGATGGCTATCAAACCCGTGTGAATCGCTACTTGCGAGAACTCATGACACAGCGGCGGGCTTCTTAACCGGGGTGCTGGTCGCCGTCGAGCTCTGCCATCCGGGAAGTCCTTTGGCCGAAAGAAATCCTTCACGTTAGGATGGAGGCATGCCGTTGCCCCTCATCCTTCGCTGGCCCAACCGCGAACCGGCTCATGAGCCGCTGCTGGCGCGGTTGCGGGCCGATCAGATCCTCGGCGAGGAGTCGATTGAAGGCGCCGTCACCTCCGGGCTCTGGCCCGGCATCCGCAGCCCCGCGCGCGGGGGCAATGCCGACGTCGCCAGCGCCAGCCGGGAGCCTTGGGTGGATGCCAGCGGCTACCTCGCCGCCGTGCAACGCGCCCTCGGACGCTCCGGCCTGCTGGCCCACCAGCATAAGAATCCGGAGGTCGGGGTGCCGTTCGAAACGCTCGAACTCGCACTCGTTGAAGCCCGGGTGAATGGCGGCAATTTTGTCCTCTCCGTGGAGCCGCGCTATCGCGCTGCCCTGCTGGCCAATGACCCCAAGGCGCTCGCTGCCTGGGATTCGCTCGCGCGCACCGCGGCTTGGTTCCGGGAGAACGAGAAGCTGTTCGGGCGGCCTACGCTGCCGACCCTGACCGCGATCGTGGAGCCGGGCTACGCCAGCAGCGAGATCGCCAACCTGCTCTTCCGGCGCGGCGGTAGCCCTTCGCTCGTCGCGGCCACCTCCCTGCCCTCCCCGGATCCGAACCGGATCCCTGTACTCGTGGCCGCCGGTTTGAAGGCCGTGCCGCCTGACGCTTTCGCGCACGCCGCGGCCGGGGGGACGGTGGTGATCGACAGCGCGCCGGCCAAGAGCTGGTCCCTTGTAAAGGAAGACGTGGACCGCACCGTGTTCGCGCTGGGTAAGGGGCAGGTCGTGGCCTACCATAAGCGGATTCAAGACCCGAGCGAGTTCGCGCTGGACTGCATTGATCTGGTGACGCATAAGCGCCGGGCGGCGCGGCTGTGGAACGCCTCGGCGGCGATCCCGCTGGCGACGGCGGGGGGATTGTTGCACATCATTCAATACGGGTCGCCGATTGAAGGGGAGATTCAGGCCCGGGTACAGGGGCTGTACCGGTCGGCTACGCTGCTGCGGCCGGACGGACCGCCGTTGCCGTTGAAAGTTTACAAGCGGGGTTCTATGACCGAAGTGTTCCCGCCCAACATCAAACGTCTAGCTGTTGTACAGTTCGAGTAAGGCTCACGCGCTATGACCCATAACCGCCGTCACTTTCTTGCTGCCGCCGCCGCCGCGGCTTTGACGCCCTATCAGTTGATCGGCGCACCGTCGCGTCCGCCGAAGTCGCGTTTCGCCGTGCACCCGTTTGTCGAGGCGAACCCGAAGGCCGTCTTCATCAAACGCACGCGGGTGCCGCACAAGATGGACGAGGCGACGAAGCTCAAAGAGGGCATCGCTTTCGCGCGCGACGTGTTTGTCCCGACGGAAGAGGCGACGGGGATTCCCGTTTCGCACCGGGTGGTTCTGAAGCCGAACTTTACCAGCGTGCGGAACAACCGTCCGCATGAGGAGAACTGGGGCACGGGCACGGACCCGCAGTTCTATGAGGGCATTATCATCGGCCTCAAAGAGATCGGCCTGAAGCAGTTCTACTTTCTCGAAGCGAATAACTTCCACACGTGGAACTACCGGGGGCTGGCGGACATCAATGACCGGCATGGCGTAGAGGTGAACGAGCCGGAGCGGCGGGCGCGGAACTTCCGCGACAGCTACGAGATGAACTGGACGAAGGTGCCGGATCCGGTGGTGTATACGAAGATCCCGCATTATGCGCCGGTGAACGAGCCGGATACGTGGCTGCTGAACATCGCCAAGTGGAAGTCGCACGGGATGTGCATGACGCTCGCGACAAAGAATGAGCAGGGGCTGGTGGTGAAGCCCTATGTGCGGTTCTGCCCCGGCTGGCAGGGGGTGACCGGGGTGCCGGACTTCATGAAGGAGCACATTCACCCGGAGGTGGAGCGGCGGGTGAATTCGTTCTTCGACCGGCATGTGCGGATGGGGTATGCGCGGTACCAGAGCAAGGCGGATTTGAGCCCGGTGCACCAGGAGATTTGGGCGCACAAGACCTGCGACAACGCGCAGACGCTGAAGACGGGTTTGGCGGTGATTGAAGGGATTTATGGCCGGGATGGCGATGGTTTCGGCGTGGGGAACGACCATCTGACGAATCTCGTGATGTTCGGCAAGGATAAGCTGCGGCTCGACATGATTGGCATGTACCTGGGCGGGCACGAGCCGGGCAACGTGAACCTGTTCCGGATTGCGAAGGAGCGGGGGCTGCTGGATACGTTCAATCCGCACGAGGTGGAGGTGTACGAGTGGGAGGACGGCAAGGCGCGGCGCCGGAGGCTGACGGACTTTCAGCGGACGCCACTGCCGACTTACTATCTGCAGCGGGACGGCGAGCCGAAGTATCACCTGGTGAACGAAGCGTTCGACTACGACCGGATCAGATCATAGGTTCGGCGTGCCGGAGTATGTGTTCCGCGCAGTGGTGTGGGTTTATGAAGGGGATATGCCGTGGCACTTTGTGACTTTGCCGCGCGCGGTGGCGGCGGAGATCCGGCAGGCGACGAGCGGGCGGCGGAAGGCGTTTGGCACCGTGAAGGTGTCGGTGACGTTAGGGGGGAGCCGTTGGACTACCTCCCTATTCGCCACTAATGAGTTGGACTCCTATGTGCTGCCGGTGAAGGGGTCCGTACGGCAGCGCGAGCAGGTGCAGGCTGGGATGACGGTGGAGATTCTGCTCGTGCTGGCGGAAGCGGGCTGAGGGGATTGGTGAGGTGGAAGAGAAGCCGCCTCCGTTTAGGAAAATGGCGCTGCTCTCGGTGCTGCTAAACCTGATCTATGCGCTGGCCCGGTATCTTTTCTCCGGGGCGAGCGCCACCGGGGCGGCGGCGGAGTTCTTGTGGGACGCTGCCGGTTGGTTGGTGGTGATCGGGGTATGGGCCGGCCTCGCGGCGATTCCGACGCCTAGAAGGCGTAGGTATGAGAGAGATAGAAAAGATGCTGCGGGAGGCCCGGGGTAGTGCGGCGGAAGAATTCGCCAGTGAAGAAGTAGCCGCCTCCGCCGGCGAAGGTGTAGGGGCCTTTCTTCCAGGTTAGAAAAAGATCAGTCTCGCGGCCGAGATGGCTGCCCGCGGTACCTGAGGCGGAACGGGCGATGGGGCGGCCCTGGAGGCCATAGGCGGCGTCCGTGCGGTCGGCGAGCCAACTATCGGAGTACATGGCGGTGAGGCTGAGCTTGGCGGTGAGGGACCAGACGGCCGTGGAGCGGAGGTTTTGCACGTTGCGCCAGCCGAGGACATCGACGTGCCCGAGTTTGTCGTGGGCGGCGGGATAGAGCTGATCGAAGGTGTGGCTGCGGCCGTTGGACTGGCCGCCGGAGGCGTACTTCCACTCCGTGGCCCAATCGAGGGGGCGGGAGCGGAGCGAGGTTTTCCAGCCGAACTGGCCGACATAGGCATAGGCGCGGTGGGGCGCGGTGCCGATGCGGCCGGTTTGATAGATGGCTTCGGCGGTGAAGCGGGTGCGGGCGGGCAGCGGAACGGCCCAGCGGAAGCCAAAGGACTCGGTGCGGAAACGGCCGGGGCCGGTGTAGCCGCCGGGACGGTTCTGGTCGTGGCGGAGGGCGTAGAGATCGAGCGTGGACTGACGCCAGAGGGGGTTCAAGGTGTTGTAGGTGCCCCAGACGCGGTCGCCGAGGATGGGGCGGTTCCAGCCGGCGCCGTCGGGCTTGATGGGGGAGAGGAGCAGGATTTCAAAGCGGGCGCGAGGGGTGCGCCAAAAGACGCGGGCGAAATCGTAGGTGCGGGCGGTGTAGGCCCATTGAGGCGAGCCGATGAGGCGGGTGTCGCCGTACTGGATCATGCGGCGGCCGAGGTCGGCGCCGAAGCCGGTTTTGGCGGCGGGGAAGAGTTCGAGGTAGGACTCCTGGAGATCGAAGGGGTCGCGCTGGGTGCCAGCGGCGGGGCGGCCGAGGATGGGGGCGCGGGAGTCCTGGCCGAGGGCGGAGAGGCGGAGCCAGGGGGTGGGGCGGTAGGAGAGGCCGAGGCGGGTGCGGAGGAAATTGGCATGGGTTCCGAGGCCGGAGCCGAACTCGGCGGAGGGGCGGAATTCGAGGCGGGAACGGACTTCGAAGCTGAATTGGAGTTGGCCGTGGGTGGCGCGGCGGATGGCGTTGTGGAGTTCCTGGGCGGGGTCGAGGGCGGTGGCGGGGAGGGCGCTTAGAAGGAGGAGGAGGGCCGGGAGCCAGGGAGAGTGGGGAGCGGGATGGGCCGAGCGAGGCACGGAGAGAGGGGGCGATTGCTTCGGACTATCATAGTGCACTCGCCGCCCGGGGGGTGGGGGCAGAATCGCTCCGTTGGCGGCGGCAGCATTCGCTGCTCGCGGTTTGCCGCCATTTCGGGACGGCGGAGATTCAAGCCGCCTTGGGAAAGCCTTTGCTCACTAAGGCGACGGCGTTGGCGGCGAGCAGATCCGTCGAATAGGCCCAGGAGAACGCTACCAGGAAGTCGAGGTTGCTGCCGGTGTAGGTGGTCTGCAGGGCGAGGAAGCCGGCGGCCGATAAGATGGCGGCGGCGAAGATTCGGCGCCAATTCTCTCGTTGTTCGAGTTCGGACTGGAGACGGAGGATCGTCACGCCGGGGGGCGATGGAGGTACCCAGGATGGTTCGGGCGACGCGGGCGCCTGCTCGGCGAGGGAGACGGTGCCACTCTCCGGGGCGTCAGGGATGCGGCCGGGCGCCGGAACAGGCGCGGCGCCGGGGTCGAGGGAGCGGATGACCTCGATCCATTTGCCTTTGTCGAAGGCGGCCAAGGCGGCCGTCTTTTTGGCGGGGTCCTTGACGGCCTCGGCCTGTTGGCGCAGGTAGGCGCGCAGCGTATCGAGCGAGCTATGCAACTCCTGAATGGCCTGTTGCTGGGAGCCGTCCAGTCCAATGAGCCGAGCGATGGTGGCCGTCTGGGTGTTCCACGGGGCGCCCGGGTCAAGTTGCTTGAGTTGGAACTCGGCGTGGAGTTCATGGACGGAGAGCCGCCAGAGGCGGGGGAACTGACGATGGATGGGGGGCCATTGCGGGTGAAGCTGATGAATGGACTCGAGCGTTTGGACGGCCTGTTCGGCGGTGAGGGAGGAGTTGGCGAGCAGAGCGGAAACGGCTTTGAATTTTTCTATCAAGGCGGACAGGGCGGTGTTCAACTCCGGTAGGTCCGTGGCGACGGCCAGGGGCTTCAGTGCTTCCCAGAGCTCGAGATTCAACGAGAACTCGTGGGCCCAGGTTCTGCCGGCGCGGAGGACGCCGGAGTGGAAAGCGGCGATGGCGGCGGACAGGCGAACGCGGCCCGCGGTGACGTTATTGCGATCGAGGATGACGGCTTCGGCGATCGATTTCCGGGCGAGATCGACCACGTCCTGCAGTTCGCTGGGCAGTTGGCGGTTGCCAAGGCGCGCCATGGCCGCGGCAGCATCGTCGGTGAGCTGCTTCGCCGCGGCAACCAATGCCTTGGCGGCGGTATCCACGCGTTCCCGGAACTTAGTAAGTTCTTCGGCTTTGATCGACCGGGCGGTGAGTTTTTCCTTGATCTCGCTTTCGACGGCCTGGAGTTCGGCCGTCAGGGCAGGGTCAGCGTTTTCGCCGCGCAGCGCGGTGATTTGTTCGAGCAGGCGATGCGAGTCGATTTCGAGAGCCAGGAAGGCGATTCTGTCCTCATTTTTCTTCCGCAGGAAATGACCGGCGATGAAACCGGCAACGATGAAGAACGCCAGATAGAAGAGCGAAGCGCGCCGGACAATTTTCACGGCGACCGTAACTGGCTGGGCCAGTTGGTCGGCGCTGAGGAGTAACTGACCGTTGAAGACGCCTTGCTCGAGAGCTTCGTCTTTGTCGCCGTTCGAGAGAGTGAAGCGCACCTCTTCCGGCGCCCCCTGCTGTACGGCCACCTTGAGCCGACCGGCGACGGGTTTGCCGTCCTGCAGGTAGGGCAGATGTTGCTCGACCCGGACGCCGGTCAAGCGTCCCTTGGCGTCGGCGGTGCGGTAGGTGATAGGAATCGGGTGGCCGCAGTTCCAGCCGAGGCAGCCGGCGGTGAGGGTGAGTTCGAGCGCCGGAGGCGGGGTGATGACGGCGGCCGGGATTTGGACGGTGAGGGGGAAGGACTCGGGCTTCGTGTCTGCGCCGGCAGCCGCCTTTCGGGTAACGGTGAGGAGAAGACGATAGGTACCGGGCTTGAGGCGCGGAGAGGCCGAATCATCAAAGCGAACGATGACGGCGAACGGCTCGCCCGTCTTCGTCTCGGTACGGACCAAAGAAACGACGGATCGGAGGTCGGGATTGAAGGGTTGGACGTCGATGTCCGCCTTGCCGACGGCCGGGAGGGGGATCTGGACTTCGTAGCCTTTGGGGTGAAGGGCGGCGGTATAGTTCAGACCGTCCGGGAGCTTGAGTTCAGCCGACCAGCCCAGGCAGGTCAGCAGA
Source organism: Terriglobales bacterium (assembly GCA_027485675.1). GTDB lineage: Bacteria > Acidobacteriota > Terriglobia > Bryobacterales > Bryobacteraceae. Next base: position 163,510 of record JAIXQP010000043.1, on the reverse strand, counting down.
AGGGCAAGGGTAATGCGAAAGGTCATGACGATCTCCGATCCATTAGAACTTGAGGGTGACACCAGTCTGCACGATCGCCACCCTTTGGAAATTGGGGGGGAGCGAGCCGAGCTTCAGGGTGGAGGTTACAGCAAAACGACCGGCGTCGTCGAGGGGGATATTGACGGCGACTTCGCCGGAGGGCCGCCAGCCGGAGACCTGTTCGAGGAACACTGCCTTGGCCGGTTTTCCGTCCGTATCGACGACATCGCGTTCCCGGTACACGTTTTCGACGGTAGCCAGATAGCGGGGCGTTCCGGAAAGGGTGAAGGTCAGGCGAGGAAACTCGAGATCGAGTTCGAGCTTCGGCCGGATGCGGGCGATGGCGTAGGCGGGCACGGTGGCCGAAGCGTTCCCCTCCGAGGCTTTCGCGACAATGTCAGAGATTTGGCGGCCGAGCTCGGCTCCGCCGGAGACACGGAACTGATAGCCGAAGCGCACTTGGGTGGCGTCCTGTGGCTCCACCGGGGCGTTCTTTTGGCAATCGGCCAGGGTCGTGCCCTCTGGCAGGGGCTTGCAGTCCCGCTGCTGGATGAAGCGGATGAAGTTTCTCTGCTTGCGGCTTTGATCGGAGCCGGCGAGAAAGAGGCGGAAGTCGAGGACGGCGAGCAGGTTCCGTTTGGCGCCGGAGTAGTTGGTTTCGTAGGCGGCGCCGAGGGTGGGATCGATCCCCTGGACCGGGCCCAACCGGGTGGTGCGGATGAAGCGGCCGATGCCGAGGCCGAACTTGATGTAGTCGTTGGTTTTGGTTTTGCCGATGGCGCCGCCTTGGCCGATGTCGGATTCGGCGGACGGCCGGAATTGCCAGTTGGCCAAGTGGCGCAGCGTGAAGGAGGGCGCCAACTTGGCGTCGAGGATCCACGCCGGGCGGGAGTTGGCGCCGACCTGGTGCAGGATCTTAGCGAAGTAGAAGGCGTCGTCTTTAGATTTGGGGGCGGAGGGCAACGCCAGGCGTTTGGCGGACTTCAGCGGGACGGGCTGTTTGAAGATATCGAGCAGGGAGGAGGAGCGAAAGCGGGCGTTCAGCCGGCGTGGCGCGTCACCGGGATCGAAGGTCAGCATGGCGGTTCCGATTTTGTCGAAGCCTCCTTCGCCGCGGTCCATCCGGACGGAGGGCTGGTGGGGCACGTACAGCCCGGGGCCGTCTTCCGCCTCGATGGTGAGCCGGGAATCCTTGGGCAGCGGCGCTAACTCAATCGCGGATCCGACCGCCAGGCTCGAGCCATAGAAGAGCGATGTGCCGGAGGTGTTCAGGGGGATGGCCAAAGTCGCTCCCGGCTTGGTGGTGAAGCGAAATCTGGTTTCAAACTTAGCGAGTTCCGCGGCCGGCTTGACGGAGCGAAACTGTCCGGAGAGCAGGAGTTCGTAGTCCTGGCCGCCTTGCAGGGGCTTTTCGAAATCGGCGACGATCCAATTGAAATCCTGGATGGTGAGCGCAGCGCTCGTGATTTTTGGGCCGGAGACACTGCCGTTTTGAACCGGCAAGAGTTGGGCCGTGGCCTTCAGTTCGGCCAATCCTTCTTGACAGAGCAGGGCGAGCTGATTGACCTTGGCAATTCGATAGGTGGCCAGGGTGCAGGGGAAGTCGGCGGCGATCCCTTGGGCAGCGCCAAGCAGGGCGGCAAGGAGGAAGAGGCGGTAGGGCATGTTGGGGATCTCCGTTAGTCCGGCTGCTTGGTTGCGGTTTTCCGCCGGCGAGGGGTTCGCTTAGTGGCGGCCTTTCGGGCCGTCTTCTTTGCCGGAGCGGCGGCGAGGACAGCGTCGGCCGGGGCCGCACCCACCTCCGGGCTTTGCTGCACGGCCGTGAAGAGATCCTCCATCGTCAGAATGGTGCCGCCGGTGGGATTGAGGTTCGTGGCGGCGAAGTTAATGGTTCTCTTTTGCCGCCGGGGACGTTGGTACTCGGTCGTCAGCTTGTTGACGAGATCGGTGGCTCCAGGAGGATAGAAGTCAATGCCACTGTGGGAGGGGACTCCGGTTGGTTTGGTGGCGTTCCAAAGCTCCTGCAGGTTCCAGTTGGAGTGCAGGATCGGCGCTCCACACCACTGTTGCAGGACGGATACGACCCGTTCTCTTAATGTCATCGCGGCTCCTTCGGCTGGTTTCGCCTCTTCCCCCATAGCGGCAGCAACGGGGGATTCGGGACATGGGGGAGAATCCTTTCGCGGCGGACGTTGCGTTCGTTGTACGAGGAGTTTAGCATTGGGGGAGTTTCCGCGATGACCCACATTTACTTAGTGCTGCCAAAGCGAGGTGGTCAGCAGATCCTCGCAAACGTGATGGGCCGCGACTTTACGCCAGGGCACCGCCGGCGACAGATTCGCGAGACGCTGGGGATGTGGAGCGAGATTCCGACGACCGGGGAGATCCGGCGATGGATCGGGGACCAGAACAAGGAACGGGTGGCGGTGCTGTCGGGCGGGCCGGCGGAGTTGCCATTGACGGGGACGTTGGTGGTGCGGATGGAGGATGAAGAGGCCAAGCGGTTGGCCGAGGAGTTGCCGGAGGTCTCCGTACTGCGGGATGCGCCGCTGGACCTGATCCGGCCGGCCGTGGTGGGAGAGAGCCGCCGGGACAAGGTGGGCACTGACGAAACCTGGCATTTGGAGGCGGCAGGGCTGCGGGCGGCGCGGAAGCGAGGATTTACGGGAACCGGCCAGGGAGTGGTTGTCGCGGTTCTCGATACCGGCATTGAGGCCGAGCATGAGGAGATCAGGGGATCCGTCGCTGAGGCCTATACATTCGATGTTCCCAATTGGCGGCCCGTCCGATCGGAAAGGCCTTTTGACACCCACGGGCATGGAACACACGTCGCCGGGCTGATTGTGGGCCGGAATACGGGCATGGCCCCCGGCGCGAAACTGGTGGACGGGATGATGCTGCGGAATGGCCGCGGCAACCTTTCCGACTTTCTGCTGGCGATGGAAGCGGTGGTGCAGAACATTGAAACACCGGCCCAGATTGTGAACATGTCGGCAGGATTGCAGGGGTTCTTGCCGGAGATGGCCGGTACGGTGGCGGGAATTGCCGCCGCGGGGGCGCTGCCGGTTTTCGCGGTGGGGAACGAAGGACGGAACCGGACACGGAGCCCCGGCAATTTCGTGGATCCGATTTCGGTGGGCGCCTGCCGGCAGGACCGCAAGGTCGCCAGCTTTAGCGGCAGCGGCACGATCATTCACGAGAATCATCAGTACACGGTGCCGGATCTGGTGGCGCCGGGGGACAAGGTGTATTCCTGTGTGCGGGGCGGTGGATACGAAGCGTGGAGTGGGACGTCCATGGCGGCGCCGATTGTGTCGGGTGTGGCGGCGTTGATCCTCGAAAAGCATCCGCTGATTCAACCGGCCGACCTGATTGAAGAGCTCTTGGCGAAGTGCGAAAATTTAGGAGTCGACGCCGTGCGGCAAGGCCGAGGCATGGTGAACTGCGAGCCACTCTTATGAGGGACGAGATGAGGAAAGCCGACGGGTTGTTGCGCGATGCGTTGCGGCAGGCGCAGGGCTCCGAACGGCTGCGGGCGATTGTCCAGCTTGACGCGGGGATGGGGAGTGGACCATCGGCCTATAGCGACCCCGCTCAGTTCGGCACCCGGGCCGCGTGGCAGAAGGCCAGAGTAGCGGAACTGAAAGGCCGCGTGGCGGCGGCCACGCAATTGACGCGGCAGGCGCTGGCGGATTTGCAGGTGGTGGTTCTGGGCGGCGAACTCAGCAACACCATCGTGATTGAGGGCACCGCCGACCAGATCGCCTCGTCGCTCGAATTGCCGGGCGTCACGGCGGCGTCTCTCGACCGGGCCGTGAGCGTGGAATTCGGCAGGAAAGACGAATAAAGCCCGGCCGGGACGTTACCGGAGCGAGATCAGTTCGACGTCGAAGATGAGGGCGGCGTGGGGCGGGATGTCGCCGCCGGCACCGCGAGCGCCGTAGCCGAGTTCCGAAGGGATGTAGAGGCGGTACTTCGAACCGGTGGGCATGAGTTGGAGACCTTCGGTCCAGCCGGGGATCACGCGGTTGAGCGGGAAGGAGATGGTTTCGTTGCGCTGGTAGCTCGAATCGAAGACGCTGCCGTTAATGAGGCGGCCTTCGTAATGGACCTCGACGGTGGTGGTGGGGCCGGGCTTGGGGCCAGTGCCTTCGCGGATCACTTCATACTGCAGGCCGGAGGCGGTGACTTTGATGCCTTCCTTTTTGGCGTTTTCTTCGAGGAATTTCTTGCCAGCTTCCATGTCGTCTCCCGTGGATCGAAGTTGTGTATACCAATATGCGACGGCAACCGCGAGCAGGCCGGCAGCAATGAGCAGGTATTGGATTTTCATGATGGTTGGGGAGGAGCCCCACTCAGCAAGGTAGCACGGAGAGCAGGCGCCGCATGGCGCTCTGGTGGCTGGAAAGATAGTACCAGTTGATGCTGACGAAGGTCTGTTCGCCGGCGCGGACGCGATGCCATTCCTTGATCGTTTCGGCGGCGACCGTGCGGCGGGTCTCGGCGATGGCGTCGCCGGGGGGTTCGCTCGTGATGCGGAGCAGCGCATCGACGTGCAAGGCGACCCACTGCTCGAAGGCCTGGGGGCACGCGGCGCGAGTGGCGGCCACTTGCAGCGCGAGCGTGCGCTGCCCGGCCGCCGCGGTTTCGGCGAGTTCCGTCATTTTGCGCAAGGCAAGCGCGGCTTCCGAGGCGTTGGGGCGGCCGCGGTCGAGGTAGTCGGAGAGAGAACCGGACTCCTGCAGGGCGGCTTCAATTTTCTGGCGGAGGGCTTCGAGGGCGATGGTTTCCGGGAGCATTACGGGTTCCTCACGAGGCGGACAACGGCGGCCAGATCGCCGCGTTCGCCCTGGAGGCGCACGCTGCGTTCGACCTGTTGCGGGAAGCTTTCGCCTTCCGGGGTTTGGGCCTGCTGGATACTCGCACCGTGAGCGAGGAGGAGAAGCACGGCTTTCCAGTTGCTGACGGCGGCGGCGGAGGAGAGCGCGGATTCGCCGCGCACGCTGCGGGCGTTGCGGTTGGCGCCGTGTTCGAGCAGGAGAGGGAGAATGGCGGGATCGACGGCCGGATTCATGGCAGCGAAGAAGACGGGATCGCCGAGGGGATTGTTCCGGTTGGGATCGGCGCCGGCTTGCAGAAGGAGGGCGACCGGGGCGAGCCCTGTTCGAATCGCGAGTTCGAGCGGCAGTTCCCCGTAGGCGGCGTCGGGATCGGCTCCGGCGGCGAGGAGAGCGCGGAGGATCGAGAGCTGTTCCGGGGCACTCTTTAGGCGATGGAGGGCGAGGATCAAGACTCCGGCCGCGTCGCGGCGGCCAGGGAGTCCGGCGGCGGCAGCGGCTTGGGTTAGGGCTGGGACGTCGTTGGCCAGGACGGCGTTCTGCAAATCAGTGAGGGGAGGAAGCTGGAGGGCGGCTGGGCGGCTGGCTTCCGTGGGGTGGGCGAAACGGAAACCGGTGGTGAGGAGCTGACTGCAGACGAGAACGAGGAGCGGGGCGGCCACCAGAGCACAGGGTACAAGTTTGGCGGCGAGAGAGTTGACGCGAAGGAACCAGAAGGCAACGGACGTCAGGGTGAGGCCGGGGAGGAGGAGAAGGAGGACCGTAACGGCGAGGGAGCTGGTCTTGGCGGAAGGGGCGGCGGCGAGGCCGAGGACGAAGAGGAGGCCGAGGGCAGCCAGATCGAAGGCGAAGGCGAGCCAGAAGAGGATATGCAGCAGGGTCATCACCCGGAAGGGCGCAAGCGGCGGGGGAAATCGATCAGGTCAGGAGTCCGAGCGGACTCGGAAAGAGGAGGGCCGATAGTCGCCGGGGCGGTTGGCTTCGGGGATCGTGATGGTGTTGCCATCGCGGACGGAGAGGTACATCGGAGACATGATTTCAACGCCGCCTTCGTTGAACTGGTCCTGGATGTTGCGATGGAGGCAGGAGTAGAGCTCGGCCATCCGGTTGGCGTCTTTGGTGAAGGCGTTGAGCTGATAACTGATATGGGAGTCGTTGAGGCTGGTTTGGAGAACGAAGGGAGCGGGTTCGGCGAGGATGCCGGGGGTGCGGAGGGCGGCGTTGATGAGGAGCGATTCGACGGTTCGCCAGGGGGCGTCGTAGCCGAGGGTAACGGTGGTGTTGAGGATAAGGCCGTGCTGCTCGGCCTGGGAGCTGTAGTTGAGAATGTGGGCGCCGAGGACAGCACTATTGGGAACGATGACCTCCACGTTCTTGATGGTGCGGATGCGGGTGACAAGGAGCGACTTTTCGACGACGTCGCCGGTGGTGTCGGCGATTTGGACGCGGTCGCCGACGCGGAAGGGGCGCATGTAGGTAAGAATGACGCCGGAGACAACGTTCCCCATGGCGGATCCGGAGCCGAGGGAGACGAGGACGCCAATGAAGATGGACGCTCCCTTGAGCGCGGGGGACTCGCCGCCAGGGAGGTAAGGGAAGGCGACGACCATGCTAAAGAGCAGGAGAAGCACTTTGACCAGATCGTAGGTGGGCTTGGCCCAGTCGCGATGGAAGGAACGGAAGACGACGGCGCCGGCATCGATGGCGTGCGCGAGGGTGCGGGCGATGCGGATGAGGACGTAGGTGAAGAGGGCGACAAGGACCAGAACGAGGAGGTTGGGCAGATAGCCGACCAGGTTGGCGACGGCCGTGAGTACGACATCCCAGGCTTTGGCGGCGACGGTGCCGGAGAGGCCGGCGGTGGTAGGGAACAGACTGAAGACGTAGGAAAGCGAACCGAGGACCACGAGCAGCGCCAGGGAGAGGAAGCAGAGTTGGAGACCGCCGCGGAGGAGGAGGCGTACGGGGGTTTCAAAGATGCGGAAGATGGAGGCGACGCGGCTCGAGCGGGAGCGGACACTGACGTAGCGGATGGCCCAGGCGGAGAGGCGCCGGTAGAAGTAGCGGAGGAGGGCCAGCAGCAAGATAGTGCCAAGGAGGGCCCCGGCAGAGAGAGCGAGGGAGCGGAGGAGGCTGCCGAAGGTGCGGCGCTGGCGGTAGTGGTTCAGGGCGTCGAGGAGAATGCGTTTCCGCTCGGCGAACAGGTCGGCGCGGGTGCGGGCTTCGAGCCGCGCATCTTCGTCCGTGACCGAGAAGAGATAGACGTGGCTGACGAGGAGGACGGTCTCGGTTTCGAGGACGACTTCGCGGACGTCGTCGAGTTGGCGGCGGGGATCTTCGGCGAGGTGGATAAGGTTTTCGGTGATGTCCTGGGCCCGTTCGGCGGGGGAGAAGCCGGCGCGGGAGGCTTTGAAGGTCCAGAGTGGCTGGTTGTCGATGACGAGGGGGGCGGACGGCTGGGCGGAGAGGAGGGAGGCGAGCAGGAGGACGGCAGCGGCGAAGCGGGCGAGCATTTGGCCTCACTGTAGCACCAATCGCTGGCGGCGAGATCGCGGCGTGATGGTTGGCTGTTAGGACGTGATCGGCCGAAGTGTCAGGGGAAGGAATGACGGCGAGAGCCTTGATGCGACCGGGAGGTCCAGGATCGGGCACGCGAACCAGGAATTGACCGATTTTAATTCACAGAAAAGAACATTTGCCTTAAGTATTGGCAAAACCATGACGATGAGAACGATGTCGTAAAAAAACCAGGACCGGACCGATGAAGCTTGCTGTTCCCTCTCAAGAAAACAGAAGCAAACAGAGGGGAAATGCAATGGTGGAGTTCGCACTAGGCGGATCTGCCTTTTTTGCATTGCTGTTTGCGGCATTTGATTTTGGCAACCATCTCTTTCACAAGGGAGCCATCCGCGTAGCGACGCGGGAGGGAGTTCGATTTGGCGTCACGGGGCAGACGCTTTCGGGGCAAACTCACGATGCGTCGATCAAGACCATTGTGCAGCAGAATTCGATGGGGGTTCTGCGAACGGGCAACTGCGCTGATCGAATTCAGGTTCGATACCATGACCCTGTTTCGGGAGCCGTGACGGCTTCGAATGCGCAAGGGAACATTCTTGAGGTCGCGGTAGAGGGTTGTTCGGTATCGAACCTGGCGGCGTTTATGCGTCCTTCCTCGCCCGTGGTGGTTGACGCGGCGGCGATCGGGGCGATGGAGGAGTTTCCGGGCCAGCCGCCGGTAAGGTAAACGATGCGACGACTTGAGAAACGATCCCGACAGCGCGGTTCCATTCTTCTGGAATTCGCCTTGATGATTTCTTTGCTGGTGTTCCTGGGTGTCGGGGCGTCGATGCTCGGGCTGAACCTTGACCGGCAACTTGGAGTAACGCACCTGGCCCGGTCCGCGGCGGACCTGATGCGAGCCGATGCCGATCTGTCGAACGCGGGCGTTCGCTCCGCGCTGCTGCGAGCTGCCCGCGGGCTGCGCATCTCGACAACGGCGAACCAGAGCCAAGGTGTGGTGATCGTCTCCAAACTGGAGCGCGGAGCGACGGGCATCAATATCAACAAGAATGTTGTGGTCGAGCGTCATGTGATCGGGAATTCGGCGATCAACGCCAGCGCGATCGGCACACCTTCTTCGGTGAATGCGGACGGTACTGTGAACAACTTCAATTCCGACCTGACCGCAGTCGCCACATTACCGAACAACATGTTGTTGCAGTCGGGCCAAGACCTGGTGGTCGTTGAAGTGTATGCCATGGGGGATGACATTCGATTCCCCGGGGTTGTGAATATTCAGAAGTTCAGAAGCATTATCTATCAATGAGGAGAGCCCGCACGGTTATGCCTGCTCCGTTTCTATCTGCATCTGTTTCCCGGCGCCGATCCGAGCGTGGGACGATTATGATCACCCTGGCAATTCTGATGGTGATTCTGGTGGCGGTGGCGGGGTTCGCCGTGGACGCCATGATTGCGTATCAGGCGCGGGCCATGTTGCGCAGCGCGGTGGACGCGGCCGTCCTGGCGGCGGCGAAGACGACGAACACTTCGCAACGGGCGACGGCCGCCGATAACGTTTTTGACCTGAATTTTCCGAGCGGTTATTTGATGACAACGAATCTGACCCACACCGAACTGGCAGTGAGCGGAAACGTGATCTCCATGACGGGCAGTGTCGATTCTCCGGCGTTCTTCACCCGAATCTTAGGCCGGACTTCGATTCCGATTCGCGCCTACGCGGAAGCCGAGTTCATAGCGCCGAAGCCGGCATTGCTTCTGATGGATGAGGACGCCATCGACGACGGTATTAGCACGATTCAATCCTTTGCCAGCGGAGCGAACCGGTGTGGGAGTGGGAGTCCGAGCAGGTGCGTGAATGATGATATTGCGGACCCCGGCGTCCGCACCGTTCTCTTTACCCGGGGGCGTAACGTGACGCCGTTCAACGGTTTGGTGTTGCCGACCGGGCAAACGGGGGACGAAGGGTTGTTCTATCTGAGCCGCCCCGATCCGCAGGTTTCGCAAGAAGGGACCAGTTCCTTTACCTCGCAACAGTTGATTGATAGCACCGGTCCGGCCGCCGACGAAGACAATCTCGACAAGATTACCGGGGTGCGACCGCTAAGCAGGAATCAGATCAATGATCTGGTAGGGCGGAAGGTCTGCGCCCTGGTTTGGGATTCTGATATCTCTTATGACAGTTCCGATAACTATGGAGTATTGAAGGGCGCAACGATGGGCCTGACGGCCTTCACGGTGGAACAGACGACTCCCCAGTCGGGCTCGACGCTGCCCCGCATCACCATTAACCTGCTGGCTAGTTCCGAGGTGACCTCCACGTGTGACGACGCCGAACCGGGCTTGGGCAGCTCCTCCAACACCCGGGTGACCTTCATCAAAAGATAGACGCGCGATCCGTTACCGGTTCCCGTTGAAGAAGAGAAATGCGGCCCAGTAGTAGGGCTTGGCGTAGGGTCCGTTCGAGCGGAGGAGTTCGAGCTTGGCCTGGCGGAGCGCATCGGCGGGTGGCTGCCCCTGGCCGATGCGCTGATAGAGGGTGCCCATCAGTTGGGCGGTGCTGCGATCGTTGACGTCCCAGAGCCCGGCGATAACGCTGTGCGCGCCGGCTTCGAGGAACGCCCAGGCGAGGCCGACGAGGCCTTCGCCGCTGTAGTTGCGAGCGCCGGCGCTGCGGCAGGCGGAAAGGGTGACCAGTTCGGCGCGCCACGGCATTCGGCGGAGTTCGGCGGCGGTGAGCGCCGAGCCGTCGTCGCGGCGGGTGAGGAGGAGGGCGGAGTGCAGCGGATCGAGGGTGTCGGCGACGGCGTGGACGGCGAAGTGGACGTAGCGGTAGGCGGCAACGGACTCGGCGAGCACGCGGGGGCGGCTGCAGCCTTCGCCTTCGAGACGCTGCGTATCGCCGGGCCGGAGGGTGGCGGCGATGGCATCTAGTTCGGCGCGGGCGTGAGGCAGGGGCTGATACGGTTCGGGCGTCGCGGCGGGGTCGCCGACGAGGAGGGCGCGGGAACCGGAGGGGCGGGGGGCGGGGGCGAGGAGGAGGCCGAGGGCCGGGGCGACAGTAATGGTAGCGTCTTCGATCCAATAGCGGTCCGGGTGGTGGGGGGAGGCGAGAGTTTCAAAGTTCAGGGCATGAAGCGGCCCGTCGGGAACGAGGAAGACGCGGGCGCCCGGGGGGAGGGCGGCGGCGGCGGGATGGAGCAGCAGTTCGGTGAGGCGGCGGCGGGAGGGGTCTTCGCTTTGGCGGGGGTCGCGGAGGTCTTCAATAAGTTGGCGGTAGTTGGTCAGGAGCGGACGGAGGGTATCGACACCGGGGAGCAGGCTGGCGTGGACGGCGGTGGGGGTGATGGTCCAGAGCCAGGAGCGGGTGGGACCGACGGAGTAGAACAGGAGGACGTGACCGGTGGAGGCGGCAAGTTGACGGAGGGCCGCAGCGCGGATGGGTTGACCGCCGAGGAGCCGGCCGCGGATGGCGGCGGCGGTTTCGAGGGCCGGGAGGGTCTGGCCGCGTTCCATGAGGAAGTCGACGTACTCGGCGTAGAGGTCAGCGATGCGGGCGCCGTAGGAGAGGCGGGAGTCGTCGCGTTCGAGGCGGGAGCGGGTGGCTTCGCCGACGGCGAGGAGGCTCCGGTAGGTTTCGGCGGCTTCGTTGGGGCGGTTCGAGCGGGCGAAGAGGCGGGCGAGGCGGCCGAGGGCCTCCTGGCGGTCGGAGGCGGCGTAGGTGGTATCGGTGGCGACCGCTTGATAAGCGGACTCGGCGGCGGGCAGTTGCCCGAGGAGTTCAGCGATGCGGGCGCGGGAGATGGCGAGGGCGGCGCGGAGAGCCAGATCGTGGGGGTCGGCGAGTTTGGCGGCTTGGTTGAGATAGGATTGGGCGGCGGGAATGTCGTTGCGTTCGAGGTGGGTGCGCGCGACGGAGTAGGCCCAGGCAGGGGTGAAGGCGGCTCCGAGAGACTCCGAGAGGGTGAGAGCGCGGCGGAAGCGATCGGCGGCGGCGGAGAAATCGCCGCGGGCGAAGAGGATGGAACCGGCCTGGCCGAGCCAGACCATGGCGTCGTGCTGCTGGCCGGCGGCGAGGGCGAGGGGTTCGGCACGGAGGAGGAGGTCGAGGGCGCGGTCGTGGTCGCCGAGGCCGGCGTAGCAGAGGGCGAGGTTGCCGAGCGCCTTTTCTTCGTTGCCGGGGGTTTGGGAGAGGCGGCGGACGCGTTCGAACCAGGCGATGGCCTCTTCGTAGCGATGGGCGTTGAGGGCGACATAGCCGAGGTTGCCGCTGGCTTGGAGTTCGGCGTCGGGGAGGCGGTGGGCTTCGGCGTAGGCGAGGGCGCGGCGGGCGGCGGCTTCGGCGGCGGGGAAATCGTTGAGCCGGGTGAGGGTGATGGCGAGGCGGAGATCGATGCCCATGGCGAGGGCGTTTTGGGAGCCGGCGAGGGGTTGAGCGGCGCGGAGGAGGCGGAGGGACGCGGCGGTGTCGCCGCGGAGGCGAGCGGCGTTGCCGAGGTGCATGAGGCGCCGGGCCTCAAGAGCCGCCTCCGAGTACGGCTCTTGAGGGAGGAGGGCTTCGGCGGCGGCGCGGTCGCCTTGGCCGAGGAGCACTTCGGCGCGGAGCAGCAGGAACCGCGGGGTGCGCGGCGCGCGATCGAGGGTTTCGAGGGCGGCGGCCCAACGGCTCTGCTGAAACTGGAGTTCAGCCTGCTGATAGAGCTGGTCCGGGTCGGCCGAGCGGCAACCGGCCAGCAGGAGCAGCGGGAGAACCGCGAAGCGCATTATGGCCAGCCAACACCATTGCCGCCGGTGCCACCGGCTTCGAGGCGACCCTCTTCGGGGCAGCCGAGTTCTATGCGGATCATGCTGATGCGGCGGGAGTAGGGGGTGACGAAGAGTTCCGCCAGCGAGATGGTGCCGAAGTTGGGGACGGCGATTTCGGTGGCTTTGCAGCCGCGAACGGCGCCACGGGCGAGGGTGAACCCGAGGACATCGTTGCGGAACGAAGAGCCGACGGGAAGGCTGAGCCCTTTGGGGGCGTTCTTCGAGACTTCGGCGGCAAGGGTGGACCATTGCGGGAAGCGATTGAAGTACTCGGTATCGAGTTCGAGCTTCACGGGTTCGCCGGCGATCCGGAGGTCTTCAAAGCCGGCCTGGACGTAGAGGGAAGCCTCTTCGCCGGAGAACGGAATGGAGGTGCTGACCGAGGCGAAGATCCTGCCGGCGGTGACCATGCCGAGGACGTTGAAGCCTTCGATTTCGATGGTGGAGCGGCTGACGTAGGGGCCGCGGCCATCGCGGTCCTGCTTACTTTGGCCGCCCGAGACGTAAGCGGAGGCGCGGCGGAAGCTGACCATGTGGCGGAAATCGAAGTTCTCGACCTGGACCGCACCGTAGCCGCCGGTGACGGGGAGGGTGGCCATGGCCTGGACAGGGATCACTTCTTCAAAAGGGAGAGTGAAGCGGCCGGTGAGGGCATAGGCTTCCGAGTGAAAGAGAAAACGTTCCATAAGTTAGTTGGGAGGGAGCAGTTGCAGTTCGAACTCGAGCCCGGCGAGCCGGGCGCCCGCGGGATCGGCGACGGTGAGTTGGTAGCGGCCGGGCGGCAGGGCCGACCGGTCGAGAGACAGATAGAGGGGTTGTCCGGCGGCCGGGGCGGGAAGGGTGAGCGTCCGCGCCACGGGGCCGCTGAGCTGGAGCTGGTAGTGGGTGGGCCGAACGTCCCAGACGGGGTCGAAGTAGAGGGCGAAGCGGGGGATGCCGGGGGCAACGGCGACGCGGTTCGGTTCTCCGCGCGAGACGCTGCGGAGAGCGTAGGCGGCCATGGGTTCGGGGCCGGAGGAGGCAGAAGGATGGAGGTAGTGCTGCCAGCCGAGGAACGCGGCGACGAGCCATCCGGCGGCGGTGGCGGCGGGCCACCAAGTCGAGCGGGGGGTGGCCGAACGGGAGGGGAAGGCGAGCACTTTGCCGGACTCGGCGGCGTCGAGGGCGCGTACGTTCACCGCAAGAGCGCGGAGCGTTTCGAGTTCGGCGGCGCAGGCACGGCAGCCGAAGAAGTGGAGTTCGAACTGCTCGGCTTCCTCGGCCGGCATTTCGCGGAGAGCGTACCGTTCAGCGGCGTGCGTTCGCTCTGCTTGTTCGTGATCCATTACGGTCATTTTCCTCTGCAGTGACGGGATTCAGCTTTTCGTTTCGCATTAGAGCAGAAACGAGAGTACGCTAACAGCGGCGGTACGGGTTCGGCCGAGGGCGTTCCGGAAGCGCAGTTTAGCGCGATGGAGCAGCACCCGGAGATACTCTCCATCGACGGCGAGTTCGGCACAGAGCTCGTCGCGGTCGGCCTCATCGAGAAAGAGGCGTTGGAGGATCCGGCGGTCTTTATCCGGAAGTTCGGCCAGTACCTGGCGGACGGCGGCCTGGCGTTGTTTGGTGATCAGAGAGGCATCGAAGTCGATGCGGACATCGGGGAGGTCCGGGAATTCCTCTTCGGTGGTGGAGTGTTTCTGCTGGCCACGGAGCGCTTCGAGCACCACGTTTTTGGACACCGCATGGACAAAGGCGGGGAGGCGTTCGATCTGGGTTCCGCGGCGGACGTGGATGAGGACGCGGAGGAGAGTTTCCTGGCAGACGTCGTCGATCATCTGGCGAGAGCGCAGCTGGAAACGAAGACGGGCCTGGAGCACACTCGTGAAGTGGTTCACGAAGTGGGTTTCCGTGTCTGGTTCCTGGTCCTTCAGGCGCGCCAGATAGTCCAGATTAAAAGACGATTGTTCCACAGACGTCCCGGCAGCCTTCATGGTACCAGCAGTCCGGGGAAATCCGTGCAGGGAAGTTAGCGGAGAGAGCCGGCTTGATGGAGCCGGGCGACCATCGCTGCGCGGGTGGTCACCCCGAGTTTCGAGAAGGTACGGCGCAGATGGGTGCATACAGTCCAGTTGGAGATGCCCAGTTCGTGGGCGATGATTTTGTTGGGGAGTCCGGAGGCGACCAGGCGGGCGACTTCGATTTCCCGAGGACTAAGGGGTTCTGCGGGGAGAGGGTCGCCGGCGGGATGGAACAGGAGTTCGTAGCGGCCTTCGGGTTCGGTCCATGAAGCTACGGTTTGGGGGTTCATAATCTCGTCCTGCGTAAGGGTGACGGGAGGAGGGGTAGCGTTTCAGGCGGGAGGGGCCATGAAGAAAGAATTCGCGGCGCGATGCCGGATTTCGGTCACCGATTTCGCTTGACGATAATGGAGCCTTCCCATGAGCGACTTGGACTACATTGCCTTTCAGAAGACCTTGCGAAAAATCGGTCTCTACTACATCCCCAGCGAAGAGACGAGACTCTACGAGATTGCCCTAAGGTGCAGCCGCACGGTGGGATTTGCCACTGGTGTGGCGGCAGCCACGTATCTGGCGGGCGTCGGGATGGTGGCAGTACCTGGCGTCGGCTCGGTTCCCGGCGCTTTAGCGGGGTTTCTGGCCGGAATGGTGAAGGGAACGGCCGTTTGTACGATGGGTCTCAGTGCGGTGAAGCCGCAGATCGACCAACTTCTTCGACCCTAGACCCTAGTTCAAGCCTCGGACAGGCAGCGCCGGGAGCGTGGCGGAGACGCCGTCGATGGTGACGTTCAAGGGCAGATTCCCGGTGGGGACGGAGTTCTGCAGAATGAACTGGAACTGCACGGCGGTACCAAGCGCGTTCACCGAGATAGTGCGGTGCTCAATGCCGCCCACCGAGAGGGTCAACCGGGGAGAGGAGCCGAAGGCCGAGATGGACTCCGGCAGGCCGGAGACCGTGACGGTGAGGATCTCGCCGGGCCGGGCGGGCCGGGCCTCACTAATGATCTGGTTAATGCCCGCGATTACCGAAGTGATGAGGGCCGGCGGCGGCAGGACCTGTACCCCGAGTGGCAGGCCGACTTCACCAGCCATGCCGACGCGGACCGCGATGGGGCCGGCGGGCAGGTTGGCGGGTACGGCGAAGGTGAGGATGCCGCCGTCGTAAGAGATGACGGTGGCGGCCTGGCCGTTGAGGGACACCGTGGGCGACCCCGCCAGTTGAGGGCTTTGGACAAGCAGTTGCCCGGCGGTGCCGGGAACCAGCCCGGAGACGCCCGGCGGCAGCGAGGCCTGAATGAGGCGGGCGGGGCTGGCGGTGATCTGCAGGGCGTTCGTCTGGTTCAGGAGGCGGAGGCCATTTGAAACCGTCAACGATACCGTGGTGCCGGCGGCGGAGGGACTGACCCAGACATTGGCCAGGATGCGGCCGTTGGCGGTGGTCCAAAGGCGGCGCACCTGGATATCGCCACTGTTGAAGCCCGCTTGGAGGGCGCCTTCGGCAGTGGCGCCGAGCTGCGGGGCCGTGATTTCGATGAGCGATTCCGTACCGGCGGGAAGCGTGAGGGTGGAGAGGCTGACGCCGGCGGTGATTGCGCTTTCGGTGACCCCTTCATAAACGAACTCAAAAGGCGACTGCACGAATAGGGAGCTCTGTCCGTCGGAGTTAAAGGCCGCGACGGCGGCGCGGTGGCCGGGAAACGCCGGCGGGAGGCTGACAATCAAGCGGCCTTGATCGTCGAGGGTGCGATGCGTGGCGGCGATGCCATCGAAGTGGATGCGGGTATCGGCGGCGAAGTTCCGGCCGGTGACGACGGCGGCGCCATCCTCGGGCCGGAGCGTGACGGAGTCCACCTGCGGGGCGGGACGCTGGGCCAAGCGGAGGGCATTCGGCAAAACGTAGAGATCGGTTCCGCGGGTGAAGAGCAGATGGCCGGGCCCGTCCTGGGCGAAGGGAGCGAATTGGAATCTGGCTTCGAGAAAGAAGCCCGGGGAGGGCGAATAGGGGCGGATGCCATCGGCGGGCACGGTGGCGAAACCGCCAAGCGTGGAGATCTGTAATCCGGGAACGGGCTGGTTGTTCTGTACTAGGCCGACACCGGAAGCAACCAGGAAGTTGCGCGGGTTGTCGATGGAGTAGAGCTGCGCCGGCTTGACGGCAAACTGTCCCGGGAAGCTGTAGGTTTGAATGCTGTGAATACCGGGCGTGGTCCGGCGGGTCACCGAAAAGTTAATGCCTTCCACCGGTTCGCCCGCGACAACGCTGACGGTGACAAACGGGGAGCGGGAGGCGGGGAAGAAGAGGGTGTCGAAATTGGAGCCGAAGTCGAAGGGGCGGCCGGTGGAATCGACCGGCGGAAGGATATTCCCCGGGGTGGGCTCGCCCTGCAAGGCAGCGGGCAGCGGATGGGCGTAGACGTAATATTGACCGGGGGGCAATCCTTCAATACGGAAGGTGCCATCGGGATTGGTCAAGGCGCTGATGGCGGCGCCGCGCGGGGCGATGGCGACCACCGAGGCCATGGCGATGCCGTCATTGCCGGCCGTCACGCGGCCCGTGATGGCCCCGAACTGCTGGCGAAAGGCCGGCGTGGGATAGAGAACGGAGATCCCGGCGGCGTCGTCCGGGGTAATCGGGCGGATCTTCGTGGTGCCACGGGTAACTTCGGTGGCCATGGCGCCGGACGTGAACGAGTGCTGCAGGCCGAGCGCGTGTCCGAACTCATGGACCGCGGTGAGGAAGAAGGCCGTGCCCCAGCTGGGCCGGTTGGCTAGATTCCGATTGAGAACGATCTGCGAGCGTTGGATGGGGACGAAGTTCGAACCAGGGAGCTGATCGCCCCGCACGGTGACGCTGCCGTAGCCATTGACGCCGGGGGGGAGTTCCTCGAAGACGACGTCGACTCCCGGGGTGGCGGGAACAGGCTGGCCCGGCGAAAAGAGCCCGCCGAACCGCAGACGCAGCTCCGACGTCTCCACCTCGCTCCAGACCCGGGCCGCGGCGCGAATCTGGCTGACCAGAGCCGGGAAGGAGTCGCCGGTGGCGAAAACGACCGGGCCGTTTTCGGCGATCTGGAAAGTGAGGGTTTTCTCCGGGAGCGCGGCGAGGTCGAACTTTTCGACGATCGGATTGAACGGAGCGTTCCGGCTCGAGAACCGGATGAAGTGGTAGTAGCCCGAGGCAAGGCTGCTCGTCAGAATCAGGGCGGCGAGGGAGCGCCGGAGGTTCACCGGGACCTCGCGAGAGCGGAGGAGACGCGGGTGCGGAACTCGCTCATCGGCATGGTCATGCCGTCGTCATGCAGCGGCCGGCCGTTGGGAGCAACGAGATTGGCCGCCAGGGGGGCCCGATTGAGAATGACCGTTCCGGCGGCGTCGCGTTCGAGCTTGAAGACGCCCTGGGAGAGTCCAATGACGTGGGTCAGGCCGGATCTGGAGGTCCAGAGAAAGAGAACAAGTTCAGCGCCGGGGGTGAGTGCGGGCGCTCCGGCAACGGACTGCTGCAGACGACCGACCGTGCCGCCAGGGGTGACCACGTCCATCGTGCCCCCCGAGGCACCTTTCCAGGACTCCAAAACGGTGATCTGGTAATGGGTGTACACCAAGGCCCCATGCTGGCGGCCGGCGCCGGGGCCGATCTTCGCCCGAACGATGGCCGTGGACTGGGTCACCATCTCGTCAAACGACAGCTTCTGCAGGGTCGCACCAGGAAGGGCGGCCGAGAGCAGAGCGAGCGTGAAGACGAGCCGGGTCACTACTCAACTGGATGCAAACCCGCTGCCATTGGCTTCGAGTTTTGTTTTCAATTGGATACGTCAACGGGTGGGGCGGAGGTTGGGTAGGTTCGACACACGGCGTGGGTTCATTGCACAACGAGCAGCGGGACAGGAACGGCGTGGCGGACGCGTTCGATGGTTTCGCCGTAGATGAGGTCGCCGATGCGGCCGTGGCCATGGGAGCCCATGACGATCAGGTCCACGTTGTACTGCCGGGCGGCGCGGATGATTTCGTCCGCCGCTCGATTCGAGTGATAGATCAACAATTCCGCCTTAACTGACTGCTTCTGTAGGGCTTGTAAGACTGAATCCAGATAATCTCGGCCCGCCTGAACCTCAGCCGTCGACGACATGGCCCCATAGACCCGGCTGGTGGCGCCATCCTCCACGTGGACAAGGAGCAACTGGGCGTTGTGCTGCAAAGCAAAGGCGGCGGCATGGCGGAGGGCGATGGCGTCTTTGGCCGAGTGGTCGAGCGGGACCAAAATGCGTTGATAGCTCGGAATCTCCAATACCGGCAACGGCTCGACCGGCATCACGGTGGCCGCCGCCAAGCGCCGGGCAGCCAGGAAAGGCTCCACCAACAGATACGCCAACAGCCCGCCGAGGGCGATCGCCGGAATCAGTAACCATCCGTTTATATAATGACTTACCAGCCAAACATTCAAGCCGATGATGATGATAGAAACCACGAATGCGAGGATCTTCATCCACAACGGGCTGACGAATTCCCCCATGCGGGCGCGATCACTCGTAAAGCGCACCAACGGGACGACGGCGAAGGGCAACTGCAGAGAGAGGATAACCTGGCTGAAGATGAGCAGTTGATAGACTTCGCCTTCGCCGTAGAGGAGGATCGTCGCGACCGCGGGGACGATGGCGACGCCGCGGGTGACGGCGCGGCGGATCCAGGGCTGCATGCGAATGTTGAGGAAACCCTCCATAACCACTTGTCCCGCAAGGGTTCCCGTGAGAGTGGACGACTGGCCAGCGAGCAGGAGAGCCACGGCGAAAAGGACACTGGCGGCCGCCGTGCCCAGGAGAGGATCCAGCATGACATGCGCTTGCTGGATCTCGGTTACGACCACACCTTGCTTGAAGAAGACGGCGGCGGAGAGGATGAGAATCGCCGCGTTGATGAACAAGGCGGCGTTGAGCGCAATGGCGGAGTCGAAGAAGTTGTAGCGGCAGGCCTGGCGCTTCGCTGCGGGGGAATCATCGATATCGCGCGTCTGGACGAGAGCCGAATGCAAGTAGAGATTATGCGGCATGACGGTCGCCCCCAGGATGGCGACAGCGACATACAGGCTCTCGGGAGTCAGCGAGGGCACCAGACCGGTAACTACCTCTCCGAGCAACGGCTTAGCCAGCCACAGCTCAACCACAAAGCAAGCTCCGATGACGGCGATGATCCCGCGAATGATGGATTCGAATCGTTTGACACCCAGTTGGAGCAGGAACAGGATGAAGAAGGTGTCAACGGCGGTGAGCAGGACGCCCCAGAGCAGCGGCAGCTTGAAGAGCAGTTGCAGGGCGATGGCGGCGCCGAGAATTTCGGCGAGGTCACAGGCGGCGATGGCCACTTCGCAGAGCAGCCACAGGATGCCGGCGATGGGCCGGGGATAGGTCTCGCGGCAAGCCTGCGCTAGGTCGCGGCGGGCGACAATGCCCAGGCGCGCCGAGAGGGTTTGCAGCAGGATCGCCATCAGGTTCGACAGCACCAGCACCCAAAGGAGCTGGTAGCCGAAACGGGCTCCCCCTTCGAGATCGGTGGCCCAGTTCCCGGGATCCATGTAGCCGACGCTGATGAGATAGGCCGGGCCGCCGAAGGCCAACAGCCGCTTCCAGGAGGTGGTGGCGGCGGTGGGTACGGAGGCGTGGATCTCCCCGAGCGAGCGCGTCGAGCCGGTAAACATAAATTCCGCGAACGGACTTAACTATAGTTAAATCCATTCGCGGAAGGAATGCAAGCGTGGACTGGCGATCAGAACTCGAACTTCAGAGCCAGCTGGAGACTGCGGTTTTCCCCAACCGTGGACGTGATGCGGCCGGCGGTGGGTGAACCGATAGCAGCGTTCGGGAAGCCAAAGTAAGGGGTGTTGAACAGGTTGTAGGCCTCAAACCGGAACTGGGCGTTGAACCGTTCCGCAGGGCCGAACCGGTTGTTCTTGACGAACGACGCGTCGAAGTTAACGTTGCCGGGCGAGTAGAGGATGCCACGGCCCACATTGCCATAGGTGAAGGCAGGGGGCGCCGCGAAACAGCCCGGATCGAACCAGCGGTCCGGCACGGGGTTGTCGAGCTTGCCGGAGCAGGCCAAGCGGTTGGGCCAGCTGGGAGCGCCGTTGTTGACGCCAGCCGCCAGGCTGGGGGTGAACGGGCGGCCCGTGGTGAGAACGGTGATGCCGCTCATCTGCCATCCGCCGATGATGCTGTTGGCGAACTTGTTGCCAGCATCCATCTTCTTTCCTTTGCCGAACGGCAGGTCGTAGACGTAGCTGAAGACGGCGCGGTGGCGGACGTCGAAGCCGGAAGGACCGCGGTTACAGTCCAGGCAGGTCACCGTCTGCGGACCACCGGAGGCGCCGCCGCCGCTACCGACCGAGCCGGTATAGTCGAGCGACTTGCCCCAAGTGTAGGCGGCCAGGAACTGCAGGCCGTTTTCATAGCGCTTGGTCGCCTTCACCTGCATGCTGTGGAAGGAGCTGCGAGCGCGGTAGTCAACGAAGAAGATGTTGACAATGTTGTTGAGCGGCTGGATGAGCCGGCGCGGGGCGAGAGCTCCGGGTCCGGGCTGCACTTCGTTCGGGTTGTAGGCCTGCGCCAGATTCATGCCGGTCGAGCCAGCGTAGTCGACTTCGAACATGAGCGATTGGGTCAACTGGCGCTGGATATTGGCCGTCCAGGTTTGCATGTACGGCGTCCGGTTCTCGAGGGAGTGGCCGTTGATGCGGGGCGCCGGGGAGAGAGCGTTGAGCTCGGCGGTGGTGCGGGGCTTCACGATCTGGGGCAGCGGGAACGGATTGTCGATGGTGGCTACGTTCTGCATGCCAACCGGGAAGTCCGGGAAGGCCAGCGACTGCGTGAAGAAGAGCGGGATGTTGAGGCCGATCTGGCCGTTAGCGGTAACGGGATCCGGGAAATAGACGAGGCTATAGCCGGCGCGCATGATGGTTTTGCCATCGCCAGTGAGGTCGTAGGCGAGGCCGATACGGGGTCCGAAGTTCTTCCAGTTGGTCCGCTTGTTGGCGGCGCGGGAGACGCCGTTTTCCCCGGCGTAGAGCATCGACAGGGAGTTCATGTCGAAGTTCGGGAGCCGATCGTACTTTTCGGTTTCCGGCATGAAGACTTCGTGACGGACGCCGACGTTGAGGGTGAGACGGCGGCTGATGCGAATGTCGTCCTGGATGTAGAGCGAGTTCTCCCAGATACGCAGGTAGAACGGCTCGAGCAGGCCGGCGCGGTTGCCACTGTTCATGAAGCCGGTGAGCAGGGTGGCGGGACCGAAGCCGGAGTTGGCCGGGCTGGCGGGGTTGGCGGTGAAGGCGCGGTTGAAGTTCATGACACCGCGGACAGCCTCGTTGACGAAGGGCTGGGCGTCGCGGCGGACGATGTGCCAGCCGAACTTGAGCGTGTGTTTGCCAACGGTCCAGTTCCAGGCGCTATCGAGCTGATAGTGGGTCTGGAGGGGATTGACCGGCAGGAAGCCGGGGCCGCCGGAGAGACCCGTGATGTCGGCGATGTTGATGTTCGGGATACCGGAAGACTGCCGGTTGAGGTTGATATTCCGGATACCGAGCGAGGTGGCGGCGTTGATGCCGATGTCCTGCTGCGTGGTGAGCGGGTTGGTGCGGGCAAAGCCAGAGCGGAACTCATGGAGCAGGTTCGGCTTAAAGATGTGGGTCCAATTGAAGGCTGCGCCCTGGGTGGTGAGCAGGGTGTCCTGCAGGCCCGCGACGAACGGTCCAAGCGTGAAGCGGGAGGCGGCGTCGGCCGGGGTGGGCAGACAGCAGTTGGCCTGGCCCTGGGGCGCCTGGAGGCTGTAGTTGTTGTAGGTGTAGCGGAAGAAGATGTTATCTTTCGACGAGACGACCTGGTCGAAGCGGCCAGTGTAGACGTTGTCACTGACGGTGCGGTTCGGCACGGAGGTGAAGTTGTCGAAGAGTCCGTTGACGCGGCCGGGCGAGGTTGGCAGCGGGTAAATGCTGAGCACGTTGCGGCCGACCGGGTTGATGGCCGACGCCGGCATGATGTTGCCGGGGTAGGGATCGCGAACCGGGGTGGTGGAGCCGGCCACGGTGCGGGTGCTGCGGGGGTCGAAGATGGGGAGATTCGGACCACCGGCGGCGATCAGCTGGCTGAAGTCGCCGTTGCGCATCTGTGCCGTGGGCACGGTGTTGACCGTGGCGATGCCACGGCCGGAGCGGAGGCCGGCGTAATCAAAGAAGAAGAAGGTCTTGTTCTTGCCGTTGTACAGTTTCGGGATGATGATGGGTCCGCCGATGGCGACGCCGAACTGATTCTGGCGGAAGACCGGCTTGCGCTGGCCGGCCGGGGCGAAGACGTTCCGGGCGTCGAGCACGTGGTTGCGGTGGAACTCGAAGACGTTGCCGTGGAAGTCGTTGGAGCCGGACTGCGTCGAGATGGAGACGACGCCGGCGCCGCGTCCGAACTCGGCGGAGAAGACGCCGGTGAGCGTTTTGAACTCGCGGACGGATTCCACCGAAGGGGCGACGATGACGGTGTTGAACGTGTATTCGTTGTTGTCGATACCATCGACGAGCCAGGCGTTCGTATTGGCGCGGCTGCCGAGCGCGTTGAAGTTCGACGGGCCGCGGGGGTTGAACGTGGAGGCGCCCGAGAGGTTTTCGCCGGCCTGGCCGGGGGTGACGCCGGGATTCAGGTACACGAGCTGGGCGAAGTTCCGGCCATTGAGGGGAAGTTCGCGGACCGCGCGCGTGCCGATGACCTCGCCAAGTTCGGCGGATTCCGAACGAACGAGCGGCGCGGCGGCGGTAACCTCGACGGTTTCAGAAACATTGCCGACAGAGAGCTGGAAATCAGCGCGGGCCTTCTGGTCGACTTCGAGGGGAAGATTCTGCTGGATACCCTTTTTGAAGCCAGCCTTTTCGACAGAGACGGTGTAAATGCCGGGAACCAGGAACGGGACGTTGAAGGTTCCGCTATCGTCGCTGACGGTGCGGCTGGTCGTGTTTTTGTTGACTTCGACGACGACAATGCTAGCGCCCGCAACGGCGGCGCCGGAGGAGTCAGTAACAGTGCCAAGAATTGTGCCGGTGGTGACCTGGGCGTACGTAGAACTGATGGCCAGGACCGCTAGAATAAACAAACGAAGAACGAAGGGATGCAATTACTTACTCCTAGAAATTTGAAGTGGGAAAGGGCTCGCGCGCAGTTTATCATTTTGCGCCCAGGAGGGGAATCCTATGCGGCTTGACGCCCAACACGGATTTCTGCCGCCGGCGCAGGATGCCGCGTGGTTAGCCACGATTTTGCAACGGAACCGGTTCACCGGCAGTGTATGGCTGGTGGACGATTTCGCGGCGGCGGTGCGGGTGGCGGCGGAGTGGCCGTACATCCGGGCGCTGATCCCGCGCGAGGTGGTGGAGCACCCACTCGTGAAGAGCGTGTCTGGCGTTGCGCCGGAGAAACTGCCGGAGGGGTTGGCGCTCGAATGGCCGGCCGAGTGCTTTGCCGAAGTGAGCGGCGTTCGAGGCCGGCGGGTGGCGTTGGATGGGGTGCCGGACACGGAAGTGGAGTTGCCGGACAACTTCTACTTGAAGCTGACCGGCTTCCACCTGCCGGTGACCCCGGCACAGAAAGAGCGCCTGGCCCGGGCGATGCGGATCGCCGGGCCGGAGCGGGTGATGTTCGCGAGCGGTTGGCCCGCCGGTGAGGTGAGTTGGAAGGAGAGGCTGGCCGCCTTCACCCAGACGCTGGGCCCGATGCCGATAGCGGTGCGGGAGCAAATTCTGGGCGGCACGGCGGCGGAGTTCTACGGGTTATAGGAGACGAGACGGGCTTCGAGATCGGCCACGGCCCCCCAGGCGGACTGGAGCGTTTCGAGATACTCCTCCTGCAATTGGAAGTAGGTCCGCTGCGTTTGGAGTACGTTCGGATAGGTGCCGGACATCGCTTTGTAATTGGCCCGGTAGAGCGCGAGCGCTTTTTCGGTGGCGGGCAGCATCTCCTGACGGTAGCGGAGGGCCGCCGTGCGGGCTTGTTCATACGCCTGCCAGACCTCGGCGAAGCGGCTATCCAAGGATCGTCGGACGCGGGCCGGTTCGAGAGCGGCGCGCGCCTGCATGGCCTTGGCGGCGGCGATGGCTCCCTGCTGCCGGTTGAAGAGGGGGAGTTCGACCGAGATGTCGAAGATGCCCTCCGGGCCGATGGAACCGCGCGTGATCTCACTGAGTTCCCGGTTATAGCGAACGCCGCCGCGGGCCTGGATATCCGGAATACGGGCCTTGCGGGCTTGGGCCAGTTGCAGTTCGGCCCGGCGGATGGAGATGCCGGGGAGCGAGAACTCCGGATTCTCGGCTTCGATGGAGGCCCAGACGGCGGCGCGCTCGAAGGCAGGCAGGGCGAGAAAGTCGCCGGCGAGTGGCCCTGGCCCGATCTCTTGCTGCACCACGGCGGCGAGTTGGAGGCGGGTGCGTTCGAGCGCCTGCCGGGCCTGCGTCAGGCGGACGGCCGCCCGTTGGGTCTCGACATCGGCCGAGAGCACATCGGGTTCATCGGCGAGTCCGGTGTTTTGGAGCTGGCGAAAGATGGCGGCCGTCTCGGAAGCGGTTTTGGCCAGCTGTTCGCGGACGGCAAGGAGTTGCTGCTCCCCAAGCGCCTGGTAATAGAGGCGGCGGAGGTGGCCCGAGAGTTCGAGGCGGGCGAGATCGCGGCGGGCGCGGGCCTCGTCGACTTCGCGATCGGCCAGGGCTTTTTCGACGCCGAGCTTGCCGCCGGTGACGATGGTTTGGCCGACGACGCCGCCGTTGGACCCCCAGCGCACGGCCGGGTTGGGCGAATTGTGTTCGCTGTTGAAGCCGATGGTGGGGTTGGGATAGAGGCCGGCCTGTTTGCGCTGGCCTTCGGCGATGCGCACCTGGATCTCCGCCTGCTGGTAGGCGGCGTTGTTGGCCAGGGCAAGCTTTTCGAGTTCCAGCAGACTGAGGGCGAGGAGAAAGATCGTCATCTTACTTCCCTGCCCCGTGGTTGTGCTGATGCGGTTCCCCTTTGGGTAAGGTGATCTTGGGCGGATTCTTCCGCAAAGCCTCGATCTTGTCGTACATCTCCGGGGTGACGACCCGGACCATCGTCATCATGCCCATCATGGCGCCGGACCAGCCTTTCCGCAGTCCATGGTTTTCCGGTTTGTCGTTGTAGATCTCGTCGTCCGGCATCCACATGTCCTGGGGGTAGCCGGGGACCTTGCTATGGACCGGGTGGTGCATATCGGGGCCGACCATGGTGACCATCTGGTTCATCATGTGATGCGGCAGGTGGCAGTGGAACATCCAGTCGCCGAGGTGCTTGGCTTCGAACTCGATATCCCGCGCCTGAGCAACGCCGACGATGAGAGTGTTTTCGGCATACCAGGTGGATTCGGGGCGGCGGCCCGCCTCGGTGCCGGTCATATAGAACTGGTTGCCATGGAGATGAATCGGGTGATGGTCCATGCCCATGTTGACGAGCCGGATCCGGACCCGTTCGCCCTGGCGGACGATCAGGGGGGTGGTGTCGGGTCCGGCCTTCCCGTTGAAGGTCAGCCAGTTGAACTCCATGGCCAGCGAGTTGGGCACCGGGTTGTTCGGCTTCAGGTCCCACTCCTGGATGATCAGGCCGAAATCGCGGTCGACGCGGGGGGTGTGGGCCTTGGCCGGATGGAGGACAAAGAGGCCGATCAGGCCCATCATCTCCTGCATGGGGAAATGGGAGTGATAGAAGAAGGTTCCGTTCTGTTGGACGGTGAACTCGTAGACGTGACGGCCGCCCGGCGGGATGGGGTCCATCCCCAGTCCGACGGAGCCGTCAACATTCATGGGGATTTCAAGGCCGTGCCAGTGGATACCGGTCATTTCGGGCAACTGGTTCTCAACAATGATGCGGAGGCGGTCGCCCTCATTGGCTTCGATCATGGGACCGGGAACGGTGCCATTAAAGCCCCAGGCGTCCATAATGCGGCCCGGGCAGATGGAGGTGCGGACGACTTCGGCAACGAGGGTGAACTCCTTCACCCCATCGACGAGTTTATAGGGGAGCTTCGGCAGATCGGGGGTCTGCACGGGGACAGGGGCGGCGGACGGAGGCGCAGCTACCGCAGGGGCAGCAGCCGACGCGAACAGGCGGCCCAAAAAGCCGCGGCGGTCGAAAGGCATAGATTCTCCAGAAGTTGGTTGCGGGTTCAGGGAGCGAGGGGCCGCGGATGGAGAACAATCAGATGCGCAGGGGAGGGCTGGGCGGGAACAGGCCAGCCGGCGCTACCCTTTCGAGCGGGGTGGCTACGCTGACGACCGAGTAAAACGGCTCGAAGGCAAATGCCGGAGCAGGCAGCGAGGCGTCTGGAACGATGGTGGTGGGATCGTCACAAACTTTGGCCGCTTCCTGTTCGTGGTGGCAACTGGAGGGCGCCAGCGTCTTGGCGACGCAATCGGCAGCGCACCAAGAAGTCGATACCGCAGAGAGCAGCAGGACGATCGCGGCGACGATGGAACTGACCCGGGCCACTGTCTTTAGAATACCACCGGGATTCTTGGAATGACCCTGAGGGTTTACCCGGAACCGCCTAGCGGATGGCCGTGGGAACGAGCGGCTGAGTCTGTTCGAGCTTGCGCAGTTCGTCCTCTTCCTGCATCGCTCCGCCTTCGTGATACTCTTCGTCGACATTCACCCGCCACAGGTCATAACGGGGCCCTTTGCCGGTCACGTCTCTGAGGATGTTCCGCGCCGCCAGCATCGCGGTCAGCATGGAATGGTCCTGATTGTTGTACCGGTGCATACCGTTGCGGCCGACGAGTTGGAGATTAGGCACCTCGGCCAGGAACTTTTGCACCGCGGCGATGCCGCGTTTGTAGACAGAGTCATAGACCGGATAGGCCTTGGGCATCCGGACGACGCAACCATCGAGCACATCGTCGGCCTTCACGAGGCCCAGCAGAGCGAGTTCTTGGCGGCCCAGCTCGACGAGTTCCGCATCCGTCTTGTTCCACAAGCCGTCGCCTTCAAAGCAAAAATACTCCAGCCCCAGGCAGGAACGGTTGGGCTCCGGAACCATCTCCGGACTCCAGTTGCCGAAGTTCTGAATGCGACCCACCTGCACCCCGGGTTCATGGATGTAGATCCAGTTATCCGGGAACAGGTCCGTGCCCTTGATGATCAGCGCGACGGTGAGGAAGTCCCGATAATTGAAGTCGTTAGCGGCCGAGAGGAGTTCCGGTGGCGGCGCTGGCTCGAGCTTCTGAATCAATTCCCGGATGGGAAGTGAGCTGACGAAATGAGCGCCTTCGTAACGCTTGCCACCAGCTTCCACGGCCAAGATGCGTCCGGGCTCCCAGAAGATGCGATCGACGGATGCATTCATGACGACCTGCGAACCGCCGGCCTCCAGAATCTCGCGGGTGCGCTGCCACATCATCCCCGGTCCCCGGCGAGGGTACTGAAATTCGTGAATCAGCGTCTTGATGACGGTGCTCTTATCCTGATTCCGGGCCGGCAGGAGAGCGTTTTTCACCGCCGAATAGAGCGAGAGCCCCTTGATCCGCTGCGCGGCCCATTCGGCTTGAATGTTCTTGCAGCTCATGCCCCAAACCTTTTCGGTGTAGGACTCGAAGAAAATTTTGAACAGCCGGCGCCCGAAACGATTGGAAACCCAGGTTTCGAAGTCGGCCTCCGGCTTCTGCGGGAACAGTTGCGCCCACAGGAAGCTGAGTCCGCAATGGGCAGCCTCAAAAACCCCTAGGCCGAACAGCGCATTGCGCGGCTCCAGGGGATAGCTAAAGAACTTTCGTTTGTAGAAGATACGGGACAGGCGAGGCCGGGAGATAAAGTCGCCGCCGAGCACGTCGACCCACATTTTTTCGACCAGACCGACTTTGGTGAAAAACCGGTGCCCTCCGATGTCAAAGAGGTAGCCCTTGTACTCGGCAGTGCGAGAGATACCACCCACGACATCGTCCTTTTCAAGGACGACGGCGGGAATACCAGAAAGAAACAGTTCGTATGCAGCAGTGAGACCGGCAGGACCTGCGCCCAGAATAACGACTGGCGCATGCTTGTGAGGGACCGGCTCAGAGTGCGACCCCGATTGATTGAGCAACTGGAACAACCTCTAATTCAAAAACCCAACTTTTAGGATACCTGATTAGGATATCGTCACAATACGTTCTACCCGCCCTTGGCGAGACGGACAGACGCAAATTCCGGAATGAGTTCGAAGTCGTTGCGCAGCGCTAACGGATTTTCGCCGCGCTGGTGAATCTGTTGCGGGTCGATCGCCCCGAGATCCGCCGCCTGCTGCAAGTAGCCAATCTTGCCGGGGTCGATGCCCATGATCCGGCAACAGGTGGAATCCACGGCTACAAGGTCCTGCCCAAAGACGAGCAGTCCGGCGCTTTTGGCCTTCCCCTGAATCGGGCCGTTGCCCTCCATGCCAACAATCCCGTCGACAATGGCGAACGTCCGCCGGAACTGACGATTGAGGGCGACGATCGAATTGTCGATCCCCAGATAGTGGAGCGTGTTTTTTGGCCAGCCATAGACGGCTCCCGGAACAAGGCCGAAGAAGTTCTTCATTGAAAGGGTCGCCCCGGCCCAATGATGGGTCTTCATCTTGGGAATCGACACGATCAGGTCGGCCCCCAAGGCCGTATTCGGCAGGAAGAACTGTTTCTCGCTTGCGAAGTTCTTGACGGGACTGACGTCGTCGCGATTCAGATCGACGAAGTGGTCTTCAAAGCCCCGAATGCCCTTCCAATACCCGGCCTCATCCGCCAACCCCAAGGTATCGCGACGGTGGCCAGGTCCCTCGGCGATCGTCACCGAGGCCGCGCCCAGGGAGCGGAATGCCGCCAGGGCGGCCGCCACCACGGCCACGTCGGTATTGATCGCCGTCGCGGCATCGAACTCCACCAGATTGGGCTTGAGCAGAATGCGCTTATCCTTGACGGCTAAGCCACAAAGACGAATCCCCTCGAGAATCGTCTCCGTCAGATCCTGCTGGTAGTTCTTGGCTCGCAGCACGGCGACCGGTGAAGTTCCGGCGAACTTCGCCGGCTCGCTCCGCTGACACGATGCCAGCCCGCCGGCCAAAGCTGCCGTGAGCGCACGGCGTGTGAGACAAGGTTTCACGAGGGGATTCCCTCCGGCCGGAAGTGGCGGAATCCGCCCTCGGGCGCCGCCAGGACTTCGAGTGCATTCAAGACCAGATCCCGAGCCACCGGTTGCTCGGAGGGCTCGACGGGCAGGTCGGTGCCGAAGGACCGAAGGCTGATCGCCAGCCAGGCGCGCGACCAACGGGAGCGGCTATCCTGCCAAAGATGGAAGGCGTGGCGCAGCGCGGCGGTCAGATCGGCATCGCGATTTCCCTGTAAGCCGAGCAGGGCCAGCGCGGTGGTTTCCGGGTATGACGGAAGGTCGATGCCGAGGGCGGACTTGGATCCATAGTTCCAACCCCCATCGCTGCAACGGCGCCGGAGGATCATCCCTTCTCCGAGGACGATGCGGCGGGATAACTCCGCGTCCCGCACCTGCGGAGCCGCGCGTTTCAGGGCAACTAGGGCATGAGCTGTCGGTTCAATCCACGACGTGGCCTCCGGACGCCACGGCCAGCCGCGAAACGAGGGGTCGTGGCCGGTGGGGGACGGCAAAACCAAGGAAAACAAACGGACCAGAGGACGAGATTCGGCGCCCGACAACGAAAGCAACCAGGAGACGCCCTTACGAAACGCGTCATCATGAACCCGATGCACGGCATGCAACGTCACGGCGAGGGCGGTAGACCAATGCGGTTCAGGAATATGCCCATTGGGCTGCCAGGCGCCATCATCGCGCTGCCACGACCGCAGCAGGCGCCAACCCTTCTGCCAGGCCGGCGAATCGGCTTCCCCATACAAAGCCAGCAGGGCGTAAGCCGTTGGCTCCAACCAGGACCGCTTCCCAGGAAAATAGCCCCAGCCCCCGTCCGGGTTCTGGTTGCTTCGGAGTGCATCGAGCCGTGACCGCAGATAGTCCTCTGCCATATGGAGGATATCGGACGAACGGACAGAAAACTTTAGCGCCACACGCACTTCTTTAATTTGTTACTTGAAGAAACGGATATTCGCTGTTAGACTGCTTCCATTTCCCTAAACTCCCTCTCTATCCGCAGACTAACAGGAGAGTTTTCACCATCCATGCGCCTAATCGTGGCCATATTTCTCTGTTCCCTTGGCAGCACGACCCTACTCGATGCCGCCGCTCGTCGAACGATGCCGCAGAGGCCCGTTTATTTCGAGCACAACCGCGGTCAAGCACCCGCACCGATTCGCTATCTCCAACGCGCCGAGGGAGCAACTCTTGGCTTTTCCCCCAGCAAAGTGCATGGGCTAATCCAGAACGGCGCCCTCCGCGCGAGTTATGAACTCACCTTCCCGGGCGCCCGGCCGAACACAGTTCCGATGGGCGAACAGCGCCTGGCGGGCGAGGTGAATCTGATGCAGGGCAACCAGGCCGGGCAATGGATCTCGGCCATTTCCACCTACTCCGTCGTCCGATACCCGGAGCTGTACGACGGAATCGACCTGCTCTTTCATGCAAAAGCGGAACAATTGGAGTACGATTTCGAGATACAGCCGGGGGCTAACCCCGAAAACATCCCGCTGCGGTGGAGCGGAGCGGGCACCCTCAGCCTGAACGAGCGGGGCGAACTGCTCTGGCGGACGAAGGCGGGCACGGCGGTGCAGGCCGCTCCGGTCGCCTATCAACTCCTGGACGGCCGGCGAGTGCCGGTGGAAGCACGCTATTTGCTGCGGGGCGGCGACGTCCGGTTCCAACTCGGCCGGTACGACCGCACGCGGGCGCTGGTGATTGACCCTGTCCTCACCTACAGCACCTACCTCGGTGGGAACCGTACGGAACTCACCTACGCGTTGGCCATCGACGCGGCCGGCAGCATGTACATCGCCGGATCCACCCAATCGCCAAACTTCCCGCTGGGCGCTTCGGCATTTCAGAAGGACAACAAGGGTGGCAGTGACTGCTTCATCACCAAGATCAATGCGCAGGGCGCCATGGTTTACTCCACCATCTTTGGCGGAGCGGACCGGGATACGGTGCAGGCGATCGCCGTGGATCCGCAGGGCAGCGTCTACTTCGGCGGGAGTTCCACCTCAGCCGATTTCCCGCTCGTGAACGCCCGGCAAACCACCAACCGAGGCGGGGCTCCGGAGGGGTCCGACGCCATTTTCGGCCGGTTGAATCCGGCCGGCAGCGCGCTGCTGTTCTCTTCGTTCTGGGGCGGTAATTACGACGACGAGGCGCGGGGGATCGCCTTGGACGCCGATGGCAACTTCTATATCGCCGGCTTCACCATCTCCGATAACTTCCCGATCGGACAGGGCGGGTTTCAAACCTCCAATCGGGGCATTATCAATGGCTTTGTGACGAAGTTCAATCGGGACGCCACCGTGACGGTTTACTCGACCTATATCGGCGGAAGCGTTGGCGACTATGTGAACGCCATCAGCGTGGATCGCACCGGGGCGGCGTATGTGGCTGGCTACACATCGTCTTCGAACTTCCCCACGGTGGGCGCGTTTCAATCGACCAACCGGGGAGGTACTCAGCTTCCCCGAGACGCATTTGTCTCCAAGCTCAACCCGACCGGGACGGCGCTTGTCTATTCCAGCTTCTTCGGCGGCAGCGGTGACGATTTCGCGCGCGCCATCGCGACGGACCGCGAGGGAAACGCCTATGTGACCGGAAACACGGGTTCCAGCGGCCTACAGGTAACCAATGGCGCAATTCAGCGCGACCTGAGCGGACCGAGCGATGCGTTTCTGATCAAGGTGGGGCCACGCGGCGACACGCTGCTCTATAGCTCCTATTTCGGCGGCACGCGCGATGAGGTCTCCTTCGCCACGGCCCTGGGGCCCGACGGCTCCTGGTACGTGACGGGTCGCACGTCCTCGTCCAATCTCCGCATTGTCGATCCCCTGCAGACCACCAGCGGCGGCGGCGACGACATCTTCCTGTTACGAGTAAATGGCGCCGGAGATACCATTCTGCAATCGACGTACTTAGGCGGAAGCGGCACGGAAGGCGCCTTTGGCATTGCCGTGAATAATCAGGGAGTGGTGTATCTGGCGGGCGAGAGCACTTCGGCGAACTTCCCGGTTTCAACCAACGCGCTGCAGCGGACGACCGCCGGGGGAAATACCGATGCGTTTCTGTCCGTGATCGATAACTCGCCGGCGGCGGTACCCTTCACCTTATCGACGGACCAACTTACTTTCACCGGCACGCCGGGAACAACGATTCCGGCGCAGAACTTCGCCATCCGCGTCGCCTCCGGCGCGCCCACCTGGACCGTCGAGACCGCGACCTCCACCGGCGGAGCCTGGCTCAATGCGACGCCCCGCTCCGGTACCGGCGCGGCGACCATTGATGTCTCGGTGGCGCCGGGCGCCCTGACGGCGGGCAGCTATAGCGGCACGATCACCGTGACCAATACCCGGCTCAACACCCGCAGTACGGTGGCGGTCACGTTGAACTTAGGACCGGCCGGCGGCACGGTGCCGAACAACGGCGTTGTCAGCGCCGCGAGCTTCACTGGCGGCGGAGTGGCGCCAGGCCAACTGGTGACCATCTTCGGCGCCGGCATCGGGCCGGCCCAGTTAACCGGCGCCCAATTGACGGCCTCCGGGGCGGTGGCCACCATGGTGGCCGAAACGCGCGTTCTGTTTGGCGGCATTCCAGCACCGTTGATCTATGTGTCCGCCACGCAGGTCAGCGCGATTGTGCCGTACGCGCTCACGGGGGCGACCACACCGATGCAGGTGGAGTTCCGCGGTGTCCGGTCGAACGCGATTACACTTCCGCTAGTAGCGACGGCGCCCGGCATCTTCACGGCGAACAGCTCCGGCCGGGGCCCCGGCGCGATCCTGAACCAGGACGGCAGTCCGAACACGGCGGCGAACCCGGCGCAGGCCGGGGATATCGTGGTGCTGTTCGGAACGGGCGAAGGGGCCGTGGAGCCGGCCGTCCCGGATGGAACCATCAATGCGGCCACGTTCCCGAAACCCAGGGAGCCGATCACGGTGCGCATTGGCGGAAAGGACGCCGAGGTACTCTACGGCGGAGCCGCGCCAGGACTGGTGGCCGGCGTCTTCCAAGTAAACGTGCGGGTTCCGGAGGGCGTCGAGCCCGGCAATGCTCCGGTGGTGGTGACCATTGGGCGAGCCAGCAGCTCGCCCGAGGTCACGGTGGCGGTGCGCTAAGCGCCGAGAATGCCCATCGACTTGGCCGTGCGTTCGAGAATGTCGAGCGCACGGTCGAGTTGTTCGCGGGTGTGCGTCGCGGTGGCGATGGTCCGGATCCGCGCCTTGCCTTCTGCGACGGTGGGGAAACCGATGCCAGTGGCCAGCAGGCCGTTTTCAAACAGCGCCGCCGAGAACGCGTGCGCCGTTTTGGCCTGACCAACCAGAATCGGGGTGATGGGCGTCTGGCTCCGGCCCGTATCGAAGCCCAGGCGGGCCAGTTCCGCCTTGAAGTAACGGGTGTTGGCCCAGAGGGCCTCAATCCGTTCGGGTTCGTTTTCGAGAATGTCGAACGCGGCCAGGCACGCCGCGGTCACCGCGGGCGGGTGCGACGTCGAGAACAGAAACGGCCGGGCGCGGTGGTAGAGATATTCAATGAAGTCCTTGCTGCCGCACACATAACCACCGAGCACGCCAATCGACTTCGACAACGTGCCAACTTGAATATCGACGCGGCCATGGAGCCCGAAGTGATCCACCGTGCCACGGCCGTTCCGCCCCAGCACCCCGGAGGAGTGCGCGTCGTCGATCATCATAATCGCGCCGTACTTTTCCGCCACGGCCACCAACTCCGGCAACGGACCAATGTCGCCATCCATCGAAAACACGCCATCGGTGATCAACAGCTTGCGGCCGGGGACGCCTTCGAGCGCGGCCAGTTTGGCTTCGGCATCGGCGGCATCGGCGTGGCGGAAGACGTGGATCTTCGCCCGCGAGAGCCGGCAGCCATCGATGATGCTGGCGTGGTTCAACTCGTCGGAGATGATATGGTCTTCCTTCGAGAGAATCGCCGACACGGTACCTGCATTCGCGGTGAAGCCGGACTGAAAAACGACGCAAGCTTCAACATGCTTGAACGCCGCAATCCGGCGCTCCAGCTCCATATGCATGGCCATCGTGCCGGAGATGGTGCGCACGGCGCCGGAGCCCACGCCGAAGTCGCGGATGGCGGCGATGGCGGCTTCCTTTAGCTTCGGATGATTAGCGAGGCCAAGGTAGTTGTTCGAGGCGAGATTGATCACCTCGCGCCCATCGCACCGGCTGATGGGCTCACAAGGGCTTTCGAGCTCCCGCAGCCGCTGATAGGTACCCGCGGCGCGGAAGCCTGCGAGCTGCTCGCTCAGATAGGCCAGGGGGGAAGGCTGGGACATCGCCTAAACCTCCCGGATCCGGATCTGCTTGTACTCGATCCAGCTCGCGCTCTGGTGGGCCTGCAGCAGCACGTGGCCGGCTTCGAGCCGGTCGAGTTTGTTGTAGTCAACAACGTTCTCGCCGTTGATGCGGATGACGCAGTGCGGCCCTTTGACGAACAGCTGGAACAGGAACCACTGCTCCGGCACGAGCCGCGGATACTTGGCGCGCTGGATGCCGTAGAGCGAGCCGGTGGGATAGACGGCGCCTTCGACATCGTGAATCTGAATCTCGTAATGCGGCTTCTGGCCCGAGCCCTCCGAGCGGAAGAAGATACCGCCGTTTGAATGCTTCCGCGCCCGGATGTAGGTTTCAAAGACGAAATCCTTGTAGCGGGTTTTCGTCGCCAGATGGCCGTTGTAGTCGGTGCGGAAGATGGGCCCGAGCGGCAGCCATTTGGCCTTCCCTTCCTCAACAAACCAGTTCTTCTCAAAGTCGGCTGGAGTGCTATAGAGCGATTGCCACTGGATGACGCCGGGCAACTCCTTAATGCGGAGGTTGCGGAAGCGAATGGGGTAGCTGAGCGACTGCAGCCCGATGCGGCCGGAGGTCAGACGGTACCGCAGATCGGGGTGGTCGTTCACGTTGACATCCTGCACCATGGCGCCGTTGGTCCAGACCTGCAGCCGGGAACCGTTGAGCAGAATCCGCATGGAGTTCCATTCGCCCTTGCTCTTGACATTGGTCAGTTTCGGGGCGACGTGCGGAAAGATGGAGCCCATCGATTCGGGCTTCGGCGGATTCTCATCTTTGTGGAAGATTTTGACGCAGAGTCCGCAGTCGATGGCCGGGCCGTGCTCCGGCGCGCGCAGATAGATGCCGGAATCGATCCAGCCCTTTACGAAGAACTCCAGGCGCAGATCGAAGTTCTCGTAGATCTTGTTGGTGGCGAGCCACGTGGGGGAGTTGGCCGCTTCCGTCACCAGGATGGCGCCTTCGTCGACGGCGAAGGCGGACTCGGGGCCCTCCTTCACCTCCCAGCCGGCGAGCGACCGTCCGTCGAACAGGGCGGTAAATCCGGATTCGTCCTGCGCCAGCAGGGGGCTGGCGGCGAGAGCCAAGAGGTGGCGGCGAGTGAGCATATCACTTCGCATTATCCGCCAACCCGGGGCTGGTCCGGGTTGGCGGAAGTGGCAACGTTAGCGTCCGCGGGGGCCAGAGCGTCCCGCGCCCATGCGGCCGCGCATGTCCATGCGTTCGCCACGGCCGCCGGGGCCGCCGGCCGGCCCGGCGAGCAGGTTCAGCCGTTGGGCCGCGGCGATCTCTCCCCGCAGTTGCATCGCCTCTTCGAGCGTCTTCAGCTTGGTCTTCTGCTCGGCCGAGAGAAACGTCAGAGCCGTCTCGCGCGATTTGGCGCGGCTGTCGGCGATCTGCTTGGCGTAGGTTTGTGCTTCGAGCATCAGGCGCCCCACCGCGGCGGCGTCCGGATTGGACTGGCTGGTCAGCGTACGCAGGTTCTGCCGGTTGGACCGAAGCTTTTCGGCCACTTCGCGATTGGCCTGCATGGCGGAGCGGTTCGCGTCGCGGATGGAAGTGACTTGCGCGTCGGTCAGGTTCAGGAACGTCTTCAGTTCATTGACTGACGGCTGCGCGAAGGCGACAGCCGCGGTGAATGCTGGAATCAACAGAGATAGCATTTTCATGGGAGATCCTCTCAAGTGAGTTGGGCGGTAAGTGCCTCTGCAGGGATAAACGCAGTTTCGGGCGAGAAGTTGTTTAAGGAATGTTAAGACGCCCCAAGAAATCGCGGTAGCAGACCATTTCAAAAAATATGAGTCTTTTTTTCAATTATTTAGAAACAGGCGAGAAGCGCTTGGGCTCCTGCCGGTAGCCACACTTTGGGCATGAGGATGACTCTTGCCCTTGTTCTGATTTCGACTCTGGGAGCGCAGACCGCCGACCGGACGCAGCTCATAACCGCCAATCGCCAGGCGCTCGCCGCGCAGGCGGCCGGCGAGTACGGCGTGGCGGAGAGCCGGTTGCGGTATGCCCTGCGTCTGTTGACGCAGTTGCGGCCAGAGGAACGGGATCCGGCGGACGAGGCCACATTGCACGGCAATCTGGCCGCGCTGTTTGTAGAACAGCAGGAGTACTCCCATGCGTGGGTGGAATGCGAGCGGGCACTCGCATTCCACCGGACCGGGGACTTACTGAACGGCGCAGGAGTCATCCTGCAGGGACTGGGACGGTTTGCCGAGGCGGAGGCGGCCTACGCGGAAGCGCTGCATGGTCTCCGGCCGGGAACCTACGAGTATGCGCGGACGCAGTTCAATCGCGCGACCGTGTGGGCGCAGCAGGGACGGCAGGCCGAGGCGTTTTCGGAAATGGAGGCCAACCTGCCGCTGCTCGAAGCCGACCCGGTGTCGTACGCCACGGGGCTGTGGCAGGCCTCGATGCTCGCCGGGCCGGAACGGGCGAAAGCATGGCTCGAGCGGGCGCAGGAGTTACTCGAACGCCACGGCGGGGGCACTATCTTTTTGCGGAGGATGATTCTCGAAGCGCGGGCGGAACGGGTGGGAGAGAAGAAACTGGCGAAGCGGTTGCGGGCGGAAGCCGACCGCCTACGGACACCGCCGAAGGCCGGGGTGTCCGTAGAGCAGTTACGGCGCGAACGTTACTGAGGAAGAATGTCGTAGGTGGTGGTGCCGGCGACGCGAACCTTCTCGTAGGCGGCCATCCACACCTTGTGATACGGGTTGGCCGTATAGGTTTTGAGCGACTCCGGGCCACCTTCCATGGCGAAGCAGGCGCCATAAGCGCGGACGAGGCGGTTGGCCTTGGCCGCGACGTCCTTCTCACCGGCCGTGAGCTTCTTGCGGGCTTCCGCGTCCACGCTGAATTGAGCGAGCGGGGCGCGCAGCTTGCCGGCCCAAACCATCTTGATGACGGGAATGTTCTTGGGCAGAGCGTCGGTGGCGGCGTAGAACGCCTTCCAATCCGCTTCGGTGGCCGTTTCAATCGGCGTGAACGCGAAGCAGTGCATCATGGTCTTTTCGGCGGCGGCGGCCAGGCCGGCCGTCATCGTCAGGGCGGCGAATAGGGTGAACAGTTTCATAGTCGGATTCTCCTCGGGATATCGTAGCAAGTTCCAATGTCGAGCTAACGGCTCGTGGGGACATCTTCCACGTTGGTAGTGGGAAGCCACTGCGCCAGCTTTTGTTTCACGCTGACCAGCTTAGGATCGGCCGCCAGATTCTTCCATTCGAGCGGATCCTTTTCGCGGTCGTACAACTCTTCGGTGCCGTCCTGATAGCGGATGTAGCGCCACTGTTCGGAGCGAACCGAATGGTTGTTCCGGAAGTAGGTGGTCACCGCGGGACGGTCCCACGGGGCGGCGGGGTTGGCCAGCAGCGGACGGAGCGAAACCCCTTCCAGCCCCGCGCGGGCGGGCAGGCCGCAGAGATCGACGAGCGTGGGGTAGATGTCCATCAGGCTCACGGTGCGGTCGCAGCGCGTGGCCGGCTTGGTGAGTCCGGGGGCGACAACCATCAGCACGTTATGAGTCGCCTCCTCCCAGAGAGAGAACTTGCGCCAGTGCAGCTTTTCGCCCAAGTGCCAGCCGTGATCGCTCCACAAAACGATGACGGAGTTTTGTTTGAATGGGCTCTTCTCGTAGGCGTCGAGGAGACGGCCCAATTGGGCATCGGCGAACGCAATGCAGGCCAGATAGGCCTGAACGGCCTGTTTCCACTGGCCGGCGCCGGTGATGAGTTTGTGGTCCCCCTCGGGCTTGGCGAACTTCCGGCCCATGGGGGGAACGTCGTCCAGGTCGTCACCGTTGATCTTCGGCAGCACGATGGAATCGAGCGGGAACTGGTCAAAGTACTTCTGCGGGACATGCCACGGCAGGTGGGGCTTATACAGGCCGCAGGCGAGAAACAGCGGCTGCTCCTGCTTGGCGTTCATCTGCCGGACGACCCAATCGACTACTTGGTAATCGCCCATCTTTTCGTCCGCGACCGGCAACGGGGCCCAATCGAGATTGGCCGCATTGAGTCCGTTCATGGAGCGCCGGGCCGGCAGCGGGTCGGCGGGTTTCTGGCTGTCCTTGGACGGATAGTAATCCGCCCAACTGGCCGGGTCCGGAAAGGCGTCATGATAGATTTTTCCCGAACCCACACAGCGGTAGCCGTGGGAGGCGAAGTGCTGCGGAAGGGTGACGGCGTTGGCGAGGACCTTCGACCCACGCCACGGCTGATTGTTGTTGTAGACGCCGGAAGTGGACGGACGGATGCCCGTCATCAGCGCGGCCCGCGAAGGATTGCACAGGGGCGCGGCGCAGTGCGCATTCGTAAAGAGCGTGCCCATGGCGGCCAGGCGGTCAAAGTTCGGCGTCTTGGCTTGGGGATGGCCGCCCAGACAGCCGATCCAATCGTTAAGATCGTCGACGGCGATGAACAGGACATTGGGCTTGGCGGGTGCGGCCGGCGCCACCGCCGTGGCGCCGAGGGCCGCAAGGAAGGCTCGTCTTTGCATGAGAGTGATGCCAGGATACCGCAGCGCCGCTCGGAGAGGAATTGGTCCCGGGAAGCTACCAGGTGAGCCGGCCGGTGATCTGCATCACGCGCGCGGCGCTGCCGGAGTTCCGGGTGGTGAGAATGCCGAGCGAGTCGACGGCGAGCGGGTCGTTCGGATGATTCAACACATTGAAAAAGTCGAGATTGAAGCGGAACATGACCTTTTCCGTGATGTTGGTGAACTTGAACACCGAAGCGTCGAGGCCCCACTGGTTCGGCGCCCGGAAGAACTGGTTCTGCCAGGGGTGCATGTTGTCGTTGAAGATCACGCGCTGCACGGTGTTGTTGTTGAGGGGAATCCAGACGTTGTTCGTATCCCAGAAGCCGGAGAGGTTGGTGCCGGCCGGCATGCTGGGCGCCGAGGTTGCGCCCCAGGGAATGAGCGGAGCGGAAGCGGGCTTATAGTTATCCGGAACGCCCATGATGCCGTTGGGCCGCCCGGCGGCATTCACGCTGTTGATCTGGTTGCGCGGAATGTATCCGTTGAACCAGAGATAGCCGGGGAAGCAGGCGCCGCTCCGGCAGTCTTCGATGGGGTACTTGTCGCCGTAGATTTCGAGCTTCTCGCCGGTGGGATAGTGAGCGGTGGGCAGGGCGAAGTAGTTCGTGCGCCAGTTGCCGGTGCCGGCGATCTGCCAGCCGCCGATGAGCTTGTTAACGAAGCCGTTGGAGCCCGAGGCGAACTTGCGGCCCCGCCCGAAGGGAACATCCATCACCCAGTTCCAGCGCAGTTGATGTTTCGGGGTGCCAGGGTCGCGAGCGTAGTTCAGGAAGCGGTTCCGCTCGAGAGCATTCACGGGCACCGCGCCGGGCATGTAGTTGTTCGTGCTCAGCACATCCCCTTGCGCCAACAAGGTGTTACCGGCCACCCAGAAGAACTGGAAGGCGAGCCCCTTGCTGTAGCGGCGCTCGAACTCGGCCTGGAAGCTGTTGTTCCGGCTCCAGCCGGTGGGCGCGGAGCGGTTCACGGTGCCCCACACATTCTGGTCGTAGGGCCGCGTGGCGACATTGGCGAAAGCGCCCGTCGGCAGAGGCTCGCGGCGGGAAGCGAACCAGATGTAGGCCGGGGTCGAATCGTTCTCGCGAATCAACTGCTGCTGATTTCTGGCGTTGTTGCCAACATAGGCAAAGCGAACCACCGTGTTCGCCATGACCTCTTTCTCGATCGTGAAGTTCCAGTCGTAGACTTTCCCATCCGGCTGACGGGGATCAAGATAGGGCGCCGTCCAGCCGCGGGGCAAGGACCGGGTGTCATTGAGATTGATGGTGGAATCGGGCGAACTGATGCTGGCGATGTTCTGCGGTACGGAGCGGAGGCCATAGTTCGGCAGGCCATCGGGAGAGATCGCCGCGTCCGTCAGGTTCTTCTGGAAGTTCGTCGCGACCAAGGTGGGAGTGGTCTGCGTGGTGTTGAACCACAGCGACATCGGGTTGGTGTAGTAGGAAGTCCGGAAGCCGCCGCGAAGGACAAACGACTTCTTGCCGTCGAGGCCGCGATACGCAAAACCAAGGCGCGGGCCAAAGTTTCTCCAGTTGTTATAGACGAGATTCTGCGGAAGACCGGCCTGTTCGTGCGTGATCACATCGCCGCCATACTCCCGGAGCCGCGACACGATGGAGGGCAGCGTGCCGCCGAGTTCGGTGAACCGTTCGAGGCTGGTGCCGAGGACATAGGCGCGCTTTTCGGGGCTGAAGGAGAGTTGGGTGTCGTTCATGTCGCGAATCGGCGTGCGATATTCATAACGCAGGCCGAGGTTC
The DNA here is from genome assembly GCA_027485675.1 of Terriglobales bacterium. Lineage (GTDB taxonomy): Bacteria > Acidobacteriota > Terriglobia > Bryobacterales > Bryobacteraceae. The sequence continues at coordinate 122,562 of JAIXQP010000043.1, read as the reverse complement.
AGCGTGAGGCGCGGGGTGATCTTCCAATTGTCCTGGAAGTAGGGAGCGTACTCGTCGCGGCGAAGGAAGTACCACGGGCGGCGGAACTGCGTGGTGTAGTTCATCACCCCGAGATACATGTTCGCCATGCCATGGCCGGTGAACTGCAGGGGCAGCGGGTTCACGGCCGTCGACGAAGGATCGATGAGCGAGGTGGCCAGAGTGTTGTAGTTGAAACCGCCCGCGAGAGGCACGACCGACTTGTCGAGCTTCTCATAGCGGAAGTGGAAGCCGAACTGGAGTTCGTGCTTGCCGGCGATCTTGGTCATATTGTCCTGCGCGGTGACGTAATTCGAGATCAGCCAGAACAGGCCGTCCCCACCGAACAGATACTCGCCCGCGCCATTGGCGGAAAGGCCGGTGCCATTGATGGTTGGCCAGTTGACGGACTGAAAGGGATTAGGCAAATTCAGTGCGCTGGTGTAGTTCGTTTTATAGTCGCCGGTGCCGCGGCGCTGGTAGTCGCGGGTGCCCGTGATGATCAGCTCGTTGGTCACGGTGGGGGAGAGGGTGCGCACCCAAGTGCCCGCCACGGTGGTGTTCGGCCACCAGCGGTTGGTCACCGAGGAGATGTTGTCGAGCATGATCTGGTTCGGGAATTGATAGGCTTCGTTGACGCTGCCGCGCGAAAGCCGGCCGTAAACGAGGTCTCGCGAACTGATGCGATGGTCGATGCGAAGGCTCATCGTGGTGTCGTCGCGGAGCCGGGGGACCGGCCCGATCCAGTTGTTGTCGACCAAGGGATTGATCTGCGGATGGGTGGGGAGGGGCGTGATCGAGAACAGGTGCCTGGCGACGGGGCTGATTCTGGCCGGGTCGATCATGTTCGGGATGCCACGGTAAGAGAGGCGTTCGCGTTGGCCGTTCGCCTGGGTGGTCATCGGGTCGTAGAGTTGGAACTGGCGGCCTTGACTATCGACGAGACCGCGGAAGTCGCCATTGCGCATGGCCTCCGTAGGGACAGACCAGCGTTGGGTGGTGTTCGAGATGCTGCGTAACTCCTCCCAGGCGAAAAAAAAGAAGGTCCGGTTGCGGCCGCTATAGAGCTTGGGGATCGTCACCGGTCCACCGAGCGAAGCACCGTATTCGTTGCGGTTCAGATACGGCGGCTTCGTAAAGGTATCCTGCCGCTGCCGGGCGACGGCATAGCCGCTATTGCGATTGGTGTAGAAGAGAGCGCCATGTACTTCGTTCGAGCCGCTGCGGCTCGAAAGGATCACCGTAGTCGGGCGGGTGAATTTAGCTGAGGAGTTGCTGACCTCCACCTGGAACTCTTCCACGGCGTCGAGGCCGGGCGTGCGGCCGACGTCCCAACCCTCCCAGACCTCATTCATCGCGGAACCATCGAACAGCAGCGTATGCGTTCCCGGGCGAAGGCCATAGGCCTGAATGCGGCCGGTGGCCGTAACGCCCGGAACGGTTTGCAAAAGGCCCTGATAGCCGCGTCCGTTGATCGGCAGTTGCTCGATGCGTTTGCGTTCGAGAGCGTGGCCAAGCGCCGGGCTGTCCATGCGGACCATCGGAGTGACGTCCTGGATCTCCACGCTGGTGGCGGTTTGCGAAACTTGCATGACGATATCCACCGTCGCATCCTGCTGCACCTGAACGGTCAACATTCCCTGAAACGGCTGCAGGCCGGCGAAGGTGGACTCCAGCCGGTAGACGCCCGGCACGACGGCCGGAAAGACATAGAGACCCGACTCGTTGGTCTTCGTGGTGCGGGCGACGCCGGTGTTGGTGTTGGTCAGGGTGACGTCGGTCCCGGGCACTACGGCCTGAGCCTGGTCGCGGACCGTGCCGCGGACCGTGCTGTTGCTGGCTTGCGGCCAGGCAGGGAAAGCAATCAGAAACAGGAGCAGGAGAGGGTGAAGTTTCACGAAGCTTCGCATGACTGAAGATAGTAAGGCAGATAGCAAACCAAACGCAAGCTCTTTCCTTGGTTTTATTTTTCCCTAGAAACCTCTTTGCCTGCAGGCGGGACTCTCTGGTAATCTACAGGCACATTGCTTTCGCTTTCTTCCTTTCGAATTCGAACAGCGGTTCTGGTTTTGCTTTCGGCAAACGTGCCGGGCAATGTGTGGGCGCAAGCTCCCTATGGGTTTGGGGAGAAGCTATACCCCACGTTCGAAGCCGCCGGTTGCCACCGCTGTCACGTCCCCGAAGGAGTGGCTTCCGCCACCAGGCTGCATTTTCCGCCGGAAGGCGCCAGCGCCGAGCGCATCGAAAAGTTTGGCGAGTCCTTAGTGACGTTAGTGGACCGGCAAAACCCGGAGAACTCGTTGCTGCTCCGCAAGCCGACCCTGCGCGTGAACCACGGCGGGGCGGAGCGCATTGCGCCCGGAAGCCCACAGGAAGCAACACTGCGGCAGTGGGTCCAATATCTGGCGAAGATGCCGGAGGAGCGGGCTCGGCGCGCCGCGCAGTATCGGGACACCGAGGCGATGAGCTACGGCAAGAGCGGCCGGGCGGTGCTGCGGCGCCTGACGCATCAACAGTATGCGAACACGGTCCGCGACCTGCTGAAGGAAGCCACCGACGTGGCGAGCCAGTTTCCGCCCGAAGACTTCGTCAACGGCTTCAAGAACCAATACCAGTCGCAATCCCTGTCGCCCACTCTGATCGAAGCCTATAGCCAGACGGCCGAGCGGCTGGCCGGCAACGTCTTCCGCCGGGGCGATTCCCGGAAGCTGATCCCTTGTGATTACCAGAAGGCGCCGGCGGCCTGCCGGGAGCGCTTCATTCGGACCTTCGGCCGCCGCGCGTTCCGCCGTCCGCTCGAGGCCCAGGAGTTCGCCCGGTTCGATGCCTTATTCCAGGGAGAGCGGGAGTTCCTGCGGGGGGCCGAAGCGGTGATGGAGGCGGCTCTCCAGGCGCCCGCCTTTCTCTTCTGGATGGATCAGGCGCCACGCCCGGCCTGGAAGCCTTACGCCACCGCCAGCCGCCTCGCTTATGGCATCTGGAACACGGCGCCGGACGACGCGCTACTCGACCGGGCCGAGCGCGGCGAATTGAACACGCCGGAACAGGTGGCCACCGCCGTGCGCGCAATGCTGAAGGACCCGCGGGCCCGGCAGGGGCTCGATGAGTTCACCGCCCAGTGGCTGCGATTCGACCGCGCCCTCACCGCGGCGCGCGAGCGGCGCACCTATCCCATGTTCAGCCTCGAACTCGTCAATTCCATGATTGAGGAGGAGAAGCGGTTCGTCGCCGATCTGGTCTGGAACAATCGGGATTTCATGGATCTGTTCCGCGCCGACTACGGTTTCGTCAACACGGAACTGGCGACGGTGTACGGCGTACCCGCGCCCTCGCAGGACTTTGAGCGGGTAGTCTTTCCGAAGGAGCAGGACCGCGCCGGCGTACTCGGCCACGCGCTGTTCTTGACCCTGACGAGCAAACCGGAAGATACGGCCCCAACCTCGCGCGGCATCTTCGTACGGGAGCAGTTCCTCTGCCAGCAGGTCCCGCCGCCGCCCGCCGGCGTCGATACGAATCTGCCGCCGCTCGATGAAGCCCTGCCTCGCACGAACCGCGAGCGGCTGAAGTCGCACACCACGAACCCAGCCTGCGTCGGCTGCCATTCCCTGATCGACCCGCTTGGCTTTGCCCTTGAAAAGTTCGACGCCGTGGGCATGTACCATGCCAAAGCCAAGCTGCTGTTCTATCCTGACGAGCACGAAGCCAAGGTGCCGAAAAAGCAGGTGCTGCTGGACCTCGACACGACCGGCCAAGTGACCGGCGTTCCGAACTCCGCGTTCGAGAACCCGCGCGAGTTGGGCCACATCCTGGCGCAGGCCGAACAGTGCCAGCAGTGTATTGTGAAGCAGGTGTTCCGCTATCAGGCGGGTCGGCACGAGACGCGCAGCGATGCCCCCCTGATCCAGCGGGTCCTCGCGGACTTCCGCCAGTCCGGCTTCCAATTTCAAGAGCTGTTAGTTTCGTATTTCAAGAACGGAGTAGCCCCATGAGCAATGTGATTACCAAGCGGCCACGGCTTTCGCGCCGGACTATTTTGCAGGGTTTGTCCGCGGCGCAGGCGGCGGTCACGGTGGGTCTGCCGCCGCTGGTCAGCATGTTCAATTCGCATGGCACCGTGTACGCCGCCGAAGGGGCTCCGGTGGAGCGGCGCTTCGTGCTCTGGTTCAACGGGAACGGGATTCCGGAACGGTATTGGATCCCGGACGAAACCGGCGCCGCCTACGCCATGACGCCGTGCCTCGAACCACTCGCGCGCTTACGCGACGATGTCCACGTCGTCAGCGGCCTTGATAACTCGGCGATCGTGAATACCGCCTTCGACGGCCATTCCACGGCGATGAGCGCGCTGATGACCTGCACGCGCTACTCCGGCCGCGGCCCGAGCGGGCCTTCGCTCGATCAGTTGGTGGCCGCGAAGCTGGGCTCCGATACGCGCTTCCGCTCTCTGCAGATCGGCGTCTCGCAGGAGTCCTTCGGCGGCGCCATGCAGAAGAACATGAGTTGGGCCGGGCCGGACCGTCCGCTGCCTCCCGAAGAGATTCCCCACCGGCTGTTTGACCGGCTGTTCGGCGCGCGCGACGAAGGATGGGTGAAACGCAAGCGGAGCATTCTGGACGCCGTGCGGGAGAACGCCAACGAACTGCGCAAAGGCCTGCCCACCGAGGATTCGCAGCGCCTCGACGAACACCTTTCTTCGGTGCGCGACCTCGAACGCTCCATCGCTTCCCTGCCCCCGGAGTTCCGAAAAGTGACCCCGCCGGGCGAGGACTTCGACATGAAGGATTGGCCGCGCATCGCCAAGATCCAGAGCGACCTGTTGGCCTATGCGCTGGCCACGCGGCAGACCCGCATCGCCAGCTACATGCTGACGAAGTGTCAAGGCCTGGCGCGCTTCCCCTGGCTCGGCCACACCGCCGCGCGGCACCACGACTACACCCACAAAGATGGCAAGGCGCCAGGGGCCAGCGGGGCCGAAGGGCAGCGGATTCTGCGCGACATCTGCCGGTGGCACGTCGAAGAGTTCGCCTACCTGGTCAGCAAGCTCAAGTCGATCCCCGAAGGCGCGGGCACGTTACTCGATCACTCGCTGCTCGTGTTCGTCCATGAACACGCCGAAGCGAATCTGCACAAGGCGAGCGGGATGATCGCGGTCGTGGCGGGATCGCGAGACCGGCTGGTGCATGGGCGGCATACGCGCCTCGCCGGAAACGTCGGAGACTTCTATCTGACGTTGACCGAGGGCGTTCTGAACGCGGGCCTCGGCACGCTGCCCACCGCGACCAAGAAGCTCCCGGGCCTGCTGGCTTAAGCCGGCGGAAAGGGCCCGGCGACCACTTTCAGGTCCGGCCGGGCCTCCTGGAACTTCTGCAGTCCGGCCGCGGTGATGGCCGTTTCCTGCACGTCCACATGCTTTAAGCTCGGCCAAGCCGCGAGCACCGCCAGGCAAACATCGTCCACGCGGGGGCAAAGTTCCAGGCCCAGGCGCTCCACCCGCGGGAGCTTGCCGGCCAGATGCTTCAGGCCCGCGGCATCGATGGTCAAGTGTCCAAGCTTCAGCACGCGCAACAGGCTCAGTTCCCCGATGGCCTCAACGAGCGCAGAGGCCATGGCGTTGGCGTCGGACCGCTGATTCCGGTTCACCGCGCGAGGGCCGCTAAGGTCGAGCCACTCGAGATCGTTTACCAGGCGAAGGATCACCAGAGCGTCCTCCCGCAAACGATTACGGCCTAGTTCCAGGCGCTTGAGCTTGACAAGGGGAATGAGGTTGTCGAGCCCATTTTCAGTAATGGCGGTCGCGGAGACATCCAGCGTCTCAATCTGCGGCAGCGTGCCGGCCACGGCCATGGTCCCGTCCCCGATGCGCGTGCCGCGCACGTTGAGATGGCGCAGCTCTTTCCAGAGCTTGATGGCGTTCATCCCCTGGTCGGTAATCTGTTCGGCATAGAGCAGATTCAGTTCGCGAATCCGCCGGGCCGGACGCAGGTAGAGCAGCCCTTCATCGGAGATGCGGGTATGGGAGAGGTCGAGGCGCTCAAGGCCCGGAAGCGCGGCCAGATCGAGCAGTTCCGAATCGTTCACCCAGCTCCCGGCGAGCTTGACGGCGACGATCTCGCCGCTCGGTCCGGTCTCCACCGTGCCCCCCAGACGGGCGATCCACGCGGGCGGCGCCACGGGCGCGGCGAACGCGGGCCACGGCAGCAACAACTTGGCGAAGTCCCGGCGCTTCATAGGTGCCTCCGGGTGGGCAGAGCCGATTCCTTCTCCCAGAAGACGCTGCACTGCGGGAGCGCGGTTTGCAGCTGCTTGAAGCCGGCCTCCGAGACCAGCGTGTGATACAGGTCAATGGCCTTCAGGCTGGGCATGGCCGCCAGGCGGGCGGCGCCCTTGTCCGTGACGTCCGTGCTGTCGAGCGTCAGGTCCTCCAGCGGCAGCGAGGCCGCCAGCACGTCGATCCCCTTGTCGGTGACCTTCGTGTAGTCGAGCTTGAGCGACCGCAGAGTTTTGATCTCCGCCAAATGAAGCACGCCCGCGTCGGTCAGCCGGGTGCGGACGAGCCGCAGGCGTTCGAGCTTGGGCAGCGCTTTCAAATGGGCGAGGCCCTTATCGGTAAAGCGGCCATGGTTCAGATTCAGGTCGCGCAGGGAGACGATCCGCGCCAGGCGCCGCAGCCCTTCGTCGCCAAGATCGACGCCGCGCAGGTCCAGTTGTTCGATGTTCGACAGAGGCACGAGCGGCTCAAGTCCCGCGTCCGTGACATCAGTATTGCTCAGCGTTAACTTGCGCAGATGGAGCAGGCGCGCGATGGGGGCCATGCCGGCATCGGTGAGGCGGCTGGAGTTGAGGTCGAGCTCTTCAAGGCTCGTGAGCCCCGCCAGTTCGCCGAGCGAAGCCCCGGCAACCAGGGTGCCGGCCAAAGAGAGCCGGGCAAGATGAGGCAGGCGGGCCAACGCCGGCAGGTTCCGGTCAGTAATCGAGGTGAAGCTCAGGTTCACAAGACGGAGCGAGGAGAGGCCGGCGAGGGTGGCAACGCCGTTGTCACTCACGTCGGTTCCTTCGAGGTCGATCGACTCGAGAGCCGAGAGGCCCTTCAAATGGACGAGTTGTTTATCGTTGAAAGGCACCCGGGCGAGGTAGATCGAGCGGATCTGTCCATCGCGAAGCTGGGTGCGTCCACCGAGCGATTCGATCCAGGCGGCGATGGCCTTGGGGGTGGTGGCCTTCGGGGCGGCATCGGCCGCCGGGATGTTGCGGGCCGCCATCTTGTTCACGAACGCCACGCGGCACTTCGGGTTGGCGGCGCGCAGAGCCGTCACGCCGGCCTCGGAAACATCGCTGTAGCGGACGTCAAGCAGGCGCAGGTTCGGCAGCTTTTGAATCTTCGAGAGGCCGGCGTTAGTGAGACGGCTCCGGTAGAGATTGAGCTCCGTCAACTGCGGCAGGCCGGCCAGGATGTCGGCGCTCTGATCGGTGATCTGAGCGCCCAGCAGGTTCAGTCGCCGCAGGTTAGTCAGCTTCCGCAGGTTCTGCACGCCAGCATCGGTGATGCGGACGCCGTAGAGATCGAGCTCTTCGAGGGTGGTCAGGTCCTGGATGTACTTCAGCCCTTCGTCGGTAATGAGCGTCCCGATCATGGTGAGGCGGCGCAGCTTCTTCATGCCCGCCAGACCGGGCATCATCTCATCCATGATGTTGGCGTCGTTCAGATCCAGGTACTCCATGTTGACGAACGGCGCGAGCGTCTTCGGGCTCTTGATCGTGACGAGGCAAATCCGCAGATCCCTTAACTGGGTGAGCGGAGCAAGACGCTGCAGGCCGGCTTCGCCGAGGCGGAGATAAGCCAACGTGGTGAGCCCGGCTTCGAACTTTTCGAGCTTCTTTGAGTTCTGGAAGAAGTCGAACATCTCATCGGCATACTCGGATTTCTTGTCGAACGTGGGCGACCATACGCGGGCCGGCAGGAACACCTCCCGAAGTTCGGGAAGTTGGCCGAGCGGTTCGAGCTCCCGGGGCGGGACGACGGTGCCGTGCATGTCCACGCCAACAATGCGAATCGGTGTGGCGGGCAAATCAGCGGGATCGCTGACGTACGCCGAGCCACCCTGCAGCAGGACGCGGCCTCCTTTCCGCAACGCCCACAGGGCGATGTTGCGTTCGTCGAGATCCTTGGCGTAGCCCGCCGCCACCCCGAGGAGTGCCGCCACGGCTACCAGCTTCCACCGCTTCCTATTGCTTTCGCTCACTTTCTTTTATCTTGTTCTCGATTCGACGTTCGGTCAAGGGAATCCCCGACGTTACTCCCCTTTCTTTCGGGAAAAGGTGCTGTTAGGATATGGCAGCACTATGAAGAAGTTCGCCCTGTTGCTCGCCTTTCCGCTGATGGCGGTTGACCCATTCCTGCTTCTGCGGGAGGGCGACGCCTCGACAATCGACGCCCGCGCGATGAAGGCAGACGGCACGACGGCGCTGATGTTTGCCGTGCTCACAGCCGACGCCGCAGCGGTCCGCAATCTGCTCGAACGGGACGCCGACGTCAACGCCGCCAACCGCGACGGCTACACGGCTTTGCATTTCGCGGTCTACGACGAGGTGAAGACCGCCCTGCTGCTGGCCAAGGGCGCCAACGCCCAAGCCGCGACAGCCACCGGGGTGACGCCGCTGCTCGTGGCGGCCGGACGGCCCGGCGGGGCCGCCATCGTGAAGCAACTGCTCGAAGCGGGCGCGGATCCGAACGCCGGCAACCGGGGCGGCTTGACCCCGCTCGACCGCGCGGCGCAAGCCGGGGACGTGGCTTCCCTGCAAGCCCTGTTCGCCAAAGGTGCCCAACTGGCTCCCTCGAGCACGGCGCTCTACCGCGCCGCGAAAGTGAGTTGCCTGCCCTGCGCGGAACTGCTTCTGGCCAAGGGCGCCGCCGTGGATGGCCTCGGCGACCGGGGCGAAACGGCCCTGCACAACGCCGCCATCCGGCACTCGGTTCCGCTGATGCAGCTGCTCCTCAAGAACGGAGCCGTCGTGGACCGGAAAGACAAACGCGGCTATACCGCCCTGGCTCGCGCGGCGATCTCCTTTGACCGGGACCCGGCCGCCGTGGCGCTGCTGCTGCGGGCTGGAGCGAAGGTGAACGCCGTCGAGGAGGACGGACTGACACCGTTGACGTTGACGCTGCGCTTCGAAGATGGGGCGATGGCGAAGCTCCTGCGCGAAGCAGGAGGCACCGGGGAGAAGGAGCATCTGCCGGCCGCCTCCACGGCGCCGGCGAAATCGGCCGAAGAGGCGCTGGCACGCGCGATTCCGCTGCTGCAGAAGACCGGTCCCGCCGTCTGGAAGCAGCGCGGCTGCACGAGTTGCCACAGCAACCATCAGCCGGCCGGCGCAATTGCGGCGGCCAAGGCGCATGGCATCGGCTTCGATGTCGAAGCGGCGCGCCGGGAGCTGCGCGTCCTGGTGGCGATGGAGAACAACCGGACGCCGAATCTGCGGATCGGTTTCATCACGCCGGAGATCACCGGCTATGTCCTCGACAGTCTGGCCAAGCAACAGTACCCGGCGAACAAGCTGACGGACGCCGAGGTGCAGAACCTCGCGTTTGTGCAGGCGCCAGAGGGCTATCTGAAAGCCACGGGGTATCGGGTGCCGCAGCAGTACAGCAGCATCGGCCTGACCGCTTACGCGATCCGCGCCTTCACGGCCTATCCCATTCCGGGCCGGGCGGAGGAGTTCGCCGACCGGGTGGGACGGGCGCGGCGGTGGCTCGAAAAGCAGAAGCCCGTGGGCGTTGAGGAGCAGGCGCTACGGCTGCTAGGTCTGCGCTGGGGTAAGGCTGCGCCGGCGGTGATCCGGCAGGCGGCGGACGATTTGCGGCGCGCGCAGCGGCCGGACGGCGGCTGGGCGCAGATGCCGTACCTGACCAGTGACGCCTATGCCACCGGCATGGCGCTCGACGCCCTTAACGAAACGAACCCAACGGCCATCGCGTTTCTCCTGCGGACGCAGTATCCCGACGGCTCCTGGTTCGTCCAGACCCGGGCGCATCCCCTGCAGCCGAAGATGGATAGCGGCTATCCGTTCGGCTACAACCAATGGATCTCGGCGGCGGGGGCGAATTGGGCCGTGGAAGCCTTGGCGAAGGCCTTGCCGGTGGCTACCGCCACGGCTCGCAACTGACCGTATTCGAAAGCGTCATTCCCTGTCCTGTCAGTTTGGAGCCGGTCTGGCCATCGAGGTGTCCTCCCCGAAAGGAGATCCTAGCGGCCGCGACTTCTCGAATCCACCGTCCGCCCGGCTTCTTATCTCCGTTCAGGTAGGTTCCGTCCGCTTGGAGAATAAATCCGAGTCCGGCCATCAGACGGCCACCGGTGCCGTAACAGGCCCACTCGCCGAGATGGAGCTCTGTCGGCCCTGTAGCGCGCTCGGCGCCGGGCACGGGCTGGGCCGGGGCAGCGGCGCCCTTGAGCGAGGCAAGCGGAATGGAAGACACACCCGCGGCGGGATTCTTTTCGCATCGGCTATCCGTGACGGTCATGCGGCCATCCACCTGCCAATCGCCGGTGGCATTCCGGCTGAGTTGAAAGACCCAGCCAGGAATGCGGCCGACACAGGTTTGGCCGTAGAAGTTGTTGGCCGGGTAGCCGGGACCGTAATCCCGAATGGAACCCGTGACCGTGAACGGGTAGGCATTGCCTACCTTGGCACCGGCGCGGACCTCCTCAAACAACACTTGCCGTTCGGTCATGCCGTCAGGCCGGAGCGAGAGCAGCCGTTTTTCAAGAACCTGCTGGAGTACAGCCGGAGAGGGCGCTTGCGACCAGCCGAGAGTCAGGGCGCTAAGAAAGACGGCGGCGAATCTGGTTTTCGGGTTCATTTTAGAGTTGTTTGGCGGCGAAGATGATTTGGCCCGTGTGTTGCTGGAAGTGGCCCACAATCTGGTATATGAGTTCGAGGACCGTGGTGATGCCGGCGGGGACGACCAGGTCCGGGGGCAGCGTCTCGGTGAGCCGCTCCGGCGGCAGCGCGGCCAGAATCGGCGACGCCTCGGCGATGGTCGTACGCAGCAAACCGGCCAGGTCGTCATGGCCGGTAGAGGAGAACTCGGCATCGCGGTCGCGGACGTTGGGCCGGCCGCCGAGTCCGTGGCCGATGTAGTAGCGGGCGTTGCCGCACAGATGCAGGATCAGGTTGCCGACCGAGTTCTCTTCGTTCTTACCCTTGTGCCAAACCTGCTCCGGCGTGAAGAGCGGCAGACGATCCTGAATCATCTTCTCCATCTGCTCGAGCTTGCGGACGGAGTGCCCCAGAAAAAGCGATTCCACCGTGTGCGTCATGCCAGGATCCCCTTCACCACTTCGCCGCTGATGCCCGTCAGGCGGACGTCGAGGCCCTGGTACTTCACGGTCAAACGCAGATGGTTAATGCCCAACAAGTGGAGCATGGTGGCGTGGAAATCATGGACGCTGACGGGGTTCTCAACGGCCGCGTAGCCGAGTTCGTCCGTGGCGCCATAGACCGTGCCCGGCTTGATACCGCCCCCGGCCATCAGATACGAAAAGCCCTTGATGTGGTGATCCCGGCCGTCACCGCCCTGCGACATCGGGGTCCGCCCGAACTCCCCGCCCCAGATCACGAGCGTCTCGTCGAGCATGCCCCGCTGCTTCAGATCCTTGATCAGCGCGGCCGTGGGCCGGTCGACTTCACCGGTCTTGTAGCCGACGCCTTCCTTAAGCTTATTGTGGTGGTCCCAGTCCCGATGATAGAGCTGAATGAAGCGGACGCCGCGCTCGGCCAGCCGCCGGGCCAGCAGGCAGTTCGAGGCGAACGAACCGTCGCCCGGCTTGGCGCCGTAGGCTTCGAGGACACTGGCCGGTTCCGAGGAGAAGTCCATCAGGCCGGGGACGCTCGACTGCATCTGGAACGCCATTTCGTATTGGGCGATGCGGGTTTGCACTTCAGGGTCGCCGAGGGTCTGTTGTTCGAGACGCTGCAAAGCGGTGATCGCCTCGACGGAGTGCTGCTGCAGCTTGGCATTCATGCCGCGCGGGTTTTCAATGTAGAGCACCGGGTCGCCAACGGACTGGAACTTCACGCCCTGGAATTTCGAAGGCAACATGCCGGCGGACCATTGGCGCGCGGCAATCGGCTGGGCCTGACCGCCGCGCCCGTTCGAGACGAGGACGACATAGCCGGGCAGGTCCTTCGCCTCCGTGCCCAGACCATAGACCGCCCAGGAGCCCATGGACGGGCGGCCGGCGAGAATGGAGCCGGTATTCATCAGCGTATGGGCGGGGTCGTGGTTGATCTGTTCGGTCCACATGGAACGGACCAGGCAGACGTCATCGATCACGCCGCCGATGTGCGGAAGTTCCGTGGAGATTTCGGTGCCCGCTTTGCCGAAACGCTGGAAGCCGTACTGGGGACCGAAGCAGAGCAGCGGCTTCCCCTGCAACTGGGCGATCTGCTGGCCCTTGGTGAAGCTCTCGGGCATGCCCTGGCCGTGCATCGCGGCGAGCTTCGGCTTGTGGTCGAACAGCTCCAGGTGGGACGGGCCGCCGGCCTGATAGAGGAAGATCACGCGCTTGGCCTTGGCAGGATGATGCAGGCCGGAGCCAGCGCCGAGCAGGGACTGCAGAGCGGTGAGCCCGAAGCCGGCGGCGGTGCGGCCCAAGAATGCGCGACGGTGCAATGGGGTCATGGTTAGTTCCTCGTAACGACGCCGTGGAGGTTCAGGACGGCGCGGGCGACCGTCATAAGCGCGGCTACTTCGACATCGTGTTTCGGGGCCAGGCGCGGGGCCTCCCCAACGCTGAGCAGTTCGGCGGCGCGGGCAGCTGTGAGTTCCGTTTTGGCCTTGGCGTAGAGACCGCGCAGCACTTCGACTTCGGCCGCAGTGGCCGGGCGATTCAGCGCCGTTTGATAGGCGAGTTGGACACGGCCTTCGAAGCTCTTGCCCTGCGTGAACAGGCGCTGCGCGAAGGCGCGGGCCGCTTCGACAAAGACGGGATCGTTGAGCAGCACCAGCGCCTGGAGCGGGGTGTTCGAACTGGTCCGGCTGACCGTGCACTCTTCGCGGGAGGGCGCGTCGAAGGTCATCAGTGCAGGATGCAGGAAGGTGCGCTGCCAGTGGACGTAGAGACCGCGGCGATACTGTTCCGGGCCTTTTGTGGCCGAGTAGTCGCGAATGGGATAGTTGAGCGCGGCCAGGTAGCCATCGGGCTGCGGAGGCCGAATGCTGGGGCCGCCGAGCTTCTCCGTGAGCAGGCCCGAGGCGGCGAGAGCGATGTCGCGGACGGCCTCGGCCTCGACGCGGAAACGCGACTGACGGGCGTAGAGCCGATTGTCAGGATCGCGTTCGAGCATGGCGGGGGTGGGCGACGAGGAGCGTTGGTAGGCCTGGCTGAGAACGACCGAACGGATCAGCCGCTTCACGTCCCAGTCGCGTTGGAACTCGGCGGCCAGATGATCGAGGAGTTCGGGATGGGTGGGCCATTCGCCCTGGGAGCCGAGGTCGTCAAGCACCTTCGATAGGCCGGTGCCGAAGAACTGCCGCCAGGTGCGGTTGACGTAGACACGGGCCGTGAGCGGGTTGTCCTTCGAGACGATCCAGTTGGCGAGGTCGAGGCGGGTGGCCTGGCCGTTGGTGGCTAGCTGGCCCAGGAATTGCGGCACGGCGGGTTCGACGAGGGCTCCGGATTCGTCCATCCAATTGCCGCGGGGCAGGATGCGGGTGACCTCCGGCTTACCGCTTTCGGTGACCACGACTTTCGGCATGTTCGCACGGAGGAGGTCGTACTCCAATTGGCGCTTGGCGCGGGTCCGGTCGCCGAGGTAGAAGGCGGCTTCGCGGGTGGTGACCTCGGCGGGGATCACCGGCTTTTTCGCATCGAAGCCCGCCGCCCAGGCGATGGCTTCCTTCGAGAGCCCAAGCCGGAAGCGGCCGGTCGTGGCGCGGCGGTAGGGTGAGTCATGGCGGAGGCGAACGGTGAGTTTGCCGCCGGGGAAGGGCTTGGCAAAACGCAGAGAGAGGACTGTGGCGCGGGGGTCGCCATAGGTGTTGATGCCCCAGCCCGTGGTCGGGTCGCCATCGATAGCGGCCATGGCCGGCAGTTCGTTGGCGGAGAAGTTGACGTTGGAGGCGGCGAGAGAAAGGGGCACGCTGGCTTCGACCTCCGTGATGACCAGGCGGTCCGCGCCACGGGCCACACTGGAGCCGGGGAGAGAGTCATCGGCTTGAATCTCAAGACCGAGGTGCGTCCAGGGACCGGGGTCGGCGTTGAGGGTGATCGAGTACGTGGAGTTGTCCGGATTGGGTCCAGAGGCGACCAGGAGGTTATCCTTTTCAAGCTTTAGGACGGCGCCATTCGTGGCGTCGAACTGGGTGGGAGTTTGGACGACCCAGCCGAAGGTTTCGGCTCTGGGAACCGAGGCGGGGGGCAGGAGGCTTGCGAGTTCGGCGAGGCGCTTCTCCTGCGCCGGGGTGGGCAACAGCAGCTGCTTACCCCAGGAGTCCTTTCCATGGTCGGGGACGAGGCCGGTCTCCTGGATATCGGCGAAGAAGGCCTTCATGGCGTAGAAGTCCTTGGCGAGGTAGGGATCGAACTTATGATCGTGGCATTCGGCGCAGCCGAGCGTGGCGCCGAGCCAGACGGAGGAGACGGTGCGGACACGGTCGGCGGCGTACTTGGCGAGGTACTCCTTGGGCTGGATGCCGCCTTCGGCGGAGGTGCGGGTGAGGCGGTGGAAGGCGGTGGCGGTGCGCTGTTCGCGGGTCGCGTTGGGCAGAAGGTCGCCGGCGAGTTGTTCGCGGGTGAAGAGGTCGAAGGGCTTGTTCTCGTGGAACGAACGGAGAACGTAATCGCGATAGGGCCAGGCGGGGAAGGCGTTGTCGCCGTGGAAGCCGCAGGTATCGGCGTAGCGGACGGCGTCGAGCCAGAGCATGGTCTGCTTTTCGGCGTAGCGGGGCGAGGCGAGGAGCCGGTCGACGATGGCGGCGTAGGGTTCGCGGGAGGCGAGTTCGGCGGGGGAGGGCGGGAGGCCGGTGAGATCGAGGTAGAGGCGGCGGAGGAGGGTTGTCCGGTCCGCTGGAGGGGCGGGGGTTAGCTTGGCTTCGGCGAGCGAGCGGTTGATGAAGGAATCGATGGAGCCGGGGACGGGCCGCAGGGGTTGATAGGCCCAGTGGCCCTCGTACTTGGCGCCTTCGGCGACCCACTGCGTGAGGAGCTGCTTTTGGGTGGCGGTGAGGGTTTTGTGCGCCGAGGCGGGCGGCATCAGCTTGGGGCCGGTGGCTTCGATTCGTTGGATGATGAGGGAGTTTTGGGGGTCGCCGGGGACGATGGGGGCGCCGGCGCGGCGGGGTTGAATGGCTTCGTTTCGTAAATCGAGGCGGAGGCTGGCCATGCGGGAGCTCTGATCGGGGCCGTGGCAGCGGAAGCAGGTATCGGAGAGGATGGGACGGATGTCGCGATTGAAGCTGACTTCCGCTTGGAGCGGGAGACACAACAGGGGGAGAAGCCGGAGGCGCCACATGGTGGAACCATCATATAAGGGGACGAAGTGCCTTGCGGATATCGCGGCGGCCATGAATGATCGCCACGATTTCCAGTGGCTCTGCCACTCGATACACGATCAGCCAGGAATACACCGGAACGAAGCGGACCGGACTCGTAGATAGGTCTGGACGAAGATAGCCCTGGCTGGGCATGGCTCGCGTTCGTGGCAAGATACTCCCAGATTGCGATCAAGTCCTGCTGGGCCCGTGGCGAGAATACGCAGGCGCTCACCGGGAGGGGTGCGCGCGGCGCCAGGCTGCTTTATGGACTTCAAGGGACGCACGCACTTCGTCCATCGTCAGAGTCTCGCCTCGTTCGATCTGTGCCATGCTTTCGTCGATGTGAGCGGCGGCGGCTTCATCGAACTCACCCACGAGACCCAGTAGGGCTACATGGACACAAGAAGCGACAGAGTCGAACTCGCCCGATGCAACGAGCGCCTCTATGAGTTGAGCGTCCTCGGGCGAAATTTCGATCGTCATATCGCTACTGTGCCATACGATCAGGCCCCCTGAATCTCCACCCAGTGGACCGTCGTTTCGACGCGGGCCTGGACGTCAATCACGACATAGCCGCTCACGCCGGGGCGGAGTTCGCGCTCGCCGTTGTAGCGGATTTCGGCCAGTTCCCCATCGATTCGGAAAACCGGCTTGGCGACTTCCAGAGCCGGGCCGACGTGGACGCGGAAGCTGGCCCAATCGCCGGAGCGGAGCGACTTGGGTAACTGGGATCCCTGCGCTTCGCCGGGGGCGTAAGTGTCCGAGTAAGTGACAATATGCCGGCGCGGCTTGTGGGCCAGGGTAGTTAGCCTCCCACACTCGCGGAGTAACTTCGGATAGTTTTCGAGATCCGGCATCGCCGTCTGCGAATCCATGTAGTTGAATAAGTAGACACGGTCCGCTCCGCGCGATAGCAGCGACGACGCCGCGCCGCGCACCATCTCGAGATTGTTGAACTGTAGAGGCCGGTAAGCGTGATACGGCCGCAGGAGCAGTTCGAGGCCGGCGGCGAGAATCACCTGATCCCCGGCGAGCCGCCGCCAGAGTTCGATGGGCATATCCGTCTCGATGCTCGCCCAGAAGGGCGTCACGACCAGCATCTGCACGAGGCCTTCGCGGGCCCAGCGGGCGCCGTCCATGCCCATCTTGAGGGCCGTATCGGGCCGCGAGGGAACGCGCGCGCCGAGGGCGATCTTGTGGCCGCGCTTCTTCTCCCAGGTGTTGAGCAGACGGCGGGCGCGGCGGACGAAATCGGTGAGAATCTCGGCGCCCGCGGCTTCGTGACCGGGGCGGAAGTGGAAGCCGAAACGCATCCAATCGAGCTCAATACCGGCGAAGTCGTAGCGGGCGCAGTACTCTTCGAGGAGTTGGAAGTGATAGTCGCGGACGGCCTGGTGGGCGAAGTCGAACGCCCGGTCGCGCCAGTCGACGGCGCGCCAGGGGACACGGCGGTATTCGGGGTGCTCGCGCCAGAACGTCGAGTGCATGTAACTGTCGGGGTCGTCGACGTTGTGCAGGTCGTTCATGCGCATCGAGATCCAGGGCTGCAGCCCCTTCTGCCGGGCGCGTTCGATCCAGATGGCGTAGGGGTCGAGGTTACGATTGGCGAGGTCCCAGGCGGTGTGGATCCATTTGCGGGCGCCGGCGCGCGCTTCGGCCGGCGTCGAGCGGAGCAGGGGCTGGTCGTCGGGGCCGGTGGGGTCGTAGCCCTTCCAGATGGGGTCCCAGACTTTGCTAGGAAAGCTCGTGCGCTGCGAGTTGGCGGAGAGGAGGAGTTCGCGGACTTGGGTACCGGCGTACTGATCCACCCAACTGGCGACCTTCTCGCGGTCGAGCGGTTGGCCGGCGCGGGTGGAGAAGTAGTGGCTGTTGTCTTCGTTGAGACAGAGATGGGTCGTTTTCGTGGGCAGAGCCAGGAGGACGAGTTGGCGTCGGGTCATGCGGTTTCGGTGCTCATGCCGGGAGCCTGCGGCGCGAGGATCTCGCCATTCACCATGTTCTTCTGGGGGCCGCCGGTTTCCATGTAGATGGCGTTGGGCATGGTGAGGAGCATGTTCATGTTGGCGGAGCCGCCGCCGTGGCTCGCGAGTTCGAGGCCGGCGGCGTCAGCGAGGGCGGCGATCTCGAGCCACTCGGTAACCCCGCCGGCGCGGCGGTTATCGGGCTGGACGACGTCGGCTCCCTTACGGGCGATCAGGTCGGCGAAGGCGTACTTGGTGTAGAGGTTCTCGCCGGTGGCGATGCGAATATCGAGTTCGCGGGCGAGTTCAGTGTAGCCTTCCATGTCGTGCGGAGGGAGCGGCTCTTCGTACCAAAAGGCGCCCATCTGCTGATAGAGGCGGCCGCGGCGGAGGGCTTCATTGCGGTTGAAGACCTGGTTGGCGTCGATCATGACGCGGGGGCAGAGGTCGAGCGCGATTTTGATGCGGCGTTCGTCGTCGGCCATGCTGTAGCGGCCGGTCTTCATCTTGATGGCCTTGTAGCCGTGGCTGAGCGCCTGTTCGATGGAGCGCTTGTACTTCGAGAGATCGCTATCGTTGTCGTAATACCAGCCGCACATCGAGTAACACGGCATGCGGTCGCGATAGGCGCCGAGCATCTTCCAGACGGGCATGCCGGCATGCTTGCCGAGGATATCCCAGATGGCGATGTCGGCCGCGGAGATGGCAAAGTGCACAACGCCGCCGACGCCGTGATACTCGAGTTCGCGCCAGAGCTTGGCCCGGATGCGCTTCGGGAAGGCCGGGTCTTCACCGAGGAGCAGCGGTCGCAACTCCTCTTCGAGGATGGTCTGGACGACCTTGGGGCCGCCCTTGACCATTCCGAAGGTGGAGGTGGCGTAGCCGGTGATGCCGGCGTTGGTTTCGAGACGCAGCGTCACCGAGCCGGCATCGACGCCGAGCTTGTGAATGGCGTCGTAGTTGGGCTCGCGGGGCGGGTTGATCTTGAGTTCGGTCTTGAGGCCCGTGATGCGAAGTTCTTTCGCTTGCTGGGCGGCGAGGGAGAGGGGGCTAAGAAGCAGCGTGCGACGAAGCATGCGCTAATCCTATCGCTTCGTTCATAGCGCCTTGGCGGTAGCCTTCGCAGTCGATGGTGACGTAGTGAAAGCCGAGCGGCTTGAAGATGTCCTTGAAGCGGCGGGCCATCTCCGGCGTGAATGCGGCGGCGAGTTCGTCGGTAGCAAATTCGAGGCGGACCAGATCGCCATGGAAGCGGACACGATACTGGCGGAAGCCGAGTGCCTTGATGGCCTCCTCGCCGTCCTCGACCGTCTTGATGACTTCCTTGGTGACGGCCGTGCCGTAGGGGATGCGGGAGCTGAGGCAGGCGCTGGCGGGGCGGTCCCAGGTCGGGAGCCCGGCACGGCGGGAGAGCTCGCGAATCTCGGCCTTGGTGAGGCCGGCTTCGACGAGCGGCGCCTTGACGTTGTGAGCCTTGGCCGCGCCCTGGCCGGGGCGCCAGTCGCCGAGGTCATCGACGTTGACGCCATAGACGACGTTCGGGATGCCGCGTTCGAGACAGACCGCGTCGAGCCGCGTGAACAGTTCGTCCTTGCAATGGAAGCAGCGGTTCTTATCGTTCTTGACGTAGTCCGGATTATCGAACTCGAACGTTTCGATGTACTCGTGGCGGATGCCGAAGTCGCGGGCGAAGGCTTCGGCGTCGCGTTTGTGGGAGGCGGGAATGGAGGCCGAGTCCGCCGTGATGGCGACCGCGTTATCGCCCAAGGCTTGGACGGCGGCCCAAGCCAGATAGGCCGAGTCGGTGCCGCCGGAGTAGGCAATGATCACCTGACCGAGGCTACGGAGGTTGGCGAGGAGGGACTGCTCCTTCCGCGCCAACTCCGCGGTGTCGATTAGTTTGGAACCGAGTTGTACCAGAGTCGCCATGAGGCCATTCTACTGGACTTCGGGTTCCCCATCCGGGTCGGAGCCGGAATCGGGCACCTTGCAGGCCGCGGCCACGCGGTCGCCCTCTTCCATGCGGACGAGGCGCACCCCTTGCGTGGACCGGCCGGCCTGGCGGATTTCGCCCGACTCGATGCGGATGATCTTGCCTTCGGCCGTGATGATCATCAGGTCCGTGTTGTCGGTGACCTTCATGACGGACATCACATGACCCACTTTGTTGGTGGTCTTCATGTTGATGACGCCGCGGCCGCCGCGGTGGGTCAGGCGGTAATCCTGGATGGGAGTCCGCTTGCCGTAGCCGTTCTCCGAGATGGCCAGAATGAGCCCTTCCGCTTCGGTCACCTCGGCGCCGACGATGTAATCGCCCGCTTCGAGTTCCATCGCCTTCACGCCGCGCGCCGGGCGGCCCATGGGCCGGACTTCGCTTTCGGCGAAGCGGATGGCCATACCCTGGCGGGTGCCGCAGAAGACGTAGTTGTCGCCCTCGGAGATCATCGCCTGGATGAGTTCATCGCCGTCGTCGATACCGATAGCGATGATGCCGCGGGCCATCGGATTGTCAAACTCGGTGAGTTCGCACTTCTTGATGACGCCATGGCGGGTGACCATGATGACGTATTTGCCCGCGGTGAACTCCTTCACCGGCAGGAAGGCCTTCACGCCTTCATCCGGCTGCAGGTTGATGAGGCCGGAGATGTGCTTGCCCTTTGAGGCGGTGCCCGAATCCGGGATCACGTAGTTCTTGAGCCAGTAGAGGCGGCCCTTGGTCGTGAAGATCAGCAGGTAGTTATGGGTCGAGGCGATGATGAGATGCTCGACGACGTCTTCCTGCCGGGTGGTCATGCCGATGCGGCCCTTGCCGCCGCGGGTCTGCCGGCGGTAGGTATCGACGGCGGTCCGCTTCAGGTAGCCGCCGCGGGTGACCGTAATGGCGACGTCCTCTTCCTGGATCAGATCTTCGAGCAGGATCTCGCCCGTGTCCTCAATGATCTGCGTGCGGCGTTCGTCGCCGAAGTCCTTGCGCATCTCCTTGAGTTCGTCGGTGATGACCTCGCGCAGGCGCTTCTCCGAACCGAGGATTTCAAGATACTCGGCGATCATCTTCTGGATCTCTTCGAGTTCGGCGAGGATCTTGTCCTGCTCCATGCCGGTGAGGCGCTGGAGTTGGAGTTCGATGATGGCCTGGGCCTGGCGTTCGGTGAACTGGGGCCCGGTGGCGTCAACGAGGGCGGCGTAGCCGGCGGCCTCTTCGGGGGTGATGAAGGCCATCAGGCCGTCGCGGGCTTCGCGCGGGGTGCGCGAAGCGCGGATGATGGCGATGACCTGATCGAGATTCTGCAGCGCGCGGCGGAAACCGAGCAAGATGTGCTCGCGTTCGCGGGCCTTGCGGAGCAGGTAGTTCGTCCGCCGGCGCACGACTTCGACGCGATGATCGATGAACCGCTTGATCATGTCGACGAGGCCGAGTTCGCGCGGCTGGCCGTTGACGATCGAGAGCATGATGACGCCGAAGTTCATCTGCATCTGCGTGTGCTTATACAGATTGTTCAGCACGATGTCGGCCTGCTCGCCCCGCTTGAGTTCGAAGACGACGCGCATGCCGTCGCGGTCAGACTCGTCGCGGATTTCCGAGATGCCTTCGATCTTCTTCTCGTTGACGAGGCCGGCGATCGCCTCGATCATGCGGGCCTTGTTGACCTGATAGGGAAGTTCGGTGACGACGATGGCTTCGCGGTCCTTACCCGACTTTTCGATGTCGGCCTTGGCGCGCATCTTGATGGAGCCGCGGCCGCGGGTATACGCGTCGAGGATGCCTGAACGGCCGAGGATGAACCCGCCGGTGGGGAAATCGGGGCCAGGGACAATGGCGAGGACTTCGGCGAGACTGGCGCTGGGGTTGTTGACGAGCAGGATGGTCGCGTCGATGATCTCGCGGATGTTGTGCGGCGGGATGTTGGTCGCCATGCCGACGGCGATGCCGGAGCTGCCGTTGATGAGCAGGTTCGGGACGCGGGCCGGGAGCACTTCCGGTTCGTGTTCGCTATCGTCGTAGTTGGCCCGGAAATCGACGGTCTCCTTGTCGATATCGTCGAGCATCGTGGCGGCGATTTTGGTGAGCCGGGCTTCGGTGTACCGCATGGCGGCCGGCGGATCGCCGTCGACGGAGCCGAAGTTCCCCTGGCCATCGACAAGGGGGTAGCGCATCGAGAAGGGCTGGGCCATGCGGACGAGCGCGTCATAGATGGCGCTGTCGCCATGGGGATGGAACTTACCCATCACTTCGCCGACGATCTTGGCGGACTTGCGGGTGGGCCGGTTGTAATTGAGCCCCAGTTCACTCATGCCGTAAAGAATGCGGCGGTGTACGGGTTTCAAGCCGTCGCGAACGTCGGGCAGAGCGCGTCCGATGATGACGGACATCGCATAGTCGAGATACGACTTGCGCATCTCGTCTTCGATGTTCACCGGGATCAGATTGGTGTTGTTCGCGCCGGGGGCTGGGGGATTTGGATTCTGTTCGTCGGCCAAATGAAGCTCCTTACAAAACTTGACCTATCATAACAGATCCGAAGGGCGTAAGTCCTGTATTCTAAGAAAGATGCGACGCTTAAGTTTGCTTTTGTTTTGCTTTTCGTTCGCCCCTCAGTCGAGCATTGGGCAGGAGCCGCCCAAGCCGGGAGCGGTGAGCGGCCGCGTCGTGCACGGACTGACCGGGGAGCCGGTGCGGAAAGCGATCGTGACGCTGACGATGCAACGGACGACGGTAGAGGGCATGACGGGGAGCGACGGGACGTTTCGGATTGCGCAGGTGCAGCCGGGCGAGTACCGGATGACGGCCACGCGGACCGGTTTTCTGCGGGGGACCTATCCGGCGGCAGTGAAGGTGGAGGCCGGGCAGACGATGAGCGGGATTGAGATCCGAATGAACCCGCAGAGCGTGGTGGCCGGGAAGGTGGTGGACGAGGACGGGGACCCGGTGGAACGGGCGTTTGTGTCTCTGGTGCCGTCGCGGGGAGCGTCGGCGCGGCGGGGTCCGATGCTGGGCGGAGCGACGAACGACCTGGGAGAGTTCCGGCTGTCCGGCGTGGCGCCGGGCCGCTACTATGTGGTGGCGCGCCGGGAAGGGACGTTCGTCGCGCCGGGTTCGACGCAGGAGTTCGGCTATCCGCCGACCTACTACCCGTCGGCGCGGGACGAGAGCAGCGCGGCGCCGGTGGCGGTGAGCGCGGGGCAGGACGCGACCGGGCTGACGATTCCGCTGCGCCGGACGACGATGCAGCGGATTCGGGGCCGGGTGGAAGGGATGGCCAAGACGAGCGGGCGGGAGGGCTACCAGGTGATGGTGGCACCACGGCGGCCGGGGATGCTGCAGGGGGGCCGCGGCGGCTTCGCCGGAGGGGGTGGACGGGTGCGGCCGGACGGCGCGTTTGAGACGGCGGGCATGCCGCCGGGGTCGTACACGCTGCAGGTGATCCAGTTCGCGCAGGGTCCGCCGGTGGTGGTGGGGCGGACGAATGTCGAAGTGGGGGATGCGCCAGTGGAGAACATCGTACTGTACGCCGGCGCTCCGCTGGAGGTGACCGGGCAGATCCGGACGGACGCGACGAGCAGTATCGATCTGGGCAAGGTGCGAGTGGCGCTTACCGGGCCGGGCATGGGCATGGGGCAGGCGGCCGTGAAGCCGGACGGCAGTTTCGTGATTCGGCGGGTGGGCCGGGAGTTGTTTCCGATTTCCGTGACGGCGCCGCAGGGGACTTACGTGAAGTCGATCACCGTGGCGGGGCAGGACGTTTTGTTGACGGGGTTAGACCTGACGGCGGCGGACGCGGTGGCGCCCATGGAGATTGTGCTGGGCACCAAGCCGGCGGCGGTGAATGGACAAGTGAAAGAGGCGGCAGCGGGGGTGGTTTGGTTGGCGGGCCCGAACCGGAATGCGCGGTTAACGGCAGCCATTGATGCGCAAGGACGTTTCTCGTTGGGCGGACTGGCGCCGGGGGAGTATCGGGCCGTGGCTTTGGAGACGGCCGAGATGGTGGGCGAGATGGACGAAGAGAATCAGCGGAAGGTACAGGGTAAGTTTGAGAAAGTGAAGGTGGCGGAAGGCGAAAATGTTACAGTCACGCTCACCCTGGTTACTCAGAAAGAGCTAGAATCGGGCAACTCACTCTGATAGTGTTGGGGCAGGATGAGACCTCTGCTCCTTCTTTTTGTTTCCGGTGTTCTGCTGGCGCAGAAGCCGATCGTAATTACAGGAACCATCAAAGACGCGCAGACGGATGAGCCGGCGGCCCGCGTAGGAATTACGCTACGCAGCGCTGCGACAACTCCGAATGCGACCGTGTTGGGCGCGACTACCGACGCCGAGGGTGAGTTTCGTTTCGCGGATGTACCCGTGGGGAACTATATGGTTTCCGCGGAGCGGCCGGGCTATCTCCGGATGGTGTACCCCGCCAAGGAGGCGCGGTCGCCCATGGCTCCTTTTCCGATCCGGAGCGGCGAAAGCCGGGAGGGGGTGACGTGGTACGTCCAGCCGCAGGCGGTGGTGGTGGGCCGGGTGGTGGACGAGGCGGGGGATGTGGTGGAGATGGCGCGGGTGCAGGTGATGGCGCAGGGCACCGGGCAGTTGACGCCGCAGGCGAGTTCGCAAACGAATGACCTGGGTGAGTTCCGGGTCTCCGGACTGCGGCCGGGCCGCTATCTTGTGGTGGCCGAGCGGATGCAGACGGGCGGACAGGCCGACGGGAAGGGTTATCGGGCGACGTTCTATCCGAGCGCGACCGGCCCCGAGAGCGCCGCCGAGATCGTATTAAAGGCCGGGCAAACCAGCGCACCGGCGCAGATCATCCTGCAGCGGGGGGAGGTGTTCAAAGTGAAGGGCCGAGTGGTGGGGACGTGGGCGCGCGACCAGATGGCGCAGTTGACACTGATGCCCCGCCGGAGGGCGGGGACGGGGCAGCCGGCGTTGGTGGGCTGGTCGTCGGCCCGCGGGGAGTTGCGGCCGGACGGCACGTTTGAGGTGCGGGGCGCCCATGCCGGGGAGTACCACCTGGTCCTGATCGCCTTCGGCAACGGGCGGCCGGTGGAGATGGGAAGGACTCCGGTGACGGTGGCGCAGGCGGACGTAGAGAACGTAACGCTGCCGGTGCAGATGCCGATCAAGGTGCAGGGGACCATGCGGGTGGACGGGGAGGGGACCGCCTCGATGGAAGGGGTGAACCTCTCACTGTATCCCCAGGAGGGCGCTTTCGGCATGGCGCAGGGGCGTGTGGAGGCGAACGGGACTTTTCAACTGCTCGACGTGGGCCGAACGGCTTATGCGCTGAACCTGCGGGCGATTCCCAACACCTACGTCAAGCGAATCATGGTGGGAGAAAAAGAAGCCAAAGGGGCGACTGTCGATTTTACGGATGGGGCGACGCAGATGGAGATCACCCTGGGAACGAGGCCAGCCAAGTTGACCGGCACGGTGAAGCGGGAGTCGGAGTTGCAGGCGCCGGGACGGGTGATTCTGCTGGCCGAGGGTCTTTCCCTCACGGATCGATTCATGATGAGTACGCCGGGAGTGCAGCCGGTGGCGCAGGTGGACCAAGAGGGCACGTTCACATTTACAGGCCTTGCGCCGGGGAAGTACCGGCTGCTGGCTTTGGAAGAGTATCAGTTTGAACCGGTGCGGAGCAAAGAGATCGCAGAGAAGTTAGAAGCCAAGATGACCACCTTGGAGCTGGCCGAGGGTGCAACCGGCACCGCCGCTTTGGTACAACTGAGCCGAAAGGAGATGGCCGAAATAGGCCTCGACTACGGACAGTGAAACTGACATTCTTCCTGTTGACGCTATCCATGGCGGCCGAGGCCGCGTCGTTACGCGGAACGGTCCGGAACGCCCTGACGCGGGCGACCATCGAGCGCGTGTTAGTGAGGTTGACGACACCGGGAGGCCAATCGTTCGAAGAGCGCACGGGCACCGATGGCCGTTATGTGTTCGCTTCCCTGCCCGGCGCCCGTTTCACGGTGCAAGCGTTCGCGGACGAGTTTCTGCCCCTGGAGGCGGCGACGCTGGAGCTGACCGCCGGGGACGAGAAACGGGACTATGATCTGCGGCTGGCTCCGGAGATGCGGATCGTGGGCCGGGTGCTGCGGGCGCCCAACGAGACGGTGAGCGCGGTGACGGTGGAGGCGCGGGTGAAGGGCGAGGTGGTTTCGACGGACTGGACGGATTCGAACGGGGTGTTTCGCCTTTCGGGTTTAGGGCCGGGATCCTACGAGGTGGTCGCGACACGGGGCATCACCTGGGAGCCGGTACGGAGCGCCGGGGGCGGACGGGAGATGTTCACGGCGACGCCGTATGAGCAACCGGTGAAGCTTGCGGTGGGGGAGAAGGCGCCGGAGATCGCGATCCTGCTGAAGCGCGTTCCGGTGCACCGCGTACGGTTGCAGTTGACGGGCAAATTGGCGACGCTGCAGCCGGTGTCGGCGCCGCCTCCGCAGAACGTCTACGACATCACGAACCGGGAGATTCCGGCCAACGGATGCCTGGTGATGGACGACGTCTTCGCGGGAACGTACAAGCTGCTGATCGAAGGCAACGAAACGAAGCCATTGACGGTTCCGGTGCGGCCGGGCTGTTAGGCTTTGCCGTGCTTGGTTTCGAGCGCGCGCAAGAACTCTTCGATGGTGGACGCCTGATTCAGAAAGAGGTGCGAGACGAAGCGGTAGATGGGATGGTAGATCTCGCCGTTCTCGGTGATCTTGAGGCGGGTGCCGGCGCCGGCCGGGGTGAGTTCGTAGGTCCAGGTGCCGCCGAAGGGTTGATTGTCGCCGGTGATGCGGACGACGAGTTTCTTCGGCGGCTTGCTTTCGGTGACGGCGAAGGTGACGGCCTCGCCGTTGCGTTCCACTTCGCGCCAGGCCGGGAGGCCGTTTTGCGCGGGGAGGACGTCGACGCGGGAGAGTTGAAAGCGGAAGTTGGGCGCGTTCGAGAAGTCCGTGATGGTGTTCCAGACTACTTCCGGCGGGGCCGCGAGTTCGGATTCGCGGGAGACCGTGTGCTTCTCACTCAGGGCGTAGCCGATGGCGACGACAGCGCCGAGCAGCAGGGCGGTTCCGAGGAGGATGCGGAGCAGAAGCCGGAAGTAGCTGGAGAGCATAAGCCTTACAGCGTGAGTCTTTGACCACCCGCGGCGCGGGAGGCCAGGAGCACGTGGGCGAGATGAACGGCGTTGGCCGAATCGCGGGGGGAGCAGACCAGCGGCTGCTTGCCTTCGTTGACACACTCGGCGAAGTAGGCAATTTCGGCGGCATAGCCGTCGACGGTCTCGAGGTCGAGAGCTTCCTTTTCGCCATCGAACTTGTAGAGCGTGGGGGGACGGTTGTCGGTGGAGTAGTCGATGGTTCCGCCGTCGGCGGAGACGGTGTACTCCATCGAGAAGGGATAGGACTTCGGGTGGTGCCAGCCCCCGGTGACGATGACAGAGGCGATGTCGGGATAGTGGAGCGTCGCGTTGATGAAGTCGATGCCGGCCTCGAGGTTTTCATAGCCCGTGGCGCTGACGGCTTCGGGCATGCCGAACAGGTGGAGGCACATGTCGATGTCGTGGATGAGGAGGTCGAAGACCCCGCCGCCGGACTTGGTGGAGTTCTTGAGCCACTGGCTCCAGAAGGGAGCGGCGCAGCGGCGGCGGAACAGGGCGGAGCGGACCTGGCCGAGGCTGCCGGAGGTCAATTGGGCGCGGAGGGCGGTGTAGGCGGGGAAGAAGCGGAGGACCTGGGCGGTCATCAGGACACGGCCGGCCTTTTCGGCTTCGGTAATCATCTCGTCGCACTGGGCGAGATCGAGGGCCATGGGCTTTTCGACGAGCACGTGCTTGCCGGCGCGGAGAGCGGCGATCGACAGCGGGGCGTGGAGGTCGGTGGGGAGACAGAGATCGACGGCGTCGATGGTGGGGTCGGCGAAGGCTTCTTCGGGCGTCTTGTATTGCTTGACGTTCGAGAAGTCGAGGACTTCGCCGGGGCCGCCGAGGTTGCCTTGAATGGCGCTCAGATCGCCCGCGAGTTTCTTGGGGTCGTTACTGACGACGGCGGCGAGTTCGACGCCGGGAAGATTCTGCAGCGCCTTCAGGTGGGTGCTGCCCATAAAGCCAAGTCCGATAACGGCAAGTCGCATAGGGAGCTTTCATTATCACCCGGTGTTAGTCGCGCCTCAAAGCCGTCATGGGATCGAGGCGGCAGGCCCGCCAGGCGGGGAGCGCCACGGCCGCGGCGGCGGAGGCGAGGAGCAGAGTGAGCGGAGCAAGCCAGTTGACGGGGTCGGCGGCCTCGAGGCCGTAGAGATAGCTTTGGACGAGTTTGGTCAACTGGGCGGCGCCGCAAAGGCCGAGGACGGCGCCGGCGGCGACCCAGCGCCAACCTTCGGCGACCACCATGCGCCAGAGAGTGAAGCGCGGGGCGCCAAGGGCGAGGCGAATGCCGATTTCGGTTTCGCGGCGGTTGACGCGGTAGGAGAGAACGCCGAATAAACCGAGCGAAGCCAGGAGCAAAGCCAGCAGGGCGAAGCCGCCGCAGAGGAGGGCGAAGAGGCGCTCCTGGCGCAGGAGGGTATCGACCTGCTGGTCCATAGTGCGCAGCTCAACGATGGGGAGTTCGGGCGCGAGCTGGCGGATGGCGGGGGCGAGACTCGCGGGTTCGACGGCGGTGCGGAGGACGAAGGTGAGATCGCCGGCTTCGAAATCGCGGTCCGGATGGAGGAGCCGGTAGACGGTGGGAATCCAGTCTCCACGCACGCTCTCATAGCGGGCATCGGCAACGACGCCGACCACTTCCACGAGGGGGCCGGAGCCGCGGTGTCCCTGGTGGAAGGTGCGGCCGAGGGCGTCTTCCGTCCCGAACAGTTTGCGGGCGAGCGATTGGTTGATGACCACGCGCGGGACCGGCGCCTTCTGGTCCGCTTCGACCAGGAAGCGGCCGGAACGGAGTTGGAGGCCGAGGGTTTCCTGATACCCGGGCAGCGAGGGGTGGACGGCGTACTGCACCGGCTTGGCGGCGCCGGGGACGCCACCCGAATCCCACCAGCCACCATTGCTGAGCGGCCGTACCACGGAGGCGGAGGCCAGGGAGACGCCCGGCAGCGCGGCGAGCCGCCGCTGGAAGTCGCGGTAGAAGGGGTAGGCTTGGGCCGGCTTGGTTCCGGCCTGGAGAGTGTCGACGGTGAAGAGGATCAGGCGTTCCTTCTGGAACCCGAACTGGGTGCGATAGAGGTTTTGCAGGGTTGCGGCGAAGAGCCCTGCGCCGACGATGAGAACGGTGGCGAGGGCGACCTGCGCGACGAGGAGGACCCCGGTGAAGCGGGTCTTGCGTTGGGGGAGGCCGGGCTGGAGTTGGCGGGTGGCGGCCTGGCGGGCGGGCCAGATGCCAAAGAGCAACGTCACCAGGAACGCGACGGCAGCCGTGAATCCGAGGATGCGGAGGTCGAGTCCGCCACCGACCAGCAGTTGGATCTCCTGGTGGCCGGGGAGCAGCGGGATCAGGAGGCCCACGAGGCCCTGGGCAAAGAGCAGGGCGAAGGCGGCGCCGAGGAGAGCGAGGACCAGGAACTCGGCAAGGAATTGACGCATGAGGCGGCCCGCGGAGGCGCCCAGCGAGAGGCGGACGAGAATCTCTTTGTCGCGGGCGACGGCGCGGGCGAGCAGGAGATTGGCGACGTTGGCGCTGGCGATGAACAGGACGAGGATCATCATGCCCATCAGCAGGCGCAGCGGTTCGGAGAACTGGCGCCGGATGCCGCTGAGGCTTTCGGCGGCGGGTTCGAAGCGGAGCGTGGGGGTGGATTGGGCATCCGCCGGCGCTTCGGCCAAGCTCGCCACAAAAGCGGCGTTCTGCCGTTCCGTCGGCGTGGCTCCCCCGGGAACCCGAGCCAGAAGCTTAACCCACCAGTAGCCGGCGTTGGTGAAGGGCTGGTCTTTTTCCTGCAGGTAGCCGCCGAGGAGGGGGACGTGCCGGAGGGGGATCGTGAGATCGGGGTAGGCGCCCACCTCGTGGCCATAGAAGGCCGGGGGCGTAACGCCGACCACTTCGAAGGCGTGGCTGTTGATGCGAATCGTGCGGCCGATGGTGGACGGGTCACTGGCCAGTTGGTTGGTCCAGTAGCGATGGCTGACGACGGCGACGGGCGGAGCGCCGGGGGTATCGTCATCCCCGCGGAGGAGGCGGCCGCGGTAGGGCGGAACGCCGAGGAGTTGATGGTAGTTGCCGGAGACGGCCTGCACCGAAGCCGACTCCGCGCTGCCGCTGGCGCGCACGCTGGCCAGTTGAGAGTCGAGAAAGGCCGCCAATGACAACTGCGCGCGTAATTGTTCGTAGGCCGCGAAAGAGAAGGGGTTGCCTACGCTCCCGGTTTCGCCGGCGGGCGCGCGTTGAATGGCCCCGGTCATCCGTTGAATGGGCGGCTCCTTGCCGGCTTTCCATTTCACGGCGTAGAGTTCGGCAGGCCGTTCGACGGGCAGTTCGCGGAGCAGCAAGGAGTCAATGAGAGCGAAGATGGCGGTGTTGCCGCCGATGCCGAGGCCGAGAGAGAGAATGGCGGCGGCGGCGAGTACCGGCGAACGGCGGAGCAGGCGCAGCGTGTGGCGCATGTCGCGGCCGAGGTCAAAGAGCCAGAAGGCAGGGCGCTGTTCGCGGCACTCTTCCTTGAGCGACTCAACGGGGCCGAACTCGAGGCGGGCCTGGCGGAGGGCTTCGGCGGGCGGGAGGCCGGAGGCTTCGAGTTCGGCCGCGCGCAGGCGGAGGTGGTGTTCGAACTCGTCGTGCAACTGCTGATCGGCTTGCGACATCGAAGTGCTCCTACCGGGCGGTGCCCATGACCAGACCAATGGCCGCGGACATGCGGCGCCAGTTTTCGGCCTCTTCGGCGAGCTGCTTCTTGCCGGCTTTGGTGAGCGAATAGATCTTCGCCATGCGGCCGTGCTCGGACTCCTTCCATTCGGCGGCGAGCCAGCCCTTCTTTTCGAGGCGATGGAGAGCCGGGTAGAGACTGCCCTGCTGGACCTGGAGCACATCCTTCGAGATCTGCTGCAGGCGGGTGGCGATGGCGTAGCCGTGCTGCGGTTCGAGAGCGATGACCTGCAGGATCATCATGTCGAGGGTGCCTTGGAGCAGGCCGGAGGCTTTGGGATCAGGGGTGGGGGGCATGAATACCTTGATGCTCTACATACATCATGCATCTAGGTATGTAGAGCGTCAAGGCATCAAGGATGTAAATTCTGCCTGCTTCTTTTTAGGCAGTTTCCGGAGGATGAGTTCGTAGGCTTGGCGGAGAAGGGGTTCGAGTTCGTGGCGCGGGAGGGCGGAGGGGCGTTCGAGCGCGACCCACTGTCCACGGGCGCAGTAGGGCGCCTGTATGATGAAGGGGCGTTCGGTGAGTTCGGCGAAGGCTTCCGGGGTGCATTTGAAGGAGAGCGCGGTGGTGTCTGGTTCGAGCACTTGGATGGCGAAGATTTTTCCACCGATGCAGAAGGCCAAGTGTTCCCACTTCAGCTCTTCGGTGGCACCGGGAAGTTGGAGGCAGAAGGAACGGACCCAGGAGAGGCTCATGATACATGGCAGTGTAACGTTTCAACCGGGGGCCGAACTTGCGCGAGCGGACGTGGTTGGATAAAAGTAAGGCAGTCGTTTTTCTTGATCAATTTGCTGGGATGCCTAACGGTTCCAGCGGGAGCGTGAATTCATGCAACTTCGAGTCCTAGCGTTTGTATTGGCCGGCGGTAAAGGCACCCGCCTTTACCCGTTGACTAAGGAACGCGCAAAGCCGGCGGTACCGTTTGGGGGCCGCTACCGAATCATCGACTTCGTGCTCAGTAATCTGGTGAACTCGGGCGTTTATTCGACCTATGTCCTGATCCAGTTCAAGAGCCAGTCGCTGCTGCAACACATCCGTGACGGCTGGGAGTTCAGCGGACTGCTGAAGAATCACTTTGTGATTCCCGTGCCGGCGCAGATGCGATCGGCGGGGGAGACCTGGTATCGCGGGACGGCCGACGCCGTTTACCAGAACATCAATCTGATTGAACAGGCCGATCCACACCTGGTGGTCATCTTCGGCGCGGACCACATTTACCGGATGAACATCCGGGAGATGATTGAGTTCCACGAGCAGAAGCGGGCGCAGGCCACGGTGGCGGCGATTCCGGTGGACAAGCAGTACGCGAGCGAATTTGGCGTGATTGAAGCCGGCCCGGACGGCCGCATTCAGGGCTTCCACGAGAAGAACCCGAACTCACCGACCATTCCGGGCAAGCCCGACCAGGTGTTTGCATCGATGGGCAACTACATCTTCTCCACCGGGCTGCTGCTGCGGGAGCTGTACGCCGACGCCGAGAACGAAAACTCTTCGCACGACTTCGGACGGGACATTCTGCCGTCGCTCGTCGGCCGGAGCGAGATGTTTGCCTACGACTTCCAGACGAACCGGATTCCGGGCGACCCGCCGGGAGCGCAGTCGTATTGGCGCGACGTGGGTACGCTGGAGGCCTACTACGAGGCGAATATGGATCTGCGGTCGGTGGACCCGGCGCTGAACCTGTATAACCGCGAGTGGCGGCTGCGTACAGCGGGCTACGAGGATCCGCCGGCGAAGTTCACCTTCGATGAAGAGGGGCGGCGCGGCGTAGGCATCGACTCGATTGTGGCCGGCGGCACGATTCTATCGGGCGGTTCGGTGAAGAACTCGGTGATTGGCCGGGGCTGCCGCATTCATGCCGGGGCGATGATTGAAGACTCCATCGTTTTCGACAACTGCGACATTGGCCGCCGGGCCAAGATCAAGCGGGCCATCCTCGACAAGAACGTTCGGGTTCCCGAGGGCGCCACGATTGGTTACGACCTTGAACAGGACGCCAAGCGGTACCACGTGACCGAGAGCGGGATCGTGGTAGTGGAAGGACATCGCAGCCACGTGGACGTGGCCACGATGTCGGTTTAAGCGGGCTGTTTCTTTTCGACAAACGAGAGGCCGAGGCCGACGGCGATCACCACGAGGCACCCGACGACGTTGTACCACAGGAACGACGCCATGCCGCTAAAGTGCAACGTGAAGATCGCCGCCTCCCCGGCGATGACGCCGATGAAGGCCGCCCACGGGCCAACCCGCTTGGTGTACATCGCCAGGACGAAGACGCCCAGAATGCCGCCGTAGAAGAACGAGCCGAGGAGGTTGACGGCTTCGACGAGCGAGCCCATGTTGCGGGCGAACTGGGCCGTGACCACCGCATAGAGGCCCCAGAAAGCGGTGGCAATCCGCGCGGCCCAAAGGTAGTGCCTGTCGTTGGCGTCCTTCTTCAGATAGCGCTGGTAGACGTCGATGACCGATACGGTAGCCAGCGAATTGATCTCGCCTGAGATGACCGACATGGCGGCGCCGAGGATGGCGGCGATGACGAGGCCCACCAGGCCCACGGGCAGGTACGTGGTGACGAAGTTCAGGAAGATGTAGTTGGTATCGTTGAAGCCCTTTTCGCCGAGGACTCGTTCGGCGAGTTTCGAGCCTTCTTTGCGGACCACTTCGAACTCGCGCGCGGCCTCCTGATAGGCGACGCGGTCGCGGGAGATATTCTCGGCCGCGGCGCGTCGCTTTTCAAAAGCGGCGTCGTAGCGCGACTTGAGCGCCGGATACTCCGGGGAGAGTTCAATGCTGGCCTGCGCATGCTTCTGGAAGAGCAGCGGCGGCTGGGTAAAGGTGAAGAAGGCAAACACGATGCAGCCCGTCAACAGGATGATGAACTGCATGGGAATCTTGGCGACCGCGTTGAACAGCAGGCTGAGCCGGCTCTGGGCGATGGAGCTGCCGGTGAGATAGCGCTGTACCTGGCTCTGGTCGCAGCCGAAGTAGGAAAGCGCCAGGAACATGCCGCCGAAGATGCCACTCCAGATGTTGTAGCGGTCGTTCCAGGAAAACGAGGTGACGATGGGGTTGATCTTCCCTGCCCCGCCAGCTACTTCCAAGGCCCCGAAGAAGCCGATGTGCGAAGGCAGCATCCAGATGGCGGTGAGTAATGCCATCCCGAGGCCGAACATCATGATGAGCATCTGCTGGAAGTCGGTCCAGGTGATCGCCTTCACGCCGCCGGCCACGGTGTAGGCGATGACGGTAACGCCCATGAAGAGCGTGGTGGCTTCGGCGGACCAGCCGAGAATCACTGTGAGGACAATGGCCGGGGCCGCCAGGGCCAGACCGACGGCTAATCCGCGTTGGATGAGGAAGAGAATGCTGACGAGCAGGCGGACTTTGCTATCGAACCGCTGCTCCAGATACTCGTAGGCGGTATAGACATTCGCCCGGTGGAAGATGGGCACGGCGGTGACGCTGAGAATCACCATGGCGATGGGCAGGCCGAGATAGAACTGCACGAAGCGCATGCCGTCCACGTAGGCCTGGCCGGTCGTCGAGATGAAGGTGATGGCGGAAGCCTGCGTCGCCATGATGGAGAGGGCCATGGCGTACCACGGCATGGTCTTGCCGGCGCGGAGATACTTGTCGGTCGTGTTGCTGCCGCGGGCCCGCCAGAGGCCGTAGGAGATGATGCCGCCGAGAGTAAGGAAGAGAACTACCCAGTCGAAAGGTCTCATGACCAGGCCTGGCCAAACCAGTAGAACAGGGCGATCAACACAACGAGGTAGACCAGAACGGCGGTGTAGAGCCGGGGCCAGGTGCCGAGAATCGGAGGCGGTTCATCAATCATGGTTTTCCCGCGGAGAGGAGGTTGGCAAAGATCCGGAAGGCGCCGGGCACACCGTTGGGCAACTGGCGGAACCAGCTGAGCGGACTGAAGACGTAAGCACCCTTCCCAATAGGAGCATACAGTGTTCCGCCCTTCAGTGTCTTCTCGCCCGGGTCGCTCATCGAGAAGAGGCTCGTGTAGCGTTCGTCAAAACTGGAGGCGAAGTAGAGCCCGCGTTCCTGCACCCAACCTTCAAAATCCTTGTTGGTGATGCGGTTCGGCTTCTGCAGCAGCGGATGCGTGGCCAGGAACTCGACCGGTGACTCTTCCACCGTGATGCGTTCGTTGGCCGTCGTGAAGGGATAGGGGCCAGCCTTTTCGAGGATCTTGGGATTGCCGCCCCAGAAGCCGCCTTCGACGACGTTGTACTGGACGACGACCGTGCCGCCGGCGGCGGCGAAATCGTAGACCCGTTGAATGTTGGCGCGGAGATCGGAACGGGTATTGAAGGCGCGGACGCCGGTGACGATGGCGTCGAACTGGCGGAGGTCGCCGGTGGCGAGGTCGTTGGCCGAGAGAAGAGTGACGTCGCAACCGAGTTGGCGGAGGGCCTGGGGCACTTCGTCTCCCGCGCCCATGACGTAGCCGATCTTGCGGGAGAGGGTGCGGACATCAACGCGGACGGCCTT
Source organism: Terriglobales bacterium (assembly GCA_027485675.1). Taxonomy (GTDB): domain Bacteria; phylum Acidobacteriota; class Terriglobia; order Bryobacterales; family Bryobacteraceae. Next base: position 87,704 of record JAIXQP010000043.1, on the reverse strand, counting down.
CGCGGTGGCCTCGCTGAAGACGGCCTGGGGCGGAATGTGCGGGTACTCGACGGAGATCATCGACAGCGCATACTCGCGGCCGCCGACTTCGACCGCGGCGCTGAGGGAGGCGACGGCCTCGCCGGACGGCGGGGTGACCTGGAACTTGACGGTCGTCTGCTCGGCGGCATCGGCCAGCGAGAATGGCTGCACGGGCGGCTGGACGGCCCAACCGGCGGGTACGCGGAGGCGGGCGACGCCGGCTGCTTTGGGCTGCATCGCCGTGATCTGGACGGCGACTTCGCGCGGCTTCGCGTCGGCGAAGAGGAAGGATTTTTCGCTCAGGGCGACCGTGGCGGGCGGCGTGAAGACAAGGGGCCGGGTGAGTTCGCCATAGATGCGATCGGTGTAGCGATGCCAGACGGGCCGGGTGAGTTCGAGGGGTTGGCCGGCGACGGTGAGTTGGAACCGGGCGAAGAGCGCGGCGGGCTGCTCGGCGTCGCGGAGGACCGTCTGATCGTCGATGGCGTACATGGTTTCGAGCTTGGGCTTGGCGAGCCAGTACTGGCGGGTGAAGGGATGGCTCGAGGGGGCGTTGACGGTGGCGGCGACGACCTCATTGGCGCCCTGGGCGAGCGGCTTATTGATGGCTTGGGAGTCCTGGATGGCGACGCTGTTCCATTGCACGGCGACGGGCGAACGGTTGACGGCCAGCAGGCGAACGCTGAGCGGGGCGCCGGGCACGGCATAGTATTTGTCGGCGCTGGCATCGACGAACAGGCCGAGACAGTCGGCGATGGTTTCGTCGAGAGTGCGGAGCTTGTCGGCGATGGCGGGATGAGTGAGCTTCGCCATGGCTTGCCGGGCGGAGAGCAGCGTGGGGACGATGGCTTCGGGTTGGCGCGGATTGTAGGCGGCCTTGGCTTGGGCGAGGAGCTTCGCGGTTTCGGCGCTGCCGGGGACGCGCGCCCAGGAGGTGTCGACGCCTTCGAGCAGGTCGGTGGCGGCCGGGTCTCCGGCGACATTGACGAAGTAGTTCTTTTGGGAGCCGCGGTCTTCGCGGGCGCCCATGGCCTGGCTGCGGTGCTGGCTGCGGGAGATGGCGGCGACCTCGCCGAAGGAGAGGCCGGTGATGGGGTCATAGACGCCGAGGTCGAGCCCGATCTTGTTGGGCATCTTTTCGGCTTCGGCCTGCATTTGGGGCGTGAAGGAGGGGACGTTGAGCAGCAGCCGCTTTGCTTTCCAGGGTCTCAGTTTCTGTTCCGGGAAGCGGGCGGGGTCGGCGGCGGCGGCAAAGGCCTCTTTGCCGAGAATGGACGAAGCCTGATGCTGGCCGTGGCCGTCGCGCGGGGTGCCGGAGAAGCGCAGGACGATCACGTCCGGCTGAAAGGTGCGGATGACGAAGACGACGTCGCTCAGAATTTTTTCGCGGTCCCACTTGGCCAGCGTCTCGGCGGCGGTTTTCGAGAAGCCGAAGTCGACGGCGCGGGAGAAGAACTGTTCGGCGCCATCGACCCGGCGAGCGGCCAATAGTTCCTGGGTGCGGATCACGCCCATGAGTTCGCCCTGTTCGCTGCCGATGAGGTTCTGGCCGCCCTCGCCGCGGGTGAGCGACAGATAGGCCGTGCGCAGATGACGGCCGCGCGCGAAATAGGCCAGCAACGCGGTGTTTTCGTCGTCCGGATGGGCGGCGATCATGAGTACGTTGCCGACGGTCTGCAGCCGTTCGAGCGAGAGTTGGATCTTCGCCGAACCAGTAATTGGCCGCTGCGCGGAAGCAAGGGCGAGAGAGAAAAGAAAAAGCAGACCGAGACGGAGCATAAGCGTTCCTCCCTAGTTTACCCGGACGCCCGCAAGGGGTATTAGACTGTGGGTCATGGTGTTGCTACTCCTTTTGACTGCAGGCGCACTGCTGGGCGCCGACTCGAACTGGCCGCAGTGGCGCGGGCCGACACAGCATGGCAGCGCCCCGGCGGCGAAAAACCTGCCGATGAAGTGGAGTGAGACCGAAGGACTCCTCTGGAAAACTAAGATGCCAAGTTGGAGCGCCGCGACTCCAGTGATTTGGGGCGATACGATTTATGTGACGACCGCCGAGGCGGGATTCGCCAGCGCCACCTACGAAACCCGCAACCTGCGGCGGGCGGGCGAACCGACGAACGACAAGATCTTCCTGCTCGCTTTGCGGCGGAAGGACGGCAGCGAGAAGTGGCGGGTGACGATCGACAATGGCAATCAGCTGTGGCGGAAGCAGAACTCGGCCTCGCCTTCGCCGATCACCGACGGGCAGCACATTTGGACGACGACGGGGCACGCGCGGATTGCCTGTTACACCGCCGCGGGCAAAGAGGTTTGGAAGCGGGATCTGGTGGCGGACTACGGCGAGATTGGCATTAACCATGGCTACGCGTCGTCACCGCTGCTCGACGGCGACCGGCTTTATATCAACGTGATCCACGGGTTTACGACGGCGAAACCATCCTACATTCTGGCGCTCGATAAGAAGACCGGCAAGACGCTGTGGCGCCACGAGCGTCCGGCGCCGGCGCAGAAGGAGTCCAAGGACAGCTATTCGACACCGCAGATGGCGATGGTGCAGGGCAAGAAGCAGTTGATTATCACGGGCGGCGATGTGGTGACGGGGCACGAGCCGGCCACTGGGGTGGAGCTGTGGCGGCTGGGCGGATTTAATCCGGGAGCGAATCCGGCCAACCGGACGATCGCCTCGGCCGTGGTGGTGGGGGACATCATTGTGTGGGGGGCGAGCCGGGGGCGGCCGTTTCTGGCGCTGCGCGCGGGCGGGAAGGGCGATATGACGGGCAAGAATGAGATCTGGACGAATAACCTGGGCCCCGACGTGCCGACCCCGGCCAGCGATGGGAAGTACCTTTATGTGCTGAACGATAAGGGCATCATCAACTGCCTGGAGATCGCTACGGGAAAAGTGGTTTACGAAGGGCAGCGGGTGGAGTTAGGCACCTATAGCTCGTCGCCGCTGCTGGCGGATGGGAAGCTTTATTGCACGAATGAGGAAGGGGTGACGACGGTGGTGCAGGCCGGGCCGGAGTTCAAAATTCTGGGGGTGAACCGCGTCGAAGGGTATACGCTGGCGAGCCCGGTGGCCGTGGACGGTCAGCTTTTCGTTCGGACGGGCGAGGCGCTCTACGCTATCGGAAAACCTTAGAGGGCAACTATCCGGGAACGTTTTGCATCCGATGGCCGTTAGGTGTGGTGTAGGAGCAATTGAACAAATGAAAATTCGTGGTTTTCTCGCAACCGGTCTGTTTTTGGCCTCGGCCGCATTTGGCGCCGACGCCGGGCTGTTGAATCTCGTCATGCCGAACGCCAAGGTGATCGCCGGCATGGACATCGCTCGCGCGAAGGCCTCGCCCTTCGGCCAGTTCTTCATGAAGAACATGAACATGAAGGATGAGGATCTGGCGAAGTTCAAAACCATGACCGGATTCGACCCGACGCGGGATTTGACGGAGGTCGTCATCGCTTCCGTGGACACGAATACGAAGGGCAACAACGCGCTCCTGCTGGTCCGCGGAAACTTCGACGCCTCCCGGCTGAAGTTGGCGCTGGCGCAAAACGGTATGGATATCGTCCAGATGGTGATGGGCGTGGAGATGTTTTCAAAGAAGGGCGAACAGAATAGTGTGGCCTTCGTCGATAGCGGCTTGGCCGTGGCGGGAGACTCCGCGGCCGTGAAGGCGGCGCTCGAACGCCGGGCGGGCGGTAGCGGGCTGCCGGCGGCCACCTATGCCAAGGCGCAGGATATGAGCCGCGATAACGACATCTGGATGGTGACGTCGGTCCCGGTTTCCCAGTTTGCCGAGAAGATGCCGGAGAATACGCCGGGCCAGATTAACGGCATGATGAAGGGCGATATGTTCAGCAGCATTGAGCAGGCCGCGATGGGTGTGAAGTTCGCCGCTGCCATGTTGAATGTGACCATGGAAGCCGCTGTCCGCAGCGAGAAGGACGCGACGGCCATGGCCGACGTGGCCCGCTTCCTTTCGGGGATGGTGCAGTTGAACCGCGACAAGCCGGAGGTTGCCGGATTGGCGGCGGCACTGGATTCGATGAAACTGACCACGGAAGCCAAGAACGTGCGGATGACCATCAGCGTGCCACAGGCCGAGATCGAAAAGATGATGCAGCAGGGCAAGGCGCGGTCGAACACGAAGAAGATCTAGCCCTTATCGATTGTAGTTGGCTAACATGTTGGGTTCGGTTTCGTGAGCACTCGAATCCAAGCTGCTGACATTCCCGCTGATCATATCGACCTTGACCCAACTCCCCCAAGCCGGCGAATAGGTGAGGAAATCACCATTCGGCCGGCTTCGGACCTAAGCGGTGCCGCCTAGATACGAGCCCTTGCCGTACTGCCGCGGGTGGTTTTCCGAGACGCAAACCGAGATGTACTGGACTTGCCCATTCTCGCCCCAACTTATCGTGCTTTCGGGGAACAGTGGCGTCGATCCTTCAACCTGGATAATCTGATCCGTCCCAAGGTGCACCTCGACACCGCTCCGCAGCACGCCGGCGCCGTAGTAACTATTGCGAACCTTGACTTCGAAGACGGTGTCTTCGGAAACATAGCCCGGGTAGATGGTCAGCACGTGCGCGTAGGGCCCGATGTTGCTCTCTCCACGCGCACGATAGTTCGCCAGCAGATCGAGCAGCGCGTGCACCTCACTGGTGGGAGTGCCGTTTCCCAGGCTGACGGTCGTCCAATCATAGGTCATCGTGTCGCCGCCGTGATATTTGCCAAAGCAGCAGTGTTTGGCGAACGATTCGTATTGGTTGGCCATCAGCAGGTTCGCAATCACGCAGCCGCCGATGATGAGGACGGAGCCGATACCTCCCGCGATCAGGCCGACCGGCCCAAACACCGCCGAGCTCGGCATGATGGCGCCAGCCAGCACCATGGCCCCGCCGAAGGCGACGGTGGCGGCGCCCATCGTGGCAATTCCCTTCCCCGTCGCCACGGCGTAGTCATTCTTGGCCAGACCGTCGTTGACCATATCCGCCTGAAACTGCATCATGTCGACCACGCCGGAGACAAACCCCGCGGCGCCGCCGATGCCTTTCAGAATGCGCTTGCCCGTTTCGCGGGCGAGGACCTGTTCAAGAAGACCGGTTCCATGCGCGGTCAGGTCCACTGCCGCGCCGATCAGAGACCGCAACTGCGATGGCCCCCACGTTAGGAGTTCCCGGCTATCCGGATCAGAATCCTGAAAGCTCTTTAGGGCGTTGCAGAAGTTCATCACCTCAATCACGGTCCCTGCGGTGGCCTTCATGCTGGAGGCCACATCGGCATAGTCAGCGTGCCACTTGTTCAATGCCGTGGCGATCGGCGGGGCTTTGGCCAGTTGCGCTAGCCGGTGGGCCTCCTCGGCTTTTTGCACGAGAACGGCAAGGTTCCGGTTGAACTTCCGGCCCGAGCCGGAACTCGTCCCGAGGCCGCGGCGGAGATCCTTTCCCTGTACGATATTGCGGGCGATCGTCTTGGTCTGTCCGGAAAGCCCCTCGATATCGACGTTTTTCAAGTAGGCCTTCAGCATCTCGAGCTGGGAAGGCGTCTTCACTGGATCCCAACCGTGGGTGAGCTGATGAAACAGGGGCGGCAGCAGATTTTCGAAGGCCGATAGCGCCGCCAACCAGGCGTAGCGGAACTCGCCGAACGCTAAGGGCGGCGTTTCCATCCCTGTGGAAAACAGATACTTGCCCGGCAGCCGGTTCCCATTCGCCACGACGTTCGAGGCGAACATACGGCCTGGTTCGGTTTCGCAAATCCGGCCCGTGACGATCCCCCACTGTTGGTAACAGATCGCCAGCGCCTCGTCGCCCGCGTCCATTCCAGCCATCTCTACCGCGCGGTGCTCGTGGGAGTCCACCAGATGGGCAAGGTAGGCCATGGCCTCCTCGGCCTTCTTGCGATAGCTCAGTTCGCTTTGCTTGTAAGCATCGACGGTCCGCTTCGGCTCGCCCGGCAGTAGTTCGTTCTTCACGCCCGCCGCATCGTCGGCGGCGATTAAAGCCTCCAGCACGCCCGCGATGAACAGTTTGGCTTGGCGGTTGGCGTCGCCGGTCCAGGATTGCCAGGCGTCGAGACGCGGGATGTAGTAGTGAGTATGGGCGTCGGCGGCCCAGTGAAAGGGATCGGGAACTTCGACAATCTCATCGATCGATTGGGCGAAGGCCTCCCGAATGCAGGTGGTGGCGGTCCGCTTGAGCAGAAACTCCCGGGCATGGGCCGATAGCCGGATCGGCGACAGGAAGAAGTCGTAGTTCTTCGGGGCGCCTTCGGGGCCGGGATCGAGCAGCAGGTAGCCGCCGGATTTTTTCGTCAACGCCGCCGTCGGCGAAGGGCTCAGTGTAAACTCCCAGGCCGTCGCGGTCCGGGCGTAGACTTCGGCAAAGTAGGCCCCATCGAGCAGCACGTAGATCCACTTATCGACGATGGCGGTGCTGGTGTCTCCCGGATAAAGTAGTTCCCGGATGGAGACGCGGAGGGTCCGGTCGAGCGTGACCTGGCCCTTCTCCTCTTCATCCTTGCACGCGAAGATCTGCCCAGGCGCCGGGGTAAAGTTTAGGCAGGTCTCCTGCCGGGCCTGCCAACGCTGTTGCGGGATGACCTGAAATTGCCAGGTCCCTCCGCCCTGTTCGCACACTAACGGTTCCGTTACGTTCCCCATGACCGGTTAGCCCCCATGCTCCTGCAGGATCCGTTGCCGTAAGGCTTCGTCGAGCTCTCCCTTCCCGGGGATGTCGTACTTACTCTCGAACATAGCGATCGCCTCGAGCGTCGCCTCGTCCATCTCCCCAGTGACCTCACACTGGCACTCGAGATTTTTCAGCCGCTGCTGCACCCCGCGCAGCTCCGTGATGGGATCGAGGTGGCCAAGCATAATGAAGTACTTTTCCGTCTTCTTCTCGGTGAATAACACCAACTCTCCGCGGGTCGCTTTCGGCGGGACGAACTGCGAGATGTAGCCATTGGCATCCGTCTTGCCCTCGTAAGTGTCCCCCTCCACAATGAGGTGATACTGTACGCCTGGACGCGGCTTTCCATACGCACGCAGGCAGAAGCGAATTTTCGCCATCGCCCCTTTTCGTTCAAACTTGTGGGTCTGATCGGTGGACTTGCTGGTTTCGCGCAGATGCTTGGCCGGAATTACCACCTCGTCGCCCTCCAGCAGGACGTTCGGGTTCTTACGCAGGGCCTTTAATGCGGCATTGGCGCTGTAGTTCCAAATGGTGTTCCAATCAAAACCATACTCGACGGCGATGCTGGTGATGCAGTCGCCAGGGCTCACAACGTGAATCTGTTCCGGCACAACCAACAACTCGTCGTCCCGTTCGCAAAGGGCTCACGGTTGAGCGGAAATTTGCTCGAGTAACCAGCGGGCCCGCAAACTGGCGTTGCGCACACCCATCTCGTCGGGCTTAGCGTTTTGCCGCGAAAAGACCTCCGCGGCGCGTGCCGCGGCAGCGGCGCACTCCCGGTGCCGCGCAAAGTCGGTGGCCACGCAGGCGCCTCGCATCACCGCGTCGAGATACTCGCCATTCGGTCCTTTGGCCAACAGCCGTTCCTCGAGGTCGCTGGCCTCCGTCCTTTCGATGCGGATCGCGGGCCGCTCCGCCGGGATGCCGCTCAATTCGCCCAATTCGGCTGCCCAGCGCGACCATTGATCGGGCAGAAACTGGCGCACGAACTGGACGATGCGAATGCGCATCGCCTGGCGCATGCCGCCGGCCAGCTTCACGTCGCCGATCCACGCCTCCTCGTAGTCCTCGGGAGTTCCCTTGGCTGCGAGCGCGGCCGTCACCGCTTCGATAGCCAGGGCCGGAGCCACGCTCTCAGCGGCGCGCAAGAGCAGTTCGACATCGTCCAAGCGGGCGCGTTCGCGGGGGAAATTGAGCAACAGTAAAGGGAACAGCTCCGGGCGCTCGGCCGCCGCGGGAACGTGAAAGGCGCCCGCGCGCAAGGCTTCCTCCACCAGTTCCGGACGGCGCCGGATCAGAAACGTGAACGCCCGGCCGCGATAGTCTGCCCGCCAGGCGGCCGCTTGCCGCAGGGGCGCGTCGGCGGCGTAGCGCTGCGCGAGGACCGGATCCACCTGCGCCACCAGATCGGCGGCGGCCGCCAGATAGAAGCCCCGCGCCTCATCGAGCCGCGCGCCGCTCACGGCGATGAGGCCCTGTTGCACCAGGCGCAGGCGGGTAGGCCCATCCGTCACCAACTCCGCCGCGGAAAACAGCGTGTCGGCGCGCATGAGCGGAGTTTCGAGAAGGGCGGCCTGCTCTAAGCGAGGTAACCACTCCGGGGGCGCCGCGCCTGCGATCGAGACGAACAGCAGGGCGGCGCACCGGAGGGGCATGGGATTGGGTTACAGAACCGAGTCGGACCAGTTCTCGAGCAGCTGCTTCACGCGGCCCGTGAACTGATCGGCCAAGGCGCCATCGATCAAGCGGTGGTCAAAGGTGTTGGCCAGGTAGCAGATCGAACGGATGGCAATGGCGTCATTGATCACCACCGGCTGCTTCTCCACCGTACCGACGCCGAGGATGGCGACGTTCGGCTGGTTGATCATGGGCGTAGCGAAGACGCTGCCGAAGCTGCCGAAGTTGGTCACGCTGAAGGTGCCGCCCTGGATGTCGGCGGGCTTCAGGCTCTTCGAACGGGCGCGCGCCGCCAGATCGACGATATCCCGCTGCAGACCCACCACGTTCTTCTGGTCCGCGTTCTGGATGACCGGCACAATCAACCCGCCATCGAGCGCCACGGCAATCCCGATGTTGATGTCGTTGTGGTAGACGATGTTCTTGCCATCGATCGACGAGTTGAAGATCGGGAACTCGCGCAGGGCCTTGGCCGTGGCGGCGATCACGAAGGGCAGGAAGGTGAGGCTGTAGCCGTACTGCGCCTTGAAGGCGTCCTTCTGCCGGTCGCGCAGCTTGGCGACGTTGGTCATATCGACCTTGTGCACCGTGGTCACGTTGGCCGAGGTCGTCTGGCTCAGGATCATGTGCTCGGCGATCTTCTGCCGCATGGTCGACATGGGTTCGATCCGGTACTTGGCTGCTTCGGCACGGGCGGGCGGCGGCGGGGCCGCGGCGGCGGGAGCCGGGGCGGGAGCCGCCGGGGCGGGAGCCGCAACAGGCGCCGGGGCCGGAGCGGGAGCCGCCTTCGCGGCGATGTAGTTCTCGAGATCTTCCTTCGTGATGCGGCCACCGGCACCGGTGCCTTTCACGTTGGCGAGGTCGATATTGTTCTCGCGAGCCATCTTCCGAACGAGTGGTGATAGGAGGCCAAATTCGGCCTCGGCCGGCTCGGCAGCAGGCACGGGGGGCGGGGGGGGAGGAGGAGGAGGCGGGGCAGCGGCAGCCGGCGCCGGGGCGGGAACCGGGGTGGCTGCGGGCGCCGGGCCAGTCGGCTCCAATACCGCCGGGCTAGCGACCGCAACCGCCGGGGCAGGAGCAGGCGCAGGGGCCGCGGCACCATCGCTGATGCGGGCCACAACGGTATTGATTCCGATTACGGCGCCCGCTTCGAACAGCGTCTCGGCCAACGTACCCGCGGCGGGGGACGGAATCTCGGTATCGACCTTGTCGGTGGAAATCTCAAAGAGCGGCTCGTCGCGCTCCACCTTGTCGCCCGGCTTCTTCAGCCAGCGGGTCAGCGTTCCTTCGACAATGCTTTCGCCCATCTGGGGCATCACTACGTCGATCATTCGGGTGGTCTCCTACTGGTATTCGTAAACTTCTGAAAATCGGCGGCGCACCGCGGATTTGACGTCTTCCATCGACGCCGTCACGCCCAACTGGCGGAGCGACGTCACCGGCTTGGTCAGCCCGCACGGCACGATGTACTGAAAATATTGGAGGTCGGTGGACACGTTCAGCGCGAACCCGTGCGAGGACACCCAGCGGCTCAGATGCACGCCGATCGCGCAGATCTTCGCTCCGCCGGTCCAGACGCCCGTGGCTCCCGCCACACGCTCACCCGGCACGCCGAAATCGGCGAGGGTCCGGATGATCACCTCTTCGAGCGCCCGGACGTAGGCATGCACGTCGCGCTTCCATTCGTTCAAGTGGACGATCGGATAACCCACCAGTTGGCCCGGGCCATGATAGGTCACATCGCCACCGCGGTTGGTCTCGTGATACTCAATGCCCGTCGCGGCCAGCACCTCCGGGGAAGCCAGGACGTTGGCGGCATGGCCGTTACGGCCCATGGTCACGACGTGCGGATGCTCCACGAACAGGAGTTGATCGGCGATCTCGCCCCGCTGCCGCTGCGCCACCAGCTCCGCCTGCAACGCGTAAGCCGCGCCCCAGCGCATGGCGCCGAGGTCGCGGACGTCGCAGGTGCGGGAAGCAGCGGGAGCCAGCATGCGTTAGAAGTTGATCGCCTGCCCGTAGACGGAGTTGAACGCTTCCCCCAAAGCCTCGTAGAGCGTGGGATGCGCGTGAATCGTGTTGATCATGGTGTCGACGGTCGCTTCGGCTTCCATCGCCGCCACGGCTTCGGCGATCAGTTCGTACCCGTGCGGGCCGATGATGTGCACACCGAGAATCTCGCCGTACTTGGCGTCGCTCACCACTTTCACGAACCCTTCGTGATGGCCCAGGATGGTCGCCTTCGAGTTGCCGACAAAGGGGAACTTGCCCACCTTGACGTCATACCCTTGCGCCTTGGCCTGCGCTTCGGTCAAGCCTACCGAACCGATGCCGGGCTCGGTGTAGGTCGCGCCGGGGATGCGGTTCCGCTTGATCGGGGTGAAGTTCTTGCCGGCGATTTTGGCCACCGCGATCAGCCCTTCGGCCGTCGCCACGTGCGCCAACTGCGGGGTGCCCGCGACGACGTCGCCGATGGCGTAAATGCCCGGCTCGGCCGTCTGCTGGTCCGGGCCCACCTTGATGAAGCCACGGTCGAGTTCCGCGCGGGTGTTTTCGAGGCCAATCGATTCGGTGTTCGGCTTGCGGCCCACGGCAATCAAGAGCTTTTCGACGTTGAGCGTTTCCACTTTGCCGTTGGCCAGAGTGACTTCGAGCGAAACCCCGGCTTCGGTCCGCTGAATGTTGGCGGCCTTCGCCCCGGTCTCGACGCGAATGCCGATCTTCCGGAAGTACTTCTCGAGCTCCTTTGAAACGTCCTCGTCTTCCACCGGCACTACGCGCGGCAGCATTTCGAGCACGGTCACCTCCGAGCCGAAACGCTTGAAGATCGAGGCAAACTCGACGCCCACGGCGCCCGCGCCGATGATCGCGAGCGACTTCGGCACGGCGGTCAGGTTCAGAATTTCAATGTTGGTCAGGATGCGATCGGCATCGGGCGTCAGACCGGGAATCATGCGCGCCTCCGAGCCCGTGGCGATCATGATGTTCTTGGTCTCCAGGCGGCGGGTGCCCTCGCTCGTCTGCACATCCACCTGGCCGGGGCCGACGATCTTGCCGAAGCCCCAGATCACCTCCACCTTATTCTTCTTCATCAACATTTCGACGCCCTTGGCGTGCTTGTTGATGATGGTGGACTTCCGCTGCAATACGGCCGGATAGTTCAACCGGGGGTTCTCACAGCTCACGCCCTGCTCTTCGGCGTGCGTGAAATAGTCCCACACCTCGGCGCTATGCAGCAGTGCCTTGGTGGGAATACAGCCCACGTGCAGGCACGTTCCTCCCAGCTTCGGAGCCTTTTCAATGATTACGGTCTTCAGACCGTACTGTCCAGCCCGAACCGCGGCGGAGTATCCACCCGGCCCGCTGCCGATGATTACCAGATCATAAGCCATTTTTTTCAGTGTAACATCGCCCTTGGGACAGCCGTCCAAATCGCAGACCCTATGCGGCCTTTTCTCGCCACCCTATTTTTCGCCTTGACCGCTCATGCCGCCTCGTTTGAACTCGAAGCCATCCACGTAGTCGGGCTACATCGGCTGCCGGAAGCCAAGGTGATCGCGGCGCTCGGATTGCGGGTGGGCCAGATGGTCGACAAGCCGGACTTCGACGCGGCGCAGCAGCGGCTCATCGACCGTGGCGTGTTTGCCAGCGTCGCTTACACCTACAAGGCCGGCCCCAACCTGCGCGGCTACGCCGTCACCTACGAGGTGGCCGAGATCGAAACGGTTTTCGCCTGGAAGTTTGAAGAGTTGCCAGGCCCGGAGGCCGAACTCGAAAAGCTGCTGCGGCAGGATCCGCTATTCGACTTCAAGCTGCCCGCGACGGAGAACGTGTTGCAACGCTACGCCAAGATGCTCTCCGACCATTTGAAGATCCCCGTAGTCGGGCGCGTCTACGGCGACCGGCCGGGCGATCCCTATATCGTCTTCCGCCCCAACCGACCGCGTGCGGTGATCGCGCAGGTCGCCTTCGCCGGCAACAATGCGGTGCCGGTGGCGGACCTGCAGATCAAGATGGCTTCCATTGCGATTGGGACGCCCTACATCGAGGAGAACTTCCGGGAGCAGTTGCTGAACCAGGTGAAACCGCTCTATGAGATTCGCGGACTCGTCCGCGCCGCGTTCCCCAAGATCGAGGTGAAACCGGCCGGCGATGTCGAAGGCCTGGCCGTGGTCGTCCACGTGGTGGAGGGTGAGCCGTACACGCTCGCCGATGTGAAGGTGGTGGGCGCGCCGCAGGAGCTTGCTGATGCGGGTGAGTTCAAGAAAGACGAGGTCGCCAACTTTGGCCTGATCTTTGAAGGCGTCAGCAAGATGCGGCAGGCGCTGCGGGGCAATGGCTACATGAAGGTGGCGACGGAGGTGAAGCGCTCCTACGACGACGCCAAAAAGCAGGTGACCGTGTTCGTTCACGTCACGCCGGGGCCGCAATACCGCATGGGCAAGTTCTACCTGACGGGGCTCGATATCGTCACCGAACCCTACATCCGGAAGTTGTGGGGCTTAAAGGAAGGGGACCCTTACCGGGACGGCTATCCGAGCCGGGTCATCCAGCGGGTTTACGATGAAGGCCTCCTCGACGGCGTCGGCGCGATTGAGCCGAAGCTGAACATCGACGACCGGAAACTGATCGTCGATGTCACCATTCAATTCAAGGGCACGCCGAAGGCCACCGAGAAAAAGCGGAAACAGTTTTAGTGCATGGAAAAGCCGCAATGCCAGAACCGGACCCAAAAGCCGCACTCGCAGGTGACAGGTTCCGAATCGCAGGGGAAACAAGACGGAATCGGATCGATCACATTCTGCATCAGGTTCACGTCACCGGTCGCCCCATGATGGTGGTGGTGCCCATGCGCCACCGCGGGGACAATGTGCGCCCCACCGTTCTGCTTCGCGGCCCGGGCGGCTCGAGCGGCCGCGGTCCGCGCGCAATGCGCGGGCTGGGGCTGTATTGCGGCATACGCGGCCACGCCAATGGCGAGGGCCATCATCAAGGAAACCGAAATCACTGCTTTTCGCATGGATTTCTCTAACACGGAATTCCCGCCGCTTCAATGACAAAACGCCCCGGCCTTTGCGGGAAAGCCGGGGCGTTTTGTTTTGAATCCGGAGCCAGTCTTAGAACTGATTCCAGAGATACTGATTGTAGACTTCGTGGTGGAACTGCACTTCGGCAGGCTTCACGAAGGTTCCCAACTGACGGGCGCAACGATCGGCCGAGGCCTGCTTCAGATCCGCATAGCGGTCCTTCACATCCTTGCCAAACAACTGCGTCGTCCAGTCGGCCGCGCGGAAGTTCTCGATGGCGGTGTAGACGTTGTCCGGCAGGAACCGGTCGGCGCTGCGGAGGTTCTTGATCTTCTCCGTGTTGCCGTCCAGGCCGGTCTTGAACACCGAGTAGAGAACCATGTAGGGGTTGGCGTCCGGACCCACCGAACGAACCTCGACGCGGGAGCTCTTCTCGTTGCCGATCGGGATGCGAACCATCGAACCACGATCGGTGGCCGAAGCCTTGATCTGGTTCGGGGCTTCAAAGTGCGGATCCAGGCGGCGGTAGGCGTTCACCGAAGCATTCAGCGACAGGCAGATATCGTTGCCATGCGTCAGAATCCGGTCGACGAACTGCCAGCCGAACTTGGAGATCTTCTCTTCGCCCTTCGGATCCCACATCAGGTTCTTGCCGTTCTTCATCACCGACACATTGGTGTGCATGCCGCTGCCGTTCACGCCGACAACGGGCTTCGGCAGGAAGCTGGCGGTCAAGCCCATCTTGGTCGCCACCTGGCGGCAGATCAGCTTGTAGATCTGAATCTGGTCGGCCGCGGTGACCACGTCCCCGTAGCTATAGTTGATTTCGAACTGCGACGGGGCGACTTCCGGGTGGTCTTTCTCATTCTGGAAGCCCATGGCGCGCTGCACTTCGGCGCTCGTATCGATGAAGGTGCGGAGCGGGTCGCCGGGCAGGGAGTGGTAGTAGCCACCGGTGTTGACGTACTCAAACTTGCCCGTCTCGTGGTAGCGGCGCTCGGCGTCGGTACCCTGGAACAGGAAGCCTTCAATTTCGTTGGCCGCGTTCAGCGTATAGCCGTTGGACTCGAAAAGGCCGTTGGCGTACTGCTTCAGAATGCCGCGGATGTCGGCGCCGTACGGCGAGCCGTCCTTGTCGATCACTTCGCCAAAAACGAGCACTTTGCCGGTGCCGAAGTAGTCGGACGGAGCCCAGTAGAAGGCGCCCCAATCCATGCCCAGCCGCAGGTCGCTCTCGCGCTGCGCCGTGAATCCACGGATGGACGAGCCGTCGAAGGTCAGGTTGTCCCAGCTATTGACAAGGAACTTCTTGTCATAGTCGAGCATATGCAGACGGCCTTCGAGGTCGCTGAAAAGAACCGTAACGGCCTTAATCCGCTTCTCGTCCGTCAGGTACTTCAGACGCTCCTCTTGAATCTGGTGAGCGGGAACGCGGTTCTTGCGTTGCTCCTTGGCATGCAGATTCAACTCTTCCAGCTCCTCATACGAGAGCGATAAAAAGTTGCGCAGTTCGTTCGACATCAAACTCCTCGGGTGAGACGTACGGAGGGCACTTGAGACAACTTGGGGCCCATCCGCCGATTTTCGATTATACCCACGGAAACCGTCCCGTAACCGCAGGAAACCGAATGGAATATTTTATGGACCCCATTTCGTCTGCTGATGGAACCTCAGAAGTACAGTTTCAGGGCGAATTGGATCTGCCGCGGCGAATTCCCCTGGTCGCCCGCCGTGTTGCTGAGCACGCCGAAGTTCTGGGCCTGCAGGTTGAGAGACCCCATATTGAAGCGGGCCCAGTTCGTCGCGTTAAACATCTCCATCCGGAAATCCATGCGGATCTGCTCCTTGATCGGGAACGACTTGGCAAACGACAGGTTGTTGTCATAGATCGGGTTGGACCGGAACTTCGGGTTGTACCGGGTCATGTTCCCCATCACGTTGGCCGGCTGCGCCGGGAAGAAGCTCGCCGGCTGGATGGTCCGGTCCACCGCGGGGTCGAACTTGTCGCCCGCGGTCGCCGGGCGCCAACCGTCGTAAGTCGAGATGATCGGCCGGTTGGTGCCCGCGAACAGCGGCAGGCCGTTCGAGGTGCCGAGCGGCAAGGGCTGCCCGCTTGATGCCGTGAAGATGGCCGACAGGCGCCAGCCGCCCAGGAAAAAGTTCGCCACCGGGTTGGTATTCAGAAACGTCTTCCCTTTGCCGAACGGCAGTTCATAGACGCCCGAAAGCTTGATGTTGTGGGTGACGTCGAACTGGCCGATCGATTTCTCGAGGCCGCGGTTGAAGTGGTCCATGGCCGCGCCGCCGATCCAGTAGCTGTCGGCATCGGTCAGCAGCTTTGAAAACACGTACGAACCCTGAAACTGGACACCGCTCGAATACCGTTTCTCCAGCCGGAGCATACCGGAATGGTAGGTGGAGTGGCCACTGTGGTCGCCGCCCCCTCCGCCGGTATCGATGTTCTGGAACTGCGGATAAGGCCGCAAAGCCTGCCGGACGGTGGCCTGCGCACCCCACAACGTCCCGAAATTCGCAAAGGGCGCGCGGATGCCGGCCGCAATCGCCGCCGGGCTGTCGAACCGCGAGTTCAGCAGAGTCGCCCCATAGCGGGTGAGGACGTCCGGGTGCAACGCGTTGTAAGCGAGCAGCCCGGCCTGGAGCCGGCTCCCCAGACTCCCGTTGTAGCCGATCTCGGCCACCATCGTCGAAGAGAGCTGGTGCTGAATCGAGAAGTTCATGCTTTGAAAGGCCGGGGGGCGCGTGGCTTCGCTACCCTGCCACCATGGCATAGCCCGGCCGTTGCCGAAGCTGGGATCGACAAACGGAGGCGCCACCCACGCCGGCAGTCCGTTCCGGACGAGGAAACTGGGCTGCAATCCCTGGCTGTTGTCCGGGAAGGAGTTGGTGAGGGTGAATCCCAGATTGTGGGTGGAACCGGTCACGGTCGTGATGTTG
Source organism: Terriglobales bacterium (assembly GCA_027485675.1). Lineage (GTDB taxonomy): Bacteria > Acidobacteriota > Terriglobia > Bryobacterales > Bryobacteraceae. Next base: position 71,328 of record JAIXQP010000043.1, on the reverse strand, counting down.
CCATAGCTTAAGCCGTAGGACATCCGGATCGAGGTCTTCTGCTTGAGCGTGTAGGCGAGGCCCAGACGGGGCCCGAAGCCCTTGAAGTAGCTGCCGGCGAGCGTCCGGGTGCCTTCACGGCCTGGGCCGGAGCCCGCATAAATCAACGCTCCGGGGATGCCGCCGGCGCCCGGGTTGGGCCGGTCGGGAGCAAAGTCGCTCCAGTTGTCGTTCTCCCCGGTGGGCGGCAAGGTGGTCTCCCAGCGGAGCCCCAGGTTGATCATCAAGTTCGGCTTGATCCGCCAGTCGTCCTGAATGAATCCGGCAAACGAAGGCCACTGCTGGCCGATATAGCGGACAGTGTCGAGCGAGCCATTGTTGGCATGGCCCAGGAGCATCGAGGCGACGGGGCTACCGCCTGCGGTAGCAAAGTTCGTGTCGCCGGGACGGCCCGTATTTTTGAAGTCGAAGGTCACGCAACCCGCGACGCACTGGCGGCCGAAGCCATTGTAGTACTGGCCCTGATACTGCCCACCGAACTTCCAGGTGTGCTTGCCTTTGATCCAGGTCATGTCGTCGGCGAACATCTTGATGAAGTTCTCGCTGCCGTTGTTCGCCCGGCCGCCCCACTGGCTGTAGCCATTCGAGAAATTGAAGTTGATCAGGTTTTCGTCGCAGTTCGGCGAGTTGATCAGGCAGACTCTGTCCTTCCAATTAACGCCGCTCCGGATCGTAGCCTGGGGTGGGTCGTGATTTTCCTTCCAGTTGTTACCGCCACCGTAGAAGTGATTGAAGAGCGTAGGCGTGAAGTTAAAGTCCCAGCTTCCGCGAAAGACGTCGGAGTTCCGGGTGGTGTCGTTGTAGTTGACGAACAGGCCGGGCAGATCGTTGGGGCCGTTCGGTCCGGGCACCTGGCTGGACCGGTTGTAGCCCCAATAGCCGGAGATCCGGCTCCGCTCGCTGAAGACGTGGTCTCCCTTGACGCTGAGCTTGGTATTGGGACGCACCTCGGTGCCCTTCGAAATCAGATAGTTGTTCGTCACGTAGTCGACGGTTCCCGGCCGCGCGCCCGTGTTGGGCAATGGGGTCTCGCCGGAACGGAAGACACTGAGCGCCTGTACCACGGTGGGGTCAAATAGCGACCGCGGGACCTGATTGTTCGGGAAGACCTGCCGCGTCACGGTGCCATTGGCGGCCGTGGTCTGGGTGGTCGGATCATAGATCGGAATCTGAACCCCGGCCGCGTTCACCCAGTTGCGGAAGTCGCCGTTGTACATCTCTTCGGTCGGCACCGTCCGCACGGAACCCGCCGCGCCATCCCGATTGCGAAACGCCTCGTAGCTCGTGAAGAAGAAGGTCTTGTTCTTGCCGTTATAGAGCTTAGGAATCCAAACCGGCCCGCCGACCGAGCCGCCAAAGTCGTGCTGTTTATAAATCGGCCGGCCGATGCCCCGTTTATTGTTGAAGAAGTTGTTCGCGTCAAAGGCCTCGTTGCGAATGAACTCGTAGAGCGTTCCGTGGAAGCTGTTCGTACCGGACTTCGAAGCAAAGCTCATAATGCCGCCCGTCGCCTGGCCGAACTCCGCCTTGAAGCCGTTCGTATCCACCGTGAACTCGGTCACCGCCTCAATGGAAGGCGCATTGACGGCCACCCAACTCATCGACAGCGCCCGCGACGTGTTCGCCGACACGCCATCGAGACTCGTCCCGTAGCCGGCCGCCTGCCCGCCGCCGAGGATGAAGCCGTTGTCGCCGCCCAGGTTCTTCGCCTCCGGCGTCAGCGCCGCCAGGTTAAACGGACTCCGCAGCGCGCCGCCCACCACCAGCGGCAACTCGTCCACCAGCTTGTTATCAATCGTCACGCTCGTCTTGGCGTTCTCGGTCGCCAGCGCCAAGGCCGAGGCGGAGACCTCCACCGCCTGCCGGGAGGTTCCCACTTCCAGGACGGCATCGGCCCGCACCGTCGCCGAAGCATTCAGCACCAGTCCGGTGACCGAGGCCGGCCGGAAGCCATCCTTTTCGACGCGGACAATGTAAGTTCCTACCGCCAACCCGGGGACGGTGTAATCGCCGGACTCGGAGGTCGGGGCCGTGCTGGCCGTCCCCATCGCCGTATTCGTTAAAGTGACTTTCGCTCCCGGTACCACCGCGCCGGTTGCGTCTCGCACTGTCCCCGTTATCGTTCCGCGTTCCGATTGCGCGAGCAGGGTCGCCGCGACTGAGAGAAGGATCAGTAACCGCATCGTGCGTGACTTCTTATCACACGCACTCTTCGCACGCAACGGGCCTAACCGATTAGCGTGAGGGCGAACAAGGTAATTGGCATCGAGAACAGGCTCGAATCCAAGCGGTCCAACCAGCCGCCGTGCCCCGGCAGCAACGTGCCGGAGTCCTTCACACCCGCGCCCCGCTTGAGCGCCGACTCAGCCAGGTCCCCAATCTGTCCCGCCACGTTTCCCGCCACCGAGACTCCCAAGGCGACCGGCCAGGGCGTCGCGGGCAAAAAATAATTAACAAACGCGACGCCAAACAAGCTCGCTAACACGACGGAAGCCAAGGCGCCCTCCACCGATTTCCCGGGGCTGATCCGCGGCGCCAGCTTCCGCTTCCCGATTGCACGGCCCACGAAATAGGCTGCCGAATCGCCCACCCAATTGATGGCGTTGGCAAACAGAACCCAGTACGGGCTGATCACGCGCAGCTCCACTGCCGCGCGCCAGGCCCCGAACGCATAGATCAAGCCCAAGGCGAAAAACGCCGTAGCCGGAATACCTTCCCGCAGCTCCCGGTTCCGCAACGCCGCCGCCAGCGCACCCAGAATGATCACGGTCATCAGCATCGTCCCGCTCAAGCCCGCATAGAGGATCACCAGGCCCGGGATCCAACCGTGCCAGCTTTCGAGCTTGGCGTTGTAGTATCCCGACAACCCCGCAAACTCATGCCAGCACAGCAGCGCAAACACAGACACCGCCGCTTGGAACACCGGCTGTGGCGAAAACAGAATCAGCCACGTGACGGTGGGGATCAGCACCACCGAAGTGAGAACGCGCATCACCGGGTGGAAACCGTCTCCGCCAGAACCTCGGGCGCCGGCGTGCTCAACCCGCCAAAACGGCGCTCCCGCTTCTGGTAGTCGAGAATGGCTCTGAGCAGGTCCGCGCGCCGGAAGTCCGGCCACAACGTCTCCGTGACGTAGATCTCGGTGTAGGCGATCTGCCAGAGCAGGAAATTCGAAACGCGCAGCTCCCCCGAAGTCCGGATCAACAGGTCCGGGTCCGGCAGCCCGCTCGTGTACAGATGGGCCGCCAAGGACTCCTCGTCCACGCGCAGGTTCTCGAGGGTGCCCGCCGCCTTGGCCTCCGCCAACAGGTGGTTGACGGCGTCCAAAATCTCCACCCGGCCGCCGTAGTTGATCGCCAGATTCAGCCGGAGTCCCGTGTTGTGCTCCGTCTCGCGCATCGTGACGGCCAACTCTTTCTGCACGATGCCGGGAAGATCCTCAATCCGCCCAATGGCCCCCAGGCGCACGTTGTTCTCCGCGAGCGTCCGCAGCTCATTCCGCAAATAGAGCCGCAGCAGATGCCATAAGGTATCCACCTCGGCGGCCGGCCGCTTCCAGTTCTCCATCGAGAACGCATAGAGCGTCAAGGCGTCCAATCCGAGCCGCGCGCAGGTCTCGACGGTCTCCCGCACCGGAGAGATACCCGCCTTGTGCCCGGCCACCCGGGGTAAAAAACGCTTCCCGGCCCACCGTCCATTGCCGTCCATGATCACGGCAATATGAGCGGGCAACCGGCGAGGGTCCAGGGCCATCGCCAGTTCCCAATCCGGATGGTTGGGTGCAATCGCTTCCAGCAGCGCTTTCATCGGCGTAATCTCACAGTGTAACGCAACATTGCTTCGTATCTACCGAAATACCTCAATCCAGGCCGCCGCCATCGCGCCAACAGCCAAAAACGACCCGAACGGCAACTCATACTGCGCACTGTCCTCCCGCCGCAGCTTGATGAACAGCAAGCCCAAGAACGAACCCAGCACCGACCCGATCAAAATCGATTCGAGCGTCGACATCAGCCCCAGGAAGGCGCCAAACATCGCCACCATCTTCATATCGCCCATTCCCAGCCCTTCCCGATCCCGGAATCGCTCATAGGCCCAGCCCAGCAACCGGAAGGAGCCATAGGCCAACCCCGCGGCAAAGGCCGCCTCGGCCACTGAAATCCAGGGGGCCGGGGTATTGAGCGGCAAAAACAACATCGTGAACCCCATCGGCAGCGCCACGAAATAGGCCAATACCAGCCCCACCGCCGTGCCCCCCAACGTGAATTCGTCCGGCAGAATCCGTTCCTCCAAATCGCAAAAGAACAAGGCAAGATTGATCGCGCTAAACACCATCAGTTTCCACGCCAACGGGCTGAACCCCAAAAACCAGGAGCACGCAAAGAACATTACACCACAAAGCAGCTCCGTCAACAAATACCGCACCGGAATCTTCTCCCTGCACCGCCGGCACTTCCCCCCCAGCAGCAGATAACTCACCACCGGCAGATTGTCGTACCACGCGATCATCGCTTCGCAGCCCGGGCAATAGCTCCGCGCCGGCGTCCAAACCGAGAGATCGCGCGGCAACCGGTAAATGCAGACATTCAGAAAACTGCCGATCAGCAGCCCCAACAACCCCGCTAACACCGCTTCGATGATCACGCCAACTCCTCGTAAACTCTGAGCGTAGCAGCCGCCATGTGCCGCAGCAGAAACCGCTCGCGCACCATGGCCCTGCCCCGCTGCCCCATCGGCCCCATCTCGCCCACCCGCGCCATCGCCGCGCGGATCGCCTCCGCCGTATTCTCCACCAGCACCCCCGTCTCGCCGTCCCGCACGATCTCCGGAAGCCCGCCCACCCGCGAGGCGATCACCGGCACCCCCGCTGACATCGCCAGCAGCGCCGCCGAGCCCAGCCCCTCCTGATGCGTGATGTAGAGCATGGCCGAGGCGGTCGCCAGATCGGTCACCAGATCGGCGGAGAACTGGCACGCGACACCTGACTCCCGGATCAGCGCCGAACCCTTCATCGGATCCTCCGAGGCCGGCGCGATCACCGGACCCGTCCGCGTCGAGAGCGCCAGCTCCTGCACCCCGTCGTACACCACGCGGATCCTGCCGTCCTCCACGCCCGCCTTCCGCAGCTCACCCGCCACCGCCTCCGAAACTGCTATATAGCAATCCGCCAGGCGGTACTTCCACCGGTTCTTCACCGGAAACGCTACCCGCCGCGCCACCACGAGCGGCCGCCGCCCCAGCAGACCCGCCCAGGTGTGCATCTTTGCATCATGGGCATGATAGACGTCCCCGCGCGGCCACCAGCCCAGCGGCGCCCGCACCGGGATCTTCACCCGCTGCGCGAGCGGTGCGTCCAAGGGCGCCACCAGCTCCTGTTCGTGTCCCGCCGCCGCCAGCGCCTCGATCAGATGCAGCACCTGCCACTGCCCACCCCGCATCTCCCGTCCGCTGTCGAGGTGGACGATCTTCATCTCACTTTCGCCGCAATGTCCTTGGCAATCGCGCCGCCGTGGAAGCGGCCGTTCTCGATGAAGATCTCGTTGGTATGCACCCCGGCCACCACCACGCCCGCCAGATACATCCCCGGCCGCGCGCTCTCGTACGTGTCCGGGTTTACGGCCGGCCGGCCCGTCCCGGCGTCGAGCGTAATCCCGTGCGCGGCCAGGAACTCGAAGTCCGGCCGGTAACCCGTCATCGCAAAGACGAAATCGTTCTTGAGCGTTACGGGTCCTTCCGGCGTTTCGAGGTCCACTTCCTTCTCCCGGATCGCCGTCACCCGCGAGGAAAAGTACCCTTTGATTTCCCCATTCTTCAGCCGGTTTTCGATGTTCGGCTTGATCCAGTACTTCACGTGCTTATGGATCTCCGCGCCCCGGTGCACCATCGTCACCCGCGCTCCGGTCCACCACAGCTCGAGCGCTGCGATCGCCGCCGAGTTTTTCGCGCCCACCACCAGCACGTCCTGATCGTAGTAGGGATGCGCCTCTTTGTAGTAGTGGATCACCTTCGGCAACTCCTCGCCCGGCACCCCCAACAGGTTCGGAATGTCGTAGTAGCCCGTGGCCAGAATCACCTTCTTCGAAGCGTGTTCGCCCTGCGAGGTTACGGTCACGTACGCGCCATCCCCGCCCGTAATCCGCTCCACCCGCTCATACTGGCGGATGTCGAGATCGTAGTGGTCCGCCACCCGCCGGTAGTACTTCAACCCCTCCACGCGGTTCGGCTTATCGTTCAGCGACGTCATCGGAATATCGCCGATCTCAAGCAGTTCAGGCGTAGTGAAAAACACCATGTTCTGCGGATAGTGATAGAGCGAGTTCACCACGCAGCCCTTCTCAATCAGGACCGCGTTGACCCCCAACTTCTTCAACTCGATGCCGCAGGCGAGGCCCGTAGGCCCCGCCCCGACAATCACGACATCGGTCACAACGCGCCTTCCACCGCCGCGTAAACATTCGCCAACGCGCTATCGAGCGCCGACGCATCCTTGCCGCCCGCTTCCGCCAGGTCCGGCCGCCCGCCGCCCTTGCCGCCCACCGCGGCCGCCACCGGGCCGATCAGCTTGCCCGCGTGCACCTTCGCCGTCAGGTCCTTCGTCACGGCGCTGATCAATGCCACGTTCTCGCCTTCGGCGGCGCCCAGCACCACCACGGCCGTCTTCCACTTGTTCCGCAGCGTATCGGCCAGCGCCCGCATCTGGTCCCGGTCCAAGCCGTCCACCCGCGCCGCCAGCACCTTGACTCCCTTCACCTCACGGGCCAACTCTTCCACCTGCCCCGCCTTGGCCTGCGCCATCTGCTGCTTCAACTGTTGCAGCTCTTTCTCAAGCGTCCGCTGATGCGCCAGCAGCTTCTCCACCTGCTCGACGAGCTCGGGCTCGTTGGCGTGCACGATCTGCGCCACGCGATGCAGAGAGGTTGTTGCGGCCTGGAAGCGCTCTACCGCCGCATTCCCCGTAATCGCCTCAATCCGGCGCACCCCGGCCGAGATCGAACCTTCGTAGACGATCTTGCACAGCCCGATGTCGCCGGTCCGCGAAACGTGCGTGCCGCCGCACAGCTCCTTGCTGAAGCCGGGCACCTGCACCACGCGCACCTTCTCGCCATACTTCTCGCCGAACAGCGCCATCGCCCCGGTCGACAACGCGTCATCGAGCTCCATCACGCTCGTCGACACCGCTGTGTTCCGCATAATCTCCGCGTTCACGATCAGTTCCACCTGCGCCACCTCTTCGGCATCCATCGCCGTGTAGTGGGCAAAGTCGAACCGCAGGCGCCCCGAGTCTACAATGGAGCCCGCCTGCTTGACGTGGGAGCCCAGCACCTGGCGCAGCGCCGCGTGCAGCAGATGAGTGGCCGTGTGGTTCCGCATCGTGGCCGCCCGCGTCCCGGCCGCCACGGCGCCCTGCAGCACCATGTCGGTCTCGAGCGGCGCCGTAGTCGTAATGCGGTGCACGCTCAAACCCGGTACCGCCGGATAGGTGCTATTCACCGTAGCTACCACTTCCCCTTTGAACAGCCATTCGCCCTGGTCCCCCACCTGGCCGCCGCTTTCGGCGTAGAACGGGGTCTGGTCCACCACTAACTCGCACTCGACGCCCGCGCCCACCGAGGTCACCAGATGCTGGTCCACCAGGATCGCCACGACGCGCGAAGCCTTCGAGGTTAGCTCCTCATAACCGAGGAACTTGGTGCGTCCGAGCTTAGCCTGAATCTGGCCGTAGACCGGCGCCACCGTCGCTTTATCGGCACCCTTCCACGAAGCCCGCGCGCGGTCCCGCTGCTTTTCCATCTCTTCAGCAAAGCCTTCGCTATCGATCTGCAGGCCGAACTCCCGCGCCATGTCCTCCTGCTCATCAATGGCCAGGCCATAGGTGTCGTAGAGCTTGAACGCCGCCGCGCCCGGCAGCAAGCCGCCCACGGCGCGCTTGGCCTCATCGACGAAGATCCGTTCGGCCACCTGATAGGTCGTGGCGTAGCGGTGCTCCTCGTCCTTCACCACTCGCGTCACGCGGTCTACGCTTTCGAGCAGTTCCGGATAGGCCGGCTTCATGAACTCAGCCACGAACTGGGTCAGCTTATGGAAGTAGGTATCCTGTACGCCCAGAATGCGCGCATTCCGTAACGCCCGGCGCATAATTTTACGCAGCACATAGCCGCGGCCTTCGTTCGAAGGAACCACGCCGTCGTGGATCAGGAACGCGGCTGCCCGCGCATGATCGGCATTGATCCGCAGGACGGCTCCGGTCTTCGCGTCCCGACTGGGGTCCACTTTGATCAAACCGGCCAGATGATCGATGATCGGGCTGATCAGGTCGCAGTCGTAGTTCGACATCTTGCCCTGCAGGATCGCCGCAATGCGCTCGAGACCCATGCCGGTGTCGATCGACGGCCGCGGCAGCGGGTTCATGATGCCGCTCGCCGAGCGGTCGAACTGCATGAAGACCAAGTTCCAGATCTCGACGAACCGGCCACCGCCGTCGAGCGGAAAGGCTTCGTCCTCGCGGCCCGGCTCCGCGCCGTCCGGCCCGAGATCGAAGTGAATTTCCGAGCACGGGCCGCAGGGTCCGGTATCGCCCATCTGCCAGAAGTTATCTTTCTCGTCCAAACGGAAGATCCGGCTCTTCGGAATGCCAGTGACCTTCTGCCACAGCTCTTCGGCCTCGTCGTCCTCGCGGAAGACGGTGACGTACAGGCGCTCCTTGTCGAGGCCGTAGTCTTTGGTGATCAGATCCCAGGCGAAGTCGATCGCTTCGGTCTTAAAGTAATCGCCGAAGGAGAAGTTCCCGAGCATCTCGAAGAACGTATGGTGGCGGCGGGTGTAGCCGACATTTTCGAGGTCATTGTGTTTGCCCCCGGCCCGGACGCACTTCTGCGACGTGGTCGCCCGCGAGTAGTCGCGCTTCTCCATGCCGAGGAAGATGTCCTTGAACTGGTTCATCCCGGCGTTGGTGAACAGCAACGTGGGGTCGTTGGCGGGGACCAGGGAGGAGGAGCGCACCACGCGATGTCCGCGGGCGGCGAAGTAATCTAGGAACTTTTGACGTACGTCGTGGCCAGTCATGAGGGTTAACCCCCTATTTTGACACGGCCGGGCTATGCCTCGAAGATCTGCTCCGGGGTGAAGTTGATTCCGAACTCGGGGATTTGCAGAGAGCGCACCTGATGCAAGCCATCGGAATCATAAACGTACAGCGCCTGCGCCACGGGATCGACCACCCAGGCGTGCGGAACGCCGAAGTCCCGATACTCACGCAGCTTGGCCGTGACATCGCCCATGCGGTCTTCCGGTGACAGAACCTCGATCGCCACGTAGGGCGGGGTGTCCGGGCAAGGCTGTGCCGGCATACCCTGATGTACCGCGACGTCCGGAATGCGGATTACCCCATCGGCCAGCCGGTGGCGAGCCTCGGTGGACGGGACCAAACCATGAGACTTGCGATACGCAAGAAAGAGTGCGTAGAGCATTCCTTGCACGACACCGTGCAGATAAGTCGGCATCGTTCGTTCGATTACCTCTCCGCGGCAGTACTCCCGGTCCAAGCCGCTAAAGCTCGTCTCCAGGTATTCGGACTCCGTCACCAGAGCTTTCGTTGCCATACCTTGACCCTATCAAAAAAAGGGCGGCCTACCAAGTAGGCCGCCCTCCATTCCAACACTACGAATCCGGCTCCGATTAGAAGTCGTAACGCAATCCAAACTGCATCACGCGCGGCAAGGTCAACGTGTCCGTGTACTTACCGAACGAACCCAGGTTGCCGAGGTCCGCCGAAGTGGCAAACGGATCAAACCGCACCGAGTTCGTCACGTTGAACACCTCCCAGCGGAACTGCAGGGTGTGCTTCTCGCTCCACGGCATGTTGAAGCTCTTCGCCAGGCTCAGGTCCAGGTTGAAGTTGCCATCACCCCGGATGATGTTCCGGCCGCCGGACTGACCCGGCATCGTATAGTCGAAAGCCCGAATCGCCGCCGCGGGGTCGGGGAAGAGGTTCACCCCGCCCGTACCGCCCGGAGGCGCCGGCGCGTTCCGCGTCGTGCCCACCACCGGAGTGCCCACGGCCGTAGCGTAGCCCGTGATGTTCCAGTTAGTCGGCCAGAACCGCCCGTTGCCCACCGAAGTCGGCAAACCCGTCGACTGCCGGTACAAACCGCTCAACTGCCAGCCGCCAACAATCGCGTTCACGGGTCCGCCCTGATCGAGCAACTTCCGTCCCTTGCCCATCGGCAGACCATAGACAAAGTTCGCGTTCCACTGATGCCGCGTGTCGTAATCCGAAGGAGCGCGGAACTGCCGGCGATCAAACGCGTTGATGATCACGCCGTTGGTCGCCGTCGAGTTCTCCGGCCGCGAAGCCAGGTCGATCGACTTCGACCAGGTGTAGTTAAACTCCAACTGGTCGCCCTGGCTGAACCGCTTCCGCGCCGTCCACTGCATGGCGTGGTAGCTGCCGCTGCCAATCGAACGCAGCGTACGCAGGTAGCTGAACTGCCGGTTGTAGAACGAGTAGGGGCCGAACTTGCTGCAGCTCGGACGGCACAGAACGTCCATCTCATACAAAGCATAAGAGTAGTCCGGAGCGTTGTTCGAAATGCTCTGAAACGCCCGCTGCGTCGCCGTCAACGTTGCAGTCGCCGCTCCCGGGAAGATGTTTTCCCAGAAGGGCATCCGGCCCACGGCAGCCACCGGCGTATTCGCATTCGCCAACTGCGCCAGCGCCGTGGCGGCTTCAAAATAGGTCTGGCCACTCGCCGGATCCCGCATGTTGATTGGCATCGCGATGTCTTCGCTCGTTAAGGAACGGCGGGACAACCGGCCGACATAAGAACCCTGCAGGAAGAACCCGCCCTTGAACTCGCGGCCCGCCGAGAAGTTCAAGTTCATCGTGTACGGAGGAGCCAACCGGTCGTCGAGCGAATTCGTGATCGCGAACAGGTTCGGAGCCACCTGCGGGAAACCCGCCGGCGGAGCCGCGGGCAGTACCGAGGCCGGAATCGAGTTCAAGCCGGTAAAGCGAGGCGCCGTCGCCAGGGTCAGTTGCGCGGAGGGGTTCTGCAGACTGGTCGACAGGCCCAGAGCCGAGGCGTCGTAGTTCGTGATCAGGCCGGCGCCCATCACGTCATAGTACATACCCCAGCCGGCGCGAATCGCCGTCTTGCCCGGTTCGCCAAACAGGAACTTCGAGAATTTGCTGGTTCCCTGCGGAGACCACGCCAAAGCCACGCGAGGAGCGAGGTTCTTCTTGTGGAACGGATAGAGATCCCGGCCGCCCGGCTGCTCCTTCAAAATGAAGGTCACCGGATTGACGAGAAACTGCGGCGCACCCAACTCGGCCAAGCCCACACGGGTATCGAAGAAGGTCGAAAGCGACTCCTGCGCAATGGTCTGGATGCCGTCCGCTTCATAGATCGGGGGCATCAACGAGTACCGGAGCCCATAGGTCAACGTGAGAGCACGGGACATCTTCCACGTATCCTGAGCGTAGAATTCGTACTCTTCCGCGTTGAACTGCCGCCCGACCGCCGAACCCACCGGCAGCGGCGAACCGTCCTTGTTGTAGTTATAACGCGCCGTACCGTTGCTCACAACCCCGAGCACCGCCATCGCCGCGTCCCGGTAAGCCACCCGCGCGTTAGCCCGGATATCCGTGCCCAGCGGCTGCTCCAACTGGTTGCCACTGCCCGTCAGCCACGAAGCATTCGTCGAAGCCGAGGGGAACGAATTGGCATAGTTGATGCGGCGATTGCGAATCAACCGGATCACCCCGCCGACCCGGATGTCGTGCGTACCCTTGGTCCAGCTGAAGTCGTTCGCAAAGGTATGGGTCGGAGTGGTGCGGATGAACGGCCGATTGGTGCCGTTCAGCGAGTCGATCGTGCGGAACGTCGTAAAGGGCAGCAGCGAAACGCCAGAGTTCTCCAACCCCACACGGGTCAATCCCCACCGGAAGTTGTTCACCATGTTCGACCGCAGAACGCTCGTCAAACCGATGGCCAAGCCCTTCGTATTGGACAGATTCGTATTGTTGGGCGCCTGGCCCGGGAACTGCGGGGTCGAGGTGTCCTTGTCATCCTGCAGGTTGCCGCGGACAAACATGTTATGTTTGCCGGCCGCATCCAGAGAGTAATCCAACTTGGCGATGTAGGTCTGCCAGTCCAACCGGATGGGCGCGTTGAAGCGGAAACCCGAGGTGTTGATCGAGTCCCCGGCCGCGGAGTCGTTGGGCAGGGGATAAGCCTGCAGGACGGCCAAAGCCGCCTGACTCACCCCAATCCCGAGCGGGTCAATCCGCGTCTGCAAATCCTGCGGCGTCAGCGAAGCGATCGATCCATCCTGCCGGATGTACCGGACAATGCCCTGCCGCAGCGTCGCGGAAGGAACCGTGCGCAGCACCGAATCCTCGCGGCGGTCCTGACGGCCTTCGTAATTGCCGAACAGGAACAGCCGGTTCTTCTTTAGCGGCCCGCCCAGCGAAGCGCCGTAGATGTTCCGGTTCAGCTTGGCCAGTTCCACGCCGTTCTGATTATTGAAGAAGGAGTTGGCGTTGGTCGCCTTGTTCCGAACGAACCAGTAAGTCGAACCGTGAATCTCGTTCGTACCGCCCTTGGTGACCAGCGCAATCTGCGCGCCGGACGAACGGCCCAATTCCGCGTTGGCATTCGTCGTGACCACGCGGAACTCCTGCACGCTGTCGAGCGTCACGCGAAGCACGCTCGTAAACGGATCCCGGTCCTGCTGGTCATTCACGTCTACGCCGTCCAGGGTCACGTTCGCCTGGTCGTTCTTGCCACCGTTCACGTTACCGCCCCGGTAGCTGTTCGGCGCGTTGGCGCCGGCAAACGTCACGCCCGGCTGCAACGAGAGCAGGCCCGCCACGTTCCGCGCCTCAAACGGCAACTGCAGAATCGGCTTTGTCCCAAAACTGTTACCCAGCGAAGCATCCTGGGTGTTGATCTGCACGGCTTCCGCCGAGACCGAAATCGTCTCCGTCGTCTGGCCGACCTCGAGAGCCACGTTCACCGTGGCCGGCGTGTTCACGAGCAGCCGCAAACCATTCACGTTCTTGGCGGAAAACCCCGTCGCCTTTACCGACAGGTTGTAGGTTCCCGGCATAATTTGCGGGAACGAGTAGTTGCCATTGGCGTCCGATTTGCCTTCCCGTTTCTGGTTCGTGTCTGAATTGACGAGTTCGAGCGCCGCGTTGGGAACGACGGCGCCCGTTGGATCCGAAATCACGCCGGCCAGTGAGGTCACTGACTGGCCAAACAGGCTGGCGTGAGACCACGCCAATAAGCCTACGAGGGCTAACCCAAGCTTTTTCATATTTTCCTTTCCCCTAAAACACACAGCCGAACTGATAGGACGCCCGACTGCGGACGGAAATACCCGAATTTTCCGCAGTGTGGCAAATCGGTAAACAGGTGTCAAAGGGTGCCGTTCGGGTCACGGGCGCGTCACCCGCCGTTGCCAATCGGGCCACGTGATCTTTGTTGCATATTGTTTACAGCAGCTTGCGCACGAAACCACCTAGGCCGGGTGGTGACCGCACTTCGCTTATGAAAATTTTCTATGGGTTGATTTCGGCGACGATTTGGCGCACCGCCGCGCCCGGGTCCGCAGCCCGCGTCACCTGCCGGCCGACCACCAGATAGCTGGCCCCGGCCGCCATCGCTGCCGCGGGCGTCGCCACCCGCTTCTGATCCCCCACGTCGGCTCCCGCGCTGCGCACCCCCGGCGTCACCAGGATCTTGTCCGGCCCCACCTGCTTTCGCAACGCCCCGACCTCGAGCGGCGAACACACCAGACCATCCACCCCGGCCTCCATCGCGTTCTTCACCCGCAGCGCGAATAAATCCGCGAGCGTACACGTGTAGCCCATCGCCGGCAGATCGCTCTCGGCGATGCTTGTCAAAACCGTCACCCCCAGCAGTTTCAACTCGGAGTCCCCCCGGCCCTCCGCCGCCGCCCGCATTACGGCCGGTTCGGCGTGCACCGTCAGCAGGCTCACCCCGCTCTTGGCCACCTGCCGCACCGCCCGCTTCACGGTCTCGCCAATGTCGTGAAACTTCAGGTCGAGAAACACCTTCTTCCCCCGGCCCAGCAGCTCATCCACAAAGGCCATCCCGGCCACGGTGTACAGTTCCAGGCCCACCTTATAGAACGTGATCTCCTCCGCCGTCGCCTCCACAATTCCCCGCGCTTCGGCGGCCGTTTCACAGTCCAGAGCAATAATAATCGGATTCATTCGACTTCTAACAGCGTATCCCGCTTCGCCACCACGCGGCCCATCCGGTACGCCCCCGCGTACAACCGCTCCATCTTCGCGGCCTCGGCCTCCGGCATCGCCATCAGCAGCCCGCCCGAGGTCTGCGGATCATAGAGGACATCCCCCGCCGCCCCCGTCACCTGACACTCGACGAACTCCCGGTTGTTCTTGAGTCCGCCCGGCACCGCCCCCGCCGCCGCGTACTCTGCCACGCCGGGCAGCAGTTGCAGCCGCGCGCTCTCAATCACGAGAGTGACGCCGTCCGACGCCGCCGCCATCTCCCGCGCATGGCCGAGCAGGCCGAAGCCCGTCACGTCCGTGCAGGCGTGGACCTCGCACTGCAGCATCGCCGCGCAAGCCGCCTTGTTCAAGGTGGTCATCGACGTAATCGACGCCGCCACATCACTCTCCCGCGCCAATCCCTTCTTGAGCGCCGTCGAGACGATCCCCGTCCCTAGGCGCTTGGTAAACACAAGCACATCCCCGGCCCGCGCCCCACCGTTGGCCAGTACCTTGGCCGGATGCACCGTGCCGGTCACTGCGTAGCCGAACTTCGGCTCGGCGTCCGCAATCGAGTGCCCGCCGATCACCGAACACGCAGCTTCGATCATTTTCTCTGCCCCGCCCCGCAGCACCTCCCGCAGGTCGTCCATCTCCCCGTCCCGCGGCCAGGCCAGAATCGAAAGCGCCGAAATCGGCACCCCGCCCATGGCGTAGACGTCGCTCAACGAGTTCGCCGCCGCAATCTGACCAAAGGTATGGGGATCATCGACAATCGGCGTAAAGAAGTCGACCGTCTGCACGAGGGCGCACTCCGGCGTTAGCTGGAAGACTCCGGCGTCGTCCGACGTCTCGAAGCCGATCAGCACGCGCGGATCGAACTGTCGCGGTAGCCCCGCAAGCGCCTGGTCCAAAACCTTTGGACTCAATTTGCTCGCTCAACCAGCCGCTTTCACATGAGCCGTTAGCTTCCTGGTGGACACTCGTTCTAGTCTACGACGCAGCGGGCGCCGGTCTTCCGGCAGAAGGAGAGCGCCGAGGCGTCCGGCTTCTCGATGACGATGCGGCTGGCGTCAATCTTCTTCTCAACGAACAGCCGCGCCAAGTCGTTCTTCAGCCAATGCTCGAGCACCGCCGAATCGACCTCGCCGGTACTCCGGTCAAACAGCGGCCGTTCGAAGCCTTCCGGTGTTGGCGGGCCGAACTGATACTCCATCGACGCCCAATGCCCGTAGTGCGGGTCGATGACGGCGTCCTGCAGCGCCCACTCCCGCAGCGTCCAACCGGGAATCGTCGGATGCGGCAATGGCTTGCCCGCGGCGTCGAACAGAATCTGTTTGGGCCGCTTCGTCAGATCCACTCCGTAGAAGTTGGAAAAATCGAGCGGTGTTGGAGAATCAACAAGCATCGTTCCGGAATCGTAGGGAAACTCTTCCTGTCGCAGCCATAAGGCAGCCCAAGCCCAGATGCCGGAGCCGTGAGAACCGTGTACGAACCCTCCGCCTACTTTCCACACCCGTCTAAAGGCAGCGATCGACTCAATGCGGGTTTGATCTGCGGCCCTTCCCAGTCTGCCGAGGAAACCAGCCCGCCAGCCCTGCTTCCACCCCGGATCCGCCACCGGCTCCAGCCTAGCCTCCACCACCCGGTCCGCCGCCGGATCCCAATCATCCTTTCGCGTCGCGCTCCGTGCCACCACGCCGCCATTTGAAACGAAAATCACGTTCCAATACCAAAGCCCCTTCCCCGCCCCCCAAAACGGCCCCGGATACGCCACCGCATTCGGGTCAAACTCCACCGTCTCCCCCGCTCCCCAATCCTTCACATCCCGCCCCCCAATCCACACCAAATGCGGCTCCGCCTCCACCGGAACAACCCAATCCCCCTCCGTCGGCCGCAGCGCCGCCAAAAACAGCAACCGGCCCTCCCCTGTTCCACCCGACACCCGCAGCCGCAACCCCTTCCGAACCCCTTCCTTCCCCGCCGGCACCGGCTTCGCCCCCGGCATCTCCCAGCACTCGCCCAACGCCTTCCCCGCGTAGTAATGGACCCCATACCGCAAGCTCCGCGGAATCTCGTTCGCACAACTATCCGGACCCACCTGCCGCGCCAACTCCCGCCCCGTCAACTCCCCATCCTTCGCCGGCAAGTACGTCAGCTTCCCCGTCGCCACCACCGCCAGCATCAGCCCCATCGCCCCCGCCAAATAGCGCGGCCCCGGCATCCGCATCACCATCACCGCCGCCGGCAGCAGCGGAATCAGATACCCCGGCAGTTTGTTCTTCGAAGCACTAAAGAAGACAAACCCAAACACCAGCCACGCCGCATAAAAGGTCCGCGTCTTCCACTCTCCCTTCCATAACAATGGCGTCCACGGCAGCAGCAGCGCCACGATCATCGGCCCGTAAAACCAAAACGGCTGCACATGCTGCAAGTCCCCGCTCGCGAACCGCCCAAAGTGATGCTCAATGAAGAACTCATTAATAAACGCAAACCCCTGCGCCCGCGTCACCAGCACATACCACGGTCCCGCCACCACCAGCGCCGCCACCACCACCTTCCACCACTCCCGCCACCGCTCCCGCGCAAACCACACCACCGGCGCCGCCAGCACCACCGGCACCAACCCCTTGGCCAGCATCGCCGCCCCAAAACACGCCCCCACCCACCAGGCGCCCTTCCCCGTCTCCACCCACCGCAGCGCCAAAATCATCCCGGCCGAAAAGAACACCGCCAGCGGCATATCCGTCACGGCGATGTTCGAATACCCGATCCACCCCGCGCACGTCCCGAGCATTGCCGCCCGCTGCCAACTCCCCACCATCCACCCGAACCACACGAGAAACGCCGCGCTCAGCAGCCCCAGCGGCACCCGCACCGCCGCCTCCGGCCCTAACCCCAGTTTGAACCCGACGGCCCCCATCCAATAAAGCAGCGCCGGCTTCTCGAGCCACGGCTTCCCGTCCAGCACCGGGGTCACCCAATCCCCGCTCCGCGCCATCTCCCGCGCAATCGACGCATACCGCGGCTCGTCCGGCCCAAACAGCCCGAACGCCCCCGGAAACGCCGGAAACAGCAGCAACAGAGCCGCCAAAGCCACGGCCATCCAAAGAAATCGCACTACATGTCAGTATAATGAGCGGAATGCGCCGCCTGGGCCTGCTTCTCTTCCTCCCGTTCACCCTCACCGCCGAAACCGGTGCCTGCGCCTGCAATCCCGCCGACCCCGCCTCGCTCAAAACCCGCGAGTGCTCCCTCACCAATGAGGCCTCCAAACAACCCGCCGGACTCACCGTCTTCCACCTCAAAGACGCCTCCCCCCGCAAACCCAACCGCACGCTCACTCTCCCCACCCGCATCAAGACCGACGGCATCCAGACCCTCGCCGACCTCTCCCCGGCCGAACGCATCGAACTCTGGACCGCCGCGATCGCCAAAGCAAAGGAACTTTGGGGCAACGAATGGGGTCTCGCCTACAATGGAGTGAAGGTGCGCACCCAGTGCCATCTCCACATCCACGTCGGCACGCTGTTGAACGGCGTCGACTCCGGCATCACCCTCTTCGTGAACCACCCCTCCCAGATCCCCGTCCCCCGGGACGGCTCCGGCCTGTGGGTCCACCCCGTCGGCCGCCGCTTAAAAGTCCACATTAAAGAACAAACCACCGAAACCGTCCTACTCCGATGAGCCTCGTCGATATCGAAAAAATGCCTACCGCGGAGAACTCCGCGATCCACCTCCACCCCACCGACAACGTCGCCGTCCTGCGCGTCCCCGTCTCCCCCGGCGCCGAACTCCGTATCGGCGGCGTCACGGTCATCACTAAGGACTCCATCCCCGCCGGCCACAAGGTCTGCCTCAAGACCATCCCCGCCGGCGACCGCATCCTCCGCTACGGCCAGGTCATCGGCCGCTCGAAGGTCACTATCGAGCCCGGCCAGCACATCCATACCCATAACGTGCTCTTCGAGGAGCAGACGTTTAACTACGAGTTCCCCCCCGCCGAAGTCCCCTATCCCCCGCTTCCCGCTAACATCCCCACCTTCATGGGTTACAAGCGCGAAGACGGCCGGGCCGGCACCCGGAACTACGTCGCCGTCGTCGCCGCCTCCAACTGCGCCGCCCACACCGCCGAACTCATCGCCGAAAGCTTCGACCCCGCCAGCCTTCCGCCCCACGTCGACGGCGTCGTCGCCTTCCCCCACGGTGAAGGCTGCGGCCACTCCATCGGGCCGGATACGGACCAGCTCCGCCGCACCCTCGCCGGCGTGCTCGCCCACCCCAACGTCGGCGCCGCCATCATCCTCGGCCTCGGCTGCGAAGTCAACCAGATCGACCACTACCTCGGCCCCAACGCCCCGCGCAGCAGCCGCCTCATGGGCATGACTCTGCAAGGTTCCGGCGGCACCCGCGGCGCCGTCGAAGCCGCCCGCAAGTTCATCAACGAACAGATGGACGCCCTCGCCGCCGAAGCCCGCACCGAACTCCCCGCCAGTCTCATCACCCTCGGCCTCAACTGCGGCGGTTCGGACTCCTTCTCCGGCATCACCGCCAACCCGGCCCTCGGCTACTGCTCGGACCTGCTCGCCGAAATCGGCGCCGCCAGCATCCTGGCCGAAACCACGGAAATCATCGGCGCCGAACACCTCCTCGTCAAACGCGCCCGCAACCGGGCCACCGGCGAAAAACTCCTCCGCATGATCGCCGAGTACAAGGAGTACCTCAACCAGTTCAAGGGCTCGAACTTCAACGACAACCCCTCCCCCGGCAACAAGGAAGGCGGCCTGACGAACATCCTGGAAAAGAGCCTCGGCGCCGTGGCCAAGGGCGGCACCAGCACCCTGACCCAGGTGTATGAATACGCCGAACGCATCACCGAACCCGGCTTCGGCTTCATGAACACCCCCGGCTACGACCCCGTCTCCCTCTCCGGCCTCGCCGCCGGCGGCTGCAACGTCATCTGTTTCACCACCGGCCGCGGCTCCGCCATCGGCTTCCCCACGGTTCCGGTCGTCAAGGTCGCTACCAACTCCAACACCTTCCGCCGCATGCGCGACAACATGGATATCAATGCCGGCCGCATCGCCGACGGCGATGCCACCGTGCAGCAAATCGGCAAGGAGATCTTCGACTTCATTCTCCGAGTCGCCAGCGGCGAGAAAACCTGTGCCGAACGCCTGGGCCATCAGGAGTTCGTACCCTGGCGCATCGGTCCGGTCATGTAAACTTCGCGCCGCTTGGCGCAGAATTTAATGAAAGAATTGGGCGGCAGACCGATATACTCTGTAAGGCTGCATGCGCGCTTCTGCACAGGAATCCCCATTCGTTCCCCCCCAGGTGGACTTCGCGCGATTCTGCCAGAACTCGGAGGCCATGCTCTGCATGGTCTCGCCGGACGGTTTTTTCCTATGGCTCAATCCCTCGTTCGAACGGTTTCTGGGCCACCGTCCGGAAGTCCTTTACTCGCGTCCATTCGCGGAACTTCTCCATCCTGATGATGCGGCGCCCACGGCCGCTGCCGCGGCCCGCCGCAAGGCAGGCCGGCCGAGCAAGAATTTCGAAAATCGGTATCGTTGCGCCGACGGCTCCTACAAGTGGCTGAGTTGGTCGGCCAACCGGGACGAAAACGGATTGGTCTACGCCGCTGCCCGCGACATTACCGAACAGAAACAACTGGAGGCAGACCTGGAACGGCTGGCCAAGGTCGCCGCCGCTACCAGCAATGCCGTCATCGTCACCGGGGTGAAGGGCCGCATCGAATGGATCAACGAAGGATTCACCCGCCTCACCGGCTTTACCCTGCCGGAGGTGGTCGGGCTGAAACCGGGATCGTTTCTCCAGGGTCCGGACACAGACCCGGCTGCCGTTGTCCGCATCCGCGAAGGGTTGGCCGCGGCGGAAGGCTTTTCGGTGGAAATCCTGAACTACCATCGCAATGGGTCCAACTACTGGGTCAACATCGAGTTTCAACCTCTGCATGACGCGGCCGGTGTACTCACCGGCTTCATGGGCCTCTCGCTCGACATCACCGAGCGGAAGAAGGATGAAAGGCGCCTGCGCGAAAGCGCCCGCCAGTTGGCCCATATGTCCGAACTGGCCAAGGTAGGCGCCTGGCAGATCGATCTCCGCTCGAATATCCCCACCTGGACCGAAGAGACCTACCGCATCCACGAAGTGGATTCCAGTTTCGTACCTTCGCTCGAAAACGTCCTCAACTTTTATACCCCGCAGATCGCTAGTGAGGTCCGCCGCTGCGTCGCCGCCGCGATTGAAGACGGCGAGTCCTGGGACCGGGAATGGCCACTCATCACCGCCCAGGGCCGGGGGATCTGGGTACGTTCCATCGGCGAGCCGCACTTTGCCGACGGCCGCTGCGACGTGATCAACGGCACGATACAAGACGTGTCGCTCGAACGCGAGCGCAATGAGCAGATCCGCCGTTCCGAGTTGCGGCACCGCGACCTCCTCGACGCCCTCCCGGACGCCCTGTTGCGCATCGGCCCCTCCCGAGAACTCCTGGATGTCCACACCCCTCCCGGCTTCCCGGCGCTGACCACCTCGCAGGACGGCGCAAAGGTCGTCCTCCACCCGGTCGCCGCCGCCATCGAGGCGCTGCTGTCGCAGACCAACGGCGCCACCTGGGAGTGCGAACTGGGGTCCCGTCTGCTCGAACTGCGCCGCGTGCCGGCGCATGAGGACTCGCTCATCCTCGCCCGGGACGTCACGGACCGCCGCGAGGTGGAAAATCGGCTCTCCGCCGCCATATCCTGGCAGACCGCCTTCCACGATTTCGCCGGCTTTGCGGTCGTCGCCACTTCGCCCGACGGCATCATCCGGTCCTTCAACGGCGCGGCGGAACGACTGCTCGGCTACTCCGCCGCCGAACTCGTCGATCGGCAAAGGCCGGAACTGTTCCATGACCGTGCCGAAATCAAAGCGCGCGCGGCCGCCATCTCCGCGGAACATGGCATTGTCTGCATCGATCCCTTCGAAGTCTGCACCGCTCCCGCCCGGTTCAATCTTCCCAGCACCCACGAATGGACCCTTGTTCGCAAGGATGGGTCCCGCTTCCCGGTCCTGCTCTCCGTCACCGCCCTCCGCGACGCCGCCAACGGAATCGTTGGGTTTCTCGCCGTCGGCGCCGACCTGACCCAGCAAAAGGAGTCGGCACGCCAACTCGAATTGGCCCGGCAGGCCGCCGAGGACGCCTCCCGCGCCAAGAGCGAATTCCTCGCCAACATGAGCCATGAGATCCGCACCCCCATGAACGGGGTCATCGGCTTCGCCGATCTGCTGGCCGACACTCCCCTCGCCGCCGACCAGCGCGAATATGTGGA
Organism: Terriglobales bacterium; assembly: GCA_027485675.1. Lineage (GTDB taxonomy): Bacteria > Acidobacteriota > Terriglobia > Bryobacterales > Bryobacteraceae. The sequence continues at coordinate 49,689 of JAIXQP010000043.1, read as the reverse complement.
AACCGTGCGCCATTCCGCCGAAGCGCTCCTCAGCATCATCAACGACATTCTCGACTTCTCGAAGATTGAAGCCGGCCGTCTCACGCTCGAAAAACTCCCCTGTGATGTGCGCGAAGCCGCCGTCGAAGTCGTCGAACTCCTCCGCCCCGGGCTGCTCTCTTCGGCGGTCGAACTCCTGCTCGACTGGGGGCCGCAGGTGCCCCGCTTCGCCATTGGAGACGCCGGCCGCATCCGGCAGGTGCTGCTCAATCTGCTCGGTAATGCCTTGAAGTTCACCGAACGCGGCTCGATCATTTTGCGTGCCGAATCCACCGCGGCCGGTCTCCGCATCGCCGTCATCGATACCGGTATTGGCATTCCGCCGGAAAAACAATCCAGTCTCTTCGGCAAGTTCGTCCAGGTCGATACCTCCGCCGCCCGGCGCTTCGGAGGTACGGGGCTCGGCCTGGCCATCTCCCGGCATCTGGTGGAAGCCATGGACGGCCAGATCGGGTTTCGCAGCGACGAGGGTTCGGGATCCACCTTCTTTTTCACCTTACCCGTCCCGGAGAGCGATCCTCCCACTCTCGCCTCTCACCCGCACCTCACCCCTACGCCGCATCTGCTCCTCATTGACGACTTCGCTCCCGCCCGCTCCGTGCTCACCGCCTGGTGCGAGGCCTTCGGCTGGTCCTACGCCTGCGCCGATTCCATCGCCGCCGCAAGCGCCCTACTCGCCGGCGGTTCGCGATCCTTTACGGCGGCCCTACTCGATGCCACACTACCGGACGCCTCACCCGCCGACGCCGCCACGAAACTGCGTACTCTCGTCCCGCATCTCCCTCTCGTCATCTTGCCCCCGGGGCCCAGTTCCCGCCTCGAAGCCCAACCCTGGTACGACCTTGGCTACTCCGAGATTCTGCCCAAGCCCGTCTCCCGTCCGGATCAACTGATTCGGCTGGTCGAGCGCCTCCTGCTAGTGGCGCCTCCTGAACTGACGCCGCAACAACCCGCCGCGCCCCGCCCCGCGCTAGCCAAAGCGCGCGTTCTGTTGGCCGAAGACAATCCGATCAACCAAACCCTTGCTCTTCGCCTCCTCGAACGGTTAGGTCTCCAGGCCGACCTCGCCAGTGATGGCCAACAAGCCGTCACGCTCGCGAGCACCCGTGAATACCAGCTCATCCTCATGGATTGCCAGATGCCCTTGTTGGACGGCTTCGCCGCCACCGCCGCCCTCCGCACCGCCGGCAACCAGACGCCCATCGTCGCCCTGACCGCCAACGCCCTCCCCGGGGATCGCGAACGCTGCCTGGCCTCGGGCATGAACGACTACCTCACCAAACCCCTCCACCGTGGCGAACTCGAACGCGCCCTTGCCACCTGGATCCCGGCGGTTGCTACGCTCTAAAGCGTGGCCGATATCTCTCAGTTTTCCGACTACTCCCGCACCGTCTTCACCGCCGAGAACAAAACGGCCGACCAGTGGATGCGCGACAATTTCGACCGCTACACCCTGCAGTTCGACCTGCCCGAAGAGCTCGCCGACGCCCTCGCCTTCGAAAAGGCCGCCTTCGATGCCGGCCTCAGCATCGGCCCGGCTTAAGGGTATATGATCGCGCCAAATGAAACGCCGCGATTTCGCCCTGCACGCCGCCAGCCTCGCCGCCGCGGCCTCCGCGCCCGCCGCCCCCCTCAAGGTCAATCCACCCAAAATCACCCCCTGGTCCCCCGGCATGAAAATGGCCATGCAACTCGGCGCCGACCCCAGCGACGAAGACCTCCAGTTCATGAACCAGGTCGGCGCCCGCTATACCTCCGTCACCATCAAACGCGAAGACGACAACGTCGAAAACTTCCGCCGCATCAAAGCCAAAGTCGAATCCGCCGGCCTCCGCGTCTTCAACATCGGCCACGATGGCAATCGCAACCAGGAAGAGATCGTCCTCAATCTCCCCGGCCGCGAAGAACGCATCGAAGCCTATAAACGCTACCTCCAAAACTGCGGCAAAGCCGGCATCCACTACGTCACCTACGCCCACATGGGCAACGGCATCTGGGCCACCGAGCGCGAAACCACCCGCGGCAACGCCTCCGCCCGCGCCTTCAACCTCGCCAAAGGCGGCCAGGGCACCTGGGCTGGCAAGATCTTCAAAGGCCCCCTCTCCCACGGCCGCGTCTACACCGAGCAGGAGCTCTGGGACAACTACGAGTACTTCATCCGCAAAGTCGCCCCGGTCGCCGAAGAGAACAACGTATTCATCGGCATCCACCCGGACGACCCGCCAGTCCCCATGCTCGCCGGCGTCCCCCGCCACATCTTCGGCACCTTCGAAGGCTACAAACGCGCCCTCGAAGTGGCCAACTCCACCCACGTCGGCGTCTGCTTCTGCATCGGTACCTGGCTCGAAGGCGGCGAACTCATGGGCGCCGACGTCGTCTCCGCCATCAAATACTTCGGCGAACGCGGCAAGATTTGGAAGGTCCACATGCGCAACATGTCCGCTCCCCTGCCCCACTTCGTCGAAACCTTCGTCGACAACGGCTACTACGATATGTACGCCGCCATGAAGGCCCTCCGCGAGGTCAACTTCGACGGGATCATCATTGGCGACCACTTCCCCACCATGGTCGGCGGCCCCCGCGTCGCCGTCGGCTACACCGTCGCCTGGATCCGCGCCATGATCGACCGCGCCAACGCCGAATACAAACCCGCCTGATCCAACCCCACCCGCGGGGCATGAGCTAAGATCGAAAAACGATGCTCGCGCCCCGCCTTCTCCTCCCGCTTCTCCTCCCCGGCCTCCTCCTCGCCGCTCCCGACCCCGCTGAACTCGCCCGCTGGCAACGCCAGGCCAAGCAAATCACCATCACCCGCGACAACTGGGGCATCGCCCACGTCTCCGGCAAAACCGACGCCGACGCCGTCTTCGGCGCCCTCTACGCCCAGGCCGAAGACGACTTCCCCCGCATCGAAGCCAACTACCTCACCGCCCTCGGCCGCACCGCCGAAGCCGAAGGCGAAGCCAAGCTCTACCAGGACCTCCGCGCCCGCCTCTACGTCAGCTCCGCCAAGCTCCAAGCCCACTACGCCGCCAGCCCCGCCTGGCTCAAGAAGCTCATGGACGCCTTCGCCGACGGCCTCAACTACTACCTCCACACCCACCCCGAAACCAAGCCCCGCGTCCTCACCCGCTTCGAACCCTGGATGGCCCTCAGCTTCACCGAAGGCAGCATCGGCGGCGACATTGAACGCATTAATCTCCGCGAACTCCAAGCCTTCTACGGCGACGGCGCCCAAACCCTCGCCGCCTACGACCCCTTCCCCGATACCGAACCCCGTGGCTCCAACGGCATCTCCATCGCCCCCGCCAACACGGTCAACAAACGCGCCCTCCTCCTCATCAATCCGCATACCTCCTTCTACTTCCGCTCCGAACTCCAGATGACCTCGAAGGAAGGTCTCAACGCCTACGGCGCCGCCACCTGGGGTCAGTTCTTCATCTATCAGGGCTTCAACGACCGTGCCGGCTGGATGCACACCTCCTCCGGCGTCGACGTCATCGACGAGTTCCGCGAAACCGTCGAAAAGACCCCCACCGGCCACGTCTATAAACACGGCTCGACCACGCGCCCCGTCCTCACCGAAACCGTCACCCTCGCCTACAAAACCCCCGCCGGCCTTGCCCGCAAGACGTTCACCACCTACCGCACCCACCACGGACCCATCGTCCGCGCCATCGACGGCCAATGGGTCGCCGTCTCCATCATGGACGAACCCGTCAAGGCCCTCTCCCAGTCCTATCTCCGCACCAAGGCCCGCAACCACAAAGCCTTCCGCGAAACCATGGAGCTCAAAACAAACTCCTCCAACAACACCCTCTACGCCGACGCCGACGGCGCCATCGCCTACTACCACGGCAACTTCCTCCCCAAACGCGACCCCCAATTCGATTGGACCAAACCCGTCGATGGCGCCAATCCCGCCACCGACTGGGGCGCGCCCCACACCCTCACTGACCTCCCCGAAGTCATCAACCCCGCCTCCGGCTGGGTCTATAACGCCAACAACAGCCCCTGGTCCGCCGCCGGCCCCAACAGCCCGAAGAAGGAGAACTTCCCCGCCTACGCCGAGCGCGGCGTCGAATCCCCCCGCGGCCTCCACGCCATCAAGGTCCTCGACGGCGTCAAGAACTTCACCGTCGATTCGCTCCTCGCCGCCGCCTACGACTCCTACCTGCCCTGGTTTGAAAAGCCCATTCCCGCCCTCATCAACGCCTGGGAATCCACGCCCAATAGTGACCCGCTCAAAGCCAAACTCGCCCCGCCAATCGCCATTTTGAAGGCCTGGGACTACCGCTGGTCCACCGACTCCGTCGCCACCTCCCTCGCCATCTACTGGGCCAACGACCTTCTCCGCCGCTCCACGGGCCGCTCCATCAGCCTCTCTTTTGCCGAGTCCATCGCCAAGGAAGCCCCGAAGGACATCCTCCTCCACGCCCTCGCCGTCGGCTGCGACAACCTCGAAAAGGAGTTCGGCAAATGGCAGACCCCTTGGGGCGACATCAACCGCTTCCAGCGTATAACCGGCGACATCGTCCACCCGTTTGATGATGCCAAGCCCAGCCTCCCCGTCGGCTTCACCTCCGGCGTCTGGGGTTCGCTCGCCTCCTTCGGCGCCGCGCCCAAGCCCGGCACGAAGAAGTGGTACGGCACCTCCGGCAACAGCTTCGTCGCCGTAGTCGAGTTCGGCAAACAGGTCCGCGCCCGCGCGATCTCCGCCGGCGGCGAAAGCGGCAACCCTGCCTCGCCCCACTTCAACGACCAGGCCGAGCGCTACGTCAAAGGCGACCTCCGCGAGGTCCACTTCCACCCCGCGCAAATCAAAGCCAACGCCAAACGCACCTATCAACCGGGCAACTAACTCACTTAGAACTCCAACGCCAACAGCCGCTCCCGCGCATCCGCCCCCGCCAGCCCCAACGACTCCGCCAACCCCGGCGCCAACGCCAAACTCCGCAGCATCCCCTCCACCGCCATCACCCGCGCATCCCCCGGCGCGCCCCGCCGCCGCATGCCGTCAGCCGACACCTGCAACAACATCCGGAACATCCCATCCCGGCTCAACCCCGGACTCGGCACCAGCTGCCGCTTCCGTAACTCCTCATCCCGCCGCACCGCCGTCGCATAGTCCGCCGGCATCAAGTCCTCCGCCAAACCCATCGCGTAACTCAACACACTCCACAGGTGCAGCCACCCCTCAATCGCCTCCCGGTCCGCCTCCAAACTTACCCGCTTCTGCGCCAGCAACGCCACCACCGGCCGCAGCGCAAACGCATGCACAATCCCCGCATACGCCTGCTGATTAAACAACCGGCGCTCCGCCGGGTTCCATCCCAACTCCCGGATCGCCTCCGTCCGCGCCAACGCCTCGTGCATGCGCCCCAACTCCCGCGCCCGCAACAGGTTCTTGCTCCGGAACTCCTCCACGCCCTCCTGCGGCCCCGTCAACTCCCCAAACGCGCGCGCCGTTCGCGCCACCCGCGCCCGGTCCGTCTCTAAACTCCTCGTCGCTACAAAGATCGGCGCCGCGTCCCGCGCCCCCAACGTCTCGTAGAACGAAGTCGTCCCCCAAGTCATGCCAATCACCCCCCGGTGCTGCGCACCAAACGCCATCCCCCGCCGCACCTTCTCCCAGTCCATCCACGCCGGCTCGCCCGCCCGTGGCGTAATCGCCTCCGCCCGCGCCGCCTCATACCGCGCCGCCGTCTGCCCGCTCAATAAACCCGCTAATCCACAAACAATGCCGAGTAACTTCCGCATCCCCACACACTAACAGATTCCACCGCCTATTTCCCCGCCTCCCGCCGCCGAAACTCCCGCGGCGTACACCCCGTCAACCGCTTAAAATCCTTACTAAAAAAGAACCGGTCCCGATAACCCACCTGCTCCGCTATCCACTGCACCGGATCCTCCGTATCCCCCAACCGCCGCTGCGCCTGCCGAATCCGTTCCCTTCTTAACCAATCAATCGGGCTCGTCCCGTACACCTCCCGAAACCGCCGCGCAAAATGCGACGCACTCATCCCCGCCTCCGCCGCCAGCTCCCCCACCGTCAACGGCTCAAAGTAAAACAGCTTCATCCGCGCCATCACCCGCCCCAACCCCGCCGGAGCTGCCGCCTCCCCACTCCCTCCCGCCTCCCAGATCACCGCCAACAACCGCGCCACCGCCGCATGCACCCGTCCCGCCCCGCCCCCCTCCACCAACCCGAAAATCTCCCGGTACACCGGCTCCACCGCCTCCCGCGCCACCCCCCGCACCACCGGCCCCGCCACCTTCCCAGCCAACTGCTCCAACCGCGGCCCCTCCACCCGCACCCAATACACCTCCCACGGATCCTCTCGCACCGCCCCGTGCGCATGCGGATGATGACAGTTCACCCACACCAAATCCCCCGGCCCCACCGCATAACGCCCCCCCTCCACCTGCACCCACCCCCGCCCCGCCAAACAATAAATCAACTCATGCCCCGGAAAATGCTCCCGCTTCACCCCGTGCTCACTCCCCGCCAGCATGTGCCCCGCCCGCGGCACCGTATAAAACACATCCTCCAACCCCTCCCCCGCCGAAGAGTACAAAGAAATTGGAAATTCCGTCTTCGCCCGATACCCACTCATGAGCGAATAATACAACTCTTTGCGGGATTCCACCATTCCGGCCCGGCGGAAACTATTCCACCATGAAACCATGGGCCGCCTGCTCCTTCTTCTCCTCACCGTGATCCCCGCCCACGCAGTCGACTTCGGCCGCGAAATCCTCCCCCTCCTCTCCGACAAGTGCATCAGTTGCCACGGCCCCGACCCCTCCTCCCGCATGGCCAACCTCCGCCTCGATAACCGCGAAGGCGCCCTCGCCGTCATCACCCCCGGCGACCCCGCCAAGTCCAAGCTCATCGCCCGCGTCGCCCCCGCCAAACCCGCTCTCCTCATGCCCCCCACGCGCTCCCACAAAGCGCCCCTCACCCCCGCCGAAGTCGACCTCCTCCGCCGCTGGATCGCCGAAGGCGCCAACTGGGGCCAGCACTGGGCCTTCGTCAAACCCACCCGCCCCACGCCTCCCCGTCCCGGCCACCCCATCGACGCTTTTCTCAACCCCACCAACCCCAATCCTCCCGGCCCCGCCCACACCCTCCGCCGCCGCCTCGCCTACGACCTCACCGGCCTCCCGCCGACATCCAACCTCCCGTACGAACAACTCTTGGAGCAACTCCTCTCCAGCCCCCACTTCGGCGAACGCATGGCCATGTGGTGGCTCGATGGCGCCCGCTACGCCGATTCCGACGGCTTCCAGGCCGACGACACCCGCACCAACTGGCCCTGGCGCGACTGGGTCGCCGCCCAGTTCAACAAGAACCTCCCCTTCAACGAATTCACCCGTCTCCAGTTCGCCGGCGACCTCCTCCCCAACGCAACGCCCGAAACCAAGCTCGCCACCGCCTTCCACCGCAATCACATGACGAACGGCGAAGGCGGCCGCCTCGCCGAAGAGAGCCGGATTGACTACGTCCTCGACCGTACCAACACCACTGGCACCGTCTTCCTCGGCCTCACCCTCGGCTGCGCCCAATGCCACACCCATAAGTTCGATCCCATCGAACACCGCGATTACTACTCCTTCACCGCCTTCTTCAACTCCATCGACGAAACCGGCAGCGCCGGCCGTAAAGCCAAGCCCTACCTCTCCGTCGAATCCCCCTACGCCCCCCGCGCCATCGCCGAAACCGAAGCTCTCGTTGCCGCCCGCCGCCCTGCCGAGCAGCAAGCCCGCCAAGCCGCCCAGAAACCCTTTGCCGCCTGGCTCAAAACCCAGCCCCCCGCCCGCCACCAAACCTGGCTCCCCCTCCGCCCGCACGAACTCAAGTCCGCCGAAGGCACCCAGTTCACACTCGAAGCCGACGCCACCATCCAAACTTCCGGCCCCTTCCCTCGCCAGGACGACTACCGCCTCGCCGCCCGCATCGCCCTCCCCCGCGTCACCGGCTTCCAACTCGAAGTCCTCCCCAACCCCAAGCTCTCCCGCAACGACTCCGGCGAGTTCCTCCTCACCGATGTCAAGTTCCAGGTCCGCACCCCCGGCACCTCCCAACTCCGCGATCTCACCTTCAAAAACGCCATCGCCGACTACTCCGCCGACAAAGCCAAGAACAACAACTACGGCCTCATCAAAGACACCCTCGACGACGACCCCCGCAACGGCTGGACCACCCTCGGCGCCCCCAACACCCAGTCCCATTACGCCCGCTTCGAACTGGCCGAACCCCTCGTCCTCGGCCCCGCCGAAGAGGTCCTCATCGAGCTCCGCCACCGCTCCACCGCCGGCTTCCAGAACATCGGCCGCTTCCGCCTCTCCGCCACCGCCGAGCGCGGACCCGCCGTCCAAACCCTCGGCCCCTCCCCCCTCGAACAGCTCGCCGCCGGCCAGCCGGACCGCGCCCGCCTCTTCGAACAGTTCCTCGCCGACCACGCCCCTTATCAAGCCGCCCGCGCCGCCCTCGACCGCGCCCAGCAGCAGCTCGATGAACTCAAAGCCGCCACCAAAGTCGACGTCATGGTCCTCGAAGACCTCCCCCAACCCCGCGAATCCCACATCCTCCTCCGCGGCGTCTGGGACAACAAAGGCCCCCAGGTCACCCCCAATGTCCTCCCCGCCATCTTCCCCCTCGCCCCCAACGAGCCCCGCAACCGCCTCGGCCTCGCCAACTGGATCACGTCCCCGGAAAACCCCCTCACCGCCCGCGTCATCGTCAACCAACTCTGGCAGCTGATGTTCGGCGAAGGCCTCGTCCGCACCCCCGAAGACTTCGGCCTGCAGGGCGAACGTCCGGACCATCCCGCCCTCCTCGATTGGCTCGCCGTCGAGTTCGTCGAAAGCGGCTGGGACGTCAAACACATGCTGCGCTTAATCGCCACCAGCGCCGCCTACCAGCGCGACTCCCGCGCCACCGCCGAACAACTCGCCCAGGACCCCGCCAATCGCCAGTACGCCCGCGGCGCCCGCTTCCGCCTCCCCGCCTGGATGCTTCGCGACGCCGCCCTCACCCACGCCGGCCTCCTCAACCCCGCCTTCGGCGGCCCCCCCGTCCGCCCCTACCAGCCCGAAGGCGTCTGGGAAGAACTCTTCATGGGCCGCTTCACGTATCTGCCCAGCGAAGGCCCCGCCCAGTATCGCCGCACCCTCTACGCCTTCTGGCGCCGCACCATCGCCCCTACGTTCCTCTTTGATTCCGCCCAGCGCCGCTCCTGCGAAGTCCGCACCTCCCGCACCAATACGCCCCTCCAGGCCCTCACCCTCCTCAATGACCAAACCTATCTCGAAGCCGCCCAAACCCTCGCCGCCCACCCCGTCCCGGTCATCTTCGAAAAGGTTCTCCACCGCCCCCCCACCGTCCCCGAACTCGCGACCCTGACCAAGCAATACAACCAGGCCCTCGCCCACTACCAGAAGAACCCCGCCGACGCCGCCAAGCTCCTCCGCTCCGGCCGCGCCCAAACCAAACCGACGCCCCAACGCGCCGCCGCCATGCTCGTCGCCAGCCTCATCCTCAACTTAGACGAGGCGATCACCCATGAGTAACACCCGCCGCCACTGGTTCCAACAAATGCACTCTCTTCTCGTCCAACCGCCCCTCGGCCACGGCACCCACCGCTACCGCCTCGATACTCAGTGGTCCCAGGCCGACCCCGCCAAGTACCCCGTCAACGACTGCCACGAAATGGTCCAGGTCCCCGACGGCCGCCTCTTCCTCCTCACCAACCACCCCCAAAACAACATTCTTATCTACAACACCGCCGGTAAGCTCCTCGACGCCTGGACCCTCAACCTCAAAGGAGCCCACGGCCTCACCTACCACGCCAACCATCTCTACCTCACGGACACCGGCACCGGCCAGGTCCTCCAAACCACCCTCGAAGGCAAGGTCGTCCTCGAACTTCCCCACCCCGCCAAAGTCGGCGCCTATACCGACCGCGACGTCTATAGCCCCACCGAAACCGCCGTCGCCCCCAACGGCGATATCTACGTCGCCGACGGCTACGGCTCCCAATACCTCCTCCACTACGACAAATCCGGCCAGTACAAGAACAAGTTCGGGGGCCGCAGCTCCCAACCGATCAACAAAGGCAAGTTCCTCCAGGCCCACGGCATCGCCCTCGATACCCGCGGCCCCCAGCCCCTCCTCGTCGCCACCGCCCGCATCCGCAACGAGTTCCACTGGTTCACGCTTTCTGGCGAATACGTCCGCACCGTCTATCTCCCCGGCGCCTATCTCTCCCGCCCCGTAATCTCGGGCAACTATCTCTATTCCGCCGTCTGCTTCGGCATGTTCGCCGACGACTATCGCATGTGGCAAAATCGCGGCTTCGTCGTCATCCTCGACGAAAACGACAAAGTCATCTCCGCCCCCGGCGCCAACCCACCCACTTACAAAGACGGCCGCCTCCAGTTACTCCTCCAGTCCGCACCCGCCGCCTTCCGCAACCCCCATGACGTCTGCGTCGATCGCGACCAGAACCTCTACGTCTGCCAGTGGAACTCCGGCAAAGTCTACCCCTACAAACTCCATCGCGAAGGCTAACCCATGCACTCCCGCCGCCTCTTTCTCACCCAGTCCCTCGGCGCCATCGCCCTCAACGCCATGGACGCCCTCCCCCACTTCCCCGCCAAAGCCAAGCGCGTCATCTTCCTCACCCAATCCGGCGGACCCTCCCAAATCGAACTCTTCGACCACAAGCCCGGCCTGCTCAAACTCGCCGGCCAGGAACTCCCGGACTCCGTCCGCCAGGGCCAGCGCGTCACCACCATGACCGCCAACCAGAAGCAGCTCATCATGCCGCCGGTCACCAAGTTCCTCCGCCACGGTAAGTCCGGCACCGAACTCGGCGAATGGCTCCCCCACCTCGGCAAGGTCGTCGACGATATCTGCCTCGTCAAGTCGATGCACACCGACCAGATCAACCACGCCCCGGCCATGACCCAGTTCCTCACCGGCCACCAGCTCCCCGGCCGCCCCACCCTCGGCGCCTGGACCAGCTATGGCCTCGGCAGCGTCAACAAGAATCTCCCGGACTATCTCGTCCTGCTCTCGAAAATGCAGCGCCCCAGTGACCAGCCGCTCTATGACCACTACTGGGGCAGCGGCTTCCTCCCCTCCCGCTACCAGGGCGTCAAGCTCCGCAACGCCAAAGACCCCGTCCTCTATCTCCGCGACCCTGAAGGCCTCCCCCGCCCCCTCCGCCGCCAGATGCTCGACGGTCTCGCCGAACTCAACCAGCGCCGCCTCGACGAAACCGGCGACCCCGAAATCTCGACCCGCATCCGCCAGTACGAAATGGCCTACCGGATGCAAGCCAGCGTCCCCGAACTCACGGACCTATCGAACGAGCCCGAAGAAGTCTTCAACCTCTACGGCCCGGACTCCCGCCGCCCCGGCTCCTACGCCGCCAACTGCATCCTCGCCCGCCGCCTCGCTGAACGCGACGTCCGCTTCATCCAACTCTTCCACCCCGACTGGGACCACCACTCCCGCCTCCCCTCCTGGTGTACCGCCCGCTGCCGCGATACGGACCAGCCCAGCGCCGCCCTCGTCACCGACCTCAAGCGCCGCGGTCTCCTCGACGACACGTTAGTCGTCTGGGGCGGCGAATTCGGCCGCGGGGTGGCCGGCCAGGGCCAATGGGACTCCATTGAAGCCGGCCGCGACCACCATCCCCGCTGCTTCACCATCTGGATGGCCGGTGCAGGAGTAAAGCCCGGCGCGAGCTACGGAGCCACCGACGATTTCAGCTTCAACGTCGCCGAAAACCCGGTCCACGTCCGCGACCTCCACGCCACCATCCTGCACCTACTCGGCATCGATCACTCGAAGTTCACCTTCCGCTTCCAGGGCCTCGATTTCCGCCTCACCGGCGTCGAACCCGCCCGGGTCGTCAAAGGCGTGCTCAGCTAGTTCGCCGTCCAGATCACCGACTTACCCTTCTTCGTGAAGGTCAAATTGTGGATCTCGCAAAGGTTGATCCCTTCGACGATCCATTCCTTGTCGTCCTGATCTTTGATCAACACGTCAAACGTGCAAACCTTCTTGCCGTATCCGTTAAACTCAATGTCCAGAGTCTTGCCGGTCGACAGTTCGTCCTCGCCCAGGATGTCCTCACCCCAGTCCCGGTCCTTCGCCGCAGCGACATAAAGGGAGGAGATCGTAAACCCGGTCTTGTTGACGAGCGTGAAGTCTTGATCCCCCGCCCACATCGTCATCGCCGTGGCCGCTAAAAGCGCCAAACCGGCCATCATTCGCATTTTTAATCCAAAGGTCATACGCTTGATTATGGGCGACGAGGGGCCTGGTAAGAGTTTTTTAATTATTGGCGCAAGATCGCCAACGCCTTCTCGCCCAAGCCGAAACCTCCTGCGTCGCCCCCTCTCCGTTGCAGCAAGTCGCCGTCACCAACTCAGCAGTACTACCACCAAGGCCTTGACCAGCGCAAAGGCTCTACTCCCCCCACAACACCCAGTACTCTCAAAACACACTCATCCAGTACCAATCGTCACCGTTTCAGCCGTCTTCTACCCCCTAGTTTGGGACGGACGACCTAGAAAACACCTAACCGCACATGCTATCCTCCTTCGGTTCTAGGTAGTTTCACCTAGTACGCCAATTAGACAGCCTTGTCCTAAACTCATGAACAACATCGCTCTCGTATCCCTATCCCTGCTATTGGCCACCTCCGTCGGCTGGAGCGCGCCCATTAATCCAACCACATTCGCGAACCTTCTCCCCTGGGACAACATCGCCAACAACTGCCGCAACGACGGCACTGGCCTCTGCATCAGAGACGCTGGAAACGACCCCTATGATGGAGCCGGTCACCTGCGCGTCAATGGCATAAACTACTCGGCGAGCAACCCCTCCGACCTCACCGGAAACACCTACACCGGCGGCGTCGCCTCCATCGCCGGCCTCGACGTCTCGCTCCAGTACACCGCCATCGACACTTCCCTGTTGCGCGCCCTGGCCATCTTCACCAACCCCGGCTCTTCGACCATCAACACCACTTTTGAATTCGAGTCCAACAGCGGCGCCGACACCAGAATGCAATTCATCACCAGCAGCAGCGGCGACACCGCGTTCACGACGGCCGACATGTGGGTCCTGGTCGATGACAACAACCTCACCGGCAACGATCCATCCACTTTGTACGTCATCTTTGGACCGGGGGCGGTCAGTTCGCCCGTCGCGGCACTCAACACGACCACATACAATCTCAGCGCTCCCCAAGGCGTCCGAAGCCAGTTCAACCTCAGCGTCGGCGCGGGCCAAACCGTCCGCTACATGTTCTTCCTGGGCTTGGCCGACACCGCCGCCAACGGCACCACCTTGGCCCAGCAATTCAACGCCAATCCTGGATCCGCGCTCCTCGCCGGCCTCTCGCAGTCGGACCTGGACTCGATTCAGAACTTCAACCTCAAAGCCGCTGCCAACCCCGGTGCCGAAGTCCCCGAACCCAGCACCATGGCGCTGGCCGCGGTCGGCCTCCTCGCCGTCCTGGCGCGCCGCCGCCGCTAACCCAACCCAACCCCGCTCGACGGTGGAGACTACCGCCGCAAAATCGCCAACGCCTTCTCGGCCGCGTCGAAGAACTCCTGCCGCTCCGCATCTTTCTGGAAAGGCAGCTTCGCGCCCCGGTAGTACTCCACCTCGGCCGCCCACCGCGCCGCCATCGCCTCCCGCGCCCCCGCCGCCCGCACCGGCTTCCCCTCCCGCAACACAAACACCGGATTCGTATGCGCCTGCATCTCCGGCTCCCCCGCCGCCTTCTGCCCCACCGAATGCGCCGCAAACCAAGCGCTCTCCCCCGTCTCCACCGCCGCCTCCACTTCTAACCTCTCCCGCTTCCCGTCCCCGCGAACCTCCGCAATCACCTTCCCGTTCCGCACAATCGCCAACCGCTCCAGCGGCCGAAAGAACGAGCCCACCGCCTTCACCCGTCCGCCCTCCACCCGCACCTCCGCCAGCGGTCCGTTGCTGACGACCACCTCCCCCTTCTTCACGCCCGCCGCCCAAACCGTCCACGCCGAATCCCCCGCCCGGCCCTTCACCAGCGTCCGCTCCGGCCCCAGCACTGGCATATACTTCGGCCACGGAATCGCCCGCCCCAGCGGCACCGGAAAGTCGCTCCCCGCCACCCCCGTCACCCGAAACCCGGCGTTCAGCAACTCATACCACTCTGTGGTCCACAACTTCCCAAACTGAAACACCTCGAGAAAATCCAAATTCCCCAACGCCAAATCCATCGGCATCGTCGAATGCGCCATCGACCCGTGGAAATGCGCGAACCCCGTCAACGCCCCCACCGCCCGGCCCCGCGCAAACAACACACCAGGAAATGGATAAGCCCCCGCCTCATTGGCGTACATCGAACCCACGCTCACCGGCCGCACCAGTTCCCTCCCCCCCAGCAACTCGATATGCCCATACGGCTCACTCCGCGACTCCTGCCCCGACCGAATCGAGTACCCCTTCCGCCGCGCCTCCCCCGCCTCGCCGAACGCATACTGCGGCGCCGCATCCAACTGCCGCTGCAACTGCAAAAAGTTCCCCACCGAAAGGTCTTCCGCCTCCAGCCACTTCAAGAAGACACCATTCTCCGCCGGCCCTCGCGTCAGATGGATATGGTCATCCCCCGAAAGCCAATCCCCCTCCGCCCACCGGTCCATCGGCAAATCGACCTTCGTCGTCTCCCCCGCCCTTAGCTCAAACGAAACCGACACCGGCCGGTAGAACAACCCCCGCGACGCCTCGACGCGATACTTCCCCGCCGGCAGCGTAAACGACCCCGCTCCCTCTAACAAAAAGTAGTGCGAAAAGTCATAAGCCACCACCTCCAACGTCCTCGGTTGCGCCGCCGCCTGCCACAGCTTGTCCCGGTAGAACAGATCGTTCTTAATCGGTAGTATCGCCTCCACCGGATTCAGCCGAAACGGCTTATCCTCCTTCAGCAGATAGACCTTCACCGGCATCTGCGGCGCCGTCCCCAACTCCAACCGCGCCTCAAGCGACAACTGTCGCTGCGCCACCACCAGCAAACCGCTCCCCACCACCAGAGCCGCCAGACGGAACCAACCAGTCGAAGTCGCCATAGAATTCCCCGCAGTATATCCCGGCGCCTCGCGATCAGGCTTGACAATCGCTATATTTCGGTTATTGTAGAATTACCGTGCAACGAGAGACCCCCGAGCCCAACCCCAACGACGCCGAACTCATCACCCGCTACGCCGACATGCTCTCCGCCCTCGGCACCGAACCCCGCCTCCGCATCGTCCGCCTCCTCCTCAGCGCCCACCCCCAAGGCCTCATCGTCGGCGACATCGGCGCCGAATTGGCCATCCCTCCCAGCACCCTCTCCCATCACCTCGAAAAGCTCAAAAACGAAGACCTCGTCAAGGTCCGCCGCGAAGGAACCTTCCTCCGGTACTCCGCCAATACCGAAGCCCTCCAGCACCTCCTGGCCTTTCTCTACGCCGAATGCTGCACCCGCAATCAGGCCATCGAACCCCACCAGATCGTCTGCTGCCCGGCCCCCGCAAACCCCACCTCACCCCAATGAACATCCTCTTCTTATGCACCGGCAACTCCTGCCGCTCCATCCTCGCCGAAGCGACTTTCAACCACCTCGCCCCCGCCGGCTGGCGGGCCATGAGCGCAGGCAGTAAACCCACCGGCCAGGTCCATCCCCGCTCCCTCGCCCTCCTCACCCGCGAAGGCATCCCCACCGCGGGCTACCTCAGCAAGTCCTGGGATAACCTGCCCGTCACCCCGGATCTCGTCATCACCGTCTGCGCCAGCGCCGCCGGCGAAACCTGCCCCGTCTACCTCGGCCCCGTCATGCGCACCCATTGGGGCGTCGACGACCCCGCCCACGCCACCGGCACCGACGCCGAAATCGACGCGGCCTTCTCCACCGCTTACCGCCTCCTCCGCGCCCGCATCGAAGCTTTTCTCGCGCTGCCGCTAGCCGAGCTGAGACTCACCCCCGAACGCCTCCAATCCGCCTTAGATCAAGTCGGAACCCTAACCCCCAACCCGCAAGGAGCCTCAAAATGAACACCGTCAAGGAAATCGTCCAAGAAAGATACGGCGCCTCCGCCCGCCAGGTCGCCGCCGGCAACGCCTCCTGCTGTGGCGGAGGCAACTGTGGCGAAGACGCCGGCCCCATCACCTCCGGTCTCTACGACGAAGCCCAGAAGAGCGGCTTACCGGAAAAGGCCGTCCTCGCCTCCCTCGGCTGCGGCAACCCCACCGCCCTCGCCGAACTCCAACCCGGCGAAACCGTCCTCGATCTCGGCTCCGGCGGCGGCATCGACGTCCTCCTCTCCGCCAAACGCGTCGGCCCCACCGGCAAAGCCATCGGCCTCGACATGACCGACGACATGCTCGCCCTCGCCCGCGAAAACCAGCAAAAATCCGGCATCCCCAACGTCGAGTTCCTTAAGGGCGACATCGAAAACATCCCCCTCCCGGACAACTCCGTCGACGTCATCATCAGCAACTGCGTCATCAACCTCTCCGCCGACAAGGACCAGGTCCTCCGCGAAGCCTTCCGCGTCTTGAAACCCGGCGGCCGCTTCGCCGTCTCCGATGTCGTCGTCCGCGGCCAGGTCCCGGAAGACATCCGGCAAAACATGCTCCTCTGGGTCGGCTGCATCGCCGGCGCCCTCGAAGACGAGCAATACCGCGCCAAACTCGCCGCCGCCGGCTTCACCGGCATCGCCATCGAGCCCTCCCGCGTCTACAGCATCGAAGACGCCCGCTCCTTCCTCACCGGCCAGGGCGTCGACGTCGATGCCATGGCCGCCGCCGTCGAAGGCAAGTTCATGAGCGCCTTCATCCGCGCCGCCAAGCCCGCCGCCGCCAAGCCCCGGCCCACCATCCAGGTCTTCGATCCCGCCCTCTGCTGCAGCACCGGCGTCTGCGGCGTCGACGTCGATCAAGCCCTGGTCAACTTCTCAGCCGACGTCGCCTGGGCCCAGCAAAACGGAGTATCCATCGAACGCTTCAATCTGGCCCAACAGCCCATGGCGTTCGCCGAAAACCCCACGGTCAAGGGCTTCCTCGAACGCTCCGGCGAACCCGCCCTCCCCCTCGTGCTCCTCCGTGGCGAAGTCGCCCTTGCCGGCCGCTACCCCACCCGCGCCGAACTCACCCGCTGGGCCGGCCTCCTCCCCATCGCCCCCGAAACCCAACCCGCCGGCGCCTGTTGCTCCGGCACCACCTGCTGTTAAGCCCCCTCCCCATGCACTTCCTCACCCAGCCGCCCCGCTTCCTCTTCTTCACCGGCAAAGGCGGCGTCGGGAAAACCTCCATCGCCTGCGCCACCGCCATCCACCTGGCCGCCTCCGGCCGCCGCGTCCTGCTCGTCAGCACGGACCCGGCGTCCAATGTCGGCCAGGTCTTTGGCCTCCCCATCGGCAACACCATCACCCCCATTCCCCAGGTCCCCCACCTCGCCGCCCTCGAAATCGATCCCCAGGCCGCCGCCCAGGCCTACCGGGACCGCATCGTCGGCCCCGTCCGCGGCGTCCTGCCCGATACCGTAGTCAAGGGCATCGAAGAGCAGCTCTCCGGCGCCTGCACCACCGAGATCGCCGCCTTCGACGAGTTCACCGCGCTCCTCACCAGCACCACCTTCACCGCCGAGTACGACCACATCGTCTTCGACACCGCCCCCACCGGCCACACCATCCGCCTCCTGCAGCTTCCCGGCGCCTGGAGCGGCTTCCTCGCCGAAGGCCGCGGCGACGCCTCCTGTCTCGGCCCCCTGGCCGGGCTCGAAAAGCAGCGCGCCCAATACAAAGAAGCCGTCGATTCCCTCGCCGACCCGCAACGGACCCGCCTCATTCTCGTCGCCCGTGCCCAGGACTCCGCCCTCCGCGAAGTCGCCCGCACCCACGCCGAACTCGCCAAAATCGGCCTCTCCCAGCAGTATCTCGTCATCAATGGCGTTCTCCCTCCCCGCGAAGCGGCCCTCGATCCCTTAGCCGCCGCCATCTGCCAGCGGGAACAGGCCGCCCTGGCCGCCCTGCCCAGCGTCCTGCGCGCCCTCCCTCGGGATACCTTGGCGCTCAAGCCCTTCAATCTGGTCGGGCTGGACGCCCTGCGCCACCTGTTCACCGAAGGCGAGCCCGCCGCCCGGGAGAACGAGGCGCCGCCCCTCGAACTGGAAGCCCCCAGCCTCGCGGCTCTCATTGACGAGATCGCCGCGGACCACCATGGCCTCGTCATGGTCATGGGCAAAGGCGGCGTCGGCAAAACGACGCTGGCCGCGGCCATTGCCGTAGGCCTCGCCCACCGCGGCCTGCCCGTGCATCTCACCACCTCGGACCCCGCGGCTCATCTCGCCGAAACCCTCCACGGTTCGCTCGACCACCTCACCGTCAGCCGCATCGATCCGCACGTCGAGATCGAAAACTACCAGCAGCATGTCCTGAACACGAAGGGTGCCTCTCTCGACGCCGCGGGCCGCGCCTTACTCGAAGAGGATCTCCGCTCCCCCTGCACGGAGGAGATCGCCGTCTTTCAGGCCTTCTCGCGCATCATCCGCGAATCGGGCACGAAGTTCGTCGTCATGGACACCGCCCCCACGGGCCACAGTCTTCTGCTCCTCGATGCCACCGGCGCTTATCACCGGGAGATCGAGCGCCAGTTCGCCGGCAAGAATCTCCACATCACCACCCCCATGATGCGCCTGCAGGACCCGAAGCAGACCAAAATTCTCCTCGTGACCCTAGCCGAAACCACCCCCGTCCTGGAGGCCGCCGTCCTGCAAGCGGACCTGCGTCGCGCCGGCATCGAACCCTGGGCCTGGGTGATCAACAATAGTGTGGCGGCAGCCCATCCCCACTCGCCTCTGCTCCTCGCCCGCGCCCGCAACGAGCGAAAGGAGATCGCCGCCGTAGCCCTCCAGCAGGCGCACCGCTACGCCGTCGTTCCCCTGCTGCAGGAAGAACCCGTCGGCGTCGCCCCCCTCCTCGCCCTCTCGCGCCCGCCCGCCATCAGCCACCAGGACGCGCCGCCATCCAGCCACGTTCACGCTCCACAACCCGGCGACGGATAACCGGGTGCCGGTTCACCCGGCCAGCTGGCGAGGGGCCTGTCTACCAGCCGGCAACATCGGGTCCCGTCGCCGATTTCAGCAGAGCGCACCTCGGCGAGATCGTCCCCCCGCCGCAGCCA
The DNA here is from genome assembly GCA_027485675.1 of Terriglobales bacterium. Taxonomy (GTDB): domain Bacteria; phylum Acidobacteriota; class Terriglobia; order Bryobacterales; family Bryobacteraceae. Next base: position 30,425 of record JAIXQP010000043.1, on the reverse strand, counting down.
ACCGCGGGCGATACCTTCACCCGAAAACCGCCCTCCGCTGATTCCGCGCCCCCCTCATCCCCGCCCTATCGCCGGATCGCTCTGCCCCATCCGCCCCGTCTCCGCCCGCCCCGCGAACCGCCGCAACCACCCCTCCAGCCCCCGCACCGTCACCGCCAAATCATACCAGCCAAAACTCTTCCGCAACCCCATCACCAGCCGCCCCTCCCCCCCCGCCGCCACCGTCACTCCCCGCCCCGCCGCGCCATACCCCCGGTCCGCCACCTCCAGCCGGTACCCCCGCGCCCGGTCCCGGTTCTTCACCACCAGCACCACCGTCTCCGCCGGCCGCCCCGCCCCGTCCCGGCCATACTCCATCGTCACCTCCAACTCCGGATCCCCCGCGCTCCCCGTCCACTCCCGATAAAACCCGTTCGGCCCATGGCACCGCAACGCGTACTTCCGCTCCCCAAACCCCTCCAGCGCCCACACATCCGTCACGTCCGCCCCCGCCGCCACCGCATACGCCCGCGTCCGCCCCGTCAACTCCCCCCGAAACCGCCCCGGCGTATACACATGGAACGGCGAACCCGCCGCCCGCTCCCCAAAAAACGCCCGCCCCGCCCGCAGCGTCAACGCAAACGCCTTCCGGTCCGCCGTCAACCCGCCCCCCGCATACAACTCATACGGCAGCCCCACCGACGGCCGCGTCCCCGGCTCCTGCCGCGGCCCGCGCCACCCCTTCACCTCCTCCCGCTTCACCTCCCGGTACCCGCCCGGCAGCCCCCGGTACCGCGCCTGATGAATCTCCCGCAGCACCGTCTCCCGCCCCGCATGCGGCAACTTCGCCGCCTCCGCCTTCCCCGCCGCCGGCGAAAACGCCGCCGTCAAATCCCCGCATACCGTCCGCCGCCACGCGCTGATGTTCGTCTCCCGCACCGGCCGCCCGGTCTTCGCCGTCAACCACCGCTCCAGCAACTGCAGCACCGACGTATGGTCAAACACCTGCGAACAAACCCGCCCGCCCCGGCTCCACGGCGACGCAATCACCATCGGCACCCGGTACCCCAACCCCACCGGCCCGCCCCGCGCCTCACCCACCGGCCGCTTCTCCCGGTCCCGCTCGAGCGGCCAGTACTCCACCCCCGCGTCAATCCCCGCCGACACCTTGCCGCTCTCCGCCCGCCCCGGATCCGGCGCCGTAAACGGCGGCACATGGTCAAAGTACCCGTCGTTCTCGTCGTAAGTCAGAATGAAGATCGTCTTCTTCCACACCTCCGGCCGCTCCGTCAAAATCCGCAGCACCTCGGAAAGCATCCAAGCCCCGTACCACGGCGACCCCGGATGGTCCGAACACCGCTCCGGCGGCACCACCCACGAAACCGCCGGCAACTGCCCCTCCGCCACATCCTTCCGGAACTGGTACAGCAAATCCCCCGCCGGCGCCTGCATCCGCCGCTCCTCGCCCCCATCCCGGTAGCGAATCTCTTCGAGGCTCCGGTACGCCCCATCCCCCACGTTCGTGCAGAACGCCCGCTCATGCAGCCGCCGCTGCCGCTCCGTCCGCGGCCTCTCCCGCAACGCCTGCATAAACCACGCCTGCTCTCTCTCCGCGTTCAGCTTCCGGCGCCGCAGTTGCGCCATGGCCGGCGTCCCCGCCGTCGCCCCGGCGATCTGCGCGTCCAGGTCCGCGATCCGCTGCGGCAGCCGCTGCAACTCTGCCGCCGCATGTTTCCGAAACGTCTCCGAAGCCTCCACCTGATACTGTTCAAACCACTCGAGCGGATTATCCGTGAAGTTCGCGAGCCAGGCCTCCGCCTCCCCGTCGAGCCCCGTCGGCAGGCTCAGCTCATTCTGGTAGACCTTCCAAGTCACCCCGGCATCTTCCAAGCGTTCCGGAAACGTCGTCCACCGCGCGTTCGCCCCGTAGGTGACATCCGAGTTCCGCACATTCGCCGGCGCCCCGGCCTGCCCAGGCTCCCTGACGGTGCCGCTCCACAGGAACAACCGGTTCGGCGTCGTCCCCGTCAGCGACGAGCAGAAGTTCTGGTCACAAACCGTAAAGGCATCCGCCAGGGCGTAGTAGAAAGGCAAATCGGTCCGCGAGAAGTAGCCGAGGGTAAACGGCATGGCTTTGCATTCCGGCCGTCCGCTGCGTTTGGCTTCCAGCCAGCCGTCGTGATTGCCCTGGCTCCAGGCGTCAATCTGGTCGCGCCAGGAATGCGGCAGGCTCCCGAGCCAGGTGACATTCGAATTCCGCAGATCCAGCGCAAACGGCCCAAACGCGCGACCCGCCGCGTCGCTTTGCAGCCACACCGGGTTCTGGTCGGGCAGAGTCACCGCCCGGGGATCGTCAAACCCGCGGACCCCGCGCAGCGTCCCAAAGAGATGATCGAACGACCGGTTCTCCTGCATGAGGATGACGACGTGTTCGGCATCGAGGAACGTGGAGCCCGGCTCGGCCTCGATCGAGGCGGCTTGTTCCACCGCCGCAAGCAGAAAGGAGGTTAGACTAGCGGTCCCCGCCGCGCGCGCGGCCTGGCGGAAGAAATGGCGTCGGGTAGTCGAGCGATCCATGAATCCTGTCAGTATCGCCGATCCACCGCTCGGCAGCAGCGGCATGGGCAAGCGGAATCCGGCCGCGACCCCGTCCTGAACCGCACCATCGCCATCGACGGTTGCGAAGCCAACGCCATCGGCAAGGAACTCGTTCCCGGCGCACCTCTCCTCGGTCCCCTAACCCGCCAAGTCGCCCCCGGCAAACCCCTCGATCGTCCCGGGAAACCCGCCGGTCTTGGTAGCCGTAAAGATCCCCGTACCCTCCCCATTCCGCCCTGCACCCCAAAGCACCCGCAGTCGGTGAATATCCGATCGCCGTTACCCTTCCCAAGGATTGATCACTGTTACGCGAGCCCTATCGAACTGGCGACGGTCGCGAGTTACGACCGTCATCCCATGGTGAGCCGCGCTCGCTGCGATCAGCAGGTCTGGCTGAGAAAAGGTGTGACCGGCTTTTCTACCCTCCTCCACTAAGCGCCGCCATTCCAGCATGATTCCTTCCGTGATCAGCACAACCCGCTCGTCAAACAGGGGACGGACGATATGGGTAAGCCAGTCGTTCAAATCATTTCGCCGGGCAACGTCGGTTACCAGTTCGATGCCGTAGCGAATTTCAGCCAGGGTAGCGACGCTCACGTAAATCTGGTGAAGGGGCAAGGACTCGACGAACGAGACAACTTTCGGCTCCGGCCTCGGCCTTCGCAGTTCCGAAAGAATATTGGTGTCGAAAAGCCAAGCCATTACAGCGAAACGTCTCTCACCGGCATAGGGTCACGGCAAGGTTCGATCGCAAAGTCCGGATCAGGGCAGGCCTGCAGGGCGGCGATTAAGTCCGCACCCGTGCGCGTCTCTGGAATTGAGGAGCGGAGCGCGTGAAGAATGACCTCTTCGGGGCTCGAAAAAGCACCGGTTTTCATCCGCTGTAGAATGAGCGCTTCCACTTCGGGTCTGCTGATTTCAATCGTCATCGGCTTCGCGCCTCCTCTCTCCACCATACCGGATACCACACGACGGGGCACGACGTCTCCCCTCCGGCCGTTGCGCCCCAGCCATAGCATCCCTGCTACAAAGTGTTTGCAGCCCTTCTGAATCAGGCCGCTACAACTCGTTCTTGCGGCCTTGCGAAGGTTCACGCAGGAAGCGAGGAACAGGTCACCGGAATCTCATGCCGCGGCAAAGCCATAGATCCTCAAACAGCTACCGCAACATAGCATTGGATAAATAGGAAATAGCAGATACCAAACTATCTCTGCTACATAACTACAGAGGAGCCACCGAACCGGCACGCTACCCGCCGCCCGCCTCCAGAAGGGTCTCAGCCAAGCCGAACTAGGCCAGCTCGTCGGCCTGCCCCCAGACTCACATCTCCGGTATCGAGACCGGCCGTGTCGTTGCCCGCTACGACACGCTGCTCGATCTCGTTCGCGTCCTCGGCCACGGCCTGGTCCTCGTCCCCCGCGATCTCGTTCCCCTCGTCGAAGCCGTCTTGCACGAGCGCCGCCAGAGCACGCCTGAGGACGACGAGCGGCCGCACTACCAACCGGACGAAGACGATGCCGGCCAGCCCCGCCCCAACTGCGAAGGCTGACCATGCGGATCGATCCGAAAACGCTGACCACCCTGGGCGTCCATCTCCACGGACGAAGAATCGGCGCCCTCACCCGCTTGGCCGGCGAGCGCCAGTTCTTTTCCATTGATCCAGCCTACAGCGACGATCCGGAGCGCCCACCTTGAGCCTGTCGCTCCGGCGGCTTGGTCACCGCTCCCCAGTTGATCCGCCAGAGGGTCCCGTCCTACCTCGCCAATCTGCTGCCAGAGGGCCACCTGCGCGCCTACCTCGCCGAGCGGGCCGGCGTCCTGCCGCAGCGCGAGTTCTTCCTGCTGGCCGCCCGTTGCGGTTCTACCTCGCCGGAGTGCAGCTAAAGTCTTCTGCCATCCTCGAGGCGCGCGGACGGCTGACGGTGCCTGCGGAGGGCATCGGCGGCTCTTGGATCGTAAAGCTTCCCTCCCAGACGTTTGACGCGGTCTCCGAAAACGAGTGCGCCATGTTGGAACTGGCGCGCGCCATAGGGATCGCGGTCTCGCGGATACAACTCGTCCCTGTCTCCGCGATTCAGGGGTTGCCCTTCCAGGGGACCGCCATCAAAGGCAACGCCTTGGCCGTCGAGCGCTTTCACCGCGCGCCGGACGGTGGCCGCGTCCATGGGGAGGATTTCGCGCAGGTCTTCGGCCAGTTTCCGGAGGACAAATACAAGGGGGTGAGCTACGGCAACATCGCCCGGGTTCTCTGGGCCGAGACGGGGGAGCGGGGGGCCTACGAATTCATCCGGCGGCTGACCTTTTCGGTACTGATTGGCAATTCCGATATGAATCCCAAGAACTGGTCGCTCCGGTATCCCGACGCCCGCACGCCCGAACTCGCTCCCGCTTACGATTTTGTGTCCACGCTACCCTACATCCCGAACGACAAGCTGGCTCTCACCCTGGGCGGCAGCCGGGACCTGGAGCAAATCTCATTGGATCAGCTCCGCCGCCTCACCGAAAAAGCGCACATGCCCATGGAACCCGTCGTACGAATCGTGCAGGACACCGCCGAGGCCACCGGTACGAGCATTCGACCGCGGAGGCAAAGGCTCGCGAGATGCACGCAGCGGGCGCGGCCCTGTCGAGTGGAGTTCTATGATGGCTGAGGACACAATGGCAACAGAGCAGTTGACGGACCGGATGATTGAAGCAGGGGCAAGCCTCACGGCCAAACTCGATTCCAGCGGGCTACCCGTCGTTGCGGCGTTGTGGTTTCTTCTGCCGGAGGTGAACGAGTGGCGGTTGTTTTTCGCCTCACCGGAGGTAAGCACCCAGGGCCCCCGCTCGGTCTACCAGAAAATACAGACGGCCATCGACGAACTCGGAAGCGACGAAGGAATCCCGCTCTCGATGATCGGGGTCCTGGACGCGGACGCCGACCTGGTCCGGCTGATGAAGGCCGCTGTGCGGACGGGTTCAGGGATAGCCCAAATCCGGTTTTCCAAAAACGTGATCAATGGCCATTTCATCGATGACGCCCTGATCTACCGCGCGGCATAAACAGCCGAGTATATTCAGTGGTCTTGGGCCAAGCAGTCAGAGATAGTGGCTTCGCCAACTTGGCAACGTTGGACGATCGGGCATCGGGACAGTCCGCGGTTGGCCGACTTTAAGATCGTATTGGATTTTGTCATCCCAAAGCCATTCTCTGAGCATGGAATCGGTCGCCTCAGCAGTGTCCGACGGAGAAGCGTTCCCAGCAAAACGTTAGCAGCCCCGCCGCGCGCGCGGCGGGGCGGAAGCAATGGCGTCGGGTGGTGGAGCGATCAATGAATCCCGTCAGTATCGCCGACCCACTCCCCCCCACCGCCACACCGCGGGCGGAGCCACGCCCGGCGCGCTGCGAACCATCGCCAATCGCCACCCAGAGCCGGAAAGACCAGCAAACCGAACCCGCGCTAATCTGAAAGACAGTGGAACGTGGCCATGCTCGGGATCGAGTTCGATTCCGCCCAGTAGCTCTCCAACGATCCGTGCCCTCCGGTCCAGTCGTCACGAAAACATTTTCAATGAAGCAGCTCACGGAGAAAACGCGGAGTGAATTAAGGCGGCTGGCCACCCTCCCGGATAGTCAGATCGATCTCTTGGATATCCCCGAGATCCGCCAGTTGCCTGCCGATGCCGTCACCGGCAAATCCACCGGCCCCCGTCAACGCGCACCGGCGGGAACCCTTGACGAACCAGCGCGGATCCTCAGCCGGGGCATGGCCGGATTGGGATCGGCACGGGTTCCTTTCTACTGGCGAGTCACTCGAAGCCGGGTAACACCGTCTCCCCCTCACCAGACATGCGGTCGCCGGCGCCCCAACCTACCTAACGGATATCCGCGCGCTCACTCCGCTGCCGTCCGGTGCCGCCGCATCCCTTCGAGAAGGCCCTCAAACGGATCGCCATCAAAAGTCCCGCTGGCATCTCCCGCATCGATCGCGGATTGCAGCCGCGTTAGCTTCGCCTCGTACTCTCGTTGATCGCATTCCCAGCGCTCCCGATCCTCAGTGAGATTCCCATTCATTCGGTGGCCCTTATCCTGACGTGACTCTGTTAGCAGAATAACCGAGTCAGCACGGTCTGCCAATCACCTTCCTGTCCACTTGGCGAGGGGCGATAGCCCAAAACAGCTCCCGTCGCCGGCCCCGCGCCGGTCTGACACGGAACTGGTCTCAGATCACCCAACGGAGTGCAGCCGGTCCCGCCCTCAACAGGTACAACCACAAGAAACAGGCTTGCCGAAGCCAAGCGGCGAGCTATTCTAGCGGTTAAAACATATCGATTCGGCTTTTATAGCTGCCAAAGCATATATTGCTTGGGCTACGGACTTGCCGCCCGCCAAACGCAATCGGCAAACCGTCTCCGGCCTGCCGGTCTCGGCTACATTTCGATACAACCTCGGAGATCCTGAAATTCGCTACAGTGGGATCGTAGGGACGAGGTCATTCAGCGCATGCAAGTCACCCTGGAACCACATCAGGAACAGGCGATCGAAGCCGCCATTCGGGCTGGCCGTTTCCGTTCGCTGGAGGAGTTCATTGAGTCCGCCGTGCAGACTCTGGCGCCTCAGGAATCCCCGACCGTCACCAACCTGCCAGCGGTCCCCGCCGTGGTGAAAGTCGATGGGCTATGGGTGCACCAGGGCCAGGCCGAGGCCAGTGCCCACTGGGATACCGTGGTCGAAGAGGTTCGAGAGGAGTGGCTCTTGAATCTGCGCAAAGCCTCCCATTCGTGAGGGAATTTTCGATACGTCCGTTTTGGTAGCGGCTGCGGAAAGCAGCCATCCCCACCACGAAAGAGCTTGGCCACTGCTGCGGAGCGTCGCGGATGGAAAGGTCGTCGGTATCCAGTGCGCCCACCCCCTTGCCGAGTTGTATGCGGCACTCAGCCGCCTTCCAGTGAAACCACGAATCGGTTCCAGTGCGCCCTACGCCACTAGCCGGCGACCGCGTCACTATGGCACCCACGGGATACCTCGGGGGACGCCGCGATCCCGCCGATGAGGGACGCCAACAATCCGGCCAAGGATCGACCACAGATTTCACTCGAAAGCGCTCTCGAAATGATCGCGCGTGGACCAGGACCTTGAGATTGGGGACTTTGTCCCCAAATCCCTGGGATTTAACGCTTTAGGGCCAGAATGCCAACGGCTCCGTCGAACTGATCGAGATGCTCATGATGATGCAACTCAATGTCCCGTCCAAGGTCCTCAGTGCGCTGCGGACCATATCACTGGCGTTCTGTTAGCGTCCCCTCGCGCATTTCGCCTGCACGCGGCGTTCCTCTTGGTCCGTGAGATGTCCGTTCCGAGTCGGCGTCAGACGTTTCACTCGCCTTCCATCACCAGCTTGGCCAGAGTAACCGAATCCGTAAACTCTCCCCATCGACGTCCTGCCCACCGGGCGCAGGGCCACCCTCGGCCCCCGCGACCGCAGCGCTAAGAAACCCTCCAGTCCATCTGATCCGCTGCTTTCACACTTGGCCGTTCAACCGCTGAGCAAATCTCGTCAGGGGAACTTCACCACACCACGGCGCTTTTGCGGTGCGATATTTCAAGGCCCCTCCCAGGGCAGATCGTCTTATCATCCTGACCGGTCAGCAATCAGCAATTCACAAAAGGTAGACTCTGAAGATGGCCAAAGAACGAGCCGTCCCAGCATATTCCGAACGTCCGTACAAGACAACTCGGCCCGTCTGCCTTCCGACCTTTGGGAATTGCTCAACAGGGTCGCCTGCTTTCGGGCAAGAGATGACTGTGCTCGAGCCGGCGTCTCGCTACTCCTGACCGAGATGATCGAACGGAACTGCAAGGGGCTTTCCAAGGCGAACTTGCCAACAAGGATGCGTTAGGCAGATGGCAGTGATCACCAGCGATAGGGGTAGGCAGATTGTGCCTTCCACTCCATACACGTCCCGAATCATCAAGGCTGGAGCTTTGATCGGCGACACGAAAACCTTGCTCTCGAATTGGGATATTCAGAAGCCCGTCGAGGACAACCTCGCCAGGATGCGCCACGAGAACCTCCTTGGGAAAGCCTCACGCTCTCGAGTGGAGGACATCCTGGGAATTTTCCGACAACGGTACCTGAGCGAACCCTCAGTCACGATAGCTTTGGTGACATTCGTCAGCAGGAAGTTCCCGAGCGCCGCTCTGGAACGTGTGCTGTATTTTCACGCCGCTCGGGCGGACCAACTACTGCATCACGTAGTAACGGACATCTTCTTGCCGATGTTCGAGCGAGGGTTGGTTGATATCAATGTGCTGGAGTTCCAACGGACTTTGGCAAAGTGGGTCGATGAAGGGAAAATGACCAGCCGTTGGTCCGAATCGACCTTGGTTCACGCTGCTCAGGGCTTACTTTCAACGCTGAGGGATTTCGGTGTCCTCCAAGGGGCTGTCAATAAGAGGATCGTTCCTGTATACCTCCCGATCGAAGCCTTCGCATATACCGTTTTCTACCTGAAGAAGCAGCAGCCCTCCGGGGCCAAGCTGATCGAATTGCCTGATTGGAGGCTTTTCTTCTTGCATCCCGGGGACGTAGAACGATTCCTGTTTGAGGCCCACCAGCAACACCTGCTGGAGTACCACGTCGCCGGGAGTGTTACACGACTCACCTTTCCCGCTGAAACCCTTGAGGAGTATTCGAATGTCCTCGCTCAAAGATAGTATTGCCCTTCTCGAAAGCGATCTCGTCGCCGAGCCGCCAAGGGTCAGCGTCTACCACGATCTCCCTTTTGCGATCATGCGATACGACCCCAAGGATGAGTGGGCACTTCGTTGGCAGATCAAGTTGTTGACAAGTCGCCTCGGGGCATACGGAAAAGACGTTCACATCATCCCAATGTCTGAACTACTTTGGTCCGCACTCGAAAGGGTTCACCAAAAGGACGATGACGAAGGGCTGGAGGCCGTCATCGAATTGGAACGGCAGCGAGGCTTCGTCGAGGCACAGCAGCAGGTGACCACGTACCTGTCGAGCAAAGTCTGGGTTCCGCTGTGGGATTTGATGGCAGAGCGGCTGGCTTCCATCAATCCCGAAAATTCGGTCGTGTTTTTAACCCGTGTGGCTGCGATGTCGCCCGGTATCTTTCATATGTCGATGCTCCTCGACAAGATGCACGGCAAGACAAAGGTGACGACGGTTCTCTTCTATCCGGGGTCCATCGAGGGCACGACGGGCCTACGTTTCATGGACTTGAAGGACCGGGATGCTTTGGGCAACTATCGGGTGAAAATTTATGGCTAACGGAGACGGGATCAAATGAAGACCATTGGCGATCTGCTAACACGTGACCTCAATCGGAAGATCGAGGAGATCATCCAAGTCGATCAGGCCGACGAGCAATCAGTCTACGCAGAGATCACCGAATACGTTGCCACGGACAGCATCCGTGAACAGTATTATGAACTCCTCAAGGCCATCGCCGATGCTCCAAGCGATCCCAACGAGAGTGTCGGCGTCTGGGTCTCAGGCTTCTTCGGGTCCGGTAAGAGTTCATTTGCGAAGAACCTCGGCTACGCACTGCAAAACGGCACGGTACTCGGAAAGAAATTTGCTGATCTCTTCAAGGGCCAGTTGCAAGACAAGCGCACCAGCGACCTGCTGGACCTAATCAACGCAAAGACGCCCACCGAAGTCATCCTCTTTGAAGTGGCGAAGGAGGCCGACACCCGCAAGGTCACCCAGCGCATTGCGGAATTGATGTACACGGTCCTCTTGCGTGAGCTTGGGTATTCGGAAGACTTCGACATTGCAGAACTGGAGATCGAACTTGAAGCGGAAGGAAAGCTGCCTGAGTTCGTGGCCACCTGCAAGAAGCTGCTGAACAAGGATTGGGATACAGTGCGGGCCGGGGCGCAGAAGCTCTCAAGAGCGAGCCTTATACTTCACGAGCTTGATCCGAAGGTTTATCCCACTGCGGACTCGTGGTCCCACTCTCAACGGAATCGGGACGCCTCGATCTCGGTTAGCAAAGTCGTCAAGCGAACATTCGAGCTTTGGGGTCGTCGCCGCAAGAATAAGGCTCTCGTGTTCATCATCGACGAAGTGGGCCAGCACGTCGCCCGAAGCGGCGACAAGATTGAAGACCTGCGAGCGACCATCGAGGAATTCGGCAAGGTCGGCAAGAACCTCCTGAAAGAGCACAAGATCACTGCGCCTTGTTGGATCGTGGTCACTTCCCAGGAGAAGCTGGACGAAGTGGTTGCCGCCATTGACTCGAAGCGGGTCGAATTAGCCAAGTTGCAGGACCGCTTCCGCCACCGTGTTGATCTTGCCCCGTCCGACATCAGGGAGGTCGCCACAAAGCGTGTGTTGGCCAAGAAGCCGGAAGCCGAAACCCGACTCCAAAAGCTCTTCTCTGCCAACCAAGGCTTGTTGAATGATGCGCTGCGGCTTAAGCGAACAACCCGCCGAACAGAAATCAACGAAAGCGACTTCATCCACTTCTATCCGTATCCGCCGCACTACATCGACCTCTGCATCGGGATCATGTCAGGCATCCGGCTACAACCCGGTGCTCCACGGCATTACGGCGGCAGCAACCGCACCATCATCAAACAGGCTTACGAGATGCTGGTCTCCGACCGAACAGCATTCGCCAAGAAATCAATCGGAGCGCTGGTGACGCTCGACAAAGTTTTCGAGTTGGTTGAAGGCAACCTCTCGAATGAGAAGCGGACTGACATCTATCAAATCGCCGAGCGATTCAAGAATGATGCAGAAGATCACGGTTGGGCGTTGCGAGTAGCCAAGGCCATCTGCCTCCTCGAATTCATTCGTGATCTACCCCGTACCGAGGAGAATCTGGCTGCGGTTCTGGTCGATGAGGTCGGCAAGCCAACACCCCTCTCCGAAGTGCAAGGGGCGGTAAAACGCCTGAACGCTGCTCAGTTCATCCGCAATACCGAAGAAGGATGGAAGCTCCAGACGGCCCAGGAGAAGAACTGGGAGACCGAGCGCCGAGGCTATCTTGAACCGAAGCCTCGTGAGCGGAATGAACTCGTCCGAACTGCCCTGCAACAAATCTTCGACGAGCCGGAATTTAAGACCTTCCGACATCAGAACCGTTCTTTCCGAATCGGTGTCAGTGCTGATGGAACCAGCATCGGCGATGAGGGCGAGATTCCATTGAACCTGAGCGTCACCGAGGATGCGGACGAACTTGCGAAGCGCATCGAAGAGGTTCGTACCGACAGCCAACAGAAGTCTCACGAGAACGATCTCTACTGGCTGTTCTGCCTGACGCCCGAGATCGATGAGTTGGTGGGTCAACTTCACGCCTCACGCAAGATGGTGGATAAGTACAGCCAACTCAGCGCCCAGCAGAGGATCAGCGCAGACGAGGCAACGTGTCTCCAGGATGAGAAGAATTCCAAGAACGGCTACGAGACACGACTGCGGGATAAGCTGACTGAGGCCCTGGAACGTGGAACGGGCATGTTCCGAGGCATTCAGAGGGATGCGTCCGCACTGGGCAAGAGTTTCAGCGAGATTCTCAGGAAGCTCTTCGGCCAAGTGGTGCCTGATCTGTATCCGAAGTTGCACATGGGTTCTCGGTCAATCAAGGGAGATGAAGCCGAACAAATCCTCAAAGCTGCCGACCTAAAAGCATTGCCATCTGTCTTTTATCTCAGTGAGCAAGGTCTCGGACTAGTCGTGAAGGACGGACCCAAGAACGTCATCAGCACCAGCGCCCCGGTCGCCAAGGAAGTGCTCGATTACCTCAAGAGCGAGCACAGCTACGGCAACAAGGATACTCGCATGGGGAAGGCGCTTGAAAGAAGATTCGGCGGCACGCCCTATGGTTGGGAACGTGACATATTGCGGTTGATTCTTGCCACCCTATTCCGGGCGGGCGAGATTGAAGTCACCTTCCAGGGCAACCGCTTCCACAACTACCAAGACCCGGCGTCACGAACGCCCTTCAACAGCAATCCGGCTTTCAAGTCGTCGTTGTTCTCTCCTCGGCAATCGGTCGGCCTGAAGACGCTCACCCAGGCCGTCCAGCAATTGGAGGACCTGACTGGAGAGGAAGTCGATGTTGAGGAAGGAGCCATCGCAGCGGCGTTCAAGAAGGTGGCTGCGGAGGAACTGGAGAAGCTGTACCCTCTGAAGGCTACCAGCGAGGCGCACCATCTTCCGATCTTGCCGCTGCTGTCGGAATTCCAACAAACTCTCCTCGGCATTCAGTCGTCGGCTTCTGATGACTGCGTGCGGATTCTCACCGAGAACGGAGCGCAATTTGGTGAGACCAGAGACAAGGTGCGGAAGATACGGGAGTCGCTCGACGGTGCGGCGATTGCGCTTCTCCGTCAGTCCCGATTGGCCACAGAGCAAGTCTGGCAGCGGCTTGCATCACATTCCTCGTCGCCTGAAATTGCCACACAGGTCAGCGAACTGAAGGCAATGCTGGATTCAGAGCATTTCATCGACTCCTGGAATGAAATTTCTGAAAGCACCAATGCCATCCTGGGTGCGTACAAGCAAGCATACGGCGATCTGTTCGAGCGGCGGAAGAAGGCGTACGAGTCTGCGATTGAAGAGATCAAGAACCGAAAGGAGTGGGGGCCGCTCGAAGCAACGAATCCGGGGATGGCAACCTCCCTACTAGCGCCTCTTCAAGGGCGGGTCGGCAAGCCCGAAGACAAAGAGGCAGTCGCAGAGGGCACATCGTTAGGAGAAGCCAGTCTGACCGAGATGGAGTCCGATCTTTGCGCTGTTGATGGATTGAAGTCATCGGTGCTGGTCAAGCTGCAAGAGATGTCGCTAGGCGGGGAAAAGAAGGCCCCGGTGCGGAAGGTTCGAGTCTCGGAGTTCTTCAATCGTCCCATCCAAACCCAACCTGAACTGGAACAGGCACTCACCCTGATACGGGATTCACTTCAGAAGTACATCGATGAAGGCGCAATCATCATTCTGGAGTAAATCATGCTCAGTCCTCGGCAAATCTTTGAAGACAACATCCGGCCTGCGGACCTGCTGCTAAAGGTTTTTCGGCTGCTGGAGCATGACGCTCTTAACACGGAAGAGGCTTTGGTGCGTTCGCTGCGAGAACTCGTGAAAGCGGAGGCCGACGAGAGCCTGCTGGTGATTTCCAATGGCATCTTCTTGGGATTGATTCGGGAACTGGCCGAGGTCCCACCTTCCTCCATCAAGAGAAGCGCCTTATGCAATCTACTGCGGCAGGCCGTTGTTACTGCCAGCACTGCGTTGGAAACGTACCTGCCGATCTTGCTGAGGGCCAACCTCGCTGAAGTGATCCGGCTGCGAGGACGAGATTTCGTTCCGAAGAACGACGAGGCATTCAAGAACCAGTTCAAAGAGTTGAAATTCGACCTTGATGAAGCTGTTCGCATTCTGGTCGATCCAGACCCGCTCTTTGTCGCCAACAAAATGATTAGCAGTCTGAACTTCAGCTACCTCAATGGCAGGCGGGGCATCCACGTCACGGGTGTGCTGCTCGCTCTCGACAACCCGTGGAACCTCATCGCAAAGAAGCTCGGCCGAACCGAGGATGAGATTAAGAAGACAATCGACAGCACAGTGAAGCGGCGCAACGATATCGTGCATCGGGCTGACCGCTCGCAGGATGACCCCGCTGGCTCGGCACAGGAGATCGGTTTCCCTTGGGCAAAGCAGGCCGTCGAGACGATTCGTGTGGTTTGCCTTGCGCTGGACGATCTCGTGACTGCTCGACTGAAGGAACTGAAAGAACAGGGTGCGGAAGCGCATCCGCAAGGAGCGGTGTGAGATGAACCAAGAGATTCGCAACAGGCTCCGCAATGTGGTAACGCAGTGTCGCAAACTGCTCGAAGAATCGGTCTCGCAGGAGCTTGAGGGGAAGTACGGCATCTTCGCCAAGAAGGATCACGTGACCGCTGATCCGAGCGCTCCGATGACACACTTGACCGAGGAAGAGCAGGGCGCACGTAAGGATATTCTCGATCACTTCACCCACATCAAGGCCCGAGGATTCAAGCCCAAAGAGGCGCTCGACCAGTTGGTGCGGGAGATTGCTTTCACGCACCTGAATCGACTTTGCGCCTACAAGATGATGGAGGCTCGTGAGGTTTACATTGGCGGACAAAAGTTCCGAGAGGCCGTCAGCCGAGGCATCGATTCCAACGGCGTGAAGTTCTATCTGGCCGACCATCCAGATGACGAGCGGCTCTACAACACCGGGCATCAGGACATCGCCTATCGGCACTTCTTGAACTGGTTGGGTGGATTACTCTCCGGAGAGATCGGCGTGTTGTTCAATCCCGATGACTCCGCAAATAGGCTGTACCCAAAGCAAACCATCCTCGATGATGTACTTGGCCTTTTAAACAACGGAGGAATCAAGCCCGAAGAGACCGAACTGCGAGAGGCATGGCCGAAGATTTGGTCGCAGGACGAAACCATAGGGTGGGTGTATCAGTATTTCACGCCAAAGGAATTGCGAGACGCAGCGAGAGACCCCAAAAAGGGAGGGAGTCAAGCACCACGCAACTCTTACGAACTGGCCTTCAGAAACCAATTTTTCACACCCCGTTATGTGGTCGAGTTCCTCACAGACAATACTTTGGGTCGCATTTGGTATGAGATGAGAAAAGGACAGACCAAGCTCAGAGAGCAGTGCCGATACATGGTTCGCCGTCCGAATGAAGTTTTTTTGCAGCGAGGGGAACAACCACCAAAGGCAACGGCTGAGGGCCGTAATGATCTCTCGCAAGAAGAACTCCTCAGCCTCCCAGTTCACGTCCCACATCGCCCGAAGAAGGACCCACGTGAACTGAAGGTTCTCGACCCTGCTTCTGGTAGTGGACATTTTCTGTTGTATTGCTTTGACCTGCTCCAAGTGATTTATGAGGAGGCCTACACCGATCAGGAGCTTGCACCAGCCCTTCAACGGGACTACCCCACGCTGGACGCTCTAAAACGAGACGTTCCTCGATTGATACTCGCCCACAATGTTCACGGCGTCGACATCGATCTTCGCTGCAGTCAAATTGCGGCGTTGGCCATGTGGCTCCGCTGCCAGAGAGCCTATCAGGACATGGGACTTAAGAAAGAGCGTCCAAAGATCACCCGATCGAACTTTGTGTGTGCCGAACCAATGCCGGGTGAGGAGCCGATGCTCAAGGATTTTATCGCCCAGTTAGAACCAAGGTTGCTTGGCCAGCTAGTTGAAGTTGTTTTCCATAAGATGAAGCTCGCTGGCGAGGCTGGCTCTCTGCTCAAGATCGAGAAAGAGATTCACGAAACCATTGCTCAAGCGAAAAGGCAATGGCTGGCGGGTCCTATCTCGATACAGCAGAGTCTTTTTGATGAGATCAAACCCGCACCTAACCAACAACGATTCGACTTTTCGGGAGTGACCGATACGCAGTTCTTCGAGCAAGCTGAAGCAAAGCTCGTCGAAGCCCTTCGACGCTACGCTGAGGCGGCGCATAACGGCGAACGCTTCCGGCGGCGGCTTTTCTCGGAAGACGCTGTGCGTGGGTTTGCGTTTGTGGACATGTGCCAAAGGCGCTACGACGTAGTGCTGATGAATCCGCCATTCGGGGAAAGTACGCCAGGGGTGGGTGACTACATCACTGCAAACTATGAAGAACATTCGAATAACATTCTTTGCGCTTTTGTGCTAAGAGCCATCGAACTCCTGACTGAAGGAGGCGCACAAGGTGCAATCGTGGACAAGACAGCCTGGGTCAAATCATCTTACGGGTCGTTCAGAGAGCGCCTTCTTACGTGCGCAACTCCGCTGACGGCATTCGCAGATTTGGGGTGGGACGTTTTAGACGGTGCGCAAGTGGAAGCAGCAGCTTTCACGGTCAGGCGCACGAGTGAACCAGCCGTCGTATGCTATCGAGGAAAAGGGTTTGATCTTCTCGAGGCAGTTAAAGGCACGCCAATCGAAGCGCCATCCGACCGACGATTCGTGCATATTCGACAAAGCTTTCTTTCCATTCCGAATTGCTCGCTTTCTTATGATCTTCCACGGGACTTGTGGGAGCTATTTGAAAAAGGAGAACGCTTAGAGCCGACGCTAGGAGTTGCTCGCCAGGGCCTCGGCATCAGCGATTCATGGCGCTGGTATCGCCTTCGTGCAGAGGTTCCTCCTAACGTAGTCGGAAAAGCATCCTCCTACGTGACTCTTGCCAACGGTGGAGGATTTGCGCCGTTTTATAGGGACTTGGACCTGCTGCTTTTCTGGAGAGCGGACGGCGAGGATATCAAGAGGGCTGAAGCGGCAATATACAAGTCATGGTCCCGCACTGTGAAGAACGTTTCGTACTACTTCCAGCGTGGAGTGTCATTCCCAAAGCGCACCGATGATTTGAATGCCCACATACTGCCAGACGATTGTATTTTTACGGTCGAAGGCCTAGGGTTTTTCTGCTCAGGAAATGACGATGAACGATGGTGGGCCTTATCGCTTCTAAACTCACGCTTCTATTCCTTCGTGATCAACACTTATTGCGGCCAGCACAAGCACGTAGGGTACATCAAGCAACTGCCTTACAGCCAGTCCGTGCAAAAAGAGGCAATTATTTCCGCAGCGCAAGAGGCGTACGAGCTTAAGCGTCGATGGGCCACCCACGTATCAACTTCACCTCTGTTCCTATCTCCGGCGCTGCTGTCATGGCATACCCTCCCGTTCGCAGAAGAGAGCGAATTGCCACAAGAGGGAGAGCCAACATCCGGAAGGGCGACCAGACTTCGAGATCAGATTGGTCTTATCGAGAATGCCCTTAAGAAGAGCACCCAAAGGTTGGGAGAACTCCAGCAGCAGATTGACGAGGGTGTCTTTGATGCGTTTCGACTGAGTGATGAGACAAAGGCTCTTGTCTTGTTGGAGACGAGCCGCCGTGAGGAATTAACGCCGCTGCAAGGTATTTGGGAAAGCGTTGAACAGTCTCCTCAACTCTGGGTGCAGGACTTGGTGTCATACGCCGTGATGACCGCAACAGGACGTGCAGACATAAGACTGCGAGCGCAGGGGTTACAACGCAAGGAGAGGTTCTCGGCATTCGATGCGGTGCCTCCTTGCGCTCCGGGCATGTTGCTAGAGCCCAATGGACTTCCAGCACGGACTGCGCCTGAGGGATATCCCATAGAGATTGGTTGGGCTGGCATCCTGGTCGACGATCCGGGACATCCAAATGATGTTGTCGGGCGTACACGGCGAAGTTTTGAGATTTTTTGGGAAGATAAAGCCGAGCGACGAGAAGCTGAGGCTTGTGAAATCCTTGGAGTCAAAGAGTTGCGAGAATACTTTCGCAAACCGGGGAGGGGCGGCTTTTGGGACGATCACGTAGCCCAGTACTCAAAGAGAAGCCGCAAGGCACCGATCTACTGGCTGCTCCAATCGGTCAAGAGAAACTACGCCATTTGGTTCTACTACAGCCGACTCGACAAGGATTCTTTGTTCAAGGCGTTGGTGAATTATGTTGAACCGAAGCTTCGTTTGGAGGAGGACCGCCTGCAGTCCCTTCGCACAGAGAAAACAAGAACGGGCGATTCGGGTAAGGAAGCCAAAAGACTAGCAAAGGACCTCGAGCGGCAGGAAGATTTCATCTCCGAACTGAGAGACTTTGAAGAAAAAATTCGTCGGGCAGCAGACCTACATCTCGAACCTGACTTGAACGACGGCGTAGTCCTCAATATCGCCCCGCTCTACGAACTCGTCCCGTGGAAAGTGGCGAAAGACTACTGGGATGAACTCCTCGAAGGAAAGTACGAATGGTCCTCCATCGGCAAGCAACTTCGCCAGAAAGGATTGGTGAAGTAGTGCCCGTCGTCACCGATTCTCTCGTTCAACTCATTGCCAAGCAGGTCGATGAAAAAGGGCTGGTGGTCTGGTACGATCCCGAGCAAGCCTACACCAAAGCCGCAGCGGAAATTTCCATCACGAGTGCCACGGTTGTCCAGTATGACGGCAGCTTCTTCCGCTTGCGACAGCAAATCGATCACTTGCTGAACGACCAGCAAGCGCCTCGGCTCGTCGTCTACGTCCCGATTGAACGAAACGAAACCAGCAGTGCTCTGATCGAACTCGATTGCGCCGGGGTGATCATGCAACCTCGGCAACAACCTCCTGCGTGCAACACTCGGCTGTCGGTCGTGGCCCGCAATGCCCTAAAGCCCATCTTGGGCGAAGATCAAGTCGCTGAGATCGAGCGGCAAGTGGAGTCGGGCAAGTTATCGCTGGCTGATCTCGATGCCTTGGCCGACAAGGGTAAGGACATCTCAACGGGAGTACTGGCGCTGGTCTTCGGTTCAGCCAATCCGCAAGAAGTCGGGTTGGCGTTCCTGCACAGCGGCGCCTACGACCTGGAGATCGGCAAAAAGGATTGCGGCAAGGAACTGCGTCACTTGCTGGAAATCAGCTTTGACGTTGAACTTCCTGCTGCCGAAACACTCACGAGTTGGCGGGTCCGTTTGGGGCGGCACGTCCTGATGACGGACCTGTTCGCCGCACTCAAGAAGCACGTGCCTGCCTCCCTGTCATCCGTTCCCGTGGCGTCAACGACGAACGGCGTGGATGCCTGCGTGAGACTCGCTCGAACTTGGCGAAACAGCCGGGATGTGCGAGACAGCTACGTGAATGTGGCCAACAAGGTCGAGCAGGAGCTTGGCCTGGGCCAGATCGCAGTAGCCGTTGAACCACTCAAGGAGAACGAAACATTCCTGGGTGTGGAATGTTCGTTGATGGTCCATGTCGAAAGCGAACTGCTGAAGTCGGCGACAGCGGCGCTATTGGAACTCTCCAAGGCTCGCCTCTCCCGATTCTGGGCTGACGTAATTCCAGCGATCCAGGCTCGATGGGCGCTGATCTCTTCCGCCGCCGAGGTTCTGATCGAAGCCGACCGTGTGGGGAAGGCAATCAAGAACGCCCCGTCGACGGTTCCGGCCCTCGTTAAGGCATACGCCGACGAGGATGACCCTTGGTGTTTGCTGGACACACACCACCGGAACATGGAAAGCCGTAAGTACAATTTCGAGTTCGGAGCGGGAGACGATCATCACGGGCTGGATAAGCTCATCACGAAGGCCGAACAACGCTACACGGAGGTCGGGTCAGCGCTGGCCAAGCACTTCGTGACGACGTTCCAGAAAGCCAAGCATCCAATTAAAGGGCTGGCCTATCAGCGGGATGTTTTCCACAAACAGGTGCAGCCCCTTCTCAGCGAAGGCAAAGTCGCATATGTGTGGATCGATGCCCTTCGATTCGAGATGGCTCGTGAGTTGTCGAGGCTACTGAAGGACGACTTCAAATTGGAGATTCAGCCTGCCATCGGTACGATCCCCACGATCACCGAAATTGGCATGGCGGCGTTATTGCCCGAGGCTAATGAATCGGCAAAGGTGGTAGCGGTTGGCGGCGGTAAGCTGGCACTGGAGATCAATGGTAAGGTCATCAAGGATCGCAAGGATCGGGTGGTATTCCTCAAAGAAACTGCGGGCACTTCGGTCTTTGATGCGAAGCTCGAAGACCTTCTGCCCAAGCCAACCAAGAGAGTGAAGGATGGCATTCAGAATTCGCAGTTGATCCTGATCACATCGCAAGAAATCGATGAGTTGGGAGAAGCCGACAACATGGCACAAGCCCGACTTCAGATCGACGGCGTACTGAGCCAATTGCGGCGAGGCGTTAGAGTGCTGGCCGATCACGGGATAAAGAACATCGTTCTGGTCGCAGACCACGGGCATTTGTTCGCCGACGAGATCGGAGAGGACATGAAGATCGAGGCCCCAGGCGGCAAGGTTGAAGACCTGCATCGCCGGGTCTGGGTAGGCGTTGGCGGAACGGCGGAACCGTCGTATCTGCGGACCTCACTGGCGTCGTTGGGAGTAGACAGCCAGTTTGACATTGCAACTCCGTGGACCTTTGCCTGCTTCAAGTCGAAGGGTGGAGGGCGAGCGTATTTTCACGGTGGGCTGTCGCCTCAAGAGTTGATCGTTCCGGTGGTCGTGATGCACTCGACTGCTAAGGCGCTACCGCAATCGACCGGAATTCAATGGCTGTTGACGCCAGGCACGGCGAGGCTGACCACGAGATTCTTCTCTGTGCAGATTACCGGGAGCCAGTCGAGCCTGTTCGGATTTGAACCGCCCAAAGTGCGCATCGAACTACGGGCCAACAAGAAGTGCGTCTCGATTCCCGTCAGCGCATCGTACGGATTCGAGGATGCGACAGGCGAAGTGAAGCTGAAGATTTGCCCAACCAACAACGAACAGATCGATCCGAATACCGTGACGGTGATGGTGTCCGAAGAGATTTCCCAGAAGACGGTTGGACTCTACTTGCTCGATGCCACGACGGGAGCGGAACTGGCGGCTCCCCTGACGGTTGATGTCGCCATTTCGATGTGAGGATACCTGATGCCTGAATTGGACGAAAAAGCGGCTTCCGTGTTTGCGGGCAAAGTGGTTCGCAAGGATTTGGTTCGCAAGGTGAAGGTGGGAGCCAACGTCCCGGTCTTCGTTCTTGAATACCTGCTGGGGAAGTATTGTGCTACCGACGATCCCGTGGCAATCGACGCCGGGTTGAAGGTCGTGAACAACACTCTGTCCTCGAACTTCGTCCGCCCCGATGAAGCCAACAAAGCGCAGTCGATGGTGAAGGACAAGGGGAAGCACACCCTCATCGATAAAGTACAGGTGCGCTATGTCTCCGACGACGACAAGCACTGGGCTGAGCTGAAAAACTTCGGCCACAAGTACGTCCATATCCCCGAGCACTTTCTGCGGGACTACGACCGCCTGCTCATGGGCGGGATTTGGGCGCAGGTGGACATTCGGCATTCATACGACGAGGAGCAGAAGGGCAAACGTAGTCCGTTCTGGATCGACAGCCTGAAACCTATCCAACTTGCGACGTTCGATCTCGAAGAGTACCGGGCGTGCCGCAAGCAATTTTCCACCGACGAATGGATCGACCTGCTGATTCGCACGGTTGGTCTGGAACCCTCCCACTTTAGCCGCCGCCAGAAGCTGCACTATTTGGTGCGCCTGATTCCGCTGGCTGAGGCCAACTACAACTTGGTGGAACTCGGCCCACGCGAAACGGGCAAGAGCTATGGGTATCAGGAGTTGTCGCCGTACACAATCCTCCTCACGGGACCAACCACAGTTGCCAACTTGTTTTTCAACATGGCCACCGGAAAGATGGGCCTCGTGGGAATCTGGGATGCCATCGGCTTCGATGAAGTGGCCGACCTCCAGAAGATGCCGAAGGAAGTCGTGACCACGCTCAAGACCTACTGCGAATCGGGGACGTTCGCACGAGGGAAGGATTCACTTTCCGGCTCCGCTTCCATTGCCATGTTCGGAAACACGAACCAGCCTGTTGAAGTGATGGTGCGGTCGTCGCACTTGTTCATGCCGATGCCCGACGTGATCCGAGAGGACATGGCGTTCCTGGATCGCATCCACTTCTACATCCCTGGCTGGGAGATGCCGAAGATGAAGGTAGACTTCTTCACGGCCCACTATGGCTTCGTGGTGGACTACTTGGCCGAGGCTCTGCGGGAACTTCGTAAGCATACATTCACCGAACTCTTCGACCACAGTTTCTCCCTTGGGTCGCAACTGAAGTCCCGTGACGTTAAGGCCGTGCGCAAGACAGTTTCCGGACTGGTGAAGCTGATCTACCCGAACGGCGATTTGTCGAAGGATGAAGTCGCAGAACTGCTCGAACTGGCCCTCGAAGGCCGTCGTCGAGTAAAGGAGCAGCTAAAGAAAATGGGCGCGTTCGAGTTTCATCAGACTTCGTTTTCGATGATCGACAATGAGACGCGAGAAGAGAAGTTTATAGGCGTTCCCGAGCAAGGCGGTCGTGACATGATCTCGCTCGATCCTCTAGCGCCAGGATCGGTCTACACTGCCTCGGTAAACGATCAAGCCAAGGTGGGTCTGTACCGGCTGGAGGTTGGCACTTCGCCAGGAACGGGCAAACTGAAGATCGCTGGCGGCGTCGAGGGGCCAATGCGGGAATCTATCAACCGAGCTTTCGCTTATCTTCTGGGCCAGAAGGTGAAAATGGGAATCGGCCAGCAGGTTGATACGACCGACTTCCACGTTGAAGCGATAGACCTGTTGAGCAATCAGGTCTCATGCGAGGCCGGGGTCGCCCTGGTCGTTGCCATATATTCTGCGTTGAAAAGGCAGTCGGTCCAGGCCGGACTAGTTATCCTAGGCGACCTGAGCATCCAGGGCAATATCAAAGCGATGCGCTCCCTGGCTGAGCCGTTGCAGGTGGCAATGGATAACGGCGCACGGAAGGCGCTGGTCCCGCTTGAAAACAAGCGGAACTTCCTAGAAGTTTCAGGTGACATCGTGGAACGGGTCGACCCCGTTTTCTTCTCTGATCCAATGACAGCGGCGATGAAGGCGTTGGGGATGACTTAACCGATACGTTCGGAGTCTGCAGAATGACGAGCGAAGAAGCAGAAGGAATCTCACTCCGCAATCAGCCGTTCCTGTTAGGCGATCCGCGTCATGGTCATCGCAACAACCTCTGTATCTGTGTCGAAAAGACGATGCTCCCGCGTTCCGGGATCCAGTCAACCCGCCGCTGCCGCCCGGCCAGCCTCTGGAACCACCATTACCGAAATCAGCAGAAGCGCTACCCCGTTCGCTATTCGCGATTCGCGAATATAGAATAGAGAGATGGCCCTGAAGCCTCAGGATGTCTTCGTGGTGCTCAAGATTGTGGCCGCCGGCTCACAACGGCCCCCGTATGCCCAGTTAGCCGGAGAACTCCAAATGAGCGCGTCAGAGGTTCACGCCTGCGTGAGGCGCGCGGCTGCCTGCCACCTTCTGCATGGACCAGAATTGCGGAATCGCCCCAAGCTCGCGGCCGTCGAAGAGTTTCTCGTGCACGGTTTACAGTATGTCTTCCCCGCCGAGCGGGGCCAACTCACCCGCGGAACGCCAACCTCGTACGCCGCCTATCCGCTACAGAGGATCATCGCGCCGAGCAACGAACCGATTCCAGTGTGGCCAAGTCCAGACGGTGCCACCCGTGGCATTGCCCTCGCCCCCCTGTACAAAACGGCTCCGTTTGCCGCGCAGAGGGATTCTCAGTTCTACGAGCTCTTGGCCTTGGCGGATGCCCTCAGAAGTGGCCGGCCACGCGAGCGAAAATTGGCCGCCCAGGCGCTGAGTCAGCGACTACACAACAAGCCAGGAACGATCGCAACCGCAAGTACCTAATCGATACCGCCAAACTACTCGGCCCTTTGCTGGACGAACTGGTCTTCGTCGGTGGTGCCGTCACCGGCTTACTGATTACCGATCCCGCCGGCGGAGAGCCTCGGGTCACCGTCGACGTCGACGCGATTGCGGAAATCCTCTCCTATGCTCAGTACGCTGCATTTGGCGAGCGGCTGCGGAGTCTTGGATTTTCCAAAGATACAACCCAGGGCGAACCGGTGTGCCGCTGGATTCAGCAATCGATCGTCCTCGATGTCATGCCGCTCGATGACAATATCCTCGGGTTCTCGAGTCGATGGTACCGGGCGGCCATGAAGGCGGCGGCAATCCACCGGATTTCCGCCAGCGTCGAGATTCGCGTAATAACGGCCCCTTACTTTCTTGCGACCAAGCTGGAAGCATTCAGAGGGCGGGGACAAGGAGATCTCTTCGCCAGTAAGGATCTGGAGGATGTGGTGACCGTACTCGATGGACGCCCCTCCGTGATCCGTGAGGTGGGAGAAGAACCCGTCGACCTGGTCACCTTCCTGCAAGTAGAGATTAACCGACTCCTGGCTAACACAAGATTCGAGGACGCACTCTCAGGCTATCTGCTGCCCGATGCTATCAGTCAGTCGCGAATTCGATTCGTTCTCGAACGTCTGCACCAAATTCTGGCCCTGTGAACGGTCCCGTACACAGTTGGCAAGCCTACGTTTTGCAAAGGCCCCAAAGGCAATGAGCTCGATGCATTCCGTGAGAGGGACACCGTCTCCGCCGACGGTCAGCGAGGATTTCCGCATCCATTTCGCACCGCAACACTAGCGACGCGTCTGGTCACGCAGCCACGCGGCCTTCCGTCGCTCCAGATCGGCTCGGGATTCGGCCTCAGTCAGGAACTCTCCGCGATCAAATTGATCCAGTGCCCGTTCGATCTTTTCCGCAATCAGCCGTTCCTCTTCGGGACTCCACGGAATCATCTTCGATGCCCTCTCTTCGATTGTCTCGAAAAGAGGAGGCTCCCGCTGCCCGCCGGCTGCCCGCCGGAACACCCACCGCCGAAACAAGCAAAAAAATTGAGGAAACTTCGCAGAAAATGCGCGTTCCCGTCATGAATTTCACAGAATAACAAAGCCAAGCAAACCCGCCATCGCCCGGTTTCCCGGCCTCAAGCTCCCCCTCGCGGCACCGGCCATCCCGTCGGCCGCCCCATACCAGAAGGAAACGCCCAGCGGCCAGGAGCCAAGCCAAAGACAACAACAAGGCAACTGCTCCCCGATGCTGCAGCAAGCCCTCCACGGCTACACCCCCGCCAAAGTCGCCGCCGGCGAATCCGGCGCCGACGTCTACCGCCTCTCGAAGCCGGCCGCCCGCCCCTCTTCTACAAGTCCGCCACCGGCCGCCTCGCCCGGCAAATCGAAGATGAAATCGCCGGCCTCCAATGGCTCAATCACCGTCTGCCCTCCCCGGCCAGCCCGCCTATCAGTGCCTCGTGTCCCAATCGCCCCAACGCGCCGCCGCACCGCCACCGTGCGCACCATCGCCGACTTCCTCCGCCGGCTCCATGCCCTGCCCATCGACTCCTGCCCCTTCCTCGCCGATCACCCCAACCGCCTGCGCCAGGCGCGCCACAATCTGGAGGCTGGCCTCGTTGACGCCGCCGACTTCGACGACCAGCGCCAAGGCCACACCCCCGCCCAGGTCTGGGCCGAGTTAACCGCCCTTGTGCCCGCGCACGTCAGCCGCGTCGTCACCCACGGCGACTTCTCTCTCGACAACATCTTCCTCCACCGCGGCCACGTCACACGCCTCCTCGACACCAGCCGCCTGGACATCCCCGACCCCTACCAGGACCTCGCCATCCTTGGACACAACCTCGCCGAATTCGGCCCCGCTCTCCAACGCGAGTTCCTCCTCGCCTACGGCCTGCCTCGCGTTGACCAGCGCAAGCTGAACTTCCACCTTTGCCTCGACGAGTTTTTCTAGGCTGGAAAAGCCTCAGCGGCCAGCGCAAGAAACGAAAGGCTCGGCCGCTACCCTCACACGCCTGGGGCGGACGCCGAAACGGGTTCCTGGTGCCAGCAGTCCCGGCGGCCCTCCAAAGCGATTCAGGATCCGAATCGAAACCGCACCAGCGGTGCTACTGCATCAACCATTTTGGGTTTGCGGCCAGCCGGCACTGGCGCCGGATACCGCAGTTAAACTTGTAGTAACATACCTACATGGCCATCACGACACTCTCGAGCCGGGAATTCAATCAGGATGCGAGCCGCGCCAAGAAGGCCGCCAACGACGGCCCTGTCTTCATCACCGACCGCGGGCGGCCTGCCCATGTCCTCCTGAACATCGAAGAGTATCGGCGATTGGCGGCCTCGCATCAGAAGATCGGCGACCTGTTGGCCATGCCCGGTGTCGAAGAGATCGAGTTCGAGATTCCGCATCCCCGTGACCTCGCGGTGCCGGCTGAACTCTCCTGATGTACATCCTCGACACCAACGTCGTCTCGGAACTGAGGAAGGTCCAACGCGGAGCCGCGGATCGGAATGTGGCGGAGTGGGCTGCCAGCGTCGATGCATCAGCTCTTTACGTCTCGGCGATCACGATCCAGGAACTCGAAATCGGCATCCTGCAGTTGCAGCGGCGTGACGCGGCGCAAGGCACCCTCCTTCGCGCTTGGTTTACGAACCATGTTCTGCCAACCTTCGCCGGGCGGGTGTTGCCGGTGGACACCGCCGTCGCCCTGCGCAGCGCCGGGATTCACGTGCCCGACCCGCGCCCGGTGCGGGACGGACTCATCGCCGGCACCGCGCTCGTGCACGGAATGACGCTGGTGACCCGCAACGAAGCAGACTTCCTAGGCACGGGCGTTTCCATCCTGAATCCTTGGAGTAAGCGATAACCGGTCCCGCTGGCCGGTACGCCCGGCGGCAAACCCATTCCGTCGGAGTTCGTTTCACGGCTCAGCAAAGGCGGCATGGGCGAGGGGGCGGCCCAGCACCAGGATGAGCAACGGTTCACCAACGGGCAGGGGTTCGGAACGTCTCGCGTGGGATACGCTCGAGCAATCCGGCCGGTTGTCTTCCATCGGAATGCCCGGTCCACAATCCGGGCATTTTTCCGTGACGTCCGGGATAGGCTGGGCCAGGCCTTGTCTTTGTTTCTCGCGGGCGAAACCGAAACCCGAGTTTAGATCCACGCCCCATCGGCAGCCACACCCGGGCATCGACTCCTTCTTGCTCGCTTTCGGTCCCCATACGGCTAACGTATGCCACTATGCCTCGAACTCATCGGGCAATGCTACCTCGCAAGCCACGCCTTGCATACGGTAAAGCGCCATCCCAATATTTTTCCCCTTTCTTTTCTTCAACCTACGGTCCCCCTGCCCGGCTCTCTCCCCAGCGCTAGCCCAAACTGGCTGACAGGAGGAGACATGCTTTCAGCAGAAGATCGAGCCAAAGTGAACCGGGCCAATGCCCAGAAAAGCACCGGGCCCAAAACACCCGAAGGCAAACAGCGCAGCGCAAAAAACAGCCTCAAAGACGGCAAACATGCCCATCTGTTCAAAAACTTCGTGCCGCCACATTCGGCGGTCCTCTGTAATCAGGATCGCCAACGATTCTTCCGGCTCCATGAGCGGTTGATCCAGGACTATCAGCCGCACAATCTCGCCGAGGCCATCGCCGTTCGCAAAATCGCCGATGCCGAATGGCGCAGTCTCACCTTCGACGAACTCTTCACGGCCTTCTGGAACAACGAACTCATGGAGAAACTCAAGGCCAAACAGGAGCACAGCCCGGAAGTCGCCGAACTGCTCGGCCAGTTGCTCGTCTATAGCGACCAGGCCAACCATCCGGCGGTCGAACAGCTACACCATCGCGTCAAAAAGGCGCTCGAACGCACCATTAGCACCAATGAAAATCGGCTCATCCTGCTGCGGAAACACTTTCCGTCCGCATCCATGGCCATCGAACGGCGCGACTTCGACCGCGAAAAGCGCGATTTCTATCGCCGCCATCCCGAATTGACCGAGCCGGGACCCAAAAACGAAGCCAGTTCTTCCAGCCCGTCCGCATCGGCCGATGGCTTTCAACTCGTTGAACAATAAGGGCCAGCGCCCAAACCGACCGATGGAGGTGGTCCTCAATTATGCCAAAAAGAAAAACGAAGCCAAGCTTAACGGACCTGCAGGCCGCTTGGTCCGCCCTGACGGGCCAGCCGGCCGCAGCGGCGCTCGGCGCGCCCATCGGTCCGCCGGGGCATCCCACGCCCGGCCAGGTTCCGCGTTGTTCCGTCTGGGCCGCCGAGGCCCTCAACTTCTGGGCCGACGATATCCAGCGGTCGATCCTCGATGGGGAGGACCGGCGGTTGCTGCTCCTCACCTCCCGGCAGTGGGGCAAGTCGGTCATCGCCGCCATCCGGGCCATCTGGCTGGCGAACTGGTTTCCCCGTACGCTCATCATCGTCGCCGGGCCCGTCAAGGATCAAGCCAACGAACTCACCAACAAGATCTATGATCTCGTCGCCCGGCTCGGCCTCAAAGTCCATGGCGGCGGCCGGGGCAAGCTCGCCGTCCACTTTCCGAATGGCTCCCGCATCGTGGGCCTCTCCGAAATGCCGGATCATGTCCGTAGCCTCTCGGCGCCGGCGTTAATCCTCATCGATGAGGCCGCCTTCTTCAAAGGCGACGAAATCCTCGAAGCCCTCATGCCGATGTTGGCCACCCGTCCCGATGGCGCTGTCTGGATCATGTCCACACCCAAGGGCCAGTCGGGGTTCTTCTACGATCTCTGGCACGCCGAAGGCGGACCCTGGCGGCGCGTCCGGGTCACCGCTGCCGAAATTCCCCAGCGCATTCCAGCCAGCTTTCTCTTAGAACAGGAGCAGCGAAACCCCGCCAAGTATCGGCGCGAGTACTGCTGTGAGTTCATCGCCGCGGATAACGCGCTCTTCAGCCGGGAGGCGCTCGAAGCCCTGCTCAGCGATCAGGTGGAACCGCTCTGAACGTCGGCCATCCCCCTATAATGAAGTTAGAATGAAGGCCCTTCTCGCGCTCGCTCTCGCCTCGCTCGCCCTCGCCCAATCTCCGGCCCCGGCCCCCAAAAAGTCGTTCCTCGACAAGCCCACCATGGAGGCCTACATCCGCCATCTCTACGTCTGGCCCAAACAGATCAACGTCGCCATCTCCGATCCCGTTCCCTCTCCCATCGAGGGGCTCCTCTCTGTCTCCGTCACCGGCTCCATGGGCGCCGCCCGCCAGACCCAGCAGTTCTATGTCTCGAAGAACGGCGAGCAGGTCATCCAGGGTACCGTCTTCCAAGCCGCCCACAACCCCTTCAAGAAGGATCTCGACCTCCTCAAGACCGACCTCCAGCCTGGCTACGGCACCCCCGGCGCCTCCGTCGTGGTCGTCATCTTCTCGGACTTCCAGTGCCCTTATTGCAAGCAAGAGGCTAAGATGATCCGCGACAACCTGACCACCGCCTTTTCGAAGGAGGTCCGGGTTTACTTCAAGGACTTCCCGCTCGAACAGATCCATAACTGGGCCAAGCCGGCCTCGATTGCGGGCCGCTGCGTCTTCCGTCAGGACATGGACAAGTTCTGGAACTTCCACGACTGGATGTTCGCCAACCAGGAGCTCACGACCCTGGAAAACCTCCGCTCCAAGCTCGAAGGCTTCGCCGTTGAAGCCAAGCTGGACGTCCCGGATCTTTTGAAGTGCTTTGACACCAAGGCTACTGAGGCCGAGGTGACCAAGAACTTTGCGGAGGGCCGGGCCTTGGAGATCAACTCGACGCCGACGATCTTCGTAAACGGCCGCCGTCTGGCCGGCAGCGTGAGTTGGGACCAGTTGAAGCAGATCATTGAGTATGAGATCGAGTATCAGAAGACGGCCAAGAACGCCGGCGAAAACTGCGGCTGCGAGCTGAAGCTCCCCTCTCCCCTGAACTAGTCCCATGCGCCTGATCCGCCGAACGCTCAACACCACGTGGACCCGGGGCCCAGCCGACCCAAACCACACCAGCTCTGCCCCGACCACCCGGACCCAGGCCCAAGCCAACTGCCAGCGCCCTCTCCGCACCAACCTGACCCAGCACCAGTCGGCCAACCCCGCAAGCTCTGCCCCCAACACCCGGCCCCAGTCCCGAGCCAACGGCCTGTGCCCTCTCCCCGCCAACCAGACCCAGCACCACGCGGCCAACCGCCCAAGCTCTGCCTCGACCACCCGGACCCAGTCCCAAGCCAACTGCCAGCGCGATCTCCCCACCAACCAGACCCAGCACCACGCGGCCAACAATACAAGCTCTGCCCCCGCCACCCGGACCCAGTCCCAAGGCAACGGCCAGTGCCCTCTCCCCGCCAACCAGGCCCAGTGCCACGCGGCCAACCCCGCAAGCTCCGCCCCCACCACCCGGCCCCGGCCCCAAGCCAACGGCCAGTGCACTCCCCCCGCCAACCAGACCCAGCACCACGCGGCCAACCACCCAAGCTCTACCCCCACCACCCGGACCCAGTCCCAAGCCACCGGCCAGCGCGTCCTCCCCACCAACCGGAACCAGCACCACGCGGCCAACCACCCAAGCTCTACCCCCACCACCCGGACCCAGTCCCAAGCCAACGGCCAGTGCC